>NZ_JAUSWB010000004.1 GCF_030814955.1 Planomicrobium stackebrandtii | reverse complement strand
TAGCAGAAGGACCTAAAAACTTCAGATTCTTTTTTTACTACATAACCTAAACTAAGTAAAAACGAATAAAATCTTAGTTTCTCAACAAGCTGAAACGCTGTATCTCAATGAGATACAGCGTTTTCGCGTTTTTCGCGCCATAGGCGGATTTTATAAAGAATCAGTATGAGCGCTGCAATAACGAGCCCTTCCACAATCGGCAGGAAAAAGGCCAGAAACGTAAGCCCCAAACCGCCGACTGCCAGAAACAGGCCAATCAATGCATTTTTTCCAATTGATAACTTTTTAGCAAACCCCAATTTATAGACGAATGCCGAAAGCAGGAAAATTACCGCAAACAATGCGTATCCCGCCATTTCATAGCTCGGCAGATTCTGATATAGAATTCGGGCTACCGGATACATATGGTCATAGACAAAAGCTTGATCGTCCACGGGCTATACATCCTTCCCATTCGCTTATTCTTCGATGGCAACTTTCTTTTTCTTAGCCATACGTTCACGTTCGTTTTTATCAAGAATTTTTTTGCGCAAACGAATCGTTTGTGGTGTAATTTCGCAATACTCATCATCGTTCAAGTATTCAAGAGCTTCTTCAAGACTCATCAAACGTGCTTTTTTCATCGTAGTTGTCTGGTCTTTGTTAGCTGAACGAATGTTTGTTGCAGCTTTGATTTTTACAATATTCACTGTCAAATCGCTGTCGCGGTTATGTTCTCCGACGATCATGCCTTCGTAGATTTCAGCACCGACTTCAACAAATGCAGTACCACGGTCCTCAATGCCCATCAAGCCGTAAGTCGAAACTTTACCGCGCTCCATAGATACCAATACTCCCTGGCGACGTCCGCCCACACGGCCAGAAGCAACTGGCTGGTAGCTGTCGAATGTATGGTTGATGATTCCGTATCCGCGAGTCTGTGTCAAGAACTCAGTTGTGTAACCGATCAATCCACGTGCTGGTACGTTAAACACTAAACGAACTTGTCCGCTGCCGTTGTTGACCATATCCAGCATCTCGCCTTTACGTTCACCTAATGATTCGATGATTGAACCTGTATACTCTTCAGGTACATCTACTTGAACACGTTCTACTGGTTCGCAGCGAACTCCGTCAACCATACGTACGATAACTTCAGGTTTTGAAACTTGAATTTCAAATCCTTCACGGCGCATGTTTTCGATAAGGATCGACAAATGCAGCTCTCCGCGTCCAGATACAACCCAAGCGTCAGGTGAATCTGTAGGTTCTACACGTAAAGATACATCAGTCTGCAACTGAGCGTCCAAACGTTCCTGAATTTTTCTAGAAGTAATCCATTTACCTTCTTTACCTGCAAATGGGCTATTGTTTACTAGGAAAGTCATTTGTAAAGTAGGTTCATCGATGCGCAGGATCGGCAATGCTTCCTGATGATCCTGTGGACAAACAGTTTCCCCTACGTTGATGTCTTCCATACCAGAAATGGCAATCAAGTCGCCAGCTTCCGCTTTTTCGATTTCCACCCGTTTAAGGCCCATGAAACCATGCATTTTCGTAACACGGAAGTTTTTGAATGAACCGTCAAGTTTCATCAAAGAAACAGATTGTCCAACTTCGATCGTCCCGCGGAATACGCGGCCGATTCCGATACGTCCAACATAATCACTATAATCAAGAAGAGCAACCTGGAACTGAAGTGGCTCATCTCTGTTATCGATTGGCGCTGGGACGTGTTCCAGGATCGCATCATAAATGACCTGCATGTTTTCTTCCTGATCAGCAGGATCTGAAGAAAGACTTGCTGTGCCGTTCATACCTGATGCAAAAATAACCGGGAATTCCAATTGATCGTCATTCGCTTCAAGTTCAATGAACAATTCGATGACTTCGTCAACCACTTCTTCAGGACGTGCAAAGTCACGGTCAATTTTGTTTACAACAACGATTGGCTTCAGGTTTTGTTCCAATGCTTTTTTCAGTACGAAGCGCGTTTGTGGCATACAGCCTTCATAAGCGTCTACTACTAATAGAACACCATCAACCATTTTCATGATACGTTCAACTTCTCCACCGAAATCAGCGTGTCCAGGAGTATCCAAGATGTTGATTTTAGCGTCTTTGTATTGGATTGCAGTATTTTTCGCAAGAATTGTAATTCCGCGTTCTCTTTCGATATCGCCAGAATCCATCGCGCGTTCGTCAACATGTTCGTTCGAACGGAAAGTTCCGGATTGTTGTAGAAGCTGATCCACTAGAGTTGTTTTACCATGGTCAACGTGGGCAATAATTGCAATGTTTCTTAGGTCGTTACGTAATTTAGTCATAATTTCACTCCAATATTCTTTTTTCATGTCTATAACTGTGCTAGTATAGCACATATAGGTGTAAAACCCTAAGATTTTATTTCAGGCACTAAGCTACGGGAGGAAAATCGAGTGAAAAGCTTAATTAAAAACACGAAATGGATTTTTGTATTGTATTCCCTGGCAGCAATACTGGCCATGGTCGGAATTGGCTTAGCTGTTGGCCTGCGCAGTGTAATTGGCATATTTGCGGCAATCTTATTGCTTTGTCTCATCATGGGCATGGGCTTCAAAAAGAAAAAAGAAATGCGGGAAGCCGGATTACTATAAGTATAAAAAAAGATGCGGAATTCCGCATCTTTTTTTACTTGAGCCGAATATATTTATTTAATAGCTCCTGATGTATTGCTGGATTGGCTGCGATGAATGTATCTTGTTTCAATAAGTTCGCAGAGTCACCTTTAAAATTCGTCGTTACCGCTCCTACTTCCTGCGCAATGACCATGCCGCCGGCAATATCCCACGGAGATAGCCTCATGGAAATATAAGCATCTACGCGTCCACTTGCTAAATAGGCCAGTTCGAGGGCAGCTGAGCCATAAGAACGCATTCCGCGAACGTCGCGAATCAACTGGATGGCAGCTTCGTGATCTATGCGGCGGTTTGGCACCGCCCAGGTAGCATTCATGGCTACAATCGATTCGGTGATTACTGTTTCCATTAATGGCTTCAGCTGTTCATCGTTGTAATAAGCCCCGCCGTCTTTGGCACCGTGGTATAAATCATCGTTGACAACGTCGTAGATATAACCGAGTTTACCGACCCCGTCTTCATAGATGCCCAATGAAATGGCAAAATTTCGTTTCTGATGGACAAAATTCATGGTGCCATCAATCGGATCCAGCAGCCAAATAACCCCTTCTGAATCCTGGATGTCGTCTCCAAAGCCTTCTTCTCCGAAAATTCGGTGACCCGGAAAATCCCTGCGGATACGCCCAATGAAGAATTGTTCGATTTCCTTGTCGATATTCGTCACCAAATCATTGGCATTTGATTTCGACTCAATTGTGATGTCGGTCAAAAATGAATTGCGGATTCGGTGACCCGCCTCTTTTATGAGCGACTTTATGTAATTGTCCATAGCATGCAAGTCCATGTATGCATTCCTCCTCATTTATTTCAGTATAACGAAAAAGGCATCTGCTGTCTTACTTCAGCAGATGCCTTTAATGTATAGATGGATTAGAGCGCATGGAGGGCCTCCAGTTCTACGTGAATCTCTTGGAGACGCAGCTTGCTTTTTGAAATTTGATTATCATCTTTCTGCTGCATTGCATCGAATAATGACGCAAGCTCATAATCTAGTTCCAGTTTCAGCACGTGCACATATTCCTTCTCTACATCCGCTTTGCGGATTATCTGAATCATCTGTTTCATAATGAGCACCCCTTTCTCATCATACTCCGAAAATTCTGACTAATCTTGTTACAATTATTATAATACCACTTTATGCGACTGAAATCCATTGGCAGAATCGTATTTATATTCTTTTTTCCCAAACTTCGTTAAAATGAAACCTGATTACCTATTTATAAGGAGGATATTTACTTGAAGCCTTACTGGAATGAACAAGATTTCGAAGTTTTTAACACTCCTGGTCTAGATACCCGGATGAATGCATTGAAAGAATACGTACGTCCAAAGTTCGAAGAGCTTGGCACTGAAGTGTCATCATACTTTTCCGGAAAAACTGGAGATGAGTTTTTTCCGCATGTTGCCAAGCATATGCGAAGAACCGTCAATCCACCGAACGACAGCTGGGTAGCTTTTGCCCCTTACAAAAGAGGATATAAAGCGGTGCCCCATTTTCAGATTGGCATGTGGGAAAGCCATGTATTCGTTATTCTCGCTGTGATTTACGAAGCACCGAATAAAACATCGATGGCTGAAAACCTGCTTCGTTCGGAAGTACTGAATCACCTGTCAGAAGACTTTGTTGCTTCCGGCGACCATATGAAACCACAAGCCGATTCCTTGATCGAATTAGGTAAGGAAGGCATTGAAAAGTTGTTGATTCGCCTGCGCGACGTAAAAAAAGGCGAATTTGTGATAGGCCGCCATTTGACAAGAGAGCAGGCTGCTTCTTTAAATAAGGAACAGTTTCTGCAATTCGCCGAAGAAACCTTCGATGCTTTATTACCTGTATACGATGCCTTGCTCCAACCAATAAAAGAACCTGTCAGCCGCTGAGGCTGCAGGTTCTTTTTGCTGTCATTTCTTTTTCAGTTTGATGCTTTCGCTGCCGGTTCCTGCTTTCATTTCTTTTATAACCGGGAAACTGGCATAGCCGCTTTCTTCTTCAAATTCACGGAAGTAGGTTTTTTCTTCCGATATCGCAGGAACCACCTGCTTGAATTTGCGGTAACGCGTCAGTAATTCCTGCCGATTGATGCCTTTCTCATAAGCCAGTTCGATGCCTTCGAAAAAACTTACAACATCAATGATTTCTTCTGTAGACCATTCAATCGAAAATGGATAGGAATAATCCATTTTTCATCCCTCTTTTCATTCAGTGATTGCCCATTTTTTCCGGACTTCTCCAGCTTGTCTGACCATGTCGTCGATCAGTTCCTGAACCGTCGGAACATCTTTGATCAGCCCTGTGACCTGCCCGGCCCACCCAAAGCCCTGATCTTTTTCTCCATCATAAATAAAGCGTTTGTTGGCTTCACCGCTGATAAACTCTTTCAAGGCCTCGTAAGTCGGCGTCTTGCTCTCGATTTCCAGAATCTTGTCCGTCCAGCTGCTGCGCAGGGTCCGTGCCGGAGCTCCGATGCTGCGTTTGATGATAACCGTATCGTTCTCCGAGCTGCTGACCAGCTGGTCTTTATAGGCTTGTGAAGCATGAACGCATTCTTTGGTTGCGATAAAGCGTGTACCCATCTCAATGCCTTCTGCACCGAGTGCATGAGCAGCCATCCATCCTCTGCCATCGCCGATTCCGCCCGAAGCGATCACTGGAATTTTCACGGCATCCACTACTTGCGGAATCAATACCATTGTTCCGATGTCGTCACGCCCTAAATGTCCGCCGCCTTCTTGGCCCACGACCATCACAGCGTCAGCACCTAAGCTTTCTGCTTTTTCTGCCTGCCGCCTTGCAGCTACTAAGACTAATTTTTTTATATCTGTCCCTTTCAGCTGTTCAAATATTGGGGTCGGATTACCGCCCGTCATCGAAACCACCGGCACCTTTTCTTCGATTGCTACGTCCAGCATATGTGAAAATGCACGCCCATGATCGCCAATCGCAAAATTAACACCAAAAGGCTTGTCCGTCAATTTCTTTACACTTTGTATTTCTTTCCGCAATTCTTCAGGTGTGGCTAAGCTCATTGCTGTAATTTGTCCGAGCCCGCCAGCATTCGAAACAGCCGCCGCTAATTCCGCATAGGCTAAATAAGCCAAGCCTCCCTGTATGATAGGATAGCGGATTCCCAATAGTTCTGTCACTCTCGTTTTGAATTCCATCGACTCACTCCTTTTCTCTCTATATGTCATGTATTCGCTTCTGCAACAGAAAATCCTTTTATTTTGTACTATAGCGAGTAGCATCATGCTATAATTCTTTTTGTTTTCATTTTATATAGTGAGGTGGGCTTATCATTGTCTCAATTAGAAACTCCGTTATTTGATGCGCTCTTAAAGCATCGAAACCGGCACCCGATCCAATTCCATATTCCCGGTCACAAAAAAGGCCAGGGCGTCGATCCCGCATTCCGGGAATTTGTCGGCGATAATATTTTATCCATCGATTTAATAAACATCGCTCCTCTGGACGATTTGCATTCGCCTAAAGGCGCGATCAAAGAAGCGCAGGAATTAGCTGCCAAGGCATTCGGCGCAGATTACACATTCTTTTCAGTACAAGGCACAAGCGGCGCCATCATGACTATGATCCTGAGCGTCGTCGGTCCCAATGACAAAATATTGGTGCCACGCAATGTTCACAAATCTATTATGTCTGCCATCGTCTTTGCCGGAGCTATTCCAATTTTCATCCACCCGGAAGTAGATCCAGAACTTGGCATCTCGCACGGTATTTCAGCCGAAGCAGTAGAAAAAGCGATGATCGAATATCCTGATGCCAAAGCGGTTTTAGTCATCAATCCGACTTATTTCGGTGTAGCTGCTGATTTAAAACGAATTGTCGATATTGCGCATGCACGAAACGTACCTGTATTGGTTGATGAAGCACATGGTGTCCATATTCATTTCCACAAATCTCTGCCCGTATCGGCAATGGCGGCAGGGGCCGATATGGCAGCAACTTCAGTCCATAAGCTTGGCGGATCCATGACGCAAAGTTCCGTACTAAATGTCCGGGAAGGCTTAGTATCGCCCAAACGCGTACAGTCTACTTTGTCTATGCTGACAACTACATCGACTTCCTATCCGATTCTCGCATCCCTCGACACCGCACGCCGCCAATTGGCTATCCATGGCTATGATTTGATAGACCAGGCGATTCGGTTGGCTCAGGATGCACGCAAGCGCATCAATAAGATTCCTCATTTGCACTGCGTCGGCAAGGAATTGCTGAATTCATCAGCCACTTTTGATATGGATCCGACAAAGTTGCTGATCACAGTCAAAAATTTAGGCATTACTGGCCATCAAGCTGAAGAATGGCTGAGAGAAAACGCCAATATTGAAATTGAACTTTCCGATTTATACAATATTCTCTGCCTGGTGACGATTGGTGACACCCGCAAAGAATTAAACTTATTGATTAATGCCCTGCAGCGCATGAGTGAGGCTTTTGACAGTGATGCGGCTATTATCGAACCAGTCGTGCTGCTGCCGGATATCCCACGCCTCGCCATGACACCGCGCGATGCTTTTTACGCGACAACCGAAGTCATTTCCATCGATGACGCTGTGGGCCGCATTTCCGCCGAATTCATCATGGTTTATCCGCCAGGCATTCCTATTTTCATTCCCGGCGAAATCATCACAGAAGAAAACATCAATTATATCCATATGAACGTTGCTGCCGGCTTGCCGGTACAAGGACCAGAAGACGATACACTGAAGATGCTGCGCGTTATAAAAGAACAGCAAGCTATCAGATAAACACACAAAAGATCCAAGAGCCTCTGCTCTTGGATCTTTTTAAATGCCCTCTATAGTGGCAGGATCTACAAAGCCATAGCCCTTGTCCTTCAAGCCTTGAATAATTTCTGGAAGTGCTTCCGAGGTCCACTCGCGGTCATGCATCAGCAAGTTGGCGCCATTGTTCAGAAATTCTGTATTGACCATGATATCTGTTAAGGATTGGGCATTCTGGTACTGCTGTTCCCAGTCATAGCCGTAAGTCCAGTTCATGAGCACCATTTCCTGCTCTTTTACGAGCTGCTTGCTGAAATCGGTATTGGCTCCATGGGGTGCCCGGAAAAATTTAGGCTTTTCTCCAATAATTTGTTCGATTGTATCATTCAATTGCAAAATTTCTTCACTCTGCTGCTGTTCAGTCAGATCTCTTAAGTTCGGATGGCTGTTGGTATGGTTGCCGATCGCGAACCCCATTTCATGCAGGTCTTTTAGTTGTTGTTTTTCTTCATCAGTATCCAGAAAATGGCCATTGACGAAAAAAATTGCTGGGATGTTTTGGCTTTTCAAGGTTTCTGCCATTTCCATTGCATGCTTATCTGGCGCATCGTCAATAGTCAGCAGCACAACTTTTTCTTCCGCACCATCGATTGGCTGCACTGACCAGTTTGCGGAATTAATTTCGTATTGCGGGTCGGGCATTTTTATTTTTTCTGGTTCTTCTTGTGCCGGTTCTTCTGTGCTTTCAGCGGCTTCTTCTGGTTTAACAACCTCTGCTGTTTCTTCAGCCGTTGCAGATTCCGTTTCTTTATTAGAAGATGCCTCATTTTCTTGCCCGCATGCTGTCATCAATATTAATATTCCTGCAAGCGCAGTCCATTTTCTATGTATCAAACTAAACACCCCTTTACTGAACAAATCTTACCATGTAAAGAAAATTTTTTCCAAAAAAAAGAAGCCGCAAAAGCGGCTCCCATGTTTATTTGATGATATGAATCGGTGTTCCAAGAGCTACTTCAGCAGCTTCCATTGTAATTTCAGCAAGTGTTGGGTGAGCATGAATCGTCATTGCGATATCTTCCACTGTCATTCCAGCTTCGATAGCAAGGCCAAGCTCAGCGATCATGTCTGATGCGCCAGCTCCAACAATTTGTGCACCTAACAGCAAGCCGTCAGATTTACGTGAAACCAGTTTCACGAATCCTTCAGTTGCGTTTAATGAAAGAGCACGGCCGTTTGCAGCGAATGGGAATTTCGCAGCCGCAGCTTCAAATCCTTCTTCTTTTGCCTGTTCTTCAGACAAGCCAACGCTTGCAAGTTCCGGATCTGTAAAGCAGACCGCTGGAATAGCCATATAATCAACTTCAGACTTCTCGCCTGCAATTGCTTCTGCAGCAACTTTACCTTCATATGAAGCTTTATGCGCCAATTGAAGGCCAGCTACCACATCACCGATTGCATAAATGTTGGAGATGTTTGTACGGCATTGTTTGTCGACTTCGATCAAGCCGCGGTCAGACATGTTCAAGTTCAATTCTTCAAGACCCATATCGTCTGTATTTGGACGACGGCCAACAGTTACAAGTACATAATCAGCTTCAAGCGTTTTTTCTTCCCCGCCTGCTTCGTATGATACTGTAACGCCAGAATCAGTTTCTTCTACACCTTTAGCAGATGCTTTAGTGATAACTTCAACGCCTTTTTTCTTCAATCCTTTTTTGACGATTGCTGTCATTTGCTTTTCAAATCCAGCAAGGATGTCCGGTGCGCCTTCAAGGATCGTGACTTCAGAACCCATGTTTGCAAATGCAGTACCAAGCTCTGTACCGATATACCCGCCGCCGATAACGACAAGTTTCTTCGGAAGCTCAGTAAGTGCCAAAGCTCCAGTTGAATTAATTACGCGTTTTGTAAATTTAAAAGTCGGGATTTCCACAGGACGTGACCCTGTTGCGATAATCGCATTTTTAAATTTATAAGTTTGTGAAGACTTATCATCCATCACTTTTACTGTATTTTCATCAACGAAATAAGCTTCGCCGCGTAAAATTTCGACTTTATTGCCTTTTAGAAGAGACTCAACGCCTCCAGTCAATTTCTTAACGACCCCATCTTTGAACGCTTGCGCTTTTTCAAAGTTGAGTGAAACTTCTTTTGCAACAATTCCCATATCTTCTGAATGCTGAGCTTCCTCAAAACGGTGCCCAACAGAAATCATCGCTTTTGAAGGGATACAGCCGACATTCAAGCAAACGCCGCCAATGTATTCTTTCTCAACGATTGTTACTTTCTGGCCAGTTTGAGCTGCACGGATTGCTGCAACGTAGCCGCCAGGGCCTGAGCCAATTACGAGCGTGTCTGTTTCGATCGGAAAATCTCCTACTACCATAAGTTTTACGCCTCCATTAATAGTAATTCAGGTTGACTTAATAAACGTTTAATGTGATTTAATGCATGCTGTGCAGTTGCTCCATCGATCATTCTGTGATCAAAGCTTAATGACAATGCTAACACAGGTGCTGCTACAATTTCACCATTTTTAATTACTGGTTTTTCTGCAATTCGGCCAATTCCAAGAATCGCCACTTCCGGATGATTGATGACCGGTGTGAACCATTGCCCGCCGGCAGAGCCGATATTCGTGATCGAGCATGAAGCGCCTTTCATTTCAGCTGCGGATAATTTACCATCGCGCGCTTTTGTTGCCAAGCCGTTGATTTCATCAGAAATCGCGAATACCGATTTACGGTCTGCGTTTTTGATAACCGGAACCATCAAGCCTTTTTCTGTATCAGCTGCAATGCCGATATTGAAATAATGTTTTTGAATAACTTCGCTTGTTTCATCATCAAATGATGTGTTCAATGCTGGGAATTCACGCAATGTGCTGACCAAAGCCTTTACCACGTATGGCAAATACGTCAGTTTGATTTCTTTTTCTGCTGCAATGTCCTTGAACTTTTTACGGTGTGCCACCAATTCAGTAACATCCACTTCATCCATCAAGGTAACGTGAGGAGCGGTATGTTTTGAGTGAACCATCGCTTTAGCGATTGCTTTGCGTATACCGGACATTTTCTCACGAGTTTCAGGGAATTCGCCTTCAGGAGCTGCTGCTGCTTTAGGTGCCGCTGCTGCCGCTTTGTCGGTGCTTTCTTCTCCCGCTTCTTGTGGTGCTTCAGAAGTTGCCGAAGCCGCAGGAGTTGCTGCTTTTTGATCGCCGTTCATGAATGCTTCAACATCTTCTTTCAAAACACGGCCATTATTGCCGGATCCTGAAACTTGCTTGATGTTAACGTCATTGTCGCGCGCAAATTTGCGGACTGACGGCATAGAGATAACGCGTGCGTTCGGATCAGACTCTTCAGTTGTGTCAGCTTGCGGCTGGGCTCCAGCACCTGTCTGTTCTTTCGGCTCTTCTTCTTTAGCAGGTGCTTTGTCAACGTCCTGGCCTGCTTCAGCAGTACCGGATTGCACTAGTTCTTCTGTTTCTTCTTGCACTTCAGGAGCGGCTTCTTGTTTGTCCCCGTGATCTCCTTTAAAGTTCATTTCTTCAGCATCCGGCGCATCGATGCGAACCAGAATGTCGCCGACTACAGCAACAGTTCCTTCTTCAACCAATACCTCTTCAACTGTTCCTGAAACAGGTGATGGAATCTCAACGACGGCCTTGTCATTTTGCACTTCAACAAGAATATCGTCTTCTTCGATCGTATCTCCCGCTTTAACAAACCATTTTACAATTTCACCTTCGTGGATACCTTCACCGATATCCGGTAAACGAAATTCAAAAGCCATATATATCACCCTTTCGGTTCTGTCTAATTTAGAAAGTAAGTACTTTCTTCGCTGTCTCTACTATATCCTTCGAGTTTGGCAGCCAAACTTGTTCCGCTTGTGAGAATGGGAACACAGAGTCTGGTGCAGTAACGCGAAGAACTGGAGCTTCTAATGTCAAAATTGCACGGTCCGTAATTTCAGCTACAACGCTTGCTGCAATTCCAGCTTGCTTTTGAGCTTCTTGGACAACCATAGCGCGGCCAGTTTTCTCCACTGAAGCAATGATTGTTTCAATATCAAGCGGCTGGATGGTGCGAAGATCAACCACTTCAACCGAATAGTTTTCTTTTTCAAGCTCTTCTGCTGCTTTCATGCTTTCTTGTACCATTGCGCCGTAAGCAATAATTGTCAAATCTTTGCCTTCACGCTTCACGTCAGCTTTGCCTAGAGGAATCGTATACTCTTCTTCTGGCACTTCTTGACGGAAAGAGCGGTACAACTTCATGTGCTCAAGGAAAATAACGGGATCGTTATCGCGAATTGCCGAAATCAGCAAACCTTTTGCATCGTAAGGAGTGGAAGGAATGACCACTTTCAGACCAGGCTGAGCCGCCATTAAGCCTTCCAATGAATCTGCGTGCATTTCAGGTGTATGAACCCCGCCCCCGAATGGCGAACGGATTGTTACAGGAGAGTTCAGGCTGCCGCCGCTGCGGAAACGCATGCGTGCCATTTGTCCGCTGATAGAGTCCATCACTTCAAAAACGAATCCAAAAAACTGAATTTCCGGAACAGGGCGATAGCCTTGCAAAGCTAAACCTATTGCCAAACCGCCGATGCCTGACTCCGCTAAAGGCGTATCAAAAACACGGTCTTCCCCGAATTCTTTCTGCAAACCTTCTGTTGCACGGAATACACCGCCGTTGTTCCCTACATCTTCACCGAAAACAAGAACATTTTCATCGTTCTTCATCTCTGTTTTCAGAGCTTCGGTAATCGCTTGGATCATTGTTAATTGTGCCATGGCTTACTTCGACTCCTTTGCTTTATAAATATCCAATTGTTCCTGAACATTAAACGGCACATCTTCGTACATGATCTCCAATAGATCGGATACTTTCTGTTTTGGAGCGCCGTCAGCTTTTTTAATTGCTGCTTTGATTTCTTCTTTAGCTTTTTCAATTACTTCATTTTCTTTTGCTTCATCCCAGATGCCTTTTGCTTCCAGGTATTTGCGGAAACGAACAAGCGGATCTTTCTTTTCCCATTCGCTGTCGATGTCTGAAGTCCGGTAGCGTGTTGGATCGTCGCCAGCCATTGTATGTGGTCCATAGCGGTAGCAAAGTGTTTCGATTAATGTCGGTCCGTCGCCTTTAACAGCACGTTCACGGGCATCGCGTGTTACCGCGTATACCGCCAATGGATCCATTCCGTCTACTAGGACGCCTGGAATTCCAGCAGAAACCGCTTTTTGAGCAATTGTCTTCGCTGAAGTTTGAAGTTCGCGAGGCGTAGAAATCGCATACTGGTTATTTTGCACAATGAAAATAGCCGGTGCGCGGAATGCGCCTGCAAAGTTTAATCCTTCATAGAAATCACCTTGTGAAGATCCGCCGTCTCCAGTGTAAGTTACTGCAACAGCATCTTTTTTGCGTTTCTGCATACCAAGTGCTACTCCAGCTGCCTGGATAATCTGAGCACCTATGATAATTTGCGGAGGCAGAATGTTCAAACCTTCAGCCATTTGGTTCCCCATGAAATGTCCACGGGAGAAAAGGAATGCCTGGTGCAACGGCCAGCCGTGCCAGATCAATTGCGGCACGTCACGATAGCCCGGAAGAATAAAATCTTCTTTTGTCAATGCAAAATGCGAAGCTAATTGGGAAGCTTCCTGCCCCGCAGTTGGAGCGTAAAATCCTAGGCGTCCTTGACGGTTCAATGAAATCGAACGCTGATCAAGGATTCGGGTATAAACCATACGAGTCATCAATTCCTGAAGATCTTCATCCGAAAGTTTCGGGTCCGCCTCTTCGTTGACGATTTCGCCTTCCTCATTCAAAATCTGAACCATTTCAAACTTTTCTTCGATTGCGTTAAGCGTTTCCACTGGATCGAACTGCTGTGATTTTTTCGCAGCCATAAAAGCAACTCTCCTTTTTTATCTGTATTAAGATAATTATATACAATTTATGATACAATTTCGCATTCCTTTTCAGTATACGTCACAAGAATAACTCGGTCAATCATAGAGAACCTTACATTTTAGGACAACAACAATTGAAAGATAATTCGAATTCCATGAACTGTATCAGTAGTTTTTCACCGCTGTATTATAATACAGCGGCTGCTCAATCCATCTTTTATAGCACAGAAAAAGCGACCTTATAGGCCGCTTATTCCTCACTTTCACTTAAATTTTCCAATGTGCTGTCCTTTAAACTATTTACCTGTTGGGTTAGTTCATTAAACTCTGTAACAGCCAATTGCACTTGCTCATTTTGTGAGTTTACTTCCGCAGCCTTTTCCTGGAGCATCTGCAATGTGCTTTGGTCATCTTGAAGCATTTCATATAATTCCTTTTGACGAGCGATCAATTCTTCGTACGCTTCCGAAAATTCGTCATGTGCCGCAAAGCGTTCCAGCATTTCCGCTTTCAGCGCTTCCAAATCTGCTATCACGGATTCCTCTTCGGCCGATTCGATTACGCTGTCAATTTCAGCAAAATTTTCCTCGGCTGCCTGCATTGAATCCTTTTCAGTCTGAAGGAAGCCAAGCCGCTCATCTGCTGAATCCAGTGCTTCTTGCGCCTGATCTGTTACCTCGCCTTGCTGCTCCTGCGTCAATGCCATTGTTTCTTCAAATAATAGCTGCTCCGCTTTTTCGCGCTCTTCCAGGTCGCTTTGCACTGCCCGATAATCTTCTTCCGCGTCAAAAGTATCATTTAACACTTGATCTAAATCTTCACGAATGCCCGATCCCGAACATGCTGCCAACATTAGCAGGCTGGAGACCATAGCCATTTTCCCAAGTCTTTTCATCCTGATTCACCCCTTAATTTCCATGAATTAACTATAGTATGCAGAACAATAAAATACAACTGAGCCAATAGCTTTTTCTTTTTTCAAAATTGCTGAGTTGAGTTATACTATTAAGTATAGCAAGCCATTTGAAAGGATGAAATCACTTGATACGAATGAAAGACATAATACGTGAAGGTCATCCTACACTCAGAAAACGTTCTGAAGATGTAAAGTTTCCGCTTTCTGAAGAAGATCGAAAACTGGGCGAAGACCTTTTGGAATATGTAGTTAACAGCCAGGACGATGAACTGGCTGAAAAATATGATTTGCGGCCTGGAGTTGGAATTGCCGCTCCCCAAATAAATGAGGCAAAACGAATGTTTGCCCTTCATTTTGATGAAAGTTCTGGAGAAAATCTGAGCATGATTGCTGTTAACCCGAAAATCGTCAGTCATTCTGTAGAGAAAGCGTATCTGGCTGCCGGAGAAGGCTGTTTGTCTGTTGACCGTGCAATTCCCGGTTACGTTCCGAGGTATGCCAGAGTCACCATCAAAGCGTTAAACTTAGATGGAGAAGAAATCAAAATGCGCTTAAAAGGATTGCCTGCCATCGCCTTCCAGCATGAACTCGATCATTTGAATGGAGTTATGTTCTTTGACCACATTGATTCAAAAAATCCATTCGCTGAAATTGAAAATGCAATCGCAATTGAAAGAGACTCGGCTGAGTAAGCCGAGTCTCTTTTTAGTTGCTGCGTCTAGTGCCCGTCAGAGCTACACAGGCGCTTTCGCTTTTCTTCATTGTCCAGCTCCAACGGCCAGCTCCTCGGGTCATAAGCCACTCTGGCTGTGCGGCTGGAAACATGCCGCTTCGCCAGATCGTCTTATGCCTGTCGGAGCTGAATGGCCGTTTTCGCTTTTCTTTGTCCAGACTTCAGCGGCCAGCTCCTCGAGTCGCTTCAGCCTTACCAGCAATGGCAAAGACCGCCATTACCGGTAAGGCTTCCAGCGCTTGTCGGAGCTAAACGGCTGCTTTCGCTTTTCTAATCAAATCAATTTCAAATGCTTGAACGCTTTTGCCAATCCGTCGTTGTCGACGTGGTCGGTGACGTAGGATGCGCGTTTTTTTGTTTCTTCGTGGCCATTCTCCATTGCTACGCTGTATCCCGCGATGTCCATCATCTGCAGATCGTTCAGCCCGTCTCCGAATGCGATTGTTTCTTCAATCGTATGGCCTGTGGCGCGGATCAAATGTTCAATGCCGCTTGCCTTTGTGCCGCCTTTTGGCGTGATATCACAAGATACCCGGTGCCAACGGACAAAGTCCACTTCTTTAAAAGTATCGTGATATTGCTGTTCGTCTTCTTCTTCGCAAAATACCAGCGCCTGATAAACTTCGTTGTTCAAATAAAATTCCTTATCTGCTTCCGGATGGGGCATTTTCAGGGTTTTGATGCTTTCATCGATGTCCGGATGAAAATCGATGGAAGAAACCATTTTCTTTTCGTTCATGAACACTATTGGGTGGTTTCGTTGTTCTGCAAATTCAAAAATATCATTAAGCATAGTCGAATCAATCGCTTCTTTGTGAATGGCTTGTCCTTTATGGGCAATATACTGGCCGTTGAATGTAATATACGTATCGATATTCAGTTCTTCTAAAATTTTAGTGATCATAAAAGGTCCCCGGCCGGTAGCAATCGCCAAATCATGGCCATTCTTACGCGCCTGTTCCAACGCTTCTTTAGCGGAAGGCGGCAACTTCTTATGAGAATCCAACAAAGTTCCATCAATATCCAGCAATAATAATTTCGGCATTTTTTAGTCTCCATTCAGTTTTAATAAGGCTTTAAAACAAAAGCCCGACTTCTTTACAATTATCAGAAAACGCAGTATACTCGCCTTAAGGAGTGGTTAGCCATGCTGAAACGTTTGAAAAGAAAACTTCTCAGACAGCTCAATGGCATCATGAACAAAAAGAAAATTGCATAAACGTTTTAGCCCTTCTTTATAAATAAGGAGGGCTATTCTTTATTTTAGTCTAATGACATGATAATATAAAGGAAGTGCATTTATTTGAGCGTGGAAAAAGGAGAGCAAACAATGATTTTTAAAGTATATTACCAAGAAAACCGTTTTCAAGTACCAGTTCGTGAAAATACCCAAAGCCTTTATGTGGAAGCAGCATCCGAGCGTGAAGTCCGACACCATTTAAAAGATCGCAACTATAATATTGAACTTGTTCAACTACTGGAAGGCAATCACCTCGAGTATGAACAAGCTGGCCAATATTACGAAGTTGAGAGCATCGAATAACGATGAAATTTGTCAAGAACGACCAAACAGCTGTTTTCGCCTTAGGCGGACTGGGTGAAATCGGCAAAAATACGTACGGTGTCCAATTCCAGGACGAAATCATCCTGATTGATGCCGGCATTAAATTCCCGGAAGACGATTTGCTCGGAATCGATTATGTTATTCCGGATTACACATACTTAGTAAAAAATGTCGACAAAATTAAAGGCCTTTTTATTACACATGGCCACGAAGATCACATCGGCGGCATTCCCTACTTGCTGAAGAAAATTAATATTCCAGTATACGGCGGCAAATTGGCACTTGGCCTATTGCGCAAAAAATTGGAAGAACACGGCTTGCTGCGACAAACAAAAATGACTGAAATTGCAGAAGATGATGTCATCAAGTTCCGCAAAACAGCTGTCAGCTTTTTCAGCACAACACACAGTATTCCTGATGCTTTCGGTGTAGTAGTAAAAACTCCACCAGGCAACATCGTCCACACAGGTGACTTTAAGTTTGATTTCACTCCAGTGGGAGAGCCTGCCAACTTGTTGAAAATGGCTCAAATCGGCAGTGAAGGCGTGTTGTGTTTGCTGTCTGACAGCACCAACGCTGAAGTTCCCGATTTCACCATGTCGGAACGAAAAGTCGGCGAATCCATTAAAGACATCATGAGAAAAATCGATGGTCGCCTGATTTTCGCTACTTTTGCTTCTAACATTTATCGTCTTCAGCAAGTTACCGATGAAGCTGTTGCACAAGGACGCAAAATTGCCGTTTTTGGACGCAGCATGGACAATGCAATGACAATCGGCCGCGAGCTTGGCTATATCAACGCTCCGGAAGATGCATTTGTTGATACACAAACGTTGAATCGCCTGCCGGCAAATGAAGTATTGATTCTTTGCACCGGTTCTCAAGGCGAACCAATGGCCGCTCTTTCGAGAATCGCCAACGGTACTCATCGTCAAATTCAGATTCAACCAAACGATACAGTCGTCTTCTCGTCTTCTCCGATTCCGGGCAATACGAGCAGCGTCAACCGTACCATCAATCTGCTGTTCCGTGCTGGAGCAGACGTAATTCATGGATCACTTAACAACATCCACACATCTGGGCATGGTTCAGAGCCTGAAAACAAATTGATGCTTCGTTTGATCAAGCCAAAATACTTCATGCCGATACACGGTGAATACCGGATGTTAAAAACGCATGCAGGATTGGCAGTAGAATGTGATGTTCCACTGGAAAACACATTCATCATGGAAAATGGTGAAGTTCTAGCACTCGGGCAGGACGAAGCTTCTATTGCAGGCCGGGTCCCTTCCGGCGACGTTTACATTGATGGCAGCGGAATCGGCGATATCGGCAACATTGTCCTTCGTGACCGCCGGGTGCTTTCAGAAGAAGGCCTCGTCATCGTAGTTGTTAGCGTAGATATGCAAAAAAATAAAATGGTTTCCGGTCCAGACATCATTTCGCGCGGATTTGTCTACATGCGTGAGTCAGGTACTATGATTTACGAGGCGCAGCAAATGCTGAATCGCCATCTTAATAAAAAAATACACAGCAAAAACACGGAATGGGCAGAATTGAAAAATGATATTTCTGACGTTCTTGGACCGTATTTGTATGAAAAAACAAAACGCCGCCCAATGATTTTGCCAGTGATTATGGAAGTTTAATAATACAGGCTATAAAAAGGTGCACCGGATATCTATCCGGTGCACCTTTTGTTTTGGCCAGTTAATTTAATGAAATAATAGAAAAGCTGCAGCAGATTGATGTCTGCTACAGCTTTTCTATATATCCAGGAATTACTGGCATTCTTTTTTAATTCATCATTTTCTTTTCGAAACGATTGATGTCTGCATCAGAGCCGATGATGATCAGAATATCTTCCTGCTCGATTTCCATGTCGGCCTGCGGGGAAACGATAATATCGCCCCCTCTTTTTATAGCCACAATATTGATGCCATAGCGTGCACGGATATCAAGGCCAATCAAAGTATAGCCAGCCAGTTTGTGATTTGCCTTTATTTCCATGATGGAATGTTCATCGGACAGTTCCAGATAGTCCAATACGTTATTGGACAGGATATTATGGGCAATCCGTATGCCCATATCGCGCTCGGGATGGACTACCTTATCCGCACCGATTTTATCCAAAACTTTTGCATGGTAGTCATTTTGCGCCTTAACCGTAATTTTTTTTACGCCAATTTCCTTCAGCATAAGGGTTGTCAAAATACTGGCTTGAATATTTTCACCGATTGCAACAATTACATGTTCAAAATTCCGGATTCCCAGTGATTTCAATACCGTCTCGTCTGTCGTGTCAGCTACGACAGCTTGAGTAGCAATTGAAGAAAACTCATCCACTCGTTCCGAGTCCTTATCGATTGCCATTACATCCGCATCCTGTTCAATCAATTCACGCACAATGCTGCCGCCAAAACGGCCAAGTCCAATGACTACAAATTCCTTTTTCATACTCATCCTCCAAATATTCTATTCATATGGTTTTAGTTTAACATAGATGGCGTGAACTAAAAATCTTCTCGGCTGATCAATCGACGCAGAAAAAAACCCCGCTTATCGGCGGGGATCCAGTGGGCGTTTCGGGCGGTTCTCACAATATTCACAGCTGATGTCAGTGCAAGGTTCTTCGCGCCATTCATTGCAGCTTGCGCAATAGCTTGCATCGAATTCATCGTCAAACGTCAATGCTGCCAAGCAAGTATGGCAATACGTATGGACATCCATCCAATTGATAAAACGCTTGCCGGCTACAAGGTATAGTCCTTGCTGGTCTTGTTTGTAATTCATAATTGATGGTCTTTGGATAACCCGATTTTTCGGATCAAGAAAGAAGTTCATTTTGCCGTTCACATTAATCACTCCTAGAGTTTGGTCGAGCTGTAAAAACAAATTTACTCGGCGCCGGCGTGTTCACGGGCCGATGGTATAAAATCGTTGGTATCCGGTTTATGAAGGTTTTTCGTTTCACATCATTTTAGTTTTTATAATCGTTCATGTCATAGGATCGGTTAGTTTGTTAAAGTTATATACCATTATTAATTTCACACTTTCTCTATGATAGTAAAAACAACCGGTAAATTGCAATAGATAACAATCCCTTATTGAAAATAAATTCCGACTTGAAATATTTAAATCGTTTCGTATAATGAATATATGCTATTAGTAAACTAAAAGTATATTTTAACTAAACTTAAGTGAAATCATCACTTATTAAGAATCGAGGAGAATTCTGATGGAAATCGGAACCAAAATTAAACGCCTTCGATTAAAGAACGGATTGACTCAAGAAGAACTGGGCAAACGGACAGACTTGAGCAAAGGATTTATTTCTCAGCTGGAGCGCGATATGAACTCTCCTTCCATTGAAACCTTCTTTACCTTACTGGAAGTGCTCGGTACCACTCCAAAAGATTTTTTTGCTGATGAACATGATGTCAAAATCGTTTATTCCCCATCAGATCATACAGCGCATATTGATGAAGACGCAGGATACGAAGTAGAATGGCTGATCCCTACTTCCAATGAAAAAGAAATGGAGCCGGTCTACCTGACATTACGGGCCCAAGGCGAGTTCAAAAACTTCGAACCGTCTTCTGCCGAAACATTCATCTATGTATTGGAAGGCCAGGTCCTGCTTCAAATCGGCGATCATCGATATGTCGCAGCAACTGGCGACTCTATTTATTACGAAGCTTCTGATCATCATCAACTGATCAATGACTTTGATGGCATATCGGAAATGATCATCGTCACAACACAATCTTATTTATAATTCAGGAGGGATTTTATGACTGAAACACCCATCATCCGCTTTGAAAATGTCACTCAGACATACGAAGGTGTCGGCAATGTTTTGGACAATGTCAGCTTTGAACTTGAAAAAGGAAAATTTTATACATTGCTTGGTCCATCGGGCTGTGGAAAAACCACAATCCTGCGTTTGATTGCCGGATTTGCAACACCTACCAGCGGCGATATTTATATAGAAGATAAAAAGATGAACACCGTTCCTGCCAACCAGCGCCAGGTCAATACGGTGTTCCAGGATTACGCGCTATTTCCACATTTAAATGTCTTTGAAAACATTGCTTTCGGACTGCGCATCAAAAAAGTCAAAGGCCCGGAAGTCGAACGACGCGTGCGGGAAGCATTGGCATTCGTCAATCTGCAAGGCTATGAACAACGCGAAATTGCGGAAATGTCAGGCGGACAGCGCCAGCGTGTCGCCATAGCCCGCGCCATTGTCAACGACCCGGAAGTTATTTTGCTCGATGAGCCGCTTTCTGCATTGGATTTGAAATTGCGGACAGAAATGCAATACGAATTGCGTGAACTGCAGCAGCGTTTAGGCAAAACTTTTGTTTTTGTTACGCATGACCAGGAAGAAGCACTCGCAATGTCCGATGAAATTTTTGTCATGAATGCCGGTCAAATTCAGCAAAGCGGCACCCCTATGGATATTTACGACGAGCCCATAAACCGTTTTGTTGCTGATTTTATTGGAGAATCGAATATTGTCAGCGGCGAAATGGTTGCGGATTACCAAGTGCGCTTTGCCAATAAAAATTTTGAATGTGTGGATGCCGGATTAAATTCCAATGAGCAGGTGGAAATCGTCATTCGCCCGGAAGATCTGGAAATCACGTCAAACGGTTCCGGCAAAATGGCTGTTACGGTTGATACTCAATTGTTCCGCGGCGTCCATTTTGAAATTTCCACAATCGATGAAGTGGGAAATGAATGGCTGGTCCACTCCACGAAAAAAGTGGAAGTCGGCTCTCAGATCGGCTTGGATTTTTTGCCGGAAGCGATTCATGTCATGCGCTTGAACGAATCGGAAGAAGCGTTTGATGCCAGACTGGAGTCCTACGGAGCAGCAGCCAATGAAAGATAACCCGTCGCGTCCGCTATACCTTGTTCCTTATTATTTATGGATTGCCTTGTTTGTCATCGCACCGATTGCGCTAATCTTCTATTTTTCGTTTTTGGATCTAGCCGGGGCATTTACGCTGGAAAACTACCAAAACTTTTTTTCTTCTGTCTATTTGCGAATGACCTTGAGTTCTTTCTGGTACGCTTTCCTGATTACGTTGATCACCATCCTAATTGCTTATCCGACTGCTTATTGGCTGACCAAAACTAAGCATAAGCAGCTTTGGCTGTTGCTGATCATCATTCCTTCGTGGATCAACCTGCTGCTGAAGGCTTATGCCTTTATCGGGATTTTCGGCTTATACGGGCCTGCCAACAAATTGCTTCAAACCTTTGGTGCAGGACCTTGGCAAATTTTGTTTACCGATTTCAGTTTTATCTTTGTTTCCGTTTATATTTTCATACCGTTTATGGTGCTGCCAATTTTCAATTCATTGGACAAAATCAATCCCGCGTTGATCGATGCGTCACGCGACTTGGGAGCTTCGTCTTTCACCACTTTCAGACGGGTCATTTTCCCATTGGCGATTAATGGCGTCAAGTCTGGTGTGCAGGCAGTATTCATCCCTGCCCTGTCGCTCTTTGTCATTACCCGCTTGATTGCCGGCAACAAAGTCATTACACTTGGTACGGCAATTGAGCAGCAATTCCTGGTCACTCAAAACTGGGGCATGGGGTCAACTATTGCTGTGTTTTTGATCCTGTTTATGATCATCATCATGATGCTGACAGGCCAAAAAGAAAAAGGAGGTGCATACAATGGCAAAACTAAGTAAGCCGGCAAAAATCTATTTGGCACTCGTCTTTGCCATTCTCTATGCACCCATTTTCTATTTGATCTTTTATTCCTTCAACAGCGGCGGTACCATGTCGAGTTTTGAAGGATTTACACTGGAACATTACGGTGCGGTCTTTAACGATACCCGCCTCTTGATCATTTTGATGAACACCGTGATAGTGGCTTTACTGTCTTCTCTCATTTCGACAGCTATCGGGGTTTTGGGTGCTATCGGCATCGTATTTTTGCGGAACCGTAAAACACGCAATGCTGTATTGTCCTTGAACACCATCCTGATTGTCAGCCCGGACGTTATTATCGGAGCATCGTTCCTCATTCTATTCACCATGATCGGCGTCCAGCTCGGCTTTGCTTCAGTGCTGATTTCCCACATCGCTTTCAGCATCCCGATCGTTGTGATTATGGTCCTGCCAAAACTGCAGGAAATGAGCAGTTCGCTGATCGATGCGGCAACCGACCTTGGGGCATCCAAACGTGATATATTGACGCGCGTCATCATCCCTTATATCAAACCGGGTATTTTTGCTGGATTTTTCCTTGCTTTAACTTATTCACTGGATGACTTTGCTGTCACTTTTTTCGTTACAGGGAACGGGTTCTCGACCCTGTCAATCGAAATCTATTCCATGGCACGAGCTGGAATCACGTTGACCATCAATGCACTTTCCGCATTAATCTTCGTTGTAACGCTTGGATTGGTCCTTGGCTATTATTTCTTTACTCAACGGGCTGGACAATCCCCTGGAACAGGAGGCGCTAAAGTATGAAGGACATCACTAGAGCGGCCATCGCCATTCTTGTCGTATCAGCTGTTCTCCTCTATACCGTCAATGTCTTGGAAAAGAGTTCAGCTACAGCAGATGGCGGCACCATCTCAGTCTATAACTGGGGCGAGTACATCGACCCCGAACTGATCGACCAATTCGAAGAAGAAACCAATATTTCTGTAGTGTATGAAACCTTTGATTCCAATGAGTCGATGATGACCAAAATCGAGCAGGGCGGAACAACTTATGATGTAGCCATGCCTTCCGAGTATGCCATCGAAAAAATGAAAGATAATGATCTGCTGCAACCGATCGACCATGAGCTGATTCCAAATCTGCAAAATATCGATCCATATTTTCTTGATCTCCCTTTTGATCCGGGCAATGAATACTCAGTTCCTTATTTCTGGGGAACTGTCGGCATTGCATTCAACCCGACTTTGCTGGAAGGCCAAACCTTTGAAAGCTGGGATGATCTGTGGGATCCAACACTTGAACAGGAAGTTATCCTTGTCGACAGTGCCCGTGAAGTGATTGGAATGGGATTGAATAGCCTGGGCTACTCTTTGAACTCGACCAATTTGGACGAGTTGCGCGAAGCCACCGACAAATTAAAGACCATGGGCCCGAATGTTAAAGCCATCATTGGGGATGAAATTGTCGAAATGATGCGCCGCGAAGAAGCGGCTGTTGCGGTTACCTGGTCTGGGCAAGCTGCAGACATGATGTGGATCAACGAAAACATCGACTATTCGGTTCCAGAGGAAGGATCGAATTTATGGTTCGATAACATGATCATTCCTTCAACAGCTGACAATGTAGAAGGAGCACATGCTTTTATCAACTTCATGCTGGACCCTGAAGTGGCTGCTCAAAACGCGGACTATGTCGGATATTCTACGCCAAACGAGCAGGCTATAGCCTTGATGGATCCCGAAGTTACAGGAGACGAGCGATTTTATCCACCGGAAGAATTGCGGGAACGCCTGGAAGTCTATGAAAATTTGGGACTAGAAATGCTCGGTACCTACAATGAATTATTCTTGGAATTTAAAATGGATATGGAAAATTGACAGGCAAAACTTTTGCCTGTTTTTTTTGTGGATTTTGAGGTATAGTATGTAGATTCTAAAGTCTAAAATTTAGTGAGTCGAAATAACAATGAAAGAAGGTCTCTTTATGGCCGTTAGATCAAATAAGTTTGCACTTTATGTGCTGATGTTCAACATGTTTATTGCCATGAGCGGAATTGGTTTGATTATTCCGATTATGCCTGCCTACTTGGATACATTCGGTGTGGCAGGCCAGGCTCTCGGCACCCTGATTGCCACTTTCGCCTTGGCCCAATTCTTATTTTCTCCTTTGTCCGGCCAGCTTTCCGATAAATATGGAAGAAAAAACCTGATCATCTTCGGTTTGATCGTCTTCGGTTTGTCCCAGCTGGCATTCGGATTGGCTTCTCATTTATGGATCCTCTACCTTGCCCGCTTTTTCAGCGGCTTGGGCGCAGCTTTCCTCATCCCTCCGATGATGGCATTTGTTGCGGATATTACGACATTCGAAGAACGAGGAAGAGGCATGGGGCTGCTCGGCGCCTCGATGTCTCTAGGCTTTATGATTGGGCCCGGAATCGGTGGGTTTTTAGCTGAAGTCAGCATAGAATTCCCGTTTTACATTGCTACGGCTGTAGCACTGATTGCAGCCTTTATTTCTTTTGCGGTGCTGCCGAATGTTGTCCCAACCATCAAGGCTGCCGGTACGAAATCTGAAAACCTGCTCCAGCAGATGAAACGGTCCACTTATACACCCTATTTTGTCATGCTGCTGGTGATGTTTATTTTCGCTTTCGGTTTAGCCAACTTCCAGTCGACCATTGCCTTATATGCAGATAAGAAATTTGGGTTCACACCAAAAGAAATTGCCATTCTGATCACTGTCGGCGGATTTGTTGGTGTGGTTGTCCAAACATTTGTCATTGATAAGCTCTTTAAACGGTTTGGCGAGATGAAAGTCATCCTGGTCAACCTGCTGGTATCAGCAGCTGCGATGATCGGCATCTTGTTTGTCAGCTCGTTTTGGGCAATTTTACTGGTGGCAGCTGTATTTTTCACGGCCGCTTCCCTTTTGCGCCCAGCCATCAATACCTTGATTTCCAAATTAGCGGGTGATGAACAAGGCTTTGCAGCAGGCATGAACAATGCCTATATGAGTCTAGGCAATATGATCGGACCTGCACTCGCCGGCATCCTATTCGATATCAATATGAGCTATCCTTATATTCTCGGTACTGCCATCTTAATCACTTGTTTCTTCATCGCCAATACATGGTCGATGCGAAAACAGCAGCTTTTGGCCACAAGCCGGAGCTAAAAATAAAAAGCGAAAAAGAGTCAGCCTCTCTTTTTCGCTTTTATTAATTGATCGATAGCCGCAGGAGAAGAAGTCTCTTCTTTTGCAGATTTTCTTTTTAATGCGGGCCTTGGAATCCCAAAGCGCCTAAGTGTGATATCCGTGAAAAACAAGATCATCGCTGCCAGCAGCACGAACAGCTGAATTGGACGAATCATACCGCTGGTATAAGGCATATCGCGGAATGCATCTTCCATATCGGTCAAGACCTGCCCACCTGTCCGTTCAGCGAGTGTTGTCAATAAAGGCATGTTCATCTCTATGGTTCGGTATTCATCGCCATAAGGGATTGTCAGGCCGGTTTTATAGGCGGCTCCATTTTCATTTGTGACGCTGAAAAACACCAATCCCGGCTTAGTATCCAATTTGACGTCTACTTTTCCGGGCGCCACCGGTTCTGTCTCCAGCGTAAGCTCATTGCCTTGTTCATCAACCGCCGTAACCGTCAAGATCGCTGAACTTTGTGCAGGATCCTCAACTGTGTAAACCCCCTGTTCTTTTCGGGTCACTGAGTAGGGAATTTCTTCAAACGCCGGCAACAACTCGGAAACGCTGCGATTCCAGAAATCCGGCCACCTGTTCCAGCTCTGAAAATCTCCGCTCCATGCCCCGCTTCCGGATGTGTAAGCAATTGTTTTGCCGAGGCCGTAATTCCAGCTGGCGAGCACTGGGTCGCCTTCCTCGCTTTCCAACGCAACTGATGCTGTGCTCTTTGCTGTTGTGGCAATATAGGCGTTTAGCTGAGGGACACCATCCCCAAATAATTCATTCCACTGGCTGTCATAAACAATAGGATAAAAAGGTTCATCCACAATAAAAGTTCGGGACATCATGATGGTTTCACGCGACAAAATGGCTGGGATTGTCGTAGCATCGGTTACATCGTAAAAACGGCCGCTTCCGGTCGTTGCCAATTGCTCCAGCAGATTCCGGTCCGCGTCCTGTCCAATTGAGACCGTGGATAACGTGATGTTATTGCCTTTGCCGCCTTCAATCAACGCATCATAATCATTCGAAGTTGCCGATTGGCCATCCGTCAGCAGGATAATGTGCTTTCGCTGCAACTCCAAATTTTCCAGTTCCATATAAGCTTGCTGCAACGAACCATAAATTTCGGTCCCGCCTCCGGGTGTGATGCCCAAAATTTTATCCACTGCTTCCTGCGGATCGGTCACTTTGGCTGTCGGCAAAATTTCCCAAGGATGATCGTCAAAGGCAATGACGCCTAATGTATCATCTGGCCGAAGCAGTTCAACCGACCGGGCTGCCGCTTCTTTCGCCAACTCCATTTTCATGCCCATCATGCTTCCTGAACGGTCCATGACGATCATCAAACCAAGGGAAGGCAGTTCGTGCTTGCCTTTGACTTCCATTTCAACCGGAAGCAGGCGCTCAATCGGCGTTTTGAAATAGCCGCCAAGGCCAAAGCTTTGTTCACCGCCGACCATCATAAACCCAACCCCAAATTGCTGAACGGCCTGTTCGATGATATTCATCTGCTGCTCCCCAACCGACGTACCCGAAACGTTATCAAAAATAATGGAATCATAGCGAAGGATGGCAGACAAGCTGGTCGGCAATTGATCCGAAGACATCTGGGTCACACGCAAATTGTTTGTATCCAGTAGATCGGGGATTGGACTTGGCTCTCCCCCGTTGACCACCAGCACTTCCGGATTTCCAGATACTTCGGTGATGCTGGCCAGTGAATTATTTTCCAGAAAAGCATCTTGCGCTGTTTCCAGACGTACTTCATACTTTAAAAGGCCTTCTGAATTGGCCGGGTATGAATAATTAAAGACATTCTGTCCTTCCGCCAATTCGATTTCTTTTATATCCAAGCCACGGTCATTTACAGAAAAAACTAACCTTGCCTGAGCTGCTGCATCTGCATCAACGGTGACACTAAAGGATTGGGCTTCTCCTAAAAAAGCACGAGAAGGCGTTTCAAAGCTGCTGATGGCCATGTCGTTTTGCACGGCTTGCTCGACTGGCCAGATGTCCACCTGCAACCGGTCAGATTCCAAGCGGTTCAAGCTTTCCAGAGCGGAAGACTGCGTTTCATTGCCATCAGTCAGAACAACCAACCGCGTCGCCAGGTTAGGGTCCCCGCTGTTTGAAGCAAGTTCCAGCGCACGGGCGATATTAGTGTGCCCCTCTTCTCCGGCTGCAAGTTCAGCGGGCAAAACCTCAGGCTCTGCAGTCATTGGTATGAGACTCAAAAAATCTTCGGCAAAAGTATACACGCCAACCGATTGATGATCTTTTTTCGCTGGCAATGCCGTTTCTATAGCAGTTGCCATCTCCTTCTCCATTCCTTCAAGAGAAGCCGACCGGTCGAGCAGGAAAATGACTTGCTCTTCTTTCACAGGACGCAACAGAGAAGGTGCTGCTAACGCGAAAATCAGCAAAGCGACAGTCGCTATGCGCAGGATATAAACTACTTTCGCCAGTTTAGAACTGGTTGTGAAATTCTTTATGCCAAACCAGCCAAAATAAGCGATTGCGGGGACTAACAGGAAAAGCCAGAGCGGTTCATCGAGTCTCAATTCCACGGCGGTACACCTCCCATTCCACAGCAACCAGCAGCAGGATCAACAGGATAATAAACGGCACAAATGAAAAACGGACCGTATCTTGAGCAGTTTCTGCAACTCCCATCGTGTATGATGAGCCGGCAGTCAACGTTTTTTCTTCGCTGGCCAGCTGGACGATCAAGGTCTTAGTCTCTGCATCTCCAATTACCTCATAAACTCCAGGTTCGGAAGGCGCAATAAATGGGCCTTCTCCCTCGATATATGAATGGCTATAGTCGCCATCTTTAAAAATTTCCCATTCCCCCGTATCCGAAGCCAAGGATACGGAACGGTGTTCGTTAGGCTGGAAAAACCCAAGAAATTCCTCATCTCCGGATAAACTGTTCATGGCGCTCCATAGAAACAATGGGAATGAAGGGAAAAGAGGCCAGTCAGTAGACTCGACATCTGACAGCACCACAATGTCGCCTACTGGAGACACTTGGATAAAAGGCTGTCCGGAAATTAGAGCGATGGTTTCATAGCCGTCAAAAGGCGGATACAGTTCGGAAACGTATACTTCTTCCAGTTCGGCATACGCAAATAACGGGTGTTCCTGCGTTTCGATTTGCCCCGAAACTTCAAATGCAGTTTCGTCATTGCGGCCGATTAACAGGATTGGAACCGCTCCTTCCAATAGCTCGCTTTGATTGGTCACAACCGGCAATCCGGAGTCCGGCTGCAATTGGGCTGTATCTGCCAGACGAACATCCAAATCGAGCGAACGAAAGCCGCTGGCAATCAACTCATGCAGCGCCGAATCAATAACGACCGCATTTCCTGGAGGCGCTAAGTAGGTAGCCATGGTGTTATCGGCTGCATAATCGTCCCGCACGTCTACAGTCGCCTGCCAGTTTTTATCAGCCGGCAGTTCTTCAAAAGGAACCAGCAGTTCTTCAGCAGCTGCCAATTCTACCTCCACCGTTTTTTCCGTTGCACCAGCGGATAGCCGGACTAGAGCTGACAAAGTCTCATCGCTGTCATTCACCAGCTGGACAATGCCACGGACACCATCTTCAGTTTCGGATAGGCCGAACTGTTGGATGGCTAAATTGCGGAGCGTTTCCGAGACGCCATGAACCTTGTAGCTTTGGTCTGTTTTATTGGCTAGCAAGTCGCGGTCTAATGTATCTGTAAAGATGTGGATGACTGTCGAATCGTTGGCCGCCAATGTATCCGCAAATAAAATCGTCTGTTCCATTTCAGCCTTTTCGTAGCTTACCGCCAGTTGATCGACTGCTTGTTCAATCGCATCAAGATTCTGCTCATTGCGGACGACCACTTCCGGACTGGCACCTGTTGTTACAATCGATACCGGTTTGCCGCCAGCTTGTGCCGCTAAACTTTTCATTTCCTGCTGGTGCTTTTCAAAGTGAGACGGTGAACCCGCCAGCATCGTCGCTGAAGTATCCACTACAAAAATAAAATCATTGCCTGCCAGCGTTTCCGATTCGCTGAACGGCCCAAGCAATGCCAGTACGCAAAGCAGAAGCGCTGCCAGTTGCAAGTAAAACAATAAATGATGCTGCAATTTTTTTAAATATGGAGAAGCCTGCAGCTCTTTCATCTGTTCTTGCCAAAATAGCGTTGATGACACGCGCTGGTCCTTATACTTTTTTCTAAAGAAATAATAGAGGATCACGGCCAGCGGCATAATTGCTGTCCAGACCATTCCCCAATTCGATGCTCCCATGCCGCTTCACCTCATTTGATCCAATTTTTTCGTACCATCTGATGAAATAGCACCTGCTCGATTCCATCTTCTGCATGCACCGGCAAATAAGCAATGCCATAGGTCCGGCATAGCGACTCCAGCCCTTTGGCATGCAGTTCGCTTTGTTTTTGATACGAGCGCAGTGCCTGTTCTGTAACCGTGACATTCAATACTTGCTGTGTTTCTTCATCTATAAAACGAAGGTCGCCTTTGTACGACGGAGAACGTTCTTCTTCAGTACTGATGTGGATAAACCGGATATCATGCGCATAGGCCGGTGCCTGCTTGAAGAAAAGTTGCCAGTCTTCCAGCGGTTCCAACCCGTCCGATACGATAAACAGAACTGTAGAATCTTTCGCTGCATGGAAGCTTGCCTGCTTTACAAACGAAAGGGTTTGCGGATCTGGCATCGAAGCTATAAAATGTTCTAATAGTTTTTTCGCAGACTTCCCTTTTTTGCGAAAAGGCACAACTTCTTTTTGTCCAGCTGAAACCGTCAGGCGGTCGTCACTTCCCAACACTAAGAGTCCCAAGGAAAAGGCCAGCTGTTTGGCAAAAAGCCACTTGCTGTCCATCGATTTTGAACTGTCGATCAGGAGGTGGATGCGCATCTCCTGTTCATCCAGAAAGCGCTTGATATAGACGCGTTCGGTTCGGGCGTAGACGTTCCAGTCAATGTGTCGAACGTCATCTCCCGGGTGGTATTCACGAAAATCGGAAAAATCCAGTGAGCTGCCAAAACGCATCGACCGATGAGAGCCTTTGTGATGGCCCCTGATTTTCGTTTTAGTTCCAATGGCGTAGCGGCTGAGACGAGAGCCCCAATCAGCTGGCAAGTTTAACAAAGTCATTTTAAAACGCCTTTTCCAGCTGTGCTGAGCACCAGGTCTATCAACTCATCCGCTTCTTTCCCTATCGCTTCAGCTTCGTAATTCAATAGGAGGCGATGCCGCAATACAGGCTTGGCTACATATTTCAAATCACCGATGGAAACATGATAGCGTCCTTCCATCAACGCTCGCGCTTTAGCGAGGCGAATCAAGCTTTGCAAGCCACGTGGTCCACTGCCATATTGCACATACTGCCGAATAGAATCGTGCTCAGAATTTTCAGGATGAGTATTTTGAATAATATCGACAGCTACCATCAATATGTCATCTGCCAGCAAAACTTCTTTTACCATCTGCTGTGCTTCGATCAGACTGGCGGTATTCATCTTTTTGCTAAGGAGGACCGTATCAGCACCTGTTGTTCTTCGGCTGATTTCGGCAAGGTCATTGCGGCTTGGATAGGACACCAGGATTTTGCATAAAAAACGGTCCATCTGCGCTTCCGGAAGCGGATAGGTCCCTTCCATTTCAATGGGATTTTGTGTAGCCAGTACGAAAAATGGCCGCGCCATGTCTTTTGTATCCCCTAGGATGGTCACCGTTTTTTCTCCCATTGCCTCAAGCAATGCACTTTGGGTTTTAGGAGTCGCCCGGTTGATTTCATCAGCCAGCACCATTTGGTGGAAGATTGGTCCTTCCCGGAATGTAAACTGCTGGCGCCCTTCTGCATCCCGTTCAATCAGACTTGTGCCGGTAATATCCGACGGCATCAAATCAGGCGTAAACTGGATTCTTGAAAACGACAAATCAAGCACATCTGAAATGGTTCGGATCAACATGGTTTTTCCTAGCCCTGGAAGCCCTTCAAGCAGTGCATGACCATCCGCTAAAATAGCGTATAGCGAAAACTCAACTGCGCTTTCTTGCCCTACGATAAATCGGCCGATTTCTGATTTGACTCCTCCAAGCAATTGGCTCATTTCTGTAAATTGGTCAGTCGTATATGTCATAAAACCCCTCTTTTCTATTCGTCGGTTTCAATATCCGTAAAGTATTGTTCCACAATGGTTTGCAGATCAGGCGGCAATTGCAGGCGATCCGCGCTTGAGAAATAAGAAGCTGAATACTCACCCACTACGTCGGCAAAAGGCTGAACGCTTCCTGTGGTTGCAGGAACAGGCCCCTCTTGCTCTCCTGCCGCCTTCCCTTCATCTATTTCACCGCTGTCAACCGCGGTTTTGCCTTCTCCACCGATGCGGGAGGGCACAGTCAACAAGCTGCGGCTGCCTTGCCCTTTGCCAGCACCTTGACCCTGGCCTTGACCTTGACTCTGTCCTTGACCTTGACTCTGTCCTTGGCCTTGCCCTTGACCCTGTCCTTGTCCCTGACCTTGTCCTTGTCCCTGACCTTGTCCTTGTCCCTGACCTTGTCCTTGTCCTTGTCCTTGGCCTTGTGCCTCGCCTTGGTTGCCTTCTAATTCTTCAGCTTCCCCTGTATCTTTTCCACTGTTTGATGCCTGACCACTGGTATTGGATCCACTGCTTTCATCTGAAGATTCACCATCAGCAGACCCGCTTGGATTTTCTTGGCTGGATTGTGCACGATTGGCAATGGTCTGCTGCAATGGAAATGCTACCGGTTTGCCCATATCGCTTAGAGCTGTTTGGGTTTTCCCAGCTTGATCGGCTAATTGATCAGAAGCTTTTTGTAAATCCTCAGAGGTGGCTTCAGCATCAGCTTTCTGCTCTTCTGCAAGCTGCAGGTTTTTAAAATCCAGTTCTTTTTGTTTTTTGACGAGTTCTTTCAACACGGCTTCAGGATCTTCAGTTTTTTCTATTGCTGACTTTAATGCATCCAACTCTTTTTGAACTATTTCTGTTTGTGCCTGTTTTTCTATTTCATCAACTTCTTCTTTGATGTCTTCCACTAGTTCCAGTTCTTCTTCTACATCATTTGCCTGATTTTGCAGATTGCTCGGAAAAACCAACAACAGCAGCATCAAGGCACTGCTCGCTAGTGCCCCAATCAGCCACTTTGGCCGCAGCCAGGCTTTTCGTTCTTTACGGAACAGCTGATAGCTGTAAGGAAGGGTTTCTGCTGTTTTATTCGTCAGCTCTTCTGCGAGTGTATTTTTCCCATTCAGCTTCCATACAGTCAGCAATTGGTTATGCGGCGTGAAACGGTCCAGCTCTTGTACCGCCTGCTGAATGTTCGGCAAATCTTTAATCGTCAATAAGATCCAACTTGCGATAGCGGCAACTCCCGCTGCATATGCATAAAATTCATAATAAGGAAGCACAAACAACCGCGACACCAGCAGCAAAGCCGCCGCTGAAACAAATCCTGCAAACAAAGCGAACTGAAAGCTGCGGCTGAAATGAAGCAGTCTCAACTGCCTGGCTGTCTTTTTGACATACCTTTGAATATCGCGATTGTTCATGAGATCCCCTCTCCTTATTTGTATTTATTCATATTGACTCGAAGCTTTTTGACAGCCAGTAAAATACAGGCAATGGTCAGCAGGCTGTAGAAAATCACGTACCCGATCCACAACGGAACCGGTATCATTGTCACGGTCTGCAACTGATCTTCCATTGGCGGTTGAAGCAAGGTCAGCATGACTGCAGCCGGGTTAATGGATGCCCAAAAATGAGCCATTGGTGACATGGATGGCGTGCCTGAACCCATCTGCGAAACCTGTACCGAGATCAACAGGAAAAATGCTGTGACGCCTGCGATGAAAATCATTGCGCCATATGTGGCAATGATGGCGACAATGGTTTTCCGAATTAAAGTCGAAAACATCACGCCGATGCTGGCGATTGCCAACAAAGTCAGCAAATAAAACAGGAAGATGTAAAACAATTGGCTGGGTGAAACCCCTCCATACAAGAATACCAGACTGTAAATTGGCAATCCGGAAACAATCATCAGCAATAAAAAAGCAATGGATGATGTCATTTTCCCAAAAATGATTTGAAAAGAAGTCTGGGAGGTGGTCAGCAAAATATTCAAGGTTTGTTTTTCCCGCTCAGAACTGATGGTTCCTGCCGTTAATGCGGGTGTAATAAATAAAATCAAGCCCAATTGAATATAAGTCATGATGCTAAACAGCATAAAACTCTCATCTGGCCGGAAAAATCCATTCACTGTTAAAGAGGTAGCCAAAAAGATAAAACCAAAAACGAAAATGCTCATGGCGATCAAGTAAAACAGGATACCGGTAAAGCTTTTTAGGTTGCGGAAACGCAACTTAAGTTCTTTGATCAGCACCGGATTGGTAAGGAGCGTTTTCATCCAGTTTCCACTCCTTTTGTGATCGACATAAAGACATCTTCCAAATCTGTTTCTTCTTCTGAAAAAGACAGGATCGGCAAGTTCTGTGCTATTGCCTGCTGCAGCAAACGCAATTGATCTTCTTCTGTTCCGCGATAGAAAAACTGAATAATATTTTTATCATGCTGTTCTTCTATTTGAGAAACAAATGGATCCATTTCGAAAAACGGAACAACAGAATGAGTGTCTCCCTTAACTTTAACCCGGAGCACTTTTTCGCTTTGCAACTGAGCTTGAATTGCGTGGACAGAGCCCTGGGCAATCAACTTGCCATTATCGATAACTCCGATGCTGTCGCACATTTCAGCAAGCTCCGGCAAAATATGGGATGAAATCAAAATGGTTTTGCCCATCGCTTTCAACTCTCTCAAGATATCCCGCATTTCCACTCGCGCACGAGGATCCAGTCCAGAAGCCGGTTCATCCAAAATCAGGATTTTTGGGTCATGGATCAAAGCTCGCGCTAAACATAGCCGCTGTTTCATCCCACGGGACAGCAAGTCGACATAGTCATAGCGTTTGTTCTCCAGATTGACCAATTCCAACAGTTTTGGAATCAGCACCGCACGCTCTTTCGGCTTGATGCCGTAGCTTGCCCCGTAAAAATCCAAGTACTCATCTGTTTTCAGCTGATCGTAAACACCAAAGAAATCCGGTACATAGCCAATTTGCCTGCGCACTTCCTGTGGATTTTTGGTGACACTTATGCCATTGATAAATGCATCGCCGGCAGTCGGCTGAAGAAGGGTTGCCAGTATCGAAAAGGTCGTTGATTTTCCCGCGCCGTTTGCACCGACAAAACCAAAGACGGTGCTGTCTTCCACAACCAGATTCAAATCTTGAAGCGCATAAAACGAACCGTATTTTTTAGTCAACCCAATTGTTTCAATCACGGGGCAATCACTCCTTTCAATTTAACTTTTGGCACGACCACTTCAGCAGTTGTTGAACCGTCAGCCATTTTCAATTTTAGCTGGATGTCTCCATCCTCTCCTATATAGTTTGTTGCATTGTCGGTGAACTTTTGATTGGATTGGGTGATTTCTTCGTAGTCTTCGCTATCATGATTTAATAAGCTGACAGTCAGTCCCTGGCCTGAAGCAGCTATCGATAGTTCATTCCATTCTGCCTTTTCCAATTCAATGTCTTCCGGCAGTGTATACGTCAGGTCATAATCTCCAGGTTCCAGATAAAACAAGTAAGGGTCATTCGGCATATTATCGAAAAAGGCATTCGTGCTGGCGCCAGCCAGTTCCATGCCAAATGCATCCACATTCAAGCTGATTTCCCCACTCAAAGTCAATTCCGGCTTAAAGCTTTGTGCAAGCAAGTGGACAGAGTCTACTGAGGCTCGCTGATTTTCCAGGCTGATCGGCACGATGGCATCCTGCGTATAAGCGATGACATATGGACTTTTCCCATTTTGTGACATTTGGTCAAAAGAGGTGGAAAGCAGCGCTTGGCGCCGTGCTGTTTCCAGCTCTTCCAAATCAGCAATTGGCTGATAACTATAGGATTGCCCGATAGCTGCCGCAGGTGAAAGAATATCCGACTGAATGGTTTCATCAACTGCCAGTTCTTCCCCCGGATTCAAGTCGCCCATATCCAGTAAGCGGGTACCCGTCCAAATTGATACGTTTTCCACTCCAAATGGGAAATTATTGAGAATTGTGCCGATCACTTTATTATCCGCTACTTCCAACTCAATACCGAAGTTTCCACTGTTTTCGATATATGACTGTCCCATGATCGATTCGACAGACCAATACCGCATATCCCGAACTGTCATTTGGTTGTTTGTTGCTCCTTTTTCCATCATTGCCGAAAGATAAGGCTGTGTCTCGGAAAATTCACTGGCCAACCGGTATGTCATGGTGGTGGTGGCCGGAGCTGTAAACTGATAATTTCCCCCGCGGTTTGACAACAGTGAATTTACATAGTATCCATTTAGTCCATTATCCGCATCCACTTCAAAAAAACCAGTCTGCTGGATTTGCGGATTGCCGATCCGGTCTTTGGCTCCATAAGCGAAAAGTCCCAGCGAAGTCAGCAAAGCGACTGCCGGAATGATGAACCAGGCAAATTCCCGCTTGTCCTTTTTCTTTAGCACAATATAAAGAACCGGGACAATCAACAGAATATACAGGAGAATAATGGCAATGATAAACGGTTTTGAAACAGCAAAACTGTCAAACAGCTCGTTGACATCCCCAACTTCGTATGTCATATAATCAAGAATCGACTGGCCACCCATAGCGTTGTAGTTCACCATTGGTGCTGGAAAAAAGTTTGACAGCATCTGGCTATAACCTTCTTGCGCAGAGACGGTTTCATCTCCAAGAGAAAAACCCATCTGTGTCAAGCTGCCAGAGCCAACCGCCTGCGTTGCAGCCAGTACTTGGCCATCATTTTGCAGCTTAACTGCTGCTCCTTCTTTGGCTGTTGCCTGGAAAGCCGGCAGTGGACTTTCAAGACCTGGAACCGATACTTCGGCTTCATCAGCCAACTCCAAAGGCAGGTATTCGCTTAAGTTGCCAAGTTCAGCTTCCACGCTGCTGGACGAACCAGTAATGACACGGCCGCCTTGTTGAACCCATTGCAAAACAGCCTGCTGGGTAGTGTCCGGCAGATCACTGTAAGAAAACTCATCAATGACCAGATAATCGATCATGCTCCAGGCTTGCACATCTGTCGGCAATGTAAAGTTCGTTAATTGATTGAGATGAATCACTTCCACGCCTTCACCTGAGGGGACAGCAAGCTGCTCCAATGGAAGCAGCCGATCCTGATTATCCGTCAAAGTGGCAACAAACATTGTTCCCGGCGAATAATAGGCGGGCTGTATCGTTTTATCCCCTTTAAAAACAATCGATTCCCCTTCTTCCCATCCTCCCTCAAACAGGAAAATGCTTTGGTCGTTGGGTCCTCCCGTATAGTTCGTTTCCGACAATCCGGATGACGCAATATGAAGGGTTTTGCTTTCGCCTTCAGCGAGTTCAAGTGGCATCGCCATTCCAGCTCCCAGATTGTAGGTTTCCGAATAACTGACCACTAAATCTCCCGAGAACGCTGAGCCCTCATTAGTGACTGTAAACTGAAGCGGCAATCCCTTTTCATATTTGACCTTATTTTGAAAACCGGCACTAGAATCTACTGTAATTTCAGGCGCCGCCAACGATACCTGCGGCACGATAAATAAACTAATAAACAATGCAAAAGCAAAAAATGCCAGCAAGCGTTTATGCATGATGATCCCCCTTTTACTCGTCTCTTTATTAGTACGCTGGCAATATAAAATAGTTCCATGTTCTTATAAGAAAATCAGCAGCTGAACCACTTTTTTTCCACAAAAAAGAACAGGTAGCCGAGGCTGCCTGTTCTTATAGTTCTGTAAAGAAACTGTGGATCAATTCCGGCATAAAGTTAAGAACTTCTTCATCCGGCTCCAGCTTTGCGTGATGCAAGCCGTGGGGTGAGGAAACGCCTGCCCAGAACATCAGCCCGGGGATTTGCTCGGTAAAGTAGCCAAAATCTTCGCCTGTCATAGCTGCCTCACTGCGAATTGCTGTTATGCCTTCCGCTTTGCCAGCATATTGGAGGAACTTTTCCGCCAGCGCCTCATCATTAGTCACTTGCAAAAAACCTGAACCGTAATCGATGCTTACCCGGCAATTGTAAGCTGTCTCGACCGCCTGGCAGAAACCTTCAATCCGCTGCTTCATGTGAATCATGGACTCACTGTTTAAAGTACGGATTGTTCCTTCCAACCGCGCGTGCTCAGCGATAACGTTCTGAACCGTTCCGGCACTCATCTTACCGATTGTCAATACCGCGGAGTCCATCGGATTGACATTGCGGCTGACGATGGTCTGCAATTGCAGCAACAAAGAAGCAGCTGCAATTGCCATGTCTTCCGTTAGATGCGGAAAAGCCGCATGCCCGCCTTTACCGTGAAGATCAATAAACAGCTCCGACGTATTGGCGAACAACAACCCCGGCCGTGTGCCAACTGTACGGACCGGAAGCTCCGGCGCAATGTGCAGCGCACAAATCACGTCCGGCAGAAAGTCCGGTTTGTCATTTTTCAGCCATTCACGGAATGGCAATGCTCCTCCAGGCCCTTCTTCTGCAGGCTGGAACAAAATCACCGCATCGTCTTCTATTGGATGGTCAATGAGTTTTTGCAGCAGTCCAAGCGCAATCGCCATGTGAATATCATGTCCGCATGCGTGCATAAATCCTGGATGAACAGATTGAAATGGCAAGCCTGTTTCTTCAGTAATCGGCAAGGCATCAATGTCCGTTCGCCAGCCAATCCGCTTTGTTGGATTGGTGCCAGGCACTTTAACCGCAATCCCGGTCCGCCATTCCACCACTTCCAGCCGTTCTTGCGGCAACTGGGAAATCGTATTCAATAGATAGGCTTGTGTTTTAAGTTCCTGAAAACCAATTTCCGGAATTTGGTGCAGATCTCTTCTGATTTTCACTAAATCCATTGGATTCACTGATTAAAGCTGTCTAAGTTCTTGTTTGATTTCTGTTTTTGCACGTGTTTTTGCATCCATCAATTTCAATACGCGTGCCGGCGTGCCGCCTACAACTGAGTTTTCAGGAACATCTTCGATAACGATTGCTCCTGCTGCGACTACTGCACCTTTACCGACGCGAACACCTTCAAGAACCACAGCATTGGCACCTATCAAAACATCGTCTTCAATGATGACTGGAGTTGCAGAAGCTGGCTCGATAACGCCAGCCAGAACTGCGCCCGCTCCAATATGGCAGTTTTTGCCGACTGTTGCGCGGCCGCCCATGATGACGCCCATGTCGATCATTGTTCCATCACCGATGACTGAACCGATATTGATGACAGCGCCCATCATGATGATGCAATTATTGCCAATTTCCACGTTTTCGCGGATAAACGCACCGGGTTCGATACGGCTGTTGATGTTTTTCATGTCAAGCAATGGAATCGCTGAATTTCTGCGGTCATTTTCCACAACCGAATCTTCGATAACTGCCGCATTGGCTTCCAACGCCTTCTGAATATCTGTCCATTCGCCGAACACAGTGACTGAACTGCCTTCTCCGAATACTTTGGAGTCTGTGCCGTAATCCAAATCAGCAACTCCTTGGCCTTTTATGTACGCTTTTACGGGTGTCGCCTTTTTTGCGTTCTGTATGTACGAGATTATTTCGTTTGCATCCATCTGTTTCATCAATAAAAACCTCTTTCCATTAAGTGATGTTGTTATTATATCTGATTCAGCATAAAAATTCATCCGCTTCACCTTAATAAAGCGGCATGTTTTTCGACTATATCGACAAATGCCTCTACTTGACGCAGCTGAAAAGCGGATTCATAGCCGATGAGCCACGTATCCCGCGTCAATTCCAACTCCTCCTTATTATTCGTCAGTGGCATCATATGCACATCTTCCGTACCGGTCAATGTAATCGATGGCAGGATGGCGTAACCAATGCCGTTGACCGCCATCTGCTTGCAGGTTTCAATCTGATCCACGGTTATTTGCCTTTTCGGATTGGATGCAAAATGCTTTTGCCACCATTGCTGAATTTCCTCGTAATAGTTCGAGTCGCTTTTAAACTGGATAAACGGGCGTTCAGTCTGAAGAAGTTCCTCGAGCGAACGGATTTCCTTGTCGACCAAATACAAGGTATCTTTGAATAAATGCAGCTTCGGCCCTTTCCAATCCGTATGGCCGCGCACGATTCCGATATGCGCTTCGCCGTCATAAAGCGAACGGACAATTTCAGAGCTCCATCCAGTGATCAGCTGAATTTTTGCTTCCGGATAAAGTGTCACAAAATCCTTTAGTACTTTCGGCAGCCAGTTTTGGCCGATGATCGTCGCGCAGGCAATTTTCAGTGTGCCATGCACTTTGGAAGTCAACGTATGCAGCACTTCAAAAACCTCTTCTTTCCGCAGAATGGTTTCATTGGCATATTGAATAACCAATTCTCCGGCCGGTGTTGGCGAAAGCCCTTTTTGCGAGCGAATAAACAATTGCTGGCCCCAATCTTTCTCGATAGACTGCAGGCGCTGTGATAAAGCCGGCTGCGACAAAAATAGCCGCTCTGCCGCTTTTCTCATATTGCCTTCTTCGGCCAGCACTTTAATGATCAATTCTTCATTTGACATTGCTTTTCACTCCTTTTGGGCCGCGCAGCCCGAAGATCAGGATAAAACTGGCGAGTGCGAAAGATGCTGTGACCAGGTAGACATTATGAAGCGCGCCGGCCAACGCCAGCTGAAGAAACTCCAATGCCTCTGCTGATATGCCTGCACGGCTGTCGGCACTCAGCAAATCATTGATTGAGCTTAAAGAATAATTTTCACCATTTTCAGCAAAGGAGCGCAGCAAAGAACTGTTCAAGATGCTGCCAAGCAAAGCAACGCCAATCGTGCTGCCCAAATTTCGCATAAACATATTCGAAGCGGTAGCAGAACCGCGCTGTTCATAGGAAACGGCTGCCTGAATCGAAACAATAAACGCGGTGCTGGTCAAGCCCATTCCAAGACCCACAAAAAAGCTCGACATAGCTGCCCATAAAGGACCAAATCCAGGCTGCATAAAGATAAACAGCAAGGTTCCCGCGACGAGAAAAGCGCCGCCTGCTAATGACGTTCTGAAATAGCCAATTTTTAGCAGCAGCCGTCCGGAGAAAAAGGAAGCCAATGGCCAACCGATAGACATGGCCGTCAAGGTAAAGCCTGCAATGGCTGCTGGCTGCTCCATTACACCGGTCACATAAGTAGGCAAATAGCTGGAGATGCTGATCAAAATGACGCCGGTTGCCAAGGAAACCAGATTGGCATAGAGAATGGTTTTATTCCGCCAAATCTCAAAAGGCATCATTGGGTCGACCGCCTTCTGTTCCGCCCAAATGAACAACACAAAAAACAGTACGCTGGCTAACAGCAAAATCAGCGATTGCCTGGATAGCCAGTCAAACGACACGCCGCCTTCGACCAATAAATACAGCATGCTTGATAAGGCTGCTGTCAGCAACGCTGCCCCTTTGTAATCGATTGCCGGTTTTTTTGTATTCACCGGCTCTTTCAAATACAAAAGCACACCAAGCAGGGACAAAACGCCAAGAGGCAGGTTGATCCAAAATACATATTCCCAGCCAATAGTTGCAACGAGGATTCCGCCAATTGCAGGGCCGGTAACAGCTGAAATTCCCCAGACACTCGATAAATACCCTTGAACTTTCGCGCGTTCCTCACTCGAATAAATGTCACCGACAATTGTAGTTGCAATCGGCATGACTGCGCCGGCTCCCATTCCCTGAACAAACCGGTAAAAAATCAGTTCTTCCATTGAATCGGCAAAACCGCACAACAAGGAGCCGAACAAAAACAGCAGCATCCCTACTGCAAATATGCGCTTTCGGCCAAATATATCGGACAGCTTGCCGTATAGCAAGACCGTTACAGTGCTCATCAGCAAATAAGCCGAAAAAACCCAGCTATATTTCGAAAACCCGCCAAGTTCAGACGCTATGCTTGGCATGGCGGTCGATACGATGGTCGCTTCGACCGCACTGACGAACATTGCCAACATAACAGCTGCCAAAACAAGCGGCCTTTTTGTTTTATCCATTAACCAAACCTCTTTTCACCTGACAATAAAAGCGAAAACGCCTTTCAGGTACGACAGACATAGCCAGAACGGCTTATGCTCCTGTCATCTGGGCGCTGAAATCTAAAAATATATATAAAACAGCAATCATATGCTTTTTTAAGCATAAAAAAGGCCTCTGAGATGAGACCTTTTTTTATGTTGCCTGTTTATCTTTTCAATTGATAAATTTGTTTTTTCAGCTGTTTTAATACAACCCGCCGCGTCAAAATTCCCATAAACATTTCTTCGTCATCTATCACACAGAGAAAATTTTGGTTGATAACCATGTCCAATGCTTTTTGAAACCGTTCGTTAATGTGGATCAAAGGCAGATCTGTTTCCATGATATCTTCCACGCGGATATCAGAAAGCCGTTCGTATTCTATATGATCCATTCCGAGAATTGCATCAGTAATCCGTTGTGCATTGATCAAGCCGCGAAAGCGGTATTTCAAATCCAAAACCGGAATGGCTGAGTAGCCCGTCTTTGTCAATACGAGCAACGCATGTTCAGCACTGTTGCCCATTTGAACATGTGCAACTTTCTCGGAAGAAATGATATAGTCTTCGATTGGGGTATCCAGAAAATCTCTGCTTGGTAATGAAATCATGTACTCTACTCCTTTTGCATCGCCTATGTTAGATGCCATCCATTCAAACATCATCATAACACATCAACATTCCTGAAACTATTTAATTGGTGCAAAAAATACCTTAAAAAGGGAATTTGTTCAGCCATTGGCCGCCGTCCAAAGTGACGATTTCTCCGTTCATATAGGAAGCTTTTTCTGACATGATAAAGGCTGCAAGCTCCGCAACTTCCTCTGGTTTCCCAAGTCTGCCAAGGGGAATCGACTCTAAAGTCCGTTTCGCTGCTTTCTCCGATTCCCACAGCTTGTCTGCTCCGCCCGTCCGCTCGATGGGACCTGGGGCAATGCCATTGACCCGGATCCCAAACTGTGTGCCCCATTCAACCGCCAGCGTCCGTGTCAAGGACATAACGCCTGCTTTAGCTGCGGCTGAGTGTGCAACTCCAGCTCCCGCATTCCAGGCGTAGGTGGCAAGCATATTCAGGATCTTGCCTTTCGTACCGTTTTCAATCCAATAGTTGCCGACTGCATGAGAACAGAAAAAAGTACCATTCAAAACAATGTCAATTACTGACTTCCAGCCGTTGGGCGATAACTTTTCTGCGTGGACAATGAAATTTCCAGCGGCATTGTTGACCAATCCATCCACTCTCCCAAACTTTTCGTGAGCGAATTGCACCATGGCTTTGGCATGTTCAGGTTCCCGCACATCCATTTGAAACACTTCAACTGAACCCCGGCTTCCTGTAATCGCTTTCACAGCTTCGTTCAGCTTATCCATATCGCGTCCTGTAATAACGACATTCGCGCCTTCTGAAGCGAACTTCTTGGCCATATGCAACCCCATGCCGCTCGAGCCGCCTGTAACAATAATCGTTTGATCCGTAAACATTCAAACATCCCCTTAAGATTAGATTATGTACATAAAAAGAAAAAATTTTATATGCCGTCGGTTCACCGGACGACAACTTTTTATACATAGTTTCACTTTACTAAAATTAAATTCTACAGAGCAGTTGGATTCTCCTTTTTGTGCGTATGTCTCCTTCAGTATACAGTGGCTGGAAATTTTGATATGATGGATTCGAAACTACCTATTATTTTGGATGAAAGGAATGAGTTCATGACAGTTGCCAAGTCAGATTCAGATATCGCTCAAGCCATTTTTACGGTTAACCGGCACGCAAAAACTGCCCCCGACAATCATTATTTGTATGCGCTGAAAAAAGAAGCACTCAATCTTATGATTGAAAAAAAGCGCGCTACAAAAATCGGTTTGCACTTCAGTAAAAACCCTCAGAAAAGCCAACAACAATCTTCCGTCCTCGTAAAATGCGGCAATTACTATTTTCATATGCTCCCGAAAAAAGAAGATTTTTCTTCACTCGAGCATCTTGGCCACCTGGATGATACGTACCGCAATCCGCCAAGCCGAATGAACTTGAAAGTAGCAAAAGAAATTTTGCGGACTTTGACCGGATTGGAGCCGCAGAAAAAAGAAGCGGCTGTCTCCAACTTCACCAAGTCCTACCAGCCTCGGCAATTAGACCGATTTTATTCGCCAAAAAAATCTTATTTTGATTGATGCTGCCGATCAGCCGGAAACCTTTACGGGTTTCCGGTTTTTCTTATGCCTCGTATTGGCGGATCAAAGTTTGGGTTCCGTTATCTTCATACCCTTTAGCCGCCAACTCTTCGTACATGCTAAGCGACAACCGAAGGCCAGGCAAATTCAATCCCCAGTTTTCCGCTTCCTCGGCAGCAATCTTCATGTCTTTGATAAAATGCTTAATGTAAAAGCCTGGACGAAAATCTTCATTGATCATTTTTGGCGCCAAATTCGACAGGGACCATGACCCAGCTGCTCCAGAAGAAATAGACCGCAAGACGCGCTCTGGATCAAGACCTGCTTTTTTGGCATAGATCAAGGATTCGCAAACTCCCATCATATTATTCGCAATGTTAATTTGGTTGCACATTTTAGTATGCTGCCCAGAGCCTGCAGGACCCTGGAAGACAATGTTTTCTCCGAACAAGTTAAGCAAAGGAGAAACTTGTTTAAAGATATCTTTTTCACCGCCAACCATTATCGACAAAACAGCGTTTTTTGCGCCCACATCCCCGCCGGATACTGGAGCATCCAAAGCATGCAGGCCTTTTTCAGCAGCCGCTTCAAAAATTCGCTGCGCCAATTGCGGCTTGGAAGTTGTCATGTCGACCAGTACTGCACCTGCCTTCGCATGTTCCAGGATGCCTTTGTCACCAAAATAGATTTCTTCAACGTCTGAAGGATAGCCGACCATTGTGAAAATGACTTCACTGTTTTCAGCCACCTTCTGAGGTGATTCAACCAGCACTGCACCTGCTTCAACCAGGTTCTCCGCTTTTTTAGCCGTTCGTGTATAGATGGAAACTTCATGCTCATGGTCCAGCAAATGTTTGACCAAGCTGTTGCCCATAACTCCAGTACCAATAAATCCGAGCTTCATATGTATTTCCCCCTTTTGTATATATCTTCAGTTTAGCAAAAATCTTCAGGATATTCACTCTTGTAAAAAAATAACTATACATATCAAACTCATAAACTTTTATTGCTGACAACTTGCATTGCAGCAGCTATATTTGTTGAACTAATGATTTTCGCCTACTGATTTGCTCCGTATTTTTATAAATGCGGCAGGAAACTTAAACTTGCCTTCAATCTAATCCATCCCCTGGCGCAGATGCGGCCAGGGGCAATGTATGGAGCTCATATTATATTCAACCGTCTGCATTCTCTTCAACCTCAAAAAAACAAAAAAAAGAAGCCGACCCGTATAACGGACCGACCACAAAAGGGGGAAATGAGAATGTTGCTGTGTTCAAGTATATTATCCCCTTCCTTAAAGCTCTTTAAACATTTTCTTTTAAATATCTGTCTTTTATTTCAGCAATTTCACTAATAAACTGATTCGCCTGGGAGTCCGGCAGTTGTTTATCTCCATATCGGACTTGATCATAGGTTTTAAAGAAAGAATCGGTCACATCCCATTGCATTCGCACTATCCACTCCCGGACCGTTTCGTAATTTTTGCGGCCCATTTGTTGTTCTGTTGCCAAAAGTTCAAGACCGCGAAAAACCTCTCTTATTTGATGGAGATCCAGGTTTTGGCTGTAAGGCGAAGCTGGGTTCCGCAGAAATTGCAGCGCCGAGGGATGATCATGCCTTTTGATGATGACTTGGCTTTCTTGTACCTGTTCTTTAGAATCCGGCTTTATTTTTCGCAGCCACAGCACTAATGCAATCGCACATGCCAACACGACGAGGCCCAAGAAAATCTCAACCGGAAAATCTGATGGCAGGGCTTCGCTTGCTGCAGTATCGCCTTGGGCTGCTTCTCCATCCGGCCCGAGTTTATCCAACGTTTCCTGCATTTCTTCCTCAGTCGATAGACCCGACAAAAAGCTCGTCACCTGTTCAAGCAGCAGAGCGAGCGGCCAAAACAAAATCCTTATTGCTCCTCCGACAACCCAGCCTGCCAAACTCCGGACTTCGTCAGCAATAAAAAAAGTAATGGTTGCCGCTGCGGCCGAAAGAGTCGCGACAATGCCGAAAGCGCCAACAGCCAGGCTGAGCCGCGCACCATCTGCTTTGGAATAAAAATAACTATGCAACAGACTGCTCACTAAATAAAACAGGATTGCTGCAGGGGCAATGGTGAAAAGCAAACGGCTTGTCTGTTCTTCTGGATTCAATAGAAGAACTATCCAGCAGACACTGAACACGACCAAAAACTTCATTAAAAAATGATGGCCATGATTGAACTCGCCGGATAGAACCGAGTATCGGGCGTGGAGCAAATAAGTGGCCAGCATGCCTAAAATCAGCGCCAGCCACAATGAAACTCCTGCCGTCCACATGGCGGCAGCAATGGACATTCCAACTGCCCATATCAGTCGGTAAGGGGTTTTCGAGAAGAGAAAACAGGAAATGCATGACATCCCAAGAGCTGCCAAAATCCATGTCCAAACTGCCGGCAATGCCGTTTCTTGAGCAACAAATACCAAAATCAGGGAAATTATGAAAGCATCCAGCATAAAGTAAATGGCTGATATTAAGCGTGCTGTCATGCCGGATCACGTTCCTTTCTGCCTGGCAGGACAGTTAATGCTGTTTGGCTGCTCCATTTGTTGATAATGCGCATGGCTTCTTTCGTTTCGTCGGTCAACAGATAAGTCGTACACGGCAGTTCTGCATGTATGTCCAGATGGCCCAACATGGCGCGGTAAGAAAGCGTAGCGCTGTTTTTCGATATGATCGACAACAATTCCAGTGACTGTTGCCGGTGCCGCTGCCCTTGTCCTGGAGGCAAATACAAATAAGGCATCTTGCCCGCTGAGCGGATATTGACTGCCAGCGCATAAGAAACTCCTGCATTAAAGCAACTTTCGATATAAGAAGCCACTTCTTCAATCCGCTCTTCCAGGTCGTGGATAGTTCCATAATGAGCCGAGACATTCAGTGCAAAAAGCATCGATTCATTAGCTACCTGCGAAAATATTTTTGTCTGGTAGTTTTGCATCCTGACACTGGCTTTCCAATGAATTTGATTGAATTGATCTGTTGAAACATAATCGCGTGTGCCGATTGGCTGAAAAGCGTCGTTGAAAAGCGAATGCTGCAAATTGAATTGTCCTGGCTTATAACGGGATGGCGCATAGCGGAAAGGGTATTTCTGAAGTTTTGGAAATACCAGCTGCTCGTGCAGAATGACCGGCTTGTATTCCAGCGTAACGCTGCCTTCACCAAATGGATGCGGAATGAGCAACTCCATTTTTTTGATGCGCGACACGCCTCTTTTTTTGCCTGTCACAGGCACTTTTATTTCAATCGTCTGTTTGCTGTCTACGGTAAAAGGCAGATCAAGCTCCACTAAATCTCCATAACTTGCTCCCTGACCGTTTGTCGGTTCCACAGCATCGTAAAACCAAATTTTCAACTGCCCGCCCCAAATTGGCAGGCCCTCATTTTTAAAAACGAGATCCCAGGAAGATTCGCCTCCATAAAGTACACGCCTGCGTGTTCGATCATTTTGAAACACCAGATTTTTTCCGGCTCTATCCAAGTAAAGCTTTTGGAGCCCAACCACTGCGGCTGCAAAAATGATGACAGACGCAGCAGTAAACTGTAAAAAGGCCATAGCCATAAAGAACAAGACGCTTAAAAAGCCCAGCACCCATTTCGTATTTTTTGCTTCATCGTTATGGCGTATCCATGCCATCTAAAATGCCTCTACCGGTGAAGCTACTGAATTCAAAATTTCTTGTAAAACTGCCAAAGGCTCATGAACAAGCATGCCTTCAGCTGTCAGCATCAAGCGATGGACCGCGACAGGTTCAAGTATGTATTTCACATCGTCCGGTGTCACAAACTGACGCCCTTCCATAAAGGCCTGGCCTTGAGCTGCCTGAACAAGCGCCAGCGCTGCCCGGGAACTCAAGCCGAGTTCAATGGCCGGATGCTCACGGGTCGCGCGTACCAGCTCCAATATATACGTTTCAATATCTTCATGGACTGCCACTTCGCCAGCAGCTACACGCCACTTCCGTACGTCTTCAACTGACGCGGCCGGCAGAATTTCTTTTTTGTGGGAAAAGTTGCCGCGAAAATCCCGGATGATGGACAGTTCTTCTTGATATCCTGGGTAACCGATTTCCAGACGGAACAAAAAACGGTCCAACTGTGCAGCAGGAAGCGGAAATGTTCCCTGTTGCGATTCCACCGGATTTTGGGTAGCGATAACAATGAACGGATCCGGCAATTGAATGGTCTCACCGTCAATGGTTGCCTGCTTTTCTTCCATAGACTCTAAAAGACTTGACTGAGTCCGCGGTGTTGCCCGGTTGATTTCATCAGCCAGCAGCAAATTGGTTTGCACCGGTCCTGGGCGCAATTCAAACTCCTGGGTTTTCGGATTAAAAAAACGAATGCCTGTCACGTCTGACGGCAAAACATCCGGTGTAAATTGAATTCGCTGAAACCGGCCAGCAAACGATCCTGCAAATGCTTTGGCCATCCACGTCTTGCCTGAACCTGGTACACTTTCAAGCAGTACATGCCCCCCCTGAATCAACGCAATCAGCATAAAATCAATTTCTTTTTCTCTGCCAACCACCAATTTATTTAGCTGTGCTTTGGCCTGTGTTAACTTCTCCACAATGTCCCCTCCGCTTCTAAAATTATACTTCCTTATTTCGACGGCTCTACCGTATATGTATAGACTGTGGTTCCATGATGGTAAGCTGTACCTCTAAAGTGCTTGAAATCCTCTCGTGCGATCAGTACAGTGCGAAAATCTAGGAAATCCTCCTTCTCAATTGTGATAGATTCGATTTCCCCGTTTTTTAAACTTTCGAGTTGCTGGTTATAGTCAGTCATGAATTGTTCTCCTTTTGCCTTAGTTTTGATGGAGCCTTCTGTTATAATACTAGACGGATGATAATTCTCGGTTTCGGCTAGCATCATATAAAGCCACCTTTTAGACAGATATTAAAAATCTGTACTAAAAATTAGTATACAGCAAGAAAACAAGTCGAACATCTTTGCTCTTGCCGCTTCCCGTAATGTGGACATGGCTGCGATTTTTTAGGAGGATTTGCATGATTAACTTTTTAAAACAGCATTCTTTGATTTTGATGCTGCCCCTGGCTTTTTATTTGTACAATTTAGCTTTTGATAACACTGCTATCTTTTGGTATATGTACACATTTGCAATGCTGATCCTTATGTCACTCGCTATTATATTCGTCAAGATTTTTGATGAACTTGTCACGTGGAAGTCGCTGGTTTATGGCTTAGGCTACGGAACTCTCCTCTATGGCCTTATTGCTGTTGGATTCCAACTGCTTCTTTTGACTCCGTTCAACATATCAGGACCGGTCAATTCCTTCTTATCAGCATTTGCACCTGTTTCGATTTGGCATTATCTCCTCTTGATGTTTATCATCGTGCCGGGTGAAGAGATTTTCTGGAGGGGCCTGGTGCAACAGAAACTGAAAAAATACATCTCCACGCCGCTATCGGTTCTGGCCAGTGCCATTCTTTTCGGCTTTGCTTTGGCATTAAGTGGCTTTTGGCCCGGTGTGGCAGCAGGTATTGCAGCTGGGCTGATCCTGGGTCTGCTTTACGAATGGAAAAAGAGCCTGCCCGTCATCATCGTCGCCCATTTAGTCATGATTGTCCTGCTGTTCCTTATTCTGCCTTTGCCGGTCTAAAAATGAAACATTCCTCCTTTTCGGACGTCTACTAGACAAACCGATAGGAGGAATTTTTTTATGAAGAAGCATTTATTTTTATTATCATCCGTCCTGACGGTTGGCATTCTTCTGGCAGCTTGCGGATCGCCAGAAACTGCAGATGAGGAGCCAGGTACTGCGCCTGACGAAGCGACTGAAGAAGTGGTCGAAGAAGAAACCGATGACAGTGTGCCAGCGGAAGAAACGGAAGAAGAAACCGATGCCGGCGAAAATACAGAAACAGCTGAACCAGCCGGCACCCTGACACAAAGCGACGAGCAAACTTATGAGTTATACGTGCTCGACGGCTACGAACTGACAGCTGAAGAACCGAGAAAAGATGCGCTTTATGCAGCTGATAATTCTGCAGTCTTCATGCGCATCGAAACCTTTACTCCGGAAGAAACAGACTTTGCGGCGGCCGAAGAAAGCATGATACAGACTCTTCAAGCTGTTAATCCTGAGCAGGAGCCTGCTGAAGTTGCAGATTTTAATGGAGCGGATTTTGACCAGTCCACAGCTTATGAAGTGCCGAGCACTGAAGGCACCGTAACCGGCATTGTGTTTGAAAAAGAGGAACTTTTGGTGCGTCTGACGATTTTTGACGACAGCACAGTCAATGCCACTGACGACTTGATCGCCATGGGCAAAACAATAGAATCGCTGGAACAATAAAATAATATGCGGCTTTATATTTTAACCGCAAAAAGGCCATCCGACATGCGGATGGCCTTTTCTGTGATTAGTAGGATAAGTCTTTAATCGACAACCCCAGTTTCTTCATCAATTCAATGGCTTGCTCTTTTTCTTCGCTTGACAGCGCATCGGTCAATTCATGCAATTTCTTTTCGTGCTCCGGGAAAATCTGCGCCATGAACTCTTTGCCCTGATCTGATATTTCCGCATAAGTCACGCGCCGGTCGCTTGGGCAATTCACTCGGGTGATATAGCCTCTTTTTTCAAGCTTATCAATCACGTATGTGATGGAACCGCTTGCCAGCAGGATTTTTCCCCCAATTTTTTGAAGAGGCTGTTTTCCTTTATGGTACAGAAGCTCCAAGACAGCAAATTCCGTCGGATTGACTCCGCTTGCCTGAAAAAAATGATTGGTCTGTTCGGTGATTGCTTTATGTGCACGCGACAACACAATAAATAATTTCAATGATTGTTTAATTTCTTCGTTCATGCTATCCACTCTTTCCACTGTTTAAGCTACGTTACACTAATTATAGTCTTTTTTCCTTAAAATAACATCTTCCAGGACTCTTATGCATCTTTAACCGATGATTACACGTTCTTTTGGATAATGGAATTTTGTCGGATCTGTTTTGCCGCCGATTGTAAAGAGGAAGGAAATCAACCCGACCCGTCCGACAAACATCAATGCCATGATGATGAACTTACCTGGCTCCGACAGGTCGCTCGTGATGCCCAGAGACATTCCGCATGTTCCAAACGCTGAAGTGATTTCAAATAATATTTCCACAATCGTTGCCTGCGGTTCCGTGATGAGCAAAGTAATGGTGGCAACCAATACCATGAATACTGCCAAAAAAATAACGGCAAAAGAACGAAAAACATCAATCAATTCGATCTCACGCTTGAATATTTGAATGGTGTTTTTTCCTCGTGCAAAATTGATCAAAAAAAGGATTGCGATGGCAAACGTGGTGGTCCGAATACCTCCTCCTGCCGAACTTGGAGAAGCTCCAATAAACATTAAAGCGCTCATAAAAATATTGGTCGCCTCACTGAATTGCGTAATATCCACTGTAACAAGTCCACCCGAACGTGATGACACCGAATGAAAAATAGCCGCAAATGCAGCTTCATGCCAGCTCATTCCCCTAAATGCACGGAATGACTCTAGCAACAGAATACCAATCGCTCCGACTGCCAATAAAATAGCAAAGATGCTTGTCGTGATTTTCGTAAATAACGAAAAACGGAAATATTTTTGCTTATTGGACAAAAACTCTTTTACTTCAATTAGAACCGGGAAACCAATGGCTCCTAAAATGATAAGAATCATATTAATGATCTGAACGAAATAATCATTAAAATAAGGAATCAACGATTCACCTGTAATATCAAAGCCCCCGTTTGTCGTCGCTGTAATGGATCCGAAGACGCCATGAAGCAGAGCTTCCTGGAATGTCGGAAAATACTGTGTAAAATAAACCGTCAGGATAAGAGCCCCAACTGCTTCAATCAGCAGCAGAATTTTTACAATTTCAACAATCAGCTTTACAACACCGGACATGCTCGACTGATTATGGTCAACCATGATCAGTTGGCGCTCCCGCAAGCCGATGCGTTTGCCGACCAACAGCCAGAAAAACGTACCAATCGACATGATGCCGATTCCACCCAGCTGCAAAATAAACATCAACACGACAATTCCGAACGTGGTGTAGGTTTCTACTACGTTGATAACGGTAAGCCCTGTCACACTCACAGCGCTTACCGCAGTGAACAGGCTGTCAATCCAAGGAATGGCCATTCCTGGTTTGTGGACATTCGGCAATCTTAATAATAAGAAGGAAATTGCAATTGCTACAAAATAATACGAAACAATTGCCTGGGCAGGTGTAAGATTTCGTACTTTTTGAAAAGTTTTATTCATTAGACATTGATTCCCTTCAACATTATACTCTCTCCCCATTCTATGAAAAGAATAGACAAAAAGAAAGAGAAATCGAAAATCTATTTATGCAGAACCAAAAGATCAAGGTTTTTAAACAATTTAGCAAGAATACATTTTAAAAACCCTACCGCACCTGCGAGCAATCGAGTTGAATTAATAAGCGGCTGACAGAAAAAAAAGAAAAAAGAGCAGAAGAACTTCTCCTACTCTTTTTCTGTATTCTCTCGCGTAGCTTCTTTTTTAGGAGACTGTTCGTTTTTCTTTTTCTCTGTTTGCTTTTCTTTGCCAGGATTATCGGCAGCCGGTTCTTTTTTCTTTTCCTGTCCGGGTGGAGTGGGTGATTCTTTTTTCACTGCCGAACTATTGGCAGAAGCATCCTTTTTCTTTTGTTGGCCTGGGGCCTCACTGTTTCCCCGCTCCTCATCTGCTTTTTCAGGTTTTCCTTTTTCTTTGTTCTCAGAAGGCTGTTCTTCTGGCACTGAATTTTCTTTCTGTTGTTTCGCTGGAGGAGGATTCTTGGGTTTTTTTGAAGGTTCTTCCGCCTTGCCGTTTTGTCTTGGTGTTTTTTGCCGTTTCTCTATCTTCGGAGATGGTTTATCATTTTTCTTTTCAGCTGCTGGAGGATCGGCTTTTTTTTCTGCTGCAGGAGAAATTGATTTCGTTGGAACATCTGGCTTTTTTTCAGTTGTTTCTTTTTCGCTCTTAGTCTCTTTGGCCTCATTTTTTTCTTGATTGCGATTTCCCGCATTATTTTCGCTCGGTTTTTCCGGTTCACTTGCCGGTTCTGTTTCTTTCAGATCAGGCACGGTCTGTGTCTCCTTTGGCGGAACCTGTACTTCAGGTTCTTCCTTTACCTTCAGAGTTTCAACTTTTTCAATCATCTGGCCGACAGGCACGAGATCTTCTTTAGATTGGCGCCATTGCTCACGCGTTGCTTCTTTCATTTGAATCGTAACTTTGTCATTTTCCACAATTGAAGAAACTGCCATGACGACTTTTTTTATGGATTGATCCTGCTTGCTGCGATCTTCTTCAACTGAAGTAATGGTAATTTGCTCAGTCTGTTCGGTTACAGCTAACTCAAAAACCTTGTTCAATACGTCTTGGAGAGAAACGTTCTCCCATTCACCCAGCTCGTGGATCAACTCATGTCCATCAGTGTTCAGGTCGCGTATAGACACTACCTCGTAGCGGTCGTTGATGCCCAGTTCTATGCCCGGGTTGATTTCAACCTGCACATAGCTAAAGGCTTCTTTAACCGGAAACACCAGTACCGACATGAATAAAGCAATGGCAGCTATCGCTGCTGCTACAGGAGCCATGACGGGCTGAAAGCGAACTGCCCGTTTTCTTTCAACTGGATAAAAGGATGCTTCTTCTCCTATTGCAGGATTGCCGGTAGGTGTGCCTTTAACAAACCCCCCATTTCTAACTAGAAAAATTGAGCGGTCATCGTTCAGTTCAATGCATATTCCCGATTGTATCCGCATCAATTTAACCGCCCTTTCAAGTAATCTTTCAAAAAATGCAGATCGCTCATCTGCAGCAATGCCATTGCAATTATGTATTTTCGATTGCGCTCAATCGTTTTTCGGGAAACCTTAACCAGTTTTTCAATCTCTTTGATCGGCAGCTTCTTCTTGTCCATCAAGTAATGCTTGTATTCGTCCGTTTCAGCTACCAGCTGAGCGATTTGGATGGAGGTAATGCGCGCATCCTCATGCGCCGGAGACACCTTGGCCAGCACATGAAATGATAACCCGAACTCCTGAAGCATTGTTTCATACAAAGATATTTCCTCACGTCTTTTTTGGTCCTGCTCTTTGAGCGTATATGCATGAGTAGCTGCATGATCCGCAATGCCGTTATGAACTTCTGGTTCTGCTGACGGCATGAAATCGTGGCTGAATTCTTCCCGCCGGTTTTCTTTGCGTATAAAATCGATGACTCGCCTGCGGATGACCATATGGGCAAATGTCAGAAACGAGGCATTATTGGTTTCATCAAATTTTTCTATAGCTTCATTAAATGCCGACAATGCCACGCTGTATTCATCATCGTGATCATCGATAAATCGTTTGCATACTTGAGAAGCCGTTTTTTTCATAAAAGGTGAGTAAGAAAAAAGCAAATCGTGCAGCGCTTGTTCGTCGCCATCTTGTGCTTGCAATACCATTATTTCGGCATTGGATTTTTCAATACGTCCAAATCTTCCGCTTAATGAAGCTAAAAGCACACCATTCACCTCTTCTCAAAGTCACTGCCTACTTGATTGTAACTTTGAAGGATTCAATTGAAAAGAGGCAGGTATTTTTGTTCTTATCATTATTCGCTTATCAATTCTCTTTTTTGTCGGTAGTCGGCTATTTTCTCTTCAATATATTTCCTTTCTTAAATAAGCATAGAAAAAAGGTGCATTGAATGAGATCAATGCACCTTATTTTTTAACTCTATTTGCTAAAGATTTTTTTATTTTGCTTCATGTTCTTTAGCTTGATCTTTGTTTTGTTTAACTCCAAGAATTCCGCCAACAACTACAATTCCAAGCAGTACTGTCCAGAAGACAAGTGTCCACGGTGTAGAGTGCGGGAAATCATGTGGCAAGACGCCAACATTTTCGTGGGATAATGTCATCACCAATAATTTGACTCCTACCCAGCCCACGATAACGAATGCAGCAGTTTCAAGTTGCGGATATTTCTCAAGCAGCTGCACGAATTTATGTGCTGCAAAACGCATGATTATGACACCGATTAAACCACCGGCAAGCATGACCATAAACTGCCCTGAGTTAATGCCGCCAATGTCATCCATTCCAAACACATTTAAGTGCGGCAATGTAACAGCCAAAGCGACTGCCGCCAGCATCGAGTCGATGGCAAAAGCGATATCGGCCAACTCAACTTTTAATACGGTCATCCAAAAACTTGAACCTTTTTTCTCAGGTGCATCAACGCCCTCAAGAATTTCGTCCGTATCCCCTTTACGCTGATCATAAATGCTCTTGATCGAGATGAACAAGAGATAAGCCGCCCCAAGCGCCTGTATCTGCCAGATGTTAACAAGCAGTGTAATCATGAACAATGCTGCAAAACGGAAAACAAATGCCCCTACCAACCCATAAAATAATGCTTTTTTCTGTTGTTCTTTCGGCAAATGCTTAACCATTACTGCCATTACCACTGCATTATCTGCAGCCAGTAATCCTTCGAGTCCAACCAACACCAATAGGACCCATGCATACTCCAATATTATTGCTTCCATTCCATTCTCTCCTCCTAATTTTTACCCACAAAAAAGACCCTTGCCTAAAAAAAGGCAAAGGTCTCGCTAAGCAAATTAAATTTGCTATCACAACCGATGGCTACTAACCATGTCTTGACGACTGTGAAATAGGTTTCCCCATAGCTACTCCCCCTTGACTGAAAGTCAAAGTGTATTATTTTGTAATGTCAGTATAGCATCATTTTTATGGAAGTGGTAGTTTTAAATGATGGGAATTTGAAAATTTTTATCCTTTTTATGCAAGTTGTAAAACTGAACCATAGCCGGTATGGTTGCCAGAAAATCTGCGCAGCGTATACCACTACCTGCCAGCAGCCGTTCTGCATTTTGCGTGTCAAAATCTGCGGACCATGTCAGGTAATCCAATGTTTCCTTTTCGACCCCCAGCCCTTTTCTTACCGGTGCTATAGACAGCGATAATTTGGCCAGCCTATGGGGCAGGCGCCCTCTTGGATTTTTTCCAGTCATCGATTGGACCATGCTGCGATAAACTTCTTCTACTGGGTGGGAATTGGGATCCGTCAAATGGACAGTTTGCCCAGATGCCGCTCCCTGTTTACTGAGATAAATGGACGCCTCTAAAATATAATCTACCGGTACAACATTTATGTAGGATTTGGAATGCCCAACGAATGGAACAGCCGGCAGAAACTTCACCCGATCAATCAAATTCAAGAAAAAATAGGGGCCATCAAATTTGATGGTTTCCCCTGTGACCGAATGACCACGGACAATGCCGGGCCGAATGATTGTCACAGGTGCTGTCTTCTTCATTTCATTTACCAGCAGTTCCGCTTCAAATTTGGTTTCTTCATAGAAGTTTTTGAAGGCTTCCGGACGAACCAATTGATCTTCGTAAATAGTGCCTTCCCGATTGCCCGCTACGTAGGCTGTACTGAAGTATACATATCGCTCCAGTTTAGGAAGCTCGTTGATAAATTCATTAACCTTGCGTGTTCCTTCCACATTGACTTTCCATGCTATATCTCTGGGAACGGCCAAATCGTAAATAGCGGCAAGATGCCAGAAAATCAGCGGTTTGTCCCTCAGATATGCTTTGTCGCTTTCGGTCAATCCCAGCCCCTCTTTTGTAATATCTCCTTCTATCAGTTTGATGCTCCGGCAATTGGTTTCTTTTCGGATGCGCTCGGCTTCCTTTTCTGCTTTTTCCCGTTCAGACGATAAAATAATAGCCGAAATCGATTCGTTTTGCTCGGCATGCTTTTGGATCAATTGGCTGGCAATAAATCCTGGAAACCCTGTGAATACTATTTCTGTCATAGCTCCAGCCTCCTTTGCTCCCATCATACTAAATTTCCCAATAGATTGCAGCAAAAGAAAAAAGTAAACCCGAAGGCTTACTTTTTGTTCATTTTTCTTGTTTGTCTGTCAAACAAGCTATAGACAATCGGTACGATATAAAGTGACAGTAAAGTCGAACTGATGAGTCCGCCAATTACTGTGATCCCCATCGGCTGATTGATTTCTGTACCTTCTCCGATTCCAATCGCCAGCGGCAATAGCCCCAGAATGGTCGTTAATGCTGTCATCAAAATCGGTCGGCGGCGGTCATGAACAGAAGTGATGATGGCATCGTAAGAATTCATGCCTGCTTCTTTCCGTTGATTGATGTAATCCACCAGCACAATCCCGTTATTGACGACTATACCTACTAGAACCAGTATACCGATGACGGCGGTAATGCTGATAGGCGTCTGTGTAACAAACAGCGCAATCGCTACGCCAATCGCCATCAATGGCACAGTAAACATGATAACCAGCGGATACTTAAAGGATTCAAATTGTGCTGCCATGACAATGTAGACAAGTACAATAGCCAAAACAACAGCCATCATCATGTCGTTTATCGAGTTATCCAGCAGCTCACGGTCGCCCCCAAACGAAATCATCGTGTTTTCATTCAAGTCCAGTTCTTCGATGGTCGAGTCCACCTGATCTGACATGTCTCCCAGTGTAATGCTTGATTGGTGCTGAAGTGTAAACGAGACACTGTCTGCCTGATCTACCCGTTGGATGCTGACGGGACCTTGGGCCACTTCAATATCGGCCAGCTCCTGAAGCTCCACAAATTCTCCTGCCGGCGTTCGAAGAGACAGGCTCCGAAGCTGTTCAAGACTGTCCCGTTCTCCTTCTTCATAAGCCACATATACACTGAGAACTTCATCATTCTCCGCCAATACTTGTGTAGCCAAAACCCCGCGTGTGATGTTATTCACCGTTTGGGCTATCTGAGCCGGAGGCAGCCCGTATTCGGTCGCTGCTTCACGATTGATGGTCATTTGGATTTCATCAATCGTTTCCTGACGGTCGTTCGTCAGCTCAGTCACTTCTGAAAGCTCTGTTAAAGCCGCCTCTATATCGGCAACCGCGGTGTCCAGACGGGCACGATCCGTATCCGTTACAGTGAACGATAACGTGTTCGGTGAGGAGCCCGCTGCAGTCTGCAAATTAAAGCTGACTAACGCACGTTCCCCAACAGTCTCAAGAATTCGCGGCTGCACATCATCCACAAAATCAAAAATCGAACGGTCCCGATCTGCCAAATCCACCAGCTTCACATAAATCTCAGCGGTATTCGATTCCGCAGAGCCTTGTGCCTGGCCCTGCTGCGTAGCCCCGATCAAACTGACATACACATCGACTTCTTCTTCAATTTTCAATTCTTCTTCTATCAGATCGACCACTTCGTCCGTCGCTGCTCTTGAAGACCCATTTTCGAGCTCGACGGAAACACTGACAAAGCCTTCATCGGTCGCAGGAATAAATTCCGTGCCCACTTGCATAACGCCGAAAGCCCCGACCACTAAAAGCACCAGTGCCGTAAACAACACGACAATTCTATGGCGCAGCGCCCAAATAACGGACCCTTCGAATGCTTTGACACTTCTGGATGCATCCCTCTCCACTTTCGGTTTAGCACCGGGTTTCCCAAGCATTCGGGAAGCCATCATTGGAATGACAGTTAGCGCAACTGCCAAAGAGGCAATAAGACTGAACGAAATCGTCAAGGCAAACTCAAAGAATATTTCACCGATCAATCCCGAGATAAAGATGACCGGAATGAAGACAGCTACCGTGGTCAAAGTGGACGCAATGATTGCACCAGAAACTTCCTTCGCCCCTTCGGATGCTGCTTTTTTGGCATTTTTGCCCATCGCTAAATGCCGTTCAATGTTTTCAATAACGACAATTGCGTTATCTACCAGCATTCCGATTCCTAATGCCAGCGCACCCAAAGTTAAAATATTCAATGCAAAGTCGGCAAAAAACATAAGAACAAAGGTGACGATGACTGAATATGGAATTGCTACCCCGATAATAATGGGGCTCCTAATGCCGCGCAGGAAATAAAACAGGACCAGCATAGCAAAAAGACCACCCAAAACCAATGTCTGGCCAATATTGCCAATGGCAAGTTTGACATAGTCGCCCTGGTCAAAGAGGATGTCCGCTTCGACACCCTCGAAACGCTCTTCGCTCAGCAGTTCATCCAATCTTTCCTGGAAGGCATCTGAAACATCTGCTGTATTTGCCTGTGACTCCTGGAGAGCAGATAATAAGACAGCCGGCTCTTCATTGGTCCTGGTTTCACTGTTGCTTTCACGTTCACTGACATTAACTTCGGCTACATCACCAATGGTGACATTATCGCCTTCTAGCGGGTCAATGGTCAGCACCAAATTCCGGATTTCCTCTACATTGGTCAAGGTGCTGATAATCCGGGTTGTCAGGTTGCGCCCATCTTCGGTCTCAATCGGTTCACCAGGCAATGAAATATTGTTGGCTTGGATCAACTGTACAACATCTGATTGCTGCAAGCCCCGCTCTTCCAATTCAGCCTGATCCAATTCGATTTGAATTTCTTCTATTAAAGAACCTGAGATATTGACGCTCGCCACTCCATCCGTTTGGCGAAGCTCTGTTTCCAGCTCTTCTGCAATTACCCGTACATCGGCATCCGGATCACTCGAACGCAATGATAATTGAAGAATCGGAAATTGTGAAGGATCAAACTTTAAAAAACGCGGATCATTTGAATCATCCGGAATCGGTGTTTGATCGATCCGCTGCATAATGTCTGTTTGGACTTCGTCTATATCTGTCGACCAATCAAATTCCAGCAGGATAAAATTCGAGCCTTCCTGGCTATTCGATTGAATCGATTCGATTCCCGGCAATGTAGCCAAGTTTGCTTCTAGAGGTTTCGTGACTTTTTCACTTACTTCTGTCGGGCTGGCGCCTGGGTAATTGGTAACCACTACACCAATTGGCGGATTGAGCTCGGGGATTAAAGTAATCGGGATGCGGGTGAATGATACCGCTCCCAGAATGATGATCAAAAACATGATTACCAGTGTAAAGACTGGCCTTTTTATCGAAAAATCGCTTATTTTCATTTGCTCAACCCTCTCTCCGTGTTCTTCTATCATAAGAAAAATTGCCTGCAACCGCAAACTTTACAGAAGGTGTTCACTGATCTGCCACTTTATTGAAGAAAACAAAAAAACCTGCCAGCAGCAGGTTTTTATTTTTATAGCAGACTGTATAATCGAATGCCTGGATTTTTATCCTGGAACCATCGTGTCGCAAACTCGTTTTCGAATAAAAAGACATAGTTGTCAAAACGGTCGCGTACCAGCATTGAACGGCCGCTGGACATTGATTCTTTGACATCTTCTTCATTTTCAATCCAGCGGGCGATTTTGGAACCGATCGGCTCCATCCGCACATCCACATTGTATTCATTTTTCATCCGGTGTTCGAACACTTCAAATTGAAGCTGTCCGACTGCCCCAAGAATGACTTCTTCCAGATGAAGCGTTTTGTAGTACTGGATTGCGCCTTCCTGAACAAGCTGAAGGATCCCTTTATGGAAATGCTTTTGTTTCATGACGTTTTTAGCAGTAACTTTAACGAAAAGTTCCGGCGTAAACTGCGGCAGGCTTTCAAACTGGAACTTCTTGCCGCTCGTAATGGTATCTCCAATTTGGTAATTTCCTACGTCGTGGAGACCGATGATGTCTCCCGCCACCGCTTCGTTGACCATTTCGCGGTCATCTGCCAAAAATTGAGTTGTCTGTGACAGCTTGAAACTTTTTCCGGTGCGCGCCAAAGTGACGTTCATTCCACGTTCAAACTTGCCTGATACGATGCGCACAAATGCAATGCGGTCACGGTGAGCCGGATTCATATTGGCTTGGATTTTGAAAATAAATCCAGAGAAAGGCATCTCGATCGGATCAATTTCCTCATTGTCCTGCGTATCGCGCGGCTGTGGTGATGGTGCAAATTGCAGGTAAGTTTCCAAAAACGTTTCGACGCCGAAATTAGCTAACGCACTGCCGAAGAAAACCGGCGTCAACTCACCTTTTTTCACACGATCAATTGAAAAGTCGTTGCCTGCTTCATTCAACAGTTCGATGTCATCCATTGCCTGTGTATAATAGGAAGTTTTCTTCATCTCGTGGTCTTCGATCAATTTGCCCTGTTCGTCAAGTTCCAGGAAACGATCTCCTTCAGATCGGAACGGTTCGATGCGCTTGTTAAAACGGTCATAGATGCCCAGGAATTCTTTGCCCATGCCGATTGGCCAGTTCATCGCGTAGGATTGGATGCCAAGAACTTCTTCCAGTTCCTCCATCAATTCCAAAGGCTCTTTACCTTGGCGGTCCATCTTATTGATAAAAGTAAAAATCGGAATGCCGCGCATTTTACAAACTTTGAACAGCTTGACAGTCTGTGCTTCAATTCCTTTGGCAACATCGATGATCATGACAGCACTGTCGACTGCCATCAATGTACGATACGTATCTTCACTGAAATCCTGGTGCCCGGGAGTGTCCAGAATATTGACGCGGTGTCCGGCATAATCGAATTGCATGACGGAAGAAGTAACGGAAATCCCCCGCTGCTTTTCAATTTCCATCCAGTCGGATGTGGCGAACTTGCCGCTCTTTTTCCCTTTGACAGTTCCCGCATCACGGATCGCTCCCCCAAACAGCAAAAGCTTTTCTGTTAAGGTTGTTTTCCCGGCATCCGGGTGGGAAATGATCGCGAAAGTTCTTCTATTTTGAATTTCATTCTGTAATTGGTCTGACATGTTTATACGCTCCTTTAATCTACTCTCTTCATATTAGAGAAGGGGACTGAAAAAAACAAGGAATTTTAACGTTTGCAGAAAAAAAGGAGCCTTCATGGGCCCCTTTTCACTGAAACTTTTTCATCGCTTCCTGTATCGCGATTTCTTTGTCGCTGTGTGGATATTTGGTGCTGCCGATAATCTGGTAATCTTCATGCCCTTTACCGGCGAGAATGATGATGTCACCCGCTTCTGCTTGCTGCACCGCGTGCTTGACCGCTTCTTCCCGGTCGCCTATGCAGGCAAACTGGCTATGGGTCATTCCGATTTCCAAATCGCCTAAAATACTTTCATAGCTTTCGTCGCGCGGATCATCTGTCGTTAAGACGACATAATCTGCAACAGACGCTTTTTCAGCCATGATAGGGCGCTTTGTCTTATCTCGGTTGCCGCCTGTGCCTACTAGAAAAATGATGCGTTTTTCTTTAAAGTCCTGTACGGCATCAATTGCTTTCTCGATGGCATCAGGTGTATGGGCATAATCAATGAAAACAGAAATAGGTGCTTCCAGCTCCACTTTTTGCATGCGTCCTTCAACCGGAGCTATTATTGCCAAAGCCTTTAATATTTCGCCCAGTTCATAGCCTTCCGCGTACAATGCAGCAATGGCCGCCAAGGCGTTGGACACATTAAACTCACCCAACAGTTTCATAGAAACCGGGAATTGCCCTTCTTTGCAATCCAGCGTAAAGGTTGTTCCTTCATGCGTCAATTGAATATCTTTCGCCCGGAATTGTGCGTTGTTTTGAATTCCGTACGTGTAAACCGGATGCGGGGTCATTTTCGCCATTTCGTTGGACCATGGATCATCGGCATTTAAAATAGCTTGTTTCCGGTTGGCCAGATCCTGTCCCAGTTGCGAAAACAATAAGCTTTTGGCATGGCCGTATTCTTCCATCGTGCCATGAAAATCCAGGTGGTCGTGCGTCAGGTTAGTGAAAATCGCAGTATCAAACTCCACTCCGGCCAGGCGCCCCAATATTAATCCATGCGACGATACTTCCATGGTCATGTGTGAGCAGTCTTCGTCACGTGCACGTGCAATCATTTGCTGTGTCGTGAGTGCGTCATTTGTTGTATTGGCCGATGGATGCAATTGGCCGTTCAAGTCAAAACCGATTGTTCCTGTCAACCCTGATTTCTCACCAAGCTTCATCAGCATCGAATGCAAAATTCCCGCTACGCTGGTTTTGCCATTGGTGCCTGTGACACCGGTCATGTGCAGAAGCTTGGATGGGTAGTCGTAAAATTTTGCAGCCAACAGCCCAAGCGCCCGCGAAGTGCTGTCGACAATAACGACTGTCGCATTGTCAATCGTCAACGGTCGTTCTGCTACGATCACCGTTGCTCCCTGATCGGCTGCCTGCTGCGCGAAATTATGGCCGTCCACTGTATAGCCCGCGATGCAAACAAACATGGAGTCTGCTTTAATATCCCGGGAATCTATTGTCAGGTGTTCAATCGTTTCCGGCAGTTCACCTTTAATCTGCTTGTATGGAATTGACGTCAGTAACTCTTTGCTGTTCATAAAATCCCTCTCCTTACTGTTAAGAAACCATGGGAGACAACACATATGCGTGTAGCAATGCTGCCGCCGCTTTTAATGAATCGGTATGTGTGCGTTCGTATGAATGGGAAGCTTCAATCCCGGGACCAAACAATGCATGCTTAACATCATGGCCAGCACTGATAGCAGCAGATGCATCTGACCCATAATAGGGATAGATATCGACTTTGTAATCGATGTCATGATCTTGCGCCAAAGAAATTAAATGGCGGGTCAATCCATAATGATAGGGTCCGCTCGAGTCTTTTGCACAAATAGAAACCGTATATTCATCCGATTCCTGGCCGTCTCCGATAGCACCCATGTCAACAGCGATATACTCCTGCGTTTCCGGGGGAATGCTGGAGTTGCCGCCATAGCCGATTTCTTCGTTGTTGGAAATGTAGAAATGGGTTGTATAAGGAAGCTCTTCTCCAGTTCCGCTGAAATGCTTTACCAGCTGAAGCAATAAAGCAGTGCTTGCCTTGTCATCCAAATGCCGGGATTTGATGTAGCCGGATTGGGTCGCTTCAAATCTTGGCTGGAAGGATACGAAATCTCCCACTTCAATGCCCAGGCTTTGAACCTGCTCTTTCGAAAATGCTTTTTCATCCAAGCGCACTTCCATATTGTCGGCAGTACGTTCAGCCGTGCCCGCATCTTTGTAGACATGGACTGTTGTCTGGTGAAGCAGTATTGTTCCGGAAACGGTCGAACCGTCCGCTTTATGTATGAGGCAATTTTCGCCTTCTATCGCATTGAACTTAAAGCCGCCAACCAATGACAGCTTTAAACGGCCGCTCGGTTTGATTTCTTTCACCATGGCGCCTAATGTATCGACATGTGCAGTCAACAGTCGATGATGCTGCTGATCTCTTCCTCGGATGGTCGCAATCACTGCCCCTTTATGGGTCGTTTTGTGCTCAACATTCCACTGAGCCAGCAAAGTGCGAATTTTTGACATGACGTCCATTGTGTAGCCGGACGGACTCGGAATTTCCACTATTTCTTTCAATAACTCGATCGTTTCGCTTTGATTCCATTGGTAAGTCATCTCTATCACTCCTCGGTCTTATAATCATATCAAAATCAAAGATGTTCGGACAGTCCTGTCTTATAGTATTATAGTATTTAGTTTAAGTCTTTTTTTCAGTTGAACTGCATTCAGGTACCGCTTTGCCTAATTCCCGCTAAAGTTCCTTCCATTTTTAAGCAATGCAGAGGCGGTTTCTTTGGTTCAACCTATTCGATCAAAACTAAAATGCATAAAATTCGAGGTGCTTAATGGATAGCAATGTAACCAATCGCAAAAGAAATCAATTATTCATCCATTTATATGGGTTTTCAAGCATTTTGCATTTCTTGCTCAATCAATGGGTGGATATGAATTCAGCCATTATTTCTCCATTTTTCGGCATGGCAACTTACGTCATATTGCTGGTTTTTTTTTCCTGCAATATAAAGGAGCGGGTACTTCAACTTGCTGTGTTGTTTGCCATGAACATCTATGTCTTCATTTTGAATTTTGAATCCTTATCTTCCATAACGCTTATTTTTTTTGTAATGCCCATTATTGCTGCCGCCTTATACAACGACACGAAACCAATCATCCTGCTGGCGATTGTCACTTCTTTCGAGTTTTTACTTCTCATTACCGTATTTGACCGGTTTACCGCAAGAGCTCCGCTGCCTTATATTCAATTGTCCATCATTGTCTTTTTCACAGCAGTACTGACGATCACCTTGCTTCACAGCATTTATTTCAGCCGGTATTGGAAGCAGTTAGAGATGAAAAATGCATCAATGGAAAAGGCTCTGCTGTCGAAAGAAGGTTATTTGCAGCTGTTTTTTGAAACTGCCAAAGACGCCATTGCCGTGTTCGATTCGAATAATAAAATCATTGCAGTCAATCCGGCTTTTGAAGAACTGTATGGATGGACTTCTGAAGAAAGCATTGGAAAATCGCTGCCTCTTTATCCACTGGATATGAAAGAAGACGCCGAGAGGCGAACCTGGGAAGTCCAACAAGGAAAAAGTTATTCTCTCCTGGAAACGGTGGATGCCCGCAAAGACGGGACGCGCTTTCATGCCCAAGTGACATTATCCCCTATTTTCGACCAGTTTGGAAAAGTGATTGCCACTTCCATCATCTCACGAGACATGAGCTATCAGAAAGAATCCGAAAAAATGATGCTGCAATCCGAGAAACTCAAACTCGCCGGGGAAATTGCCGCAGGTGTTGCACATGAAATCAGAAATCCCATGACCGTTATTTCCGGATTCGTCCAAATCATGCACAATGACCCGAAACATCAGTTTCCAGAATATACGGCTTTGATTCAGTCCGAAATGGAGCGCATCAATTTAATCATCAGCGAATTTTTGGTCCTGGCTAAGCCCCAGGCTTCGGCCTTGAAAAAATTCAGCATCCAGAATGCACTGGATGATATTCTGCTGTTGTTTGGTCCAGAACTGAACCTCCATGGCATCACCGTGAAAAAAGACTGGCAGGAAGATTTTCATGTGAACGGAGAAGAGCACCACATGAAGCAAGTTTTCATCAACTTATTGAAAAATGCCATTGAATCCATGGAACAGCCTGGCGAAATTTGGATTTTGCTGAAAGCTGAAAAAGATTCTATGCTGTCTATCAGCTTCAACGATTCTGGAAATGGCATTTCCGAAATAGATCTGGGTGAAATTTTCCAGCCTTTTTATACAACGAAAGCAACCGGGACCGGTTTGGGGCTGCTCATTTCACAGAAAATCATTCAAGAACACCAAGGCGACCTTATTATATCGAGCACATTGGGAGTCGGAACAGCCGCAACCATTCTTTTGCCAGCAAAATAACCACAGACAGAGGGAGAAAAATCCATGGATTTTTCTCCCTCTGTCTTTTTCATCTTAACTGTTTTACCGAACTTCAGGCTTTTGGTCAATCCCAGTCGTTGTCATCATCGTCATCATCATCGTCGTCAAAATCCGAATCGACTTTTAGAATGGATCCGTCTTTTGCATGAACATCGACATCATGCTCGGAGCGCCCGTCTTTAATTTCGATCTCGTAATAAGCAACACCATCGTCATTTTCAAGCTCGAAGCTTTCGACTGTTCCACTCACCACGGCTAATGCCGCTTCAATGGCTTTGTCTGAACCGATCAGCCCCTCGCTTGAAGAAGCAGATTTGTTGTTCGAATCGCTTGCAGCTGATGGTGAGTTGCTAGGCGCTGCTGATTTCGATTGGGAAAGATCATCGTCTCTGTCTTTTTCACGTTTTTGCTCCAGTACTTCGCCTGTGTAAGCATCAAAGTCAAAATCATACTCATAGCCATCAAAATCGACATCGACTTCGTAATGGGCTCTTCTGTCATCATTGTCCAGCTCGATATCGGTAATGCGGCCGTTTGCCAACTCCAACGCTTTTGCTGAAATTTCTTCAAAACTGAGCATTTCTTCGGTTGCTGGCGACTTTTGCACCTCGTTGGTCACCGTTCCTGATGTGGATGATGGATCTGCTGCGGGTGTATCCGAGTTCGCCAAAACGATTCCTCCAAAAGCTAAAACCCCTGCTGCCACTGGAATGTAAATTAATTTTTTCATGTTCTTTCTCCTCCTCATTTGTTGTTACTCTTACAATAACCTTCTCTTCTGAGCAGAAGATTAAGGCTCTATGAGAATTTGATGAGAAATACATGAAACTGTTCTCAGAGTCAGTCATCCTCGTCCCACTCGACCGACATGGTATCGCCGCGGATCGCGTGGATTTGAATGGTCGCTTCTTGATCGGTCTGGTCGTTTTCAATTTCCACCAGATAGTAGCCGCCGTCTGCCGTCTGCACAAACTCGGCTTCCTGCGCCTCTCCGCTCAGCGTTTCTTGGGCCAGTACGATTGCTTCATCACGCGTAATGACTCGGTCTGGTTCTGGTTCTGGCTCAGGTACCGGTTCATTGACTGGAGCTGAAGCTTCGACCGCCTCTTGGCTGATCTTCCGCACTTCACCGGTAGCTGCAGACAAGACAACCGTCGATAACTGCGTCTCTTCTTTTACTTTGACGTCATATTCATTGCGTTCTTCGTTATAAGCAACGCTGTCAATCGTCCCAGCTGCCTGCTCCAATGCAATTTCTCCTGCCTGCTGTTCTGTCACTTCTTTTGCTGCTTCCGTTTTTTCAAGCAATTCCATCGTCTCTACTTGGCCGTTCTGGCGGTTGACGAGAGCCAAATAACGTCCATCCGGCCGTTTAAATTCCACTCTGTAGGCATCTCCGGATTCTGTGGTTTGCTCCACTTCTCCCCCGTAAAGGCTAATTACTGTTTCATTTGCCTGGTCTGCGGTAACTTCCGGAGAAGTGCGTGGGAATAGTACAAAAGCCAGGACGGCCACTCCAAACAAGATTGTTGCTGACGCCATTAACATCCATTTTCGCATCACAATCCCTCCTGATTTGAGTGTACATCATCAACATTAAAATTCTCTGAGAAAATGATGGATACTGTAGTTCCCAGCTGCTCAATGCTTTCAAGTTCAATTTCGACCTTTAAAGAGTCAGCCAATTGTTTCGCCAGCGCCAGACCCAGACCAAAACCGCCTGTTTCCCTGCTCCGTGCTTTATCCACGCGGTAAAAACGTTCAAAGACCAATGGCACTGCTTCTTTTGGAATGCCGATCCCCGTATCACGGATTTGAATCACAGTGTCCCCGTTCCTTTTTGCCACCACTTCAATCTTGTCCGAGCTGTATTTCCGTGCATTGTCCAACAGGATATACAGCAGTTGCTTAAACTTCGCAACGTCGGTAATTACCGGCAAGGATTGTTCCGTTGTGATCAGTTTGAATTCACGATCATAGGATGCGTTCAGTGCTGTGACGGTTTGTTGCAGCAGCTCGAGAGCATCCACTTCCATCCATTCCACCTGGGATTCGCTGCGGCGGGCAATGTGAAGCAATTGCTCAATCAAGGCCTTCATCCGATCGGTTTCTGCACGGATCGCCGTCACGCTTTCTTCTGCAATCTGTTTATCCTGCATGCCTTGCCGCTCGAGCAGCTTGGCGTAGCTGCCGATTACAGTCAGCGGCGTCTTCAGCTCATGGGATGCGTTGGAAACAAACTCTTCCTGCTTGGAATAGTTTTCTTCCAGCAAGCCCATCATCTCGTTGAAGGTATTGCCCATCTGTGTCAGTTCGTCCTGCGACTTCCCTTCAATCGGGAGCTTTTCAAATTGGCCATTGCGCTGGATGCGCGTCATGGTTTTCGTCAAGTTTGTAATCGGCAGGGTCACAATTTTCCCGAGCACGATGCTGGAAATAATAACAGGAATCATGGCCAACAAGGTCCCAGCCACGAGAACCAGGCGCAATGTATTTAAATTATTCGTCGTTTCCCGCAATGACTGGGCAACTGTCAATTCCGCTACTTGGCCGTCTGTCCAGATGACCGGTGCCTTGGCATAAGCAAAGCGTTCGCCTTCCACTTCGACCGTTCCGGACTGGCCGTCGAGTTCAGCAGGAAATTCCACAGTAAGCGCTGGAGATTGGATGGGTGATGGCTGTTCTCCTTCCGGGAGTGTTATCTTCACAAGCCCATTTACCGGCATATATGCACGAAGCACAATGCCAGGATCTGCAGTTTCATTTTCATTGAGCTCTGATACCAGTGCGTTTGTTTCTGCCTGCAGCTGTTCCACTTCCGTTGAATACGTCAGCTGACTGAACGAAAAATAAATAACAAAAGCCAGGATCAGCAAAATGACCAGCATGAGCAATGCCGAGGACACATGGATTTTATTTTTTAGCTTCATTGCCCTGCTCCTTCATGACATAGCCGACTCCGCGAACCGTCTGGATGTAAGTCGAACTTTCGCCGGTGTCCACTTTTCTTCGCAAATAACGGATATAGACATCTATGACATTGGTATCACCATAGTAATCGTAACCCCATACAGCATTCAGCACTTGTTCGCGGCTGAGCACCTGCTGTGGATTTTTGATGAGATACAGCAGCAGATCGAATTCACGCGGTGTCAGTTCAATCAACCGCCCATTGCGTTTCACATCGCGCGTGCTTTCGTTCATTTCAAGATCATGGAAGCGGTGCACAGCTGAATTTCCATTGCCGCTCGACAAGCGCAGACAGGCGCGAATTCTTGCCAGCAGTTCTTCGATTTCAAACGGTTTGGTGACATAGTCGTTAGCTCCCAGATCCAAGCCGGCTACTTTGTCTTTAACATCGTTTTTTGCAGTCAGCAAAATAACCGGAATCGCTGCATCGGACGAACGGATGCGTTTCAATACATCAAGACCGTGGATTTCCGGGAGCATCAAATCGAGCAGCACCAAATCCCAGTCCTGCTCGCGAAATTGAATCAACCCTTCCGATCCCGTATAGGCGACACCTATCTCATATCCTTCAAACTTCAATTCCAGTTCGAGCACGCGTGCAATGCTTTTTTCATCTTCCACTATTAAAATGCGTTCCGCCATCACCATCACCTCTTCTGTTTATCATAGCAGGAGTAAAAAGAAAAAAGCGACCCGCAGGCCGCTTATCTCAATACCGTTTTGATCCATTTCGCTTTGTTTTTATAAGGTGGGAAAACGATATTTACGGAAAACTTAGTTGATTTCTTTAGAATCGATTTGGCGTGTGTGAACGTTTCAAAGCTGGCTTTGCCGTGATAGGAATTGATTCCTGACGTGCCAACTCCACCAAACGGCAAGTAGGAGCTGCCTACATGGGAAACCGTGTCGTTGATGCAGCCGCCGCCAAATGGCAATTGATCCAGGAAAAATCGGACAGCGCGGTCGTTTTCCGAGAACAGATATGCGGACAGCGGTTTTGGCAACTTCCGTATTTGGCGCAGCAATAACGGCAAATCCGTATAGCTGATGATTGGCAAAATCGGCCCGAAAATTTCATCTTCCATTGAAGGACTGTCCCAGGTAATGTTGTCCAACACCACAGGTTCAATATAGCGGTCACTGCGATCCATTTTACCGCCGTAGATGATATTGCCGGATTCTTTCTGCACAATCTCTGCTAAACGGTCAAAATGCTGGTGATTGACGATGCGTCCGTAATCCGGACTCCTTTGTGCATCTTTGCCGTAAAAATCCTGTATCGTTTTCGTCAGCTTTTTCAGGAATTCGTCTTTGACCGATTCGTGCACACAAATATAATCAGGTGCTACACAAGTTTGGCCGGTGTTCATCAGTTTCCCCCAGGCAATGCGTTTTGCTGCCAGATCGAGATTCGCTGTCTGGTCGACAATTGCCGGACTTTTCCCGCCAAGTTCCAATGTGATTGGCGTTAAGCGCTCCGAGGCCGCTTTCATGATGACTTTTCCAACATTGACGCTGCCGGTGAAGAAAATATAATCGAACGAAGCGTGAATCAACGCCGTGACTTCTTCCCGTTCGCCTTCGACTACCCGAATGTAATAGGCAGGGAACGCTTCTTCAATGATCGTGCGAATCGCTTTTGCCACATTCGGCGTTGCTTCAGAAGGTTTGACCACTGCACAATTGCCGCCGATAATAGCGCCGATAAGCGGCTCCATCACCAATTGGAATGGATAGTTGAATGGCCCAATAACCAATACAGAGCCATACGGTTCGCGGATAACAAAGCTTTTCGATGGCTGAAGGTGGATCGGCGTCTTTACTTGCTCAGGCTTCATCCATTCCTCCAGGTTTTTAGCCATGCTGCTGATGCTGTCGAGCACAAAGCCGACCTCTGTTGCATAGGCTTCAAATTCACTTTTGCCGAGGTCGTTCTTCAAAGCTTCTATCACTTCTGCTTTATGGGACTGGATGGCGCTCTTTAACCGGAGCAATTGCTCGATCCGAAAAGCGGCCGGTTTTGTATCACCTGTATAAAAATAAGTGCGCTGTTCTTCTATCATCTGTTCTACGTCGTTTGCTGTAAAATTCACTGTCCATCCTCCTTCAAGTTTCTACATTATACCAATTGAGGCTTTATATAAGCTAAGCAAATGATTTGCGTCAAGCTAACCCACAAAGATGATCGGGTGCGGCCCAAAGCTGAGCACTTATTCAGCCAATAAATGATCGATATAACGCTGGATGACCAGACCTTCATCAAAGTTAACTAAAAAAGTCGACTGTTTGTTCATTTCTTCAAAAAGCGACGGAACCTGTTCAAATTCTGTAATTTCCTGCCGGTCTTCACCTTTTTTTGATTCGTAGAGATTTGACCAGTTCTCCAGCGTCAAAACCCCTTGTTCCCCGTAAACTTTAAATTGCAGCAATTCCTTCTGGCCGGTGCCGCTGATGCCTGTCAGCAAGAAAGGGATTTGTTGAGCGGTAACACCATGCGCGATCAGTCCGGTTTCGCATTTATCCGCTTGTTCCGGATACGTGATGTGGTGGGAAGTGAATGATAGCTCACCAAAGAGCCGGTTCATCAACTGGAAATAATGAGGGAAAACTTCACGGACAAATCCGCCTTGGCTTCTTGAACCGATCCATGGATTTTGCTGCCACAGCCTTGGCCAGTCCGGAAAAAAGGTTTGCAGTTCTACTCGGACCACTTTACCGATGTCGCCCCCTTTGATGCGCTTGGCCATCTCACGGACTGCCGGTTTGTACATCAACGGGAAATGCATGGCTGTTCGGACGCGGTTGTCCTGGACAGAGGCTGCCATCAATTCGCCGCCTTCCACATTATGTGCCAATGGTTTTTCACATAGGATATTGATTCCTGCACTGGCCGCAAGTTCTGCAATTTCTGCGTGAAAAGCGGGCGGCGTTGCTATGTAAACCCAGTTAATGTCCGAATGCAGCACTTCTTCCACAGATTTTGCCATTGGAATTCCGTAGGCTTCACTGATTTCTGTAAGGCGTTCTGTCTGTTGGTCGTAGACTGTCTTTATTTCCACATGGCTTTCCTGCTGAATTTGTTTAATGATCCGCTCCCCCACAATGCCTGCTCCAATAATGCCAATTGAAATCATGTAAAATCTCCCCTTTGAGTGCCTTTCGGCTTTTTTTCACTATTTGTTTATTAGTGTAACCTGTAAGGGTATAGAATAGTCAAACAATACCATTACACCCTCAAGGAGGAAATAACATGGACAATCCCAAAAATTGGTGGGAGCCGATTTTCACAGGCCAATTAGAAGTCGGCGTCAACAAAGAAAAGCTCGAAAGTACTATCGAAGAATCATTCTTGTATTACGATGAAGCAGCATCGCCAACGGAGCCGGCCCTTTAATTGCTGAGTCTTGCTTACTCCCGTTGCTCAAGTACATAAAAACGCCTTGTTCAATTTTGGGATTGAAAAAGGCGTTTTGTTATGCAGATTTTCAGAAGCATTGCAGGTCCGCAACCAGCTGCCTGATTGCCAGAAGGCCCATTTGTTCATATAATAATGAAGAAATGAAAGCGGGGATCCCTATGAAACTGAAACTTATGCTGTTGGCTTTATTCTTTCTATCCGGCTGCAGTATGCTGGAATCGACTGACACATCCAGCACGACCGATCGCATTGATGTGGAAGTGACGCAGGTCATTGACGGCGACACCATTAAAATCATCTACGAAGGCAAAGAAGTGACTGTTCGGTACCTATTGATGGATACGCCGGAAACCAATCACCCGCGACTTGGCGAACAGCCTCTTGGCAAAGAAGCCACGGAAGCGAACAAACGGCTGATCGAATCAGGTGACGTATCGATCGAGTTTGACGTCGGCGACCGCTTTGATGATTATGACCGGCTGCTGGCTTATATTTATGTCGATAGCGAAAGCGTCCAGGAACAAATGCTGGAGTCTGGTTTGGCCAGAGTCGCCTATGTCTTTCCTCCAAATACCCGTTACCTTGACGAATTTGAGCAAGCGGAACAAATCGCAAAAGACGATGGAGCTGGCATCTGGCAATACGAAAACTATTCAACTGACCGAGGCTTCAATTCAGATGCCTACGGACAAGAAGATGCCGCCTCTTCTGCTGAAGAACAGACGAACCGCGACTGTGACATCAAAGGCAATATCAACCGCAGCGGCAATAAAATCTACCACCTGCCAAGCGATTCTTCGTACGAACAGACCAATCCCGAAGAATGGTTCTGTTCGGAGCAGGAAGCAGAAGATGCCGGCTTTCGGGGTGTTGGGCAATAGGATGGGCGACCCTTGGGCAGAATTTATAGGACTTTATCGCCCCTGGCATTATTGGCAATTCCTCAAGGAAATCAGTTCGAAGTCAACAAAAAACCGCGCAACCTAAAGGGCTGCGCGGTTACTCTTATATGATTCCTACTGGGCTCGAACCAGCGACCTCTACCCTGTCAAGGTAGCGCTCTCCCAGCTGAGCTAAGGAATCTCAATTTCCAGGACAAATACAATTATATCCTGCCTGTGAAAAAAGTCAATAGCTATTCAGGAAGAATAATTGATAGCTACTTTTAAGTCCATCCGTTCAATGTAACAGCTTCAAGACATTGATAGTTTCCAACATAATAGGACTGCAGGTGTGCTGGTATATTTTCTGCCAGTACACCTGCAATTTTCAATCAACAATCACAATCGAAACCACTTCGTCCATCGGCAGCCTGTGCTTTTCCAATTGATCTCCGTAAATCAGCATCCGGCTTTTTTCATCGATTCCTTGAATCACTCCTCGATGCGTATGGATCGCGCCGGCCTTCCAGCTATGGATGATGACGTCGCATTGGCGCTTGAGTGCGATGTCCATTTCCTCCTGCATCAGCTGCAGGTCGAACTCATTCAGATCGGGTTTGGGCATCTTTTCGTCTTTTTCGTACCATTCCCGGATCATCTCGACATGCTCCGGCAGCATTAATGCTGTCCACTTGATCTTTCCGCGGTCTTTGATGTCGCCTACTGTCTTCAAGTATTTATTGCGTTTCATTGGACCACCCCCTTATTCTTTATTGTGTCCGCCAATCAACTTCGTCCGTGCTATGGCAGTGCCTGCACCGGTTCCCGAGATTCCCCGGTAAATCGCCGAATACCCATATCGTTTCCGTATTGTGTCCATCGCTTCTCCGAGGCTTCTGTTTTCGAACTTCCTTTCATCAAAGAGGCTTAGCTGCATCGACGATTCCTCTTCCAGGTTGCTGATAGCCAGTGAAATCTTTCGAACCGGTTTATGCTGGAAATGCTCCCGGAAAATCTCTAGGCAAACCTGGTACATCTTCAATGTGTCATTTGTAGCTTCGTCGATGGATCGCGAGCGGGAAAATCCACCGCCAAAAGCTGTCTTGCTGTAGACGACACTCAAGTGGATCGTTCGCCCCGCACGACGGGCTTGGCGCGTCCGCATCGCAACGTCTTCGCACATTTCCAGGATGATCGTCATGATGTCTTTTTCTTCTATGTAATCCCGGTATAAAATCTGGCCTTTTCCGTAACTGATTTGCCCTTCTACTAAAGGCGAGCCCAGATCTGATAGATCAATGCCATTGGCATGCTGGTGCAGCTGGTTGCCTAAAATGCCAAACTGCTCTTCCAATAGCGAGACGTCTGCGCACGCTAAATCACCAACCGAATAAATGCCCATACTGTTCAAGGTTTTTTCTGTGCGGATTCCAATCCCCCACATTCTGCTTAAAGGGCTCACTGGCCACAACTTCATTGCGATGTCGGCATGGGTCCAATAAGCAAAACCTGTTTCTTTCGCTTCCAGATCCAGGGCCAGTTTAGCCATCAGCATATTCGGCCCTCCCCCGACAGAGGAGGGCAACTTAAAAAACTCCAGCAAATCCTGCTGGATGCGGCGCATGGTGAACGCCGGCGGACCCCATAGCTTTTCAGTACCCGTCAGCTCGATAAAACTTTCATCCACGCTGTAGATATGAATCGACTCTTTCGGCACATAGGTTCCCAACAGTTCTGTAATCGCCATGGACTTTTGCAAATACAGTTTCATTTTCGGTTCGATCAGCAAAATGTCCTGATGGTCTGGAATTTCAAAAAGCCGGGTGCCGGTTTTCACCCCAAAGCGCTCCTTCATCATCGGCGATGCCGCTAACACCACACTTCCTTTCCGTTCCTGATTTCCGACAATGGCAAGACAAACTTCCAGCGGGTCCAGCCCGAGCTCGACTGCGGAAACGCTGGCGTAAAAACCGCGCATATCGATGCAGAATATATAACGTTCTGGCAATTCAAGACCTTTCATAATTACCACCTCTCAAAAGGGAACGTATGTTCTTATAATATACCACGAAGTTCCTTACAGCAATCCTTTTTGAAAAAATAAAAACCCTCTGCCATAGGATGATTCCACATCCACAGCGAAAGGGCTTTTCTAAAAGAGTTTATTTTATTGTTTGAAGCATTCAAACATCGTGTGTCTACAATGGTATATTCGTGAAATTTTCTAACAACTTTACATTTTGCTGCTGACATTATAAGATGGGACAAGTAAGAGATTTGACATCGATCGTTCTTATTGGGTTTTGAAAATCAGTGGGAAACATTGGGTGCCAAACCCACTGCAAGCTTTAGGAACAAAGTTTGCTTTGAAAAAGCTATCGCCTTCGGGCGGTGGCTTTTTTCGCTGTTTCTGGCAAAATGAAGCAACAATAAAAACCGGCCGGGCTGATGCCCGGCCGGTTTTGTATTTTATTAGGCTTCTACTGTTTTAGCAGGCTTTTTATCGCGTGCTAACCATTGAATTCCGAATAGGATGACAAACGATATTGCACCAATCGTATCAGTCAAGCCTTCCGGATAAATCAAAGCCAATCCAGTTGCGAATGTAATAATGCGCTCGAACCAGTTAAGCTTCCGGTACCAATAGCCGATCAGCCCTGCTCCGATGGCTACCATTCCTGTCAATGCTGTAATCAATACCCAGATCAATTCAAGCCAGGTTGTATCGATCATTAACAGAGCCGGCGACAACACGAACATATAAGGAATGATAAACGCTGCAGCTGCTAATTTGGCTGCGATAAACCCGGTCCGTATTGGTTCGCCGCCTGAGATTCCTGATGCTGCAAATGCTGCAAGCGCAACAGGCGGTGTGATATCTGCGATAATCCCAAAGTAGAAAACAAATAAATGGGCAGATAAAGCGACCACCAGCGGCACTGCTGCTCCAACTGGCTCATCAAGCATCAACAGCGTAATAATGGCTGGTGCCGCTATTGTAGACGTGATGACATAGTTGGCAGTGGTTGGAGATCCCATACCCAGAACAATCGCCGCGAGCATCGTGAAGAATAGCGTCAACAGGATATTGCCTCCTGAAGCTGAAACCAGCCCGTTGGCCAAACTCAATCCGAGTCCAGTCTTCACGACCACCCCGACAATAATACCGGCTGCCGCTGTTGCAGCTGCGACAGCCAAAGCAGTTCGGGCACCGTCGACAAGTGCTAAAATGATATCTTTGAAATTCAGGCGTGTTTCCTTATTGAATGCACTGACGAAAATTGTTAACAGAATTCCGTAAAGTGCCGCCTGCATCGTTGGAATACCAATTAAAAGGAAGACGATGATGGCGATAATCGGTAAAAGAAGGTAAATCTTTTTCAAGACTTCTTTGCGGTCCGGCATTTCTTCCGGAGACAAGCCTTTTAGACCAATCCGCTTGGCTTCAAAATGGGTCATGATCCAAACACCCGTAAAATACAAAAGCGCCGGTATAGCCGCGGCTTTTGCAATTTCCCAGTAAGTCACGCCCCCGATAAATTCCACCATCAGGAAGGCTGCAGCCCCCATGATAGGCGGCATTAATTGTCCGCCTGTAGAAGCTGCGGCCTCTACCCCTCCAGCAAATTCTTTCTTGTAACCCAATTTTTTCATCATCGGAATCGTATACGAACCCGATGTAACGACGTTGGCAACCGAACTCCCGGAAATGGTTCCTTGCAGGGCGCTGGAAAAAATCGCTACTTTTGCCGGTCCACCTGTTAAACTTCCGGCCAGGGACACAGCTAAATCATTGAAATACTGTCCGACCCCAGTTTTCACCAAGAATGCTCCAAATAACAGGAAGGTGAAAATAAAGGTTGCCGATACGCTAAGCGGTGTTCCTAATATCCCATCGGTTGTAAAGAACATTAGCTGGATAACTGCATCCAAATCCTGGCCTCTATGGCGTAAAAATCCAGGGAAGTAAGGCCCGAAAAAGGCATAGGCCAAAAATAAACTGGCAATGATCGTAATCGGCATGCCTACTGCCCGGCGTGTCGCTTCAAGCGTCAGCAAAATCGCTAAAATTCCGACAATCAAGTCCAATTCGGTAACACGTCCTAGCCGGAATACCAAATCATCATACATAATCGGCCAATAGGCAGCTACGCCGATTGACAGCAGCGCCAGTATGTAATCATACCAAGCAACTTTATGGCGAGCCCCTTTCCGCTTTCTGGCTGGGAACAGTAAAAAGATCAAGGATAAGGCAAATCCTAAGTGAACCGAGCGCTGAATATAAGCGGTATACTGTCCAAAAATAGCGGTATAGAGTTGAAATAAGGAAAATGCCAGTAAACCGAAAAAGACCACATGCTTAATCATTCCGCTTAAATCCCGCGTATTTGATTCGGGATCGTATTTCTGTAAAATTTCTTTTTGCTTTTCCTCTGAGATGTAAGACTCATCCTCTGGTGGAAGCTTTTGCTGTTCACGTTCTTCTGGAGACAACTTATCGCTCATCAATTCTCACTCCTTCTCTTAGTTGAAATAGGGATAAGCGCTGTACCCGAAAAGTATAGGACTTACCTCTTTCAAGTGTTTTTTTCAAATCCATTTGGTGCCCTTTGGTGCGAAATGATAATCCCGCATCAACGTCTCCCACAAACAGACGGAACTCGGGAATTTCCCTTACCATATTCTTAATAAAGTATTTCCCGTCCTTTTCGACAAAGGTCTCGCCTTCTCCTGCATTCGAGGGCATGCCAATATTGAAATCTTCATATTCAAGCTCTGTCATCATCAACACATCATTTTCAGCTACTTTGTAGCTTTCAATAACTTCTGACAGATGAATGGAATGTGTATATTGGATTTGAAAAAATGGGCTTTCTATTGGTACATAAGCCGCTGTTTTTTCAGTCTCATTATCGATAAACACATAATACTTGTGAAAAGGGAAGAATGCGATTAAGGAGCCGATTAAGATGAGGGCAATCAATAATGGAAGAACGATTCGTATCCGGAGTATCCGCATATTTTTTCTCCTCCATCTATAAAACAAATAACTGACGGCAGAGCTTGCGCTTTACCGTCAGTTAATCGTTCATTCAATTAATTTACTTCGTCAAAATAGGCTTGCGCTCCTGGGTGGACATCGATTCCGATTCCGTCAAGAGCCGTTTCTGCTTGGATAAAGTCAGCTTTTGCGTGCTGGATTTGATCTGTGTTTTCATAGATCGCTTTCGTGATGTCATAAACAAGATCTTCTGAAAGATCGTTTTGAACTACGAGCATAGCCAAAACAGAGACAGTCGGAACTTCTTCAGTCAATCCGTAAATGCCAGACGGTACAACGTCATGAGCATAATATGGATATTTTTCGATCAGTTCGTCAGCTTTGTCCTGTTCTACAGGTACAATGACAACGTCTGAAGTAGCTCCAAGACTTTCAACTGCGCCTGTTGGAGTTCCTGCAGTGATGAATGCCGCATCAATTTGACCTGATTGCAAGCTTTCCTGTGACTCACCAAAGTCAAGGTTCTGAGCATCAATGTCGTCCATTGTCATGCCATGGATTTCCAATAATTGTTCAGCGTTAATATAAGTTCCAGATCCTGGGGCGCCAACAGAAATGCTTTTGCCTGCTAAATCTTCATATGAAGCAATTCCAGAATTTGCAGTAGTAACCAATTGGATCGTTTCCGGATAAAGTGCACCGATGGCCGAAACCGTATCAATTACTTCTCCTTCGAACATGTTAGATCCTTCAGCTGCATAGAATGCTGTATCGGTCTGGACAAAAGCAATTTGGGCAGCTCCATCAGCAAGTGCTGTCATGTTCGCAGCAGATGCCTGTGAAACTTCAGCAGTAGTATCCAACCCTGTTTCGTTTTCAACGATTGTGGCCATTGCTCCGCCAAGCGGATAATATGTTCCTGTTGTACCGCCAGTCAGGATGCTTAGGAATTCGGGATCTGCTGCCCCGCCGCCTTCGCCTTCCGGTTCTGTAGCTGCATCATCTCCGCAACCTGCCAAAAATACAGATCCTGCAAGAGTTACTGCAGCAAATAAACCAAATTTCTTTTTCAACATAAGGTGACCTCCCTTTTCTATAGTGTTTTATGTTCCAATTTAATAATACCATGTCTTTCTTACTAGTTTCAACGACTTTCCAAAATACAAACGCTTACAGTGGGAACATTTAGAAAACTCCTTATGTTTCGGCACCTTCCACATGCGTTTCCGGAGTCGTATCTTCCGGGGCCAAATCTTCGAACGTTTTTCCCTGTTCTTCCAGGTCGCGTGTCCGATGTGCGATGCGGGCGGATGCACATGCAGCAATACTCGCTACCAAATCATCCAGAAAAGTGTGAACCTGGCCGCCGTATTTTGTATCGAGCTTGTGAATGATTCCTGTTTTGTTTTTATCCAAATGTCCGAATGTCGTAACAGCAATGCTGCCATAAGTTAAAACCGCACCCAGCCCGATCATTTCATCAACGCCAAAAAGCCCTTCATCCGATCCAACAATCTGTTGAAGCGGGCGTGACAGTTTCCCTTGCTCTGCCAGTTCGTCCAATTCGATGCCAACAAGCAAGGCGTGCTGCATTTCACGTTTACGCAACACACTCTCAACCGATTCCATACAATGCTCAATGGTAAGCCCTTCGTTAAAAGGCAGCTGCATATCCAAAACTATTTTGGCTATGTCTTCATTCGTAACCCCTCTGCGTTCCAATGCTTCATGCGTCGCCTTTGTCACGTCGTCTGAGTGAACCCGAAATTTTGCACCATCCATGTCAAAAACCCCTTTCGCTCTAGTAAGTTGGTGTTCTTTCCCATTATACCTTGGACATTCAGTATGGTACAATTTTCTTACAGAACCTTAAAGGAGGCTTCCGAATGACGACTGGAAAGGTAGAAGATTTATCCATCTACAGCAAAGAGCTCCAGGAAGACATGCAATTGCTTGTCTATCTTCCTTCCAATTATTCTCCCCTTTATAAATACACGCTGGTCATCGCTTCTGATGGCAAAGATTATTTTCAATTAGGGCGGATTCCACGTGTTGTGGATGAATTGTTGGAAAGCCAGGAAATCGAAAACATTATCGTGGTCGGCGTACCTTATAAGAGCGTCGCTGATCGAAACAAAAAATATGAACCCACCGGCGAACAGCATGGTGCTTATCTGCGCTTTCTGGCACACGAACTGGTGCCGTTCCTTGACGAAAAATATCCGACCTATCAGGTGGGCATGGGGCGTGCCTTAATCGGTGATTCGTTGGCCGCAACCGTCTCCCTTATGGCTGCCTTAAAATACCCGAATATTTTCGGCCGTGTTATCCTGCAATCGCCGAAGGTCGGGCAAGAAATGCTGACCGCAGTGGAAGCTTTCCAATCGGCTAATTCTTTTACTGTCTACCATGTGATTGGAAAAGAAGAAACGGCTGTCAAACTGGGCAACGGCACCACCGAAGATTTTGTTGAACCCAACCGGCAATTAAATAATTTAATGAAAAATAAAGGGTTTTCGATCTTTTATGAAGAATTTGAAGGAGACCATACTTGGAAGCATTGGCAGCCCGATTTGAGGCGTGCGCTTATTCAGAACTTTGGCATGTAAAGGCTGACCGAGTTCCGAGACAAAGTTGGCACCATTGCTATGGATGGTTATCACAGACAAGGAGGTCATTAAGATGAACTATGGAGTCGCAGCTTTTCCTTCAAAAAAATTGCAGGATCTCGCCAATTCGTACCGCAAGCGTTATGATCCGCACTATGAGCTGATTACCCCTCACATGACGTTAAAAGGACCATTTGAGGCAGATGCATCAACAATTAAAGATGTCGCAGCAGAAATGCAGAACATCGCCAAGCGGCAAAAACCCTTTAAGCTACATGCTACGCGTGTCAGCACGTTTTCACCGGTTACCAATACTTTGTATTTCAAGGTGGAGCCAAATGCTGAAATCGCTGCATTGCACGAAGATCTTCATTCTGATTTTTTCGGAGGCATGCCAAAGCATTCTTTCGTGCCGCATATTACGATCGGACAAAAACTATCCGATACAGAACATGCCGATGTTTTCGCGCAATTGAAGATGGCTGGCATCGACCACGAAGAAGTGATTGACCGTATGCACCTGCTTTATCAATTGGAAGATGGTTCATGGACGGTCTACGAGACATTCAGATTAACTGGAGATGATCAATAAGTGCTGAAAGTAAAAATTGCTGAAATTCAGATGGAAAAAGAACAGGCTTTCGATATCCGCAGAAAAGTTTTTGTGGATGAACAACACGTTCCGATTCATATTGAGATGGATGAATACGATGATACAGCGGTTCATTTTGTCGGTTATCAGCTTGAACAGCCGATTGCGGCAGGGCGCATCCGGGAAGTGGAAGCAGGCCTTGGCAAAGTTGAACGGGTATGCGTACTTTCCGAATACCGCGGCCAGCATATCGGTGTAATGATGATGAATGAGATGGAAGAGTACGCACGAACAAACGGTATTTTCAGACTCAAATTGAATGCCCAAACCCATGCACTCGCCTTCTATGAAAAACTGGGCTACGACATCACATCCGATGAATTCATGGATGCCGGCATTCCCCATAAATCGATGGAAAAAGTCGTTAGTTAATCTATGAACACAAAAAAGCAGATCAGCCGAGTTATCGGCCGATCTGCTTTTTTATATTTATTATAGAATATGGAACCCGCTGTCTACATGGATGGTTTCCCCTGTAATTCCGCGTGACATATCGCTGAATAGGAAAGCAGCGGTATCGCCCACTTCTTCAGGTGTCGTATTGCGGCGAAGCGGTGCTTTTTCTTCGATTTCATGAAGAATGGAGTTGAAATCGCTGACACCTTTCGATGATAGTGTGCGAATCGGACCAGAAGAAATAGCGTTGACGCGGATGCCATGCCGTCCAAGATCCGCTGCCAAATAACGAACGGACATTTCAAGAGAAGCTTTCGCCACTCCCATGACATTGTAATTCGGCATGACGCGTTCGCCGCCGATATACGTCAATGCGACAATGCTTCCGCCTTCAGCCATCAATGGCTTGGCGTTTTTCGCGATGCTTGTCAATGAGTAGGCACTGATGTTGTGCGCCAATAGGAAGCCATCTCTTGATGTATCCGAAAAATCACCGGACAATTCCTCGCCTTTTGCAAAAGCGATGCAATGTGCCAATCCGTGGATGGTTCCCACCTGCTCTTTAATGGCAGTAAAACATTCCGCTACTGCTTCATCGTTTGTTACGTCGCATGGCAAGATCAGTTCGTGGGTGCCATCGAGCGTTGCTACCAAATCACGTACAGATTTTTCGAAGCGTTCGCCTGCATAAGTGAAAATCAGATTTGCTCCCGATTGATCCAAAGAGCGTGCAATCCCCCAAGCGATGCTTCGCTTGTTAGCTACTCCCATAATGACAAAAGTCTTTCCTTTTAATGATATTGACATGTCCATTCCTCCTGCGTCTGTAATTATTACCTGGTACTAATAATACCTCACAAAAAAGAAAAGTGCAATTCGCACTTTTCTAGAGCCGGCTTAGGAATGTTGTTGCTAAGCCTAAATAAATCACAATTGAAATGATGTCATTCAAGGTGGTGATAAACGGTCCGGATGCTACGGCTGGATCGATTTTCATCCGATGAATCAATAACGGAATAAATGAACCTGCCAATGTGGCAACGAAAATGGAACTCATAACGGCAGTTCCAACGAGCATGCCAATGAGCAATTCGTCTTTCCAGAAATAAACCAGTCCGACTACAACAACGCCGCAGACAACACCAGTAATCAGGCCTGTCCCAGCCTCGCGGAACAGCAGCTTCATTTTGCTCTGCTCTTCAATGTCGCCTGTCGCAATTCCCCGGACAGCTACGGCCAGTGCCTGTGTTCCGCTGTTTCCGGCCATTCCCGCAATCAGCGGGATAAAGACAGCTAACAGCGCAACCTCATCCAAGGTCGCTTCAAACATACCCATCAAATTGGCCGTCAGCATTCCAAGGAATGTCAACAACAGCAACCAGGGCAGCCGTTTTTTTGCAGCGGTCAAGGGCCCTTTGTCAAACGTGTCCATATCGGAAACGGCGGCCAGTTTGGAGTAATCGTCCGATGCCTCTTCTTCGAGCACGTCAATGATATCGTCAACTGTAATAATGCCAAGAAGATGGTTTTGGAAATCGACAACCGGCAAAGCAAGAAAATCATAATCTTTGATCATCCGGGCCACTTCTTCCTGGTCTTCGCTGACCGAAACGCTGACGACCCGTTCGTTCATGATGGTGCTGATGAGCGTATCTTCTTCGGCAAGGATCAAATCTCTTAATGTCACAATACCCGACAGTTTCTTATCATCATCAATTACAAACACATAATAGATAGTTTCGGCATTCGGTGCTGCATTCCGCAAAATGTTCATCGCCGAGCGCACCGTAGAGTTTTTCGGTATGGCCACAAACTCCGTGGTCATGATGGAACCCGCTGTATACTCTTCGTAATGCAGCAAGTCCTTGATTTGCTGCGCCGATTCCTTATCCATAATCGTCAAGTAGCTTGCGACCTGTTCTTTATTCAATTCATTTAAGACGTCCACCGCGTCATCTGTGTACATATAGGACAATAAATCAGAGGCGTAACGCGCGTCCATCTCATGGAATAAGTCTTCGTATTCATCATCATCCAAATCAATAGCTTCAAAAATATCCGCCATCTCTTTAGGAGAGAGATACTGATACAGCAATTGCCTGTTCCCGGAATCCGCCTTTTCATAAAAACTAGCCTGGTCGTATGGATGGTGCGATAAAAACTCATCGCGGAATTCTTTCACATCTCCGCGGATCAGCAATTCAGTGAACAATGCATCATTCAATTCTTCATCACGTACTGCTTTTTCTTCCATCATGTATACTCCCTCCTTTCGAAGATTCTCTATGCTTGCTATAGTAGTCTATACGCTACACCCTAGGTATGTATAGTAAATTTTAAAACAAAGAAGGTGTCCATTATGAAATATGACATTATTGGTGATATCCATGGCTGCTACCAGGAGCTGCTGGAGCTCATCAAACAGCTTGGCTATGAAAAGCAAGGCCATATATTTGTCCATCCGGAAAACCGCAAACTCGCCTTTGTCGGCGATGCAATGGACCGCGGCCCCCAATCTCTCGATGTTCTGAAACTGCTGTTTGCGCTGCAGGACGAAGGCATTCTGTACTATTCTCCCGGAAATCATTGCAACAAACTTTTTCGTTTTTTTAAAGGGCACGATGTTCAGCTTGCCCACGGCCTGGAAGTCACTGTAGCAGAATGGAAACAGCTGCCCGATCCGGAAAAACAGCAATTCCGAAAACGCTATATTCACTTTTATGAGCAGCTTCCCCATTACCAGCAGCTGGAAAACGACTTGATTGTGGCCCACGCTGGATTAAAGGCTGAGATGATCGGGAAACCGCTCAGCAAAGGCATTGCGATTTTTGTACTATATGGCGATATCACTGGAAGATTTCACGCTGATGGCCGTCCCGTCAGGCGCGACTGGGCCAGAACCTACCGAGGAAAAAAATGGGTGGTTTATGGACACACGCCAACTGCAGAGCCTTATTTCATCAACAACACCGTCAATATCGATACCGGCTGCGTATTTGGCGGCACTTTGACCGCTTTCCGCTTTCCCGAAAAAGAAATAGTTTCAGTGCCTTCCCAGCAGCCTTATCAACCGGATCGCTTTCACCTTTTCCATTAAACCAATGACTGCATGTCCCGGTTCAACGAAGAGCGGAAAAACAGCGAGTCCCCAGAAACTGGATGGATCAGTTCCAATTCTGTACAATGAAGCGCTTGGCGACCGATCAAATCCCTTTTGCCCCCGTACAAATCATCCCCAAGCAGCGGATGGCCAATATGGGCTAAATGGACACGGATCTGATGGGTTCTTCCGGTATTCAGTTGCAGGGTAACATGCGAATAGCCTTCCAGTTTCTCGATTACGCGGACTTCGGTTTCTGCAAATTGCCCGTCTTCACGCACTTCCCTTTCGATAATGCTGGCATTTTTTCGCCCGATGGGAGCAGTAATTGTAAATGCATCTTTTTCTACTGTTCCATGAACCAATGCCTCGTACCGCCGTTTCATCTTTTTCTCCTGCTGCTGCAGCGAGATCATGTGATGGATATGGCGGTTTTTTGCGATGCAAACCAGCCCGGAAGTATCCCGGTCCAGCCGCGTCGCAATATGCAGAGTGGAAGGAATGCCATGGTCATTGAAATGCTTCGCGACAATATTGGCCAAGCTGCCAAACGGATGCTCTCGCGATGGAATGGTATTTTGTAAAGGCGGCTTTTCAACAATCAGCAGCGCCTCGTCTTCATAGACGATTTCCAGGTCACCGTCTTCTGCAGATAAGCCTTTCCCATGCTCTTCAATCGGAAAAATAACGGTCACGGCATCACCTTTTTTCAAGGGATGCCTGACCGTTACTTCTGCGTCATTCACTAAAATTTGACCGCCGCCATATTTAACGGAAGCCAATGTCCGTTTGGAGATGCCCCAGTCCCCAAGCGCCTCGCGCAACAGGCTCGGGGCTTTAGCAGTATAGGTCAATTGAAAGGGTTTCATGGCGCTCAATCTGAAAGCTCGCTGTCAATAAAGGAATCGTGGACGCGTTGCCAGAATGGAAACGCGCGGAATCTGGCAAATCGAACTTTTTCATATGCAACTCTGTATTCGATCGATTTTACATCTTTATGAAGCAGCTGAAGATGATCGATCGTCACCATGAAATCAGGCGCTTTTACCGGACGCAAAGCACAACGGTGATGGCCAGGCAGGACCAGCGGCGATCCCACCGTCCGGAAAACCCGGTTATTGATAGAAGCCATCTCTGTCAATTGCATTGCCTGCAGCGACGGATGGATGATGGCGCCTCCCAGCGCCTTGTTATAGGCTGTACTCCCTGAAGGGGTGGACATGCACAGGCCATCTCCTCTAAAGCGTTCAAAATGATGTTCATTTAGAAAGACGTCCATAACCAATGTGACATCCGGAGACTTGACGGTCGACTCATTCAACGCCAAATAAACGGCCGGTTCCTCCAGGTTCTGGTAATGGATGCTCACTTCCAGCAATGGATACTCAATCACTTCATATTCCTTTTTGGCAATCGATAAAACAAGTTTCTCGATTTCAATCGGCTTCCAATCAGCATAAAAACCAAGATGGCCTGTATGTATTCCGACAAAAGCCACATCTGCAAGCTTTTCACTGTATTTATGGAATGCATGAAGCAAAGTTCCATCCCCGCCAATTGACAGGACTACATCAGGCGACTCTTCGTTCCACTCCATCCCGAAATCCTCCAGGTAGTTTCTAGCAGTGGCCATCAGTTCATTGGATAATTTGTCACTTCTCGATATGATATAAAATTTCATCGTTCTGGTCGACCTCCCTCTCTATCGGTTCGAAAATGAGTTCCAGGCGATTCCTTGAATTCGGTGAAGTAGGCCTGAGCATCCTGAATTTCATCCCGAATCTGAGACATTTCCTCATCCAATTGAAACGCAGCTTCGGCGGCGCGTTGAAGCCGGTTCTTGATTTCTTCCGGAAAAACACCTTTATATTTGTAATTCAAGGAATGCTCAATCGATGCCCAAAAATTCATTGCCAAAGTCCGGATTTGAATTTCCGCTAAAATCAGCTGCTCTCCGTTGATGGTCTGAACCGGGTATTCCACAATGACGTGGTAGGAGCGGTAGCCGCTTTGTTTTTCATTGGAGATATAGTCTTTTTCCTCCACAATACGCAAGTCTTTGCGCTGCCTCAACAAACCGACCACCGTCTCAATATCTCCGACAAATTGGCACATCATTCGAATTCCGGCTATATCCTGCAATTGATGGGCAAGCTCTTCAGAAGGCTCAAACGGAATGCCTTTTTCCAGGGTCTTGTCGTAGATGCTCGCTAAAGGCTTGACGCGGCCAGTCACAAACTCAATCGGCGAATTTGTGTTGTCGGTCTCAAACTGGCTTCGCATCCCTTTGAATTTTATCTTTAATTCATCTACTGCCTGTTTATATGGTGCTAAAAATCGATTCCATTGACCCATCTCCGGTCCTCCTCACTTCTTTTAAGATCGTGAAGCAAGTGCCTCATGAAATGCCTGTTCTACAGCAGTACGGAAAGCTTCTCCGTAGTTGTCATTGCCTTCTATGTTCTCTACCAGCATCCACAGCTCTTCGTGGAACTCTGCCAGCGGCATGACTTGTTTGCCCCATGTTAAGAGCGGAACTTTTTTTTGCTGCAGCGCTTTGGTCAACGCTGGCCATGTATGTACGCCAAACTGAACATATATATAGTCAGTACCCGTATCCAGCAAATAGACAAACGCCTGATTGTCAGAATCTGTGAGCATTTGCCCTGACGCTTCAATTGCTTCAGCCGGTTCGGTTTCTTCAATGAAAAATTCAATGTTGTTTTCAGTGATTTCAGTTCGGTTTACTGCTACGAATTTATGCAAATTGATACTTCCTTTCTAGCTTCTTAATAATGATATTTTAACACAGCTCTGCCATTCGTTGCAGTTTGCACTAAACTATCCGATAATGAAGTTAACAGAGAGGTGTTACCCATGACAAAAGAACTTGAAATCGAATTTAAAAACATGCTGACAAAAGAAGAATATACACGCTTGCTGAAAGATTTTGCCGCTTTCCATAACGGTCCTGTCACCCAGCACAACCATTATTTTGATACCGATAATTTTCAATTGAAGGCACAGCGCAGCGCATTGCGCATCCGGAATAAAAGCGGCCTTTTTGAGTGTACGTTGAAAACTCCTGCTCCTGTCGGCCATTACGAAATTACCGATAAATTGACCAAAGAGCAGGCGCGGCGCATGCTCGAATTAAAAACTTTCGAAGCGGCTGAAGTATCAGATGCTCTGCAAAAAATGGATGTATCAATTGCGGAGTTGAAAACGATCGGCACGTTGACTACTCACCGCGTGGAATTCAATTACCTGGAAGGCTTACTGGTCATCGATCATTCTGAGTACAATGGACAAGAGGATTTCGAACTGGAGTTTGAAGTGGCAGATGCCGAAACTGGCCAAGAGCGATTTTTCCATTTCCTTCAGCAACAAGTGATTCCCGAACGGCCAGCAAACAAAAAAATTGCCCGCTTTATGGATTCTGCATCTGTTCACTGAACAAAATAACATTCTCTAAACCTAAAATTTGGCAGCTGCTCAATCGATTTGTTTGAGATATTCGGGCTGCGTTGTTAGAATGAATTTACAGCTAAAGCAAAGGAGACACGATAATGACTGGAAAACCTATTATTCCGTATGAAGAAATTGGTGCGGAAACATTATCAAAGTTAGTCGATGCATTTTATGCCCGCGTAGCGGAGCATCCACAGCTGCAGCCTATTTTTCCAAATGACCTTTCAGAAACCGCCCGTAAACAAAAACAATTTTTGACCCAATACTTAGGTGGACCCAACCTTTATTCAGAAGAGCATGGCCATCCGAGACTAAAGGCAAGACATCACCCATTCGCAATTACGCCTGCCAGAGCTCAGGCTTGGCTGGAGTGCATGAGTGAAGCAATGGACGAGGTGGGGTTAAGCGGGAAATTCCGTGAAACTTTATACAATCGCCTTGTTATGACTGCGCATCATATGATCAATGAGTATGACAGTGAGGAGGAGTTGGAGTGAGCAACTTAGATTTGGCTCAGGAAATTCGTGAGCCTGCGAATTCCTTTAAACCAATGGAACTATACGTTTTCGTAGATCCATTAAACTCGGAATGCTGGGAACTGCAAGGGATCATCCGAAAATTACAAATCGAATACGGCCATTATTTTTCCATGCGCATTGTTTTGAGTACGCAATTATTCAACTTAAACAAGTCAACACTGTCATCAAATATTGATACCGATAATTTGACTCATCCTGTCTTGCCGTCTGTAGCGATAAAAGCTGCAGAACTTCAGGGAAAACGTTCAGGAAACCGGTTCCTTCACAAACTGCAGGAGTATCTGTTCCTTCAGTCCAAAGATGTCTCTTCATACAGCGTCTTGTTGGAAATAGCGGAAGAAGCAGAATTGGATCAGGAAGAATTCAAATTGGATTTTCATTCTGTACATACCGCAAAAGCTTTCCAATGCGATTTACAGATTACCCGCGAAATGGAAATCAACGAAGTTCCAAGCATTGTCTTTTTCAATGAATGCATTGAAGACGAAGGCGTCAAAGTATCCGGACTTTATTCTTATGATGTTTATCAAACAATTTTACAAGAAATGCTGGGGGAAGAAAGCCTGAACCGGCAAACCCCGCCATCCTTGGATGATCTTTTCACAAAATACTCAACTATGGCAACTAGAGAAATTGCTTCTATATACAATATTTCCGAACAAACCGCAGAATGCGAACTGAAAAAACAAGTTCTTCAACAGAAGCTCGAACGCATCTGCATGCCGAAAGAAACCTTATGGAAAGTAAAATAACCTGCCTCCCACTTGTGGGAGACAGGTTATTTTTTATGGCTCGTATTTGGTTTTGAAAGTATTTATATAAAATCAGAACGTATATCCACACAGTTGAAATAAAGCTTCCTGTAAATAGCTGTAAGGGACTGCGTTGGCGCTTTCGCTTTTCTTCATTGTCCAGACTCCGATGCCCAGCTCTTCAGGTCATAAGCCAACCCGACTGTGCGGCAAAGAACGCCACTTCGCCGGTCTGCCTTATGCCCGTCAGAGCTACACGGGCACCTTCGCTTTTCTTATTGTCCAGACTCCAGCGCCCAGCTCTTCGGGGTCATAAGTCATTCCAGCTGTGGGGCAAAAAGCGCCACTTCGCTGTTCTGCCTTATGCCCGTCAGAGCTACACGGGCGCTTCCGCTTTTCTTATTGTCCAGACTCCAGCGCCAGCTCTTCGGGGTCATAAGTCATTCCAGCTGTGTGGCAAAAAGCGCCACTTCGCTGATCTGCCTTATGCCCGTCAGAGCTACACGGGCGCTGCCGCTTTTCTTATTGTCCAGACTTCAGCGCCCAGCTCTTCGGGGTCATAAGTCATTCCAGCTGTGTGGCAAAAAGCGCCACTTCGCTGTTCTGCCTTATGCCCGTCAGAGCTACACGGGCGCTTTCGCTTTTCTAAAACCAAAGCGAAAGGCGCCTTCCACGTCCGGAAGGCGCCTTTCTATATTACACAAAGGGGATGGGAGAAATGTTCACGCTCAAACAAAGGGGTGTATGTTTGTATGTGATTTATTTCACAACATAATCTTATCACGGAATAATAGTTAATGCAATAATTCACAATCACTTTCACAAATTCGTCATATTCAATCTTTTTTATCCTAACGCTTACTCTTTTTTAATTATCTTTATATAATAAAAAGAAAGAAGCAGACTTATAAAATCAGCTTCTTTCCTTATTTTATTTATTCAGCAATAATTTTTCGAGTTCATTCAGCTTTTGTTCAAATACTTTGCAAGCTTCTTCAACAGCTTTTGATTGTGTCATATCGACACCGGCTTTTTTCAGCACTTCAATCGGATAGTCCGAGCTGCCGGCCTTTAGGAATTCATTAATATAGCGATCTACTGCAGGTTGCCCTTCTTCAAGTATTCCTTTGCTCAATGCTGTCGCCGCACTAAAGCCCGTGGCATACTGGAAGACATAATAATTATAGTAGAAGTGTGGAATTCTTGCCCACTCCAAACCAATTTCTTCATCGACTGCCACATCCGGTCCGAAATACTTTTGGTTTAGTTCGTAATAAACCTCTGTCAGGCGATCGGCTGTTAATGCTTCCCCGTCCTGATCCATTTTGTGCATCATGTGTTCAAACTCGGCAAACATGGTCTGGCGGAATACTGTTCCACGGAATCCATCAAGCCAGTGGTTCAATAAGTATATGCGCTCCTGGTCGTCTTCAGTTGCTTTTACCATGTATTCGTTCAGCAGAGCTTCGTTGGTGGTCGAAGCCACTTCCGCTACGAAAATAGAGTAATCACCGTAAATATACGGCTGGTTTGCGCGTGTATAGTAGCTATGGACACTGTGGCCAAATTCATGGGCCAATGTGAACAAATTGTCTACATTGTCCTGCCAGTTCATCAGGATATAGGGATTGGTTCCATAAGCACCGGATGAATACGCTCCACTGCGCTTTCCTTTGTTCTCTTTGACGTCCACCCAGCGGTTGTCGATGCCTTCTTGAACAATGCCTACGTATTCCTCGCCAAGTGCTCCAAGGCCTTTAAGCATAATCCCTGTGGCATTTTCATATGGAATCTCCATTTTCACTTCTTTAACCAAAGGAGTGTGCATGTCCCACATATGAACTTTGTCGATTCCCAGTACTTCCTTGCGCAACGCTGCGTAGCGGTGCAAAAGATGAAGGTTATTGTTGACAGTCTCCACCAGGTTATCGTAAACAGCTTCCGGGATATGGTCGTCAGCCAAGGCTGCCTGGCGAGCTGACTCAAACTTCCGGATCCGTGCGTTAACGTTATCGCGCTTAATGTTGCCCGAAAGCGTGGAAGCAAAAGTATTGCGGAATTTGCCATAGGTTGCATAAACCGCTTTAAACGCATCTTCCCGCACGCGGCGATCTTTGCTTTCCAAAAAGCGGATGTAATTGCCATGCGTAATTTGGACTTTTTCGCCTGACTCATCTTCTATTTCCGGAAACTCTAAATCTGCATTGTTCAGCATGCCGAACGTTTCTGATGATGCGCGGCTTACTTCAGACATTTGCGCAAGCAAGGATTCCTGCTCGGCAGGCAATACATGCGGACGAAGTGAATTCAATTCCTCAAGCGCCTGCTTGTACAAACTCAAGCCTTTGTGGCTATCCACATAGCCGTTTAGGACAGATTCTTCCAGAGCCAGTATTTCAGGCGTCAGGAATGACAAGCCAGCTGAGACTTTCGCAAACAAAGATTTCACGCGGCTGTCCATCGCCTGGTATTTCGAGTTGGTCGTATCCTGATCGTAGCGCATATGCGAATAAGTATAAAGGCGTCTCAACCGTTCGGTCAACTCATCTTTATAAACCAGCACCTCATAAAGCGCTTCGGCACTTTCCTGCAATTTTCCTTGATACGACTCTGCTTTGTCTCCGATTGCAGAAACTTCCACAAACTCTTTTTCCCAAAGTTCATCGGTTTCGAATATATCTTCCAATCTCCACGTTAATTCTGTTGGAACTTCTTCTCTTGCCAATACTTTGTTGACCATTAAATTTCCTCCTCTGTCCCATTCTTTCGGGAAACGAACTACACCTTATTTTCTCAATTTTCGCAAGTTTTTGCAATAGTTATCATAGGTGATTTCCAAAAAGCTGGAATCTTTTGAAAAACCCTCTTTTAACAGCAAATATAGATCCAGGTAGCGGGACATTATTTCCGTTGCTTCAGGAGCCCTTGAAGGATCTGATAACACTAGTTTTCCAGAAGCGATCAGCCCATCCACCGAAATCCCCTTTTCCCATGCCGCCGCTGCCTGCAACTGCCACAACACTGCCGGCTGCTTCAGACATTCGGCACCGAGCAATGGAATTCCGAAATGAGCCGGCAAATTAGCCATATCCAGCTGCAACTCATAACATAATCGGCAGTACAAACTTTTTATTCGATTTTCGTTATACAGCTGGCTTCGGATGTATTGCTGGCGCACATTCTGAAAAATTCCCAGAACTTTATTAAATTCCTCTTTGGTCAAAAGCTTTGGAATTGCGAAAGGAAAAACTTGCTTGCTTGCCTCGATTGACTTGGTTTTTCCTACCCAACGATTCGAGCTTACATAAAACAAGCTTGAATGATAGTAAAATCGATTGTCCGGTGGATAGAACAACAGGATGAAAAAAGTTTCGGCGACATTTTGCCTCATTTCAATTTCATGCGTTTTCAGTCCGAGTAAACTGATTCCTTCGGGGCAGGATTCTTTTAAACCTTTGATCCAAACAGGCTTCAACTTCATCTTTAAATAACCTTCGGATCGCTGTTTGAGTTGTTGGACCGGAATTGTGCTGCATTGAAATTCAATCGCAAGGTGGCGGTTGACCAAAAGATCCGCGCGCTGACGGATTTGGGGGAGATAGCTTTCTAATTCGGCTTTGAGGTTTAACTGAGAGAAGAATTTGTAAAGAAGAAGTTTTCCTTGGAGATGAAGAGAAGATTCTGGTTCGCTGAAAGTGTCGCAATCTGTTCGAGTCTGGTGGGCAAAATGAGGGATGTTGATTTCTCCGATTTTCAAACGCAGCGGCGCTTTGCAGGAAGGACAAAAAAACTGTTTTCGCTGGCGCATCTCCCTGAGTTCAGTGCGGGTATGCTTGCCGGTTAAATAAAACAATTCCTGTTGTTCGGTTTTGGCTACTAATATATAGATCACTCTCCTTTCTTCTAGTTTATGGAACTAGGAGCATTTTGGCAATAAAAAAAAAGACCTCCTGAAAGGAGATCTTAGCCAAAATAATGAAGTACATTTGAGAGCGCATCTTCTTTGAAAATTGGTTTTCCGTATTCTTCAAGACGGTGAACTGTTACCGGCGAGATACGTAAATACTCTGTAATGATACTAACATTGTTTTTAATGTCTTCTTCCGAATGGAGGAGTTCATCAAAGCTTGTATATAGATAATATTTGTTCTCGAAATGATAAACTGCAGATTCAATCGGCACGTACATCAACCGGCGCGCAATTGGCAGCAGCTCTTCCACTTCAGAAAAAACAAATGTATATTCAAGTTTCTTAATGTCAGGTTCATCAAAAACCGGTTCGAATTCATCAAATTCCGGAGTGACCGCATCTTCACTTGCAAACATTTTGCGGCGTTCTTCTATATCATCAGGCAAATCAAGCTTCTGCCCATCTTTAGTTAATTGCGCACGCGTTACTGTGACTTCAAGACCCTTGTCCATAGCCTGGACTTGGATCCAAAGCGGACCTTCCATTACGAAATCGGCTTCTTCATTAACTTCATCCATCATTTCCCAAAAAAGCTCTTCGCTCTTATCTCTGTTAAACCAGATTTCGTCACGGCTAAACCCTCGCTCTTCAACGTCGAGATAGGAAATGTAAAATTTAACTGTGTTGTCGTTGATACGTTCGATTTCCATTTTACACCTCTCCTTTACGGTTTGGACTAAGAGAACATTCCTCAGAGCCGTGCTGTATTGCTTTTAACAAGTATAACTTTTTTCATGAGTAAAGAAAAAGTTTATGCCTATCACCAAAGACAAGTTACAAGTACATAGAGTTTAATGCACTTAACAGATTTATGCAACTAATTAAAATAAAGAAAAGCTGCCCAAGATCTTTTATGAAATACCATAAAGACCGGACAGCTAATGTGCTTTTAGTTAGTTTACCATTCGCTGAGCTTCAAGCAATTGATAAGCTCTAACCTTACGTGGAAGGAATCGACGGATTTCATCTTCATTGTAGCCGACCTGCAGGCGTTTTTCGTCCATGATAATCGGACGGCGCAACAGCCCTGGATGTTCTTGGATTAACTCATAAAGACGTTGAAGCGGTAAACTCTCAACATCCACATTCAATTTTTGGAATATTTTAGAACGGGTTGAGATGATTTCATCTGTGCCGTCTTCAGTCATACGTAATATTTCTTTGATTTCACTAATTGTTAAAGGCTCAGAAAAAATATTGCGTTCTGTGTATGGAATCTCGTGTTCCTCAAGCCAAGCTTTAGCTTTTCTGCAAGATGTGCAGCTCGGTGAAGTAAATAGTGTAACCATCATAGTGGAGCACTTCCTTTCGGATTCTTAAAAACTTATTATTTGCTTCAAATTAGAATCATTATAGTTTAGAGGCTCTACATTCATTATACAATGTATGGAGTGAATTTAATAGTATATCTTAATAAAAAAATTAGAAATCAATCTTTTTGTCACATAATAGCTATATATTCATTATACTTACACAACTATGTAATATAATTTTACCCCTTTTTCTTTTGTCGTAAACTTCCAAACCGAATTTATTTATTCTCAGTTACGGAATCTTTTTGAAAATGCTATTACATATATATATTACGTTTCAAAAAGAAAATAGTTTCATTTATGGCTTGATTATATGATGAATAATCCCGTTTATATATAGAAGCAGAAAAAATCACTTATTAAAAGGCGCATCTGGGTTGCTCTACACAGAGAGCCCGGCCGAAGAACGCCAAGCTCTCTTGCCACCAATCAAGGAGTATAGTCCACACCAGGTGAATAGGAGTTTCCGGCATTCCATAGAAGGTATTCATCAATTCCATTATCGTGCAGGGCTTTTATTTGGGCTTCCACTTCTGGCTTGCCATAATTCATATAGTTGCCAGCCCCGAGGTAGCTTGCTGTAAAATCCTGCAGCCATGGACGCGAGACGGGCGGGTTGTCCAATGCGCCTAATACCTGGTTTTCCACTTTGGCATACTCAGCCACCAGTTGATATGGTTCCAGATCCGGTTTTGCGATCCCGAAATAAGAAGTCCAATGGCTTGGGTAAATCATAGAAGAGATAACATCCACATTTTCAGAGATCTTTGAAAAATTCTGGCCGATGCCTGGAGCTTCCGGCAAAGTTGCAGCATAACCAAAAATATCGACTGATACTTCTACTCCGTAGGGTGCTAACTGCTCCCTTGCATATGCGACAAAATCCGTAACTGCTTCTACTCTTTTTTGTGTTGGGTCGATATCCGCTTCTTCATAATCACCAAGCGAGTAGCTCAGACTCTCCGCACGGTTTTCAAATCCTTCAGGAAAACGGACATAATCAAATTGGATTTCTTTAAATCCGAGTTTGGCAGCTTCGATAGCAACTTTCACGTTGTAATCCCATACTTCTTTCATGAATGGATTTACAAATGATTCGCCGCGATTGTTTTTCCAAACCTGGTCACCATCCATGAACGTCAGTTCCGGTCTTTCTTCCGCCAAAACTGTATCTTTAAAAACAACTACACGGGCAATTGGATAAATTTCTTTTTCTTCTAACCGTTCCAGCATAGCTCTTGGATCTTTTATCAACCCTTGTCCCATATCAAGCTCTGCCAAAACCGAGCCTTCCTCAGGTATGTATGTCAAGTGGCCAAAATCTTCTTTTATGTCAATAACCATAGCATTCAAGTCCGACTCATCCACCAGATCGATCAACGAATCGAACCGTTCTCCCCCAGCTGAGTTAGCGGTTACAAAAATTCCGCGGACAGCATCCGGATAAGCAAAGTCCAAGCCCGAATCAAACGCATACAAACTTGAAGCTGCCAACACTTGCGAATCAAGTTCGGCTACATGGTAAGACCGCGGTGTGAAATCCGGCGCCTTGTCTTCTTCAGCGGCATAAACGTTTCCCGCACTTGCTACACTGATGCTTGCTGCATAGATTGCCAGCCATTTCCACGATTTCGCCATTTTCTGCACCCCTTTATTCCTCTTTTGCAACCCAAGAAATGTCCGTGTTAACTCGGAAGAATCATTTCAAAAGACTGAGTGGATCTACTAACTATCAACCAGGGTCCTATAACACCATTTGATTAAAGTTTTCATATCCATTGTTCTTCCATTCTATCATTTTTCTGACAAATTGAAATAAAATTATTGTAGTTTGATTCAGTTTTTTCAAAAGCCTATTCTGTCTCCCAAATTCGAATTTTGAGCGCCGCAGGAAAACTGCTTGCACAAAAAAACGATGCCCCTTAGGACATCGTTCTGCTATTAATTGGTTGCCGAAGCTGCTTTAATCGATTCGAGTTCACGTTCTGAACATTGAACAAAATGGCCAGGACTGATTTCTCTCATACGGACATCATCTGCTTTAGTATAGTTGTGAACTGCAGGGTCATAAGACTTACGGACCCGGTTGCGTTCGTAGTTTGGATCCGGTAAAGGAATAGCTGACAATAATGATTGCGTATAAGGATGCAACGGGTTATTGTATAGCTCCTCTGCTGGTGCCAATTCTACTAACTTACCGAAATACATTACGCCGATGCGATCAGAAATATATTTAACCATCGATAAATCATGGGCGATGAAAAGGAAAGTCAAACCTTTTTCTTCTTGAAGTTCCTTCAATAAGTTGACGACCTGTGCCTGGATGGAAACATCCAATGCAGAGATCGGCTCATCGGCAATGATGAAATCAGGATCTACAGCCAAAGCACGGGCAATTCCAAGACGCTGGCGCTGTCCGCCTGAAAACTCGTGAGGATAGCGGTTAGCGTGCTCTTTGTTCAACCCAACAGTCTCCAGTAAATCATAGACCATTTTTTTGCGTTCAGCAGGATTTTTTGCCAAGCCGTGGATATCGATGCCTTCAGCAATAATATCCATAACTTTCATCCGCTGATTTAATGAAGCGTAAGGATCCTGGAAAATCATCTGCATTTTACGGTTGAATTTTTTCAGTTCCTGCTTTGATTTCTTGCCATGGACATTCTCGCCTTCATAGAAAACATCTCCATCCGTTGCATCATATAAACGAATGATTGAGCGGCCGGTTGTGGATTTCCCACAGCCTGACTCACCAACCAATCCTAAAGTTTCACCTTTATAAATATCAAAGCTGATATCATCTACCGCGCGGACTTCATTCGCTTTACCGATATTGAAATACTGTTTCAAGTTTTTAATTTCGAGTAACTTTTCAGCCATTATACCGCGCCCCCTTCATAATATCTGCTGCCTGGGAATTTCTTCATTCGTTCAATAACCGTCAATGGCGGTTCTACTTGCGGCGCATCTGGGTGCAATAACCATGTTGCTGCAGAATGAGTATCACTGATTTTAAAGAATGGAGGGTTTTGCTCCATATCAATTTTAAGTGCATACTCGCTGCGAAGCGCAAAGGCATCTCCTTTCGGAGGATCCAGCAAATCAGGAGGCGTTCCTGGGATTGCATACAATTTTGCATCTTCTGTATCCAGCGATGGCATAGAGCTTAATAAGCCCCATGTATAAGGATGCTGCGGGTTATAGAAGATTTCATCGACTGTTCCGATTTCAACAATTTTCCCGCCATACATAACCGCTACGCGATCTGCTACGTTTGCAACAACACCAAGATCATGGGTAATGAAAATAATCGACGTATCAATTTTCTTCTGCAAATCTTTCATCAACTCTAAAATTTGCGCTTGGATGGTAACATCAAGTGCCGTTGTAGGCTCGTCTGCGATTAAAATCTTCGGGTTGCAAGCTAGTGAAATAGCAATGACTATCCGCTGGCGCTGCCCGCCTGAAAATTGGTGAGGATATTGCTTCATCCGCAATTCCGGTTTTGGCATGCCCACAAGGCGCAGCAAGTCGATTGCTACTTTTTTAGCTTCGCTTGTGCTGATTTTTTGGTGTTTCAGCAATGGCTCCGTCAATTGGCGGCCAATCGGCATTGTTGGGTTCAAAGACGTCATCGGATCCTGGAAAATCATCGAAATTTCTTTTCCGCGGATTTTCTGCATTTCCTTGTCGCTCAACTTCGTCAAATCACGTCCACCGAATAAAATTTCACCACTTTTGAATTCTGCTGAACTTTCCGGCAGCAAACGCATAATGGATTTTGTCGTAACTGATTTGCCTGAACCCGACTCTCCAACGATTGCTAAAGTTTCGCCTTTATATAGATCAAAGTTAACCCCGCGTATCGCTTTAACTTCCCCGCCTTGGGTGTTAAAGGAAAGCTCAAGGTCCTTTACTTGTAAAATTTTCTCCATTGTCAACTTTCCTCCTTAATCTTTCATCTTCGGATCGAGGGCATCACGAAGTCCATCACCGATCAAGTTGAACGCAATCATGATTAAACTTAACAAGACAGCCGGGAATGCTAAAATATGCGGTGAGAATTGAATTAACGCATAACCATCGTTAATCAATGTACCGAGTGAAGCATCCGGCGCCTGAAGCCCCAGTCCGATAAAGCTTAAGAAAGCTTCAAAGAAAATAGCACTTGGAATGGTGAACATCGTATTGATGATAATGACACCCAGAACGTTCGGCATTAAATGTTTCCAGATAATGCGGGTATCGCTCGCTCCCAATGTGCGGGCAGCCAATACGAATTCCTGGCTCTTATATTTAAGCACTTGTCCACGGACGACCCGGGACATGCCGGTCCATCCGGTTATGGTCAAGGCGATAATAATGGCCAGTATTCCGGGGTCCATTATTAGGATAAACAGAATAACGACAACCAAGTTAGGAATACCTGTCAAAATCTCAACGATCCGCTGCATAAAGTCATCAACGCGGCCGCCAAAGTAACCGGAAATTCCTCCATAGATTACGCCGATCAACATGTCGATTGCAGCTGCAACAAAGGCAATGAATAAGGATACTTGAGTGCCTTTCCAGACACGTGAGAACATATCACGGCCAAGGCCGTCAGTTCCGAACCAGTAGTTGACTTCGACATTTTTCATCTCATATAAGTCGACTTCCTGGCCGCCTAATGTGCCGACACCATCGAGAATTCCAAGATTTTCAACTACCGGAATTTTCGGCGGCAAGTTTGCGTGAGTGATTGTTTGTGCATTCGGCTCATAAGGGCTAATAGCCGGCCCTACAAACGCCATGATGACAACTAGGCCGAATAAAATTATGCTGAACAACGCGCCTTTGTTTTTGCGGATACGGTACCAGGCGTCCTGCCAGAAGCTGACACTTGGTTTCGTGATGCGTTCCGCTTGATGAGAATCCAATGTAATCCGCTCGAACGAACCTTGCGGCAGTTCCGGAATTTTATCAATTTTTTGAGTCATTAACTTTTACCTCCTGAAAGACGGATACGAGGATCAATGACACCATACAATATATCTACCAGCAGGATAATCACAATTAGGAATACTGAGAAGAAAATCGTGGTTCCCATGATGATAGAGAAATCGTTGACCATGATCGATTTAACGAATTGTTCCCCGATGCCTGGAATTGCAAAAATCTGTTCTACAACGAGTGATCCGGTAAGGATGGATACAGCCATTGGACCAAGAACCGTCACTAATGGAATCAATGCGTTACGGAATGCATGTTTAAATGCAATTTCAGAGCCGCTCGCGCCTTTAGCTTTTGCTAATGTAATGTAATCCGATCCAAGAACTTCAATCATTTCAGTGCGGATAAAACGTGCTGCTGTTGCAAGCGGGAACATTGCCAATGCGATGGATGGAAGAACGCTGGACATAAAGCCGTCTTTCCACAAAGCTACAGGGAATAATTCCCACTTTAATCCGAACCAATATTGAAGCAAAGATGCAAACACGAAGGAAGGAATCGATATTCCGACAATCGCTACAAATGTGCTGGTGTAATCAACCCAGGTATTTTGCCTTAAAGCAGCAATCATTCCCAGTAGAATTCCCAAAACTGTTCCTAGGACCATCCCTTGGAAACCGATTTGTGCAGAAGGACCCATTCGGCTTAAAATGACATCTGTAACTTCCGCTCCTTTAAACTGATTGATGGAAATTCCTAAGTCACCTTGCACTAGCCCGAACATGTAATTGAAATACTGAACCGGAAGCGGTTCGTTCAATCCATATCTAGCTTCTACGACTGCCCTTTGTTCTGGAGATAATTTATCTGCGGAAGCGACGGGGGATCCTGGTAAAATTTTCATTAAGAAGAATGTGAAAGTAGCGATCAGTGCTAAAGTGATCACCATATAAATTAAACGCTTGCCAATATACTTCGCCATAGTGCACCTCCAAAAATAATTCTATTTTGACAAGTCCATAACATAAAATGGAGCTTGCAGCATTCATTAGTTAGCAGAAAATGGTCAATTTTCGGTTAATTCCTTTACATTAGAAAAGAGAGTATATCGACCTGTAAATGCGATATACTCTCTTTCTATTTTGTTGTTACAGTAGCGGGATTAAATTATTCTTTGCCCGAAATGTATGCCCATTTGTAGCTGTAATCTCCACCGAATGGGTGTGTAACGATTCCGTTAACATAAGGCTGTTGAAGAGACATCAAACCACGCTGATAGATTGGCGCGATTGCAGCGTCATCTTCCAGAAGGATTTTTTCAGCCTGTGCCATTGCTTCCCAACGTGCAGCAGGATCTGAAGTCAATTCACCTTTAGCAGATTCAACTAAAGCATCATACTCTTCATTTGAGTAAGACATTTTGTTTTGAGCAGATCCAGTAACAAACAAGTCAATGAATGTCATAGGATCCTGGTAATCAGGTCCCCATCCAGCAGTTTGGATGTCATAGTCCTGAGCTTCGTCAAGTTCTAAACGAACTCCGAAAGGTACAGCTTTAAGGTTGATCGTCAAACCTTCAAGATTAGTTTCAAGTTGTTCTTTAAGATAAGCATCCATGTTTTTAGCAGTTTCAGTGTCTCCACCTAGGATTTCAAGAGTAACTTCTTCTACTCCCAATTCTTCAAGGCCAGTAGCCCAATGTTCTGCAGCTTCTTCAGCGTTGAACTCAACAAGATCTCCATTTACATCGCGGAAGTCCGTATTGTTTTCATCGAAAGTGAATTCTGTTGGTACTAGGTAGTTAGCTGGCAATGATCCGTTAGCTAATACTACGTCAACCAAATCTTGCTTGTTGAAACCTTTTGCAATTGCCTGACGAATGTTGACATTCGAAAGTGCATTTTCTTCGCCGTTACGTTCTTGGTTAAGCTTGAAGTAGAAAACAGTTGGTTCCAATTCAGTAACCAAGTTTTCGTCATTTGCATATTGCATTGCAAACTCGCCGCTCAAACCAGCGCGGTCTTTTTCGCCAGAGTTGTAAAGGTTAACTGCAGTAGCAGGCTCTTTTACAACGTCTACGTTGATTGTTTCAAGTTGTACTGTTTCAGCATCCCAGTATTCAGGATTTTTTTGCATTGACCAAGTTAAACCAGTACCATCCCAGTCATTAAGAGTAAATGGTCCGTTGAAAATTAAGTTTTCAGAATTAGAAGCATAAGCATCGCCTTTTTCAGTAATGAAAGCTTCGTTCTGTGGGTAGAAAGTTGGGAAAGCCATCAGTGACATGAAGTAAGGTACTGGACGCTCTAGTTGTACTTCAAGAGTTTTTTCGTCTACAGCAGTAACTCCAAGTTCAGTTGGTTCCATTTCACCTGCAGCAATTTCAGTAGCATTTACAATCGAACCAGCCATCATGTAAGCTCCGTACGGAGAACCTGTAGCAGGATCAATTGAACGTTGCCAAGAGTAAACGAAATCGTTGGCAGTAACTGGAGTACCATCTGACCAGTTTGAATCACGTAGTGTGAATGTGTAAGTCAAACCATCTTCGCTGACTTCAGGTTCGCCTTCAGCAATTGCAGGTTCAGCTAAGTTTTCTTGATCTAAACGGAATAAGCCTTCGTTAACGTTATTGAAAATGTTAAACGCAACTGCATCCTCAGCTAATGAAATATCCATAGTAGGAATTTCAGCTGTTTCCATCAAGTTAAGAACTTGCTCTGAGTCTAAATCCCCAGCTTCTTCTGTACCTTCTGTTTCTTCTGGAGCTTCAGTTCCTGTGTCAGTATCGTCTCCACCGCCACATGCTGCTAGAAAAGCACTTAGAACTAAAACTAGGCTTAATAGCCAAAAAATCTTGCTGTTCTTCACTTAATTGACCCCCTCGAATTTTCTGAAAAATTGGTACAAGGCTAATTATACATAATATTTTTTTCTTGTACAGAACTTTTTTTGGAAATTTTTACACTCTTGTAACAATTCCGTTACATTGATATTACAGAAAACCGCAAGAATATTGGATTTGTAAGCGTTTTCGGCGTCTACGATAAACGAATATTTTTTTGATTTTTTTTAAAATTTCTTCTACAATTGATAAGAAACGAGGTGCCAAACTTGAAAAAAATCCTTTTTTTCTTAATTGCTATACAATTATTGATTTTTATCACCATATTTTTACGATCGGAAAACCTCTCTCTTCTGTCATATATTAACAACTCATTTATCTATGGCGGCATCTTAATGTTTTTTGGCTTGTGGATTTTTGTCGTCCGGACAGGTGTATTTGATATATTCACTGCCAGCATGAGAAAAGCTTTCAAGCTAAAATCCACATTGGATGACGACGAAATGCGGCCGCCTTCCGAAGCTCTAGGCTTTTCTAGTGCACCATTGCTCATTTCAGGAACTATCACCTTGCTGTTAATGGCAATTTGTTTAGCGATTTACAGTCTCTAATATTGCGTCCTGATTTGTTAATGTATTATAATAATAGGATATAAAATGAGCGATGAAAAAGAGGAGTAAATGCAGTTCCTTCTATAATAGAGAGTCTGTGGTTGGTGAAAACAGATGAAGTGCTGCATTGAATGGACTTTTGAGCTGAACCGGTGAACAAATAAGTAGCCGGTTCCGTGTTCTTCACGTTATGAAGAAGAGTGGCCGGCGACGGCAACTAGGGTGGTACCGCGGAAAACACATCATTCGTCCCTTTTTTTTTTAGGGATGTGTGCTGTGTTTTTTACTTTGAGGAGGAATTGAGATGAAAAAAATCTTTTCAGGCGTTCAGCCTACCGGTACAGTAACACTCGGAAATTACATAGGCGCTTTTAAACAGTTTACGGATTTGCAAGATGAATATGACTGTATCTTTTGCATAGTGGATCAACATGCGATCACGATGCCCCAGGACCGCTTAGAGCTGCGCAAAAATATCAAGGCATTAGCGGCGCTTTACCTGGCTGTCGGCATCGATCCTGAAAAAGTGACGTTGTTCATCCAATCGGAAGTTCCGGCGCACGCACAAGCCGGATGGATGCTGCAATGCGTTTCGACCATTGGAGAACTTGAACGCATGACCCAGTATAAAGACAAATCAGCTAAAAATGCTTCTGTACTAGCCGGGTTGTTAACTTACCCTCCATTAATGGCTGCTGATATCCTGTTGTATCAGACCGATATTGTGCCTGTAGGGGATGACCAGAAACAACATATTGAACTGACACGTGATCTAGCAGAAAGGTTTAATCGCAAATACAACGATATCTTTACAATCCCTGATATCCGTGTTCCGAAAAATGGCGCTCGCATCATGTCACTTCAAGATCCAACAAAAAAGATGAGCAAATCAGATGCCAACAAAAAAGCAATCATCACATTGTTGGATGACTTGAAAACGATTGAAAAGAAAATTAAGAGCGCAGTGACCGACTCAGAAGGCATCGTCAGCTATGATCCAATCAACAAACCGGGTGTGGCAAATCTATTGACCATTGAAGCTGCTCTGACCGGTGAATCAATTGAGAATCTGGTCGCGAAATACGAAGGTTCAGGTTATGGAGATTTTAAAGCTTCTGTCGCTAAAGCTGTTACTGAACACTTGGCACCTATCCAAGAACGGTATGCTGCTTTGATCGATTCGGACGAACTGGACAAAGTTCTTGACGCTGGCGCTGAAAAAGCCAACTTCCTGGCAAACAAGACATTGAAGAAAATGGAAAACGCCATGGGTCTCGGGCGTAAAAGAAAATAAAACAAAAAGGGCTGCTCTGATTGCAGCCCTTTTTGTTTATTCTTTTCCAGAAATATATGTCCATTTAAAACTATAATCACTTCCAAATGGGTGTTTAACGATATTTTTCACGTAAGGTTTCTTCAACGACATGGTCCCCATCTGAAAGATAGGGGCAATGGCCACATCTTCTTCGAGCAGGATTCTTTCAGCTTCGGCCATAGCCTCCCACCGGGCAACCGGATCTCGTGCCAGCTCCCCTTTAGCCGATTCGATCAACGCATCAAATCCTTCATTCGAATAAGACATCGAGTTGAGTGGAGAATCCGTCACAAACAGATCAAGAAATGTCATTGGGTCCAAATAATCCGGTCCCCACCCTGTATGCAGGAGATCATAATCCTGTGCTTCTTCAAGTGCCAGGAGTTCCTCAAAAGGGACTGTTTTTAAATCAATAGTAAGTCCCTCCAGATTTTCTTCCAATTGAACTTTCAACTCTTCATTCAGTTCAATAGCAACGTTATGATCTTCTCCCAAAAGTTCCAGCGTGAGTTCATCCAGCCCTTCTTCTTCTAATCCCTGGCTCCATAATTCAGCAGCTGCTTCAGTGTTGTACTCAAGCATGTCTCCATTTATAGAACGAAAATCTTCACCGTTTTCATTGAAAGCGAATTCCGACGGCACTAAATAGTTTGCCGGCATTGAGCCATCTGCAAGGACTTTTCCAACGATGTCCTCCTTATCGTAAGCTTGTGCCAGAGCTCTGCGAATGTCCTCATTTGCCAGAGCTGTTCTTTCATCTTCACGCAGCTGGTTGAATTTAAAGTAAAACACGTTCGGACTCTGCCCTTCCATCACTTCCGGATCATCGGAATATTGCTTGGCGAATTCACCTGCAAGAAACGTAATGTCTTTTTCACCAGAAGTGTATAGGTCAACAGCGGTCTGAGGATCTGTTACAACGTCTACATTGATCGTTTCAAGAACAACTGTTTCAGCATCCCAATATTCTTCATTTTTTTCCATTGTCCAGCTTGATCCATCACTGCCGTCCCAATTGGTCAATTTGAATGGCCCATTATAAAGAACCTGATCAGCGTTTGTAGCATAAGCGTCCTCCGCTGCTGTAACAAACGCTTCATTTTGGGGATAGAAAGTTCCGAACGACATCAGGGAAATAAAGTATGGAATTTGGCGCTCGAGTGTAACAATCAATGTGCTGTCATCCGGTGCTTCTACGCCTAATTCCGAAGGCTCCATTTCACCTGCAGCAATGGCTTCGGCATTTGCGATAGTTCCCGTCATCATGTAAGGTCCATAAGGCGACTCTGTAGCCGGGTCTATTGCACGCTGCCAGGAGTAAACGAAATCTGCTGACGTAATCGGTGTACCATCCGACCAGTTGGCGTCACGCAAGGTGAATGTGTAAGTCAATCCATCTTCACTAATCTCTGGTTCTTCTACAGCAAGCGCCGGAATCGCTTGGTTGTCTTCATCCAGACGGAAAAGCCCTTCATTAACATTGTTCAATACATTAAACGTACCCACATCTTGAGCAATTACCGAATCCAGCAATGTCAGTGCACCCATTTCCATTATGTTGAGAATTTGTTCGTCATCCTTCTCGAAATGATTTTTTTCGTCTCTGCTCTCCTCTTCTTTTGTCTCTTCACCGCCGCTCTGTGCTGCATCCGTCTCTGTGACAATGTCTTGTTCGCTGCATCCAGACACAACGACAATTGCCAGTAAAACCAATACCATAAACATAAAAACTTTGGTGATCTTCACTTCTTTTCCTCCTTCAAATTTAGTCTATATGTATGATTTCATTATACGCTTACCTCGCTAAATTCATATCATTTATTTGATAATTAAGATAAATTAATCAAATTTTTATCATCATAAAATTTTATAGATCCAGAAAGACAGTAGTTTAAGCAGATGAGTGAAATTAACAGGACTTCCTAGTCGTCTTATAAATTCGAAACGACGTGCCGGGATGCGAATGGACTAAAAACTGTAATGCATTTTCAAACAAAAAAAAAAAAAGCAACCCGAGGGTTACTTTTTCTTTTTACTATTCTGCAGTGACTGGTGATTCTGCGTTGACCGCAAGTTCATTCAAGTAAACTTCCGTACCATCGCCGATTGCATAGTTTAATACACGATCGTTAACCGGGCTTAATACTGCACGGTACAATGTCGGGAATACTGGTACTTCCTCAACCATCAACTGCTGCCATTCGTTGTAAACTTCCTGGCGGTATGCAAGGTCAAACGATTCTTCTGAACGACCTTCTGCAAGGAGGCGCTCGTTATCTTCATTTTCCCAACGCGCAAAGTTGTAAATGGCGTTAGCGCCGTAGAGCCCTGAAGGATCTACGTCAATGCCTACTCCCCATGCTGCTTGGAAGACATCTACATTTGGATCATCTTCGCCGCCGTTGCCGACACGGTCATAAAATGAGTTGAATTCAAGCATTTCCAAGTTCACTTTCAAACCAACAGCTTCCCAAGACTGAACATAGTATTGTGCCAACGGTTCAGCTGTGTCGCCGCCTGTCATTGAGATAAAGTTAATCTCAAGTGGATTGCCTTCCGGATCTTCACGCAAGCCATCTCCGTCTGTATCTGCATAGCCTGCATCATCCAAAAGCTGATTTGCTGCTTCAGGATCATACGCACGGCCTTCATTGCTATCGTCATGGAATTCAGGGTGGGATGGTGGAATCAATGTTGTCGCATTCCAACGCAAACCATTATAGAAACGTTCGCCGACTGCTGTGTTGTCTACTGCATGCCACATAGCTTGACGAAGTTCCTTGTTGTTCATTTTCGCTTCAGGGTCATAAGCTACCGTGCTGCTTTCAGCATCCCATGTTCCTAATTTAAAGCCAATATAAGTGTAGGCGCGATCAATCGCTCCTAAATATTCCACGTTCGACATTTCAGCATTATCCGGGAATTGATCCACTGGGAACTCACTGATCAAGTCAACTCCGCCAGTTTCCAGTTCCTGAACTACTGTCGAACTGCTGATTACTTTGATTGTAACGCCATCGAGGTTTGGTTCGCCGCGCCAGTAGTCTTCGTTTTTAGAAAGAGTTACAGACTCTCCAGGTACAATGCTATCCACTTTGAATGGTCCAAAACCGATTGGGTTTTCACGCACTTCAGGTGAAGAAGAGATATCGGCAACTGCCATGTCTCCAAAGATGTGCTTAGCCAATGGGTAAGACCAGATGCTTCCTGTCAAAAGAGAAGGTGTAGATTCAATATACGTAATTGACAAAGTTTTTTCGTCAACTACTTCAATGCCTGAAATCGTATCAGCAGATCCGCTGTTGTACTCTTCCATTCCTTCAATGTTTGTGAAATCAGAGTTATAGCGCGGGCCGTCATAGTCGGGGTTACCGATTACTTCGTGTGCAAACAGCCAGTCTTCTGCAGTTACAGGTTCGCCGTCATGCCAGTTGACATTGTCGCCAATTGTAAAAGTGAATGTACGGCCGTCTTCTGAAACTTCATATGTTGCCGCTCCATCATTTGTGTAGACATAGTTTTCATCCCAAGTTAGTAAACCTTCATCAAACCATTCAAGGATTTCAGCATCCGGCGCGCCAGAATAGAAGTTCCAGTTTAGTGTTCCTTCAAATACGGTATCTGATACCAAACCAAATGTAATAGTTCCGCCGTCAATCGCTTCGCCTTCATTTGTTTTCACGTTGCTGAAATCATCGATTGAATACATTCCGCCATTCTCAAGTTCCTGTCCACCATCAGTTTCGGCTTCTCCGCCGCCTTCTTCTGGGGAAGCCTCTTCATCACCGGAACAAGCTCCTAATATCAAAGCAAAAGACAACATTGGCAATGCTAAATATCTAGACCATTTATTTTTCGGCATTCTCTGTTTCCTCCTCTTTCTTCTCGAATAAAGCTCTTTTGGACTGTTGTTGCACTTGAATAGAGTAATTTCTGCCTGGTACTTAGAACCCTACTCCCCCTTTTCCCCACTTTTTTGTTACCCTCTGCGCTGCCGGGCATCGGTAGCGCGTTTTAAGGCTTGCCCGACATTATTTATACAAAGCATCAAGACAAAAATGAGTATTGATGCCGGTAACCAAATCCACCATCTTAATTCCAGTGTTTGAGGGTTTCTTGCATAACTGATCAAAGTCCCTAAACTTGGAGTCGATTCCGGAAAGCCGAATCCTAAAAAGGAAAGGCCAGATTCGATGCCAATATTTCCTGCCAAATTTAACGTCATCGTCACAATGATGATCGAACTAAGATTTGGCAGCACCTGGAAAAACATGATTTTAAAATCAGAAGTTCCTAATGTTTTGGAGGCTTTCACATAGTCCAATTCTTTTTCCTGAAGTGCTTTTGAACGAATCAGCCTCGCAATTCCCATCCATAAGAAAGCTGTCATGATTAACGAGAAGGATACGATGCTGTATCCAGGTACAGCTGTTACGAATGCGATAACAATCATCAAGATTGGGAGAACCATAAAAAAGTCGACAAAACGCATGAAGACATTATCCACAGTGCCGCCGTAATATCCAGAAATCAGTCCGATCAAAATACCGATAATTCCTGTCAAAAGTGTGACCAAAAAGCCGATTGCCAATGAATTGCGCGTTCCAATAATCAATTGGCCAAAAATGTCGCGTCCACCATAGTCAGTGCCCAGCCAATAAGTGGCCGACGGTGGTTCATAAAGAGCGAAAAGGTCGACTTTGATGATTTCGGACTGGTCCATGATGATGGATGTACCGAAAACACCGATAATGATCAGGAACAAGAACAGAAGAGAACCAAATGCAATTTTGTCCCGAATTAACTCTCTTAGTAATATACTAAATCCGGATGGGCTTTTGCCGAGGCTTACATCCGGAATTTGTGCTCCGCTGTCTTTATCAATTCTCATATTTACACCTCAAAATTGTCATTTATTATTTAATTCGGATACGTGGATCGACCAAACTCAAGATAATATCAGATAACAATGCACCAATAATTGCCGCAAGTCCGAACAACAGGACTAGAGCCGTCATTACGCTGTAATCACGTAAACTGATGGAAGAAAGGAACAATTCACCCATTCCTGGGTAGCCAAAAATATTTTCGATGAATATGGTCCCGCCAATCAAACCGGTAATCTCGTAGCCGAAAAACGCTGCGATTGGAAGCAAGGAATTCCGCAATACGTGGCGATTATAAACCCTTGATTCGGAAGATCCCTTGGCACGGGCAGTTACGATAAAATCTTTTTGTTTTGTATCAATGATCTCACTTCTCAAATACTGGACTGTAGAAACAGTCGTGATCAATGCCATCGACAATGCCGGCAATAATAAATGGTTGAGTTTGCTGATAAAATAGGCAAAAGTCCCAGGCTCTGTGCCTGGTGCAACACTGCCGCTTGTTGGGAACCAGCCGAGCTGGAATCCAAAAATGAACAGCATAACCAAAGCGAAAATAAATAATGGAGCTGCAAATCCGATGTACGTATATCCTGTGATGGCACGGTCTAACCATGTATCGTTAAAGCGGCCGCTGATGATGCCAAGTGGGATGGCGATCAAGTAAGTCAGGATCAAGGTTGCTAAAGACAGCCACAATGTATTGATCATGCGTTCACCGATCAGTTCGGATACAGGCATCTTAAAGCGGAAAGATTGTCCGAAATCCCCTTGCAGGACCCCTTTAACCCAATCGACATACTGGACATACCAAGGATTGTTCAATCCGAGCCGTTCTCTCATCGCTTCAATGGTAGCGGGATCGATATTTGGATCGATCAGCCCTGTCAAAGCATCGCCAGGCATAGCCTGAGCTAAAATAAAGACCAAAATACTTAAGACAATAATTTGCGGGATTGTTATAAGCGTTCTGCGTACAATTAATTTCCACATACCATTCAACCTCTCTCAGGCAATGCTACTTGATGGGTAGCTGAAATTGATTTTAACGAGAAAGGCAAACCTTCTTCATCAAAAAAGTCTTTTTCCAGCTTGTCATATTCGGTTTTTACTAATTTGCGGTTTTCATAGTGCATTTCGCGATTCCGTGGATTGCTGTCTGGAATGGCCGCTATCAAACGCTTCGTATAAATATGCTGCGGATTCGTAAAAATTTCTTCTGAAGTGCCGTGTTCTACATATCGCCCTTTATACATAATGCCGATGTGATCGCACATGTGGCGGATGATGCCCAAATCATGGCTGATGAATAAATACGTCAAGTTCAGTTCTTTTTGAATTTCTCGCATAAAGTTCAGAACCTGGGCCTGTACAGATACATCCAAAGCTGAAACCGGCTCATCCGCAATAATCAATTTCGGGTTGAGCGCAATTGCCCGGGCAATGCCAATCCGCTGCCGCTGCCCTCCCGAGAATTCGTGCGGGTATTTATAGATGGATTCAGGACTTAGTCCCACCAACTCCATCAGCTCCTGAATACGGACTCGCTCTTCTTTAGGAGATAGGTTTTCATAATTGCGAAGCGGCTCAGCTACAATATCCGCCACCCGCTTTTTGGGGTTCAGGGAGGAAAAAGGATCCTGGAAAATCATCTGAATATCTTTTCGCACATCGATATATTCTTTTTTGCTGACAGAAGCCAAATCTCTGCCTTCGAACATGACTTTTCCTGAAGTTATATCATTTAATCCAATAATTGCGCGGCCTGTCGTCGTTTTTCCTGATCCGGATTCACCAACCAGCCCATATGTCTGGCCCTGCTCAATCGAAAATGAGACGCCATCTACCGCACGCACATGATCTTTAACTGTCTGAAAGACACCCCCGCGCACCGGAAAGTGAACTTTCAGATTTTCAACTTCAATTAGCGACATAATTGCGCTCCTCCTCGGCTTGTTCTGGGAAGTAAAAGTCCTTGTAGCAAGTGCAGCGCACATAATGGCCAGGACTAATTTCGTGGAGTTCCGGTGAAGCCTCGTGCTCAGATTCCTCGATCCAAGGAATTCGTGAAGCGAACCGGCATCCGGTTCTCGGCAAATTCTGGAGCGACGGAACGACGCCTTGTATTACGTGAAGTTCTTCTTTTACATCATTTAATGTCGGGATTGAGTTTAAAAGAGATCGTGTATACGGATGCTGCGGGTTTTCCATCAACGTATAAACATCCGCGATTTCCACAATTTGCCCTGCATACATAACCGCTACCCTATCTGCCATTTCCGCCACTACCCCTAAATCATGGGTGATCAGAATAATTCCAGCATGGATCGTTTCTTTCAATTCTTTTATCAAATCCAATATCTGCGATTGGATTGTCACATCCAGAGCAGTAGTTGGCTCATCTGCAATCAGCAGTTCTGGCTGATTTGAAATTGCCATTGCGATTACAATACGCTGACGCATCCCTCCAGAAAGTTCATGTGGATATTGATGATAGGTTTTTTCGGGTCGGGGGATGCCGACCTGATTCAGCAAATTAATGACCTGCAGTTTTCGCAGGTTCTTGGAGCTTTTTGGGTTATGGAGGAAAATCGCTTCATCGATTTGGGCACCTACTACCATAAGCGGATTCAGCGCAGAAAGGGCATCCTGGAAGATCATCCCCATCTCTTTGCCCCTCAGTTTCTTCATTTGATTAGGTCCTGCTTGTACTAGATTACTGCCTTTGTAATTGATTTCCCCTTCAATTTTGGCTCTTGTGTGCAGTCCCATAATGGAAAAGGCAAATGCACTTTTCCCAGAACCTGACTCGCCAACAATTGCTAACACTTCATTTTTTTTGACTGTTAACGTTACATCGTCGACAGCAGCATAATGATGATCTTTTATTCGAAAGGACGTTTTTAGATTTTTGATGTCAAGCAAAACTTCACTCACATTTATCCCCCTCAACTGATAACTATTCTATGGTAATTTGATAGCTTACTATTGCAGCCGGCACATCATAAAAATTCAATCTTCAGACTTATCATTTTAAAAAAATAAAGTAAAAACTGTAAGTTTTCACTTATGTAAAAATTTCACATAAGCTACTATACTTTTTTTAAATAATAGTCTCTCTTATTAATTTTATTACAATAAAATTACAAAAACAATATTATTTTTAATTTTCCAAAAAATCAAGCCGTATAAAACTTGCATTTCTTTGATAAAACGCTGAAGAATAAGCATTTTAAGAGCTTTTTATTTTAGACATAAATACTTGTTCCCTAACAATCGGCAATAATAGGAGTTATTAATCACATAACTAGAATTATTCATCCAAATACCTCAATACTATTGCCTCTCTAATTTAGGATAACATAAGACAAAGAATAATCGGAAAACTTTTTCAATTTTTATAAAATTATGGGTTTATTCCCTAATCATTTACTTTCATAAATATAAAAATGGCAAGCAGCGGATTGTTTCCGCAGCTTGCCATTTGCTCCTGTTACTCTTTAAATCTTTTTGAATACCAAAGATGCATTATGTCCGCCAAATCCTAATGAATTGCTCATCGCAAATTTAAGATCCGCTTTACGTGCTTTGTTTGGAACATAATCCAAATCACACTGCTCATCAGGCGTTTCATAATTGGTTGTTGGCGGCATGATGCCTTCCTGCAATGCCAGGGCAGTGAATATCGCTTCGACTCCGCCGGCAGCTCCAAGCAAATGGCCGGTCATGGATTTTGTCGAGCTCATTCCCAGCTTATAAGCGTGCTCGCCAAATACTGTTTTCACAGCCATGGTTTCGTATAAGTCATTGTATGGTGTGCTTGTGCCGTGAGCGTTGATGTATCCAACCTCCGTAGTTTCAACACCAGCATCTGCCAGGGCTTGTGCCATCGCACGGGCTGCACCTTCTCCGCCTTCAGCAGGAGCTGTTATATGGTGAGCATCTCCAGTGGAACCATAGCCGACTACTTCGGCATAAATTTTAGCGCCGCGCGCTTTTGCGTGCTCGTATTCCTCAAGAATAACGATTCCCGCACCTTCACCAATGACAAAACCATCCCGGTTCTTATCGAACGGGCGGGATGCTGTAGCTGCATCCTGATTTGTTGTCAGTGCTGTATTGGCTGTAAATCCTGCTACTGATAATTGAGTAATCGGCGCTTCTGCTCCACCAGAAATCATGGCGTCTGCATCTCCGCGCTGAATCACTTTAAAGGCATCTCCGATCGAGTTTGTGCCTGAAGCACAAGCTGTCACTGAACATGAGTTGATGGCTTTCGCACCAAAATAAATTGATACTTGGCCTGATGCCATATCCGGAATGATCATTGGAATCAGGAAGGGACTGATGCGACGAACACCTCTTGTATTCAGTACGTTCATCTGGTTTTCTATGGTTTCCATTCCGCCAATTCCCGAACCGATCCAAACACCGGTCCGCAACGCTGTTTTGTCATCCAACTCAAGATTCGCGTCTTTCATTGCCATAATAGACGCAGCCAGCGCATAATGCGTAAAGCGATCCATTTTCCGCGCATCTTTCTTTTCAATATAATCTTCTATCGAAAAGTCATTTACTTCTGCAGCAATTTTCGCTGAGTACAAATCTGCATCTAATCTAGTTAGTGGCCCAACACCGGATTTACCGTTTTTTATGGCTTCCCATGTGGTTTCAATATTATTTCCCAAAGGTGTTACAGCACCAATTCCTGTAATAACTACACGGCGATTTTCCATTCTATCTTCTTCCTTTCGCATACCTGATTATTTGCCCCACTTCATAGCAATTGCGCCCCATGTCAATCCGCCGCCAAAGCCGACCATAACGATAACGTCATCGTCTTTCACGCGGCCTTCTTCGACGTCTTCAACTAGAGAAACCGGAATGGACGCTGCTGAAGTGTTGCCATATTTATGAATCGTTTTTGACATTTTCTCAACCGGAAGACCTAAGCGTTCTCTGGATGCTTCCATGATGCGGATATTTGCTTGATGGGGAATTAAAAAATCGACATCTTCTTTTTGCAGTCCCGCTTTTTCAATCACGTTTATTGCTGACTCACCCATTTGGCGCACAGCAAATTTGAATACTTCTCTGCCGTTCATCTGCAAGTGGTCTTTTTCGTCCTGATAAAGGTGCTTCCCACCAGAACCGTCAGCTCCAAGTTCAAAAGACAGAATTCCACGGCCTTCCGAAACTTTGCCGATGACTGCAGCCCCGGCGCCATCCCCGAAAAGGACAGCGGTATTGCGGTCTTCCCAGTTGGTGATTTTCGATAGTTTTTCGACGCCGACAACTAACACATATTTATAAACATCAGAATCGATGAACTGTTTTGCGGTAATGACCCCATACATGAACCCTGCACAGGCAGCTGAAATATCCATAGCAGCAGCGTTGACAGCGCCAATTTCCTGTTGGATAACACAAGCCATTGATGGAAAAGGCTGGTCAGGCGTAACTGTCGCTACTAAGATCAAACCGATTTCAGCAGGATCAATGCCAGCATCTTCAATCGCTTTTTTTGCAGCATCCCGTGACATGTCGGAAGTGTCTTGACCGTCTTTCGCAATGCGGCGTTCTTCTATGCCTGTCATTGTACGGATCCACTCATCACTAGTATCCATGCGCTGCTCTAATTGAAAGTTCGTCAATCTATCTTCCGGCAGGCATCTGCCCAAACCGACTATTCCAGCATTCATCTTCTATCCCTCATTTCAATTATCATCATATATTAGTACCTGGTGTTAATAATACGCCACTGGATAGCTAATTTCAACTAACTGACATAATTCCGACAAAAAATCTTCATTCTATGGAATCTTTCTTTCTGTCTGTTAAGGCTTATGCTATGATTAATCTAGATATTCTATGTAGAGGTGAAACTAGATGCAATATATTGGAACATTTTTATGGTCATTCTTATTGATTTCATTGGTCAACTACGTGGTTAGTGCAGTACAAAACGTACCCTTCGATTTCATGATCGGCGTTTACATTTCAGTTGCGGTTTCCATTCTGATTTTTGTAATGTCAGCTATTATCCCAGAAGGCCCTGCTCCTGAAAAACATTAATACAAAAAGAAGCGTAATCCGGAAATCCGGATTACGCTTCTTTTTTGTTGATAATGATTTGTTTGTTGTCATCCATCGTCAATTCCAATTCCGTATGGGCCACAATCCCGCCTTTGATCAGTTCACGGGCAATATTTGTTTCGATATTGCGCTGAATAAAACGTTTTAATGGACGCGCTCCAAAGACCGGATCGGTTCCGGCTTCAACAATATAACTGATAACCGAATCATCCACTGTCAGCTTGATTTGCTGCTGACTGATGCGGGCAGCAAGTTCCGCAATCATTTTCTTCGCTATGCCATAAAAATGAGTGTTATTCAGCGCATGGAAAATGACGATATCGTCAATGCGGTTCAAAAGTTCCGGCTTGAAGTGCTTCCGCAATTCACTCATGACAATATCTTCAATATCATGTTCGCTGCTGGCATCACTGATGTAAGCAGATCCAATGTTGGAAGTCATTATCACAACGGTGTTCGAGAAATTGACAAGCCGCCCCTGGCTATCGGTGATGCGCCCATCATCCAAAATCTGCAGCAGGATATTGGCAACATCCGGATGTGCTTTTTCAATTTCATCCAGCAGCACAACCGAATATGGATTGCGGCGTACCGCTTCTGTCAGCTGCCCGCCTTCCTCGTAGCCGATATATCCCGGCGGCGCTCCGACCAAACGGGAAACGCTGTGTTTCTCCATATACTCGGACATATCGATCCGGATAAAATGATCTTCCGAATCAAACAAGTTTGCTGCCAGTGCTTTGGCTAATTCTGTTTTTCCGACCCCTGTTGGCCCAAGGAAAATGAACGAACCGATTGGCTTTCTTTCATCTTTGATGCCGGCGCGTGCTCTCCATACTGCTTCCGTTACCAGTTCGACTGCCTGGTCCTGGCCAATTACACGTTTTTTCAAAGTATCGCCTAAACGCAGCAACTTGTCCCGCTCGCCTTCCACTAGTTTCGTCACCGGTATGCCCGTCCATCTTGCGACAATACCTGCAATTTCTTCTTCGGTAACTTCCTCGCGAAGCAAGCGTTCAGCGCCTTCTTTTTCAAGATCCGCTTCCAAAGCCTGCAGTTCTTTTTCGAGCTCAGGAATTTTGCCATGCTGCAAAACAGCTGCGGCGTTCAAGTCGTAGCGGTTTTCGGCGTCTTCCAGCTGTCTGCGGAACTGGTCCAGCTGTTCACGTTTTTCCTGAATTTTTTTCAATGACTCTTTTTCTTCAGTCCATTGATTTTTCATATCTGCGGAAGAGTCCCGAAGCTCTGTGATTTCTCCACGCAAGGTTTCTAATCTGGTTTTGCTCGCTGCATCTTTTTCTTTCATCAGCGCCTGCTCTTCAATTTCGAGCTGCATAAGACGGCGCGTCACTTCATCAAGTTCCTGCGGCATCGAATCGATTTCCGTGCGGATCATGGCACAAGCCTCATCGATCAAATCGATGGCTTTGTCCGGCAAAAAGCGCTCGGTAATATAACGATCAGACATCGCAGCCGCAGCTACAATCGCCCGGTCATGGATCCGGACAGCATGGTGCAGTTCAAAGCGTTCTTTCAAACCGCGCAAAATGGATACGGTATCTTCCACCGAAGGCTCTCGCACCATCACCTGCTGGAAACGGCGTTCCAAGGCTGGGTCTTTTTCAATATGCATCCGGTATTCGTCCAACGTAGTCGCCCCGATGCAATACAACTCTCCTCGTGCAAGCATCGGTTTCAGCATATTCCCTGCATCCATCGCACCTTCTGTTTTACCGGCTCCAACAATGGTGTGAATTTCATCAATAAACAGGATAATCTGTCCTTCGCTGTCTTTCACTTGTTTCAAGACGCCTTTTAAACGCTCTTCGAATTCCCCGCGGTATTTGGCGCCGGCGATCAAGGCACTCATATCAAGTTCGTAAATGGTCCGGTTTTTCAACCCTTCCGGTACGTCATTGCGGACAATCCGTTGTGCCAGCCCTTCGACAATCGCCGTTTTGCCGACGCCAGGTTCTCCGATCAGCACGGGGTTGTTTTTCGTTTTCCGTGACAGGATTCGGATGACGTTGCGGATTTCCTGGTCGCGGCCAATGACTGGGTCCATTTTTCCGGATTGTGCCTGTTCGACCATGTTGCGGCCAAACTGCTCCAATGGAGATTTTTGCTCTGTGTTATTTGGGGATTGAACCATACCAACCACACCTTCCAATTTGTTTGACTATCTTTGACTAATTAAATTATAGTCAAATTTTCAGGAATAAGCAATTATTATGACCTTATTTTTTGTTTGGAGGAATTGAATTTTAGGATGAGAAAATCGCTTCAGGCGAGCGTTTTTGAAGGACCTCCTGCAAAATATACTATAAAAAAAACCTTGTCGGAATCAACTCCGGCAAGGTTTTCTCTATTACTTATCTGACGCCAAGCGCCATTTTTGCATAGCGTGACATATGATCTTTGCCCCACACTGGCGTCCAAACGATTTTAACATCGACTTCTTCCACTTCAGGCAGTTCGTATAAAGCAGCTTTGACCATTTCTACGATCTGAGGTCCCATTGGGCAACCCATTGACGTCAACGTCATCGTAACTACTGCAAAGCCATCTTCTGTGACCATTACATCATATACAAGCCCGAGATTGACAATGTCAACTCCCAATTCGGGATCGATTACTGTCTCTAATGCACCCATCATGCTGTCTTTCATATCTTGATCCATTCAAAATCCCTCCCTTTACTAGTAGTACCATCTTATCAAACTTTGGCTGGAATTGAAATTGACACGCTTACTCTGTCTTCAAGTGTTTCGAGAGCCACTCTGTCGCTTCTAGCATTCCTTTTCGGCTGACAGCATGCCCCGCTTCTCTTTCACGGGCAAATACAATATTTTCCGGCATCGCTTTATATTGTTCTTTGAGTTCTTTGAACAAGCGATAAGTTGGCTCAAATGGCACTGTCACGTCCTGTTCCCCATGCCAGAAATAAATCGGACGGCCGTTGAATTTCGGCTGATTTTTTCCACTGTCGAAAATAGCTAAAGTCGACAGCATGCGCTCGCGTTCGTCCGCACTGATCGGCAGCTGGAATCCTCTTGATTCGTATTGAGCCATTTGCGCCTGCGCCAGTTCCACATAATTCCCTGCACCCATCATGACTGCCGCCGCCTGAATCCATGGATAAACGGTCATCGCACCCAAAGTAGTGATGCCGCCCATTGAAGTTCCTCCTACTCCAGGTTCGCCGGCGACCAGTCCTTGCTCATGCAATTCTTTGTGCAAAATTGCCAGCTCCTCTATGGAGGTCAGCACAATTTCCCAAAACCGCAAACTTATTTGAACTTCATCCGACCCTTCGCTTCGTTCCCCGTGTAAAAGCGCATCCGGTAAAATCACCCGCAGCCCTTTTTCGGCCAGTTGATAGGCATAATGCAAGTTATGTTCTTTGGCGCTCATATGGCCATGAAAAAAAACAACTGTTGGCAATGCGGTTTCCACTCCCTGATCAGGAGTTATATGCAGCAAGGGGATATGTCCCCACATTTGTCGTTGGACTCTCAACTAGATTCACTTCCTTCATTATTTATCCTACCAATCTTCCAGAAATCCGGCAATCACCAATTCTTTTCCAGTTCGCGTCTTTAGATTTCCTCAAGATTTTTTGACGAATCCCGTGCTTTATCGCTACACTAGTAATAGATAGAAAGGAGACGGCTATTTTATGAAACAGCATTTAATCGTTCTTGATTTGGATGGAACCTTATTGACAGACCAAAAAGTCATTTCTTCCAAAACGAAACTGACTTTAAATAAAGCAATTCAAGCAGGACATGAGGTGATGATCGCAACTGGCCGGCCATACCGTTCAAGTGAAACCTATTACAAGGAACTGGGGTTGACGACACCAATCGTCAACTTTAATGGTGCGTTTGTCCACCATCCGACCAACCGCCACTGGGGCACACATCATACACCAATCGGATTGGACGTAGTCCACGAAGTGGTCGAATCCATGCATGATTATGATTTCCATAATATTGTTGCCGAAGTTCTCGATGATGTTTATGTCCATCACCACGACGAAAAACTGATGGATATTTTCCGTTTTGGCGATCCGACCATTACTACAGGTGATTTGCGTAACTACTTGAAGACAGATCCAACATCCATTTTGATCCATGCGCCTTTTGAGCGGGTACAGGAAATACACGACCACTTGTCATCGGTCCATGCAGAAGTGATTGATCATCGCCGTTGGGGCGCTCCATGGCATGTTATCGAAATTGTCAAAAGCGGCATGAGCAAAGCAGTTGGCCTCGACCGAGTTTCCAAGTCGCTCGGCATATCAAGAGAAAACATCATCGCTTTCGGTGATGAAGACAACGACCTTGAAATGATTGATTTTGCAGGAGTTGGAGTGGCGATGGGCAATGCGATTGATCCTTTAAAAAATATTGCCAATGAAATCACGCTAACGAATAACGAGGATGGCATTGCTGAATTGCTGATTGACCGGTTGAAATTGTAAATTTTAAAAAGGGGGATTACTTATGAGATTATTCGCTGACAGCGCATCAGACCTGCCGAAAGATTTTTTTGAAAATGAAAATGTTGTTTTGTTCCCGCTTCGCGTTCACATTGGAGACCAGGATTTTGAGGACATCAGAGCCATTCAATCTATCAAGGTATTTGATGCGATCCGTGCAGGAAGCCATCCAAAAACATCTCAGGTTTCACCTGAAGAGATGTTGAACGCTTTTGAGCAGCTCGCAAAAGACGCCGACGAAGGCTATTATATCGCCTTTTCTTCTGAACTGTCCGGCACTTATAGTACAGCGGTGATGGTGGCAGATCAGGTGCGCGAAGAATATCCTGATTTAAAGCTGACGATACTGGATTCGAAAGCCGCTTCACTCGGTTATGGCCTGTTAGTGAAAGAAGCGGCAAAATTGCGTGCCGCTGGACAGCCGCTGGACAAAATAATTGAAAAGACACGCTTTATGGCTAACCATCTGGAAAGTCTCTTTACCGTAGAAGATCTGGACTATATGGCCAAAGGCGGACGCATTTCCAAAGGAAGTGCCTTCGTCGGAGGCTTACTCAATATTAAGCCATTGCTTCATGTAGAAGAAGGCAAATTGGTGCCAATCGAGAAGCTGCGCGGGCGAAAGAAAGTCATCAAGCGGATGATCGAACTTATGAAAGAACGCGGAAACCAGCTGAATCAGCAGACCATTGCCATCAGCCACGGAGACGACGTAGAGTTCGCCAATGCCCTGAAACAGGAAATCGAAGAAAACTTTCACCCCCAAAGTATCGAAATCCATATGATTGGTTCCGTTATTGCTGCACATACCGGACCTGGAACTTTGGCTTTATTTTTCTTTAATCAGATTGACTAGGAGCTGATTGGACTTTGAAAAAAATTGTCATTATAGGCGCAGTAGGTGGAGGCGCGACAGCCGCTGGACAAATCCGATTTTATGATCCGAAAGCGCACATCGTTGTGTTTGACCGCGATTCTACAATGTCTTACGCAGCATGCGGAACGCCATACGTAATCGGTGATGTTATTGAAGACGAACGTTCCCTTATCATGGCGGATCCCGAACAGTTTAAAACCAAGCGGGATATTGATGTAAAATTGCGGCACGAAGTGTTAAAAATCGAACGGGAAACAAAAACAGTCCATGTCCGAAACATCGAAACTGGCGAACTATTTGAAGAACCTTACGATGTGTTGATCCTAGCCCCAGGGGGTTCTGCCATTGTACCGGACATTAGCGAGCTGAATTCCTCAAAAACGTTCACTTTGCGCAGTTATGGAGATATGCAGAAGATCGACCAGTTTATCAAATCCGAGCGGCCGAAAAGCTGTGTTGTATCTGGCGGCGGTTTTATTGGCCTTGAAATGGCAGAAAATCTCAAAAATCTCGGTCTCGACGTATCGCTGGTACATAAATCCCCCACTATTATGTCTATTTTGGATACTGATATTTCGTTGATCATCGAAAAAGAACTGTCGCTTCACGGCGTTAAGCTGATTACCGGAACTGCAATTGAAAAAACCGAAGGCAAATCCATCAAGCTGGAAAATGGCATCGTGCTTCAGGCTGATTTCATTATTATGAGCATCGGTTTAAAACCAAATACAGAACTTGCTGAAAATGCCGGATTGAACATTGGTGAAACGGGCGGCATCAGAACCAATGAGTTTATGCAGACCAATGATCCATTCATTTATGCTATCGGCGACGCTTCTGAAAACTTCGATATGGTAACCGGTGATCCGAAAAGAGTTCCACTCGCTTCTCCGGCCCACCGGCAGGCATTTATCGCTGCCCGCCATTTGATGGGAGACAAAATAGCGAAAAAAGGATTGCTTGGAACTTCTGTTTTAAAGGTTTTCTCGTTGACTGCCGCAATGACCGGATTGAACGAAAAGGCGATTACCGACAAAAAACTGGATTTTGCCACTGTCGTTCATACAGGCAACTCCAATGCTGGTTATTATCCCGAGCATTCAAAAATAACATTAAAGGTCCATTATGATCCAAGGACCCGCAAAATCCTGGGTGCACAATGCATTGGCGGAAAAGGTGTAGATAAACGCATCGACGTACTCGTTACCGCCATATACGCGGGATTAACAGTCGACGATTTGCAGGCATTGGAACTATGTTATGCTCCTCCCTATTCTTCACCCAAAGATCCAATCAACATGATTGGCTATAAGGCGATTACTGAAAAGTAACCATATGAAAACAGGCAAAGAAAAAGCGGTTCGCTTTTTCTTTGCCTGTTTTTTTGGAGGAAACTATTGCACTGTTTTTCCGGCTGCTTTTTGTGCTGCGGCGTCTGCTTTGCGCTGTTTGCCTTTGCGCCAAACAACCCATAAGAACAGCATAAACACGACGTACATGATTGCAAGAGTTGCAATATAGGCCGTATTGAGTTTAGTTTCTTCTATCACATGGAAGACTTCCGCAATTTCACGGTCTTGCGTTATACGGTATTCCCCGTTGTCTTCCTGGCGGATAATGTCGCTTTCAAATAAACCACGAAGCTCCTGGCCATCACCAATGGTGTCAGCAGACAGGTTAATGCTCTTTGTCGAAGAAGAGTTGTTAATGGCAACAATCCAGGTTTCTTCGTCATTGGAACGTTTGTAGACCAGCCAGCCATCTTCATCATGCAGCATTTCCAATTCACCCGTCCGCAATGCTTCAGATGAATTGCGCAAGGATGTCAAATCTGTAATATGGTCAACCAGTTCTTTGTCTACAGCCAAATCCAAAATTTGATGCGATTCTGGCAGCTCTGTCCCATTCATTGCAGATTCAGAGCCGTACTGGACGACTGGTATTCCGGGCATGGTCAATAACTGTGTCAACAACAGAGTCCAGCGTGTCGGCGGAAATCCATTGTCCGCAACGATATCCGCTGTAAACCGTGATCCCATTAAAGAATCTACTTGAATCAGGCTGTCTTCGCTTTCTTCCATAATCGAAGAAATCTCCGTCAAATCCTGATCAAAATTTTTATAGGCCGCACGAAGAGTTCCCTCTACTCCTGGCAAGACGACAGCATCAAAACCAGGCGTTTCCGGCATTTCCCGGTCGCTTAGGATATAGCTGTCGCGCAGATCTTTCATAGCTTCAGAAAAAGCAAGGACAAACTCGGGATCCAGCTGGTCTGCATTCTGCAGCCGGAACCCATCAATCTGATAGGTTTCGCTGAACTCCGAAAATGTAGAAATCAGCGCTTCTTGGACTTCTGGATTTGCTGTATCCAATGCGAGGCTGCCGTCTTCATTTTCCGTAAACCATTCCGGGTTTTCAGCTGTCCAAACATGATCTTCATTTACTTGCTGTGTTGGGACATCCACAATCACTTTCATATCCTGTTCATGAATCTCGGCTACCAATGTTTGGAACTCTTCTTCTGTTCCAAAATGGCGCTCAAATTCGGTATAGTCCAATACGCTTTTCCCATCATATGTAGTTGTTGAAAACACAGGTCCTATTGAAAGAGCGGTAAAGCCCATTTCTTTCACAAATAATAGTTCACTGGCCATGCCATCAAAATCGCCCCCGCTAAAACTCGAAAGGTCTATAGCATTCACTTCATAATCATTGTCGATCTTTTTGTTGAAATAACGGTCAACCAGCACATCATAGATGAGCTCATCTTCCAATTCGCGCTCGTCTGCAGCAAATGCCGGATTGGCGAGTGTCAGCAGCAGTGCACCCGTTATGATGCTTGAAATCCATTTTGCCTTCAATCTGAAATCCTCCTTCAATGAGGTTGTTATTGCGTTCCACCCGGTTAATTTTATCAAACTCCAGCTACCGCCGCCATGTTAAGTTCAAGTTTCAGCAGCGACTTGCAAGAGTTTCGTCTAAACTGTGAAAATCTATAGAAAAGCGCAAGTTGCCAATAGCTGAAGCTAACCTAAAAGCGCGACTTCCTGTCGCAACGGTTAGCTGACCCGCATCCTGCGGCCCCCGACGGGCATAAGACGCGCTGGCGAAGCGGCGTATTTCAGCCGCACAGCCGGAGTGGCTTACATCCCGAAGAGCTAGGCACTGCAACTGGACATCAGAGTGGCTTATGACCCTGGAATCTGGCAGCTGGAGTCTGGTCAAGAAATAAAGAACCGTAAATTATACTATTTCAAAACATAAAAAAAAGCAGGTGCTGGATGCACCTGCCTGATTTCTTTAAAAGAAATCCATTCCGATCGGCAACATAAAACCGATGAACATTGTTGCAAACAAGAATACTGCAAACAATGCCCAAAACATCGTAACCGGTTTTTGTTTTTTCGAACGGACCAAAACCATTTCCATCATTCCGATTGTCAAAACTCCCAACAGGAATTTGATGCCGTACAGCATTGGATCTGAAGAAGACCATTCGATGAACAATGTAAGTCCTGTAATAATGATCAACACGTAGAACAATCTCAAGACCATGTGTAGAATTTTACGGCCTTTGCTGTCGCGCTGCATAAATGCAGCGATCAAGAACAAGATGACTGCAACGACCCACGTCGTGATGTGTAAATGTGTAGTCTGTGTAAAAATATCCAAAAGCTCACCTCTTCTAATAAAGTCCTTTCCAGTTTATCACAAGTTGGACAGTCGGAAGAGCTCCTATCTTATGACAAATGTGTGACGAGAGTACCGATGGATTCAATTGATACTTTGATAGTGTCTCCAGCTTTCAGGAATTTTGGCGGATTAAAGCCTTTCCCGACTCCAGCAGGTGTTCCAGTAAGCAGAACATCACCTGGTTCCAAAGCAATATATTTTGAAACTTCTGCCACCAGATCATCCACGCGGCGGATCATGTTTTCTGTGTTGCCGTTTTGGCGCACTTCATCGTTCACTTTTGTCACAATTGACAGGTTTTGTGCTTGCGGTATTTCATCTTTTGTCACAATATAAGGGCCTATCGGACATGAACCCGGCAAGCTTTTCCCAAGGAAATACTGCTGATGCTTTTCCTGCAGGTCCCGTGCAGTCAAATCATTTGCGATGGTATAGCCAAAAACATAGTCATAAGCCATTTGCTTAGGTATTTTGTGGCCAGCTTTTCCTATTATGACAGCCAGTTCACCTTCATAATCATAAGAATCGGTCAAATCACTGTGAACAGGGACAGTTTCTCCGTCTGCTGAAATACAAGTAGGCGATTTGGTAAAAACCACCAAATCCACTGGAGCTTCGGCGCCCATCTCTTTTGCATGATCCGCATAATTTTTTCCGATGCAAATAATATTCTTGGGTGTTCTTGAAATTGGAGACAACCATTCAATTTCTGAAAAAGAGTGTTTGAATTCTTCAGAGCGCTCAGACTGAACAGCGGCTTCCGTCAATTTACGAATTTGTTCGACAAACTCCAACCCTTGCGGAATTCCTTCTATCAATTGTGCCGGGAATGCAGGAAGGACCTCTAATTGCTGTTGGATAGCAAGCAGATCCCATACAGCTTCTTCCTTTTTAACCTTTGGTCCGAATCCTTCTTTTCCTTCATAGCGAAATGATAACAGCTTCATTCGTCAAACACTCCTTTTCTTTGATTGAATTCATTATACACATTCAGGGTTTTGAATTGTTAGTTTTTTCGAATTTATTTCCATATGTCCATTTTCTCCAGAGACTTTCAAGTGGTCCTCTTGAGAATTTTTCAAACCAAAGTTCTGCAAAAATCAGCTGAACAACAAAAATTCCGATGGCAATCAATGTTCCCGTAAGCAAATCCACTTGTCCATAGAGGCCAAAGCCGTACGAATAAAAAATCAGCGTGGCCAAGATGGATTGCATAATATAGGTTGTCAGCGACATCCGCCCAACTTTCGCTACTGGAGACAACAGCTTTTGCATGCTCGTTTTTTGTGCCAGCAAAGCGATTATTGCCGCATAGCCAACTGCTACAAGCGGCCCACCAAAAATATCCTGCAGATAGACAAAGGCATAATTCGGCTCAAACAAAAACGGAGCGGCTTTCAACAGCAAACCGGCTACCAACGGGACAATAGCTAACAGCAGCCACAATTTGCGTTTTTCCTGCGTCCGCTCAATCAGCCGCCACTTTGCCGCAGCTGCTCCAATCATCAGAAACGGCAAAATCGTCGCAATCAAAATCACATAGCCGAACAAATTATTCGTGTAAGTCCAGTCCGCTAAGCGTTGGCTGAAGATTTCGGCAAAACTGCCGGACTGGTAGGATTGGATCGAGCTTTCGATTTCCATGTATCCTACATACGTATTTGGATCTGCTGCAGCGGCTATAAACATGACACCTAATAGCAGCAGGTGTGGGACTGCATAAATAATGGCTGCAAAGCCCATCAGCCAGCTCGATGGCAGCCTGATCATCCCGATAAGCAAAAAGCCCATGATGGCATATGTGATCAGAATATCTCCATACCAAATTAAAAAGGCATGGACGATGCCAAACAGCAGCAGAACTGCCAGGCGCTTTACGGCCACTGGCATAAAGGGGCTCTGCTTCGCTTCTGCGCGCATAAATTGCATGGCCAGCCCATAGCCAAACAACATGGCAAATAAAGGATAGAAACTGGCTTGAATGAAAATATCAATAAACAGGTACACCCCTTCATTCACAGTCCCATCAAACCATTTATACGGGTCGATATAGGAAAGAGGCGAATGGAAAGCCAGCATATTGATGATCAAAATGCCGAAAAGCGAGAAACCCCTCATCAAATCAATCGCTTTTACTCGTTCGTTTAATAAAACCGGCTGTAAGTTCAAATTAATCCCCCTAAATGTTTACTTCCTGGCTTGCTGCAAACAAGTACAGCAGCCGTTCTTTTATCGGGATGCGAAGAATCGCTTCAACGGCTTCCTGATATACAGTCAACTGTACACCATAACGTTCGCTCATTTCCATGCTGATATTACTGATATGTGCCACACGGTCCGTCTTGTAATCAAGCAGCACCCAGCCATCCGGTTCCTCAAACAGGCAATCGACGATCCCTTGAATGATTTGATGATCCCCCTCCGCATCCGCTTTGGCGTATGTGAATGGGACTTCCCTTTTGATGTGCTTCGCTGATCGCAGGCGGGCCGCTGTATTGCTGGCGTAAAAGCGTTCTATTTCTTCAACTTTTACTGCCTTGCCTTCGTCAGGTGATAGAATTTCCATCCCTACCAGCGTTTCGATAAATTCTTCTATTTCGGTAGAGTCCATCGTTCGGTCCAGCGGAATATGCTGCATGACCGCATGGACAGCGGTGCCGACATCAGCGGCTGACAACCGCTTGTCCATCATGAAGTCCGGACGGTGCAGCAGCATCGTTCTTTCGGGTTTTGCCGTTTGAATGAACGATTCAGGCTCATCCGAACGCTGCAGCATTTGCAGCCGTTTCATTTCTGTCACTGATTGTTTGGATCGCTTCTCAACCGCCGCTTGATGCGGATATTGAAAGTTAAATCGCTGTTTGACTAGTTGGCGATAATCTTCATTTGAATCATTTCTTTCCAGCAGTTCATCTAAATTCACAACTCCCGGAAGCAATGACTGGGATTCGATAATTTCAATATGAAATCGGGATGAGTGGCTGAGAATATGGCCATTAACATTCAAATGTTCTGCCGCATCGGGATGCCTTGCAACGGCCGGACCAATCCAATCCAAATAGCCTTTCGCACGCGAGCGCATGAAATCCGGCAATCGGACATCGCTGGTGCTTACTTTCCATTTTTCAAAGAGCTTTTCGATGTCTTTTACAGAAGCCGTCAAAAACAGCCGCTCTTTGGCCCGGGTCATTGCGACGTACAACACCCGCATCTCTTCCGCTTTCATCTGCAGCTGCTTCATTTCCTTGACTGCGAGGAAAGGCAAAGATGTATATTCAATTCTCGTGTCAGGATTGACTGCCTTAACTGCCAATCCATAGTCCTGATCGAACAGATAGGATTTTCGAAAATCCATTTCGTTAAAAGAACGGCCAGTGCCTGCAAAAAAGACTACTGGAAACTCCAGCCCTTTCGACTTGTGGACAGTCATAAGACGAACGACATTTTCTTTTTCACTGAGCGATTTGGCTGTTCCCAAATCATCCCCCCGCTCACGCATCCGATCAATAAAACGCAAAAAGCGGAACAATCCGCGGAAAGAAGTTTTCTCGTATTCCAGTGCCCGGTCATGTAAAGCGCGCAAATTAGCCTGACGCTGCTTGCCGTTGGTCATCGCACCTGCCATCTCGTAATAATTCGTATCCAGATAAACCTGCCAGATCAGTTCTGCCAGGGAGCCCCGCCGAGCCTGGTTGCGCCATCCTTCCAGTTGAAGGACAAAGCGCTGCAGCTTCTTAGCCGCTGCAGGATCAATGCCTGTTCCTGCACGCATAAAGGTTTTCACTGCTTCGTAAAACGAGGCCTGAGGTGCGGCCAGCCGGATCTCAGCGAGCTCATTTTCCTTTAATCCGATAAACGGTGCACGCAAGACAGAAGCGAGTGGAATATCCTGGTATGGGTTGTCAATGACTCGCAGCGTATTGAGCATGATCATCACTTCAAGCGCATCAAAATAGCCGCCGGTCAATTCCGCATACAACGGAATGCCGGCCATTTTGAATTCGTCCACAAAATCACTCGACCAGGTCATGGAGCGCATCAAGACGACAATATCCCGGTACTCCAACTTTCGCTGTTGCTGTGTCCAGGGGTCATTCACCAGCATTTCCTGGTCCATCATTTCTTTTATTTTTTTTGCGATAAAGCGTGCTTCCCATTGTGATTTAACCAGATCCTCGTCCACGGCCTCTTCTTCAGTTTCCGGCTCGTGGATCAATGCTAATTCAATTGGAATCTGATGATCCGGATAAGGGGCTTTGGCTTTTAATGCAGCCGCTTCATCGTAGTCGATTTCCCCAACCCGCTCCCCCATGATCTGCGAGAAGATATAGTTGGTGCCATCCAGTATTTCTTTGCGGCTTCGGAAATTCGCATTTAAATCGATGCGCAGCCCTGTGGATTCGGCATCGTGGCGGAAACGGGCATACTTACCTAAAAACAGCATCGGTTCAGCAAGGCGGAAACGGTAGATCGATTGTTTTACATCTCCCACCATGAACAAGTTGCCGTCGTGTTCTTCACCGGATTTCACCAGGTTTAAAATGGTTTCCTGCAGTAGGTTGGTATCCTGATATTCATCTACCAGTACTTCCTTAAATCGATCCTGGTACTCTTTGGCAATGGCGGATGGCCTGCCTTCATCCGATAGGATTTCCAATGCGTAATGCTCCAAATCAGAGAAATCGACCAATGCCCGGTCAATTTTTAAGACTTTGTATTGGTCGGCGAAAATCTGCGTCAGCTTTACTAAAGTCTTCATCATTGGCGCCATTTCGCGCATCTCTTCGAGAAGCCGCTTTGGCGAGCGAGTGAAATAGGCATCGAACAAACCTGTGACGATTTTCTTCACTTCATTGCGTATGCCCTTCGCTTCCTCTGCCACTGCAGGATCACAGGAATCCTTCTTAATAGAAGCTGCTTTTTCGAATTGGAATGACTTTGAAAAAGCATAAAGGCTGTCCCACGAATTTTCCAGAGCAGCGAGGGCAGCTTGGATGACTTCTGCATCTGTCTTGAACGTGTCTTCCAGCAAAGCTGGACCATCCGGCTGCAAAGCCAGTTGCAGTCCTTGCTGGGTCAGCTGCAGTGCTTCCTCTAAAGCATGTCCTATCGTCAGTTTTAAGTCGCCAATAAATGGCAGTTCGTCGATAGCAGCAGTTTCGGCCACATCGTATAAAGCTGGCACTTGCTGCAGCCAATCCTCAGGGTCAGGGTGGACGCGTGAATAGTCATAAAGCTTGCTCAGCAGCACTTCCATGGCTTGGTCGCTTCGATCAGAAGTAAAACTGTCTGCGAGACGGTATACTGCTTCCGCCCCTTCACCCTCATAAGCGTTTTCAAGAACTGCTTCGAGTATGTCATCCCGCAGCAAAGCTGCCTCCGTGTCTCCGGCAATCCGGAAGCCTGGATCAATTTCGAGCAAATAAGCATATTGCTTTACCACCTGCAGACAAAAAGAATGCAAGGTAGAAATTTGGGCTTTATTGATTAAACGCAATTGTTTTTTGAGGTGGCTCGATTCCGGATTTTCTGCCACCGCTTTTTCCAGCGCGTTCGACATGCGATGGCGCATTTCGGCAGCGGATGCATTGGTGAAAGTAACGACCAAAAGCTCGTCCACTGAAATGGGATCCTCTTCAGCCAACACCTTTTCAATCATTCGATTAATTAAGACGGCCGTTTTTCCTGAACCGGCTGCGGCGGATACAAGCATGTCCTGGCCCTTTGCCCAAATCGCCAGCCATTGTTCATCGGTCCATGTGGCATCACTCGGTTTTTTCGGTATCATCGTCAGCAGCCTCCTTTCTGATCAACTCTACTGCCTTATCCGGCGACAAGGCGGGGAGTTTGCGGTAGCTTTGTTCCGGATCTGCCGGGTCGAATTGGCAGACAGAACGGTAGGAACAAAACTGGCAAGGTGTATCTTCTTTTACTTTATAAGGAGTGATGCTTGTATTGCCTTCCAGTATGCCGTTACCGGCATGTTGATGCTTTCCACGAACAAATCGGCGTATCGCCTGCATATCTTCTTTGACCACTGTTTTCGACTGGGAAGCGGACACCGTACCGCTTTTATTGAGCCGTACCGGGATGACATTGGAATAGCCTTCAATTCCGTCATCCATCGCTTGAATAACTTCAGGATCTTCAACGACTAAACCGTTCATTTTAAATGATTTGGCCATTTCTTCTTCCAGTTCCTCGGCAGTCATCAATTTGGTCAGTTTCAGCATCGGATTGTGCATATGGAAATAAAGTACGCCTGCTGGTTCCGCTCTCTTGCCAAGCCAGCGGTCCGAGTGGGTCAATGCCACATCCAGATACGTGAACGTCTGCAAGGACAGGCCGTGATAGACATTGCTGAGGTCAAGCCCCTGTTTGGATGATTTGTAATCGACCACACGCAAATACGGTTTGCCATGTATTTCGGTCGAATCAATCCGGTCTATCCTGCCGCGGACATTCATCTTACGGCCGTTGTTCAACGGGATGTCGAGTGGTGGAATCGTTTCTTGCGGACCAAAACCGACTTCCAAGGCCACTGGCACAAATCCTGACACTTTAGCGTGCTTGCTGAGCATAAACGCCGTCTGTCGGATAATGCCCTCCAGCTTGTGCTGAATATATCGGTAGCGGTGGGAGCTGATCAGGATATGATTGACGAAATAAGGCGACAACTGTTCAATCGCTTCTTTGGCCAAATTCTGGCATTGTGTCCGGGTTAGGGATGACCAGGAAACGCCAAGCCTCAACACTTCGTCCGAAATCCATTTGATCGCTGCATGGAAAAGATCTCCCATAGCAGGAGCCGCCAATTTATACTGACTGCGCTCTTCAAGGCGAAGGCCGTAAGTAACATAATGCGCAAATGGGCAGCTGTAATAGGTTTCAACCCGTGAAACACTGGATGAAATGGGAGAGCCGTATAATGGTTCAGCAATGTCTTGGCGCAATGGGTCTGCTGTGTTTGGTTTGATCGGTGCTAAAATTCGCTCAATGACAGATGACCAAAACGGATCTTCACGATAATAGTCCAAAACGGCACGCCATTCGGCGGTCAAGTCTCCGCTGCGAATCTGCGAAGTCAAATAAGCCAACGTCGCCCGAGGATGTGAAATATAAGCCATCGGTGACGCGTCCATCAGTTCTTCCGGGTCGATAACTGCAGGGATTAGATCGATTGACAGCATGTCCTTCAATTTTTGGATATAAAGAGAAGGCAGCAGCGCTTTTCCTTCTTCATCTGCAATCGGAAATGATACTGTCAGCAAATCCGAGGCAGATGTGAATGCCCGATAAACCATATAGGTTTCATCCATTAAACGCATCTTCGACGTCGGAGCCAACTCAAAGCCAATTTGTGCAAACCAATCCCGGTCCGTATCGGTCAAAATCCCTTCCTGCTCGATGCGCTTAGGCAGTACTCCATCATTGGCGCCGATGACGAAAACCGACTTGATGTCCATCAAACGCGCCAAATCGATTTTAGACACCGTCACTTGGTCCAGCGAAGGCGGAATGCGGGAAAACTCCAATGTTTCAAATCCTTCATCCAAAATTTTAACAGCTGTTGCCAGGTCGATTTCTTTGTCTCCAAACATCAGCACAAACTGATCCAGCACACCAATCCACTGGTTCCAAGCCTGTTCATGTTCAGTAGCTGCCAATAGGCGGTGCTCATTTTCTTCACGCTCTCTCAACGCCTGAATTTTTGCGTATACATCCATTTTCTCGATAAATAGGAACAAAGCTTCCGCAACGTCTTTTCCGGTTTTCGCATGCTTTAGGTGCTCTTTTAACTCGGCCAAAGGGTCCCTGATCAAATCACGGACAGCATGAAGCTCCATCTGTGCCGCCAATTCTTCATCTGTTTGTATAGAAGTATGAAATTCCAGACCGCGATATTTTTTGTAAAACCAGCGCTTTTCCTCAAACCAGCGTTCCCCATATATCCCATTGGCTATAACGAAGTTCTCCAGTACATCACTTCGCTCCCGCCACTTGGAAACAGGTCCCAATGGAAAAAATAAATCCGTTTTTACGGCCCGGAACACGGACTCATAGGAATAATTGGAGACAACGGATTCAAGAACTGAACGGCTGAATTCAATCAAGGGATGATGCAGCATCGATTTTTTCTGGCTGATAAAATACGGTATGTCATATTGCGGAAAAATGGTATTGATCAATTCGTCATAAATTTCCGGCTGCCGGTACAGGATGGCAATTTCACTATAGCGAAGGCCATTCCTCGCTTGATCTCTGATCCTTCGCGCAACCGCATGCATTTCAGCTCGCCGGTTCGAAGACTCGACCAAAGACACATGGCCATGCCCTTGAATTTTCGGCAATGGATAATCATCAAAATGCCGCTCGATATGCTCGAGTTCAGGTTGAGCAAAACGGCGCGGCAAAGCAAGGTGCACCGGATTTTCAATCTCAATGCCCTCTTTGGCAGCTTCTTCGCTCAAGCGGCGGGCTGTATTGGCGGACTGGTAAAACAAAGCCTGTTCGTCGTTCGGGTCGGTTTGCTCATCCATCGGCAAGGCAATGGTCACTGACTTGGCATGTTTCATTAGTTCAAAAAGAATTTCATACTCTCTTGCTGTGAATGTCACAAATCCATCGATGTAGATCGTGGTCGTTTTGACTAAATCGGAATAAGGAATTTTTTCACTCAATAAGGCTAAATGGCCTTCAGAATCCACAAATACTTTGCCCAGACGGTTCTCAATCTCGGTCAAGATCAATTCCAGGTCCTCCGCTTTGTCCAGCAAGGTTTTTGGTGCGCCTGCCTCCGCCAATGAAGAACGGATCGAGCTCAATTCCCCACAGTCTACACAATAGCGGGCAAACTCCTTCACCAGTTGTTCAATCTGGTCCGTAAAGCCCCGCTTTCCGGCAGCTCTGCGAAACAATTGAAAATCGTCGCGATGCTCTTCCAGCAGGCTCCGAATCAGCATTCGGTAGCCGAATGTATCCACTTCTTTTCTGCTGATGCCCCCGACTTCCTGAAGGACGCGCCATGCAAGCCGCTTAAAGGTGATCGCCTGTGCGCGGATCATGCCATTCATGCCATAGGACGCAGCAAGGCGATACTCGGTAGAAAACGACATCTGGTCCGGCACGATAAGGAAAATCGGTTCTCCATCAGCCTGCCGCTTTAGCTCTTCCACAATTTCATCTTGAACAAAACGAGTTTTTCCAGCTCCCGCTCTGCCATATATTATGCGCAAAGACACATGATCACTCCCTCAAATAAGAACGTTTGTTCTTATTATACGATTAACTGCCGTTAATAGCCAACTCTAATAATCTATTATTGCTTCTGCTTTTTACGTTCTTCTTTGGCCAATCGAAAATCGGCTTCCACTTTTTTATTTAAACGCTTCTCAAGAATTTTACCGATTATATACAGCAGTATGATGACAAGGATGACAACCGCTGTCCGCACAGGCTGCGTAAATAAAGCGCGCAGGTCATAGCCTACAAACGAAATCGTAAATACCATAACAAACTTTCCGGCCATGACCGTCAGCAAGTAGTAATGTTTGCGGATATCCGACAAGCCTGCGACCAGGTTGACGAGGGCTGACGGTGTAAAAGGCAGGCACAGCAGCAAGAACAGCGGACCAAAGCCATTCCGCTCGACCCAATGAATCAGTTTTTGTACTTTTTCATGGCGCGTCATAAAGTTCATCAGCCGCGCCCGGCCATATTTGCGAACCAGCAAGAATACTGCATAGGCACCCAGGACTGAACCACTCCAGGATAATAGGAAGCCCAGCCACAGTCCATAAGCCGTTGCATTGGCAAAGACAAAGACGAACAACGGCAGAAACGGCAGAAAAGCTTCGATGAACGGCAGCAGGAAGCCGATCAACGGACCAAATGCCCGGTAGGACTGGGTCAATTCAACAATATTCTCCATGGAAAAAAAATCCGACATAAGCTCAGTCCTTTAAAATACAAAATTTTAATAAATGCTCTTCAAAACTAAAAAGCTTGTATGATATGCTATTATAATTACTTTACACTCTTTCACTGAGTTTGGAAAAGGAAATACCTATACATAAGGAGCGAAAAAAATGGGCGGACGTGAATTTTCAGCCGGCATAAAGGCCGGTACCAGTATAGCGATCGGCTATTTTCCGATAGCATTGACCTTTGGTTTGTTGGCCAAGACCACCGGCCTGTCACTGTGGGAAGCAACAGCGATGAGCATCTTTGTTTTTGCAGGAGCTGCCCAATACATCTCCTTGACTCTTATTACAGCAGGAGTCGCACCGGCGGTTATTGTTTTAAATACTTTTATCGTCAACATCCGGCATTTCCTTATGACCGCCTCACTCAATGAAAAGATGCAGCCGGATGACCGTTGGAAAAAAGCGCTTTATGCTTTCGGCATTACGGACGAATCTTTTTCAGTATTGGCTACTCAAAAAGGCAATAAATTGAGCACAGCTTTTGCAGCAGGTGTCATTGTCATCGCTTATGGAAGCTGGATTATCTTTACGGCAGTCGGCCACTTAATCGGGGCCAACCTGCCTCAATTTCTTCAGGCTTCCATGTCTATTGCGCTTTATGCCATGTTCGTCGGTTTATTGGTGCCCTCGATGCGGGGCAACCGCAAAGTAGTCAGCCTCGCAGTAATTGCCGGACTGGTCAATTCTTTCTTTTATTTTACCGAATGGCTGTCCACAGGCTGGGCCATTATGGTTTCGACTTTGGCTTCAGCGATTTTCATTGAATGGATTTCCCGGAAAGGTGTGAAAGCGTAATGGGTTCGTGGTATTGGTGGATGATACTTGGCATGGCCGTGGTGACTTATATCCCTCGTGCCATTCCGCTGACATTTTTGGAAGGCCGGGAGTTGCCAGAACCCGTTCAAAACGTCTTGCGTAATATTCCGTACGCCGTTTTAGGCGCGTTGATTTTTCCGGCGATCTTTTTTATTCAGGAAAATATCTGGTTTGGCGTCATCGGTGCCCTGGCAGCGTTTGGCATTGCTTTTACAGGTGCCAATGTGATGATCGTCGTACTCGGTTCTATCGCAGTGCTGGCAGTATTCAGTGTCTTTATTTAAATTTACAAAAAAAAAGCCGTTACTCATTTTCATGAGTTTCGGCTTTTTTCCTGCGATTGAACATTCTGGTAGAATACCAGAACCCGGCGGTAAGAGAAGCCGCATTCGCGACGAACAGCAGCCAGGTATGGGTATAACCCGCATAAACAGCAGCCGCAATCAGTGCCACAGTCAAAATCAATGCAACAATGTGGTTGAATGTAACTCTTGTGAATAAAATGACGAGCAATCCTGGTACCAGCAGCGACAGGAAAAATTTTGTTACCATTGATTCCATTTGGTTATCTCCTTAATTGACCACTAATAATCCCAATCGATGATGATCATGACGGAAAATAACATGCTGGCGCAAACGCACTTCCAAGTTGTGGTCCAGCACTTCTAAACGGCAATGTGCCGCATTGACCTGAATTGCTTCATACAGCTCCGACTCGTTTGCAATAGCAATACCGTTTACTTTGCGGATGACTTCTCCGCGCAGCAAGCCCATTTTATCAGCAGGCGAACCCGGCAGCACATCTACAATCATGACTCCTTGAGACTGCGGCGTAACGGCGTAATTGCCGCTGCGCTCTTTCAGTGCAAAATGAATCGAGATGGCGATGCGTCCAATCACTCCGACAGCCAGTGCAGCAATTGCCAATGGCTCCCACAATAAAGAAACCAAGCCGATTACCACAATACTGACTCCCAAAATTGAAACGGCTTTGCCAATTACCGGATAAAGATAAACCGGCAATGTCCGCTGAGAACGTCCCTGGAATCCGAAGATGAACGGGAACAAAATCAGCGAAAAGCTGGTTTCGCCAATCGGCAACTGTGGCCAATAGGGTGCATACGAATCAATTAACTCACCCGGCACCACCAATAAAATCGGCAATAGCCATAAGCGTTTTGAGATATAGGCTGCGGCTTTAAGGCCGCGACCCGATTTATGCAGACGTGGCGATGCTGCTTCCGCTGCAGCTTTATCGATCAGTTTGCCTTCGGCAAATACCAGCGCACCTGCAATAAGGGCGACGGGAATCAGCCATTGAAAAGCAAATTCTGTTCCTTCGAATCTGAACAACCCAAAATTCAAAGACCATTCATTAGCATTGAACAACCAGCTTACTCCAACAGCAGCTGCCGCTAAATAGATGAATGAACCGGCTTGATAAAAAGTCGTCGCCATCAATAGAATTGACACGATGCTTAAGGCAATCAGCCATCCGATCGGGACAACCAGTCCGATTCCTGCAAACAGCACAGAAAAAATGAGGGCATATAACCAGCCATCTTTTACAAGACGTTTAAATTCTGTCAGTCCATAGACAATCCGAATCCTGAAAATCTTGCGTTCTTTCTTTACTCGATAATATCCCAACAACACTGCAGCGAGCAATGCTATGTATAAAACCGGATTTACAAAAAATCTACCAATCGCGAATACTAAATCCATTATCACTGTACTTACACCATCCTATCGCCGGCAATTAACACTAACACTCATTGTACCAAACAAAACCGGCTTTCTGCACTTCTTTTTCAGTTAAACAAACGCTGCGCCTAATTGTTCTAAAATATCCTCAATGCCTTCAATTCCAGCCGATAGCCGAACGACTTGGCGGGTAACACCGATTTTTTCTTTTTCTTCTGCTGACAGCGCTCTGTGCGAAGTCCCATATGGATACGATACTGTCGTCTCTACGCCTGCCAAAGTCGGAACAATTTTTATCCAGCCGAGCGAAGAAAAGAACTCCGATACATCGACTGATTCTGGCAATTCAAATGATACAATGGCTCCTGCCCCCGGATACCAGACACGTGCTTTGCCTTCCAAAAATGCTGCAATCGCCTGTGCATTTTCCGTTTGTGTCTTCATTCGAAGAGCAAGGGTTTTAATGCCCCGAATGGTCAACCACGCTTCAAAAGGGCTTAAATTCAATCCGAGGTTCACCACCCGCTTTTCTGCAATGCCGATCAGTTCTGCATTCCCCACTAAAACTCCTGCTGTAACGTCGCTGTGGCCGCCAAGATACTTGGTCGCACTGTGAGCGACCAAATCCACTCCAAGTGAATAAGGGGTCGTTGTGTACGGTGTAGCAAAAGTATTATCAATCATAATCCGGACATCGTAAGTCGATTTCAACTGGCATAGAGCTTCAATATCTTCCACCCGCAAAAAAGGATTGGTGATTGATTCACTGAAAACCAGTTTGATTTCCGGCTTATCGATTAACAGTTGCTCGATTTCGCTGAAGTTCGAAAAATCAGCAAAATGGACCCCTATTCCCATCAGGACCAGTTCTTCTTTCAACAAGTGGAAGGTTCCCCCATAGACATCTTGAGCAGCCAAAATGTGATCACCTGCTTTAACCACTGACAAAATCCCAGCCAGAATTGCCGAAGTTCCCGATGATGCTGAAACACCTTTTGGAGCCATCTCCAAATCTGCTACAGTTTGCCCTAAAGCATCGGTATTCGGGTTAGCGGTCCGTGAATACAAATACGTGCCATTTCCTTCGTAGTAGCCTTCAAGCTCTTCCAAAGACGAAAAAGAAAACGCCGATGTTTGGTAAAGCGGCATAACTTTCGATTGAATCGTCCGTTCTTTCATTGTTGCGGTATGCACTGATTTTGTTTCGATTGATGTCATCGTTTCATCCCCTATTCCATATCTTCAACTAACTGTTCCATCATTGCCAAGTCCATGGGACCGACTATTTTATTCTGAACGCGCCCTTGCGTATCAATCATATATGAAGTCGGAATCGACACTGCTTGATAAGTCGAGCCAACATCGCCGTGTTCATCCATCGGAATGGCAAATTCCAATCCAAACTCCTCAACAAAATCCTCAATTTTTCCGAGTCCTCTGTCTTCAGTCGTTAAATTTACAGCCAAGATTATGACGTTTTCATCTTTTGCCTGTTCTTCAAAATAAGTTTGCATATGCGGCATTTCTGCTCTGCAGGGCGGACACCAGGTCGCCCAGAAATTCAGCATCACTTTTTGCCCCTGATAATCTGATAATCTCACTGCTTCGCCATCTAATGTGGTCAACTGAAAGTCGGGGGCTTGTTCGCCTTTAGCCAGCCCTTCGTCCGTTGGCAGAAAATCCACATTACTGCCGAGAGCCATATTATCGAGCGCTTCAGATTCCGCCATATTGTCCTGGACGGCTCCTATGATAACGATGGCCACCATAACAGCAAGAACCAATAAACCAATGATTTTTTTAGGCATCTGTTATTCACTCCATTCAACTTTCATCATACGATAAATAAGCCGGCTTGTTCCACTAAGTTTGTTGATATATGTGACAAAATGCCAGAACTCTTAAAAAAACAGCCGGCATTGGGATGCCGGCTGTTTTGAACTTATAATGAAATATAGCCCGCTGGATTGACCGCGTTCGTCCGTCCGCCGTTCCAAGGTCCAACATGGATTTCAAAATGCAGGTGATCGCCGAACGAACGTCCGGTATTCCCCATTCCGCCTATGTTTTGTCCCTGTGATACTTGTTGTCCGACTGAAACGCCAATCGAATTCAGGTGAGCATAAACCGTTGCATGCGTTTGTCCATTAATCGAATGGGTGATAATGACTACATTGCCATAACCGCCCATCGACCCGGCGTAGGAAACAAATCCGTTAGCCGCTGCGACAATAGCTGTGCCTTTGCTGTTGGCAATATCAACGCCCTGGTGGAACTCGGGTCCAGAACCGATATCACGCATGCCAAATTTAGAAGTGAAACGGCCAGCTGCCGGGCGGATAAACCCAGAACTAGCATTAACTGAAACTGCTGGCTCAGGTGCGCTATACGCTGGTGCCGGCGCTGGAGCAGGTGTTGGTGCAGGTGCACTCGGGGCAGCAGGAGCACTTGACGCCTGAGCTGCACTTGCCGCTTTTTGCGAAGCTGCTCTGTCTGCTTCCACTTTCTCAGCAGCAGCTTGCTCGGCTGCTGCACGTTCGGCTGCAACACGTTCAGCTGCTGCTTTTTCAGCCGCCGCTTTTTCGGCTGCCGCCCGCTCTGCTGCTAGTTTCCGCAAACGTTCTTCTTCAGCTTTTCTTGCCAATTCCGCAAGGCGCTCTTGTTCGTTAACAATTTTCGTTTCCAATTCTGCACTTACATCAATTGTTTCATCACGCTGCTGGACAAGTGTAGTTTTTTCTTTTGCCAAACGATCCTGCTCAGCGTTTAAATCCTCTACAAGACCGGCTTGCTGGGATTTTTGTCCATCCAGCGACTCTTTAAGATTTACAAGTTCTGCACGGCGTTCTTCTTGTCCCGCAAGTTTTTCTTCAACCAGCGCTTTTTGTTCGCCTAATAGCTTTTTATCTTCTGCTTGTTCATTCATAATTTCGCGATCTGCATCAATCAGCGTGTTCACTGCCGAAAAACGATCAATAAAATCAACAAAGCTATTGGCACCTAACAATACATCTATGTAATCAACCGAGCCTCCGCTCAGTTGAATCGCACGTGCACGTTCTTGAAGCAACTCTGTTCGTTCAGCGATTTTTCTTTCAAGTTCCTCAATAGATTCTTTCAGTTCATCAATTTCAACCATTGTCTGATCGATTTCACCTTGAACTCCATTGATTCTTGACTGGGTTTCCTGCATTTGGTTCTCCAGCTCCTGGATTTTAGCCATAATGGTTTCCAGTGTGGATTGGTTTTGATCCATTTCTGTGGATTTTTCACCAATGCCTGAATTCAATTCACTTTGTTTTTCTTCCACTTTTTGCTGCTCTTGCTGCAATTCACTTAATGTATCTGCGCTAGCTGTTGGAATCAACAAGGTTAACGCCAATACAGATGAAACACCAGTCAACAACCATTTCGACTTCGAGTTCAAGTTCGTGTTCCCCTTTCAGTTTACGCTCTTTTCTATCTGTCTATGTTTTCTCTATTTTATCCAGTGGTATAAGGTCTCTCAATAGTACCTGTAAACTGGAAATAAATCCATCTTATACCCGCAAAAACTTCCGGATCGACATAAAGCTTCCCCAAATGCCGATAAATACACCCATCATCAAGATCAAAGCACTTACCTGATAGATAAATGGTGTAAATTCAAGCAGCTGAAACAGCTCACCGGTTAAACGGGGTTGTGCAAAGTCGGTAATTTCTTTGTAGAGCAGTGCCACCAAGCCAATTGGAACGAGTGATCCCAGGATTCCCAGCCACATGCCTTCCAAAATAAACGGAATACGTACGAACCAATTGGTCGCTCCGACTAATTTCATAATTTCGATTTCACGGCGTCTTGCGACGATTGTGATGCGAATTGTATTGGAAATCAGGAACATTGCCGTAAACAACAGGGCCAGGATTAAAATCAATCCAACATATCTTCCGCCGTTCAAGAAATTAAAGAGCTTTTCTATTTTATCTTTGCCGTATTCCACATTTTCAATATTTTCTAAAGCTGCAATATCTGTGGCTACTTGTTCGGTTTGCTGCGGGTCAACTGCTTTTACATAAAAAACATCGAACAATGGATTGTTTTGTTCGAATAAGCTCAACTCATCACCGAAATCTAGGACCAGGTCAGTCAATTCTTCTTCTTTAGTTGAAAAGTTGGTCGATTCGACTCCGGGCAGCTCACTTATCTGAGATTCCAGATTCTGAACAGTTTCTTCTTCGGCATCCAAGGAGACGAATACCTTTATTTCCACATCGTTTTCGAGATCATCAGCCACTTTGTTTAAGTTCATCATAATGAGAACAGATACCCCGACCAGCAGCAGCGTTACCGTTACCGCACTTACAGAAGCAAATGTCATCCAGCTATTGCGCCCGATGCTTTTAAAGCTTTCTTTAAAATGGCGCACTAAAGTTCTAGCCTTCATAGCCGTAGTCACCTCCAGCTACATCACGGACAATCAATCCGCCTTCTATTGCAATTACGCGATGTCTCCGCGTATTAACGATTTGTTGATTGTGAGTCGCCATAATAATCGTAGTGCCCGCTTTATTGATGCGTTCGAACAGGTTCATAATGTCCCAGGCAGTATCGGGATCGAGATTTCCTGTCGGCTCATCTGCTATCATCACTTTTGGCATATTGACGATAGACCGTGCGATGGATACACGTTGCTGTTCTCCACCAGACAATTCTGTTGGGAACATTTTGGCTTTATGTTTTAATCCGACTAAATCCAATACTTCCATGACGCGCTTTTTAATGTCTGCAGGTTTTTCTTCGATGACTTCAAGTGCAAATGCCACATTTTCATAAACACTTAGCTTCGTCAGCAATTTAAAATCCTGAAACACCACACCGATCTGACGGCGAAGCATAGGTACTTTTCTGTTCTTCAATGTTGCTATGTCAATATCGTCGACGAACATTTGGCCAGAAGATGGCCGTTCTTCGCGATACATCATTTTAATGAATGTAGATTTCCCTGCACCACTTGGACCGACGATATAAACAAATTCACCTTGTTCGATTTCAACGTTGAGACCGTTCAAAGCAACAATGCCATTCGGATATTTTTTGTAAACATTCTTCATTTGGATCATTTTAATACCCACCTATTATTAATTGGCTCTCGCCAAATTATTTCCATAGAATTTTGCAGCAAGCTTATTATAACACCTTAAACATATATTTTTATTACATTTCTGTATCATTTGGAATTCAATCTGAATAATCTGAACTATAAGAAATTTTATTTTTACAGATATAAATCTATTATTCAAATTCCATATTATAACTTTCATACAATAGAAAAGTATCATTTTATCCTTTATCCAGCAAAAAAAATAAACCTGTTAATTAACAGGTTTATTTCATATTCGCTAAATACTCAGCTACGGCTGTCGCTTCATCGCCTTCAATAATGTTCGGCGGCATTGCACCTTGACCATTTTCGATGACCGAAAGAATTTCTTCTTGTGACAAGCGGGATCCTACATCATCTAAAGCTGGAAAATTCCCTGCCCCTTCCAGGTTCTCACCGTGGCAGGAAATACAATTTTGTTGAACAACTTGCTCAGCATCAACTTCAGCAGTTTCTTCTCCACCGTTTTCAGCAGGAGCTTCTTCAGGTTCTGTTGTTTCTTCTCCACCGTTTTCAGCAGGAGCTTCTTCAGGTTCTGTTGTTTCTCCACCGCCGCATGCGCCCAGTATAAGCGTTGCACCGAATAGCATTGCCATCAATTGCTTTTTCATCTGGTGACCTCCTCAGATCGATTGTTTCTTCCTATTAGAGTATACCAAAGTTAAGGCCTTTTAAAACCTTCGCCCAAAACTTCAGAGGCATCTGACACGATTACAAAAGCCGCTGGATCGATAAACTTAACTAATTGTTTCAGTCTTGTAAACTCAGTTTGAGGAATGACTACCATTAATAATGGCTTTTCAGTTCCTGAATAGCCACCTGTCGCCGCCAGCTCCGTTACGCCCCGGTCCACTTCTTCGTAAATAGCATCGCGAATTTCCATTTGTTTTGTAGTGATAATATAGACCAGTTTTGATTGGCCAAACCCAACCTGGACAAGATCGATGGTTTTGGTCGTCACATACAGGCCGATTAATGCGTAGAGCCCTTTTTCAATATCAAATACCAATGCGGCAGCTAAAACAATAAAGCCGTCAATCATCGCAACGCTGGTGCCAAGCGTCCATCCAGTATATTTTGTAATAATCTGTGCGGCAAGATCGGTTCCGCCGGTAGATGCCTTGCCCCGAAAAACAATGCCAAGCCCAAGACCCACCATAATCCCTCCGAATAACGCGCCGAGCAGCGGATCTCGCGTCCAAGGCTCCCATGATTCGGTCAAAAACACCACAAGAGGCAGAAATACTGTGCCGACTGCCGTTTTAATGCCAAAGTTTTTTCCTAATAAAATCAATCCTGCAATAAATAAAGGGATGTTGAAAGCCCATTGGACAAATGCCGGCTTCCATTCAAATAAACCCTTCAGTATCGTACTGATGCCGCTGACTCCACCCGACGCCACTTCGTTTGGCAATAATAATACGTTAAAGGAAATAGCTACTATAGCTGATCCAACGATTACGCTGGCATAGTCTACAAACAAAGTCAGCAGAGGATGCGGATCTTTGTGGAGACGCCGATTTTTTTTTGTCATTTGTTTTTCTTCCTCTTCTCTAATCTGCGGTTAAACCCTGTCAGAGTATACCAAACGCCCAAGGCTTTGTGAACTTCATCCGGATAAAGCAAAGCTTCACAGAATGGAAGAATCTAAAAAAGCCCGAAAGCAAATATGCTTTCGAGCTTCCTATACTTTTTTATTAATCCATTTTTGAACGCAGCAAGGAATTGATGAATCCATCAATATCGCCGTCCATCACAGCGCCTAAATTGCCGGTTTCGTAATTTGTGCGGTGATCTTTGACCATCGAATATGGATGGAATACGTAGGAACGAATTTGGCTTCCCCATCCGATTTCCTTTTGTTCTCCACGAATTTCAAGAAGGCGTGCTTCTTCTTCTTCTATTTTCAATGCATACAATTTAGCTTTCAGCATCTGCATCGCTTTTTCGCGGTTCTTGATTTGTGACCGTTCCTGCTGGCATGTGACGACAGCCCCTGTTGGAAGGTGAGTGATGCGGACAGCAGAATCTGTGGTGTTGATGTGCTGGCCACCCGCCCCGCTTGCCCGGTAGGTGTCGATTTTCAAATCTTCCGTACGGATGTCGATTTCAATTTCACCCGTAAATTCCGGCATTACTTCGCAGGAAACGAACGAAGTGTGGCGGCGTCCAGATGAATCGAACGGAGAAATCCGGACCAATCGGTGAACGCCCTTTTCCGCTTTCAAGTAACCATATGCATTGTGTCCACGAATCCCAAGCGTTACAGATTTGACACCGGCTTCGTCGCCTGCCAGATAATCTAGAGTCTCGACTTTAAAGCCGCGTTTTTCTGCCCATCGCGTATACATGCGCAGCAGCATCGAACACCAATCTTGGGATTCTGTTCCGCCTGCACCCGGATGCAATTCCAAAATGGCGTTGTTTTTATCGTATGGTTCGCTAAGAAGCATCGTCAATTCATAATCTGCAAGTTTTGAAATAAATTGCTTCATATCTTTGTCGACATCTTCATGCAGATCATCGTCGTCTTCTTCTCTTAATAACTCCAAAGACATTTCCATATTTTCCTGCGTGTCCATAAAATCGTAATAAGTATTAACGATTTCCTTTAAGCCATTCAATTCCGAAATAACCGTTTGCGCCGATTCCTGGTTGTTCCAAAAATCAGGGTCCAGCATCATTTCATCTAATTCCTGTATGCGGGATTCTTTGTTTTCTAAGTCAAAGAGACCCCCTAAAGTCCGCCAGTTTACTGGCTGATTTGTCAAGCTCGTTGCGGATGTCTGCTAATTCCATCATATGTTCCTCCTCAAAATAACACCGAAGAGCAAGGGCTCTTCGGTATTTTAAAACATTCTTATGAAGCTGTACCGTGACAATTCTTATATTTCTTGCCGCTGCCGCACGGGCAAAGGTCATTGCGCCCGACTTCCATTTCTTTACGGACAGGAGCTTTTTTCTTTTTCGGAGCCGGTCCGTCTTCTTTCGGATTAACCGCCTGGCCTTTTGCCACTTCCTCACGCTCAAGGTTGTTGCGGATTTCAGCCTTCATTGAATACTTCGCTACGTCTTCTTCAATGGCTTCCACCATTGCTTCAAACATCGCAAATCCTTCACTTTGATACTCACGAAGTGGATCATTCTGTCCATATGCACGCAAGTGAATTCCTTGGCGAAGCTGATCCATTGCATCAATATGGTCAATCCATTTTGTATCGATTGAACGAAGCAAAACTACTTTTTCAAATTCACGCATCCGTTCAGGCGTCATTTCTATTTCTTTTTCATCATAACGCTTAGTGACAGTTTCTTTAAGGTACGCAATAAGCTCTTCCTGAGATTTCCCTTGAAGATCCGATTCAGTCACCGTATCTTCTGGAAGGAGATTACCCGCAATCAATTCAGAAAGAGTTTTCAAATGCCAGTCTTCCTGTTTTTCCTCAGTAGTATGTGCATAAACCATGCGTTCGATCGAGCTGTTGATCATATTCTCAACCAATGCACGCATATTATCTGTTTCCAGAACTTCCATACGCTCTTTGTAGATGATTTCGCGCTGCTGACGTAGAACGTCATCATATTGAAGCAGGCGTTTCCGTGCATCAAAGTTATTGCCTTCCACTCGTTTTTGCGCGGATTCTACAGAACGCGTCACCATTTTCGACTGCAGCGGCTGAGAATCGTCCATACCCAATTTGCCCATCATGCTGCGCATAGCATCGGACCCGAAACGGCGCATCAAGTCATCTTCAAGTGACAGATAGAATTGAGTGACACCGGGATCTCCCTGGCGTCCAGAACGTCCGCGCAGCTGATTATCAATCCGCCGTGATTCGTGGCGCTCTGTGCCAAGAACAGCAAGTCCGCCTGCCTCGATCACACCTTCACCGAGCTTGATATCTGTACCACGGCCTGCCATGTTCGTCGCGATTGTTACAGCGCCTTTTTGGCCGGCATTCAAGATGATTTCCGCTTCGTGTGCGTGGTTTTTCGCGTTCAGAACGGAATGTTTAATGCCTTTTTTCGTCAAATACTCCGAAATGATTTCCGACGTTTCAATCGCTACGGTTCCGACAAGCACCGGCTGGCCCTTGGCATTGCGTTCTGCAATATCGTCGCCTACAGCCTTGTATTTGCCAGCTGTAGTAGAATAAATCAAATCAACATGGTCTTCACGGATAATTGGTTTGTTCGTTGGGATGACAATAACGTACATATTGTAGATATTGCGGAATTCTTCTTCTTCCGTCTTAGCTGTACCTGTCATTCCCGAGAGTTTATCGTACATACGGAAATAGTTCTGGAAAGTAATTGTAGCCATCGTCATCGATTCATTTTGGATTTCCAGACCTTCTTTGGCTTCAATAGCCTGATGCAAGCCGTCAGAATAACGGCGGCCTTTCATCAATCGTCCTGTAAACTGATCGACAATGACAACTTCCTCTTCCTGGACAACGTAGTCGACATCTTTATGCATCGTTACATAAGCTTTTAATGATTGGTTGATGGTGTGGTTCAGGCGAACATGGCTAATATCAAAAAGATTATCGATGCCGAACGCTTTTTCAACTTTTTCAATGCCGTCCTCAGTCAAAACGACCCCTTTAGTCGTTTCATCGTAGGTGTAATCCGTATCTTTCGTCAATAGACGCGCAAATGCATTGGACTGCTGATACAACTGAGCAGCTTTGGCAGCCTGTCCTGAAATAATCAACGGTGTCCGCGCTTCATCGATTAAGATGGAATCGACTTCATCAATTACTGCGTAATTTAATGGACGCTGAACCATATCTTCTTTATAAAGCACCATATTGTCGCGCAAATAATCAAAGCCCAGCTCGTTGTTCGTGCTATACGTAACGTCAGCCTGATAAGCAGCCCGTTTTTCATCTTTCGTCAAACTGTTCAAATTCAATCCAACAGACAATCCAAGCCATTCATACAACTGGCCCATTTCCAAGGCATCACGGCTGGCCAAATATTCATTGACTGTAACGACGTGAACTCCTTTTTTGCTGATGGCATTCAAGTAAACAGACAAGGTTGAAGTTAAAGTTTTACCTTCACCTGTTTTCATTTCTGAAATATTGCCTTCGTGAAGAGATACAGCACCCATTATCTGTACACGGAATGGATAGAGGCCAAGTACCCGTTTTGATGCTTCACGGATAGTCGCGAAAGCTTCTGGCAGCAAGTCATTCAATGCTTCTCCCTTAGCGTGGCGCGCTACAAATTCTTCAGTTTTCGCTTGTAATGCTTCATCGGTCAAAGCAGCAAAATCTGAAGCTAATGCTTCTACACGATCTGCCACTTTTTCCAAACGTTTTAAATCCCGTTTATTCGGATCAAATACTTTATTCAATACTCCTAGCATAATTATACCGCTCCCTGCGTAAGTGTCCGCCGGCACCTAAAATGCCGGATGATCGCTTTAGCTTTTATAGTGCCCTGTTAAGCGCTGGCGCTTAAAGAGCATACTTGCCCAAATCATCATCAGTCAGTTCAAAAAAAATCTCACTATTCATTTTAACACTGCGCAGAAATGCGTGCAAATAATGGTGACGCCAGACCCGCATGTACTTTATGCAAGCCCTCTGTAAACCGTCGAGAACTGGGATATGGGCCGGATTTCCAATATATAAAGCCAAAGCAAAAGCCTCTCAATTTAGAGAGGCTTTTGCTGCAGGGATCGCCAGACAGCAGATCCACTGTATTCCTTATTGTGCAGAAGTTTCGATCAAGCCGTAGCTTCCATCTTTTCGCTTGTAGACGATATTCGTTTCGTTGGATTCCGCATCGGTAAAGACAAAGAAATTATGTCCAAGCATGTTCATCTGCAAAACCGCTTCTTCTTCATCCATCGGTTTCAAATCAAACTGCTTGGTACGGACGATTGTGAAATCCTCCTCATCTTCAGGTTCATTTTGGACGCGCGTCTCATTTTCAGCTGTCGCAAATGCAACACCCATGCCGTCGCGCTCGCGGAATTTGCGGTTTACTTTTGTTTTGTACTTGCGGATTTGACGCTCCAGCTTGCTGACGATCAAATCGATTGCTGCGTACATATCATCATGCCGTTCTTCAGCACGTAATGTCAGGTTTTTCATCGGTATGGTAACTTCCACTTTTGTTTGGTTGTGATTATAAGATTTCAGGTTGACCATTGCGGTAGCATTTGCACCGTCTGTGAAATATCGTTCAATCTTTTCTACTTTCTTTTCAATGTGCTCACGTATTGCGGGAGTTACCTCAATATTTTCGCCTCTGATGTTAAATTGCAACATGTTAACTCCTCCTTCTATTGTGCTATCTGTACAATTCTACATCTTCCCTTGTCTTTCCTTCTTAAAACCAAAAAAGTTTTAAGAACATGAATTACAGGTAAACATTATGACAAGGAGATGAAGTTCATGTTTACAAATAAAACTATCGTAATTACGGGTGCGTCCCAAGGCATCGGCAACAGCATTGCAGCGCACTTTGCTGCAGAAAATGCACGCGTCATCGGATTGGATGTCCACCCGGTTGAACTGGAAGGCGTGGAATACCGAAAATGCGACGTCGGCAACTTTAATGATGTTATGGCAGTATTCAAAAAAATCAATGAAGACTACGGCGCTATCCATGCATTGGTCAACAATGCCGGCATCTCAACTTTCAAGTCTATTTGGGAAGTGGATGAACAGGAATGGGATCACGTGCTGGATACTAATTTGAAGAGTGTCTTTATTTGCAGCCGGGAAGCTGCTCGCTACATGACGGAGGACATTCGATCCATCATTAATATGACCTCGACACGGGCATTTATGTCGGAACCCAACACCGAAACTTATTCGGCATCCAAAGGCGGCATTTTTGCATTAACCCATTCACTTGCAGCTACCTTCAGCGAAAAAGGAATACGCGTCAACTCAATTGCGCCAGGCTGGATTCATACTGGCGACACTGCTGAACTGCGTGACGTCGATCACCAGCAGCATTGGAGCGGCCGCGTCGGTGAACCTGCCGATGTCGCCCGTGCCTGCCTGTTCTTAAGCAACCCGCAAAACTCATTTATCACAGGAGAATGCCTGAACATCGACGGCGGCATGACCAGAAAAATGATTTACGAGCACTGAAGAAAAGCGGAAGCGCCCGTTTAGAACCGACAGGATTAAGGCGGGTTGCCGAAGCAGCGTTTTTTTGCTGCACAGGCAAATCGACTTAAGACCCCGAGGTTCTGGGCGCTGCAGCTGGACAACATGAAAAGCGAAGGCAGCCATGTAGCCTCGACAAGCGCTGGAAGCCTTACCGATAATGGCGTTCTTTGCCATTGTCGGTAAGGCTGAAGCGACTCGAGAGGCTGGTTGCCGGAGTCTAGACAATGAAAAGCGGAAGCGCCCGTGTAGATTCGACGGGCATAAGACGCTCCGGCGAAGCGGCGTTTCTTCAGCCGCACAGCTGGAGTGGCTTATAACCCTAGAATCTGGGCGCTGGAGTCTGGACACCGAAAAGCGGAAGCCCTCTACGGCAAAACCTCCCTCAATACTCTTAAAATATTAAAACCGGCTTGCGCCGGTTTTTTTCAATTCATTTCTATTTCTTTCAGCTCTCTAATTTCATTTAGGATAAGCATTTCTTTAATCGAATTGTGCTCAAAGTCAGCTCCGTACATCCAGCCTTCCTCGTATTGATGCATCCAGGCAATTTCTGCATTCGCAGTTATCCTTTCATGATTCAGGACAAATTCTAAACTTACGGATTCTTCGCCTAACTTCAATTCTCTCTCGGAAAAAAGCTTTGCCCCTTTAGGGGAAATATCAAGCAGTAAGCAATAAATTTTAACAGGCAATACTTGATCTTTAAGCGGATCCCTCAATTGCAGAAATATTTCCGGCGGTGTGCCGAATGTATAGCGGAAACTTTCTGATCTTCTATAAAACATGATGTCCCTCCTCTTTTTCTTCGAGCACAAACTATTGTTTACGCCCGGATAAGCGCCAACACCTTGATTTCCTTAACGCCATTTTCCTTTAGAACTTTAGCCGCTAAGCGCATCGTACTCCCGGTCGTGTAAAGATCATCAAACAACAATACTTTTTCTGGTGCAGGTTTGCCATTCCACCAAAAGACGTCCTCTAATGCCATTCTTTCTGACTTTGATTTCCCACCCAAACCTACTTCATTTTTACCGAGCAGGTGGAGATAAGGCACTGAAGCCGTATCGAGCAGGCGGTCAACTTGGGAAAACGTACGCTCTTTCAATTTGTTTTCATTCATCGGAATCGGAACTACGATTGATTTCTGCCCATCCAATACTTCTTTCAGCATCGCCGCAAACACTTCCGACAGCACTGCATCTTTGAGAAATTTATATTGATGCAGAAAATCTTTCATTGGTGGATTGTAGCGATACAAGCATTTGCCTGAATCGATCAATCCTGCATATTCAGTGGTTTCCCATTGGCAGCAATTTTGGCATAGCCCATCTCCGGATGCACTGCAGATTGGGCAGCCTCCTGCTATCGGTTCAAAACTGCTGCGACAGCGATGGCAGATGACACTCTCCAGCTCATTAAAAAATATGCTTCGCCAGCTGACTTGCAGGGGCATGTCACGATCACATAAATAACAGTTCACAATGCACCCCCTCTGTTATAGGAAACAATGAGTTTTTTTGCCTTGTCCATCTGCCGCACTATGCCATTATGAAAAAATATAACACTTCCATCCGGATAATCTATGGATCTGCCAGCACGGCCGGCGATTTGAATCAATGCTGCTGCATCAAAAATTGGCTGGTCGGCTCCCACAACTGCCACTTGCACATTCGGTATGGTAATTCCGCGTTCCAAAATGGTTGAGGTCAAAACGCCTGGAATTTTTCTTTCGCGCAGTTTCATGACCTTCTCTTTTCTGTCTTCATCTTTAGAATGAACTGCTTGGATTCCTGGATGCTTTTTCTGGAATAAGACAATTGCCTGCTCAATCAGTTCAATCGTCGGGAAAAACACCAAAAAAGGTTCATCTTTCTGTATTTTCTCATCTACCCAGGCAGCTAATTTTGCAGGAATCTTCCCTTTTGCAAAGTCCTTATCATATCTCCACAAAGACCGGAATTCCGGAACCGGCAAAGGATGTCCGTGAAAACGCTGGAATATGCGGGAAGTATGGGACACTTGTTTTAGCAAATCGGCAGAAGGAGTTGCTGATACATAGACAATCGGCGCATCTTTTTTCTTGGCTTTTATGACTGCACGTTTCAAAGCCGGATCATAAGAATAAGGAAATGCATCCGCCTCGTCGACAATCATGACATCAAAAGCATCTTCAAATCGATACAACTGGTGCGTTGTCGCAATGACCAGCGATGCAAAGCCGGATTCTTCGGGAGAATTTCCATACAGGCTATGGATAGTTGTATTTGGAAAGACATTGCGCAATCGTGGAGTGAGTTCTAAAACTACATCTGTTCTAGGTGCTGCAAGACAGACGCGCTTGCCTTTTTTCAACGCATCGAAAATAGGCGGAAACAGTAACTCAGTCTTTCCTGCTCCGCATACTGCATAAACAAGGTGATCGTTTTTTTGTAAGAGGCTTGCTTGAACTTCCTGTGAAGCTCGTTGCTGCAGTGGTGTGAGGCTGCCATTCCAATGGAATGAATGGCTTTGAGGAGAAATCGTTGAAGGGAGCGCCCAAGTGATCAATTCCGTACAGGAACTGATGCGCCCCATCTTTATGCAATGCCGGCAGTAATAACAGATCGCATTACAAGCGGCACAGAAAAAAGGAACAATTTTTTTCGTGGATTTTTCCAGGCACCTGGCACATTGCCGTCCGTCTGTGATACCTGGACTGACACTGACCGAACCGTCAGAGACGGCTTTATCTATCTGCTCTTTTGTAAATGGGGTGAAATTCCTAAGCCACACCCTGCCTGTTAAAAATTCTTCTATTTGCTTCATTCGCAACCCCTTTTCGCTAGAGAAAAAGCCTCAGCAGGTTATTTTGCTACCCAACCAAGACCCATTGCTCCTTCGCCTAAATGTGTTCCAATAACCGGTCCGAAATAGGAAATTTCAAAGTCTACATCCGGACATGCAATTTCCAGTTCTTTGCGCCATTGTTTTGCTTCATCCGGCCGATTTGCATGAATGATCGTTCCCTGCAGCTTTTGGCCATCCTTACTATCTTCTTTCAGTAAATCAACAATCCGGTTCATCGCTTTTTTGCGTGTCCGTACCTTCTCAAATGGCACAATAACTTTTTCCTTAAAATGCAAAATCGGTTTGATTTGCAGCATTCCGCCAACTAAGGCTTGGGCACTGGACAATCTGCCGCCCCGCTGCAAATGCTTCAGGTCTTCCACCATGAAATAAGCACGCAAGGTTTTTTTCATTTCGTTTAATTCATTCAAAATGCTCTGTGCATCGGCTCCCTCTTTCGCCAGTTCTGCAGCTTTCACCACATAAAACCCCTGGAGTGCACAAGTGAGTTCCGAGTCGAAAGAGTGGACTGCGATTCCGTCCACCATTGCAGCAGCCTGTTGCGAACCCGCGTAAGTACCACTAATGCCGCTCGACAAATGAATGGAAACAATTTCATCGTAGTGTGCAGAAAGCTCGGTATACAAATTGACGAACTCTCCTAAAGGCGGCTGAGATGTTTTCGGAAATTCCTCTTTGGCTTTTTGATAAAATGCTTCTTCGGTCAATTCCGCTTCTTTATGGGAATGGCCGCCAAATGTCACCTGCAAGGAAACCATGTGAATGTTCAATTTTTTTCGTGTTTCATCTGGTAAATAAGCTGTGCTGTCAGTTACAATTGCCGTTTTCATGGGTTAATCAGCCTCCTTTTCTAGTTTACCAATAAAAGACACGAAAAAGACATAATTCGGAAAGACAAAAATAAAAAAACCCGCAATTCGCGGGAAATTAATCATTAATTGCCGATAAAATGAACGCTGGTAACTTTCCACTCATCATCTTCTTTTTTAAATACTACTACTTGGCGGCCTTCCTGTTCTACAGCATCATCCGAATTCGCATCTTTCATATTTACCGAAAGAGTAGCAAAAACTTCTGCACGCTCCTCTTCGTATTTGACGATGGTTTCATCGGTTGTTTCATATTGGGTATCGTACGCTTCAAAAGCTTCGCTCAGTGCAGCTTGATCTTCTTCGCGATCAAAACCGTCCGGTTCCTGTGCAATGGTTTTCATGTAGCGATCGATGTCTTCAGAGTTGAATGCAGCTATATATTCATCATAGGCTGCCAAAAGCTCACTCGCTTTTCCCTCAGGTACATCTGCTTCAATGACATTTCCTTCATCATCCACTGTAAAGCCCGCGGACTCTTCCTGTTCTTCATCAATGCCATGGTCGACTGCATTGTTTTCATTTGCTGAATTGCCATCTTCGACTGTGTTTCCATTGACTGAAGGCTCTTCTGAATTCGAACAAGCAGCAAGCGCCAAAATAAGGCCTGCAGCAATTATCAATTTTTTCATCATGCATTCCTCCTGCGCTTCATTTTGCCATAGGCAGATGGTGAATACAATGAAGAAACTGTGTCAACTCTCAAAACGGAACTTTTTCTCGTTTTGCGGTACACTAATAGGTACAAATTATAGGAGGGGTCGCATGGAAAAAAGAGATGCACGGCAAATACTGGAACAAAAAATGAGGGAAACACGCCCTCAATGGAGCCGAAAACAACCCGCCCGGCCCAGAAAATACAAATCCAGCATGCAAAAAGTGGAGGATTACGTAGTTCTGGATTTTGAAACTACCGGCTTGCGCGCGGGAAGCGATAAAATCATTCAAATTGGTGCTGTCAAATACATCAAACATGAACGTAAGGAAACTATGTATCTGATGGTCAATCCCGAATGCTCCATTTCAAGCACGATTACCCGCATCACGGGCATCACCAATAAGGATGTGGAGAATGCCCCAGTTATTGAAGAAGTTGCCCATGAATTGATTGCATTTATCGGCGGTCTCCCAATAATTGCACACAATGCACCTTTTGATATGGGATTTCTTTACGCACTCGAAGAAATCACACCGATTCCAGAATATACGGTAATCGACACCGTCAAATTGGCGAGAAGAGCCATAACTCAAACACCCAATCACAAATTGACCACGTTGACTGCCTTTTTAAAACTGGAACACGACGCCCACGATGCCTTGGGCGATTGCCTTGCTACAGCCGCCATCTACCAATACTGCTACGACCGGATTTAACGAAAAGCGGATGCGCCCGTTTAGCTCTGACGGGCATAAAAACGTTTTGCCGATTTCTATTCAAACAAAAAAGACGGTGTTTCTGCTTTTTGCAGAAACACCGTCTTTAAATATTATCTTACTTCAACCCAGCCGTTTTTAATCGCGGTCACAACTGCCTGTGTCCGGTCATTCACCTGCATTTTTTGTAAGATGCTCGATACATGGTTTTTAACTGTTTTCTCAGATATGAATAAAGTTTCTCCGATGACACGATTGCTCTGGCCATCAGTCAATAATTGAAGCACTTCACTTTCACGCTTGGTCAGCAAATGATAGGGACGGCGAATTTCCGTTTGGTGGAAAGAGCCTTTGTTTTCGCGTTCACTCAAACGACGAAACTCCATTACTAAATTGCGTGTAACTTTAGGATGTAAGTAAGATCCACCTTTGGCTACCACTTTGATAGCTTGGATAATCGCATCTGCGTCCATTTCTTTGAGCATATAACCTAAAGCGCCCGTTTTTAATGCATGCGTTACATATGATTCATCGTCGTGGATAGACAGCATAATGACTTTTGCATCAGGGAACTTTTCGATCAATTCACCTGTAGCTTCTACACCATTTTTTTGTGGCATGTTGATATCCATCAATACCACGTCTGGTTGGTTTTCTTCATATAATTTAACGACTTCGTTGCCGTCTCCGCCTTCAGCAACAACTTCAAACGAACTTTCAAAATCCAAAATTCTTTTTACGCCTTCACGGAATAATTGGTGATCGTCAATAATAATAATTTTTGTCATCATGTCGTCCTCCTCGAATACCCTATCTTATATACCCTTTTTAAAGGGGATATGAAACATTAAGATCGTACCGTTTCCAGGCGAGGAATTGATGAAAAAGTCGCCTTCGACTAAGTCAATTCGCTCCCTCATGCCCGCTAATCCGAATGACTGGTTTTTAACAATCCCTTGATCAAAACCAGTTCCATTATCTGTTACGATAATTTTTACTTGATCTTTTAACCACTCTAACTCAACTGTAATTTCAGTCGACTTGCCATGGCGTATTGCATTTGAAATACCTTCCTGAACAAGACGGAAAATAGCGGTTTCATATTTGTTGGGCAACCGCACTTCTTTTCCATTTGATTGAAACTTCAATTTAATGCCTTTATTATATTCTTCAATGGTATCGATGTATTTTTTTAAAGTCGGTACCAGTCCCAAGTCATCGAGCGCCATTGGCCGTAAATCGTAAATTACTTTCCTTACCTCGGTAAGTGCCTGCCTGACCATTTCCTTTAGTGAAGTTATTTCCTGGAATGCCAATTCTGGGCCTTTTTCGCGGTAGGTTCTTTCTATCAAATCTGAACGAAGCAGGACATTAGCCATCATTTGCGCAGGGCCATCATGAATTTCCCTGGAAAGACGCTTTCTTTCCTCCTCTTGTGCTTCAATGATGCGAAGGCTATAATCTTTACTTGACTTGTCTTTGCCAATTGCTTCATCAACGTTTTTCAAATCTGAAGTTAAATAACTGCTGGCGACATTGATTTGGTTGACTAAACTTTCAGCCCGCTCAATCGTTTGAAGCAAAACCTGAAGACGCCGCTGCAGCTTATCGCGCTTTTGCCGATACTTTTTTTCTTCATTCCGGTTAAGGGATAATTGCACTTGAAGGTCATTTGCCTGCTCGTATACCAGACGAACCTGACTTTCAGAAAAAGAATTGAAAAATTGCGATACCTCCGCCAAGCGTCTGCGGGCAGCACGTGTCTTCTCCTCCAAGAAATCCCCAGCCTCGACCACACGTGAAATATTCAACCGCACATCTTCCAGTTCATCTTTCATTTCTTCATAACTTTGGCGACTTTCTTCACTAATGACGAAGATATCTTGTTTTGCCTGTTCTATTCCTGCTAGCATTTCATTAAAAATAGAATCAGGTGCTTTGTTACCGATTTTCTTTGCCATCCTAAAACCGCCTTAGCTATACTGACTGTATCCCGGTAAATTTATTGCTTCTTTATACCTTGTCGGCTGTACTAAGTATATCACTATATAAGCAAGACCATATTAAATATACGTTACAAATTATCTGATTTTATTTTACAACAGGAGGAGTCAAATTGCGAGAAAATTACACAACTGTAGGCGATTTTGCCAGTGCAGAAATACTTATCCAAAAATCCAGGTTTATCGGACATGCAGCCCGCGCCGAAACAGAACAGCAGGCAATTGAATTTATCGACTCGATTAAACTCCTTCACCGGACCGCCACCCACAATTGTTCTGCGTATCTTATAGGAGAACACGACTCTGTTCAGAAAGCAAATGATGACGGGGAACCAAGTGGCACTGCCGGATTCCCGATGCTTGAAGTTTTAAAGAAACAGGGGTTGAAAGATACTGTCCTAGTAGTTACCCGCTACTACGGCGGCATCAAATTAGGCAGCGGCGGATTGATCCGAGCTTATGGCAAAGCTGCATCCACAGCTCTTTCAGCGGCGGGCATCGTAGAAAGAAAACTTCATTACCTGATGAAAACATCGATTGACTATACATGGCTTGGCAAGTTGGAAAACGAAATCCGACAATCGCCATTTCCGTTGGATCACCTTGAATATACAGAAGGTGTAGACCTCTATATACATGTTCCTGTTGAAAAAGAACAGGAGTTTATCGATTGGATAAATGAACTGACAAATGGGCAGGCGCACATCAGTATAGTGGACAATCAGTTCCTTGAATTTAAGTTGCCTTGATTCTTTTCATTTACGCATTTCGAAAATCACTGTATAATATCAAAAGCACAGAAAAATGAAACATTCATTTATAAAAACCGTCCACTGAAAAGAAGACCCATGCACTGATAAAAAATTGGATTGATCCGAATTAAATACTCGGTTGGCCCATAATCAATAGAGGAGCAACTTACATGAACCGAAAAGTTTATCGGAAAACCAAATCGAGCAGAAAAAGGACTATTTTAAAAGTAATCGCCACTTTGGCTGTTTCCCTGCTTATCTGCGTATCTGCCTACGGAATTTATTTAGTTAAGAAAGCTGAATCTGCAGTCGATACAGCTTATGAGCCAGTTGGCAACACGAACGAAGACGTTGAGCCGCTAACCGACAACATCTCGATCTTATTCATCGGAGTCGATGACAGTGAAGAACGCGATCAAAGCGACAATAATATTCGATCGGATGCTCTCATTCTGGCAACTTTAAACAATGAAGACAAATCCATTAAACTGGTCAGCATCCCCCGCGATACGTATACGTACATCCCGGACGGAGGAGAAGAAGACAAAATCACCCACGCCTACGCCTATAACGGCCCAAGTTCAACGATTGAAAGTGTTGAAGAGTTGTTGGATGTACCTGTTGATTATTATCTTCGCATGAATTTTGATGCTTTTATTGATACAATTGACGCACTTGGCGGAATAAAGGTCGAAGTGCCGTACGATATAACCGAGCAGGATGAAAACGATTCACAAGGTGCAGTCGAGTTAAAAGAAGGAATTCAATTTCTTAACGGCAGCGAAACCCTGGCATTGGCCAGAACCCGTCATTACGATAACGATATCGAACGCGGAAAACGCCAGCAGATGATATTGGAATCCATTATGAACCGTGCCCTATCAGTCGGATCAATTACAAAGTACGGAGACGTCTTTGAAGCAGTTGGAGATAATATGAAAACCGATATGAGTTTCAAAAACATGAGTTCATTGTTCGAATATGCAAAAAATGGAAAACCTGATGTAGAAACTATTACACTTGATGGTTATGACGATATGTCTACGGGAATCTACTATTGGAAGTTGCAAGAAGAGTCCTTGCTCGAAATACAGGATGTCCTTCAAAGCCATCTCGGATTAAAGCCCGATACATCCAACTTAACCAATAAAGACATTGAACAAAGATTCGCAGAATCTCTTAATGAAAATGAAGAAGAAAAAACACCACAGTAAAATGTGGTGTTTTTTTTGATATTTTAAAGTTTTTTCATTCACAAATCTCCAAAATAAAAGATTGAACCAAAAGCTTCCGCTTCAAGTCCAATCTTATCACTTGCCGATTAGCCTTACTAAATTCAATAATGGACGGTAATTTTTACCTGCCAAGCCTACCACTTCAACGAAAAGTTCAATTGCTACCAGCATGACGCTGATCAGCAAAATCCCACCCCATAAGGTCGCTTGAGAGAATAATAATGCAGCCAGCCCGAACAAGGCTGCTATTCCATAAATAATCAATACCGTTTGGCTATGTGAAAAGCCAATATTCAACAAGCAATGGTGTAAATGGGATTTATCCGCTTCTGAAATTGATTTTTTTTCGCGAACTCGACGAACAATGGCGAAAAATGTATCTGAAATAGGAACGCCGAGCATGATAATCGGGATGATCAATGCTACAACCGTGACGTTCTTAAAGCCCATCAACGCCAGTACGGAAATCATAAACCCTAGAAACAATGCGCCCGTATCACCCATAAAGATTTTTGCAGGATGAAAATTATAAACTAAAAATCCTGAAGTACTTGCTGCCATTAAAGCAGCCATAGACATAACGTAAACGTCGCCCATGATGAAAGCCATAGCCGCAAGCGTCAGCAAAGCTACTGTTGAAACGCCAGCCGCTAATCCATCCAGCCCATCAATTAAGTTGATAGCATTGGTAATTCCGACAATCCATAGAATAGTCAATGGAATACTAAAATAGCCAAAGTCCAAAACCCCGCCAAATGGAAGATTGATGAAAGAAATTTCGAGCCCGCCGCCTATTACTACAATGCCTGCAGCAACCAGCTGTCCCAGCAATTTCGCTTTAGCGCTGATTTCGTACATGTCATCCAGTACACCAGTAATGATGATTAAAAATGCTCCGATAATTATTGCAGTTTCAATTGGAATAAAAGAAGCTTGGATTGCATTTGAGATCGGATCTTGAGGTTTCAGTATAAAATATGCGATTAGAAAAGAACCAAAAATGGCCAATCCGCCTAAACGCGGCATTATTCTCGCATGAACTTTTCGATAATTGGGACGGTCAACTGCTCCTACGCGAAAGGCGATGCGTTTGACAATCGGAGTCAGTGCAATTGAAGCGATAAATGCCAAGACCATGGTAAGGTAAAGCATATCTTTCCTCCTTAAAACATCTTTTGTACATATATATCCACTTGTATTATAGCATGACCATATGAGAAATAAAGAAAAATCTGCTCTATATCCTTATAGTTTAGGCCTTTAATGAATTGGACGCCTTCTTGCAAATAAAGTTTCAGCAATATCATTTTTTTAACAGCTCAGCATAAATGCTCAGCCAGTTCAGGAAAACAACTCACAATAATCAGCTGCTCATCTTTTCAGTTTCTCTAATAAATCGCGCTCTTTCTCTTTTGATATCCCCGCCTTCAGCTCGACAAGCCCTTCTTCCTTGCTCCATTCGAGTGTATCCTTTGTCGATTGCCCAAGAGGCCGCTGCGTAAGCCCCTCGTTTTTCGCTTTTTTATTATCGGCCAAAATGAATCCTTCAGGAAAATCAGCTGAAATCGGTATCCAAAAAGGCAGCTCAAAAGCTTTCAGCCCTTCTTCTAACAGAAAATGATCATTTCCCCAAACGGTTTCAAGTTCCCCCAGAGAAACGCCTGATACAAATTCTTCCATTGAAACAGGATCAGCAACTACATTAAACACTCCCGTCGCTTTCTTCTCAATCTGAGAAACTGTGAATTCTGCTAAATCCCTTGCATCAATCCATTGGACCTTTCTTTTTTTGCTGCCAGGTATCAAAACGGGACCTTCACCATTTAACTTGATTGCCCAGTATGTAAATCGGTCCGTCGGATCAGCCGGCCCTACAACAATACCAGGGCGGATGACCAATGCTTTATCACTTATACGCTCCTCGATAAGCCGCTCACACATCACTTTGAAGGGGCCGTATGTTTCACCTGATACCTTATCCCCTTCCACCTCCTCCTCAAATACTGCGGCATTTTCTTTAACCGCTCCCTTTTTAAAATCGGTATACACAGAAATTGTAGAGATAAATGTATAGTGATCTGTCGAAACATTTTCCAGTATCGGCCGCAAGTCAGCTGGGGTATATGCTGATGTATCTACTACCGCATCCCATTTTTCATGCGCCAACTTTATTGCATCTTTTCTGCGATCTCCTAAAACTCGTCTTAGTTCCGGGAAGATGCCAGGATTGCTTTTACCTCGATTGAACAACACTACTTCGTGTCCTTTTTTCATAAGTTCCTCAACAATATAGCGTCCTACAAAAGATGTGCCTCCGATAATTAAAACTTTCATTTTCCCACTCCTTAATGAGCTATTTTAATTTATAAACTAGTCATAATATGATATATTAAATAAAATAAAAAGAATTTTCAAATATTTTTTAGGGGTGTAAGCTAGATGGATGACACGCTTCAATCTTATTCACTGAAAACTGTTTGGACACCTTGGGATGAGGCTGATGTATTGAAAATGAATCACGAATTCCGTGCAGAACTTGCTAAAATTATTAACTGTGAAGGGCTTCTTATCGACTTGTCGATGGACCAACATGCAGAAGTGAGGCTGGCGGTTGCCCAAAATGGCCAAACCCCTTTTCAAACGTTGAAAAGGCTAAGTGAAGAAGATTTGTGTATTACTGTTAAAGATACCGCTAAAGATACCCTATCAAACCTTTCAATTATGCCAAATCATTCACCGTGATGTTTAGTTATCGTAAAAGAAGGCTATTATACTAGTAGTTGAAAATTTGAAGGAGGAAATACTCATGAGTGATAGCAAAGGGTTTTCTGACAAACTAAAAGGTGCAGTAAACAAAGGAAAAGGCGAAATCAAAGATCAAATGGGCAATGCTTCAAATGATCCAGATAAGCAGGCAGATGGAAAAATGGATAAAGCTAAAGGAAATATTCAAGATAAGATTGGCGACTTTAAGAACAAAAAATAATTAGCTCTTCAAACCCGGTCTTCTGACCGGGCTTTTCTTTTGCATTTTTAATGTTTTCAAAAATTAAAGAATTCGGTTATAATGTATGTTCGTGCGTAAATGTTATTTATTAAGGAGTTTGTCATGGAAAAGAAGGCGCTTACAAAAACGGATGTTTTAACTTTAGGGCTAATGCTTTTCGCTTTATTCCTCGGAGCCGGGAATATTATCTTTCCCCCTTATTTAGGTCAGCTTGCCGGTGATCAATTGGCTCTTGCCATTACGGGTTTTTTGCTGACAGGAGTTGGCTTGCCGTTGCTGGGAATTTTGGCCATAGCTAAAGCGGGTGGCGATCTCCAATCCATCGCCGGCCGAGTCCACCCAATATTTGGAATCGTTTTTACTTTGATTGTGTATTTGGCCATTGGCCCTTTTTTTGGTATACCGCGTACTGCTACCGTTGCGTTTGAAATTGGCACAGCGCCATTTCTTCCCTCTGCTTTTGCGGTATCTAACTGGTCATTAACAGTATTCACCATAGTTTTTTTCACTATTACAGTGTTATTTGCCATGAATCCAACAAAATTAGTGGACAGGATCGGCAAAATTTTAACCCCTTTGCTCATACTGGTTATCGGATTGCTGGCTGTAAAAAGCTTTCTGACACCCATGGGTTCTATTAACGCACCCATCGGAAATTATGATACAGAAGCATTTTTCGAAAGCTTTTTGCAAGGCTATCTAACGATGGATGCAATCGCGGCTTTAGTCTTCGGAATAGTCATTATTCAGTCCATAAGAAGCAAAGGAATCACGGATACTCGGACCATTCTAAAATCTACTGCTTACGCAGGATTTATTGCGGCTATCGGTTTATCGGCTGTCTACCTATCTTTGAGTTATATTGGAGCTACAAGTGTTGATGCTATCGGTTTGCAGGACAATGGCGGCATCATTATCGCTATGGCTTCACGTGTTTTATATGGCGATATCGGCGGTATTATCCTTTCTGCTGCAATAACCTTTGCTTGTTTGACAACTTCTATAGGTTTGGTGTCCGCAACTGCACAGTTTTTCTACAAGATTCTCCCGAAGTTTTCTTATATTTTTTATGTTTTGTTTTTTGCGGTTTTTTCTGCCATCATTGCGAATGTCGGTTTAACACAATTAATTGCTATTTCCCTTCCCGTTTTGCTGGCTATATATCCAGTGGCTATCGTGTTAGTGATTTTGTCATTTTTTGACCGTGTATTTTACCGGAAGCCTTTTGTTTATGTGATTGCTCTCACTGCCACTGCGGTTATCAGTATTTTTGATGCACTGCGTTCGACCGGCATTGAATTTGAGCAGGTAGACTCTTTTTTGCGCCACCTGTTATTTTTTGAACAGGGTATAGGCTGGGTTCTCCCAGCTGTAATCGGAACTTTAGTAGGAATTGTGATTGCACGAATTACACATAAAAAACACTAAAGGAGCCTCCCAATTGGGAAGGCTCCTTTGTTTCAAAATAATTTAGGTGTCGGTGGTGGTGTGTTGTCTTTGTTTCTTTTATTTCTCTCATCATGTTGATCGTTGGATTCTCTGGTTGTATCCAAGTCATCATTCAATAAATGCTCTTCTTCAGAGTCTCTCCCGAATGGTGCTGGTCCCAGATTTGGATCAACGCCAGGTGATGGTTCATCCTGCCGGCGATTTACCCCAGCTTCCCGCAATAAATTCTCTTCGCCTTCTTTTGTTTGAAGCGCCGGTTCATGATCCATTTCTTTCTCACGTACTGAACCCTCATCTTTAGCGAGCCCGCTGGTGGGATGGATTTCGTCACCTTTCAACCGGGAATCCTGAAAACGGTCGCCTTTTCCTGCTCTAACGTGTTGGTCTTCTCTGGAAACTTCACGTGCATAGATTTCATCAGAACCATGCTTGGCATCCGTGTGGCGAGAGACAGCTCCAGATCCAGGTGTACCTGCAGTTTTCTCTTCACGATCGGTTGGGTTATTGGAGTCATCCAAACTTGAAAAATGTTCATCTTCAGATGACCCAGCTTGCCCATCTGTATAAAGAAGAACAGCACCTTTTTCGATTTCGCGCTCATAGTCATCTGTTCTGTCCTTATTTAAGTTAAATCTATCCAGTTCTTTTCTAACAATATCTTTCCCGCCAAGAAAAGATTTAAAGCGATTGGAAAAAGAATTTGCTTGGTCAGCCTTTACGCCCTCACTTCCAGCCGACTCTACTAATTCTTTATCATTGGCTAATACATGGATATCTCCCTGATGATAGCCTTTTGCTTTTAACGCTTGAATGGCCGTTTCTAACTCTTCTTTGCTATATACAATTTCAAATTCACGATTACCTGATCTCATTGTATGACCTCCTGTGGACTGTGTTATTTTTGTTTACCCTTTCATACCGATAGCTAAAACCTGGAGCAGCCAAAAGGCAATAAACATTAGTAGGCATTAAAATAAAGCATAAAAAAACCTTGCGGGACGTTCCGCAAGGTTTACTTATACTTCTTGTCGCTCTGGCTGTGCTTTTCCGCTTCACTGAATCCGCCTCTGGCTTTTCCGACTTCCGGATTTTGCTGAGTAGTAAAAGAATTATGTTTTTCATCTTTGACTAATGTAGGATCCTGCGTGAATGTTTCTCCCCGCGCAAAGCGGTCTTCCTGTTCGTCAAAGTTATTGTCGACCGAATTAATGAATTGCTGTCTTTGAAGATCATTTGGATCTTCCTGTTCTGCAGCTATTTCATTACTTGAAATCGTATCCAGTATGGTTTTGTTTTGGTCATCCATATATAGAAGAATTCCGCCTTTAGCAAGATCGGCGGTGTAACGTTCTGTTTCAGATTCTGAAAGATTAAGTGATTTAACTCCTTCACGGACGCCGCTTTCTCCAGAAACGAATCCTTTGAATTTGTCAGCGAATGTATCAACTTCTTTTTTGTCGAACGAATAGTTTTCGAAGTGTGAAATATCTTTAGCCATAATATGAAGATCTTTTTCCTTATAGCCAGTTCTCTTTAAATCTTCTATTTTATTCACCAAGTCATTTTCTGAAAACACTACTGTCAATACCGTTTTTTCCGAACTCATAAGAAAACCTCCATTGATTTAGTAAAATATTCTATTCTTTCTTTACCCATTAATAAAGATTCCATAACCTTGCCTATTAATAAGACTTAGTAAGGTTTCTATAATCCCTAAGTTTTCAGACTAAAACATGCTCGTGGAACAAATTTTATAGCTGATTGTTGATAGAACCGTATAAATAAAGGGAATCTAATTATTTTATAATTAAGCAGTATATTATACCTATATTTGTTGCTAATATGAGTGTTTTTTCAATCAACATTTACCGTAGTAGGCTTATTTTACCTTTTTTAGTTTTTTTCAAAATTACAAAGTAAAAAAGCAGTTTATTTCGAAAATTGATGCTATCATGAATGAAAGATATTTACACAAAGTAAAATATGGGACATGGAGGCGGCAATTATCGTACTTGGCGATCTATTTTCTTCTTACTTTTCGGATGGTCCGAGGAAGGCAGAAAACAACTCTCCTACATGGATGACTGAAGTACTGCCCTTGCAAAAGGAAAGGAGAGCAGTAATGGACACGGGAATGCGTTTGAAATACCATCGATTAAAACAAAAAATAAGTTTGGAAGAAGCAGCTTCTGGAATATTGTCTCCAAGAGAATTGAAAAAAATTGAAAGTGAAATTAAGGATCCGACTTTAAAAGACTTGGAAGCATTATGCAAAAAACTGGAAATACCTTTAGCGCCAAAAGATAACCCTATTGGAAAAGTACTTGTGAAGAATTTCAAAAATTCATTATTGCACCCTCAAAACAAAGCAAAAATTATGGAGCAGTATGCCGATATTCAAGGCCACCCTCTGCTTCATGCTGATGAAGATGTGGAATTGGAGTATAGTATCCAGCAAATCAGGTATTTTATTATCACTGGTGATTTAGAAAGTGCTGAAGAAAAAATTAAAGAAATGGAACGATTCAGAGAGTTTATGAATCAGGAGCAGTTTTACTTGTTTCACAAATACAATGGAAACTATAATTATATTCTCAATGACTTTGAGAAAGCATTGAAAACCTATCTGGTCGCTGAAAAAATAGCACCACATACTATCAACGCTTCTGAGATTGGTGATCTTTATTATTCGATCGGAATTTCCAGCACTAAGTGCAGAGAAACGGAAATGGCATTTAAGTATTCGGAAATGGCACTGAAAATTTATCAACAAGAGTTCATACCCAAACGTATAGTGGAGTGCCATTTAAATATTGCAATTTCTCATCAGCAGTTTGGTAACTTCAGAATGTCTATGGAGCATTATAAAAACGCCTTGACGATTGGAAATAAGTTAGAAATTGATATTTTACGATTCACCACAGAATACAATATTGGATATGCTTACTTCCTATTTCAAAATTACGAACTTGCAATTACTCATACAGAAAGTTCGTTAAAATATATACACCCTGAGTACCCTGCTGATATTTTAATAAGTTATTGTGTTTTGATTAAATGCAATTATGAACTTAAAAACTTTAATGCAGCTAAGGAATGGCTAAAAAAAGGTCTGCATATAGTGGAAAACAAAAAAATCAGTATTCATTCCCCCACGAATAAAGCTTTTAAGGAAGCTTACATTGAGTTCATATGTTTGGACCACTTAGTTAATAACAATTTTGATGAATTCGAAAACTATGTTTTAAATCAACTTGCCCCAAGTCTTGAAATTACAGAAAACTTTTTTGAGATGGGTTATTTTCTAGGTCATCTAGGAAATATTTATTATAAACAGGAAAAGTACAAAGAATCTGCAGAAATCATGAATAAAGCAAGAAAAGCATATAAAAATATAACTATCTTATTTTAGGGAGTGAAAGTAATGAAAAAAGGGATGACGGTATTATTTTTTTCAATTCTTGCAATAAGCACTTTATCATTTGGTAATAGTTCAGATACTGATTTTGCAGCGCAAGCTCGTGTTCCTGAGCCTTGGTCTGTTGGCACTGAAATCGCCGCACAAGCTCGTGTTCCTGAGCCCTGGTCTGTTGGCACTGAAGTCGCTGCACAAGCTCGCGTTCCTGAGCCTTGGTCTGTTGGCACTGAAGTCGCTGCACAAGCTCGTGTTCCTGAGCCTTGGTCTGTTGGCACTGAAGTCGCTGCGCAAGCTCGCGTTCCTGAGCCTTGGTCTGTTGGCACTGAAGTCGCTGCGCAAGCTCGCGTTCCTGAGCCTTGGTCTGTTAAAAATCAGCAGGCTTAATATTATAAAACTATGCTAGGTTGTCGCTTGTTTCATACAGCGGCAGCCTTTTTACTTTTTCGAATAAATTTAATATGATTATAGGCGGAGGAACTCACATGAAAAATGAAGATATCTTTATTTTACCTGCTAATTATAAAGTGGTGCGAAAAGTTAACTTATCCAAGGACAAGCATATAAACTTAGTGATACAACTTTGCTTTATTGTCATTGCCGGCATCCTAATGGGTTTGGCTTTTTGGATTGGCTTTCCACTGTCGAATAGTATGGACCTGCTTCCCTCCCTTTTAGTTACCGTTATTTTGATTTTGATGTACATGTCGCTCCATGAACTTACCCATGCATTTTTTATCAAATTTTTTTCCGGCAGACTTCCTTCGTTTCGAATCCGATTTCCTTTTCTGTCAATCGGCAGTGAAGCTTATTTTAATCGTAAGAAATTTATTATCATTGCTCTGGCACCAGCATTGGTCTGGGGTATAACGCTTGCTGCTTTGCTGTTTGTTGTTCCTTCACAGATTTTCTTCAGCGTTTATATACTGTTTATCGTCAACTTTGCTGGTTCAGCAGGTGATTACGTACAGTCATACATTGCGCTTAAAGCACCAACAGCAACGTTGTTTCAAGACAACGGAATAGAAACAACGATATATATGCTGGCAGACAATAAAAAAAATCCTGGGACTAATTAGTCTCAGGATTTTTTAATTTTAACTCTATTTTATTGCTTTACTGATTTTGTTTTTTATCCGTTAAACACTCATCTACAAAACGTTTAAAAATATTCATCGAAGCATCGTCGCCCTGAAGAGCAAATTCTTCCGGATGCCACTGAATTCCCATCGCGAACTGATGGTTCTTGCTTTCCAGTGCTTCCACCAGTCCGTCAGCAGCATAAGCCGCAACACTCAACTGATCTGACACATCTTTAACTCCCTGGTGGTGGAAAGAGTTAACATTGAATTTTTTTTCTTTCATAATATCATACAACAAACTATCGTCTTCTAAGATGACGGAGTGTGTACGATGAGTCCGCATCGCCATTTGTTTATGCTGATGCAGTTCTCCTTCAAATTGAGCTTCTAAGTCCTGATAATTTGTGCCTCCCAATGAAATATTGAACATTTGAAGGCCGCGGCACATTCCGATAAATGGCTTATCAAGCTCTAAAAACTCTATAATCAATTCTTTTTCATACTCATCACTGCCTGGATATACAGCCCCAAGACGCAAATGAGGTTCTTCCCCATACATAGTTGGATTGATATCGCCACCGCCAGTAACTATCAGTCCATCTAACCGCTCACACAGCAACGGGATATCTTCTTTGTCTACGATAGGGACAATTAGCGGCAAGCCGCCTGCCTGCAGAATTGCTCTGCCATATACCGGATCCAATGAATAGGTTTGATCTTCTTCTACTCGTGCTGTTATGCCGATAACCGGCTTATCTTTAACTGTCATTTTGAATTCCTCTTTTCTCATTAATCAACTTGTCCATCATCATCTATACCCGCTCTTTATAAATTATTAAACATTTCGCTGCTCCATGTGGTCAACACTGCCTCATTCTCGATTTACCGCTATAAGCCATCTACTGCAGTTTTGAATCAATAAAAAAAACCCTTTTAAGGGTATGATTCTACTAATTTCCGTTCTCTTCATCTGTTCCAGGGTCAAAGCGGAACCTGCTTAAATCGATTTGCCCATCTACATCCACTTCTACGCCTTCTCTTTGCAGCGAGGTCTTCTGGAAAAGCCGGGACTCTTCATCCCGCAACACTATCTGTCCCTGTGCATTAACTACTCTATGCCACGGCAAGTTATACTTTGCACTCATGCTGTGAAGTATTCTTGTCACTTGCCGGGCAGCACGCGGACTTCCCGCAGCCGCAGCAACTTGGCCGTAAGTCATAATTTTGCCAGATGGTATCCTCTTCATTACATCCAATGCTTTTTCAGTAAAAGTCTGCATTCTTTTCATCCATTCCATTTACATGTCTATTTCTTCTTACTTTTGACTTCCAGCAGTAAACTCCCATTTTTATATTCTTTTAGCAACTCTTGGGCAAACTCATATAATGGCAGCTTTCCAGTTTCTACATCCAATCCGCCACTTTCAGCGTGCTTGCACTTATAGTGTTCTACCATCCGCTCGATCAATTCTTCAAGCCCTTCTACCGACTGCTCATCTTCATGCTGGAGAGGCCGCGACAAATCGATCCCTTTTGCTTCGTTTAGATGGAGAAACTTCATCTGATCCAAACTATCGACTGCTTGATCAAAAAGTTGTTGATTTTTGTCCAGGCGGTAAAAGCTTCTCCAGAATACGAAAATTTCTTTGGCGACTCCCAGTTTTTTTGCTCCGAGAGAAGCATTCAAGCCTTCAACCACACAAATTTCGTACATAATCTTTCTTAATGACTTTTTATATTCTCTTTCCACTACACCTTTATACTGCATGTATCTCATCATTATACCTCCCCCGGAATAACTTCGATAGTTATGCTTTACTCCCTAAACAGCACTTCAGACATTTCGGTATCTTCGAACGATATCGTTTTCTTCCAAATAAACCAACCTATTATAGGTTTCCAAATCGTGTACTTGCTGCCCAATATAGAAAACAGCGGGTTTGCTATTCGCAATTTTTCTTTTTATTTTTCTCTCCCTATTTTGATCTCCTTGAAAATCACCGCCTAGATGAAAAAAAGCGTAGTAGTTTTCTTCTCCCCATTCAGCAACATTCAATAACAGCGTCCTCATGGTATTTTCACTGTCAGTTTCAGATAAGCTGCCATCCAAATGAAAGTAAATTGTGTCTTCCAACGCAAGAATATAGCATGCCGAAACCAATTTGTTTTCCTGGTAGGCTCCAAACAAATGAAGGTTGGGGCCCATTGAACTAATCAGTGTTTCAAAATAGTCATTGGTAAAAAAATAATAGCTGTCTGCTTCCTCTCTTCGTCTTGCAGCGGAGTAATATAGTACGAGAAACTCGAACATATGACGAACAGTTCCAAGTTTTTTCACCACTAGATCTGTTTCTTTTTCAGATTCACCATCAGCGAGTTCGGAATTTAACGCAGAAGAGAAATAATCTTTTAGTTTTATTGAGAAAGTTTCATACAGTGGAGAAAGTTTTAGGTGATCTTTAAAAAATTGAGCATTTTCTTTAAGAGGATGGAAACGTATATATTCGACCACAATCTTTTCATTATTGCAGTATTCAATGAAAGCTTTTCTGAAATTGGCAGCCAGATTCGCACTGCTTTTCCCTATTTTTAATATTGGCCCTCCATAGCCGAAAGGTGTTGTGACGTCAAAATATGGTGCATCTTCATTACTTATCTGTCTTTTAATGAAGGGGTAAGCAACTTCTCCATCATCGTCTTTATAATAAAAAAGCAAAGCTTCTCCTGGATCTAATTTCAAAGCACTTAAAAAGTATTGGCTGGTATAGTAGATATCGGATATTTGTAAAATATCAAGAATCCTTTGCCAACGGCTGTGCTCTCGTATTGGTATTAACTCATACATACATTCCACCCCTGCTTCACCTAAAAAATCATTTGAACACTGTCTGCATTTGATTTTCTTTTTTTCTTAGATCTCTATTTGTAGTCTTTACAGAACCTTCTACTGCCAAAGGAATAAATTTGATCAGAACGCTGAAAGCAAATCCAGAAGCTGCAGCAATAAAGAGGCCAAGCAATAGCCCGCTCTGGATGGGGACAGCCTTTGTTTCTTCAAATGATGCCTGCGAAATAACACTGATATGATCCGCTTTTAATGATTTTTTTACTTCGTTCTGAAAAATGAAGGATAGCCTATTTGCAATTAGAACTACCTGTTGGCTGTCTTCGGATAAAACAGTAATTGTTAAGACCGGTGAATTACTGGTGTAGCTTACCTGGATTTTCTGGCGCAGGTCGGCGATTGAATTTTTCAATTCCAGCTCCTTCGCTACTTTCCTTAATATATCCGAGCTTGTCGCAAAGCTTGCATAAGCCTCAATAATCTGTGAATCTATCCGATTGCTTTCCACTGCCCGATGTACAGTCGCCGGTGCTGACTCTTCAATGAGTATTTGGCTTGATGCCTGATACTCCGGATCAAGAATAAAAGCAAACACAGCCCATACTGCCAGCATAAGAAAAAGTGAGATTGAGACAGCAAACCTGAATTGATTGTTATTTTTTTGATATACCTGTTTTTTTGCTTTCGTGCCAATCATCCGGCCACTCCTCCTTTCATCACGACAGATGGATTTTTAGAATTTATTTCTAAAAATTCAGATTATTATAGTTCATTTATATCATAGTTTTTTGGTTCAATCTACACTTTTAAGGATATTTTTTTAATTATTCTCAAAAAACATAAGTCCTTAGTCTGCATTATAAAAAAATATTATAAATAAATCCTTAAAATTAGTATTTTATACCTAATTAAACTTTTTGCATGTCTAGCCTTAAGGCACACTTAATCTTTGTTAGTATTATGACAGCAACTTTTCACTAAAACTGATCAACTTTCTATAAATTCCTATTTATTTAACACCTGCGCAATATTAACAAAATAAAAAAGCATTTCTCATTTTAATGAAAAATGCTTCTGGCGCGAACCATTCCTAAGCGACCGCAACGAGTATTTCTACACACAAAAAAAGACTGCAGCCCTCCTCGAATGAATCGAGGTTGTCTACAGCCTGAGCATTTCTCATTTTACTGAGAAATGCTCTTTTTGTTATTCTTTCCACAAACCGATAATACCATTTCTGCGATAAATTATTTCTTTCGACTCAAGCGTCTTTAGTACTTTAGTTAAAGTTTGATGTGAGATATTGATGTCCGTCGTGATTTCCTTGATAGTTTTAAATAAGACACCTTCTGGTGAAGCATTTTTCATAAAATACTGCATGAATCTTTCTCCAATTTCCGCTGTTTTTTCAGTTTCTGATGAAAAATATTCACGACATTCATTTAGAATTTTCTCTTCGGAAAAGATTTTTGTATTTCTGCTCACTCGATTTTCCATTACTTTCATCTAACCACCTCCAAAAATTACAGCTCTTTAAGGCATGCTTATAATTTATATACCCTTTCTTTTTAAAAATATACATAGAATTTCAATAAATACTGATAATTCCAATATTAATTTTTATTATCCAGTTTAAGGGTTTTATTGTGTATTAAAGCCGGGATCTTAAAAATAAAAAAAACAGGAAAAACGTTCTTTTCCTGTTTTTCGTATTTTTTTATTTTTTCATTGCATCTTCAATAAAATCCTTCAGTACATGAATGCCTGTTATACAGTCATTTAGCGAAGACCACTCTTTCGGATTATGGCTGATGCCATCCTTGCTTCTGACAAATAGCATGGCCACTGGAATAAAGCGTCCGAGATTCATGGCATCGTGACCTGCCCCGCTTGGAATATAAATCGGCGAAATCCCAAATTTATTCAGCGAAGAAGCTAAGCGATTCTGCAGGTCTTCAGCGATCGGTACCGGCTGAATACGCGTATTCAGTTTAATATTGCTGTGGATCTCATGTTTCGCAGCAACTTTTTCCGCCTGTTCGATCACCTGATCGATGAGACGGTCTCTCGGTTCTTCCTTGATGTCCCGAATATCAACAAGCATTCTTACTTTCTCTGGTATGACATTCGCTCCATTCGGATAGACATCCATCTTTCCAACAGTTGCTACGGCTGTATCGCTGATTCCTTTTGGAAACTCAGGAATTGACTGGAGAAAGTCTGCCGCTGCTACGAGGCAATCCTTCCTGCCGATCATCGGTGTATTGCCAGCGTGTCCGGCTTCTCCTACAAATTCCACTTCGAGCCAAGCTGGTCCAGCGATGCCACTGACGATTCCGACTGGTTCATTTGCTTTTTCCAATTTCTTTCCTTGTTCAATATGCACTTCCACGAACAATTCCAGCTCGCTTATATCTCTTTTAGCTGCTCTAAAAGCATCCAGCGTACTGCCGTAATGCGCTAGAACCTGTTCGAGGGTCTCTCCGTTATAATCCCGCAGCTGTGCCATTTCTTCTTCTGAAATAGCTCCGGTCATTGCTTGGCTTCCTGTTAATCCACTGTTGAAACGAGAGCCTTCTTCATCCGAAAAAACAATGATTTCATATGGTTTTTCAGGGATATACCCAGTTTCCTTCCAGGATTCCACGACTTCAAGAGCCGATAAAACTCCAAGAGGCCCATCAAAATTCCCGCCATTTGGAACACTGTCAACATGAGATCCAGATGCGATTGCCGCCCCTTCGTTCTTGCCTTCCAACCGAGCCGTGATATTGCCTGCTCCATCTTCAGAAACCGCTAAACCCGCACTAGCCATCCATTTTTTCACCAGTGTTTTTGCTTCTTTTTCTTCATTAGAAAAGCCTGGCCGTTTCACACCGCCAATCTGGACAAATCCAATCTTGGATAATTCGAACAACCGTTTTGCAATACGCTCTCCATTGATGCCCGAATGATCAAGGCTGTTATCATAGTCTTTCATTAAGTCTTCATATAAAGGATTGTCATTGTCTACTGGCATAGTTTCCTCCTTGATTTTGGCTATCTTATTTAGTTAAAAATGACCATGCATACTGGGCGTAGAGTTCTGCACCTGTAGCCATTGCATCTTCATCAATATTAAACTTTCCGTGGTGATGTGCCCATTCGGTATCTTTTTCCGGATTTCCGCTTCCTACCAATGCAAAGCTGCCTGGCACTTCATCGAGATAAAATGAAAAATCCTCTCCACCCATAGTCGGTTTTTCATCATAAATCGAATCTGCACCAAATGCCTCAATTGCCACTTGCCTTACCAATTGGGCACTTTCAGTACCATTAATCACAGCTTGCGTTCCTCTAATGTATTCAACTTCTGCAGTTCCGCCATATATTGCAGCAGTATGGTCAGCATACACCTTTAACTGCTTTTCAATATGGTCGCGGATGGAAGGGTCAAAACATCTGACAGTGCCTTCAATTTCCGCATTTTCCGCGATGATATTAAAACGGGTTCCAACGACCATCTTCCCAACGGTTACTACCGCCGACTGCTGAGGATCAATTGTGCGGGAGACCACCGACTGCACATTCATAACGAATGAGGAAGCGATAATTGCTGCATCGATGCAGGCTTGCGGCATCGCTCCGTGACCTCCCTGCCCTTTAAAATGCACCTTAAAAATATCTGCCGAAGCAAATGAAGCTCCAGGATTGCAGGAAACCGTGTTCGAAGAGCTTTGAGACCAGATGTGAATGCCGAAAACATCATCAACACCTGCTACTGCACCTTGCTCAACCATGGCCTTAGCTCCAGTTGCAACTTCTTCGGCAGGCTGGAAAATAAACCGGACATTTCCTGGAATCTCTTGCTTCACACTAACTAAAGCTTTTGCTGCAGCCAAGAGCATCGAAGTATGCGCATCGTGTCCACAGGCATGCATCTTCCCTAGTTCTCTTGATTTGTATGGCAAATCTACATTTAATTCCTCAACAGATAATGCGTCCATATCGGCACGAAGTGCGACCGTCTTTCCTGCTTTTCCACCCTTTAGTTCTCCGATTACACCGGTTGGCTCTGTTTTGCGTGCTTCAATTCCAAGTTCCGTTAAATAATCGTAAACAAATTGAGAAGTTTGGAACTCTTCCCACGATAACTCCGGTTCACTGTGAAGCTTGCGGCGATTTTGAATCATTTCTTCGTTGTTTTCTTTAATGGAATTTTTTATCGTTTGGTTAATCACGTTGAATTCCCTCCAATTCTATAGGAAGCCGACGAATATGCCGGCCAATATAACAGAAACGATGGTTACGGTGATAAAACCTGCCACAAGCATTGGCGGCAGCATATGGCTAGTTAAAACTTCGCGTTCTTCTTCGTCTTTTGTCAACGAATTGATCACTTCCACAGTGATGATATAATCTGCAGGGAATCCATAAAGTGCAGTCAAAGAAACCGCAAAGGCCATTTCTTTGCTGACTTTAAGAAGTTTTCCAATAATAAATGAAAAGATGTACATGCCGACTACACCAATAACGATACAGCCGATTAATGGATAAAGAATTTCCAGCATCATGCTTGGAGTTGCATTTTTTAAACCGTCGAAAATATAAAGCAACAAACCCATAATTGCAAACCCAAAACCGTTCGCTTTCTGAAGCGGGTGGCGTTCCAAAAAGCCGATGCTGCGAGCAATAACACCAAACAGCAAACATAGGACAAACGGGCTGATTTCTACAATTGGTGCAGCAAGCGTCGATGTCAGGTAAGCCAGGTATCCAACCAATGCCAACCGGAAAAACTTAAAGAAATCGGTATTATACTTTTCCGGCATATTCGCAAACATGCGCGGTTCCTTGACAGTTTTGCCAGTTGCCCCTTTTTGTTCACCAGGCAATTGTTTTGCGGTCAGTTCATTGTTTCTGTATTTGTTTAGTAAGTTTTGCCCTTCTTTTTTCAGCATGATCGAAGTCAACGGATATCCAGCAAATCCTTGCACCACATAAATTACGATTGCAAAGACTGCCAAAGTTGGAAGACCTGCGGCAGCTGCTCCCTCTGACATGATTAGCGCAGATACCAATCCACCGACTAACGGCGGGATTGCCACTACAACTGTATTAAAATCGAACAGCAAAATCCCGATACTGAATAATGCTGCAATAATTCCGAGTATGCCGGCTAAGGCAATCAAGATGGTTTTCCACTGATTTTTCAGTTCTTCTAAAGATAACAAAGTACCCATATTCGTAATTAATAAATAAATGAGCATGACGGCTACCGCAGGTGGAATACCTGCGATTGCAACGATTTCAGGAGGAAAGAACGTCCAATATCCCAGTAGGAACAGAACCCCACTGACAAAAATGGAAGGAATCCAAGCTTTGGTGCGAGTAGAAATTGCCTCGCCGATAAATAATACAAGAATCAAAATTGTTAACGCGAGCATCTGAGCCATGTTTTGTTCCTCCTCTTTCTTTCTCAAATAGCAAATACACTATTCTCTTCAAAGCTTTATATTGAAGATTTTAATAATGTTGCAATAGTAGCACAATATCGCAGCATAATAAATAGAATAAAACGACTATTTTGAAATAACATTAAATTGAATAATCATTCATTTTCTGGCGTTTTTAGTTTTTCACTCTGATATATGGCTTGTCCTTACTTCCTAAAAAACTTTATAGCTCTTTTCCTGGCTGTACCTCAAACGTTTACTTGCCAGACATTAGAGGTATTTATTAGGATAAGTGAAAACTCAAAGGAGGAGTCAAGCAAATGAATGGCAAACACTATATCAATGGCGAGTGGACAGAAACAGGCGACGGAAAGATTGAAGTAACGAATCCGGCAACCGGCGAAATTGTGGGTTCAGTACCTAATGGGGGCGAGGAAGAAGCTACAGCAGCAGTTGAAGCTGCTGCTGCCGCCTTTCCGGAATGGTCGAAGACGACAGCCTATCACCGCGCTGAACTTTTGATGAAATGGCATGATCTGTTGCTAGAACATAAAGAAGAGATTGGAGAAATCCTGACAAAGGAAATGGGCAAACCTTTAGCCGAAGCTATCGGTGAAATCGAGTATTCAGCTTCATTTGTCTCCTGGTTTGCAGAAGAAGGCAAGCGCATGTATGGCCGGACCATTCCAGCCAGCAAAGAAGGAAAACGGATTCAAATCAACAAACAGCCGGTCGGTGTTGTGGTATCCATCACGCCATGGAATTTCCCTGCCGCAATGATGGCCAGAAAAATGGCACCCGCTCTTGCTGCTGGCTGTACATTTGTTGCCAAACCGGCAAAAATGACTCCATTAACTGCTGTTAAAATGTATGAGCTTGCAATTGAAGCTGGATTTCCTAAAGGTGTCATCAATCTGGTGACGGGCAGTGCCAGCAAAATCGGCAAAGTATTTACCAGCCATCCGGATGTCCGAAAACTGACCTTTACCGGATCGACTGAAATCGGCAAGGAACTGATGAAGCAGGCTTCAGAAACCATGTTGAACCTGTCTCTTGAGTTGGGCGGACATGCTCCAATCATCGTTTTGGAAGATGCAGATATGGACCTGGCGGTTGAAGGAGTCATGGCTTCAAAATTTCGGAACGCCGGACAAACCTGCGTTTGCGGAAACCGGATTTATGTGCAGCAAAGCATCGTTAAAGAGTTTTCACAAAAGCTCCAGAAGGCAGCTGGCAACTTAAAAGTCGGCAACGGATTGGACAAAGGTGTCCAAATCGGACCACTGGTTGACAAGGACGGCTATGAAAAAGTCGAAAAGCATGTCAGCGATGCAGTCGAAAAAGGAGCTACCGTTCTGGTTGGCGGCGACGGCCGTTCAGAGAACAATGCCTATTTCTACAACCCGACAGTTTTGGTGGACGCCACTTCGGATATGCTGGTCATGAACGAAGAAACTTTCGGCCCTGTCGCTCCGATCATGTCTTTTGAAACAGACGAAGAAGCTGTCAAACTGGCAAATGATACGCGCTTTGGCCTGGCAGCTTACTTCTTCACCCAGAGCATGTCCCGCGGCACTTATTTATCCGAGAATCTCGATTATGGAATTGTCGGATGGAATGACGGAGCCCCATCTACAGCACAAGCTCCCTTCGGCGGAATGAAAGAAAGCGGCGTCGGGCGTGAGGGCGGACAAGAAGGCTTGGATGCATTCCTGGAAACGAAATACATTTCTATAAAAGTATAAGGAGAACATCTGCAATTTAAAACAAAAAGAAGCGATCCGGATAGCTCGGATCGCTTCTTTTTCATTTATACAACTGTTTCACCAAGTTTAATGCCTGTAGAAGAAGGTTTGGTAGCAAGACTTTCGTAGAGCGGGAATTTTTCTGCCAATTGTGCAGCAATCCTGATTTCCTGCCCTTTTTTTACTGCGATGAACAGGGATGGCCCTGCTCCGCTGATTGCCGATCCATAAACGCCCAACTCACGGCAGCTCCTTTGGATCGCATCAAATTCAGGGAACCTGTCTTTGCGGTAGGGTTCGTGAAATAAATCTTTCTGCATCATTCGCCCTGCTGTGTCCCAGTCCCCTTTTGCTAAAGCCGCTGCCATAACATTTCCAGCTGCACTGCCGCGTATGGAGGTTTTATACGCCAAAACTTCCGGCAGCAAATTCCGGGATTCCACTGTCAGAAACTCGGTCGGTGGAACAAGAATGACCACTCCGATCTCCACTTCCGATACATGGACGATCTCCAAATCTTCTTCATCAAAATAGGAGATTGTCAAACCGCCAAGCAGGGAAGCAGAAATGTTGTCGGGATGGCCTTCCATCTCTGTGCCGATTCTCAGCTTTTCCTTCATAGATAGCTTTAACCCGATCAGCCGGTCTGCAATTTCAATGCCCGCAGCGATTGCTGATGCACTGCTGCCAAGGCCACGGCTCAAAGGAATTTCTGTCTCCACCACCAATTTCGCGCTGGGCAGCGTACGCTCGTATTTGTCTGCAACGGCTTGCGCAGTGGCGACAATCAGATTGTCCTTGCCGCTGGCAATTTGCTGATAGCCGGAATCTTTGTACTCGACCAGCCAATCAGCAGCAGGCGATGCGTGAACAAACATATGGAGATCCAATGCCAGACCGATGGAATCAAATCCAGGACCGAGATTGGCCGTTGAAGCGGGCACAGTCACTGAAAACTCTTTCCAGCTCATATCTTCACTCCTTTTTTTAAATCCTCCCAGAAACGTTCCATGTCTTCCGGAACAAGAAGCGCTTTATGCTGATTGACTGAAATCGCTGTTTCAGGATCTTTTAAACCATTGCCTGTCAGTACAGCAACCACTTTCGACCCTTTTTCGAGCATGCCGCTTTCCACCTGTTTTTTGATTCCTGCAATGGAAGCGCACGATGCAGGTTCAGCGAATATGCCTTCGGTTGATGCCAGCAGCTGATATGCTTCCAGAATTTCTTCGTCTGTTGCCGCTAAAATGGTGCCGTTTGATTCGTCGAGGGCGTTAAGCGCAAGCTGCCAGCTTGCCGGATTGCCGATGCGGATGGCAGTTGCTACTGTTTCCGGATTTTCTACGACTTTATTGTTGACGATTGGTGCTGCCCCGGCGGCCTGGACACCTAAAAGTGTCGGACGTTTTTCGCCAGAGCGTTCTGCATATTCCGTGAAGCCTTTCCAAGACGCAGAGATGTTGCCGGCGTTGCCGACTGGCAATGCGAAGATGTCCGGTACTTGGCCAAGCTGGTCAATTACTTCAAAAGCGATGGTTTTTTGTCCTTCCAGACGATACGGATTGACGGAATTGACGAGCGCAATGCCCGCTTCCTGGCCTACCTCACGCACTATTTGCAGTGCTTCATCAAAGTTTCCTTTAATTTCGAGGATTTCCGCTCCGTACATTTTTGCCTGAGCCAGTTTCCCAAGCGCAATGCGCCCTTCAGGAATGACAACGATAGTCCGCATGCCGGCTCTTGCACCATAGGCAGCTGCTGAAGCAGATGTATTGCCAGTTGAAGCGCATATCAATACCGTTTTGCCTTCTTCTTTGGCTTTTGCAACAGCCATCACCATGCCACGGTCTTTAAACGAACCGGTCGGATTTGCTCCTTCCAGTTTTACGTAAAGGTCAATTCCCCATTTATTTGACAAACTCTCCAAATGCACCAGTGGCGTATTGCCTTCCTGCAATGTTAGTGAAGGCGTATTTTCTGTAACCGGAAGCCACTCTTTATGTTCTTCGATCAGTCCTTGCCATCTCATGCGGTTTCCTCTCCTTCTATGCGGTAATGGCTAATGACGCTAGCCGTACCTTCCAAATCATTTAATACATCTAAATGCTGCTGGCGTGAAATTTGGTGAGTCAGCAGCACCAATTCGGCTTTGTCATCATCTGCTGCCGGTGACTGCATCACCGATTGGATACTTGCCGCGTGCTTGCTGTAAATGGAAGTCATTTTTGATAAGACACCGACTTCGTCATTCACCAGCAGGCGATGGCAATATTTCGCAAACCGTTTCGACTCCGGTTTTATGACTCGCTCATGCTGTGCAGCATGTGCTCGTTTACCGTTAACGCCCAGCTGCAAGTTGCGGCAAGCAGCGATAATATCGGAAACCACTGAAGTCGCAGTCGGCAATGAACCGGCCCCAGGACCATACAACATCGTCTCGCCTACAGCATCACCATATATGTATACTGCATTGAATTCATTGTTAACAGAAGCTAGCGGATGCGAATTTGCCAGGAAGATCGGTTCTACCGAAACTTCGATTCCATCTTCATCTTTAGTTGAAGAACCGACCATTTTCATGGTATAACCAAACTTATTCGCAAGCTCCAAATCGCCATCGCGAATTTCTTTCATGCCTCTGACCAGCACATCATCCAGGTGAACTTCTGTCGAAAATGCCAGAGAAGACAAAATGACCATTTTCCGCGCTGCATCAATGCCATCGACATCTGCAGACGGATCTGCTTCGGCGTAGCCCAGTTCAGTGGCTTCAGCCAACGCAGCTTCATAAGTCATGTTTTCTTTTTTCATTTTTGTCAAAATGAAATTTGTCGTGCCGTTGACAATCCCCATCAAACTGGAGATCCGGTCAGAAGCCAAGCCATCTTCAAGCGTACGAATAATTGGCACGCCCCCGGCAACACTTGCTTCATAGAAAAGGTCGCACTTTTCAGCATCTGCCAATTTCAACAATTCGTGGCCATATTCCGCCATGACATCTTTATTGGCAGTAACGACCTGTTTGCCCGCTTTTAGCGCTTTTTCGATAGCAGATTTGGCTCCGTCCATGCCGCCCATCACTTCAACTATGATATCGAGAGAAGAATCATTCAATATTTCTTCTATATCCGTCGTGAATACACTCGGATCTAAACTGGAGAGCCGGTCTTTTTTTGCATCTCTGACCAACACTTTCCCGATTGAAACCTGGGCACCTAATTTATGATGCAAATCCTGCTGATGCTGCTGGATGATTTTAGCAACTCCGCTGCCCACCGTTCCAAGGCCTAATAATCCGATTGAAATTTCATTTTTCATTGACGATTCCTCCCATGGTGTGTACACTGTGAAAAAACAGTTGTTTTTGTCATAGGGACATTATAGTATTATATCTTAGTTAAAACAACCCTTTTACAGACTATTAAAAAAGATGGGACTTGATTGGATGAAAGTGAGCAAATTTGGAGGTACTTCAGTAGCTAGTGCACAACAGATAAAAAAAGTCGCTGCAATCGTGAAAGCAGAGCCTTCCCGCAAGATTGTCGTCGTCTCTGCTCCAGGCAAAAGATTCGATGGTGACGTAAAAGTGACAGATTTGCTGATCCAATTATCAGCAGCAGCACTTCGTGATGAACCGACCGAAGCTGCTCTTGCCAAAGTTGTGGGACGATATTCGGAAATTGCGGATGAGCTGGAGCTTGGCAATGATATCAAAAAGATCATCGAAACAGACCTCATAAACCGTCTTCAATCGGATAAAAGTTCTCCCCCTCTTTTTGCTGATCTGATTAAAGCGAGCGGCGAAGACAACTCTGCAAAATTGATTGCCGCTTACTTGACATCCATCGGCCTCATTGCCGAATACGTCAACCCGTTCGACGCTGGTTTGTTCGTCAATGGATTGCCAGAGCGGGCTCAAGCTCTTCCTGAAGCCTACGATCTTCTGGCCGACCTGCGGCATAAAAAAACAATTACCGTCTTCCCTGGATTTTTTGGTTATACAAAAGAAGGCGTACTGCGGACATTCGAACGCGGCGGATCAGATATTACCGGTTCAATTCTTGCAGCTGCAGTCAAGGCGGAGCTCTACGAAAACTTTACTGACGTTGACTGTGTTTTCGCAGCGAACCCGCGTGTCGTTGAAAATCCGGTCGAAATCGAACAGATGACATATCGCGAAATGCGCGAACTGTCGTATGCCGGATTTGCCGTGCTTCATGACGAAGCCTTAATGCCTGTTTTTAAAGCAGCTGTTCCTTTATGTATCCGCAACACCAATAATCCGTCCGCTCCGGGTACAATGATTGTCGCAGAGCGTGACCATTCGCTGCGACCGGTGACAGGAATTTCAGCCGATAGCGGCTTCTCGACATTATATGTCAGCAAATACCTCATGAACCGTGAAATCGGTTTTGGGCGCAAACTTCTGCAAATACTGGAAGATGAAGAAATTTCCTATGAACATATCCCGTCAGGCATCGATAATCTGTCTGTTATTCTGCGCAGCCACCAATTGACGGCTGTCAAAGAGCAGCGCATCGTAGAACGTGTAAAATCGGAACTGCAAGCGGACGATGTTCACATTCGCAATGATTTCTCAATGATTGTATTGGTTGGAGAAGGCATGAATAATTCAAAAGGCCTCACTGCCAGAGCAGCAAATGCGTTCGCCAGAACCGGCGTTAACATTGAAATGATCAATCAAGGTTCTTCTGAAGTAAGTTTGGTTTTTGGCATTTTAAAAGAAGATGAGCAAAAAATATTAAATGAATTGTACAAAGAATTTTTTGAACCGGCTATGGTCCATTAATCTGCACTCCCATCTCCAGCTCTTGAGCCTACCAGCTCAGGAGCTTTTTTAAATGCCTCTATACCATTATCTGAAAATTGTGATATTATGGAATTATTCTGAAAGGGGGAAAATTGATGACTGGTATTATCAAGCCAAATCCAAAGCTTTACGTAATGGACAATGGCACATTAAGTATGGATAAGAATTACATGATTTCAATGCACAACCCGGCAAGTATACAAAACCCGAATCCGCCGGGAGAGATGGTGACATTTCCCGTCTACACAGTATTGATCGACCATCCGGAAGGCAAAATTTTGTTCGACACGGCCTGCAATCCAAATTCCATGGGTGCAGAAGGCCGTTGGGGCCAAGTGACCCAATCCCTGTTTCCAATTGACATGCCAGAGGAATGCTATTTGCATCACCGGTTAGAGGAACTGAACGTCCGGCCAGAAGACATCAAATACGTAGTGGCTTCCCATTTGCATCTGGATCATGCCGGCTGCCTTGAGCTGTTCACCAATGCGACAATCATCGTCCATGAAGATGAATTGAATGGCGCCTTGCAAACTTATGCCCGGAACACCAAAGAAGGGGCTTATATTTGGGGAGACATTGATGCATGGATCAAAAATAATCTGCAATGGCAAACCGTCAAACGGACCGAAGATGGGCTTCAGCTTGCCGAAGGCATCAAAATCCTGAACTTTGGCAGCGGCCATGCGTGGGGAATGCTCGGACTGCAAATTCAACTTCCGGAAACCGGGGGGATTATACTTGCCTCTGACGCCATTTACACAGCAGAGAGCTTTGGGCCGCCAATCAAACCGCCAGGCATTTTATATGATTCCGTTGGCTATACTTCAGCTGTCGAAAAAATCCGCAGAATCTCAAAAGAAACCAATTCCGATGTCTGGTTTGGTCATGATGCCGATCAGTTTAAGACATTCCGCAAATCGACTGAAGGCTATTACGAGTAATTAATAAAAGCAGGAGTTTCATAACTCAAAAAGCCCTTCGCCAGGGACTGGCAAAGGGCTTTTACGGGTTCTATGTCCACTTTTCGATAACCGGCCCTTCGGTGCCGAAAACGGGATCGTTTTTTGGCAAAGGCGTGTTTTGGATATCTTCCAAAACATAGGGGCGTTCTCCCGGTTCACCGGTCTTTAAGTTATAGGAGACACCGCCTGGATAAGCGCCGACAATTTTAAAATCTTTGCTGGCTTCCAGTTTCTTGTGTCCTGTCCCTGCCGGCAGCAGCACAACATCACCTGCTGCCACGGCCAACTCTTTCCCCTGCTCTCCGCCAATCTGCAAAGTCGCAGAGCCGCTCTGTACACCCAGCACTTCGTGCGTGTTGCTGTGGTAGTGGTGGTATTCGAAAACACCGCCAGTCCAGCTGTTTGTCCAGTCATGACTGTTGAAGACCGTTTCAATTTCTTGCGGATTTTCTTTAAAAGCAGCTGGATAGACTATCACTTCAAGTGAAGGGTTATTTGGAATCGCTCCATCATCTTCAAACCGGTAAAACTGTGAATTTTCCATGCCGTTCAACTCCTTGTCGTTTAAGGAACTTTACCCGCATGATCATAGATTAAATCACAAATATAAATTGAGCTGAGTAAAACTGGCCACTGCACTACGCTTCGGCCGCTTTGGGAAGAGTTTTCGCAAGAAGCGATTCCACATCTTCACACTGCATTAAAAAGATGTAGAGCAGGCCAACAGAGACTCTAAACAATCCATTAATCAGTTAAGCTATGAACAAACTTCTCCAATCGATCCATACCTTCTTCAAGTACGGGCATGCTGTAGGCATAAGATATCCGTACAAACCCTTCTCCGTATACAGTGAATGCCGAGCCTGGCACTGCAGCCACGCCCCCTTCTTTCAATAAACGCACAGCAAATTCATAGGAAGTCATGCCGAACTTTTCAATTGAAGGAAAAATATAAAATGCGCCTTTGGGCAGTACGACATCAATGCCCATTGCGGTTAAGCGGCTGTAGACAAAATCTCTCCGCTGAACATATTCTTTATTCATTTCAGCGGGAATGTGGCGCTGATTCTTCATCGCTTCGAGTGCTGCAAATTGACCCGGTACAGAAGCGCAGATGGCATTATACTGATGAACCTTCAAGACGTGCTTCATATACATTTCCGGCCCCAGAACAAAACCAATTCTCCAGCCTGTCATCGAATGTGATTTCGACAAGCCATGGACTAAGAATGTGCGGTCGCGCAATTTTTCAAAGCGTGCAAAAGTAGAATGTTTTTCGCCGTATGAATTTTCACTGTAAATTTCATCGGTAATAATAAAAACTTCATGTTTCTCAAGTACTGCTGCAACTTGTTCGAGTTGAGCAGACTCCATTGTGACACCCGTCGGATTGGATGGGAAGTTCATCAAAACCGCTTTTGTGCGGTCGGTGATCAAGCTTTCCAGGCGCTGTGGATCTGGCTGAAAGCCGGTATCCGAAGTATCCAGATAAACCACTTTCCCGCCGCACAAGTTGATGATCGGCTCGTACCCTGGATAAGCGGGTGCAGGCAAAATGACTTCATCGCCTTCTTCCAGAATAGCCCGGAAAAGAGAATCCAATCCTTCACTTGCCCCATTGGTGACAATGATTTCCGTTTTGGAATTGTAGTCCAATCCATACGAATCGCGGAAAAATGATGCGATTTCCGCCCGCAGCTCCAATAATCCTGCATTATGTGTATAACTGGTCTGGTTGTTTTTGATTGCCTCGATTGCTGCTAGTTTGACAGCCTCGGGTGTAGGAAAATCGGGCTGCCCGATTGTTAAGTTAATGGCATCCGGAAAATCGATCAATTGATTGGCAAACTGGCGTATGCCTGAAATCTCAATGGACTCGATCCGGCTATTAATTGAAATGCTCATGAGTGACAACCTTTCTCTAATTATAAATCTTCGCTATTCATAAAGTCCTGGCAGCCATAGGGAGAGAGCCGGAATAAATGTGATGATCAGCAGACAAATAACCATCGACAGCAGGAACGGCAAAACCGCATAGGCGATTCGCTCAAAGCGGACACCGCCGACACTTGAAGCCACAAAGAGGTTAACCCCTAATGGCGGAGTAACAAAACCGATTGCCAGGTTGGCCACAAGGATAACGCCAAAATGGATCGGATCGACGCCTACAGTCACGACAATCGGCAACAGAATCGGAGTCAGGACAACCAATGCCGAAATAGTATCAATGAACATGCCAACTACAAGCAGCAGTAAATTGATTGCCAGTAGAATAACCAGTGGATTAGTCGATAAAGCCGTCAAGTAATCGGAGATTTCACCTGGAATCTGTTCGATGGTCATAAAGTACGCAAAGGACACTGACAAACCGATGATGATCATTGTGGTGGCATTGATGACGATTGCCTGTCTGAAGCTTTCATATAGCCCCTGCCAGGATAATTCCTTATAAACGAATTTGCCAATAATTATAGCATACACCACTGCTACAACGGCTGCTTCTGTCGGAGAAAAAATACCACCATAAATTCCGCCGAGAATAATGACTGGGATCAGCAGAGCCCATTTCGCATCCCAGAAGGTCTTCAGCACATCTTTGAATTCAAATGACGCCGCTTCTCCAGGTTCTGGCTTATATCCGCGCTTTCTGGAAATAATGTAAGCTGTAATCAATAGTCCGCCTCCGATGATCAACCCCGGAATGATCCCCGCAAGGAACATGCTGCCGACTGACACCCCTCCGATAACGCCATAAAGCACAAATGGAATACTCGGTGGAATAATAACACCGATAGATCCGGCAGAAGCTGCGACTGCTGAAGCAAAACCGCCATCATAATTCCGGGCAATCATCGCCGGAATCATGAAACCGCCGATAGCTGCGACAGTTGCCGGGCCTGAGCCTGAAATTGCCGCAAAAAACATACAGGCCACAATCGTCACCATACCCAAACCGCCGGTCATCCAACCAACCAAAGCAGAGGCGAACGCCAGCAGCCGTTTGGAAACACCGCCTTTGCCCATGAGGATCCCGGCAAGCATGAAGAACGGAATTGCCAGCAAAGGGAAAGAATCGAGTGAAGTAAACGCTTTTTGAGTGATGATGCTCAGAGGCAAAGTCGTGCCGAAATAGATGGCTGTCAAAGCAGAGACGCCCAGCGCAATCGCAATCGGAACGCCAATCAATAAACAAATAAATAAAGTGCCGAATAATAGAGCTATTGTCATACCGGAAGGTCCCCTCCCTTATGCATCTCGTAATCGCCTTTCCAGATTTTAAACAGCTGCTGAATCAGCCTGATGCACATTCCGATCCCGCCCAATGGAATGGCTAAAAATGGAATCCACATCGGCAGCTGCATCGCTGGAGTAACCTGCCCATTGGAAATGCTGCTCAATACTAGATCTGTTCCAAAATAAGCCAAGAACAAAGCCATCGTGAACCAAATTGCCAGCGTAATCGTTTCCAAAATTTTTCTCGGCAATCCTTTAAATCGGGTAATGAATGCTTCCACGCGTATATGTTCACGTAATTTCACGGCATAGCTGGCACCTATCCATACCTGAAAAATATGGATATAGCGCGCCATTTCTTCTGTCCAGCTTGGTGCATCAGAAAAAACATAGCGTCCAACGACCTGGCCAAAGATCAAAACTACCATGACTACTAATGTCAGAACCAGAAAGATTTCTTCTGCTTTTTCAAACTTCTTGATCATCATGCCACTTCCTTTCACAAAAAAACTTCATTAGAATTAGTTTCATTCCTACTAATTGCTAAAGCCGAATAAAATGAAAAATCAAGGAATTTCTCCCTTGATTCTTCAACTGGTTTTTAAATTATTCTTCGTTTGCTGCCAAGGCTTGATCGATAACATCTTTGCCGATCACATCCTCGTATTCTGTATAAACAGATTCGGCCGCTTCGCGGAATTGATCGCGCTGTTCATCCGTCAAATCGTTGATCTGCATGCCTTCTGCTTCCAGCTGCTCAAGGAATTCAGCATCTTGCTGCTGAGCCATTTCACGTTGCTCCGTGCGGAATTCTTCGGAAGCTTCTGTGATAATGCCTTGAAGGTCTTCCGGAAGGCCGTTATAGAAATCGTTGTTCACTAATAACGCAGTTGCTGCGTATACATGTCCCGTCAATGTCAGATAATCCTGTACTTCATAGAATTTATTGGTGTAATAAAGAGAAATCGGACAATCCATCGCATCATAAGTGCCTTGTTGAAGTGCGGTGTAAAGCTCTCCAAATGCGAACGGAGAAGCATTTGCGCCAAAAGCATTAAAAGTGTCCGTATGCAAAGGGCTTTCCAATGTACGCATCTTTAGCCCTTCCATATCTTCCGGTGATTCAATAGGCCCTTCATTGTTGGAAACATGGCGGAAGCCATTTTCACCAAAAACGAGACCTTTCATACCGTTGTTCTCAAGGTCAGCCAATAGCTCCTGGCCAAGTTCACCGTCCAGCGCCCGGTATGCTGCTTCATTGTTGTTAAACAGGAAAGGCAAATCAAACACTTGGAACTTTTCGTTAAATGACGCCATTGCCGCTACAGCTGGAATCGTCATCTCAACATTTCCAAGCTGAACCGCTTCAATCGCTTCACGGTCAGATCCATATAACTGGCCGTTCGGATAGAGCTCAACTGTTAAGCGGCCATCCGATTCAGCTTCAAGTTTTTCCTTAAAAGCTACTGCCGCAACATGGGAAGATTGCTCTTCCGGCACTAAATGGGCCAAACGGATTGTGAAGGTTTCTTCGCTGCTTTCACCGCCTTCAGAAGTCGTCGTCCCACTATCCGGTCTGCCGCAGGCAGAAAGAATAAACAATCCAATAAGAAATAGTCCGAGTAGTTTTTTCATAGTTCCTCCTGTGTGATGTATTTCAGCAGCCGGCTTTCAATATTGTCCAAATGGATGGCCAACTGCTGCTTGGCTTTGATCAAATTTCCCTCTTCAATTGCATGGAGAATGGCAAGATGTTCTTCATACGCTTTTTTTGCGCTGTCAGCAGCTGTATCCGAAAGCAGCAAAAATGCTCTGCTGCCGCCGCTGTTAATGCCTTTTATCATTTCTTTCAAACGGTTGTTAGTGTGGTTTTGATAAAGGAAAGAATGAAATTCCTGGTCCAAATCCATAAACTCCACAACCCTCTTTGCCTCTACAGCGAGCAATTGGCGATTTACATTTTCCTTAATTCGCTGCATGACAGGCTGTTGATCTGCTTTCGACAGATTTTCAAGCCCGTGGATTTCCAATAGCCTGCGAAGCTCCATAATCTCGATGACGTCTTGATAAGTAAAAGCTGCAACTACCGCAGGCTTTGGTTTTCTTAACTCGATAAGCGCATCAACAGCCAGTCTTTTTAGTGCTTCTCTTAAGGGAGTGCGGCTGATGCCAAGTTCCAGGGCCAGCTTTTCTTCAGGCAATTCCTGTCCCGGTTTCAGCTTTCCGGTAATAATCATTTTCTTAATGTATTCATATGCTTGATCCGCCAATGTGGCTTGTTTTACGATTTTCTCCATAATTCCTCCTCTCTACATACTTAATGGATACAGTGTATACTGTATACAGAAAGTATAGAATAGACAGATTCGTTTGTATAGTTAAAATTATAATTTTCTAATAATTTATCATGCAAACTCTTTAAGCCGAACTAATAATCTTTAGCAGCTACTATTTCTCAAAACAGGGGCGTTGTGTTTAAAATAATTCGGAATTTTAAGGTATGCACCAGCAGGATTTTTTTATCTGCAACATCCTTTCCTATATGATTATTCCGGACACCCAGCAGATCTTTTCCCTACTTACCTAACTGAAAATTCCATATTAAAAAACCAAGAATGGCTTCTTGGTTTTTTGTTTCCTTATTCATTTGCTGCCAGCGCGCGGTCGATCAGCTCTTTGCCGATTTGGCTTTCGTATTTGTCATAAACAGATTGTGCGGCCTGGCGAAATTCATCGCGCTGTTCAGCCGTCAGATCGTTGACTTGCATCCCTTCAGCTTTTAGCTGTTCTAAAAATTCAACGTCCTGCTGCTGAGCAAGTTGGCGCTGCTCATCCCGGAATTCCTCAGAAGCTTCCGTGACCAATTCTTGAAGGTCGGTGGGCAGGCTGTTATAAAAGTCGTTGTTAGCCAAAACGATTGCTGCTGCATAAACATGGCCAGTCAAGGTCAAATAATCCTGGACTTCATAAAATTTATTTGTGTAGTAAAGGGAAATCGGACATTCCATTGCATCATATGTTCCCTGTTGAAGAGCAGTATAAAGCTCTCCAAAAGCAAACGGTGAGGCGTTTGCGCCGAATGCTTTGAACGTATCTGTATGGAGCGGATTTTCTAAGGTCCGCAATTTCAAGCCGTCCATGTCTTCCGGTGATTCGATCGGCTTCTCATTATTGGAGACGTGGCGGAAGCCATTTTCGCCAAATGCCAGACCTTTCAAATCATTTTGCTCTAAACTGTCCAACAATTCCTGTCCCAAGTCTCCATCCAATGCGCTATAGGCCGCTTCGTAGTCATTAAAAAGAAATGGCAGATCGAAAACTAAAAATTTTTCATTGAATGAGGCTAACGGAGCTACTGCCGGAATGGTCATTTCCAAGTTACCCAGTTGCACTGCTTCAATCGCTTCACGGTCAGAGCCGTATAATTGGCCATTGGGATAGAGTTCAACTATTAATCGCCCATCGGATTCTTCTTCCAGTTTTTCTTTGAATTTTACTGATTGGATATGTGCGGAATGCTCTTCCGGCACCAGATAGGCCATTCGGATGGTGTAAGTTTCTTCCCCTTCACCTTGCTCTGTTGAGGTGGATTGATCATCGGGCCGTCCGCAGGCTGCCAGCAGAATCAAAAGAATCAATATAAATGCGATAGTTTTTTTCATAGTCCCTCCCTGTTTGATTTTTTAGTTTCTTTACCCCCATTTGAATTTATGTTAAACCTGCACAGAGATGCAGAAATTTTTCAGCACGTACATTTTATTTAAAGGAGCCTGTTTACATGACAAAAGACTGGATTACCCAACTACAAAATACTTTAAAAGCAGATCAATGCTCAACGAGCGCCAGTGAATTATATCGGCATAGCCACGATGAATCCGACCATGCACCTGTGGAACCGGAAATCGTCTGCTTTCCGGAGTCGACAGAAGACGTAAAAGCTATCATGCATATCGCTCGTGAAGCTTCCGTAGCCATTACGCCATTCGGTGTTGGTTCAGGTCTCGAAGGCCAAGTAATTCCTTTGAATGCCGGCATTTCAATCAACTTTGAACGCATGAACCGGATAGTGAAGTTTTCACCAGAGGATTTATTGGTTACAGTCCAGCCGGGTATTACGCGCCTGCAATTAAATCACATCATTAACCGGCACGGCCTTCAATTCCCGATTGATCCCGGCGCAGATGCATCAATCGGTGGCATGGCAGCCACCAATGCCAGCGGCACGACCGCAGTCCGCTACGGGGTCATGCGCGATCAAATTGTCGATTTGGAAGTCGTATTGGCCGATGGCACCTTGCTGCATACCGGTACAAAAGCCAAAAAATCGTCTTCCGGCTATCATTTGACCGGATTGTTCACAGGATCAGAAGGCACGCTTGGCGTCATAACAGAAATCACGTTAAAACTTCATGGAATTCCGGAACACACCATCGCAGCCAGCTGCACATTTGAAACTCCGCACCAATGTGCAGAAGCGGCGCACACAATCCTTTTGAGCGGCATCCCAGTCCAGCGAATGGAATTTGTGGATGCATACAGCATCGCGAAAGTCAACGTCTATGGAAATTATGGACTGCCCGAGAAGCATTCGCTGTTCTTTGAGTTTGCTGGCATGAAAGGCGCAGCTGAAGAAGAAGCTGCCATGGCTAAGGAACTGCTGACTGACTTGGATTGTGAAAACTGGCGGGTTGCGGCCGATTCAGAAGAACGCGCATTGATTTGGAAAGCCCGCCACGAAATGGCCTACGCTTACCGTCATCAGGCCGGAATGACGATTACTGGCGGCGACGTTTGCGTCCCCATCTCAAAGCTGCCCGAATTAATTGATTATGCACGGGAGCTAATTGCTGAAAGTGGACTAGAAGGCGGCGTTTTGGGACATATTGGCGATGGCAACTTCCATACTTCGATTGCCTATGATGCCAAAGATCCGTCCCAGCAGCTAGCCGCTGAAGAAATCAATGAACAGCTTGCCTACCGCGCAATCGAATTGGAAGGCACTTGTACGGGTGAACACGGCGTCGGCCTTGGCAAGATGAAGTATCAAAATGCTGAACATGGTGCAGCCGTTGCTGTCATGAAAAATATGAAACGGATGCTTGACCCCAATAACCTGCTCAATCCCGGAAAAATTTTTCCATAAAAAGACCAGCTGGAAGGATTCCAGCTGGTTTTTTTGTATGATGAATGCAATCAAAAGCCTAGCCGTTCTCTGACGCTTGCTGCATAATTTTGGCTGACCGGCAAAATCGAGCCGTCTCTTAGCGTCAACTGGTAATTTGAAGCGATGTCTCGGGATATTTCTTCTATATAATTGATATTGACGATATAGGAACGATGAATCGGCAAAAAACTGTCCGGCAATTGATGCTTCAGGTTTTTCAAGGTATGAATGGAACAATAGGTTTCATTGTCCGTGTAGAACCAGGTTTTCTTCTGGCTGCTTTCGATATGGGAAACTCTATCCACCGGAACGGGCCGCCATGTTTCATCAAGCTTACCAGTCAGAAATCGGATTGGCTGTTTTTTGCGGACAAGGTAATCCGGCGGAAGGATGATCACTAATACCCCTCCTTTATCGCCAAGCCTCATGGGATATCCAATACCGTAATAAGCTGTTCCCAAAATCGACTCTTCGACAAACATTTCAATCCGGTGCCCTTCCTTTTTGGCGCGTGCAGCAATGCTGCCGGGAAGCACCGGCTGGCCTTCCTGAATCTGCAGATCATGGACACCCGCTTTATAGTAGATGTAGCGGTCCTCCACAGCAATAGCAATTGACGCTTCTTTTGGAATCCAGTCCCCAATGATAAAACCCATTTGCTCCAGCACATTGTTTTCCATGCCCCAATTCCCCTTCCAGATGTATTTATCACCAAATAATCGCTCCTATCGCTGAATATTCCTTTCCATCCTCTTTGCAAGACAGTTTGCCCTTTCTGTTATATATTAATATACAACAAATAAAACTGTATTAATACAGTTGTAAAAAGTTTTTTTAGAAAGGGATGATTCGTTTGTTAACGAAATCGACTGTAACCATAAAAGGTGAAGAAATACTGGGAATGGAATCCATACTTACTCCCGAGGCGCTGGACTTTATTGAAAAACTGCATACGACTTTCGATAAGCGGCGTGTCAAGCTTCTTGAAAAACGCCAAACGCGCCAAAAAGAAATCGATGGTGGAAAAAAACTGGATTTCCTGCCTGAAACCAAACATATCCGAAACAACGATTGGACCATCGCCCCTCTCCCGGAAGATATGAAAGACCGCCGAGTTGAAATCACCGGACCTACCAATCGAAAAATGCTGATCAACGCATTAAATTCCGGCGCCAAAATGTTCATGGCAGACCTGGAAGACGCGACCGCCCCTAATTGGTTTAACGTAATCGACGGACAAATCAATTTACGTGACGCGGTTCGCCGCCAAATTGATTTTGAAGCGCCCGAAACCGGAAAGAAATACGCATTGAATGAAAAAACTGCCGTACTGATGGTGCGTCCTCGTGGATGGCACTTGATGGAAAAGAATATCCATATTAACGGTCAGCCGATTTCCGGCAGCCTTGTCGATTTCGGCTTATACTTTTTCCACAATGCACAAGAATTGATGGACCGCGGCACCGGCCCTTATTTCTATCTTCCCAAGATGGAAAGCCATTTAGAGGCCCGCCTGTGGAACGACGTTTTCATCTTTGCACAGGATGAACTGGAGATTCCGCAAGGCACAATCCGCGCAACGGTATTGATCGAAACCATTCTCGCCGCATTTGAAATGGATGAAATCCTGTACGAACTGCGTGACCATTCTGCCGGACTGAACTGTGGACGATGGGATTACATCTTTAGTGTCATCAAGCGGATGCGCAATCTGCCCGAGTATATTTTTCCGGACCGCTCACAAGTAACGATGACCGTCCCGTTCATGCGGGCATATACCCAGCTGTGCATCAAGACCTGCCATCGGCGCAATGCACCGGCTCTTGGCGGCATGGCTGCCCAGATTCCAGTCAAAGGAAACGACGAAGCAAATGCTGCGGCATTCCAAAAAGTTGCGGAAGACAAACGCCGCGAAGCGATGGACGGCCACGACGGAACATGGGTGGCGCACCCTGGCATGGTCGCAATAGCAATGGAGCAGTTTGATGAACATATGCCGGCGCCGAACCAAATTGATAAAAAGCGCGAGGATGTCCAAGTGACTGCCGAACAATTGGTGGCAGTGCCAACGGGTACGATTACCGAAGAAGGCCTCCGCTCCAATATTTCAGTCGGCATCCAGTATATTGCTTCCTGGCTGTCTGGCAATGGTGCCGCTCCAATCAATAACCTGATGGAAGACGCGGCTACTGCTGAAATTTCCCGCTCTCAAGTGTGGCAATGGATCCGCCATCCGAAAGGCATTCTGGAAGATGGCCGGAACATTGATGTTTCTTTGTTCCATGAAGTCATCGCAGAAGAAACAGCCAAAATCCAACAGGCGGTCGGCGAAGCAAACTATTCGTCTGGAAATTACGTGGAAGCCCGCGAGTTGTTTACAAACCTTACCTTGCAAAGTGATTTTGCTGAATTCCTGACACTGCCTGGGTATGAAATACTAAACTAAGCGATTGGAGAGGATTATGATGAAACTCACACAGCCTTATGAAACTCGCTCAAAAAAGGAATGCCGGGAATGCGGATGCGAAATTAAGGAACAGCGCGAATCGATCATTTATGAATGCGAACGCTGCATGGGGAATAAAGAAGAATAATATTGAGTAGAGGGCGATCCGTTAGCGGGTCGTCCTCTTTTTTGGGAGAAGGTTTAAATAAATTATATCTATTCATATCAAAACCGCCCAAACAGGATCCGGGCGGCTGCTTTTATTGCTGATCCGATGATTCAAATCGGTAGCGGGTATCTTCTTCGAGTTTATTGAAAACCTCTATATAGCGGGTACCGCCCTGTGCCGTTTCAGTGGGTGCTTCATCTCCATCAAGGATTTCGGCAAGTGGACGTGCATCAGGCTCAATGATCACCGAATCGAAATCTTCCATCAACCCTTGAAGCTCGCTATAGTTTTCAATATCTTTGTCCTTTTTTACTTCCTGAAACAACCGGTCCGACTCTTCCTGTGTCAATTCGACATATCCAACTGTAATGCGCTGCTTTTCCATTGTAAAACCTCCTGGGGCTTAATTATTCATTTCTGTTTCTATACCCTTCAGTAGAAATCACATAAACCTGCAGCTGCCATTCGCTGGAAGCGGACTCCAATTTCCGTTATGATGGTTGCAGCAGAAAAATTTGAGAAACCGGAGTTGATCGCCTTGCGCGTAGCCATATTTGATTTTGATGGAACCTTGTATTCAAAAGAAACTTTCCAGCTGATGATGGATCACTTAAAGAACCATCCTGAACACAGCAGACGCTACCGCCAGTTTTACCGTGCCATCATGCCGCCATATATCGGCCATAAGCTGAAAATCTATCCGGAACGGAAAATGCGCGAACGCTCTGTCCAGGCATACTTATCTGCGCTCGAAACTTTTTCGCAGACAGAGCTCGAGCAGTATTTCGGTGAAATCGCCGACCGGATGCACGGCGACATGAATCCGAATGTCGTCGAACGGCTAAAAAATCATGTGGCCAACAACGACTACGTCATGCTCGTGTCCGGAGCTTTCACCCCGCTTCTTCACGCAGTCACAAAGCAGTTGCCGATCAAAACCATCATTGGGACCGAAATTCTTTATAAAAATGAAATCCTGGATCACCGGACACCTATTTCACATATCCAGGGACCCTTGAAAACAATAAAAATCAAAGAAGCACTCCAAGGGCAAGACATCGACTGGGCCAACAGCTATGCGTATGGCGACAGCCACTCTGATTTGCCTGTACTTGAACTCGTGGGGAACCCGGTGGCAGTTCAACCAGAACCCCGACTGCGGACCGTCGCTACAGAGCGTAATTGGGAAATTATTTAGAAGGTTAGTTAATGGTTCGGATTCAAGTGGATGCAAATAGAAAAGCGAATCGCAGCTGCGATTCGCTTTTTTCATGTTTCGTCCAATGCCTCGATGCAGATTCGAATGCCCCTTAATAGATCGTCATGAGACCAGCTTGGAATCCGCCCATGCTGAATCGCCAATTCGTGCGACGCTGGAATATGGATAAATCCTGATGGCATATCCGGCTTATGTGTTTTAGCATAGTGCAATCCTTCGTACATTACGTTATTGCATAGATATGCACCCGCCGTATTGGAAATAGTTGCAGGCAAGCCATTTGCAAGCAGGCTATCAACCATTTTTCGGATAGGCAGTGTCGACAAATATGCCGGTTCCCCTTCTTCCCGGATCGGTTCATCCACAGGTTTGTTGCCTTCATTGTCCACCGCACCATCTTTAAAATTGATGGCAATCCGTTCCGGGGTAATCTTATAACGCCCTGCTGCAAGGCCAAGCGAAATCACGGCATCCGGATTTTCTTCATCAATAAACTTGAGCAATGCGGCTCCGGAAGAATTGAAATCCACTTGCATGATCTTCCCTACAATCTGATAACCGCCAACTTTGGTTCTATCCAATGCTTCCACAATTTTCATCGTTGGATTGACCGTGAAATCCAAAAACGGTTCGAATCCCGTCAATAATAGCTTTTTCACTTCTATCGCCTCCTACCCGTTATTATACGCATTTCTTCCCAGTTTCATACAAACTAAAATTCTGAAAACATAAACTTTTTATTTGGTCAGAAAAAAACTTCCCAAAATTTTTTCGTTGTGTTAAAATTCATTTTAATGAATAAACATACAAATAACAGGGGGAAACAATCATGATTATGAAAAAACCATTTATCGCTTTGTTCGCATCGTCTGCTTTATTGCTTGGTGCTTGTGGAAGTGACAGCTCGAGCGAAGGCGAATCAGGTTCTTCAGAGGAAAAAGAAGTACTGGAAATGGGCACATCAGCAGAGTTTGCACCTTTTGAATCACGCAATCCCGAAGGTGAAATTGTCGGTTTTGACATTGACCTTGCCAACCATATCGCAGACGAACTTGGCTATGAACTTGAAATCACGGATATGAAGTTCGATGGCTTGATCGGGGCTTTGCAAAATGATCGTGTGGATATGGTCATTGCGGGCATGTCCGCAACCGACTCACGTAAAGAAAATGTTGATTTCTCTACAGAGTACAATCACTCCGGCGAAATGTTCGTTACACCTAAAGGTTCAGAACTTACCAGCCTTGATTCACTGGAAGGAAAAGTTGTCGGCGTTCAGCTTGGTACCATCCAAGAAGAAGGTGCAAAAAGCATCATTGCGGATGAGGGCATTAATTTCGAATTGAAAGCTTTGGATGATTCCGGCGCATTGATTCAGGAAATCCTATCAGGCCGCATCGACGCTGCCTACATGGACAAACAAGTTGCACTCGGCTACATTGAAGCGCAGGACCTTGGGGCATTTGATGACCCGACAACGGCTTCACCAGGTATGGCTGTCGCTTTTCCTAAAGGCAGCGAACTTGTAGAAGATGTTAACGGTGTATTGGCTGCGATGGAAGAAAGCGGCGAATTGGACGAACTGAAAGAAAAATGGCTGACTGACGAAGAGTAAACTTTCCTTTAGAAAAGAGTTGTAAGTTATGAACCTGGATTTCTCACAAATAGTTCCCTATATCCCCTTCATGCTGGAAGGGATATGGGTCACCTTAAAATTCGTATTCTTCGCCATCATTCTTGGATCGATTCTTGGAACTTTGCTGGCCCTATTCAAAATTGGCAGCATCAAACCATTAAGATGGTTCGCTGATGCCTATACGTCGATATTCCGTGGAACACCGCTGATTTTGCAACTGATGATCATCTACTATTCGATTCCCCAGTTGACCGGCTATGACATTTCACCATTCCTGTCGGCCATCCTGGCTTTCGGACTGAATTCATCGGCTTATATCTCGGAAATTATCCGTGCCGGCATCCAGGCCGTCGATAAAGGACAAATGGAAGCAGCACAAGCTCTCGGTGTACCTTACCGCGCCATGATGAAAGACATTATTTTGCCCCAGGCCTTGAAAAACATCCTGCCGGCTTTAATGAATGAATTCATTACTTTAACAAAAGAATCCGCCATCGTCTCGACCATCGGCTATCTCGATCTCATGAGACGGGCTCAAGTGGTTGGCGCCGACTTGTTCCGTAACTTCGAACCGCTCCTATTCGTCGGCCTCATCTACTGGTGTCTCGTAATGGGCTTGACGATGATCGGCAGAGTTTTCGAACGGAGGCTGAAACAAAGTGATTAACGTCCAAAACCTGTATAAAAAGTTTGGCACCAATGAAGTACTGAGCGATATTTCCACATCTGTGACAAAAGGTGAAGTGGTATCCATCATCGGTCCTTCTGGTTCGGGCAAGTCAACATTCCTGCGCTGCTTGAACTTGCTGGAAGTCCCGACTTCCGGCACGATCGAAATCAACGGCAAGAATTTGACGGCATCTAAAAAAACGATCCATAAAATCCGCCAGCAAATCGGTATGGTGTTTCAGCATTTTCATTTATTCCCGCATTTGACGGTACTTGAAAATCTGACCTATGCGCCAATGAAAGCAAAAGGCATCAAAAAAGCCGAAGCGGAAATGAAAGCCCGTCTCCTGCTGGAGCGTGTCGGCTTGTCTGAAAAAGAAAAAGCTTACCCAAACAGCTTGTCAGGCGGCCAGAAGCAGCGAGTTGCAATTGCACGCGCCTTGGCCATGGAACCTGAGCTGATGCTGTTTGATGAACCGACTTCAGCGCTGGACCCTGAAATGGTCAAAGAAGTATTGGACGTTATGAAAGACTTGGCGAAATCCGGCATGACAATGGTCGTTGTGACGCATGAAATGGGCTTTGCCCGTGAAGTTGCGGATCGCGTTCTGTTCCTGGACCACGGTGTCTTGGTCGAAGAAGGCCAGCCAGTCGAATTTTTCAGCCATCCAAAAACCGAACGTGCCAAAGATTTCTTGGATAAAGTGTTGTAACAGGCGTCTCTAGGATGCCTGTTTTTTTGATGTTTTTCACTTTCTATGTTTGTTCATTTGATGCTCAAATATGGACAGGCTGCTCACCACCTGACCATGTTATAATCAGTTTTGGCAAACATGCAGAAAACAGAGGTGAAAATGTGTTTAGAAAAATCGTTATTTTAGTGGGAGTCGTATTTTTCATGTCGCTGATCGTTTTTACAGCCGTCATGTTTTTAAAAAATGAAGTTGAGCTTTATTCGGAAAATAACGTTTCTTTATCTGTCGATAAACCGACTTTTATTACGCTTAGCGAACCCGAAGTCAGTGAGAGCGGCACAGACCTTAAGCAGGTATACAATATGACGTTTCTTGGACTGGACGTCGGTACATATACATTGGTTGACCGCTCGCTGCAAAACGGTACATCACTCATTTTTGAAGAAATCAACAACACCGGCTGGATTCCCTATACATTTTCATTGAATGTCAATGGCTTGGAAGATGCTGAATTTAAATCCTGGAATCCCGAGCCGACAGTCAGGCTCGATGAAGCGCTTTATGGCCCAGATCCCACCACCAATCCTTATGGGGTGTTTACAAAAGACAATAGCGAAATTCTTGTAGGCAACGTCTATGTATCCCGCACCCTGCAGCTTGGCAATGGTGAATGGGTACGGGAGCTGCGCCATGAGATTGCCGAATTTACCACCGAAGAAGGCGTACTGTCGAAAAACCTGTGGCTGCCTCCCAAACATTCCAGCCAGACGTGGCTGATGGCTGCCCAAGAGCCATTATTCGAAACCGAAGAAGCGGAAGATGAATGGATTTCCTTTTCACTTGAAAACCGTTTGTCCCAATTAAACTGGCTGACTCCAGCAGGTCCGTACGTCAAACTCGAATTGACAGATGACCCGCGAACAGAACTTGCGTATGGTTATATTGAAAAACGTACGGCAGACTTAACTTCCCTGGAATGGAATGAAAGTTCGCCTTCCTTATTTTTCGAATCCATGATTTTAAACGCCCAAACTAATCAGCAATAAGAACACAACAAACGATAGAGCCTTTGCTCTGTCGTTTTTATACAAGAGTTCCCTTTAAAATAGTCTATGGGATTCTAAGTTACTTCCCTTTCTATTTGACAGAATAGTCTGTATACTATAAGTGAGAAAGGACTCCGCCTTTATTGCCATACGGCTGCTGAATATAGTACAAGGAGGTTGGTCATAATGGAACGCAAAGTACTCGATCCACGAGATGCTGAACTTCGTTTAGACGATGATTTCAATGCGGTTCTGAATATGATTGGCGAAGGCGCACCTGATTATGCAGCCTATGAAGAAGACGAGATTCCAAAACAACGGCAGCGTGAAGAAGAAAAGGCGAAAGACCTTCACTGACGCCGAATAGTCGCCTCTCTGTAATGGAGAGGTGATTTTTTATGCCATAAAAAACCCCGTTCAGAGAACGGGGTTTTGTTTAGTCCATCATTTCAGCTACGTAGTCGTACGAACGCAAGCGATCTTCCTGGTGGAAGATCGGCGAATTGACGATGACTTCGTTGGCTCTCGTTTTTTGGATAAAGTTTTTCAGCTTTTGTTTGACGACGTCTGGTGTCCCGACAATCATCGATTCAGAATCCAGCTTGTCACGGAAAATCGCAATTTCACGATCTGTCCAAACCTCTTCCAAGTTGTCAATCGGCGCCTGGAATGTCGTCGGTTCCCCTCGCATCAACGAGAACATCTGCTGCTGCGAAGAAGTCGCAAGCCATTCGGCACGTTCCTGTGTCTCCGCAGCGATAATATTAACACCGAGCATGGCGTAAGGCGAAGCCAAGGCCGGTGATGGCTTGAAATTCTGGTGATACAACTGCAGTGCCTGCATCATGTAATCCGGCGCAAAATGGCTGGCGAATGAAAACGGAAGCCCTTTAAGCGCCGCAAGCTGGGCACTGAAGCCGCTTGATCCGAGCAGCCAAAGTGGAATCTTCAAATTGGTTCCGGGATAAGCACGAACACGCCCAACCGGATTTTCCGAAAAGTAATTTTCCAGCTCCGCCACCTGTTGCGGAAAATCATCTCCGCTGCTCTGCAAAGTCCGGCGCAAAGCATAAGCGGTTGCCTGATCGCTACCCGGTGCACGGCCTAGCCCTAAATCGATGCGGCCTGGATAAATTGTTTCCAATGTCCCGAACTGCTCGGCAATGACAAGCGGTGCATGGTTTGGCAACATAATTCCGCCGGAGCCCACACGAATAGACTCAGTCGCTCCTGCAATATGGCCAATAAGAACCGATGTTGCCGAGCTGCCGATGCCTGGCATATTGTGATGTTCAGCCAGCCAGTAGCGATTAAATCCTAATTTTTCAACATGCTGCGCCAACTCTACACTATTTTTAAATGCCTGAGCCGTTTCTGCACCTTCGTTGATCGGTGCCAAATCAAGCACACCCAACGGTATATTTTCGAATTTCTTAATCTCCATATCTATTTCCACTCCTATCCATTCCATTGTAGCGATGTTTCCTAAAAACGTCTTATTTTTTGCTCATGAAAGAAAAGTGAAAGTGCCTGTTCAGCTCTGACAGGTGTAAGACGCTCTGGCGAAGCGGCGTGTTTCAGCCGCACAGCCAGAGTGGCTTACATCCCGAAGAGCTAGGCACTTGCAACTGGACATCGGAGTGGCTTATGACCCTAGGACCTGGGCGCTGGAGTCTAGACAATGAAGAAAAGCGCAAGCAGCCCAACAGCTGAAGCTAACCTAAGAACACGACTTCCTGTCGCAACGGTTAGCTGACCCGCATCCTGCGGGCCTCCGACAAGCGCTGGAAGCCTTACCCGTAATGGCGGGCTGTGCCATTGCGGGTAAGGCTGAAGCGACTCGAGGGGCTGGCTGCTGGAGTCTGGACAATAAGAAAAGCGGAGGCAACCGGGTAGCTCTGACAGGCATAAGACAGACCGGCGAAGCGGCACTCTTTGCCGCATAGTCGGGTTGGCTTATGACCCGAAGAGCTGGCTGCCGGAGTCTGGACAATAAAGAAAAGCGCAAGCGCCCATATAGGTCCTCGTCCGCTTTTCTTCCCATAAAAAACCCGAAGCGATGCGCTACGGGTTTCAACCATATTTATATAAGAAGCTTGCGTGAAGCCAGGACTGTTTGCAAAGAAGAGACAAAATGCAAATCGTGGCCCTTTTTCAAATGATGAAGCTGCAGTGCATGCTGGGGTTTGATTCCTGTGACAATCCCATGAATCCCCATAACTTTGAAGGTTTCCATCAACGATTTCAAGTAATCTGCGCCTCCCTGCTCTAACTGCTCCATCGCGGTCAGGTCCATTATGACAGTTTCAGCACCTGTTTCATAAACTTGTTTAAGGATATGAAAACGAATCACTTCGATCTTCCGGGGATCCAAATCACCAAACAACGGAATCAATACATGCTTTTTGCCCAGGTCAATGCAAGGGGCTGATAATTGCCGTACTTGCTGCAGCAGTTCTTCGGTCCGCTCCTTTTCAAGAAGCAGATCGTAGTTAGTTTCCTGAAGACGTGTCCGGAGACTCAGCAACTGTCCCGTTATTTCGAGGAGGCGATTGCCCTTTGGCACCACTACTATGTTCAGGCAAAAATCACTTTCCCTTTTGCTGTAAACGTCTCCCAGGAACAACTCCTTGGACACTGAGATGAAATTCAATTCCAATGGTTCAGAGGGCCGATCGCTCGAAAGAAATTTACGTGCCTTTTCCCTGCTTCCTTCATCAAGAACTTCCAGAAAAGACGAGCAATCGCCAACCAATTTCTTCGCTTCTTCGGAGTATTCAACGATTGCCAGTTTGCTATTCAATTTAAAAGCTGGCAGCGGCCATTCATCCAATTGAGATGCTGAAGTCATTGTCAGATTCCTTTCCAGTTTGGATCCAGCTTTTCAGCTGATCCAATTCTTTTACGATGACGATACTTTCTGTTTCAGAAGCTGGCCAATTCGCCATGGAAACCGCACGCCCTCCTAAAATAACGGTCGGCTTAAAATCAAGAGACGTAAAAGTCTCCGCGTATTTTTTTAGAATGGGAAGTCGGTAAGCAAGCGCTGCTGATAGGGCGATAACATCCGGCTTCCAGCGTTTTGCAGAATCGATGGCGGCATCGAGCGGCAAATTCGGTCCTAAATATTGAACTTCCCAGCCATTTTCCTTAAATAAAGAAGCCACCATCTTCAATCCGATATAGTGATCTTCTCCTTCAGGGCCAAGGACCATCACTTTCTTTTTGTGGATATTTTGTAACGGTCGGCGCACTTCCGTCACAGATACCACAAAATCGCATATGGCAGTGGCCAAGTGCTCATCTGCCACTGTAATAATATTCTTTTCCCATAATTCCCCGATCCAATACATCGCAGGAGTCAATACCAATTGGTAAAGCTCATCTTTTGTATGCTTTTCCAAGTATTTCTGAACTAAATGCAAAGCCTGATCTTCATTGCCTGCCAAAAATAAATCGGCCAGTTCTTGTGATTTACTATTCATATAACCCTCCCTAACCTTATGAAGGGCTTAACACCGCAATTGCACTTGTTAAACAACGCAGCATAAAGGCTTCTTCATCTTTACCTATATTCCCCGGAAGAACCTTTTGTAAGCGTTCAAAATTATCAATAATCAATGCTGTTTCGACGTTGCGGCTGGTCAAGACGGTTTCCAGCCAGATAGCGTAGTCGACAAATACCTTTGCATCATTTAGGGAATACGCAGTCTCCAAATGATCCAAGTGGTGGTGATTGTCTTTTTCGGTATGTTCAAAGCCGCGCACTCCAAAGCGCTCCCAAAGAGTCGGGTACGCAGCGTATATGCTTTTGGCTGTTTCAGAGGCGATTTTATTTTTGATTTCCAGCTTCATTCTGCCACCACTTCATACTGCCTGACAGTTGGAATAATTTTAGCCAATTCCTGGTCCGGGTAGTTTTTTTCAAGGTCGTGAATTTCCTTGAACTCCTGGCTTTTCACCCAAGCCATATAAGCGGCTTTTGTGTGCCATTCCATATGAACCGTCAGTTCGTTTTTCTTCTTGGTATTTTGGATAAGCCTGAATAGATGGAAGCCATCCGCCAGATCTACACGGCGTGAACGGTTTTGATAGATCCCGATAACTTCTTCGGTTTTTTCAGGCGGAACAACCACCGTCGAGGTGACAATATACATTCGTTTTCCCCTTTGCATACAAATTTCATTCAATTATCATACCATTTTGATAAACGAATTAAAAGAATCCCCGTGCTTAGCATAGAGTCGGCCGAGGCGGCTTTTAACAGGAATTGTTTTCTTCAACTTGTATACTTATTATCTTTTTATTTCAACTATTTGGTTTTCATCCTTGCATTCCCACTTCAAATGATTTAAGATTAGAAACATCGAAACAGAACGACTTATAATTTAATAAGATATTTCTTATCTAGAGAGACGGAGGGACTTGGCCCTGTGAAGTCTCAGCAACCAGTCTGACGAAGACTACGGTGCTAATTCCAATAGGCTTTGCCTACCAGATGAGAAGAATGCGTTTCCAGACAGGGGCTTTCTTCTTTTGAAGAAGAGCCCCTGTTTTTTTATTGTTGAGAGGATGAGTGGAATGACAAAACACAGCTTGGAAACTTTATTGGTTCAAATAGGCAATCGCAGCGACGCTGCAACAGGAGCGGTGAACCCGCCCATATACTTATCAACGGCTTTTGAACATCAAGGGCTTGGCCAATCAACCGGCTATGATTATACACGAACAAAAAATCCGACACGTTCAGTCCTTGAAGAAGGATTTGCGGAACTCGAAGGCGCAGATGCCGGATTTGCCTGCAGTTCTGGAATGGCAGCTATCCAACTGGTTTTGTCTCTTTTCCGTCCCGGCGATGAAATATTAGTGCCAGAGGATATTTATGGCGGAACCTACCGTCTGCTGGATCATTTCGCAGCTGCTTACAATATCCATCCAAAATATGCTGAATTTAAAGATGTATCAGATACCGAAAAAAAAATTACGATAAATACCCGGGCGCTCTTTATTGAAACGCCGACTAATCCGCTCATGCAGGAAATCGATCTTGTTGCTTATGCCGCATTAGCGAAAAAGCATAATCTACTATTGATTGTTGACAATACCTTCCTTACGCCTTTCTTCCAGCAGCCTATCGAACTGGGAGCAGATATTGTCATCCACAGTGCTACAAAATATATCGGCGGACACAATGATGTCCTTGCCGGCCTCGTTGCTGCAAAAGGAGAAAGCATCTGTGAAAGGCTGTCGATGTTCCATAACGCAGTTGGTGCAGTTCTCTCGCCTTTCGATTCCTGGTTATTGATCCGCGGATTAAAGACGCTTCCGTTGCGCATGCGGCAGCATGAGGCAAATGCAAAAGAAATTGCAGCATTTCTTGCCCAGCAATCAGTCATTTCCGATGTACTGTATCCAGGAAAAGGCGGCATGCTGTCATTCCGGTTGCAGGAAGAAGAATGGGTCGGGCCATTCCTCGAGAATATCAAGCTGATCACCTTTGCCGAAAGCTTAGGAGGCGTTGAGAGCTTTATCACTTACCCGGCTACCCAAACCCATGCAGATATTCCATTTGAAGAACGTACTAAACGAGGTGTTTGCAACCGGCTATTGCGTTTCTCGGTCGGCGTCGAACTCGCTGAAGATTTAATTGCTGACTTGACACAGGCATTTTCGAAATTGAAAAAGGAGGTTGTTGAATATGACTGATCGTATTGAAACCAAGTTTATCCACTCTACCGGAGTTGACCCGCAAACTGGGGCCGTTAACGTACCAATCTATTTATCTTCCACATTTCATCAGAAAAGCCTTGATTCGTTTGGGCCTTTTGATTACAGCCGTTCTGGAAATCCGACGCGTCTGGCATTGGAAGAAACCATTGCCAACCTCGAAGGCGGCAAACGCGGATTTGCTTTTTCTTCGGGAATGGCCGCCATTTCTTCCGCTTTCATGCTGCTGTCTTCAGGCGACCACGTCCTCGTCTCAGAGGATGTCTACGGCGGAACATATCGTTTCATAACAGAGGTATTGGATAAATTCAATATTGAGTACACCTTTGTCAATATGACCGATCTGAACGAAATGGCCAACGCGATTCAGCCAAACACGAAAGTGGTTTATTTGGAAACACCATCCAATCCGGTCATGAACATTACTGACATTGAAATCGCTGCAAAATTGGCGAAAGCCAATGGCTGTCTGACATTTGTCGACAACACATTCATGACGCCGCTTTACCAAAATCCACTGGCGCTTGGTGCAGACATCGTTCTCCACAGTGCAACAAAATTCCTGTCAGGGCACAGCGATGTCATCGCTGGACTTGCCGTAACTAAAGATGAAGAACTTGGAAACCGCTTAGGCTTTATTCAAAATACCTTTGGTTCGGTTTTAGGCGCACAGGATTCTTACTTGCTGATTCAAGGCATCAAGACTTTGGGTGCCCGTTTGGGACAGTCGTCCGAATCTGCCCGTACAATTGCTGAGTATCTGCATAACCACCCATTAATCGAAGAAGTCTACTACCCAGGGTTTTCATTTCATCCGGGCAACCCCATTCACGAACGCCAAGCGAGAAGCGCGGGCGCCGTCCTGTCCTTCCGTTTAGCTGATAAAAAGTCGGCCCGTGTTTTTGTGGATCATTTGAGAATTCCGGTATTTGCTGTCAGCCTTGGCGCTGTTGAGTCGATCCTATCTTACCCGGCAACGATGTCCCACGGCTCTATGCCTGTCGAAGAACGTGAAAAACGCGGAATCACCGATGGCTTGCTGCGTTACTCTGTAGGCCTTGAACACCCGGATGACTTGGTGCAGGATCTTAGCCAGGCATTGGCGCAGGTTGCTCGCCGCAATGGATTGAGCATTGCCAACTGAATAAAAAATCCATAAAGAGAAAGAGGGAAGAATGACATGACAACGACTAAAACGATCACTGCCCCATTTAAGGCAGACCACGTAGGAAGCTTGTTGCGTCCGGCTTCCTTACATAAAGCAAGAACCGCATTTAAAGCAGGTGAGATTTCAGCAGAAGATTTGCGGAACATTGAGACAAAAGAAATCAAACACATCGTCGAAAAACAAATTGAAGTCGGCTTAAAGGCAGTCACCGACGGCGAGTTTAGGCGCTCCTGGTGGCATTTGGATTTCATGGAGCACATCAACGGCTTTGAAGGCTATGTGCCGGAATCGGGCTATCAGTTTGCCGGAGAGGAAACGGAGCGCTATGATGTCCGGAATATCGGCAAAATCTCATTTGATGACAGCCATCCGTTTATTCAAGACTTTCTTGAATTTAAAGAGATTGTTGGCGGGAGGGCCGTTCCAAAACTAACAATTCCAAGCCCCAACCAATTTTTCAATGCTGGAATCCGTGACACTGCGATTTATCCGGATATTGAAGAATACGCGCAGGCCATTATTCAGGTTTACCGCGATGCGCTGCGGGCTTTCTACAACGCTGGTGTCCGTTACCTGCAGATTGATGATGTCTACATCGCTGGCCTTTCTTCACCGGACATTCCCTTCAATGAAGGTGCGCACTCAAGAGACTATTTGATTGATTTGGCATTGCGCGTAACCAATGGTGTACTGGAAGGAAAACCGGATGATTTAACAGTAACTACGCACCTGTGCCGCGGCAATTACAAATCAAAATGGGCGTTTGAAGGCAGCTATGCCTTGATCGCCCCTACCCTTTTTGCAAAAGAAAAAGTTGACGGATTTTTCCTGGAGTATGATGATGACCGCTCAGGCTCTTTTAAACCCCTTCAGCACATCCCAGCTGGTGGCGCAAAAGTAGTGCTCGGTGTCTTCACATCAAAACATGGGGAACTGGAAGACAAGGAGTTAATCAAGAAACGCGTTGCAGAAGCCGCTGAATTTGTACCGCTTGAGCAATTGTGCATCAGCCCGCAATGCGGCTTTGCTTCAACACACCATGGCAATGAACTGACAGAACAGCAGCAATGGGACAAATTGAAATACATTGTTGAAGTTTCTGAAGAGATTTTTGGATAAGGAATTATGAAAAAGCCTTTTTGCTAAATTGGCAAAAAGGCTTTTTTCTATTTTCCCCACATGTTATACATATATTGGCGTTTATCACATCAATATAAAAAAATTCAATGAACAACACCTGATGAGTTTCTCCTATTAAGTTACTGTAAAACTTAACATAGCTGCAGATAAAGAAAAATCGTATTAAACAGCCTAGCTCCTTGCTATCCTTAAAAGAGTAAAAAACTAGATATTTTTAACTATCCCCTTCTTTGAACCTACACTAAAATATAGTTTTTTTAATATACTTCACCAAATCCGATTGACATTATCAGTTAGCCCCTTATAATTGAAAATGAGAATGATTTTCAATTGAATCATTAATAACACATCAAAGGGAGAGACATTCATGAACAAACTTATTTACCTCGTTTTGGCTTTTTTACTTCTTGTTTTAACAGCATGCGGAAGCAACGATACATCTGCCCCCGCCACAGAGGGAGCTTCTGAAGAAGCCGAGGAAAGCACAGAAGTTAACTTATATACTGCAAGACATTATGATGTAGATGATGAATTATACAAAAAATTTGAAGAAGAAACAGGCATTAAAGTCAACCTTATTAAAGGTGAAGCTGATGAGCTGCTTGAACGCATCAAACGTGAAGGCGATGGCACAGAAGCAGACTTGTTCTTGACTGCTGATGCTGGCCGTCTGTTCCGTGCAAAAGACGATGGCTTGCTGCAGGCAGTATCAAGTGACCTTCTAAACGAACAAATTCCGGAAAATTTCCGTGACACTGACCAAATGTGGTACGGTTTAACAAAACGTGCACGCGTCCTTGTTTACAACAAAGAAACGGTAACACCTGAAGAATTATCAACATACGAAGCGTTGACAGAAGATGAATGGAATGGCCGCGTGTTGATTCGTGGTTCCGAAAATGTCTACAATCAGTCGCTGCTTGCTTCATTCATTGAGTTAAACGGTGAAGAAGAGGCAAAAGAATGGGCAGCTGGACTCGTGAACAATTTCGCGCGCGATCCTGAAGGCGGAGACCGTGACCAAGCCAAGGCAATTGCAGCAGGGATTGGTGATGTTGCGATTATGAATAGTTATTATTTCGGACAAATGCTGAACTCTGAAGATCCTGCAGAAGTTGAAGTGGCAGAAAGCCTTGGCCTATTCTTCCCGAACCAGGAAACAGACGGAACTCACGTTAACGTTAGTGGAGCCGGTGTTGTCAAATCATCCCAAAATAAAGAAAATGCGATAAAATTATTGGAGTTCCTATCTGCTCCTGAAGCACAAGGAACATTTGCAGAAGCTAATTATGAATACCCAGTAAATGAAGAAGTAGAACCATCTGAACTGTTAAAATCATGGGGTGAGTTCAAAGAGCAGGATATTTCGTTATCGGCTCTTGGAGAAAACAATGCCAAATCAATTTTGATCTTTAACGAAGTAGGCTGGAAATAATCAATAGGCTCGACCCTTGCTGTATTTTGCAGCAAGGGGTTTCTTGTTATTGGAAAGGTGGACAAAGCGATGCAAAGAAGATTGGCAAACGTAAATATTTGGACGGTTACAGCTATGGCCATCATTGCTGCGTTATTTTTGCCGAATATGACGATCGTGACGGGGCTGTTTACTCCCTCTAATGAAAACTGGGAGCATATGAAAGAGTTCGTTCTGTGGTCGTTCATCAAAAACTCATTGATTCTCGTTGTTGCTACTGCCGGCGCAACGATATTCATTGGCCTGAGCCTGGCTTGGCTGATTGCCCAGTACCAGTTTCCTTTCCGGCGATTTTTCAAATGGGCACTAATCCTCCCTCTTTCCATACCACCTTTTATCGGAGCTTATACGTACCACGGGATTTTCAATTATACGGGTGTGATACAGACCACACTTCGTGACCGTTTCGGCATGGAGCTGAATCCTTCTCACTTCGATATAATGAATTTGCCTGGTGCAATTTTTATTTACACAGTTTTTCTCTATCCTTATGTCTACACCATCACACAAGTTTTCCTGTCGCAGCAGTCTGCTTCCTTGATAGAAAGTACACGCCTTCTTGGAAAAGGCCCATGGCGTACGTTTTTCCAAGTGGTTGTACCGATATCCCGTATTTCCATTATTGCTGGCGCCAGTTTGGTCATTCTAGAAGTATTGAATGATTATGGAGTTGTGAAATACTACGGTATCCAGACGTTTACAACGGGTATTTTTCAAACTTGGTTTGGTCTGGGAGATATTGAAACCTCCATTAAGTTGGCAGCTTCACTCATGGGCTTTGTGATTGTTATTCTGCTGATTGAAAAAGTTTTGCGAGGCAGACGCCAGTATAGCTATTCTTCCACCAAGGTTCGCCCGTTGCCATTGATCCAATTAACTGGTTGGAAAGCAGTTGCTGCCGCGGGTTATTGTTTAAGCATATTGGCATTAGGATTTTTCATACCGATTGCCCAATTGATTGAATGGACGATTTTGACGTTTGGAACCATTCCATTAGATGAATTTATGTCCTATATGAGAAATTCAATTGTCGTAGCAGGCTTAAGTGCGACAGCCATAATTGTGTTTGCGTTAATTGTTGGCAATTTTGCGCGCCTGGTCCAAGGAAGGTTCGCTAAGTTGTTGCCAAAACTGACAGTTCTCGGTTATTCTATTCCTGGCGCCGTTATAGCGGTGGCAGTCGTAACTGCCTTTGTCGCATTGGATGAATTCTTGGCGCCGTTGTATCAGTTGGCTGGCATGAACACTACGCTGGTTCTCAGTGTCAGCATCATCCTACTCATCACCGCTTACATCATTCGCTTTTTCGCCATTGGCTACAGTTCTATTGAAACCGGTTATGACAAGATCGGCACTGATTTTCAGGATGCATCTCGCCTCCTTGGAGCTGGGCTGACAAGAACCTTTTTAAAAGTGGACATGCCCATGATGAAAGGTGCCATCATTAGTGGATTCATTCTTGTTTTTATCGATGTGCTGAAAGAAATTCCGTTGACTTTGATTTTGAGGCCTTTTAATTTTGATACCCTCTCTACAAAAGCTTTTCAATACGCAAGTGATGAAAAAATTATGGAAGCTTCCCAAGCTTCTTTATTGATAGTAGGCATCAGTGCCCTGGCCATTGTGATCTTTTATAAGTTTCTCGAGAAGGAGATGGACTGACATGTTTGTATCAATCGAAAATCTTAGTTTTTCTTATGCCAATACGAAAGCAACTGCACTCGATAGTTTTTCATTGCAGATTAAAAAAGGCGAGGTCATTTCGATTCTAGGGCGGAGCGGCAGCGGCAAAAGCACTGTTTTGCGCCTATTGGCTGGACTTGAAAAACCTTCTGTCGGCAAGGTTTCTATCCAAGATGAAGTCCTTGTGGATGACCAGACTTTTGTACAGCCTGAAAAGCGCGGCATCGGTATGGTCTTTCAAGATTACGCACTTTTTCCGCATTTAACGGTTGCCGATAATATTTTATTTGGACTTTTCCGCATGAAACGGTCCGCAAAACAAACTCGCCTTCAGGAAGTCTTGGAGCTGGTGGAATTGCAGGGTTATGAAAAGCGCTACCCACATCAATTGAGCGGTGGACAGCAGCAGCGTGTAGCGATTGCCAGAGCGCTTGCCCCCAATCCTCACCTCTTGCTGCTTGACGAGCCATTTAGTAATTTGGATGCAGAACTGCAGGAAAAAATACGCAAAGAATTGCGAGATATTTTGAAAAAAGCAAACATCACCTCCATTTTTGTTACCCACGATGAGAAAGATGCCCATATCCTGGCAGACCGCATCGTCAAAATTAAAAATGGACAGACTGAGTTTATCGGTCGCCCGTGTGACCTGATTGATGTCTACCGGCAGGAAAAGCAGAGTTTGCCGGCTGTCTCAGAAGAAAAAGAACTAATATATACGTAAAAATAGCCGGCATCCGCTTTGGAACAAGCGATGTGCTGGCTATTTTTTATTGCCTCTTACATTTTATTCGAGTGTTGGGCATTGGCAGTCGTTTAACCTGTTTTATGGTCGTTTAATAGAATTTCAGGCGCTCAAATGAATTTGTCGCCGTTTAGCACGATGTTTGGTCGCTCAATGAAATTTACGATTGTTCAGAAAAAACGTAAGAAACCCATCCGCCAAAATAAAATCGGATGGGTTTCTTCTATTATAATGTGCGGTTGTCTCCAACTGCTGACAAGCTGGCTGTTTTTTGCTGTATATCATCTTTTTCGATTGTTTTGCGCGCGACCCCGGTCTCAATTGCCGCTTTGGCAACCGCTGCTGCAACCGCTGAAGCGACGCGCAAGTCAAATGGTTTTGGTATGACGTACTCTTCATGCAGTTCATCGGTCTCCAACAAGCCTGCAATTGCTTCGACAGCAGCAATCTTCATCGCATCGTTGATGTCTGTAGCCAATACATCCAAAGCGCCTCTAAAGAGCCCTGGAAAAGCTAACACATTATTTACTTGATTCGGAAAATCAGAACGTCCTGTGCCGACCACCCTTGCCCCAGCCTGTTTGGCCAAATGCGGCAGGATTTCAGGATTCGGATTGGCCATGGCAAAGATGATGGCATCGCTGTTCATGGTTCGAACCATTTCTTCCGTCAACGCACCTTCAGCCGAAACGCCGATAAAGACGTCTGCACCCACAATGACATCAGCCAATAGACCTTCTTTGCGTTCATAATTGCTCATTTCAGCCACTTCTTCTTTATATGGATTCATGCCGTTTTGGCGTCCTTTGAAAATGGCCCCTTTTGTGTCGCACATGATCAGATGCCCAAAGCCGAATTTGCTTAGCAGCTTGACGATTGCAATCCCTGCAGCTCCAGCACCATTCACCACAATTTTCGTCTCCTGTACGTCCTTGCCAACCAATTTCAGCGCGTTAATCAAGCCTGCCAAGGTGACAATGGCCGTACCATGCTGATCATCATGAAACACCGGAATTCCCATTTCCTTTTTCAAACGCTCTTCCACTACGAAACAAGTAGGGGCTGAAATATCTTCAAGGTTAACGCCTCCAAAACCGGGTTCAAGCAATTTCACCGTTTGGATGATGGTTTCTGCATCTGTTGTATCCAAACAGATTGGAAATGCGTCAACTCCTGCAAATTCCTTAAACAATATGGCCTTTCCTTCCATGACCGGCAATGCAGCTAGTGGTCCAATATTGCCTAGTCCCAAGACAGCTGTGCCATCCGTCACTACGGCAACCATATTGCTTTTCATTGTATAGTCATGAACTTTTGCTGGATCGGCAGCGATTTCCCTGCATGGCTCAGCAACTCCTGGAGAATAGGCAAGGCTCAAGTCCCTTTCGTTTTCAACTGCTACTTTCGACCGAATTTCCAATTTCCCTTGATGCGTTCTATGCAACTGCAGCGAATCGTTTTTCAGCTTAGACATTTGCCTCATCTCCCTTTGTTTATAATTGTTCATTATAAAGGGTATTCGATGAATTGAAAGAGTTTTCGCTTAATTCTGTCATTTTTCAGACTTTAGGCGGATAAAGCGGGAAACTTCAAACGATAAATCGCCTTATGCTCCAGCTGTGAAATTTTAGAAAAAAAAAAGAACTGCAGTTGCTCCAGTTCTCTTTTCACCCCAATTAAATCGCTGTCCAGCCGCCATCGACTTTGATGGTTTCGCCGGTCACAAAATTCGCCAGATTGGATGCCAAATACAGCACTGCTCCAGAAATATCTTCCGGCTGTGACAAGCCGTCCAACAAAATTCTGCTGTCGACATCCTCTTTAAATTCCTGGTCTTCAAACATCCTGGCAGTCAGCTCGGTTTCGATGAAAGTCGGCGCCACTGCATTAACGCGTATCCCCTGCTTTGCCCACTCCACAGCCAAAGCCTTGGTCATTTGCACCAGGCCGCCTTTGCTTGAGCAATAGGCGGCACGCTTTACATAACCGACAAACGCCATCTGAGAAGCGATGTTAATAATGCGCCCACTGTTTTGTTGGAGCATATACTTGGCTGCCGCCTGACTCGCAAAAAATGCTGACTTCAGATTCAGATCGAGTACTGTGTCCCAATCCTCTTCCGTCACTTCCATTGCGGGTTTGGCAATATTGACACCAGCATTGTTTACCAGCACATCAATCGTGCCAAACTCGGAAGCCGCTTTGTCAATCAGCTTCCGGACTTCTGCGATATCGCTCAAATCTCCTGAAACCGCAATACACTTTGGATTGTGCATCTGCAACTCCAAAAGCGCGGCATCAAGAGCTGTTTTATCTCTTCCTGAAATCACCACATTAGCTTTCAGTTTTGCAAAAGTCAGTGCGATGTCTTTGCCGATGCCTTTGCTCCCGCCTGTAACCACAACGGTCTTGTTCGCCAGTTCAGAAAAATAGCCGTTCATTGCCTTTCACCCGCCTTTAAATCATTTTTCAGGAAGTGGATCAAGGTCTGTTCCCGCTCTTCATTCAACTTTGCTGAAATTTCCGGCTCCCACGAATAAAACCCTTCGCCGGTTTTATCCCCCAGCTTGTTTTCCGCTGCGAGTTTGGACAGGGTTTCGCCTGAGCGTTGATCTGTCGCCAAATCTTCAAATAAATAGTTTGAGATGGCCGAAAAAACATCGAGCCCTCCCATATCCGCAGTCATGAGCGGCCCAGTCACCGGCAACCTGCGTCCGATGCTGTAAGTCACTGCTGCATCAATATCTTCCTTTGACGCAGCTCCCGCATCCAGCAGCGCTTGAGCTTCCCGGAATAGCGCATACTGCAGGCGATTTCCGATAAAGCCTGGAATTTCTTTGTTGAGCAAAATTGGCTTCTTATTCATGGCTTTCAGAACATCCATTGCCCGTCCCACTGTTTCGTCATCTGTCTGTTCGCCTTTGACCACTTCCACTAAGGGAATAAGATGACCCGGATTCCAGAAATGCGTCACCACAAAACGGTTGGGAAGCCTCATATCTGCCGCCAATAAACTCGGCTTAAACCCAGAAGTATTGCTGGCAATAACGACGTCGTCAGCCACCAGCTTTTCTAATTTAGTGTATAAATCTTTTTTCAACTCCAGAACTTCCGGCACTACCTCGATAATGAAAGTCGAACTCGAAATTGCTTCTTCGAGGGAAGTCGTCAACCGGATGCGTTTCTTGATTTCTATAGCTTGTTCGGCAGTAAACAACTCATTGTCTGCCATAACTTTAAGTTTGTTGTTCAAGCCTCTGTCCGCGTTTTCAAGATCCTGCTCATTGATGCCATAGACAGTTACCGGTTGTTCGGACCACGCTGCGGACAACGCAATGGAATGTCCCATCGTTCCTGCTCCAAGAATTGAAATTTTCTCCATCATCTGCACCTCTCCATCTTTTGACTGCATAACGCAAATTGCCCAACAAACACTGTAGCTTAAAGTTTGTTGGGCAACTTATTTCATCTTATAATCCAAGTGAGAATAATACAACTGCCAATGCAGCACCAATCAGAGGAACGACAACGGTCAATGCACCAAATGCCGGATAGGCATCTTTATGTGTTTCACCTGCAATCGAACGAATCGTCGTTACCACATATCCGCCCTGCGGCAATGAATCAAGCGAACCCGAAGAAATCGCAACCGTTCTATGCAAAGCTTCCGGATCGACGCCCATGTCCAAATAATGCGGTGCAAGCAGCGGCAAAGCGATGGCCTGTCCACCGGATGAAGAACCGGTCAAGCCGGCAATAACGGCGACTGCCAGTGCCCCGCCAATCAACGGACTGCCCGGAATACCGGTCATAACGTCGACGGCTGCTTCAAAAGAAGGCGTCACTCGGACAACTCCGCCAAAACCGACAACTGCGGCCGTATTGGCGATTGCAATCACGGCTCCTAATGCACCTTCACTGAAAGCATGTCCAATATCGCGGAAATATTTTCGATTGATCACATAAGTTGCAAGAATTCCGCCGCTTAACGCGATGATCAATGCAGAAGTTCCAAGCGAATCATGGAAAACAAACGAAATGGCCAAGACCACAACTAATGGGATCATGCTAAGCAATGGATTTGGCAATTCTTGGCGTTCTTCTGCCGAAGGATCTGTTTTGCGGGCTGTAAACCGCTCTCCTTTTGCCATAGCTTTGGAGATCATCTTCTTCAGCCACCAATAGCCGAAGACCATCATGAACAAAGCCACGATAATACTGACTTCCCATCCAGCGTAAGGAGTAGTTCCCAAAAACTCGATTGGAATCCAGTTTTGGATCTCCGGTGAACCGGCAGAAGTCATAGTGAAAGTAGTGGATCCAAAAGCAAGTGCTGCCGGTATGAAACGGCGCGGCAAGTCGGCTTGTCTGAATAGGCTGAGCGCCATCGGATAAACTGAGAAGGCCACAACGAATAAGCTGACGCCGCCGTAAGTCAAGACCGCACAAGCCATGACAACAGCCAGAGCAGCCCGCTTCATGCCGATTTTGCCGACGATCCATTTCGATACACTGTCAGCTGCTCCACTGTCTTCCATCACTTTACCAAAAATCGCACCGGCCAGGAACATCAAATACCAAGAGGCGATAAACCCTGTAAAACCGGTCATGTAATTTGTTAAAAAGTTGGCTGCGCCTTCCTCAGCAAGCTGAGGAAACATAGGCAACCCATTCATTAATGCCACAAACAAAGCTGTCAATGGTGCTGCAATGAGCAAGTTCATCCCGCGCATCGTTAAATAAATCAATAAAAGCAATCCACCAAACATCCCAATCATGCCCAGCATTTAAAATCCCCCCATACCCCTTAAGTTAAATTATTTATTGCCGTATCTTCTAACTCTGAGGAGCGCTTGTTCTGCGTGTCCTGCGAAATTTTCAAGCTGGCATAGGCGTGCTGCGTATTCGCCGATATAGGCACTCGCTTCCGGTGTCACTTTCTGATAGGTGACTGTCTTAATGAATTTCCCGACCCACAATCCGCCGGTATAGCGTGCTGCGCCTTTTGTCGGCAAGGTATGGTTGGTTCCAATTACTTTGTCTCCGTAAGCCACATTTGTTTCCGGCCCAAGGAACAGACATCCGTAGTTTGTCATGTGCTCAAGGAAATAATTTGGATCTTCTGTCAGGATTTCAACATGTTCGAATGCTAAACGATCCGCCTCAATGCGCGCTTCTTCAATGGAGTCGACCAGTAAAATCTGACCGTAGTCTTCCCACGAAACCCGTGCAACATCTGCAGTAGCCAATGTCTCTAATTGGCGTTCAATTTCTTTCACTGTTTCATTTGCCAACTCTTCTGAAGTAGTGATTAGAGCTCCTGGTGAAGTCGGTCCGTGTTCGCCTTGCCCCAACAGGTCTGTAGCAACCATTTCAGCATCCGCAGTGTGATCTGCAACCACTAAAGTTTCAGTCGGTCCAGCGAATAAATCAATTCCGACGCGTCCATATAATTGTCGCTTCGCTTCTGCTACAAAGGCATTACCCGGCCCGACGATCATATCGACCGACTCGATTGTTTCTGTGCCAATTGCCATTGCTGCCATCGCCTGGATTCCACCAAGAAGATAAATTTCATCAGCACCTGCCAGCGACATTGCTGCAATTGTCGCATTCGGAATTTCGCCGTTGATCGGTGGCGTGGAAGCGAATACACGTTTGACCCCAGCAACTTTGGCAGTCAATACACTCATGTGTGCAGAAGCAACCATTGGATAGCGCCCGCCTGGAATATAGCATCCTACACTATTAACCGGTATGTTTTTATGGCCCAGGATGACACCCGGAATATTTTCAACTTCGATATCATTCATAGAAGCCAGTTGCGCTTCTGCAAACTCACGGATGTTCTTTTGCGCAAATTTAATGTCTTCAATGACACTGTCCGGAACTTTGGAAACGATTTCATTTATCTGGTCTTGAGTTAAGCGGAAAGATTCTGGTGCCCATTTATCAAATTTCTCGGAAAGTTCACGGACTGCTTTGTCTCCATCTGCTTCAACAGCTTTCAAAGCTTCCGATACAATTAGCGATACTTTAGAATCGTTAGCGCTTACTTCTTCCTGCGATTTTCCTGTTTTTAAAACTTTCATCATGCTAATTCCTCCAATTTCATATTTTGAATACGTATGCAAAAGTGAAACTATTTAGAGAATAGGTGAATTCACAGAGAATGTCAACACCTATTATGTCGTTTTCCGCTTAATAAGTGTTCCTTCCACTTCGACAGACTGCGCCGATCCTGTGTATCCAGCCATTTCTGACAATAAATATTTTACCGTCTCTTTCACCATTTTTTCTATGGGCTGTTCCCAGGTCGTCAGTTCATATCCCGGCCAGGACGCCATTTCAATATTATCAAAGCCAATCACTTTGACCTGCTCCGGTACGGCTACGCCTTTTTTTTGCAGCGCATCCAAAACGCCTAACGCCATGATGTCGTTTGCCACAAAAAAAGCGGACGGCAATTCTCCAGCTTCGATGATGTCTAATGCAGTGGCATAGCCGCCTCCGTATGTATAGTCCGAAGCATGCTTTTTATATTCCAAGTTATGCAGTGCCAATACTTCGCTAAAGCCTTTTTCCCGCTCCAGACTGGTTGACGTATTTTCATTTCCCGATATATAAGCCATATTGGCTGATCCCTGCATAAGCAAATATTCCGCTATTGCACGTCCGGCATTCAAGTTATTGCAGCAAACTGAATAGAAATCCGAGCTGCTCAGTTTCCGGTTAAAAAACACCAAGGGAATATGATGTGCACGGAAGCTTTCGGCTACATTCAACGACATGGTTGCATCCGTAATAACCACCCCGGCAACATTGTAATTCAGTAAAGTTTCAACATCTTCCGTTTCGATTTCATCGTTATTTGTATGGACGAACAACACACTATAGCCGTACTTTTTAAAAGCAGCAGTAAACTGTGTCAACACTTGAGGATAAAAAGGATTTTGCACGCCTTTCATCACCAGGCCGATGATTTTTGTCCGGTTGGTGATCAGGCTTCTTGCAAATTCATTTGGCCGATAGCCAAGCTCTTCTGCAGCAGCCAGTACTTTTCGGCGTGTTTTTTCCGACACTTTAGCGCCCTCAAAATAAACTCTGGAAACAGAAGACTGCGAAACGCCTGCAAGCTTTGCCACATCTTTTGCATTGATGGTAGATTTCATTCTATTCAATCCTTTTCAACTAATCTCGAACTCTAGCTTACACCATATTTATTCTCTTCGCATCCGTTGTTTGGCTGCATAACAAAAAGCCTGCCGTTCATACGGCAGACTGACATTGCGAACTGCTTTATGATAAGTGAAATGAATCATCATACAGCGGTTTCATATGCAAAACATATTCTTTTTTCACTTCTTCAATATCATAAATTTTGCCCGGATGTTCAGGGCTGCTCATTTGTTCTACTTGTTCATGCACCAAATCGGCAAAATACTTTCCACAGGCTACATCTTTCGGGTATTTTGCCTTTACCTTGGCAACAAGCTCATCGTTTAAGGTTTGGTTAAACGCGTGATACATGGCGGCATTGACAATCGTCAATGCATTTTTGGAAGCGTAGGACACCATATAATAATTTCCGTAACGGTCCTTCAGCAAATCTCTCTTTGCTCTAATTTCCATAACTTCGCCCTCCTTCAGTTCTATACTGTTCCATACCCTTCCGCATCTCCAAAAAAACAGTCCGGAAAAATATCCCGGACTGCATTCATGTCAGTAGTCTTTATTCGGCAGATAAGACAAGGAAACTTTCAAGTTGGCGTTGCGTTCCCGTATCTGATCCAGCAGGTCACGGTCTTTCGTATCGGGCTTGCAGCGAATAGAAAACGTATACAAAATCATCGTCCCTAAATTTGTCGTCTCTACTTGGCGCAAATGGTGGTCTACCGTTTTGTCCTTTAGAATATCGTCGATCAGATTTTCATGATTTAAATTTTCCGGGACCGTTACTTTTAAAATCTGTGTATCCCGTCCTTCTGCGTAATTCGTTTTGAACAGAAAATAGAAAACCCCACATGCGAATAAGGTCAACAGAATCGCCAGCTGGAATTGAAACAAACCACAAGTCATTCCTACACAAAGACCGAAGAAAATATAGGCGATGTCTTTAGCATTGGTAACAGCACTGCGGAAACGAATCAGAGAAAAAACGGCAAACAGCCCGAAAGCCACACCTGCATTTCCGCTGACCACATTCATGACTACTGAAACGACTACGCTCATCATGATGATGGTATGGACAAAATCCTGCGAATAATTTTCTCCGTTAAAAGTATACTGATAAACTGTGGTGATGATTAGGCTTAAAACTAAGGCTATGGCCATTGCTGCCAGGCTCATCCAAATGGTGGACTCCCCTGTTTCTGTATTGTAGTTAAACAGCTCATTAATGAATGTCATGTCAGTTTCCTCCTATTGTGGTATTTTCAAATTCTGTTTCCATCGGAAAAAGTTCACCATCGAGCAATTCTGTACTCGTACAGAATTTTGACGCACTGCGCTGTTCGCAGTCGAGGCTCTGCAGGACCCGAACAAGCCACAAAGGCACGCTGTGGTCCACCTTCACTTCCAGTACCACCAGATTCAGATCGATAAAAGGGTCGCCATAAGCGCCGTGCTCGAGATGCAAATCCTGCTTGCGGCATCTTAAGTTAAAATCGAAAGTGATGCGGAGATCTTCATCGTCCACTCCATGCAATGCATGCCGGTCGTAGCTGACAATCATTTCGGGTTGAAGGCCGTAATAATTTATAAAGTAATCAATTTCCTTCAATACTTGCCGGTTCGATACGTGAAAATGGTCTAACCCATCCCTGCCGCCTTCCTCCAAATAGCGATACGCCTCAGCAAGGGGAATCACTGCACGGCGTTTATTGACAACGTCTTTATGCTTTTGTTTTACTTCAAAAAACGCGGTCCCAGCCAAATCAGTGTCTCCGTATACACGCAGCCGAAGTTTTTGCCGATACTGCAATTTGTTCTTTGTTTCAAAATAGATTTGCTTTGCCTCATTTTCAAAATAAAGGCTGGTGACTGTATATTTTCCGTTATCCCCATTTTTGTCGCTCCTCATGCGATTGCCCATTTCTTCAATCAATCGGTTGTACTGTTCGTTGCTGATTAAATACTTTTGCTCTTTTCTGCAAAATATTTCAATAGCCAAAATCTTCGCCTCCTTTTTGATTACTTAATAGCTTTATAAAATTAGTTTAGCCTCCGTTTCTGTGAACATCGTGAGACAAGTATTAAAATTTCCTGAGTTGCCTATAAATATGCATAGAAAAACCCATCTGCATGACGCAGATGGGTTGGGTGATTCTTTAGATGAGCATCGCCTTTGTTTGGATACAGAAAGTTACAACCGCCACAACCGGATTTTTTCCGGCTTTTTCTTTACATCAAGGGTGCCTTTAATATCAAAAACAATTCCCTGCTGTCCGATCAATAGGCTTTCAAATTGCTTCCATCCACTTTCTTTGTATTGCTTATGCGGGACAGCGAGAATAATCGCATGCGCCGGCTCCAATTGCTGATGAGACAGTAGCTTTGATCCAAAATGGCTTTCCGCATCTTTCGCACATGCATAGGAATCGGCGAGCTGGACATTCATGCCGGATTTTCTCAATTCCTGAACAATGCCAATCACTTTGGAATTTCGCAGATCAGGAATGTCCTCTTGATAAGAAAGTCCCAATACAATGACACGCCCATCAGCCGGACTGATATTGTCCTGGCTCATCTTTTTTATCAGTGACTGTGCAATGAAGCTGCTCATCCCTTCGTTAATGCTGCGTCCTGATAAAATCACTCTGGAACTGCAGCCGATCGATTCCGCTTTGTTTGCCAAATAAACAGATGCCAGATCAATTCCTTGCCCTCCCACCAAACCGGGTGCAACCTTTAGAAAATCGCGCTTGCTGCCGGCTGTTTCCAACACTTGCTGTGTATCGATTTTTAATCTTTCACAGATCAATGCCAATTCGTTCATCAGTGCCACATTGACATCGCGTTGGATATTTTCTATCAATTTCGCGGTTTCGGCGACCCGGATGGATGGCGCTTTATGTATTCCCCCACCAACGATGCTTCCATATACCATAGCTAAAAACTCCGTGACTTCTTCGTTTTGGCCGGCAACTACTTTTTTTACTTTTGTAAAATTGTTTTTCCTATCTCCGGGCACAATTCTTGCCGGGGAATAGCCGACAAAAAACTCTTTGCCGCTCTCATAGCCTGAGTACTTTTCCAGCAGCGGAATACAAATTTCTTCTGTCATTCCCGGTGCCACAATTGACTCGTAGACTACAACCGCACCTTTTTTCATATGTTCTCCTACACATTTACTGGCTTTTTCCAAAGCAGATAAATCAGGCAAGTTATCCTGGTCAACAGCTGATGGTACGGCAATAATAATAAATCCTGCTTCTTTTAAATCCACCGGATCAGCCGTAAAAATGATGCTTGTTTTTGCAAGTTCTTCACGGCTTACTTCGTTGGTCTTATCAAGCCCTAATGTTAAAGCCTGAATCCTTTCTGTATTTATATCGTAGCCGGCGACAGGATATTTTTGGTTAAAGGCGACTGCTATCGGCAATCCGACATACCCCATTCCAACTACTGCTATTTTCAAGTTTTGCAACATGCTGACGTATGCCCCTTTCCCCGCTTTTTTCAATAGTCTATCCGCATACACTTGTCCGATCAATTCCCTTAAAAACAAATCAAAGCAGGTTGTCTTTTTCCATGAGGGTATTGATCAGGATAGCTTGGCCGTATATATCCAATGCCAGCTTCCACGAAATTACATCGTCCACTTTATTATTTATATGCAGATCGATGGCAAATGCTTTGAGGCGATCGAAATGTGGAATTCTGCTTCCAGCAAAAACAAACCGTGTTTGTGGATGCTTGTCGATTTTCTCAAGTGTCTTTAAGTCATAGGCATATGACTTTAGATTCCCTTGATGATCCACTCCACATGAAATTCCGCCGATTTCATCTGCATATCCCGACATGCTTTCGGCAGTCCCTATTTCTAAGCTTCCCGAAAGCAAGGATACTGTATTATTTTCGCAATAAGTCACCAAATGAATGGTGTTTAGGGCATATGGATAAATTTTGTTCAGGAAAGGATGCTGCATAATAATATCGTCGTTTTGAAATGAAAATTCTGTACGAAGTTCATGTATATCCTCTTCAAACCGGAATTCAGTAGAATGCTTTTGTGCCCCCATTTTCTTCCATCCCTTCATTGTTTATTGCTTTATAAATGAAATAACCAGTTTCCGTGCCTCGTCTTCTTTAGCCGTTTTCAATTGTTTCAACAGGCGTGCCAATTCTATTTGGCTGAGCTCTGTCTGCTTTTGGTATGCCGGGCGCAATACTCCATCCCTTTGCTGGAACAGCCCGCCTTTGTTGAATCGTGTGTCTGCACTTCCAGCCTGAAGTATATTTTGCGCTGCATAAACAATGGGCGCTTTTTGCTCAAACATGAGATTCGAATTTTTGGCTAATTGCTTTACATGAAGATTTTCAGGCAACCTAACAATTGTATACCGGGTTAAGCTCGTCGCCGCAATGCTTTCCGTCGTCATTTCTGCCAGTCTTTTAGCTGCTTCTTTCAGATTGCGCGGCTTTCCTGCCTGCTCCGAAGAAACCATTACAAATGTACCGACCCGATAGCGATTTGCAGCTTCCGCAATATTATTTGTACCAAAAACGTTGGCGTACAAAGTTTCTTCTGCTTTCTCTTCTGTAACATCCATTTGGTGGTGGCCAGCTGTATGATAAATGATTTCTGGATTATATCGGCCAACTGCTTCAAAAACCCTTTTCTTATCTTGAACATTGATAATAATAGGAATAATTTCTGTATGTCTTTCCAGCAGTTTTTTTAGTTGGCCATCAAGCAAACTGACCGATTTCGCTCCATCTCCGACCAGTAAAATTTGGGCAGGTTGAAATTGAATCAGCTGGCGGCTAATTTCTGAACCGATCAGTCCTCCAGCTCCTGTTACCATAACAGTCTTGCTTGTTATATGAGGTGCTGCCGGTAAAGCCGCATGCTCAAGTTTTTCTTCGATATGTTCAAATCCCTCTAACACGAATGTACGAAAATGGCGGAATAGAACAAGAAAAGGCACCAAAGATTGATGAAGAATTTTGAGTATTTGCTGCTTATCAACCTTCATGCCCTTTCTCCCTTCCTGCCGTATCAAGCTAGTTAATCATTATAATTGTGGTAATAATAGTTTTCTTTTGTCATTGGATAATTATTTAAAACGACTCCTAAAATAAAGGCTTTTGCAGTTGCTAACGAATCGCGTGCTTTTTCAACACTGACTTTTTCGGACTTGCCGGTATTGACCACCAGCACTGTACCGTCGCATTTGTTTGCCAGAATTTTGGAATCGGTGACAGACAAGATCGGCGGGGAATCAAAGAGGACGTAATCATACATTCCGCGCATTTCCTCCATCAGTTCATCCAGCGCATCCGACTCCAGCAGTTCAGCTGGGTTCGGAGGAATTTGTCCACTCATTAGCAAATCCAGGTTTTGAATGCCGCTCGCTTTGACAGATTGTTTCAGCTTGCCTTTTCGCAGCAATAAATTGGACAGTCCAATATTATTGCCAAGCTGAAACGTCCGGTACAAAGTCGGCCGCCGCATATCTGCGTCGATCAGCAAGACTTTTTTGCCAGTCTCGGCAAAAACTATCGCCATATTCGCAGCAGTCGTCGACTTTCCTTCTTCTTTTGAAGCGGACGTAAACAAGATGACTTTCGAATCCAAACCGGGAGTGGAGAAGTTGATGTTGGTTCGGATCGTCCGATATTGTTCCGCTGCAATCGATTGCGGATTAGTACGAGCCACCAATTTTCGCGGCATTAACCTTTTTGTCTTTTTCGTTGTCCGCATGCAAATCCTTCTCCAATCTATTTGTTAGATTTAACGGTTTTTCCATTTTTAAATTGCTGTCCACTGGGCTGACGACACCTAAAACGTGAAGTCCCATCATTTCTTCGATGTCCTCTTCTGAACGGACTGTTGTATTCAGTTGTTCCAGAATCAACGTGATGCCCATTCCGAAAACCATGCCCGCAATCGCCCCAATCGCCATGTTAAAGACGGGGTCTGGCCGAATCGGCTTCGAGCTTCCAGTGCCTTCTGCTGCAGCTAAAATACTGACATTGTCCACTTTCATCATCTGCTGAATTTCTTCCTGGAACACTTTAGCAGTCGTATTGGCGATCAGCGCGGCCTGTTCGGTTGAAGAATCCTCGACTGACAAGCTGACCACTTGTGAACTTTCAATATTGTTGACAGTGATTCGCTCTGTCAGGGACTGAACCGTGTCGTCCAGCTCCAACTCCTCAATCACATTGCCCAAAATCGCTGGACTTTTAATGATGACATTATAGGTGCCAATCAATTGAAGATTCGTACTGATGTCCAGACTGTCAAAGTCCTGGCTGCTGACAGAGTTTTGATTGATCAAAATCTGAGTGGTCGCTTTGTAAACCGGCTTCATGATGGTATAGCTCGCAACAGCACTAAAGACAATAAAAGCCAGAGTGACGAGGATGATCAATGCTTTTCTCTTGCGCATCGCTTTCAGGAATTTATTCAGATTGAATGTACTCTCCATAATTAGATCCTCCTAATGTTTATCCTTTATGATGCTTATACTAAAGTGCAAAGGTTAAATAAACGTTAAATAATCTTAAAATTCAAATAAAAGTGAAAATTTTTACATAAAGTATTTATTCACAAAAAAAGCATCTGGCCAATTTCAGCCGAATGCTTTTCACTCTAAAATGAATTTATAACCAAAGCCCCGCACCGTCTGGATAAATTGTGGATTGGCCGGGTCCTTTTCGATTTTTCTCCGCAAATTGCTGATGTGCACCTTTACAGTTCCAACGTCTCCCTCGGAATAATAGCCCCATATTTGATCGTATAATTGTTCTGCTGTCCAAACGCGATTTGGCGTCTGTGCCAGCAGCAACAGCAATTGAAATTCCTTATGATAGAGTTTTACCGGAACTCCTGCAACATAAAGCTCACACGCATCCACATGAATATGAAGATCATCATATTTCAGGATATTGAGCTGGTCCTGCTCGCCGCTCTTCCAGCCATTTCTTCGAAGAATTGCGCGAATGCGTGCCTCCAGTTCATTGAAATCAAACGGCTTGGTGATGTAATCATCCCCACCCGCTTCGAGACCCTGAATTTTATAAACCAGCTCTTTTCGGTAACTGACGAACAGAATCGGCAAAGTTGTCTTCAGACGAATTTTTTCACACACTTCCAGTCCGTTCATGCCGGGCATTTCGACATCAAGCAAAATAATATCCGGCTTTTCCTTTTCCAGCAGTGCCAGTGCTCGAAGGCCGTCTTCCGCCTGAAGAACGCCATAGCCTTTTTTCAGCAGGAACAACCGCATTAATTCACGGATTCCTTCGTCATCTTCTACGATTAATACAGTAGCAGCATTCATTTATCTTCCTCCTGTCCTTTAACGGAGAGCCAGCGGCAATACGATGATAAAGACGCTGCCTTTTCCTTCTGTGCTATCCGCCCAAATCTGTCCTTTATGCGCTAAAACAATCTCTTTGGCAATCGCCAATCCAAGTCCGCTGCCTTTATAGCCGGCAGAACTGTCAATTTTGTAAAAGCGTTCAAAAATATGGGGCAACGCTTCTTTCTTGATGCCACAGCCATTGTCTGCAATCCGAAGGACTATTTCTCCATCCACTTCTTCGGTAAGCGACGCATCTTTGTTATTATTGGCCAGCATTTCAGCAGATAGCGTAATCTTGCCTTCTTCCGAGGAAGTATGCTTAACGGCATTCCAGAGGATATTGGAGATAACCTGATCGAGGCGATGCAAGTCGACAGCCAGGAATGCCTCAGTCATTTCATCCGGATCTTCTGTTCCAAGAAACTCGAAAACACGTCCGCTCTGCTTGACGTCAGATGCCATCGAATCCACAATCCGCCTCAACCATCCGTGCAACTCGTTTTCCTCAAAACGCAAGGTCATATTCCCAGACTTGTATTTAGTCAACTCTACAAGATCCTCAGTGAGCCGCTCAAGAAGCAGCAGCTTTTTGTGAATCATGTCCAAATACTTTGGATTATTTTCTTCGATCAAACTTTCTTTAACCGCCTGTATATAACTGTGGATCAATGTAATGGGTGTTCCCAGTTCATGCGAAATTGCTGATAGCATGTCGTTGCGGGACTTTTCGATTTCCTGAATTTCATCATTTACTGTCAACAGGTTCATATTGGTAATTTCGAGCGCCATGGTCCGTTCTTTGACATTGCGTTCAAGAAAATAGTTCAGATTGGTGATTTCCTGTGTCAGGCTCCGCATGTTTGCCAAAGTCTCAATCCGCATAAGAAACTCTTCTTTGTCACATGGCTTCAGCAAAAAGTCATTGGCTCCCGCTGTAAATGCATCCTTTTTTTCTTGAAGGCTATCCACATTCGACAGCATGAGAATCGGCAATTCCGTCAGCGTATAGTCCAGCCGGATGCGGCGGCATAGCTCATCGCCTGACATGTCAGTCAGATAGCCATCCATCACTACCAGCTCTACCTGCTTATGCGACAGCAGTGCCATCGCCGCTTTCCCATCTGCTGCTCCGAACGCTTGATAACCTGCTGACATCAACTGGCGCAGCAAAACCAGGCGGTTGATTTCTTCTGATTCAATCACAAGAACATGCAGACTTTTCTTTATCGGCCGCTGTTTTAATATGGAATCCGCTAACTGCGGTGCAGTCAATTCTTTAACCTCAGAATCAAAGCTATTTAAAAATTGTGCAGTTTCTTCGTCCTTTTGAATTGGCAAAGTAAAACTGAAAATGGAACCGCTGCCTGCCTGTGATTCGACCTTCAAAGAGCCACCTTGAAGTTCAACTAAACTTTTGGTAATCCGTAAACCTATACCCGGATTGTCCAGAGAATTCTCCAATGGCATGTCCCATTCAAACAGCGATGGGATACGTTTCTCCTGTATGCCGATTCCCGTATCCTTCACCGAAATTTCCAGCAGATTCCCAATAACTTGTGCCGATACAACAATCTCTCCTTCACGCGTATGCTGAATGGAGTTGTCGACCAGATTGTATAAAATCTGCTTAACGCGGTCAGGATCGGCGAGTACTTTTGGCAATGAGTCTGGAACTGTATGATAGAGCTTTACTGAGTTTGTCTGCAAAAGCGGCCGGCACATCGATAAAACCCCATTGCACAATTCATCAATCGCTACCGCCTCAGCATGAACCTGTAAAGGAGATTGTTTGAGTTTAGAAAAATCGAGAAGCTCGTTGACCAAATGCGACATATTTTTGCCGCTGGCCACCAGGTCCGTTAATTGATTGGCCATTAAAGGAGACATTTTTCCAGCCGCCGATTCCTGCAGTGATTCTGCGATGCCGATCATTCCGTATAGAGGCGTTCGCAAACCATTTGAAGTAAACGCCAAGAGTTCATCTTTCCTCCTGTTGGCGTTTTTTAAGGCTTCAATTTCCACCCGCTGGCGATCTTTTGCTTGCTGTTCCAGTTGCTCGTTCTTTTTGGCATTCAGCTTTTCTTTTGTTAGCAGTGCTTTCGCTGTAAATAATAAGCTAATTCCACCTGTGAGATACAAGCCATAGTGAATATTTTTTCCATAGGGAAAAATCGTTGCCGCTGTGAGAAATAAAACGATCATGGCAGCCATTGCTAAAAATGATGCAACTGCGTAATGCACGGCAAAGATCCGCCCTTTCTTGCCGGCATGCAATGACAGGCTCCAAGATAAGGCAATCGATAGAAACATCGAAAAAAACAGGAGCAAGTTGGCTATCTGATCTGAGAAGTAAGAAAAAACGATTGAAAACAACAGGAAAACAGCCGTAATTTTAGTAGCTTTAGAAAACCATCCCAGCTGCATAGCATCTTCAAATAGACCTTTGGTAATAAATAAAATCGAAAGACTGGCAATTCCTATGAATACTCCTGAGATTTTTCTATTCCACCATCCAAGTTCCGGCCATATCACGACCCAGCTTAATCCGGTTCCGAAAGAAAAAACAGCCAGTGTCGTTAATGCCAGCATAAAAAGATGCAGGAAGTTCTTTTGGCGGTAGTTGAAAAACCATTTGATGCAATAGCCCATAAACAAAAAACTCAGTCCTGTCAATAACCCGATGATTGCACTTGTCTGCCGGGACTGCGCTTCAAATGCTTCATGTCCCCAGATTGTCAGAGGGAGATGCATGAACCCCTGAGACTCGACTTTCAAGAAAAATGTAGTTTCCTCGCCTTTCTGCGTAACCAGCTCAAACACAATATTATTTTGGCGAAAAGCACTTCCAGAATCTGCTATGCCTTCCCCCAGTGCAGCAGCGGAAAATTCTCCTGAAGGTTCCGGTGAATAAAGAGTGGCTTTATCAATGGACGGGTTGTCCAGCACCAGGAGCCATTGCTGATCCTCCGATAGGTCCGAGACAGTAAAACGCAGCCAATAGACGTCCGATGTAATCCCGCCGTTTGGAACCTCTTGTTCATTTAAAACAAACTTCCAGTTGTGCGGCGGCTGCAGCAATTCACTTATTCCAAGTGTGCCCTTCGTATCTCTTAAAATCTCCAGGTGAGCTGCAAGAGGCATTTCCCTGGTATCAGAATTTAAAATGGCAGCATCGGCTTCGATCGTATTCGCAGATGTTTTTTCGATGCTAAGAAAAAAGAAAGAAATCCACAAAGCAAAACAAATTCCAATGACAATAGAAATTCCACTACTATAGGATTCTTTCATTTCTTCACCTCAATTATTCAAATAATCAATTTTTAAAATTAAGTCTCCAACTCTACTATCGATGCTTTGCCACAGAATATCCTGCCATCCATCAAAGAATGAAGGTATATATGATTATAATAATATCCATTTTATGTATATTTAATAGGTTTTATGATTTAATAAAATCATAACATTTTTCATAGAAAAAGAAAACTTATTTTATTTCTGAAAATTCAAATATAACTTAATACCTACTAATTTTTCCATATATACTTTAGTTAACAGAAAAAAGACACATCAACACAAAAAACCACCCACGGCAAATATTAACCGTGGATGGTTTTTATGTTTATTTTTTGGGAGCCAATTCTACAGCTTGCCGCAATGCTTCAACTAAACTTTGTTCATCAGCAATTCCAGTTCCTGCAATATCAAAAGCCGTCCCGTGATCTACGCTGGTACGGATAATCGGAAGCCCTACGGTGATGTTGACCCCCGCTTCCAAACCAAGGACTTTAACTGGCGCATGCCCTTGATCATGGTACATAGCAACGACTATATCAAAATCCCCACGGACTGTTCGGAAAAACAAGGTATCTGCAGGTAATGGCCCTTGCACGTCTATCCCTCGTGCAATTGCTTGTTCCACAGCTGGAATAATTTTCTCTTCTTCTTCGCCGTTTCCGAATAAACCATTTTCTCCAGCATGCGGATTAATGCCACAAACCGCAATTTTCGGATTTTGAATTCCTGCTTTTGTTAAGGTATCGTGAGCCAATTGAATAACATACAAAACGCGCTCTGGATTAATCATTCGGATTGCATCAATGATTCCTACATGCGTAGTTACATGGATAACTTTCAAGTTTGGTGCAGAAAGCATCATGGAGTAATCTTTTGTGCCAGTCAAGTCTGCTAATATTTCTGTATGGCCCGGATACATGTGTCCACCTTTTTGCAAAGCTTCTTTATTTAGTGGTGCTGTACAGATAGCATCAATGTCACCATTGTTTGCTAAAGAAATTGCTTTTGACAAATATTGAAATGCCGCATCTCCAGCAGCAGCTGAGACTTCGCCAATCTGCAAATCAGCCGGCAATAGATTTAAATCCAGACAGTCAATTGCTTCTTTGTCAAAGCCGGCTTCAGATGGATGCTTTATGCGATTAATTGTTTTAGTGCTCCCAGTAAAATTTTTCGCCCGCTCCAATATAGCTGCGTCTCCTATGACAAACGAACGGCTTGTGTCATGAACGATGTCATGCTCAAAGCTTTTTAAAATGATTTCTGGTCCAACGCCTGCAGCGTCCCCCATAGTAATTCCGATGACCGGTTTATGTGTGCTCATTTAATCCCGCTCCTTTCAAAAATTCAACAGCATTGACCAATGAGGCAGGATTTCCAAATCCTCCTGCTTTAGTTACTGCGATTAATTCTTTTCCGTTCCATTTTACCATCCCGAGCGGCAGCCCTGCTTCAATTTCAAAGCGGAGTTCCATATCCGCAACGCCAATTTCCTTGCAAATGTCTTTGGCAGTATCGCCGCCCGTCATAATAAGTGCATCGAATCCGCCATTTTTCAATGCTAAATTCACGAGTTTCCCCAGACCCTGTGAGATTCCTTTGCCTGTCTGATTAGCAGTCCATTCTTTCAGCAATCCCCATTCTGCTACCTGGTCCCGGTTTGTCTGAGAGGGTTCCACGTATATCACCGCACTGTCCCAATCGGCAGAATGATTTAACGCTTTGATTGTTTCCCCTTCTCTTTCAGGATCTTCCAATAATCTTGCTGGGTTAATTTCAATCATCAAGGTTTGAGGTCTCTGTGCTAAATTATCCAGTTGTTCTTTTGTCTTTCCTGACAAACTGCCTGAAACCACCAAAACCTTGCCAGTACTGCGAGCCGGTAGTTCAAATTCTTGGGATTCAGCTGAGACTGAATACAAATAATTTATCAGTCCTGCTGAACCTGCCCATCCTATTTTCACATCCAGTTTATCTTCCAGAGATACTAACTGAATAAAGTCTTCCTCAACGACCGTATCGCAAATAATCCACTTTACACCACTGTCTATTTGCTGCTGCACCCACTGTTCTGGATTTTTCCCACTCAAGATTTCGTGAGTCAATACTGCGGTAAAAACATCTTCTGATGCCAGTAAGTCCGGAATATAGCTGTGCAGCACTGGGGTCTTTGGATCATTGCCGAATTCTGTTTCACCTACAGGGATATCATTTACATATAGAATTCCATCTCTTACCGTACGTCCAAGAGTCGGGAACGCTGGTGCAATAAAAATAATTTCTGCACCAGCACAATCGTGCAATGCTTTTAATTCTGCTGCTACACTGCCGCGAAGTGTCGAATCCACTTTTTTATAAAATGAGGAAACCCCTCTTTTTTTCAGTCGTTCGATTTCCGAAGATACAATATTATAAGCCTCTATTGGTTCCATAGCCCGACTATCTGTATCAACAATCCAAACGTCTATATTTGGATCCGTATTTTCATCTTCCCTTCCAGCCAAAATCACGCGAGCTCTTAACCCTTTTTGTGCCAGTCTAACACCGGAGTCATTGGCTCCTGTAAAATCATCTGCAATGATGCCGATTTGAGTCGCCACAATTTGTCACTCCTTTAAAGCTTCTTTTCTTACTATTTCCCCACCAGTAAATACAAAGCCTTTCTTTTCAATACGTCTCACTAAAAATGCGATATAAAGCGGCAACAATATAGCCGTTGTTACAGTCGAAGCTGCAACTTGGACTGTCGCTATATCCACTACCGAAGAGAATCCGGCACTAGCCGCCGCAATAGCTGCAGGTGTCGCCACTGCATTTCCAGCAGTAGAGCCTTCAGCAGCTCCTACAATCGGATTCCATTTTAGCGCTTTAAAGACTAAGTAACCAGCTGTCCCCGTTAAGAAAACAGTCATTAGGCCAAGGACAATTCCGCCTAGTCCCCCTGTAATAATTGCATTAAAGTCAATTCCCATACCTAGAGCAAAGGCAAAGAAGGGAATCAGCATAGAGCTTCCTTTATCTAAGAAAGTTCGCATATCCTCATCTAGATTACCTAAAATCATACCGATTAAAATAGGCAATAACACAGCAATAAAAGAAACTGGTGAAAACAGACCTTCAACAAATCCCATCGCTCCAAAAATCGTCAATGCCACCATAGTTAAGAACGGGCCGTCATTTAGCGCCAGCAAAGAATAAGCTGCGCGATCTTCTTTGTTCCCGTATTGTCCTACTAATGCAACAAACAAACCGCCATTGCTGTTTGTCATAGCTGCTATTACAGCAATCGGAGCAATACCTAGCCACAAGCCATTATCCCCGGCAAACATATAAGCTAAAAGTCCAAACAATGCCCCGACAATCCATTTAGTCGCAAGCAGTGTTCCGCCTTTGGCCAAAGAAACGCCGAAAGTCTTCACATTAATCTGTGCACCGGTACATAGAAGAAACAAAGCGATTAAAGCGTTTGCACTATCAACAAATAAGGCTTGCGTAAAGCCGCCTATTCTCAATAAATCAGGGGCTATCGTATTGATTGTTGCTGCCAATAATAACGGTACTACCATCATTCCGCCTGGAATCCGTTCCATGGTTGCTTTAATTTTCATTAGTTTACCTCTTTTCGTTTTTTTATTTTTCACTCTACTTTAAGATAACGCTTTCATTAACACTATAAAAATTTAAGTATAATAAAGCAACACTTTTATCTATATAAACACATAAATCTGATAAATAGTATAATAATGCAACACTTTTAATCATAAAAAAACGCAAGCTCATTTTTTGAGTTTGCGCCATAGAGTAGCCCGGTTCATTCCTAAACGCTGAGCCGCCTTTGTTTGATTAAAGTTTTCTTCCTTAAGAACTTTTTCAATGATTTTTTGTTCAATTTCCTTTAATGTTTCATTTTTCTCTAATGCCACTGTGGTTTGTTCAGGTTTCACGTCGGAAACAAAAGGCAGATCACGAAGCAGGTTTTCTTCAATGACATAGCCACTTTCGGCCAATGCCAGTTTTTTTATATATGCCTTTAAATCGTTGTATTACCTGGCCACTGCATGTTCTTCAAGTATTCAATCGCATTTTTCCTCACTTTAATTGGTTGTGTTCCTAATTCCTGGTGAAATTCCATGAGGAACTGCTGCACTAATGTTTCAATATCTTCTGTTCGCTCTTGGAGACTCGGCAAGTGTATGATAACCGCTTCATCCATCCCCAAATTAATCTTCAGCTCCTCAAATACTTCCTGCTGTGAAAAGATTATTTGCACATTTTTTTGTTCCGCAATCGCCAAAATATGCTGAAGTTCGTTCACTTTTTTCAGCTCAGGAACTTGGCTAAGATGAATAAATACAGTATCGATTTTCGAATTAGCAAAACTTTCTTCAACCTGATCCAGTTTATCAAGATCCACAGAAACAAAAAATCCATTTTTTCCATGAACAGCATGGATATAGCGGGCGAGTTCTTTTTTGCCGACGCCTGCTTTGCCGATTAAAACAATATTTTCTTTAGCCATCAACGGTTTTTCTACTAAATTTTTAATCCGTTTCATAGCTGCACTTTCAGTTACGATATAAGGCAATTGATCAATTTGCTCGATTGTGATATTAGGATAAGCAGTTAAGAGGTCTTCGAAAAGAATCATCGCTACTTTTTCTTCCTGTTCCTGGAATAGATCAACTCTAATTTGAAAAGTATCTACCGTGCGAAAGATGGAATTGCCGGTTTGGAAAGCTTGATTGACGAGCTCAATCCATTCGTTCTGCGAAATAGGACTTCCTGGAAATTTAGACCAATTTTCAAAAATAACATCTCCTTGCGCCGTTGCAATTAACATGTCCATTTTTCTGGCTCCCAAAAAATAGCGCATTACATTAACCAACCGCTGGCTTTTTTGCTGATAGACAAATTGCCTGCGCGCTTCTTCAAATGCTTCCATAATGGATTCACGGCCCGATTGAATAAGAAAACCGCTCATTCCCAGTCTTTGGGCAGCAGCAACAGTTACCACGTCTCCTAAGACAATTGTGTGTTTTTCGTCTTTAAGTGACTTTAAAACCACATCGACTTCATTGGCGTCCTGTATAGTGACAACGGTCATGTCAATCTCCAATAGGTTGATTATCGAAGCCGCTCCCAGTGTAATATTCGTAAAGCCGACCAGAACTTTCTTTTCTTTGGAGTGGCCCTCTGTCAACATAATCGTCCTTAACAAATCATACCCTGACATATGTACATCGATTACCGGAAGAGAAATTGCATTTCGAATCAGCCCGGCTGTTCCCCCTCGGCTAATGATCAAATCATATCCTGAACGTTCCATTTCTTTTGCGTACTTCACGCCTTCTTCTAAGTTACCTACCTTTGTGGCAACCTGCAAATCTTCTTGTTTCTCTCCTAACTCTTCTACCATTGGAACCATGGCTTCATAAGGAGAAATAAAGCCAATTTTAATTTTCCGCATATAATAGCCCCTCTTTAATGTACCTTTTATTCAATTATAGCAACCACGTTCCCTACAGGCTATTCTGCTCCTTTGGGATGAATCCAGACATACAAAACTATACCTTTACGATGCTTACGTAAAGTCTTTTTTCATTATCTGCAGGCGCACAAGTATGCAAATGCACTATAGAAGATCTATTGACACTTTGGGTCAATAAAAAACATGAGCCTTTACAGCTCATGTCGGACTTACTTGGAATGTATTTTTCTCTTGCTGCTTTGCTTTATACATCGCCATATCGGCGCGCTTCATCATAACAGAAATGGAGACCTTTTCGGAAGGTGCAAGAGCAATTCCCATACTGATTGAAATGTTCAGTGATAAACCTTCCACTTCTACCGGCTCTTTCATCACCTGATAAATCATGTCGGCAACTTCTGCCACTTGTTCTTCGGTTTCGGTATCTGCCAGCAAAATGACAAACTCATCTCCCCCTAAACGTGCAGCCATATTCTCTCCATGCATGCAATTATTCAGCCGGAAACCAAACTCCTGAATGACTGCGTCCCCTGTTTCATGCCCCCACTGATCATTGATTTCCTTAAAATCATCAATATCAAGAATGAGAACAGCTAAACTTCTTTGGCTATTTTCGTTCAGTTCCAGCCTTTCAGTCGCATATTCCTGAAAATAGCGGCGGTTCGGCAGCTCTGTCAAGGAATCATAGTAAGCAAAATGCTTGAGTTGGCTTTCATACTCTTTTTGAATCGAGATATCTCTTGCCACCATCACCATATGATTAAATTCTTTATTCTCTCCAAAAACAGGAGTCCCGCTGATTTCTGACCAAATCCAGCCGCGTTCATTGTGGAGCAGGCGAATTTGTACCAGATAAGTAGAACCATTTTTTGCTGCCTGTTCAAAAGCCTTGCTTATATTGGGGATATCTTCTGGATGTACATTGAAATAAGGCTCCTGACCGATGATTTGGTCTGGTCTATAGCCGAATATCGTTTCAGATGATGGCGATACATAAAGATACTGTTTATGATGGTTCATCAATATGATGACGTCATGGACATTTTCTGCAATGATCCGAAAGTTTTCTTCTCCCGCCTTATATAGGCTCGCAATTTTGTCCAGTTCTGTCATGTCTTTGGCAATCATATAAAAACCGGTGATTTTACTCTTCACATTAATTGGAATGAACTTGACGATACAGCAAACTACATCGCCAGTTTTATTTAAGATTTGAAGGCGGCTGTCTTTAATATTACCTAAAATTGAAAAATGGAAATTTTCTTTTGCCTGCACTTTATCTTCAGGAACAACAAAATCAATAAAGTTTTTCCCTGCCAGCTCATTCATATAATATCCACTGAGCTTGTATCCTGCAGAATTCCCCCCAGTAATACGGCCATTAAAATCAACCGTGAAAATGGCATCAGCATTACTGTCAAACAAAGATCGATAGCGCGCACTGCTTTCTTCGAGGCGTTCTTGGATTCCTTGGCTTTCCAGTTTCGCTATTTTCTCATCGGTGATGTCTTTTACCAGACTAACTATATGAGTACATTTTCCTAAGTCGTCGAAAAGGGGTGTCAGCAGGGTTTTTGAATAATACAGTTTATTGTCGGCAGAATAAAATGAATCCTCATAGCTTGTACTTTGATTTGTCTGGATAACTTCACTATATTTTTCATTTAAAAATTTTGCCATGAACTTGGAATGAATGTCATCAAAGGTTTTTCCGACTGAACCAGGCCCTAACAAGGTTTTTTCCATTACTGCTTTGTTAAGAAACTCATAAGTGAAAGAACAAACGTCATCAACTTTCACAACAAATACCATTTCTTTGATGCCTTCCATTAATACACGCGTAAAAGATAATGAAGCTGCTTGGTTCATCATGGCCGTTCCCCCCTGATCCCTATATATTAAATCACTTTCAAGAAAAACTCTTTTAACAGTGTAGCAGAAAATACTTCCAATTGAAACTTTTGACCTAGCAATAATCCGAAATTTTCTAAAATATATTTTTATATTATATCAATAGGCCATGTGTGGGACAAACTTTTTAACCAGTAAAAACCATCCTTTTTCAAAATTGATTTTTGCTCAAATACTGGCCGCACCCAGTTGCCTTATCCGCACTTAAAATGTTTAGCGCTGAAAGCTCTTTCTGTTAACAGAACGCTTGATTGTATATAATAAATCATAAAGGGGAAAAAACATGTGCCTCATCAATTTGCAATTCAGGAAACACCCAACATACAAACTGATAGTTGCTGCTAATCGAGACGAGTTTTATGGACGCCCTGCTGCGCCAGCCCACTTTTGGGATGATGAACCCCATATTTTGGCGGGGCGAGACTTGACTGGGATGGGTACATGGCTTGGCGTTACAAAGCAGGGCCGCATTGCCGCATTAACAAACTTCCGGGATCCAACCAACCTGGAATCTGGGCGTTTGTCCAGAGGGGAAGTTGTCAAAAACTTTTTGGCAGGCACAACCTCACCCAAAGAATATTTGCAGACGATTGATCCGAAACAATACGCAGGATTCAATATTATTATCGGCAATGCTGAAAAGCTGGTTTACTATAACAACATACAGGAAGAATCTTATGATATTCCACCCGGCATACACGGGCTCAGCAATCATTTTCTGAACACCCCATGGCCCAAGGTCACAAAAGGCAAAGAAAGACTTGCTTCCTATATGGCCGAAACCGAAAAAGCTGACCTGGACAAGATTTTCACAATGTTGACGGATGATGAACACGCCCCGGATACCCACTTGCCCGACACCGGTGTAGGGCTTGATCTCGAGCGAATGCTTTCACCTATGTTCATCAAAACACCTGACTATGGAACACGTTCTGCAACTGTCGTGCTGGTCGCCCATGATGGAACCCTAACTTTTGCCGAAAGAAACTATGAAAAAGGGATATTTAAGGAAGACAACCGGTTTGAATTTAAGATAAAGTAAAAGTTGGCGCGGCAACACAAGAAATTAAATACGAAGAAGCCTGGCAATCCTGTATGAAACAGATTGTCAGGCTTCTTTCTTTTTTAAAATTTCGTTCTGCGAATTCTGTCCGATAAATTATTGGGTTTTCAAACATTTTCGGCAGTTTCACTTCGGCTTAAGCAATTTGATGATCTGCAGCAGTAAGACTATTGCAGTCCGTATAAAGGCAATCCTTCTTCTTTCACCTCAATACGCCACACTTCATTTTTTGAGGATACAGTGATATACAGGTAGGGTGAGTATAAAACTACGAGAATAATTGTCTGAGAACTCCAAGAAATCAGTAGCTGTTTATCTGTTTTAATAATTTTTTATTTGTTAGACTAAAGAATTATGCGTCTACTTCGAGGCTCCATAAATATAGTGCTTATAAGCGTCAGCTAGTGTATCATCTAAAAAAAGTACGGTATAGATTATGTTGTAAGGAGTGTTTTGAGTGGCACCATTAAAAGAAACAGAAAATGAATTTGAACACATTGCAGATTTAGATAAGTTCAACGAAAGCTACCAGATAGACAAAGTTGTCAAAACCACTTCACTCTACACCATAAAACTTATTTCCGGCAAACAGACGCCTGATTTTTGCCGCGAGGTTTTATTGCTTGAACATGCTCCTGCAAATCCAGTGCAGGCTTACCTGTGGACGCACAAGGTCAATGCCAATGACACACAGATTGAAGTCATGCGAAAAATCAGCACCGCTTTGGAGACCCGCTTTGAGAATGAACGAAAAAAGCTCATGTAACTTTAGAAGTTATTCACAGCATTAACTAGAACTGAATACTTTAAACGCGAGGATTAACTATGAAAAGATGGCATTTCAATTGGAGCCGGTTTAATTTTGGGGCTGGTGATTTCTTATTTTGTCCTGCAGTATGGCGGCGGGAAATTGGTTTCAATCGGAAGAAATGGCGAAACTACAAATAGAGTCAATGCTTTCGGATCATTTTAATTTCCATAGCCGCGATATACAGTTTGTAGACTTTAATCGGTAAAAACAAAAAAGAGCGCTCATAAAAGTGGCTATGCCACTTTATGAGCGCTCTATATATCTCCTCGTTTCAAAGCCAGCGCAGGCTTCGGTCCGCTTCCCCCTCATCTCTTACTTTTCAGCGGAATCCAAATTTCAGAAACGTAGTCTTCGCTGTAAGGATCCCCTTCCGGATAAACCTCCAGTTCAGCGGTTCCCGCATTTTCATATTGATTGGACGGGAACCATTCCGAAAAAATTTGCTTCCAAACTTTTGGCATTGCATCCGGCATTGCACCATGCACTTCGAAGACTCCCCATTTTGATGCAGGCACTTCCAACCGGGAGAAACCTTCAGGGACACTTGCCGTACTTTCAGCAGCAATCCAATAATCCATTGTCCCACCATCCTGATAGTCGGCACAAATGCCCAGCAAGCCTTTTATATCCCCATCGTTCAGCTGGGCTATAGTGCTGCTCGTGCCAGCTTGATTCAGTTCCTGCCACATTTGCGGAATGCCTGCCATATTCTCCCCATTGCTCAGTGAGAATTCACGCTTCATCCCAACAGCCTGAAAACTTTCCTTCTCTACAATTCGGTATTTCATTGGATCCACCCCTTTCAAATTCACCTGGATCACCAGGCGGTTAAAAGCTTGCAGCTTTCCCAAATTTTTTCTGGCTTCACTCGGTGTGACACCGTGCTGCCGCCGAAACGCTTTTGCAAAAGCCTCGGGAGTGTCGTAGCCATATTTATAGGCGATGTCGATGATTTTCCGATCAGTGGCTGACAGCTCTTGGGCTGCCAAAGTCAGCCTTCTTCTGCGTAAATATTCAGCGACCGAACAATCCGTCAATATGGAAAAAGTTCGTTGAAAATGAAAAACAGAAGAGTTTGCCTGCTTGGCAATTTGGTCTATTGTAACCGGATCCTCCATATGCTCTTCCATATAATCAATGGCACGCTGCAACGATTCCACCCACCCCATAGCTTTCACTCCTTTAGTTGATATTACCAAGCGCTACTCGAGCCGTCCTGTCCGTATGTGCTGACTGCGGACAGTCTCCAGCACTAAACAAAAAACGTTCGCAAATGCTGAAAAACATTTCACGAACGTCTACCAATTGCGCTATAAAATTGCAGTTAAATTATATTTTTAAAAAACCCAAAATAATCGCGTCAGCTCCAACTCTATTGGCCTTTATTCAAAAGAAACACGCATGCTTTCAAACAGCCGCTTGTATTCCGGGTACCAATGTTCCCATTCCAATGTCCGGTCAATCCCCTTTTTATCGAGAAGTGCTTCCAGCACATCCAGGCATACATGCCAGCCCGCTACATCTTTTGGTGTGTGGTCTGTCAGCACCTTTATGGTTTCCACCATCCGAAGCCGGGTCCCGCCTTCTTCAGGGGTAACTTCGAAAGAAACATGGTCTTCTCCCCACTCAAAACCTAATTGCTTATTCTCTTCAAAGTCTGTGATTGCCATTTTTTCAAAGTTGCCATTCCCCATATCAAAAGATAAAAAGCCGTCTTTCCCCGGCTTTTCCAGCTGCAATCCTGAAAACCATTGGTGAACTTTCTGATTGTCCGTCAGCATCTGCCAAACCTGTTCTGGTACATGAGCCAATTTCCGGTCGAAAGTTGCCACATATCCTTGTTCGGTCTGTGTAACTTCTGCAATCATTAGAATTCCTCCTCTTGGATTATTTCTATTATTATACCCCAATAGGAGGAATGCAATCCGTGCGGGAAGGGTATAATAGGAGCAAGGAGCTGAAACAACATGAGATTAGGTTATGCCTGCATGAATACCGAATTGAAAACAATATTTAGAACTTTGCGTGTAGCGACTGCGGAAGCAGAAGGCACAGGAAAGATAAAAGAACTGACGATGAAAAATTTTGAGACCACACTCGAAATTCTCGAGTGGAACCTGGAAAATGACATTTATTTTTACCGGGCTTCCAGCTCTATCGTCCCGCTTTCCACCCATCCGATAAACGATTGGATATGGTGGGAAGATCCGGATGTAGTGGCCATCACAGATAAAATCCGCCTGCTTGTCGAAACACACAAGGTGAGAGTTTCTGTTCATCCTGGCCAATACACCGTCCTCAATTCACCTAAACCGGAAGTGGTCCGGAAATCGATTGAAGACCTGGAGTATCACGACAAGCTGATTCAATTGCTCGGCGGCTCCGATATCATTCTCCACACCGGTGGAGCATATGGAGACAAAGAAGCAGCGAAACAACGCTTTGCAGAAGCCTATCTGGCATTGTCGCCCAGCATACGGCAGCGGCTGCGATTGGAAAATGACGATAAGACATTTACCGTCAGAGACGTTCTGGACGTTCATTACATGTGCAAAGTGCCTATCTGCTTTGATATCCATCACCACAACTGCAACAATGAAGGCGAACCAGTCGATTATGCTGAAATCCTGAAGACCTGGGAAGGCTATGGCACGCCCAAAATTCATATCAGTACAGGCAAAGAAGGATTTACCGATCTTCGCCACCATGGATTGGTTTCTGAAACGGACTTTCAGGAACTGTTAAGATTATTGGGCGGCATTGATGCCGATATTATGTTTGAAGCCAAACTGAAAGAACAATCGGTCCTGCCTTTTGTCCGCCAATTATCACATAAATAAACTATCAGCTTATGTGGAAGATTTACTCAACACAAAAATAAACCATCGGCCTCTAAGGCTGATGGTTTATTTTTTGGGAGATGCGGAGAAATTCGGAAATTCCAATGTAAACTCGGTACCTTTGCCTTTCTCAGAATCCACCATGATTTGGCCATTCATTTGGCTGACGATGCTGTATGTGACCATCATGCCAAGTCCAGTCCCTTTGATTTTATTTGAAAAATAAGGTTCCCCTAAACGTTTTACTTCTTCTTTTGTCATGCCGATGCCTTCGTCAGTCACTTCAATCCACACTTTGGCCGGCGATGTTTTCACCGCAACAGCCAGTGTCCCTCCGTCCGGCATCGCTTCAATGCCGTTTCGGATGATATTGACCAGCGCCTGCTGGAATTTCTGGCGATCGATAAGAATTTCTGCCTGTTCGTCCATATCTGTTATTTGCATTTCTACATCTTTTACGTTGGCATATGGTGCCATAATTTTCATGACGTGCTGAATTTCCGCAGAAACCGTAATGGACTCGAGCTGTCCATAGGTTGGTTTGGCATAAACGAGATAATCGTCAATCAAATCTTCTGCAGCATTGATTTCTTTTAAAATCAGGCTATGAAACTCCACTTGCTTTTCGCGGCTGTATTCATATTCTTTCATCAGTTGAATAAATCCTTTGATGCTTTGAAGCGGATTGCGCAATTCATGTGAAACCGCAGCTGCAAAATGACTGACGGTTTCCATTTTTTCATGCTTCAACAGCGAGTTGTACATGTATTCCTGACGCTGCATATGTTCAATCAGCAAAGCGGTTAACACGATGATCGTTCCTTGATTGATCATTAGCATCACCCAAATGCCCAGGATATCGCCGAGCGGGTCTCCAAAAAAGTAAGCGCCCGCAAACATGTTGAATAACAGGGAAGCAATGGAGATGGAAAACACCAGAACAATTTTCCCCAGCCTTTTAACTCGCATGTACAGCGGACGCAGGAATGGAACTCCCGCTGCAATGGCAAATTGGTTCAGGATCGCGATGTACATTCCGTCTCCGCCGATGAAAAATCGGCCAACAGAAGATACAAGAAACAGCATGGCTGAAACTAGTGGGCCTCCGTATAATGCTCCGACGATCATTGGAACTTGGCGCAAGTCGAAAATATATTGGTCCGTTAAAAATTGATAAGGAAAAAGCATACAAAGTATGATGGAAATCGAAAAAAGAACAGTCATTGTAACACGGTGGCTAACGAAGAAATTTCGTTGGCCGGCTGTCGCCAGCATCTGATAGACGATGATCGGAAATATGATGAAGAAAATATTATTGATCATGCCCGTCATCATTGCTTCCATATGATTAATCCCCATTTCTTTCTGCCGCGTCACTTATTATACAATTCGATTTTGTTCGCTACCACCTTTTTCTGAATCCTTCATGCTGCCGACTTCTCGCAGTTTCCGCTTATGCTACTCCTTGAACGGATGATGAGTCGCTTCCCTCAGCTTTTTTAACAGCCGCTCGCGCCTTTTTTTCATACCTGCAAGTGAAATTTTTTCACTTACTGCCAGATCTGTAAGCCTCCTTCCCTTTACGTAAAGTGCTTCGAGCAGCCATTTTTCATGGTCATTAAGCATGCTCACATCCAGCCAATCGGGCAATCCTTCTGATATTGCTTCTCCACTTTCCATTTTTACATTGCTCATATGGGTTGCCTGGTCATTCTTTCTCGTCTCCCGCTTCAGTTCATCGAGCATCGCGCCACGAATGCTGCGATAAGCAAAAGGGGTAAAGTTTCCTTTTTCGTCTTCGAAACGCCGCCATGCCTGCCAAAGCGCAATGTTGCCGATTTGGCGATACGTATCGTAATCACGGTAGATATGAAGTTTGCGGATCATAGCAGAAATCATTGGCGCATATTGTGCAGCCACTTCTTCAAAATCTTTCATTGGTTTTGTCCTTCTGAACGTTCGTTGATTCCCGGGTCCATTCAGAATACGTTCTGAAAAGAGCAGTCGCCACTTGCCCTCTATGCTATTTGTCCTTACGATACACGCTTTATCATTAAAACAAACAGGAATTTAGGCACATAAAATTGTCAAAATAGTACCTATTTTCAGAAAAACAGATTGCCTGTAAAACGTGTGAATGGTAAAATTTTTTATGTGTTGAGAAAGGGGAGCTTGTGATAGTGAAGAAGTATGATGAGAAGTTAATTGATCGATCAGTGTTGTTTGTTGAAAGTTATTTTGAAACAGAGAAAAAATCAAAAATTGTGACGAAAGATGACGTTTTTTATTCCCGTGATTCGGTTCTGTCATTGATAGATAAAACTTGTATGATGTATGCATCCACATACGAAGGACGTGTGAAAGCTACACGGCACAATCTTAAACAGCATAAAAAAACACCCCTTCTCATTTCGGAAAACGGTTTAGCCGCTTACCCCACAAAGTCTCCTGGCAACCCTGACTGCGTTTGGATTTTCAACCACCACTACCGGCTGGAAACCATTGCCCGGAACAGGACCCGCGTCCTGTTTGATGAGTTCAATGTATCAACAGAAGTCAATGTCTCCATCGGTATTCTGCAAAAGCAGCGAAGCCGCATGTATGAAATGATTTATTACTATTCCAACGTTCGTGAAAAAAATAAGCAGTAAGCAAAATAAGACACCTCTCTCTGCAGTGGCCACAAGTGCCACTGCAGAGAGAGGTGTCTTTCTTCTATAATAAACTGAACTGATGGTCCTCACGTATCGATATTCGGCAAAACAGCATTCCTGAAGCAACTTTAAGAAAAAATTTTTTGTTCAACTTTTATAATTACACTTGTTGTTTTAGATCAGCTGGAACTACCACAACTGCTTCCGCAAGAAGAACCGCCGCCGGAGTCTCCAGAGCCGCCCGAATCGCTTGAGTCAGATCCGCACCAAGCTTCTTTTGAACTTTTCGGCTTATCTAATACGGTTCCGAAAAATCCAGAGTTTCCTCCATCGGAATCCGACTTTATTTTTTTATGGGTTTTGGCAAGTCCAAGTGATTCGGAATACGTTGCACCCGTGTCCCCTGCTGCCCAGATTACGTAAGGCAGTGTCAGTTCATTGGATGTTCCTGGTGTGGGATAAGAACCCTGGACAATGCGGGATTGCTTTTCCAGAAATCGGCTGTACTTCCCTTTGTTCATTGCAGATTCAATGTCACTCTTGATCTCACGAATCAATCCGTATACAGAGCGCCGGGTTTCGCTCCTGTCAAAAAAGTATTGGCTTTCGAGCAGTGATATGTCTGAATCTCTCCATTCCGCGAGGAAACTGGCACTTGGCACCATTTCATAAAATGGAGCACCCCATGATTTGGCCGAAGAAGGTTTCTCGATAAACAGCTTTTTGTACGCCATATCGAATAAAAACTTATCGTCTACCCCATCTGTTCCGTCCACATTTGGAGCGTGGTGGATAAACCGGCCGGCAAACTTCTCTGTGAAATCCCGGTACTCATTGGTGAACATCAACTGTTGGTGCCAAACCTCGTCTACCGCTTTCGAAAACATGGGCACTTTTTTCAGAATAGATGCCATCAGCAAAAACCGCTTTTGTTCAAACATCAATTCGAGAATGGTTGCCTGGCTGTACCTTGTTTCTTTAACCATTCGGTTGTAGATGTGCAGCTGATAATCAAGGGGATAAGCAGCTTCCAACTCTTGTGCGCAGGTTCGAAAGCTAGACTCCGTACCTTCTACGAAATCCAAGTCCAATTCCTTTTGTTTTTTCAAGAACTCATCTTGTGTCAGCAACAGCAATTCCCGATTTTCATTTTTTAATGCGGATTTCGTCTTATGGGAACTCCAATAAATTCCTATGCCAACTAACCCGAAAATAATAATAGCAACTCCAACAGACCCCATCATCCCATCGCCTCTTTACTTTAGTGTGTATCTTTCCTGCAAGCTTCTTATTGCACACTTTAAGCCGCATCGTCTCTCATCAGCAAAAAGGCGATCCTGATTGCCCACTTGTTTAAATCAGGTTCTGTTTCCGGATCGGTCACATAAAACTCAAAACGTCCGTTCCAAATTTCTTCCTGCCCTTCCCATCGCTTGTCGATATCCAGTTCTTCCTGCAACGCCCATTGTTCCAGTGCTGCGAGAGATTTCTCCAAATTGTCGGGATGCCCTTTATGCAGCGCCGATAAATAAGATCCTCCCGGTATGAAACTGGCGACCACCCGGTCATCCCCGCTCACCATCCGTTTGACCGGCAAGCCCACTTCCATTTTGTATTTACCTTCAGAATCTCCCAGGCACCAATAACGGAAAAATGGAGTTCCTGCCGGTTTAATGCCTTTGCCCTTCAGCCAGTCAAAAAGCTCGCCGACGAGGCTATTCACTTTATCCCATTCCGCCAGCCCTGCCAATATCGGAATTCCGACATAAGGCTGTTCAGCCCGCTCCTCGACAAATGGTTCACTGATATACTTTTGCACCATTCAATCCTCTCCTCTGTAAAACTCTTCATTCTAATACTTACTAGTATTCTATACCTGCAAGCATAGTCCTCTAAATCGCCGATGAAAATTTCAATAGATTGGAGACATTAAGTTGTCACAAAATCCAAAGCTCATCAAATTGACTTTGCTCACTGTAAGCTATAATCTGGAACAAGTGACCAACCAGTCATTAAAAGTGACCAGTCGGTTTAGGAGGGCTCGAATGGACAAAAGAACTGAGTTAATGAAGCAGGCTGTACATTTATTTTCTTTAAAAGGCTTTCATCAAACTTCGGTGCAGGAAGTAGCGCAAGCCGTAGGCATTTCCAAAGGTGCTTTCTACAAGCATTTCGATTCGAAGGAAAATTTATTCATCGAAATCTTAAAGCAGTACCATGAAGAAATCACGGAGGCAATCTCCAGTTCTCAGCACGCCCCGGGATCCGATCACAAGGATGTTTTCAAAGAGAAATTGGCGATTGAGATTGAGCGTACACTTTCCAATCAGGATTTTTTCATGATGGTATTCAAAGATTTTCCGCTCAGTGACAGCGACAAGCTGAAATCATTGTTCATGGAACTGCGCCAGTCGACTATTACGCTGCACAAGACCATCCTGCTGGATACCTACGGAACTCCCGTCGAACCATTTTTGGATGATTTGGTGATGGTGCTCGAAGGCATAATGCAGCAATACATCATTACACTGGTTATCGAACAAAAACATGTGCCGATTTCCAAGCTGGTCAATTTCGTCACAGCGGCCATCGATGCAATTGTCGCTAATCTGGAGGATATGGAACCTGTTTTAACCGAGGCGCGTTCGTCGCCAGTCACCATTGACGAACTCTTTCTCCACATAGCAGAAAAAATTAAAGCATCTGAACCTCATCCCGACAAGTTGCTGGCTTCACTCAATTTATTGAAAGAACAAGTCGCCAAAAAAGAACAAGAGGAGTTTTTAATTGAAGCCTTGCTGGTTTATTTAAAACAGTCTCCTTCCATTAAGAACGACGTGCTATATCTGGAAAATTTCATTTGAGAAAAAGGAGCTAACCACTTGAAGAAAATTATCGATTTTTCCTTGAACAACAAGTTTGCAATATGGATTTTGACACTCATGATCGTTGTCGCTGGCCTTTATGCCGGCTTGACCATGAAACAGGAATCCATTCCCAGCATCACCCTTCCGGCTGTGACCGTCGTTACTACATACCCTGGTGCAGCACCGGATGAAATTATGGAAGAAGTCACCATTCCGATGGAGCAGCGGATCCAAAATATGAATGGCGTTGAACTTACAACGTCCACATCGATGGCCAATGCTTCGACCATTCAAGTTCAATACGACTTTGAAGTCGATATGGACGAAGCAACCCGTGAATTGGAAGATGCCTTGTCACAAATTTCAATTCCCGAGTCTGCCAACGCCCCAGAGGTTTCGCGCATCAGTTTGGATGCATTCCCTGTTCTAACATTGAGCATCAGCGATTCTGAGAGTTCACTGGAAGAACTGACGGCCAGCGTCGAAGAAAACGTAATTCCTGCTCTTGAAGGGGTAGCCGGTTTGTCCGAGGCACAAGTTTCGGGACAACGTGTCCAGAAAGTCACGATGTCCTTTGATCAGGAAGCACTGGCACAATACGGCTTGACTGAAGATACAATTCAGCAATTGATCCAAGGATCCAACCTGACCTTTCCGTTAGGATTGACCGATTTTGACGGTGAACTGAAAAACCTGGTTATTGATGGCGATATCACCTCTGTCGATGATTTGAGAAGCCTTCAGATTCCGGCTGTTCCTGCAGCGGCCACTGATGCTCCAAGTGCTGCCCCAACTGCTCCTGGATCTGAAGAAGCTGGAACGGAAGCACCGGCAGCTCAACCACCAACAACTGAAGCACCAGCGGCTGAAACTCCAACCGCAGCTGCACCATCTGCGATTCCGACAGTTGCATTAAGCGAACTGGCCGAGATTGAAGTGGTCAGCGAAGCAGAATCGATTTCCCGTACAAACGGTGAAGAATCTATCGGTATTTCAATCGTCAAATCACCCGACGCCAATACCGTTGAAGTGGTCAATGGCGTCAAAGACATCGTTGCAGATGTTGAGGAAGAATACGGTTTGACCGTCGCTTCCACATTTGACCAAGGCGAACCGATCGAGACATCGGTTGAAACGATGCTCAGCAAAGCGCTATTCGGTATTTTATTTGCTGTCGCAATCATTTTGCTGTTCCTTCGCAGCTTTAAGACAACGGTTATTTCTATCATCTCTATTCCCTTGTCATTGCTGATGGCGATTTTCTTATTGAACCAAATGGATATTACGTTAAATATCATGACACTCGGCGCACTGACCGTCGCAATCGGACGCGTTATCGATGACTCGATTGTTGTTATCGAAAATATCTATCGCCGCATGGCTTTGCCCGGCGAAAAACTGCGCGGCAAAGAACTGATCCGTGAAGCAACACGCGAAATGTTCGTACCGATTTTCTCATCAACGATCGTTACCATCGCAGTATTCCTGCCGCTTGCACTTGTCAGCGGACAAATCGGCGAATTGTTCCTGCCGTTCGCTTTGGCAGTCGTCTTTGCTTTGTCTGCATCCCTATTGGTTGCAGTTACCATCGTTCCGATGATGGCGCATTTGATGTACCGCAAGCAATTGCACAACCTGGACACTAATAGCTCCAAACAAAAAGAACACAAGCCAGGCAAAATGGCAGACAGCTACAAACGCATTTTGGAATGGACCTTGAATCACAAAATCATCACGTTTGGAGGAGCGTCGTTGCTCCTTGCCGCAAGTCTGTTCTTGATTCCGGTTATCGGCGTCAGCTTCCTTCCTGAAGAAGAACAGAAAACGGTGATGGCTACCTATAGCCCGGAACCTGGCCAGACACGCGAAGATGTAGAAGCCGTTGCACTTGATGCAGAAGGCTCTATTGAAGGCAGAGAAGGCGTAACGTCTTACCAGTACTCACTTGGCGGCGGCAACCCAATGTCCGCAATGGGCGGCGGCGGAGACAATTCCGCATTGTTCTATATTGAGTATGATGACGATTTTGAAGCATTTACTGATGAAAGTGAAAAACTGATTGAAGACTTGAACAGCTCTACAGAATCCGGAGAATGGGCTAGTATGGATTTTACTGCAACTGGAGGCAGCGGACTGGAAATGTTCGTCTACGGTGACAGTGTCGAAGACATTCAATCGGCTATTGATCAAATCCAGCCGTTAATGGAAGATAACGATGGCTTGGAAAACACAGAGTCCAGCTTAACCGAAGCTTATGACCAATTCACCCTGGTCGCTAATCAACAAAGCTTAAGCGAAAATGGGCTGACGGCTGCACAAATCGGCATGGCGTTAAGCAGCGTTGGCGAAGCACCGGTCTTGACTACAGTCACCCATGAAGAAGAAGACATCAATGTTTACATTGAAACCGAAGAAACACAATATGCAGGTATTGATGATGTAACAGATGTCGAAATTCCCACAGCACTTGGGACGACCGTCACAATCGGTGAGGTCATGGAAGTGGAAGAAGGCCAGTCACCGGATACCATTAACCGCAGAGACGGCCAAATGTTTGCTTCCCTGACTGCAGACGTCCTTGGCAACAATGCCGCGGACATAACTGCAGAAATTGACGAGCAAACTTCAGAGCTTGAACTGCCGGCTGGTGTAACGACTGACCACGGCGGTGTGACTGAACAAATCAACGAATCGTTCACTCAGCTTGGCCTGGCCATGCTTGCAGCCATTGCGATTGTTTATTTCGTACTGGTAGTAACATTTGGTGGTGCACTTGCTCCATTTTCCATCCTGTTCTCATTGCCATTCACTGTTATCGGTGTACTGGTCGCATTATGGATTACTGGAGAATCATTGAGTGTCAATGCATTGATTGGTGTATTGATGCTGATCGGTATCGTTGTCACCAATGCCATTGTCTTGATTGACCGCGTCATTCATATGGAGAAAGCCGGTTTGAGTACACGTGAAGCACTGCTTGAAGGCGGTGTAACTCGACTGCGCCCAATCTTGATGACTGCCCTGGCAACAATCGGCGCGCTCATCCCGCTTGCCATTGGAGCTGAAGGCGGAGGCGGCTTGATTTCACAAGGCCTCGGCATCACGGTTATCGGCGGACTGATCAGTTCCACACTGTTGACATTGGTCATCGTGCCAATCGTCTACGAAGTGGTTTCGAAATTCCGCAAAAAAGAAGTAAACTAAAGAATAATTAGAAAAGGCAGCTCATCGTGAGCTGCCTTTTTTGTGCGTATTTTTAGCCGTCCGCACCTCGTTTGCCGATAACCGCACCCCAAATGGACAAGAGCGCACCTCGCAGGCTCCGGACCGCACCTCGATGCCTCATAACCGCACCTCAAACGCAAAAGACCGCACCCCACATAAAAAAGCCTGCTCAGCATAACTGAACAGGCTCCCAAACTATTGCTTTTTCAAGTATTTCAACACCGATTCATCAATAAGCGCTTCTTCTGACCAGTGGTCATCAAAGTTCTCACGCAACACAAAAGTTTTCAATGCCTCTTTCACTTCTTCGTCATAGCTGCTGTGATCGAGCGACTCCAGCAATTCGACCTTTACCAATTGCTCTACAACTGTTTCCAACACATTTTCTTCAATGGCTAGTTTTTCCTCGGAAGGTGCAGCATACATTTTGTGCAGTTCATACAGCCGCCGCAGTTCTTCGATCGGCTCCGGATGATCATCCACGCGTAAATCAACTTTGACATCGTTGTAGCCGCCGTATCCTGCGCCTTCTTGCAGCACATAAACTGCAGCCGACTGTTTGCCTCTGCTGTCGCCTCCAGCATGTTGAGCAGCCGATATAGCTATCAGCAGCCGTTCCGCAAGCGGGCCTTCCGATTCCTCAAAGGCTCTGCTCATTTCACTGACCGTCTCCTCACTTACCAGGATGTTGCCTTGGCAGGAATGATGCTTGCCTATTTTATGTCCTGCCCAGTCGTAGCATTCGTGCCCTGTAAAAGCGCTCGCCTCACCATCTGCGTTAACGACGGCCACTTGGCGCAAACTTCTGCCTGGATCGTCAGCTATCAGCTTGTCTATTACCTCGTCAGGCGACAAACCTTTTTCTAAGAACTCAAGTCCTTCTGGTCCATATGCCGTATTAGCCCAGGACTGCGTGGCCACCGCTCCGACGTTTGCTTTTGCCCATGGAACGACTGATCCGACTGCCAAAAACTTCGATTGTACGGCCACACCGACTTCTCCCGTTTCCGGATTTGCAGCGACAATGGAAAATGTCGCAACCAGCTTGTCTTTATCCATTTTTTTGTTCATATAATTGCCCCCTTTCTTCTACTGTAATTCAATCCGGTCAAAATTTCTTCTCTGACTGATTATTCACACGAAAAAAACCTGCAGTCCTTTAGAGGACTGCAGGTTCTTCGTTTTTCTTGGATTGCCGATTGAGTGCGCGGGTCCGGTATTTTTTTTTGTCTGTTTTCGATAAAGCTTTGTATTCTTCCAGAAAAGACTCGTATTTGGATAGGACTTCTTTGGTCGCACCGTACTCCTTGACCACACCAAACTCCAGCCACAAAATTTGATCACAAAATCTTCTCATCTGTGAAATCGAATGGCTCACAAAAAACATTGTTTTGCCTTTTTCTTTGAATTCCATCATTTTGTCCAAACTCTTTTCAGAAAACGCTTTGTCTCCTACAGACAAAGCTTCATCCACAATCAGAATGTCGGGATTTACACGCACCGATATGGAAAAGCCCAAACGCGACTTCATGCCGCTCGAATAAGTTTTCACTGGCTGATCAATAAACTTCTCCAGTTCGGCAAATTCAATGATTTCATTTTCCATAGCGGTTATCTCTTTTTGGGAAAAACCAAGCATCAGTAGTTTGAGTTCGATGTTCTCACGTCCTGATAACTTGCCGTCCAATCCTGCGTTCACCGCGATCAAAGCCACATTGCCATTGCTCGTCACTTGGCCATTGGTCGTTGGAATAACACCCGCAATAATATTTGCTAAAGTCGATTTTCCTGAACCATTAATGCCAACAAGTCCGACAATCGATCCTTGTTCCACTTCAAAAGAGACATTTTGCAAAGCGAAAAAATCTTCTCCGTAATCTTTATAAGGAACCAGCAAATCAAGAATTCGTTCTGATTGTTTTTTATATAATTTATAGCGCTTAGAGACATTTTTGACTTCCACTGAATTAATCAAGAGTTTCACTTCCAATTTTTATAAGAAGTCAATGAATTGACTTCTAAATTTCACATGAAGATAAGCACCTATCAGGAACGTGAGTGCAACCACTCCAACAAAATAAAGCGTATAGACAGGATTCTCAATAAAATACCAGCCCTCTCCAAGCAGCGAGTAGCGGTATCCTTCGATTACATAGTAAAACGGATTGAGTTTCATAAAGGGCTGCCATGAATCCGGCAGCAAAGTCGGCGGCCATAAAATAGGCGATAAGTATAGGAGCATACGCATAACCGACTGCAGCAGCATTTGAACATCTCTAATGATAGTCGCCAAAGTGGACGTTATCAAAGCAAGACTAAACAAAAATACGAGTAGGCCGATGATATAGATCGGCAACTGCAGGTAATAGATGGAGATTGGAAATCCGATAAACTGCAATATCACCATGCCAATAGCTAATAATATCAGATGGGGATAAAACTGTGCAAAGATTGTGTAATTCGGAATAACACTCATCGGAAAATTCATTTTGGAAAGCATCCGGATTTTGCTGTAAATGGACTTGGATGATTTCATAACACTATTGTTAATAAAGAACCAAACCAAAATTCCCGCAAACATCCATTGGAAATACGGAATGTCGCCGACATCTTCACGCTGCCGGATTCCAAAACCGAACACAAACCAATAGATGAGAATCTGGATAGCCGGATTGATGATTTCCCAAGCTGCGCCCAAGTAATTGCCTCTGGTTAAGCTGCGCAGTTCATAAACAGATAAACGTTTAACTAAATAAAAGAATTGAACTTGCTCTTTAATGACTTTTATAGCTGATTTCATAGGTATCCTCACTTAATCACTTTTTGACTAGTTAAATCGCGAGCAATAGCTCTGCTTTTTTAAATTCAACTTATATATCTTACTTTAAAAAAGCTTTTACTGCACGTTCTGCTGCCAGACCATCTTCAAGAGAAGAAAAACGGCCTTTAAACTCAGAGAAAATCGGGCTCAACTGCACATCGGCCTCTGTCATTGACTGTATTGCCTGAAAAAGCTCCCTTTCCGTCTGTACAATAGGACCAGGTGCATCTTTTTCAATATCCATATAAAAGCCGCGCAATTGATCGCGGTAGTTCTCCAAGTCATACATAAAGAAAATGATCGGCCGGTTTAAAATGGCATAATCGAAAAAGACAGAAGAATAATCTGTTATCAGCAGATCTGAAGCTAAGTACAGATCCCGGATATCAGGATAAAGCGACACATCATATACCATACCCTCATATGCCGAGAAATCAAAGTTTTCAGCAACTAAATAGTGCATACGGGACAGCAGCACCCATTCGTCGCCAAATTCTTTCTTCCAGTTTTCCAGATCGAATTGGAATTTAAATTTGTACTTCCCTTTTTGATAAAACTCATTGTCTCTCCAAGTAGGGGCATAAAGCATAACTTTTTTGTCTTCGGCAATCCCTAAATCCTTTTTCAGATTGCTGATCAACTGATTTGAGTGATTTGTCAACACATCATTACGGGGATACCCTGTTTCAATGACCTTTCCATTATAGTGGAAAGCGCGCTTAAAAATCTCGGTTGAATATGAATTTGGAGAAATCAGGTAATCCCATTTCTCGGATTCCAGCGTGAAATTCTTTTTATAGGATTCTGTTTCTGTATTGGGCATGTGAATTTCTTCAATATCCAGTCCCAGTTTTTTCAAGGGAGTTCCGTGCCACGTTTGAAGGTATACAGTATTTTTGGGCTTTGGCATCCATCTAGGAAGCCGGACATTGTTGACCCAGTACTCGGCCCTTGGAAATGTCCAAAACCACGGGATCGTGAATCTGCGGATATATGGCACATTAAATTCTTCAAAAAGCTTGATTGCACTCTTATCAACACTCCAAAGAAGTTTAAATTCTGGATAATGTTCTTTCATATGCTCATAGATGGCTCGCGGATTGTCGCTGAATTGTTTCGCGTGAAAACTTTCAAACACGACCAATTTTTTCTTTTTCGGAAGTTTTCCCAGGATTACAAATACCGCCCGAAAAAGTCTTCTTGTGTAACTGCTATCTTTAAGACCTTTGATTTTTTCGAAAACGCTCAAATTATTCACCTTACTTCTTTCTTGAAAAGCAGATTTGGCAGAAATTTACTATAAATGATAGCATCCCGTTTCTAATTATTTTATACTGAAACGAAAAGTAAACCAAGCAACTTAAAACATGCATCTTTTTCTTAATAAATGCGTCTAATACCTCATACATACCTATATTTCCAATAGCTATTACACATGATAACATATAAGATAGTATCATAGCATATTGTCAAACAAATCGAAAATAAGCATTTTTGGAGTGAACATATATGAAGAAAGTAATAACTTACGGGACCTTTGACTTGATTCATCATGGCCATATAAACATATTGAAACGGGCAAAAGAGAACGGGGATTATTTAATCGTGGGCTTATCATCCGATGAGTTTAATGCGATTAAAGGCAAAGCTGCCTATCACTCTTACGAAGAACGCAAATTGATACTCGAAGCCATAAAATATGTGGATGAAGTTATTCCGGAACACAATTGGGGACAAAAAGTGAGGGATATCCAAAGCAATAATGTGGATTTATTTGTAATGGGTTCTGACTGGGAAGGCAAGTTTGATGAATTGAAGGATTACTGTGATGTTCTTTACTTGCCGCGGACAGAAGGCATTTCGACAACAAAAATCAAAACAGACCTTTATAACAGCCAATGATTAAAGAAGTTGGAATTTCCATCTATCTATTTTTATTCAAACTTTTATTTGCCCTGTTCAAGCTTTTCCCCATGAAAAATAAAACCGTTTTTCTGTCTTCTTTTGGTGATAACGCTTTTTTTATAGCGAAAGAATTATCAAATGCAAAACACCATCAGATCATCTTTATTAACCAAGCCAAATGCAAAATCGATTTTACGGCTGTTCCTACAAGCAACAAGAAAATTTACAGCTTTGAAACATCTAATATTGCAGATACTTTTTTGTCCATCTACCATTTAGCCACTGCAAAATATGTCTTCGTCGATAATTATGCCGGCGTTCTTTCGGTCATTAAATTCCGAAAAGAAGTAAAATGCATTCAATTATGGCACGCGGCTGGAGCCATTAAGAAGTTTGGCTGGAGCGATCCTGAAACTTCCGGCAGAAGCGAGCGGGCAAAAGCGAGATTCCAGCAGGTGTATGATCGCTTTCAATACATTCCTGTAGGCTCACAGCAAATGGCAAATATTTTCTCTGAATCTTTTCATGTTGACCAAAGCCACTTTATCTACACGGGAGTGCCTCAAACTGATTTTTACTTTGATCCAGTTGCTAAAGAAAAAGCTTTTACGACTTTATTGAAATTATACCCGGCCATTGCTGGGAAAAAAGTGGTCTTGTATGCACCTACTTTTCGGAAAAATTCATTGCACAGAATGAAGGTGCAGCTGGATGTAAAAGAAATGCTGGAGAAACTGGATGATCAGTATGTGTTGTTAATCAGGCTTCATCCTTCTGTCCAAGAGGTCACGAACTTCACAAAGCATCCGCGTGTACTGCTGGTCAATGACTACCCGCATCTCAACGAATTGCTTATTGTCAGCGACGTTTTGATCACTGATTATTCATCCATTCCAGTAGAGTTTTCTCTGCTTGGAAAAAAGATGATTTTCTTCACTTACGACCTTATAGACTACGGAAAAACTCAAGGTATTTGGGCCGAGAACAGCCTGTATTTTCCTGGTCCGATTGTAAAAACAACCAGTGAAGTGATTCACCATATTCTGGATCCTAAGATGGACGTTGAAAAAATCGACCAATTCCGCAATCACTGGAATACATATTCGACTGGCCAAAGCACATGCCAACTCATCACTGTCATTTATGATCCAAAAGATCTTTAATTTAAAAGCCAGCATTCCGTTTCGGGAATGCTGGCTTTTTTACTACTTAATAGAAGTCTGCTCTTTCAAAGCTATTGCATCAGTTTCTTACAAATATTTTCATAATATTCAGTTTATAATAGCGCTAATTGCTTATATGCGTGGTATAATAGGAGTATAAAATTTACGTAAGATTCTCCTTTTATTTTCCTCCACTCATTTATGCCCGATTGATCCCATACATACGCTGGCTCTGTCCAGCGCACTAACTAAAGGGGTGAGAAAGGTGCTTTCCAAATGGATTAAAGTCTTAGCAGCCGCATTATTAATCCTGTTCACCGTGTTGTCCTTCTCTGGCCAGTCACAAGCAGCAAGCTCCACTTACATTACGAAAGGCAGCACGACCAGCAAAGTGGTTGCACTGACTTTTGACGACGGGTCAGACGGCACAAACATCAACAAAATTCTGGACATTCTGTCTGCCAATAATGTAAAAGCGACGTTCTTTCTAACAGGTTCCGGGGCCAAAAACCACCCTTCGTGGATTAAGAACATATCTGCCAAAGGCCATCAGCTCGGCAACCATTCTTATTCGCATCCTGATTTCACAAAACTGACTGCCGCAAAAATGAAAAGTGAACTCGATACTACTGAAACCACTATTAAAGGGATCACCGGAAAATCGACCAAGCCGATTTTCAGAGCCCCATTTGGCGCATCCAATGCTGCCGTCTTGAAGGCTGTCGGGGATGCAGGCTACACGCATACAATTCAATGGAATATTGACACCATTGACTGGAAAGGCATCTCAGCCACGGAAATCACCAATAAAGTCGTAAATAATATTGTGCCGGGATCCATTGTTTTGATGCATACTGGTGCTGGCGCGTCTGGAACTCCAGGTGCTCTGCCAGGTATGATCAGCAAGTTGAAAGCGAAAGGATATAAATTCGTCACAGTCTCAGAGTTATTAAAATTGCCTGCCTCACCAGTGAGCGGCACGAAGTATACTGTCAAAGCCGGAGATACACTCTATAGCATCGCGAAAAAATTCAATGTCACTGTTTCAGCGTTGGCTAAAGCCAATAACATTACCAATTATAATCTGATCCGTGTTGGACAAGTATTAACAATTCCAGGCAAGGCGACTCCTCCACCTGCTGTTTCTGTCAAATACACGGTTAAGGCCGGGGATACACTATACAGTATTGCCCGCAAATACAATACGACCGTTGCCAAAATAGCTGCCGCCAACAAGATCACCAATGTTAATGCAATTCGTGTTGGACAAGTACTGGTAATTCCCAGATAGCAGTAAGCCCAATCCCTGAGTTGTTATTAACCAAATAAAAAAGGAGCTGGAATAAATAAATTCCAGCTCCTTTTTATATAGTTTATGGCTTGTATAGAAACCTCCGGTAAAGCTTAAAAATCATATACGCCATGCCAATCAAAAAGAGAACCGCCAGGAATGGAACAATAAATATTAGAATCGGCACTAATGTAGCCGTGGCATCTTCTGCTGCAGAAACGGCCGGACTCATCAATGCCGTTTCACTCACTCCTTTGACCGCTGTAATGGTCGCGTGTGAAACTGTAGCTACTCCACCTCCGCCGATGATGGCAATGCTCCATTCAAGAAAAGGGCTCATATCCCCAATAAAAGAGGCAGTCAGCAAGATACCTGCCAAAGCGGCAATTGGTGTTGAAATCATTTTCATGAAGGATCCTACAGCGGGAATATAATTGACGGCAATTTCAAAAAGGGTGGCTGCCGCAAATGCGACAATTGCTGGTGTACTGCCAATCCAACTGAAACCTTCCGAAAGTGTCAGCCAGTCCACATGTACGAATATTCCCGTAATCAGCAATGGCGTAAAAATTCTAAAACCCACCGTTGCACTTAATGCCAGTCCAATGCATATTGCAAGAATGGTTTCCATCACGTTGACCTCCGTTGCCTTTGTTTTCTTTTAGTATACATGAGCCTGTTCTCTCCTGATACTCACACAGCACATATCGTAGCTGCGAAGAAATCCCTGTTCCGTTTTGCTGCTTGTTCCATTACTTCAAGCGGTCCCTTCTTTTTTCCTCGCGCAAAATCTTTTCGAAAAGCTTTAACAGCGGTTTTTTCAGCTCGGGACGCTTTAAAGCAAACTCAATCGTTGTTTCAATAAAACCATATTTTTCTCCAACATCGTATCTGCGCCCTTCAAACTCAAATGCATAGACATTTTGAACTTTATTGAGTTTTTGAATGGCATCCGTCAGCTGAATTTCTCCTCCCGCTCCAAACTGGTGTTCACCCAAAAATTTAAAAATATCAGGAGTCAAAATGTAGCGACCCATGATTGCATAATTGGAAGGAGCTGTTCCGAGTACCGGTTTTTCTACAAAATTTCTGACTTTCATCAATTGACCATCCACTGACAGTGGATCGATAATTCCATATCGGTAAGTTTCTTCTGGCGGAACCTGCTGTACCCCAATAATCGAGTTACCGGTTTTGTCATATTGATTTATCAGTTGCGCCAGGCACGGTTCTTCGTTTACTACAATATCATCCCCTAACAATACAGCAAAAGCTTCATCACCAATAAAGTTGCGCGCAGACCAAATCGCATGGCCCAATCCAAGTGGATGCTTTTGGCGAATAAAATGGATTTCTAGTTTTGATGTTTCAAGAACTGTTTCCAGCATATCCATCTTCCCTTTTTCCAGCAATGTCGCTTCCAGTTCATGCGCGTGGTCAAAATGATCTTCGATTGCCCGTTTCCCTTTGCCGGTTACAATAATGATGCTTTCAATTCCAGATGCGATAGCCTCCTCTACAATATACTGGATCGTCGGCTTGTCCACGATAGGCAGCATCTCTTTTGGCATCGCTTTAGTGGCAGGAAGAAATCGTGTTCCCAGCCCCGCAGCTGGAATGATGGCTTTTTTGATGGACATCAGTGGCTCCTCCTTTTGTTCTGAACGCTTTTATGCCTATCATAACATTTATCAGAATAATCAGTTCAATCAGTTTGTCTTTTACGATTCACTATAGAAGAGACACTCAGTAATTTGTGGAAATTTCTTCATTCAGAGTGATAACTTTAATATTATTAAAATTACCTTTAAAATTCAATTTATATAAACATATATACCTATATTATTTAAATTAAACCAAGACTATAATAATCTAGATATTCCATTTATTATACACAGGGGGAAGAAAATGAAACGTTTAGCCGTATTTTTATTAGTTTTAGGGTTTTCATTTAGCATGATGCCACTCTCGGCATTTGCCATCAAAGCGGACGATGCTAAATTTGACCAGTTTTTAACAGAAATCAACTGGGAAAAACAAGATTACCTTGACTATTTGGACAGCAAAGATTGGTCGTTGGACGAATTTGATCAAGTTGATGAGTTAGGTACGCCATTAACCGAAGAAAATGTTCAGTCGCTGGCAAATAAGTTAAAATTGTCCCGCACTGAATTGAACGAAGTGCTTTATGAATACGGCGACATTGATTACGGTATGGATGTGCTTGATGGTACCTATTTGATTTTCATCGAAGATGTCGAATACTACATTGATTTTTATTTGGATGACTATATGGGAACGCCAATTAATGAAACAAACTTGCAAGCGCTTATGGAAGAGTACGGATTCTCCTCCGAAAAAGAGTTGGAAGCATTTTTACAGGAATATGATGATTCTCTTTCATACTACGACTTCATTGAAGATTTAGAGTCATCCATTATTTTCTATCAAGACCCAGGCTACTTTGACATTGACATTGATGTTGATGGCCTTTTCACTGAATTGGGCTTGACTGAAGAAGAAAGTGACAGATTGGTCGCTCACATGGAAACACTCGATTATGAAGATCCTGCTTTCGAACAAAAACTGACGGAATTAAGCGATCGCATGATGGCAGTCGGCGAATTTGAAACTGCTGATGAACTGACAGCAGAACAGATTGCTGAAATCATGGATATCTACAGTGACATGACCGATTTGCTTCAATTGAAAACAACTTATTACTTTGTCAAGGATGATAAAAAAACGCCTGTTTCTTTAGCCACTCTCATGACACTCGAATCAACTGAAGGCGCTGATTTATTGATCGAGATTTACAATTTGGAAGATGCATTCCTTGCAGACATCCTTATGACGGCTGAAATGTTCGGGTCTGACGTAATCGTGGACACCGGAAAAGGCTTGGAGACTGTGGAAAAAGTTATTACAGCACCAACTGTGATAGAAAAACCGGTTGCAACCGCTCCAACAACACCATCTGCAACTCAAACAGTGAAAGGTGGAAAATTACCGGCTACAGCTTCTGATTTTGCAGGAAATGCTGTTTTCGGACTGGTATTGCTTTTAGCCGGCATTGCATTATTCCGTCGTATTAAGGCTGAACAAGCCGAATGATGAAGGACAAACATGAAAAAAAAAGAAGCAAAAAACCGCTTCTTCTTTCTCTATCCATCGCCCTTATCATACTTGGCCTATGGTTCAGCACTACCAGCACGGCAACTTTTGTAAAAGGTTATATGCTTTATAAAACTGGAAACGTCGAGGCAAAAGACTTCAGCAATAAACCAGAAGCCCAGCCTCCTGCACTTGCCGAAGAACTGGAGATTCCTGAGGAACCTGAAGCAGCTGAGGAACAAATTGAAGAGCCAACCACTGATTCAGTGCTTCATTCCGAATATCCGAAAACACCCGAAATCGGCGACTTGATGGGTGAACTGATCATCCCGAAACTTGAAGCCAGTCTTCCAATTATACATGGTACAAACGAAGATGAGCTGGAAAAAGGCGTCGGACATTTTGCTGAAAGCGTGCTGCCCGGAGAAAATGACAATTCCGTATTGTCCGGCCATCGCGATACGGTATTCCGTGAGCTTGGGGAAGTCGGCAAAGGCGATCTTTTGATTGTCAAAACCCATTCCGGCACTTTCACGTATAAAGTTCGGCAAGTACGAATTGTAGACGAAGACGATCGGACCGTAATTGTCCCGAAACCCAAAGCTACTTTAACCGTTTCGACCTGCTACCCATTTGATTTTGTCGGATATGCACCGGACCGTTATATTTTAGTAGCGGACTTGGTTTCCAGCGAGTAAAAGAAAATATAAGAAAAGAGCGGTGAGATTTACTTCACCGCTCTTTTCTTATGCATACAGTCTATTCATCTGTTAAAAGGCCTAGACTTTTGTAGCTTTTTTCACTTCGATCAGCTTTTGGACTTCGTCATAGATGCGTCGGCTATTTTGCTGATCCTGATGTTTGATGATGCCGGTAATTTCGTATTCGAAATTAGCAAAATTACTCTTAATTCGATCTTCAATAATTGTTACAAGCTCTTCTTCATAAGTGCCGATGCCGCCAATGAAAGTTTCTTCAATCGGACGCAGGATGCCTTTGCGGAAAAAGCGGTCTACATCAAAATGATAATAGACGACCGGTTTATTGAGCAGCGTGAAATCAAAGCTGACGCTGCTATAATCCGTGATGAGCAAAGCATGATCTATCAGTAACTGTTGAACAGTCTGCGACCCCAGCGGGATGAATTTGATGCGTTCATGCATATTTTCAATTTCGCTTTGGAAATAGTCCTGAGCCCGGTAATGCGGATAAAAATTAATGTTGACGTTATATTCTTCCAGTAAACTGAGCAACTTTTCATTTTGGATCAAGTTGGCATACGCAAGAAAATATTCACTCTTTAGAAATTGCTCATCCGTATTGATCCAGTCGCGCCAGGTCGGCATCAGCAAAATGTCTTTTGGAAGATTAACCTGAAGCAACTTATCAAAACGCGCCAGACCAGTTGCAGCAACTTCATGATCCTCATAACCCATCTCATCCATTACGATGACTTGCTTTTCAGGGTCCGAACTGACAATGAATAAATCAAATGGCATATCATAATTCTTCTTGTGGTATTCAACGTTTTTTCGGCCCAATACGCCATGCTGAAGGAAGATTTTCACAGTTTCTTCGTAGCCGAAAAACCCCCTCGCCGGCTTATAAGGCAAAATATTTTCCAAATCATGAGTCCCAAGCAAAACTTTAGCTTTGAAAGCAATTTCGAAATGCTTGTCTGAACCAAATATCAAGACGTTTGGAATGTGTTTGATGTGTTCATAGTCTGAACTGTCTTCTTCTATTACATAATAGGATTCAATGGATGTATTTTCCTGCAGCCATTTGAAAAAGACGATTCCATTGTCCTGGGCTGTGTTCGTACGTTCGCCCATCAGCCATATATTTTCATCTTTTGCTTCGACATCCACTGGGATCTTCACGTGGCTTCGGATAGTGAATGATTCGACTTTTACGTTGTTAAACGGGGTAGTCGTAATCATAAAGTGATGTTCATTGCCTTGATCGTCATATTGCTTTTTGTAGCTGTAATAATTGTCTTTCTTATAACGGGCTTTGTTGTACCTAATTTTTTCTTTTCGGATAATTTCTCCGGAGACATTTTCAATAACGACAAAAAGGTCGAGAACCGTTTTGTCTTTACTTTTGATCCCAATCAAATCCAGACTGTTGAGATCGACTGTAAATTCCCCAGTAATCGGGACTTGAAGTGAATCTTGAGACAATCGGTCTTCAATCATCAAATAAGCTTTCGAACCGATAAATTCTTCAATCGATCCTATCACTCCCTTTAATTGAAAGTCATTAACTTCCCGGATTGCTTTCTTCAGTTTAGCTTGAGTCATTGCCAGACCTAATGATAAATCTTTACGGCGATAAAACCGCAGCTTTACGAATTGCGAATTCGATATAATTTTGTAATGTGTCGTTGTGTCATTCAAAAGCTGCTTATCCATGCTGAACCTATAAACTTTAGGTTCTTCACTGTGCTCGACAAGGAAAAAACGTTTCACAAAAAGGTTTTCCAGCAACTCCTTCATCGGCAGCCGGGTTTGAAGGCGCTCGTTCTGCCGCTTTAGCGGATAAGATTTTAGCATTCCGCTTTTCGGTTCATCTACTAAAAGTGAATACTCAAAACCAGTGTTTCCGCCAGAGAGGGCAAGCGATACAAGGTATTCATAATTTTGCTTTTCCTCAATTAAAAGAGAATCGATTTTAACCGAATGGGGAATCAACTCCAAGTAAAACACCGAATTCCGGCTCAAAATCCGGAGCTGATGATGGTAAGAGCTGAATGGTTCGGCAAAAGGCTCCAATAAGTTCAGGGGATACAATTTGTTATCCACATGGATGAACATCCGCCACAGTCCAGCTGCCATTTCAGAAAAATCACTGAATACAATAATGTTCTTTTCAGCATCCTTTGTACCAGTTAAGATGCGGAATTGGAAATTATTAAAAGCATATAATTCAATTTTTGCAGAAGCTTCTTCCGCCGCATCCGGCAAACTTAAAGACAGGGTAAGAACATCGTATTGCACGGACTGGATTCGGGACTCAATCGGAGTCTCCATAAAGTAAAAATCAGCAAACCGGTTATTGATGATGATATTCCGCTTAACTTTTGTCGACAGAAATTTATTGCCAATCAATATGGCTTCCTGAAAATCGCCGGCTTTATACAGTTCGTGTTCTGTAATCCATATTTTTTTGTTATTGATTGTCAAACGCATCTTTGAACTTGAAGTTACCAACGCTAGAAGATGCTCTGGTATGGTTATAATCAAGCGATTATTATTCAACATCTCATTGCTTAATTGATGAACTTCCTCGTTTATTAGGAATTCGGCTTTGATATTCTTCTTCATAACAAAAAAGTTTGATAACTTAAATTCAAAATGTAAATTACTTTTTTCGAAATAATATTTTTCTACTTCAACTCTTTTTACTAACATTTTTTTAAACTTTTTCGAAAACTTCTTTAAAATCATAAACATTAATCTCCCAAACAATTTTATTATTGCAACACCTTATATTATCTATCCTGCTAATATCTGTCAATTGAAATTTATATTTGTGACAAAAACCAATAAGTAGTACTTATATGTTATGTACCTTTTATTTAATAGGCGGTATACAATTATTCCTATTTTTTCCTAAAGTGTGGAGACACCCTCATATTAATAGTTATCATTTATATCATCTATGCTACTTTATGCTCGTCTCTACTCGTCAAGCTCCTTTACTTTATTGTCGCATTTTATAAAAGACAATACTATGAACAACTTATCACATTTTAATCGATAGAGTTTGAATGCCTATGTTTATAACTATTATGGCATTTCTCACACTTTCATCTTGTATCGGAGGTGCCTTCTTGTTGTACAAAATGGTATTACACGGCTATTCACAGGAAAAATTAAGTACTTGGAGCCCACTGTTAAACAAAAGTTTATTTAACAAAGATCCCCAAAATATTACTTACGAGCAATAAAGGCTAACTTTATGAAAATATAAAAAAAGACTGCCGAATGTTTCTCGACAGCCTGCTAGCCCTTCCTTTAAGGAAGGGCTTTTTTATTCTTTGCCCAAGGGCAAAACCTTCTTAATCAACGATTTTAAGCGTTGAGGTTTTGAGATTTTGGAACTTAAGTTTCCAAAGTTTGTTCGGTACAGCACCATTCTTTGGCGTCCGATTTTAAGAAACTCGTCCGTTTCGCCTTTGGAATGGAGCCTAACTCTGGTCCTTGGCGATTGGGGATACTGATCCAGTTTGAAATAGAAATCGTAGGTGGCGTCTTTTTGGGCTCTCCTCATCGGATCCACGTCCAACTCCAACGAAAAAGATTGCTCTTCACAAGGATATATTTTTTCTTCATCAACTTGGTCCAATTCGAGAAAAGCTACGGGCAGGTCTTTATTGTTGTTTCTGTCTCTTGCATAAATGTATCCTGTAAAAGAACCGCTGGCCTTTGGCACCCATACCTTCCCAGATACTCTCCAATTGTCTTCCCGCTTTTCCATCGTTTCTATAATCATCTTTGGCTTATTAAATTTCGTGATGTCATATTCTGCTTCGATTCCCTGAAAAACAAATCGGCTGTTTTCCTGTTTCACAAGCGAAGATTTTTCAGTATTTGTCAGCAACTGTGACAATCCCATTAAATCCTGTTCTTTCTCTGCCATTGCTAATTGATAGAGCAGTCTCTCTTTATCTGGCAGCTTTTCAGCAATGGATGGTGGAAATTTTTTCAAATACGGTAAAACCAATTCTTGCCACTGCTGCCTCTCTTCATCTGCAATCAAGGCAAATTTAAGGACATGCAGACGGATTACATCCAACAGGCTTTTCAGATCATGTTCATCAATGATTCGGGGTGATCTGCCTGTCGCTGTCAGCCATTGCCGATTTTCACTGAGCGCTTCAAGTCGGTGCGCCGTATTCTCCAGCTTCATTTGCTGCTGTGTAATGGACGGCATAAACTCTTCTTCCCGAATTCTCCATTTATAGACCACTTCATCAATAACCTGGATTTTCGTTGATAACACAGCCGCTTTTAACGTCACAGATAGGTCTTCATAATATTTCCCTTCTTTAAAAGCAAGCTTGTTTTTAGTCAATAGCGCTCTTTTCCAAAGCTTGTTGCAGGCAATGCTGTCCTGCAAAAGCTCCGGACTTTCCTCCAGCGTCGTTAGTTTCCGCTTATTATATAAACCGAACTCGACATGACGCGGTGGGGCATACTGCCGCTCCTGGTCAAAGCGAATGACTTTTCCTACCACGTAATCCGCGGCACTTTTCTCTGCCGCATCCACCAATGATCGAATCGCTCTTGGCGGAATGATATCATCCGAATCCAAAAAGAAAATATAATTGCCGGTGCTTAACGAGACACCGCGATTGCGGGTAAAGCCAAGGCCCTGGTTAGTCTGCGAGTATACGTGAAACCGTTTATCGTTTTGGGCATATTGCTGCAGCACTTGTTCACTCAAATCGGTGGATCCGTCATTAATGGCTATTACTTCAAGGTTTTTGTAGGTTTGCAGAGCCACCGATTCTAAACAGGCTTCTAAATATGGAATTGCGTTATATACAGGAATAACGATAGAAACAAGAATTGCCATACCCTACCCCCTTTATTTCTTCCCAAAAACGCTGTCAATCACTTTAGCGGAAGCTTTTCCATCTTCCAGGCTTCCAAACTCCTTGACAAACCGGTCCAGAGCCCCCTCAAAAGCTGCAAGTTTTTCTGGATGTCTAAAGTATTCAAGCAACTCATCCATTGTTTCACAGACAGGGCCAGGCGCATTTTCGGCAAAATCGAAATACATGCCGCGCCGTGTAATGTATTCGTCCAAATCATAGCAATACAGCAAAATCGGCCGCTTCAGCAGCGCATAGTCGAACATGACGGAAGAGTAATCTGTAATCAGCAGGTCGGCCAACAGGTAAAGTTCTTGTATGTCCTGGTAATTGGAGGCATCCACAATATTTGGCGGCAATTCGAATTGAGAAATTTTATCCGACAGTAAATAATGTAGCCGAAGAACGAGGACTTGATCCCCATGCAGCTCTTTACTTAAATACTGGACATCATCCAATACCCGTTGAAACGAGTCGGGATCCCAGTCTCTAAATGTCGGCGCAAAAAGGACGACATGCTTTTCTTCAGAAATCCCCAAACTCATGCGCGCCTTTTCTTTGATTTCTGGCGGTTGGCTAATGAGGATATCATTTCTCGGGTAGCCGGTCTCCAAAATTTCACCTCCATATCTGAAGCCTCTTTTTAACACTCGGCTGGTGTAGCTGTTAGGTGATACGAGGTAATCCCATGCGTCGGTCTGCTTTTTCAAACGCGTCAATTCCTGAATGGAAGGCTGTTTCTTTTGGTCGTAACCCATTCTTTTCAGCGGTGTACCATGCCAGGTCTGAATATAAACTTGCTGATCTTTCTTTTCAGCAAGATGCGCCATTCCCTGGTTGTCGACCCAAAACTTTGCACGGTTCAAATAATAAAGATGCTTCAAGCTGTTTCTCTTCACTTTAATAGCCGGACCCGGCAGTTCCACCGCTCCCGGCTCCTGGAACGACCAAATGTATTTATAGTTTCTGCCTGTCTCAAGCAACTGCTCATAAATATATTTAGGACTGTCACTGTATTGCTTGCCCATATGGCTTTCAAATAAGACCCAATTGGAGCGGACCGGTAATTTGGGGATCCAGCGTTTCGCCCATTTTTGAAAAGCAGATTCTGTGTTCTGCGTTTTTTTAGCCTCTTGGGTCTTTCTTCGCTGTTTCAGTTTCCATTTAACTTGATCCACACTCTTCACGGGCTGAACACGGATAGAGAAGGAATTCTTTTCATTGATGTATATGCTTTTTGACAAACTATCCGTTTTGACTTCAATATTCGGCAAATCGGCTATTTCCGACCCTTTCGCCAATACTTTGTGAAGATTCCCCATATGGTTTACGTATAAGGAAAGATAATAATTCCCTTCTGTCATGTTTTTCACATGGAAAGTGTATGTTCCATCCCCCGACTGCTCTGAAACGAGTGTCACACCAGTTTGACGGTTTCGCAGCATCCAGAAAGAAGTAACGGTACCTGGATCAATCGAATAGACGTTGACAGACGCATGAAACGAAAATTGTTTTTCATCCAGCTGAACATCTGAAATGCGATAGGCAATTTCCGGCCGCTGCATTTTCAAGAATTTATGATTCCCGGCTATGGAAGCACTGAAATAATACTGGCTGCCGACATTGTGGATCCGATATGTTTTCGTCTCAAGTCCGTTGGTATAAGCGATCCAATCATCAAACGCGTCACGGTCTCCTATGTACAGCAAATAATAGAGAATCCGATCTTTTTCAGCCAGATTCAGAAAAGCATATTCATCCATTGTTTCATGCAGGTAGTCATGGATTAACACATGGAACTTCTCTTTGTAGTCTTCATCAAAAAGCAGGTAGTCATTGGTATAGAGTTTTAAATCATGACGGAGAAACTTATTGTTCTTTTCTTTCTGATACAGCGAAGCTCCGCTTTCTTTCAAAAATTGATCAAAATAGCGATGGGCGATGATGCGATTCTGAAAGTTTTCAAACTCAAATCGCCGGTTAGTGATAGACTTCACATCACTGTTTTCCACCACTCGCCAATAATAGACCGGTTCTGGAATGATGCTGAAGGATTCAGCGAGGAAATAAGCTTTGCCCGTAAACACGATATCTTCATAGTGGATACCTTCTGGAAACCGCAGATGATGGGCATCCAAAAATGAACGCTTGTAGATTTTATTGACGGACAGGCTGTCAAACAGCATTCCCATAAACTCGCGAATGTTCAAATTGATGCGTTCAATTGAATACAATTGCTTGTGGTACCAGATTTCATAATTGTTCGTACGGATCACCTGTCCCGCCACAAAATCTGAACCGGTCCGCTCGATCGCTTCCACCATTTTTTCACAGGCTGATACTGTGTACCAATCGTCTCCATCCAAAAACATCACATATTCTCCCGTTGAGTTGGCGATCCCGGTATTTCGAGGCGTGCTGCAGCCTCCGCTGTTTTCCGGCAAATGAATGGCTGTAAAATTAGCTTTCCCTTCAACAAAGCGATCGATCAGCTCACCTGTCCGATCGCTCGAAAAATCATTGACCACCACAACTTCAAAATCGGTATAAGTCTGTTCCTGCAAGGATTGCAGAGCCTCTTCTATATACAACTCATTATTGAAGGCAATAACGACGACAGAGAGTTTCGGCCGTCTCACGGTTTTTTGCTCATTGACCATCTCTTCGCCCTCCCAACTCTTCAAACAGTTTATACCATTGCTGCTTGATAACTTTTTTATCAAATTTCAAACTGTTTTCATACGCATTCCTGCTGTAGGAGTAAAACAGTTCAGGATCTTCAGCCAGGCGTTTGATGTGCCTGCCAAGCAAATGGATATCTCCTACAGGTGCAATAAGGCTATCTTCATACTCCGTTAAAATTTCACGGATGCCTGGAGCACAGTCTGTAGACACGCAGGGCAGGCCGCACGATTGGGCTTCAATCAATGACATTGGAAGGCCTTCAGCTTTCGATGACAGGACAAAAAAGCTTGCCTCTCTCAAAGATGCTTCAATGTCTTCAGTCTGTCCTTCCAAAAAGACGCGCTCTTCCAGATCAAAAATACGGATGAGGCTTTGCAGTGAGTCTTCCGCCGGCCCTTCTCCGTAAATATGCAGCGTCCAACCGGGAATTTTCTCAGCCACAGACGCAAAAGATTCGATTAAAACGTCAAATCCTTTTCCAGCGACCAGCCTGCCGGAGGAAACAATCTTTTTATGATTGTACAAAATTTCTGGAGGGGTAAGGTGACGGAATGGCGAGGGGTTGTACATTACTCCTGTATTCTTGAACCCGGCCTCTTTAAAATGCTCTTCATCTTTTTGTGTCAGAAGCAGGAATTTTGAAACTTGCCGGTAATGGCTAAGTATCCGCTTATAACGCTGAGAACTTCTGGCAGCTGCCACACTTTCATGGCTTTGCCCGATTACTTTAATGTTTTTTTGATAAAGAACCGGCTGCATCCATTGCATCCCGTATACTTGAATCGCTATGACGAATACCTCTTCATCACCAAATGCCTCAAAAAACTTTTTGACATCTGCCCGCTGCTTTTGAAGGCGGTAACGGCGGTTCACCTCTTTTGATACCTTTATTAGTTTCCCCTGTTTTAAATTGGAGGAAAGTTCAATCGCCGCAGGCGGACGATAATCGTCTTTATGGATGAGTGTGACTGGCACCTCTTTGGAAAAGTAACTTGGGGCCTTTTTCTGCTGGTTGACACTTAAAATAGAAACGTTATGGCCATCCCGCATAAATTCTTCCGTCAAAATAGAAGCCACCCGCTGCGCACCGCCATGGTTATTGAATTCATTGATTAAAAATACGATATTCTTTCGCTCCATATGATTACCCCTTGTAAATAGATTCACTTTCATCAGCCGTAGCTATAGCTTGGCCCTTTTCTCGAGCCGCAAGTATTTATTGGCGGTTTGAATGTGCGCTGTATAGGCACTGGCGGAATAGGGCTCTGCTGGATATTCAGAAGCTTTTGATGCCCATACTAGATTCAGCAGCTGATGCTGCGGTTCTTTTTCCATTATGTAGCTTAAATGGCTTTCAAAGCTTCCAATCTCAAGTTGTCTGAGGTCTATTGCTACTTGGAAACGCGAGAAGTTATAAACTTTCCCTTGCGGATTGTACGCAGGGTTTTCTGTTATCTCTTCCGTTTCGCTGATGGTCACTGGGAATGCATGGCGCTTAAAGGTGTTGAGTTCCGTTAAATAAAACTTCATCGCAAGGTCGTCTGGCGATTTGGTTTCATAGCCTCGTACAAATGCTATGCCATCGATATGGAGCAGCTCGTCCTCTATCCAGATCCGATTAACCTGCTGCTCGACTTTCTCAATGTTTTCGATGGCCAATTGCAGGTTGTTCTGCTGGACGTTGAAATGGTAGCGAAAACGGTCATAGCCGCTTGATGGAGGTTCGGAGATGGCTGCGTTTCCTGCCCAGATGGAAAACTCCACCTCTTTCTCTTCTGCCAACTCCTCGTGCAGCCAAAAGCTGAACTTGCCTGGCTTGAAAAAAAGGGGAAATTCTTTTTCACTAAAATCAACTGTAAAGCCCTGGTTTGCTGAACTGAGATTTTCCATAATGGTTTCGCCTGTCCGGTCATCCCGGATTGCCAGCTGGAAACGTTCGTGAACGTTTTTCCGTTGCTGATTCCGCAAAATCCCTGTTATTTGAAGGCTAAAGCCATTTTCCTTAGTAGCATAAGCTACCTGGTTGATGGCATGCTCGTATTGAATTTCAGCCAGTATAGACTCGATCGGTTTGCGGCCACTCATGAATTCACCATACATGGACCCGACAAATTTGGCATCGCCGTACGTAATGAGTTCTCCTTGATGAATCCATGCCGCTTTAGAGCAAAACGATTCGATTGCATGGTTGTCATGGCTGACGAAGATAATTGTTTTTCCTTGCAGCTTAAAATCGTTCATCTTTGCCATGCATTTTTTCTGAAACGAAGCATCTCCTACTGCCAGCGCTTCATCGACAATCAGAATATCCGGATCCACATTGACCGAAATCGCAAACCCAAGTTTCGCTTTCATCCCGGAAGAATAATTTTTAACGGGCTGTCCAATAAACTCCCCGAGCTCCGAAAATTCGATAATATCATCAATCTTTGTCAGCATGTCCTGTTTTGTATAGCCCAGCAGCGTGCCTTTCATAAAGATATTGTCATATCCGCTCAGCTCCGAATCAATTCCTGAGCTGACATCAAGAAACACAATCGAACCCTGGACATCTACTTTTCCAGAGGTCGGCTCCGTAATGCCCGTAATGATTTTCAGCAAAGTGGACTTGCCGGATCCGTTCTTTCCTAAAATGCCAATGGATTCGCCTTTTGGAAAATCGAGTGTCACTCCGAGGAGGGCAAAAAAGTCCTTATGCAGTTTTTTCCGTGTTGCCACTTCTTTGATCGGACCCCATGGATCTTTATACAAACTGTATTTTTTTGTGATATCTTTGACACTTACTGCTATATCCATGACAATCCGCCTTTCGGAAATCGAGCTTACAGAGTATCGAGAAATATTGGCTTCATCCGCTTATGCAGGTAATTTCCCAAAAGAAAAAAGATAAGGACCAGGATCCAAAAATAGAACGTGTATACCGGCTGTTCCCAGAATCCGGTTTCATAGAAAAACGAATCCCGGTAGCCCTGGACGATGTAATGGAATGGGTTGAGCTTGATAATCCAGTCATACATGCCGAGATTGTCGGCTGACCAAAAAATAGGAGTCATCCAAAAAAGGAAGACGAGAATCGTATCCAAAAAACGGCCAAAATCCTTGCTGACAGCAACCAACGGCGCAGTCATCGAGCCGATGCCCAGAAGCAGCATGACAGCTGCAAAATCGTAGTATAGTAGCTGTAAATTATAGAGGGAAACGGTTTGAAGAGACAAAGCGGTTAATAGAAAAACGACCGCCAACAGGATCAAATGAATATAGTACGAAAACAGAATTTGGACTGCAGGCAATATGGCAATTGGAAAAGGCGTGTTCTTAATAATCGACCTTTTGCTGCGAAATGATTTCTGCGTAAGCCGGAAACCATCATTTAAAAGAAACCAGGCGACCATGCCAATCGCAAGCCATGCAAAATAAGGTGCCCCGTCCACCGGTCCGCCAGCTCTTGCCCCTACACTGAATACAAACCAGAAGACTGCAATTCGCATCAACGGATTGACTAGACCCCAGACAAATCCAAGCAAGGTGCCTGCATATTCTCTTTTTATTTCCTGAATGGAAAGAGACTGGATCATTTTCCGGCGTTTCCACATTTCCTTATAAATATCGAACATAACTCGACCCCTCTGCACCTTGCATGAAAACAATAGGATTGTTAGTGAAACCCATCCGGATTTAGAACTTGCCAATTCCAGGAGTCACGGCACATCTCTTTTAAACTTTTCTCGGCCTGCCAACCAAGCAGTTTTTTTGCCTTTTCCGGATTGGCATAGCAGACTCCGATATCACCAGGTCTTCTGTCTGTAATTCTATAGGGTATTTTTTTCCCTGTCACTTCGTTAAAGCTGCGTAAAATTTCCAATACACTGTAGCCGGTGCCAGTCCCAAGATTGAAGGTTTCGATTCCCTCATGGTTGTCCAAATACTCAAGTGCCTTGATATGCCCTTTTACTAAATCCACAACGTGAATGTAATCACGGACACCTGTCCCATCGCTCGTATCGTAATCTCCTCCAAACACTTGCAGCTCCTGCCTTTTGCCAATTGCAACTTGGGTAATAAACGGAATCAGATTGTTTGGCACTCCTCTTGGATCTTCGCCTAATTTGCCGCTGGGATGGGCACCGATGGGATTGAAGTAGCGCAAAATAGCAATCCGGAAAGAAGGATTGGAAACTGCCAAATCCCGTAGAATTTCTTCAATCATCAATTTAGTGCGTCCGTAAGGATTTGTAGCTGACAAAGAAAACGATTCTTCGATCGGCACTCGTTCCGGCTGGCCGTATACCGTTGCGGAAGAACTAAAGACCAATTTCTCCACTTTATGCTTCAGCATAATTTCACATAATGTCAGCGTACCGCTAATATTATTGTTGTAGTAGCTGAGCGGCATTTGGACCGATTGCCCGACTGCTTTGTACCCCGCAAAGTGCATGACTGCAGATATATCATACTGGGAAAAAACATCGTCCAAAGCTTGGTAATCCAGCAAATCCACTTGGTGAAACACGAACTCTTTGCCAGTCATTTCTTTAATGCGCTCTATTGATGCCAGTTGGCTATTTGATAGATTATCTACAACCACCACTTCATAATCATTTTCAAGCAATTCGACCGTTGCATGGCTGCCGATAAATCCCGCTCCCCCAGTTACTAACACCGCCATATACATCCCTCTTTTTTAAAAGTTTTTTATAAATTGGAATATTTAGATAAATACAATTGATTCTATTATACTGTAAAAAACACATCTTGCCACAAAAACATGCGACTTTCCGATTCTTTTTAGCAACAAAAAAGCCGCCTCGTAGAATCAAGTGATTCTACGAGGCGGCTTTGGAATCAACAGATCCCTATTCCTTATTAACTATATCGGAAACATAATAAAATCCGTATTCATCCATTACAATGGTATAGGTTTTATTGCGCTTCTGAACGGACCATTCACCAGCTGCATTTTTTTGATCAAATGCTTCTTCCGTGTGGACAATTGCGTGGTCTTCGAAAATCTCGATACCGGCAATATCCAGCTGTGTGAAGTTGAACTCCATTCCCTGCCCTGCGATGTCTGTAATATACTCTGAAATACCATTGTAAATCTCGCTCTCATAGACAAGAAGATTCTGCACGTAGAAAAAGTCTTCTTCTTTCAATGAGGTTTCATAATAATAGCGGAAATCACCGATGAATTCACTTAAATTGGTTTCATCAAATTTCATTTCCAAATCAATATCGTATTCATATTCTTCGTCTTCATAGCCGCTAAAGTCGTCATAGACTTGGAATAAGGCTGCAACTTCCTCGGCCGACATCGGAGCAGTCACCCACTGTGACAATTGGTCATGCATCGAATACATTGGAATCGAAAAGCCGATCGAATCGCCTTCTTCAATCACCAGTGAATTGATGCCGATGACTTTGCCTGTTGTTGCATCAACCAGCGGACCGCCGCTGCTGCCCGGGGCAATTTTGGCGTCAATCTGATAGATGTCCTCGTAAGTAAACTCCTGGTAGAAATCACGGTCAATTCCGGTTAAGTAGCCCATCGAGGCTGTGTTTTCCATGCCTGCCGGGCTGCCAAGTGCAATGACTTCCGTACCCACGTCAGTCGCTTCCATTTCAACTTCCAATGGAGCAATGCCTTCAAATGCTTCAACATGGATCAATGCAATATCGGATTCATCAGAAATGCCGACGACTGTCCCCGGGTGATCCTGGCCGTTGATGTTGCGGACTACTACATCCGTGAAACCTGCTACAGCATGCGCATTGGTTACGACCATTCCGGTATCAGAGAACAGGAATCCTGATCCTTGTCCACCTTCCGTCAAAATGGTATAGACTTTTTGCTGCGATTCTTTGATGATTGCTGTTTTTTCTTTTTTCTTCGGTTCTACTTTTTCTGGCTGTTCGGAAGGCGGCACAACGTTTTCCACTTTCGTTACAGTACCTGCTGTTTCCTCTTCCGCTGGAACCGTTTCTTCAGGCTCTTCAACCTTTTCCACTATCCCTGGCTCTATTGCTGGCTCTTCTTCAGGTTCTTCTTCCACTTCCGGTGCTTCTGGTTCCGGCTCTGGTTCTATTTCAGCAGTCAGTTCTTCTTTTGGCGGTTCTACTGGCTCTGCTTCGTCTTCCATTAATTGTGCAGAACCAATGCCTACACCTAATAAAGTTAATACCAATACGATTGCGTACATTAAGTTACGCTTTTTTTGCTTTTTGTTTCTTCTTTGCATGAGTGAATTCCCACAATCCTTACAGAATTTTACGCCTTCTTCATTTTCTTTCCCGCACTTATTACATGTCATCGCTGTACCTCCTGATGGACTAGCATAAATCCCATTAATTTCTTCCATTATAAACCTTATAACGTCAAACAACTACTCAGGGTTGCAACTTGTCATGAAGTCTTCCTATTTGTAATAAATCTATCTATTCAGAAGATGATTTTATCATAGATAGCAAATTAATAGTTAACAAAACAAGCTAAATGTAAAATATTATTAAATTTGCAGTATTAATTATCATTTTTAGTAGGTATTATCAGATCTGAAAAATACCATATTTTAGGTATTTTTTGAGCAGAAAATTTTTCATGAATATTGGGAAATACTTTCGTTTTCAGTGACAGATTATAGTTCTGGGAATATTTGTATTAGGCTTGCTTTCATTTCGTAATTTTTATAATTTTGAGTCATGAGCAGGTCTGTAAATAACATCTTGAACAGGACTCTTATGAGCACCCAAAGAAACCGCAGCTGTCAGAGTGGCAGCTGCGGTTTCTTTGGATTTATCATCTATTTCACGTCAATTTCATGGATCTTTTCCTGAACAATCAGCAGTTTTTGAAAGTTGTGGTTTATGGCTGGAGATTCTGATTCTATCTCCTGGGACACCGTATTTAATTTCATGATCAATCCGTCCAGTATGGTCTGGTACTCTTGATATTGCTCAAAGCTGATAGTTTCTTCATCACCCAGTTCCGCAACCAGTGCCTGAAGATCTTCTTCGAGTGCGTCTAATTGTTTCTGATAAGGACCTAATTCCAAGGTACCTGTTACTGGCTTGCCGGCTTGCTGTTGTTCTTCGGAGGCCGGGGCTTTTAGTGCAATGTAAGCCTGGGTATTGACTTGCGGCATCAAAACAAATCCAAGGGCGAGAACAGGAACAGACATTTTCAAAAACGAAGTTTTCAAAAGATCTTCCTCCTTCAAGGTGATTAGGCTCTACAGTCAGCATATACCATCTGCCAAACGCCGCAATCCCTTTTCAGGAGTCTTTAGAATTTCTTAACCTGCACTTTACAAAGAGAGTATGAAGAAGCATCTTTTGCTATTGAAGTGCAGACCACTCGCTGAAAACTTCGCCGGATCAATCTTACTGGGCGTTCCTGCAGAAACCGCAATCTGGTTTACTTTATTACTCTTTGAGGTGCGGTCTTTGCCCTTCGAGGTGCGGTTATCCCCCTTTGAGGTGCGGACTTTGCCCTTTGAGGTGCGGTTAACTCACTTTGAGGTGCGGACTTTGCCTTTTGAGGTGCGGTCGCCCGATATTTGGACAGAAAAAAGACAGCCATCCCGGAAGGAAAGGCTGTCTTTTTTAATTGGACCGCGTCAATCTGCGGCTGCGGCCGTCGTATGGCAATTTAGCTTTAGAACGATTTTCTTTTTCTTCGATTTCACGCACACGGTTCTCAATCGCTGCTGAAACCAATCCAAGAACTGTACCAAAAGCCGCGCCGGCAACTACTTCAACCGGCTGATGGCCAAGAAGTTCCTTTAGATCCTTTTCGCGTTCAATAAATTCAAAACTCGGGAATTCTCCAGAGAATTTTACAAAGCTGTCTTCCAGGTCATTAACCAATCGTGCAATCTCTCCAGTATGGCGGCGAATGCCTTGCGCATCATACATGACGATTACGCCAAAAACAATGGCCAATGCTGTTTCCGTGTGGCGCGCCCCTTTATTGGCGGCGACATATGAAGCCAGTGCAGATACTCCTGCTGAGTGGGAACTCGGCATTCCACCTGTTGTAAAGGCTTGTTTCCAATCCCAGTTTCCTGTCACTGTTTTATGGGTGACAATTTTTAATGCCTGAGCCACGCCAATTGCACTTAATGAGGTAATCATTCCCCGGTTCATCTTTCTCATCTGCTCATCCTCCAGTTTCAACTTGGCAACTAAGCAGTTGCCGTTCAATATACTTCTTTACCCATTATCGCCGAATATTATGTAAGGATATACTAAATTCTTTCTTCAAAATCATCTTATTTCACTTAACCTTCTTGGCCACAGCAGTTACTGCTGATAAATACCTGAATTTCATGTATATTAATAGCTAATCCAGCAAAACACAAGTTGCCATCAATCGTTTAAACGAGGTGTCGTTTTCATGCCAAAGAAAATCGATTTCCATCTTGTCTTGCTCATAATTCTTGTTTTGTTTATAGGAGTTCTAATTTTTTATAAAATTCCTGCCAACGGCTATTTTTTCCTAGCAGCTGGTGGCGATGCCTCCAATCAATACGTCCATTTTTTCAATTTGTTCCATGATCTCATCAGAACGGGCGTGTTGCCGTTTTGGTCCTGGAATTATGGCCCTGGCGGCAGCTTCTGGAATGATTTTGGCTACTATATGCTCGGCGATATTTTTTTATGGCCATTGCTGCTGTTGCCAAAAGCCTGGTTTCCCGGATCATTTGTTCCAATGACACTCTTCAAAATCCTCCTGATTTGTGCAGGAACATACTTGTTGTTGAAGAAACTCGGCATTAACCGGAATATTGCTTTGGTGGCTGGCATTGCCAACGGCTTTGCTTTGTTCAATTTCGATCATTTTTATACCCATTACTTTTTCATCAATGCCACGGTGTATTTTCCGTTCATCCTGCTGGGCTATGAGCGTTTTTTGACGCAGCATAAGCCCGTCCTGCTGTTCAGCGTTCTGGTGCTTGCCAGCATCAGCAATTTCTATTTTTTGTTTATGATCACGCTTGGATTGATTTTTTACAGCCTGTTCCGGTATTTCACCGCAGCAAATACTCTTAAAACCGGTAAAGCATTTCTGCATTTTCACCTTCGGTTATCGCTTCTTTACTTGCTCGCTCTTGGCACTGCAATGATCATTTTCCTGCCATCCGTTCTAAGCCTGTTTGGATCCAGTGCACTGGAACGTGCCCCGCAGCCTATGGCCGATTTAGTTTTGGGTCCCGATGAGTTGACCCGCAAACTTCTGTGGGAAGGCGGCATGCATTTTTTGCCCCTCTTGGCCATTCCGCTTTTTTTCATCAATGGCTCCAAAAATCGATTTTGGCTCTATGGGACTGCAGCAAGTTTACTGATTGGCATATTGATGGTTGGGTATATCCATTTGCTTGTTGGCGGTTTTAGTTCTCCATTTGAATTCAGGGCTTTTTTCATCTTTAATCTCTTTTTTATCATTCTCGCCGCCCGTGCATTCAATGACACTTCCTTTAAAAAATCAAAAAATGCTTTTCTTTTGATTTCCTTGTCGCTCCTCCTTTATTTTTGGCTCGATGCCAACCCGTTTACCCATTATGCAGAATGGATCAAATTACTGCCTGCAGCATTTGCCATTTTGTTTATTGCAGGGCAGTTTTCTGAAAAGGCACAGGTGAAAAGTCTATTGCTGTCTTTTGCGGCTGTATCAGCTATAGCCTACAGTTTCCTGCTTCCGCATAGCCTGATGACTGATTTGATAGCTAAATCAGATGGAGAAAAACTCACGGACACCCACAAAGGAGTGTGGGGCGTACTAAGCCTGATGGATAAAGAACATTACCAGACCCGTTATAATAATGAAGAAATAAAAACGGGGCTTGCAGCTATTCAAAATGATGCCGGCCTTTACCGGATCAACATCAATTACCCCGGCATCCTTGGACCTAATGCCTCTATGAGCTATGGCTATCGATCTTATGTAGCGTATCAGTCCTTAATGGATTGGGACCTGCAAAAGTTTGAGATGGACTATTTAACAACAGCCAGCAGCCGTCGACTGAATGTCACCCAAGGATTTCCATCCAGCACATTTATAAATACACTGCTGAATAATAAATACAATGTCACTTTTGCTGAACCCTACAACACATATGGCTACGAAAAGGTCTATGAAAATGAAAACATCTCTATCGAAGAAAATCAGTTTTTTCTTCCGATTGGCTTCCTATATGAATCTGCTATGCCGATATCCGCTTTGAACGGGCCAATGGATCCGCTGATTGATGAACGCATGCTGCGAAACGCCATACTGCCGGATGACTATTTCGAAGCAGCTGGGTTAGCACCTGAAGAGTCCACTGTGTCCCGAACAATCGGCACTCTGGCAGACGCCGCTTTTGATGATAATACTCTCGTTGAAGACCGAGCAGACGGGGTCTGGATAGCATCCCAAACACCGATCGAAATCACCATTCCCGTTCAGACGCACTCACTTTCTGAGTTGACTGTTTTTGCCGACATTCTTCCCTACACAGAAAATAACGGCTTAACGATACAAGCCGCTAATAATCTGGGAGCAAGCTTTGCCCTTGAAAAAAATATGCGTTCTAATCGCTACGAAATTGACCAATATACTTACAGCCATGCGAAAAACCAAGTCTTGTTCCGTTTTGGAATGGATTTAGATACTGAAACTATTCAATTAACCATTCAGCCCGGGGAATTTTTGCTCAAAGATATTCAAGTAATTGCAGCCGATTACGGAGCCTACGAAGAGATTATCCGTGGTTACCAGGACAACAGCCTAAAGGGCATCAGCTACGGCAATAATTATGTAACAGGACAATATTCATCTGAAGAGGATGCCGTTTTATTTTTATCGATCCCTTACTCACCCGGCTGGAAAGCGAGCATTGACGGACAGCCCGTCGATACATTTCCGGTTCACTCTGCCTACACAGGCATACTTGCCCCTTCCGGAAATCACGCTGTTGCGTTAAAATATAGACCGGAAGGATTCACAGCTGGATTTTTGATTTCTCTTCTGAGTTTTCTGGGAGCCGTTTCCCTATATATCCAAAACCGTGGATTTATCAAATACAAGACCCTATTGCACAGAAATATTATTTTGCAAATCATTAATTATTTTTTAAAGTAAGATCGGAGAATTCAATGAAGAAATTGTTATCAAAAGACTGGCGCAGCATACTCATGTATTTAATCATGGGTGGTTTTACCACTGCCGTCAACATTGCTGTCTACTGGATCTGCGAAGAGCTGTTCCATCTGGATTACCGCATTTCGACAACCATCGCCTGGCTCTTCGCCGTCGTTTTTGCTTTTTTCGTCAACAAGCGCTATGTCTTTAAAAGTGTCACCACCAATTGGCGCGACCGCTTTGCGGAGATGGGATCTTTTTTCGGATTCCGTGTGCTGTCCTTTTTTATGGATTTGGGTACGATGATGATATTGGTTGGATTGCTAAGCATGAATGGTACAATCTCCAAAATATTGGCCAATGTTATCGTACTGGTTGCCAATTACATTTTCAGCAAGAAATTCATCTTCAAAGACCGTAATGCTCCCATTGCGGAAAAAGCTCAGTAACAATCAAAAATACCGGACAAGGGTTTTCCTTGTCCGGTATTTTCAGCGTTCTTTATAAATTTTCATAAATCCGAAGCGCTTTACTTCCATGTCCATAATTTTCGGCAGCCTGTACAGATAGAGTGAAAGCACAAAAGTCCAGAGCTGTAAGGTGAATATAATAAGACGTTCGACAAGTCCAGCATACGGCAACTCATTATTCAAGACAATCGGGGTTGCTACTCCGGCCAAGACGATAACGATTGCACAGACAAGCGTAAACAAACCGATAGCCCAAAAGTTTTTAGTCAGCCATAGTCCGTAGCCAATGGCAAATAATGCACCCACCGTTGTAATCACCACAATGGCTGTTATCGCCAAATGCATGAAGTTGCCAAAAGTCAGTACTTCACCCCCTTGCTCCAATGGAAAGAGGCCATAGCCAATCAGCGATGCCGCATGCATGACCAGCAGCAGAATAGCTCCAAACTGAGCAATTCGGTTGACTTGATGTTTTCGGAATAGCACGTAGACAATCACTGAAAAAATGACCGCAAGGATTCCGTAGCCAGTTGTTAAAAACCTTAGCATTTCGGCGTCAGGTGCTCCATTGCCTGTCAGTTCGCTGATTGTCTGCCGCACATGGCTGTAGCCATCCCATAATATGCCGCCCATAATGACGTGGACTATGTAAATCAGTGCACTGATTGCCCCACTCAATACTCCTATTTGCCAATAGCTTTTCTGCCGCAGCTCGACCATGCTTTCACCCGCCTATTAGTTTTCTGAACATTCTGTTATTATATAGGTTATTTAAAAAGACTTCCACATTTCAAAAGCCTTAATTTATCTAACATCGTGAAAAAGCCGCGAATTGCTTCGCGGCTTTTTCTTAGTTTTTCAGCGCTTTTTTGGCATTGACTCGGCCATGCCCGTAAACATCGTCACGCCCGGCTTTTCCTAAATCATCCGACGATGAAAAAATCAGCTTTTCAATTTCTTTGTTGCTGAGGGACGGCTGGTCGGCTTTGATCAATGCGGCCACACCAGAAACAATCGGCGCTGCCATTGACGTGCCGCTCAGTGGGCCAAAAAGATTGTTCGGCAAAGAGGAGTAGACTTCCGTTCCCGGAGCTGTAACATCAATGGACGGCCCTTTATTGGAAAATAATGAACTGGTGTCATTGTTTGTTACAGCACCGACAGAAATGACATTGGCCAGGGAAGATGGGTAATGTGCGCTGCGCGTTCCGTCATTTCCTGCGGCTGCCACAATAACGATGCCTTCTTTATGTGCTTGCTGTATTGCCTGATCCAGTGCTTTGCTGTAATAATAAGAACCTAAACTCATGTTGATAATATCGACATTTGACGCTATAGCGTGTTCGATGCCATGAATCAAATCGGAAGTATAAGCAAATCCGCCATCGTCAAACACATCGATCGGCATGATTTTCGTATGCGGCGCAACTCCCGCACCCCATATACCGTTGTCTGCTGAACCCGCTATCAGGCCTGCAACATGCGTACCGTGGAAGCCAGGGCTGATGGTTCCTGCCTGCTTATTAAGCGCATCGTACGGGGCAATAAACTGATTAGCCAGTTCGGCATGCAGCAGATCCATTCCATCATCGATCACTGCAACTACCACGTCAGCTGATCCTTTTGTCTGCTTCCAAGCAGCAGCCGTTCCAACTTTTTTATGATGGTATTGAAGTTTGGCAAATTCCGGATCATTTGGTGTATAAGCCAGCTCAATGCGGTAATCCGGCTCGACAAATTCCACATCCCCTTTTGCTTTCAGCTCTTGCATAAAAGAAGCCGCAGTTTTGCCTGCAGGCACCTCAAGTGCAGCCATATCCGTCTCGTTATTCAGATTGGCTGACTGAGCTTCAGCGGCTGCAGACTGAGAATTTTCCTTGTATTTCACTATGACCTGCTGAGGACCTTCTTCCGCAAAAACTCTATTTTCATTGGCTGTGAAAACCGTGAAGAGCAGCGGCAAAACAAGAAAAAGACTTATTGTTTTCTTCATGGCAAGGCTCCTATTCCTTTGATTTTAAAGTCACAATATTACGTCTAATCAGATATTTTTAATAAGTATAAACCCAAAAGAATAATTTTTCCAGTCTATATCAAAAAAATCCCGCCTGCAATCAATTTAATGATTGTAGGCGGGATGGAGTTGAATTAGCTTAAGCTCTGAGAAGATACCTCCACAGGATGAACGGCTTCGTGCAGCAAGCCTTCCAGTTCAGCGCGATAATCTGCCACCTGCTCATCAGTCCAGCCAAGCACCTTGCCCATATAAGCGATGGTTGATTCTTTATATGCTTGCACCCAATGGATGTCGAAATACAAAGCACCCGTACGGCGAATAAAGAAATCGATCGGCTTGTATGATGCTTCGTATTCCATTGAATAGCGCAGCATCGCGTAAACCAGTTGATTCAGCCCGGCACGTGCCGCTTCTTCTAATCCGGTTGTATAGAAGTGAAGAACCTTGTCCACGTTTGCCCCGTAACGATTGACAAGCATGCGCATAGTATCAGGAGCCAGCCCCATGCCTCTCGATTGATGGATACGGTCCGCCATGAACGTTTCAAAACCTTTCGATCCACCCACTTCGCCGCCCGAAATCGGCAAACGCTTGGTCGAGCTTTTCGGGTAGTTGACTCCTTGTTCTTTCTTCAATTGCTCTGCCACCAGATTGATGATGTGTTCGCCCATTTTACGGTAGCCGGTCAATTTGCCGCCCGCAATTGAAATCAAACCGGAATCCGATACAAAGATTTCGTCTTTCCGTGAAATCTCGGATGGGTCCTTGCCTTCTTCGTGGATCAACGGACGCAAACCAGCCCAACTGGATTCGATATCTTTTTCTGTAATTGCCACTTCAGGGAACATAAAGTCGATGGCTTTAAGGACGTAGTTGCGGTCCTCCAGCGTCATCGTCGGATGTGCGATGTCCTGCTTGTAAACCGTATCTGTCGTACCTACATAAACTTTGCCTTCACGCGGAATGGCAAATGCCATCCGGCCGTCCGGCATGTCAAAATAGATCGCTTGCTTTAATGGGAAGCGAAGGCCATCAAAGACCAAGTGAATGCCTTTTGTCAGCTGAAGCGTCTTGCCAAATTTGGAATGGTCTTTGTCACGCAATGTATCAACCCATGGCCCTGCTGCATTGACGATTTTTTTCGCATACAGCTCGTGGATCGTTCCGTCAATTTGGTCTTCCATCTGAACTCCGACAGTCTTGCCATTATCGTAAATAAAGCTTTTCACTTTTGCATAGTTCATTGCCAAAGCGCCTTTTTCAACTGCTTTTTTCATGACTTCCATCGTCAGGCGTGCGTCGTCGGTTTTGTATTCCACATAATAGCCGCCGCCTCGAATATCTTTTTTCTTTAATAAAGGCTCGCGGCGCAGGGTTTCTTCTTTGCTCAACATTTTGCGGCGCTCGCCTTTTTTGACGCCAGCCAAAAAGTCATAAACACGCAGGCCGACATTGGTGCTGAGCGGCCCAAACGTTCCGCCTTTATAAAACGGCAGCAACATCCATTCTGGAGTCGTCACATGCGGTCCATTTTCATAAACGATTTCGCGTTCTTTGCCGACTTCGGCGACCATTCTTATCTCAAATTGCTTCAGGTAGCGCAAACCGCCGTGCACCAATTTGGTCGAACGGCTGCTTGTACCTGCCGCAAAATCCTGCATTTCCACAACAGCAACATTCATGCCGCGCACTGCTCCATCAAGTGCGATGCCCGCACCTGTAATTCCGCCCCCAATAACAAGGACATCCAATTGCGTTTGTTTCATGTGTTCGTAGCGTTCGGTTCTGTTTAAGCTTGAAAATTTCATAAGTTGATCTGCTCCTTTTTTGTCTGTGGATGGAATAAATATGGAAAGACTGCATAAAGAAAACTGATTTGCTCCTGCATTAGTACCCTATTTTGCAAAGCACTAAGCTGATTTTTTTCACCCAAAGCGGTGTAAAACTATGTTCTTACTCAACCCATACAGCCGTTTCTCCATATAAAAAGAGAGATCCAGGCACAGCTGCAGAATTTCTTCTGCACATCTGGCTTGGTCTCTCATAGTCTCCGGCCGTTTATCTCTCGATATTAACTTGTAGGTTATTTCACTGGTTTAAATGAACGTGTTGCTGCTACAGCGTTTTTCCAGCCTGCGTAAAGTGTTTCACTGTTTTCAGCTGGCATTTCGCTGGTAAAGGTTTTGTCGATTTTCCATTGCTGGGCAATTTCTTCTTTGTCTTTCCAGAATCCGACCGCAAGGCCTGCTAGATAAGCTGCACCAAGTGCCGTTGTTTCCTGGATCATCGGGCGTTCCACTGGAACATCCAGAATGTCGCTTTGGAACTGCATCAGCAAATCATTGCCGACTGCTCCGCCATCAACACGCAAAGTCTTTAATTCAATCCCTGCATCTTCTATCATAACATCTACAACGTCTTTTGTCTGATATGCGAGCGCCTCAAGCGTTGCACGGATGAAATGTGCTTTTGTTGTGCCGCGTGTCAGGCCGAAAACGGCACCGCGTGCATCGGTATCCCAGTAAGGTGTTCCAAGGCCGACAAATGCCGGAACCATGTAGACGCCTTCTGTTGACTCGACTTGCATCGCATAGTCTTCGCTTTCCGGTGCATTTTCAATGATTTGCAGACCGTCGCGCAGCCACTGGATTGCTGAACCGGCGACAAAAATGCTGCCTTCAAGTGCATATTCAACTTTTCCGTCAACACCCCAAGCAAGAGTCGTCAATAACCCGTGCTCTGATACAACGCCTTCTTCGCCGGTATTCATCAACATAAAGCAGCCTGTTCCGTAAGTATTTTTTGCCATGCCTTTTTCAAAGCAAGCCTGGCCGAACAATGCGGCCTGCTGGTCACCGGCCATACCGGCAATCGGCACTTCGTGGCCGAAGAAATGATAATTGATGGTATTGGCATAAACTTCCGACGACTGGCGTACTTCAGGCAGCATGCTCTTCGGCACTGTCAGGATGTCCAACAGCTCCTGATCCCATTCCAAATCATAAATGTTGTACATCAAGGTACGGGATGCATTGCTGTAATCTGTCACATGCGCTGCGCCGCCTGATAGCTTATAAACAAGCCATGAATCGATCGTCCCGAACATCAAGTCGCCATTGTCTGCTTTTTCGCGCGCTCCTTCAACATTGTCCAAAATCCATTTTACTTTTGTTCCAGAGAAGTAAGCATCGATCAGCAAGCCTGTTTTCTTGCGGAACAATTCGTTCAAGCCCTGCTCTTTCAAGTCGTTGCAAATGCCGTCTGTTTGGCGCGACTGCCATACGATCGCTTTGTAGATCGGTTTGCCTGTGTTGCGGTCCCAAACGACTGTCGTTTCACGCTGGTTGGTGATGCCGATGCCGGCAATTTGGATCGGATCGACATCCGATTTGCGCAGCACTTCTGCGATACAGGCTAAAACAGATGTCCAGATTTCATTGGCATCATGCTCTACCCAGCCCGGTTTCGGGAAAAACTGCTGGAACTCCTGTTGGGCTGTTTCAAAAATTTCACCTTTATGGTTCAATAATACGGCACGTGAACTTGTAGTGCCCTGGTCTATGGATAAAATATAATCTTTAGTCAAAACAATCTCCTCCAATGGGTTATGAAACGATTTTTTCTTCTAATTTATCAGCGGTTGTCCGCTCTTTTCTCAATTCTACACTTGCTGCCCCGAATAAAACCAGGATCAAGGCGGCGCTCATGATCCAAAACGGCAAATCGTATGCTCCGGTGAACAGCGCTTTATAAAATAATGCTCCGTAAACACCGCCAAAAACAGGTCCGACAATCGGCACCCAGGCGTATGACCAGTCTGATTTCCCTTTACCTGGAATCGGAAGCAAGGCGTGTGCAATGCGAGGTCCAAGGTCACGCGCCGGATTGATGGCATAGCCGGTTGTACCGCCAAGCGACATCCCGATTGCCATAATCAATGCACCGACAATCAATGGATTCAAGCCTTCTGTAAATTCGTTAGCTCCGATAAACAGCAAGCCCATGACCAAAACTGCAGTCCCGATGATTTCACTGACCAAGTTCGAGAATGGACGGCGGATGGCAGGAATTGTTGCAAATACTGCCAGTTTCGTTTCTGCATCTTCGGTCTGCTTCCAATGCGGCAAATAATTGAAAAAGACAATGGCCGCACCGATGATTGCACCAATAATCTGTGCTGCGATATAGACCGGCACTTTTGCCCAAGGAAAATCGCCTACGGCTGCAAACCCGAGTGTGACTGCCGGATTCAAATGCGCTCCTGAAAAACTGCCTACTGCGTAAACACCCATCGTTACGGCCAATCCCCATGCAATCGTAATAACGATCCAGCCGCTGTTCTCAGCTTTCGAATCTTTTAGTACTACCCCTGCTACGACGCCAGCACCAAAAATAATCAAAATCATGGTGCCGACTAATTCTGCTAAAAATTCCGTCATTGTAAAGAACCCCTTTGTATTTCGGCTTTGAACTGTTTTAGAAAAACGCAAAAAGACCCACGCTGAACCGAGCCGCTTCTCCGCGAGAAGCGCTCATTTCAGTGTGGGTCTCCATTTCTCCAACACAGCTCTTAACTTGTAAATACTAAGTTACCAGTTTATGAAAACGCTGTCAACAATTTATATTTCCCATAGTTCGGGCTGAGAGGTTGAAATGGCTTTAGCCCCGCCATCGTATGCCAATTGAATATCTTCTTTTGTCCGGATCAGTCCGCCTGCAATGACCGGGATGCCTGTTTTATCAAAAACTTCCTTGATGACCGACGGGATGATCCCTGGCAGAATTTCGATATAATCCGGAGTGACCTGATTGATCAGCTTAATGTTATGCTCAAGCGCCTGGCTGTCCAACAGGAAAAGGCGCTGAATCGTCAGCAAATTATTTTTCTTAGCCAAAGCGATAACATTGCTGCGTGTCGACACGATGCCATCCGGCTTGACTTCCCTTACCAAATACTCAAATCCATAGGCATCTGTCTTCAGTCCCTGAATCAAATCCACGTGAAGGATGACTTTCTTTTTGGCTTTTTTTGCTGCCTGTACTAACTGTTTCAGCTGAGCCAGCCGAATCTCCAAAAAAATGATGTATTCGTGATCGCTGTCGAGCAAGCGTTCAAATTCTTTCATATTGCGCAAAACTGGCAAAACACCGTTTAACTCATGCACCGGTTTTCCTCCTCAAATTATTCCATGCCCTTTACTGAGCATTATCCGCCCAAACCGCTTCCCATTCAAAGATTTCGTATTTCCTGGCACCTTCTGCAATATATGGATCCTTTTTCACCAAAGCTTCGCATGCTCCGAATGATTCAGCCCGGTAAATGACCAATCCGCCGGAACCATCCGCAAATTTGCCATTGGCTGCTACCTGGCCGTTATTGCGTTTGTCTTCCAAATACGCCAAATGCTGCGGCCGAAACTCCCGGCTTTTATCAGCGTCTTTCATGGGCAGTAATACCGCAAAATATTTCATGAATACGCCTCCCTTTTTCTTTATTATAGTGAGCGGGCATCAAAAAGTCTTTGATTGCCCTGAGTTCTTTAAAAATTAGAGTGGAATTTACCATTTTATTGGATATACTGTCCAAACTTCTTGAAATACTGTCCAAACTGAATAAATACAGTCTAAACTGGCGAAATACTGTCCTTTCAGCAGCATTTACTGTCCAAACACCTTTCCCAACCTTGTGAAACAGGGTAAACTGGAACTAACTTACATCATCCATAAGGAGCTGGTTGGCTGTGCAGATGACAAAAAAAGGACCTGTTTATCAATTGACGTTCATGCCCAGATTCTTTCCCGTAAATTGCTATGTAATTGATGAAGAAACGGAACTGACTTTGATTGACGCTGCTTTAGGATTTAATGCCAAACAGATTTTATTATCGATCAAGGTGATGAAAAAGCCGCTGACCCAAATCATCATCACCCATGCCCACGGCGACCATATGGGTGCGCTCGATGCCATCAAGCGTGAGTGGCCGGATGCTGTTGTCAGCATATCGGCGCGTGATGCGCGTCTGCTTGCCGGTGACACGAGTCTGTTGCCAGATGAACCTGATTCACCGATCAAAGGCGGAGTTCCCAAAAACATTAAAACGCAGCCCGACCGTTTGCTCGAAGAAGGCGATCAGGTCGGTTCCCTGAAAGTTGTCAGTACGCCTGGACACACGCCCGGCTCTATTTCCTTATTGGATTCACGCAACCAATTCCTGATTGCTGGGGATGCCCTCCAGACACGCGGTGGCATCGCTGTCTCTGGAACATTTAAAGTATTTTTTCCGTTTCCGGCTTTTGCAACATGGAACAAACAGGAAGCTCTTAAAAGCGCCCATAAAATTCGCCGGCTAAATCCGCAGCTGCTGGCGGTCGGCCATGGTGAAATGATTAATAAGCCGATGGATTCCATCGATTTGGCAATCTTTGAAAGTGAAAAAAATCTCCAATAGGATGCTCCCAACAACGAACAGACTAAAACCCGTTTGCCAGAAATTCACTGGCAAACGGGTTTCTTATTTTACTTCTTTGCGTCCCACTCTCATTAGCATGACCGGCCTCGGCTCATCCAGTACTTCATCCACCTGCCGCGTCTTTTGAAAGCCTGTTTTTTCGTAGGCACGGATTGCGACGGTATTCCGAATGTCCGGATCCGTGACGCAAAAGAGGGTTTTAGAATCCGCAAAGATGATTTCTTTCAGAAATTTATGGAGAACTTTGGAACCCAGCCCTTTGTTCCGGTAGTTTTTAGCGCCAATCAGCACATCCAGCCCTGCCGCTTTGTGCAGCTCCTCGTACTTTTCACAGCCCGGATAATCGCTCCAATGGTAAGTTTGGATGTAACCAATCGGTGTTTCTTCGTAATAAATGACATAGGGCCTTGTCGGATCCTTGCCCTTGATGCTATCCGTGAATTCCTGTACAAACTGGCCATATGTGCCACCTTGTGCATAGCCCCAAAACCGGGTGGCTGGCGGTTCTTTTGTAATCCATTCATAAAGCTGCGGCAAATGCTCGCGCCGCAATCGCCGAAAGCTGACGTTCCCGATATCTAACCCCATCAAAACACTCCTTTCTTAATCTTTGTTGAATAAGAAAACCGCTATCCGTTATTCGATTGAATAAACAAAAGCGGCAGCACGTTACGGATTTTCTGATTTATCAACAGGTGTTTTCAGTATGCTATCCAGATCTTCGATTGGCAACGAAAAAATAGTTTCCACCGGTGCGTAATTTCCAGCTAAGCGGCCGATGGGTGCAAGCTTTTCCAAATTGATGCGGCCATTTTGATACAGCTCATCTTTAATATGAAATTTTACGAGCTTGCCAATTATTAAATGATCATCGCCCAATTGAATGATGTCATGCAATTTGCATTCCATATTGATGGGTGCCTCCAAAACGCGCGGTACGGAAATTTCAATGGACTCTGCTGCTGTCAACCCCGCATACTCAAACTCATCAATTTCTCTGGCGATATGTTCACCGCTTTTTGCCATCTCATTTGCTAGTGGCGCTGTCACGATATTAACGACAAATTCTTTGTTTTCACGAATGTTTTGCAATGTGTCCTTGACCGTACCTTCACGTTCCTCGACCCCTTCACCTACAGAAAACGCCAGCATCGGCGGATTGCGCGATACCACTGTAAAAAAACTAAAAGGCGCTAAATTGGCTATGCCATCCGTCGACATAGTGGATACCCAGGCAATCGGCCTCGGCACAACACTTCCAATCAATAGTTTGTAATTTTGCTTTGCAGTCATGTTCAATGGATCTATGATCATCTTTTCCAACCACCCCTTCACCTTGTGAGCCATAAACCTTCTTCCTATTCTTTTTCCCTTTTCAAACCTTTCCGAATCAGTTTTCTGCAACAAATATTCGTATTGAAAAGACTGCTGATTTGGACAGTGCAAAGCGATTGCGCCGGCACCGAGGCAGCTGCGCTAAAAATAATGGCAGAATTCCCTACTCGCCACTGGCTTTCGAAGTCAGAGGATAACAAGTTGTCACTCTTAAGTTCAATCTTCACCCACATCTTCTACTGAAACAAATTGAATTTCTTCAAGGAAAGACTGACAGACACTACAGATGAATATCGGAAAAATCAAATCAATGAAACTTGATGTCCTTAATTTCAGAAACAGCGAAACTCACGGCCTCCACAAAAACGCCCTATTTTTTCCAAACAAAGTTTGATATTATTAGAAATGGAATTTACATACCAAATTTGAGTGAAATCATCGCAATAGACTAGGAGCCGATTGAAATGCCCGAAGAATTTCTATTGAAATTGAAATTGATCATTAAACCACAATGGAAAACCGCTTTTCTTTCAGCCGTGATCATCGGGTTTTTATGCCACATGTTTGTTTTCACTAATATCCTTCCCAACCATGACAGTCTCGTCAATGTGCATAGCCCCCAGCTGAAAGGGAGTTCTGGCCGGTTTTTCCTGTCTCCTTTCAGCGGAATCAGCTCTTATTTCGACTTGCCATGGATCAATGGAACGCTTTCTATTCTTTACTTAGCGTTGATTGCCGTAATTTTGATAGAACTGTTTCAATTGAACAAAACCTTTTCTATAGTGGCAGTTAGCGGTTTAATCGTCACATTCCCGACCATTGCGTCTATCTTCTCGTATATGTTTACTGCAGACGGCTATATTTTCGGCTCTTTGCTCACCATGCTGGCTTTGCTTATCACCAAAAAGTACAAATACGGCTTCCTTCCAGGCTCTGTCATTTTTTATTTGGGAATAGGTGTCTACCAGGCAAACCTCCCCTTCTTATCAACCGTGATGATCGTTTTTTTGATCAGTGAAATTCTTGGCAACAAGATTTCCTTCGGGCAATTAAAAAGCTACATCTTCCGCTTCTTTGGTTTGGGAGCCATCGGAATGGCGATGTACGCGGTCAACTTCAAATTCTATTCCAGCTTTTTTGCCGGCAATATCACAAGCTATCAAGGCTTGGACTCCGTCGGCGAAAGCGGCGGTTCCATTTTTGAACGCTTCAAGCAAGTAAATGATTCTTTCTCTTTTTTCTTTTTCCGTGGATTCAATACAGACTCCCCGATTAATTTATTTGAATGGCTGAATGCCGCTGTTTTTCTGCTGATTGCCGTCGGCTTCGTGCTGCTGCTGATCCAGAACCGCATCTTTACTAGTATTCGGATGACTTTGATTTCCCTGGCATTGCTATTGCTGATGCCTCTGTCTGCCTATATGCTGTATTTCGTTTCACCCGATGTCGTCTATCATATGCTAATGGTGTTCGCTCTTGTCACCTTCTATATGCTGCCGGTGCTATTTTATGAGCATCTGACCCTCCCTACCATCGCTGCTAAAACATTTTCTTGGATGTCTTTAGTGATTGTCTTTGCCGTAGTATTCAACTTCGCTCTTATCTCAAACATTTCTTACTTGAATATGGAATTGAAATATGAAAAATCAACAGCCTTCGTTAACCGTCTGATCAGCAGAGTGGAACAAACTGAAGGTGTGACAGCCGAATCAAAACTGGCATTAATCGGACGTGTGCAATTGGACTCGCCGTTGAGCACAGAGAAGATTCCCGACAACATCCCAAGAATGACGGGACCTTTGGGGCAAAGCATCGTCCCACTCCCTTACCATTACAGCGCCTTAATGAAAAACTATTTTGGTGTTAAATATGATTTCATTTCTGAGCAGGAACGCCAGGAAATTGCAGCTACAGTATGGTTTGAAGAGATGGAGGCATGGCCATCGCCGAATGCCGTTCGCGTAATCGACGATGTTGTCGTGGTGAAGCTCCGGGACTAAGAAAACAGCAGGCACGGAATGATCCGTTGTCTGATGTTTTCTTTTTTTATGCAATCAATTACCTATCTCATTGCATAATTTAAGCATATAATGAGGGTAAATAGAATGGGGGAATCAGCATGGACACGGAGCAAAAACTGAAGCAATGGCAACAGGCAGGTTTGCTGGACCAAGAAACAGCAGAGCAGATTTTAGCCTTTGAAAAGCGGCAGCCCGCCCCTAAAAAGCTGCCGCTGCTGTTGATGATTGGCTTGATTTTCTTTTCTCTGGCGATTTTCAGTTTTATTGCCGCCAATTGGCAGGCAATACCGGATCTCGCAAAAGTACTGCTAATGCTGGCTTTGATGTGGCTTTTCTACAGCATCGCTCATTTCTCAGAGAAAAAAACTTTTGGATCGCCACTGCTCTTTAGGGTGATTGGCCTAGCGATGTTTGGTGCGACTTTACTGGTTGCAGCACAGACTTTTCATTTTCCATTGGCAAATTCCGCTTTGCCATGGGCGATGTTTCTTGCAGCGCTTGCCCATTTCTTTTATTGGAAAAACCTCATTTACTCCGTCATCGGATTTCTCTTTGGCGCCGCTGTGCTGATATCATTTCTCCCTGACATCGGATGGCTGGAATGGGGTATCTTCATCGCCATTGCCATAGCGTGGTTTTACTTCAGCAAAAGCTTTGCACCAGTGGCATTCAGCTGGATACTGCTATTCGCTTCCGGGTTCATGCTATGGGGTCTCGTGGATTATGACAGCTCACTGTGGCCGATTTGGACCTTGTTCGCCCTTGTCCTGCTCCTGCTCATTGCACCTGAACACAAACAGCGGATGATTCGACCGCTTTATTTGCTGGCAGCAGGGATGTTGCTGGCAGCATATTTGGCGGTGCGCGGACAAACGTTTATCAGCATAATTGACGCAAGCCATATGGCAGAAGCCATCGCTTTAGCCATTGCCGGAGTTGGCGTTCTCGTACTTTGCTTTTTCAAATTCCGCTCCCTCATGTGGATTGCGATTGCCGGCTCCATTGGATTGCTGCTCTTTGATGAAACGGCAATCGGTCTGGCAGTAGTTGCCGAATTGTCCGCACTCGCATATCTGATTATTGCCCAGCGGCAAAATGAACCTTTGGGATTGGGCTTTGTCTACTTCATCGTTGTCCAGTTTGTTATTTACATCATTTATGCATGGGACCGGCTCGACATGTCCCTTTTCTTCTTAATCGGTGCGTTGCTGTTGTTCCTGTTGTCAGCTATAGCCTGGTGGATTAATCGCAGGAAAGAAGGTGTCAAGTTATGAAATCCTGGCTCTTTCCAATCATCCAAACCGCGGTTGTCGTAATTCTGCTTGTAAGTTATTACGCAGCTTCCTGGTTTGGCGAGCAATATGTTTTAAGAGCTGAACCCTTCGATCCATTCGATCCGTTCTATGGAGAATACGTCATGCTGCAATACCCAGATTTGCAAACGTCTTCCGTCACAGATGACAGTTCCGTGTACTTCACTTTGAAAAATGGCGATGATGGCTATGCCGTCATTGACCGAATCGATAACGAGTCCTTTTTCGGAGCTATCGAAGGATCTGTTTATGGCGGCAGCGTCACAGCTCCTCAACTGGAACAGTTTTATGTGGAGCAGGGGCTTGGCCCTCAATTAGAGTCGGCGCAAAACCTGCAAGTAACAATTGATGTCTCCAGCTGGGGCACTATTCGGCCCATCAACCTGCAAGAACGTTCGGAATAAGTCCATAAAAAAAGTTCAATCAGTTTTCTGATTGAACTTTTTTTATGGACTCATTATTATCATTCTGTCCCATAATACTGCGCATAGTCAGCATCTTTTTGGACTTTAATGTTATTGATCACCACTCCGAGCAAACGGGTTTTGGGTGAGGCTGTAATCGCTTCTTTTGCTCTGACGGCATGCTCTCGTTCTGTTTTCCCCGAGTTCACTACCAGAATAGTGCCTTCGCATTTGTTCGCTAAAATCACACTGTCCGCAACAGACAAAACAGGTGGCGTATCAAAGATCAGCAGATCATAAGCATCCAGTCCCTGTTCCAAAAGCAGGTCCATGCTATGGGAACTTAATAATTCTGCCGGATTCGGCGGAATTGGTCCACACGGCAAAAGATCCAGATTTTCAATTCCCGCTGACTGAATCGCTACTTTCAACGCAATCTGACTGGCCAGCACATTTGAAAGCCCACGGTGATTCGTAATTTTAAATGTGTCATGCATTGTTGGTTTTCTCATATCCGCATCAATGAAAAGCACACGCTTGCCTTCTTGAGCAAACACAATTGCCAAATTCGAAGCGGTAGTCGACTTGCCTTCAGAATGCGAGGCAGAAGTGATGGCCAATGACCGAATATCACCATCAGGAGAAGAAAAATGAATATTGGTCCGCAAGGTTCTGAACTGTTCAGACACCCGCGATTTCGGATTAGTAAATGCGATCAGTTTTCGATTTTTCACTTCCGGTTTGTTCTTTTTTTTCACCATTCATTTATGCCTCCCTGCGTTTAAAGGCAATCGGCTCATTTGCCGGGATGTCTTCTTCTTCGTTCATCGGTGAGATGGCTCCCAGTACAGGAATCCCCAGCACATCCTGTATATCTTTTTCTACTCTGAGCGTAGTATCCAAATAGCGCAAAATCATAGCGATAGCTGCTCCAATCAGCAGGCCGGCAATAGCACCCAGTAAAATATTCAGTGGAGGATTTGGCGATACCGGTGTCTGATTCTCCATGACCACAGCTGGTGACAGGATTGAAACGTTATCTGCATTCATTAATTCCAGAATTTCCACTTCGAAAATTTCGGCTGTACTGTTTGCAATCTCAACAGCCGCAGCAAGGTCTGCATCTGCCACTACCACGTTTAGCAACTGAGAGCTTTCTGCAATTTCCACAGTTATTTTTTCATTTAGCTCTTCATAGGACATTTCCAATCCTAATTGGCTGATCACTTGCTCAAGTATGATCGGACTTTTGATGATTTCGCTGTATGTACCGACCAACTGTAAATCTGTTTCAATACTTTCACTGTCAAAGCCGGTTTCGGCCTGTTGCTGACTGACCAAAAGCTGAGTAGATGTTTGATAAATGGGTGTTAGCATGTAATACGATATCAATGCTGCAACAATCATGAATGCGATGGTAATGGCCAAAATTAGCCGCATCCGATTCTTTAAGATCAAGTAAATTTCACGCAGACTGATGGTTTCTATCATTTCGCCATCCCTCCTTTCGATTAGAAATGTGCAAGTGCACGAAAGCATAAGTTTCGGATATCAACAAAACCTTCGGCTACTTGTTCTTCAATCAATCGGCTATGGGACATCAATCGAACCAATTGATGTCCCATGCTTTAACTTATGATCGCCTTCAGTAAAGCCCAGGCATCCAATGAAGGTTTCTTTTCGTTTAATAAGCATCTTTAGATCCAAATAGCACCAAAATAGTTTTTAAGATCAGTTTAATATCCATTATTGTATTGCGATTGCGGATATATTCCAAATCCATTTCGACCCATTCCTGAAAGCTGATATTGCTTCTTCCGTTAACCTGCCAAAAACAGGTCAAGCCCGGCGTTACACTAATACGCTGTTTTTCGTAGTTTGTGTACTGAGCCACTTCGTCAGGCAAAGCTGGCCTCGGCCCTACGATGCTCATATCGCCTTTCAGCACATTCACCAACTGCGGCAATTCGTCAATGCTGGTTCTTCTGATGAATTTTCCGATTTTAGTAATTCTTGGATCGCTTTTAATTTTAAACACTGGACCTGAGGCTTCATTTTGTTTTAGCAGTGATGCCTTTAAATCTTCCGCATTGCACACCATGGAACGAAATTTATACATATCAAAAGACTTGCCATGCTTGCCGACTCTTTTCTGCTTGAAGAATATCGGACCATTAGGGTCTTCCAATTTAATCAGCAAGCTGACTATCAAAAATAAGGGAATCAACATAACCAACCCCATTAGCGAACCGGCAATATCCAGAAAACGTTTCGTATATAAATACCAATTGCTGGTATTTGTCTTGACGCTTTCAAACACCATTTCGCGATATCTCGTATTAACATCGAGTTTTTCTTTTTCAGGAGCGGACACTGACATTTGAATCACCACTTTCATCTTAAATTCCATTTATCAATCAGATGGGCGCTGCTTCAATCAGTTTTGCTGAAACTGGTCTACCGATCGAATGATAATCAATTCCATTTTTCTCCATAGCTTCTAGCGTAAAACAATTTCTTCCATCAATAACGAGTGGCCTTTTCATTTTGTGGAATACGGCCAGATCGACGTTCTTAATTTCATCCCAATCGGTCAAAATCAGTACAGCATCACTATTGTCAACCGCTCTTTCAATTGAATCTGCGTATTGAACTTTCGAACTCAAAATGGTTTTAGCATTGTCCATTGCAATTGGATCATAAGCTACAACCTCTGCTCCCAGCTTTATCAATTCTTCGGTAATCAGGATAGATGCAGACTCCCGCATATCATCTGTATTCGGCTTGAATGCAAGTCCCAGCACAGCTATTTTTTTACCTGAAATGACCGGGAGACAGTCGTTCAACTTGCCGATCAATATCCCTTGCTGTTTTTTATTGACATTGACCACGCCTTTCAGCAACTCAAACTCATATTCGACATTTCCCGCAATTTGTATCAAGGCTTTTGTGTCTTTTGGAAAACAAGATCCGCCATAGCCGATTCCCGCTTTTAGAAATTGGCTGCCAATCCGTTGATCCAATCCCATTCCCGTTGATACATTCTCTATATTGGCCCCCAACAATTCACAAATGTTGGAGATTTCATTGATAAAACTGATTTTAGTTGCCAAAAATGCATTCGATGCGTACTTAATCATTTCCGCACTTTTTATATCTGTTTTAAAGATAGGCACCCTGAATGGCTGATTGATCTCTTCAATTATGCTGAATGCCTGTTCATTTTCGGCACCAATGACAATTCGGTCTCCATGGAACGAATCATGAATTGCCGATCCTTCTTTTAAAAATTCAGGATTTGAGACGACTTCAACTTGAAGTCCATCAGACAAATGAGTTTGAACGATTTCTTTGATCATGGCATTTGTTCCCACAGGAACGGTGCTTTTCGTGACGACGATGACATCATGCTCGACATTTTCAGCAATGTCTTTAGCGGCTTGAGCCACAAAAGATAAATCAGCAGAACCATCTTTGTTTTCCGGGGTTCCTACCGCAATGTAGACAACAGCTGCCTGTTGAAGCCCTTCCGAGTGACTCGTCGTAAAGCGCAAACGCTTTTCTTTGATGTTTTTGGCCATCAATTCACTTAGACCAGGCTCATAGATGGGAGAAATCCCCTTCTTCATTTTTGTAACTTTGTCTTCATCAACGTCGATGCAGATCACGTGATGGCCAATTTCAGACAAACTCACACCAGTTACCAATCCGACATATCCAGTGCCAATGACACATATATTCATACGGAATCCCCCAAATTAGAATAGTGGTGCAGCTGATTTATCTTTCATCAATTCTTTAATGATGCTTTCTACATCTTTTCCAAATTCCGGACTTTCCAAAGCGAACTCAATGGTTGTCCGCAGGAACCCAAGCATCTCACCCACGTCATAACGCTTGCCTTCAAAGTCGTAAGCATAGACGCTTTGCACCTTGTTAAGCTTTTGGATAGCATCCGTCAACTGGATTTCTCCTCCTGCCCCTGCACTTTGGGTCCCGAGAAAATCAAAAATTTCAGGATCCAAAATGTAACGCCCCATAATTGCCAGATTAGAAGGAGCTGTACCTGGTTTCGGTTTTTCTACAAAGTTGCTGACCTGATAGCAGCGTCCATCCACTCGACTTGGATCGATGATGCCGTATCGATGCGTTTCATGATCCGGCACCTGCTGTACTCCGATAATAGACGACTGCAGTTTGTCGTATTGGTCAATCAATTGTTTTAAACAAGGCTTATCCGCTTTTACAATGTCATCTCCCAGCAGGACCGCAAACGGCTCATTTCCGATAAACTTGCGTGCGCTCCAGACTGCATGCCCTAAACCTTTTGGCTCTTTCTGGCGAATATAGTGAATTTCTACATTTGAGGTATGCTGAACTTTTTCAAGAAGTTCAAACTTGCCTTTTTTGAACAAGTTGTCTTCCAGCTCGAAATTCTTATCGAAATGGTCTTCAATTGCGCGTTTTCCTTTTCCCGTAACGATGATGATGTCTTCGATGCCTGAAGCAATGGCTTCTTCCACAATATATTGAATCGTCGGTTTGTCTACGATTGGCAGCATCTCTTTAGGCATAGCCTTTGTTACCGGAAGAAATCGCGTACCCAAACCAGCTGCTGGAATAATTGCTTTTCTTACCTTTTTCACCATACAATCCACCCGCCTTTGATTTATTTCAGGAACACCGATTCCTATCTTTTTTAAATGGGACCGAACCTTTCTGTTATCAAAAAACAGGTTCTTTAGCACTCAGATGACTAAATATTGTCCCATTGTAACATCGATAGTCCCTAAAAAATAGTTTAATTATTGAGAATTATTAATTTAAATAGCTTAATTAGTTCTATTTACTTATAATTTAATTCATTAAAAAGACTTTTTAACACTATATATATATTCTAATATTCAGATAATTTAAAACGTATTTAAGTATGTGAGACGATCATTTCCAAATCTCCGTCTATAAAATAATTGCCGATAGTCGCAGGTACAATGAAATTATCCCCTTTTCTCACTGTCGATACACTCTCTTCTGTCACAATCTGTCCCGCGCCACCAATAACGCTGACCAGTAAAAACCCGGTCGTTAACGGCACTTCAACTTTTCCGCCAAGCAGCCAATGGTACACCGTAAAATACTCACCTTCAATCAACCGCGTTGACTCAAGGTTGTTCAACTGCTCTTTCAAGTTGCTTTGGATAACTTGCTGATGCGGACAGGTCATTACGGCCATCGCTTCTTCTAAATGCAACTCCCGCTTCTTGCCTTCTGGATCTACACGATCATAATCATACAGCCGAAATGTAATATCAGAACTTTGCTGCGTCTCCAGAATAACGATCCCTTTGCCGATCGAATGCAGCGTTCCGCTTGGCACGTAAACAAAATCCCCTTTTTTCACCTTGATGCTTTGAAATAGCTTGTGCCATTCCCCTTTGCTTACCAGTTGCTGAAACTCTTCCCGCGATTGCGCCTGGTGCCCAATTATAATTTCAGCATCTTCGTCACAATCCAAAATATACCAGCATTCTGTTTTCCCGAACGGTTTATGGGCTAGCTCTTGGGCATAATGATCATCCGGATGCACTTGAACAGATAACTGATCATTGGCATCGAGAATTTTCACCAGCAGCGGAAAATCACTGTCGGTAGTTTCAGAGCCGAATAACTGAGGATAGTTCTGCCAAACCTCCAACAAACTTTTCCCCTGCAGTTCGCCATTCATAACAATGGATGGCCCATTTTCATGAGCGGAAATAACCCATGCTTCCCCTGTCGTTTGCGAAGGAATATCATAATTAAATAATTTTTGAAGCTTTTTCCCGCCCCAAATCCGCTCCTGGAAAACCGGCTTTAAAAAAACAGGTTCCTTATACATGAACTCCCCTCCCTCATGGAATAACAAGCGCCATACTAATTACAAAAATTTCCCCACCCGTTATCCATGGCGAGCAGTTATTTTGATTTTGCAGATTGCTTCGATTTCTTCCCATTCGTTCGAAGTGCGGAAAATATCTTCTTCAATCAATTCGCTGCCTGTTTGAACTTCGATAATTTCCATATCAGTTGTCGCTTTCAAAGTATGTTTAGCTCCAAGCGGGATATGGATAACATCTCCTGTTCTGACATGGCTCAATTGATCATTGAAAACAAAAATGCCTTCGCCTTTTACGATGGTCCATACTTCACTGCGCTTGTAGTGCATTTGGTAGCTGAGATTTTTCCCGGCATTTATTCCCAATCGTTTGATCAGAACTTCGTTGCCTTCCGCATATCTTGTATATTCCAACACCCGATACCAGCCCCAGCGGCGTTCTTCGTACATCGGCCGGCTATTAAAACCTTCCACATATTCTTTCACTTTGGTACTGGCATCTTTGTCGGTCACCAATATCCCATCCGGACTTGCCGCAACCACTACATTATCCAAGCCGAGCAGGGTAATGGGAATATCAAGTTCATTGACGATATGGGAGTTTTCCACCCCTTTGCCAATAATCCCTTTGCCTGTAATCTGAACCGCCATTTCATCTGTCAAGGTATTCCAAGTCCCCAAATCCTTCCAATAGCCGTCGTATGGCAGAGAAACAATGTGAGCCGCACGCTCAACCACTTCATAGTCAAAACTATTCTTAGGAAGACGATGGTAATTTCTGAGCAGCTGAGAATATTCGGTCGGCATGCCCCGCTCTTTCAATAGATCAATAATATAACCCAGCCGGAAAGCAAATACGCCGCAGTTCCATAAAGCATTCTGCTCGATCAGCTCTTCCGCTTGTTGTTCCGTCGGTTTCTCTTTAAAATAATCAACCGTCAAATATGAATCATCCGACTTATTGTCCGGAATAATGTAACCATATTTCGCAGAAGGATAAGTCGGTTTGACTCCCATCAACGCCAAGTCGGCTCCCGAATCAAGCAAGGCTTTCTCTAGATCTTGAACACGTCCAAAAAATCGGTTCTCAACGTATGGATCTACCGGCAGCATTCCTACCACTTCATCAAGACTGCATTTCTGGACCGAATAAAGATAAACAGCTGCCAGAGCGATGGCCGGAAACGTATCTCTTCTCTCGGGTTCAGTGACCACATGGACATCTTGCCCCAATTGGGTTTTAATCATATCCACCTGAGAGCTGCTGGTGGCAATGATGGAATTTCCAGCCATGCCTGTTTCCTCGATTTGCTTCCAGACACGTTGAACCATGGAAACTTTATTGCCATCCTCATCACTCAACACTTTAAGAAACTGTTTTGAACGCGCATCGTTGGAAAGTGGCCATAGGCGCTTTCCCGATCCCCCCGACAACAATACCAATCTCATAATTATGCCCTCCTTCTCCGTCTGCAGTTTTAACTGAATGCCAGTCTTTTATCCTTATAAAATTTAATAAAAATAAAAAACCGATATTCCTTATAGGTAATTTTTACCTAAATAAAAAACTAACTAATCTTATTTACACGTAATTTTAAAAAGGTATACACGTATTATATATATAAATACCTAATAATTCAATATAATTTTCTAATTAATTAGAAATATCAGATATATTTACCTATTTTATTTCCCGAACCCGCTCATATCAAGGGCTATAGAGTTATTTTATTTTTCTTACTTTTTAGAAATTTAAGACATTTTTTATTTGTAAAGTCGACTCAAAGTCTTTTCGAAGAAATTCTGCATTTTCGTCTATAGATTTAGTCATAAAAAAGCCGCCTCCATGGAATCATATGATTCCATGGAGGCGGCTTGGTTAATTGGACTTATTTTTTATTGACAGCTTCTTTGTAATGCTCTGTTTGAGCCTGATAAGAAGTCTCCAGCTGCGGAGTTCCCGCAATCGCCTGCAGCACGTCACGGTATTTATTGATGGACGTATCCCTCGTCAGGTTTTTTTCAAGGTAAGCACGTCCTTTGAGTCCCATCTTCTTCAATTCAGCAGGATCCAAGCTTCGCAGATAGTTGATCGCATGGACGACACCCTGGTAGTTTTGAGGTTCGATGACAACTCCTGCCCCGCTTTCAAAAATTAGGCGCTGCACTTCACTGCCCTGCTCCAATACACCCAAGACAGGTTTGCCCGCTGCCATGACGCCATAAATCTTGCTCGGTACAGAAACTCCTTTAATGCCTTTTTGGTTGACCACTAAATGAACATCCGCCGCATTCAGCGAATACTTGAGAAATTCTTTCGGCTGATACGGAAGGAATTTGACGTTTTCAAGATTGTTTTGGGCCGCATATTCCTGAATCCGCTGCTTGACAGCCCCTTCCCCGATAAACAAGAAAACAAGATCAGGCTGATCCGTAAATTGCTTGGACACTCCTATTAAGTTCTCGAGATCATAGTAAAGACCTAGGTTCCCTGAATACATGACGATAAATTTATTATCCAACCCATGCGTTTCCAGGAATTCACGAATGGCCGGTTCATCTTTTTCAAGTGGAACAATAGCATGTTCATCCGTCCAATTGCTGATGACAGTATGGCTCGGCACTTTCTTATCTACAAAACGCCCTCTCAAGGTTTCAGCCATATCTTCCCCTACCAGCAGCACTTGATCGGCATAGCTGCAATTCAGCTTATCGACAGCTTTGGCAATTTTGAAAATGGTCTGATTGTTGGTATACGCTACAGCCTGTGCCTGCTCGGGATTAAAGTCATGGACACTGTAAATATGCCGCGAACGTTTCAACAGCTTGCCGATGGTCCCGATCAACCCGCCCAATACTGGCGGCTGGGAAATCGTGAAAATGACATCTGTTCCTTTCTCCTTCAGCAACGCGATATTTGCCAATAAAAAATAGGAAGAGATGTATTTTATTCGACTGGCTTTGGAGTTTTTATTCACCTCGGGCAGTTTGATCCGAACCACTTTAATGCTGTCTAAATAACCTTCTTCGAAAAGTTTCTTGCTGTCATGGTTTTCACCGGCATATCCCGGCTGCGCGGCAATTACCGTAATATCAAAATCGTCCTGCAGGCGCCCTGTCAGTTCCGTCATCAATTGACTGGTAGCTGCAAGATCTGGATAAAAGTAATTGATGACAAAAACGATCTTTTTTTTGCGTAGCATATGGACCTTCCTTTCCCGGAGAACACCCAGAAAAAATGGGCATTCCTCATTTAAAGTTCGTCAAAAATAGCAATCAAAGCATCAGTATATTTATCTTCGGTATAAAACTCTTCAAACGTCTCCCGGCTCATTCGCCCGAGGCGCATGCGCTCGGCATCATCGACTACCAGATCTTTGATAGCAGCTTTGACGCCTTCCACGGTCGGTTCGATTATGACACCACAATCTTTGATCAATTCTGCAATAATCCCTCGATCCGAAGATATAATCGGCAGCCCTGCAGCCATTCCTTCAATAATAGACATCGGCTGGCCTTCTACCTTGTACTTGGTTGGGAGAGCCATCATATCCGACTCCAGGAAAAAACGTTTTTTCTCATCACCTTGTTTAAGGCCATGGTACTGGATACGATGATCCATCTCGTTCGCCGCGATGTATTGTCTGACTTCCTGGAATTCGCTTTCGTTCTGGATGCCGCCAACCAAATCCAAACGGAGGTTATGCCCTTCCTTGATCAATGCTGTCGTAGCCTTGATCAACTCCACATAGCCTTTTTCGAACATCAAGTTGCTTAAGTACAGGAGAGATATTGCCCCTTTTTTGTTGCCTAGCCCTACTTCGCTTTTAAGAATAAAGTCTGCCGGGATGCCATTGGACACCACTTCTATCCGCTTGACATGGCCTCGGTAATTAGGGGATAGCTTCCCGCCCAGCACAATGCCGACATCAATTTTTTTCAGTGAATTGACGATGAACTTCTGCGTGGTTCCTGAAACGGCGTCAATAGTGCCACCGAGATTATTGCCATGCAGATGCGTCACCACTTTCCCGCGACCGAGCAACTTGCATGCCTGAATCATCATACAATCCCGCAGCAAGCCCATTTTCGTCTGAGAAATGGAGATATACAGGATCGGATTCTTCATGGCAAGCGACAGCAATCCAGAATAAAGAATGGCAAAAGAATCGGTCCATACTTTATCAAAAGAAAGAGCCCCTGGATGTTCGAAATCCTTACGGCTCAAATTAATTTTTTTTACTTTATACCGCTGATGGAGTTTTTCTGATTTATATAAGGATTGCAGAGCGATGCTTTCTCCCAATATAGGAGGAGGCAAAGGCCCGACAAAAATCAAATTCCCTTTTTTTGTTCCAGCCATGTTAAATCACCTCTCAATAATTGACATCTGTTTGCCTTGCATTTTCAGAGGCAAGTTCCTAAACCTGATCCACTCACCAGTGCTAATGCGGTTCAGTGGATTTTAACGCAGGCTTGTCCACCAAGTCCTTCTCAAACGAGGCTATGACCAGATAAATAATGACGAAAATCGGCAGAATAATGACCAGCGGTTTGATGTAATAGATATAGCCGTACCAAAACACCCGCGCAATGGTTAAAACAATCCAATAATATCCTAGAGCCATGCCAAATTCTCCAAACAACTTCTTCATCACATAAGCTGGCACAAAAATGATGGCATATGTTGCGAATGGCGCCAAAATCAGTCCCATAATTTCATAGTTCAAGTAGTATTCACCGAAGACAAACAACCCATAATTGGTATGAATAAGCGAAGCAACAAGATGAGCTGCTTGCGGACTTTGCGCCTCAATGCCAAAGAAAGACGGAATCAACTGAGGAATATAATCGATGAGCGTGTAATAGTTGCCGTAAGTATGAGTTACTTCAATAGCTGCAGCTGTAGAATAGACGAGATCCTGAACAGTTGGATAATTGATGAGAATAAAAACAGAATCCAAAATTGCTTCTACATCAAAAATCAATCCAGAATGCCGGACTAAGCCCAAATATGAAAATACCAACAATCCTCCGGCAATCAACGCGGCTTTTTTAAACGAGAATTTCGATTTTATGACTCCCGCTCTTTTTGTAGCTGTCAAAAGCAAATACAAAATCAGCAGCAGCCCTAAAATATCAACACGCGCATAATGCGACAGCAGCCAAAATGGTACAAATAGGATCGCAAATTTCCGAATGGTGCTTCCTTTGACACCCATCAGAACAAAGAAATACGAGATGACGACAACTGAGTTCCAGGCATTTCCAGGCAGTAAGCTGGGCGAAAGATCATGATAGGCTTTACCCGGAAGATCCGGCAAATAAATGATGGAAGAGACGATGGCTAACGCACTGAAAAACCAGGTTGCCAACAAACTGTGAACTTTCCCTGAATAAAAAGTCAAAATTTTGGCATCATAGTTTCGATAAGTTTTATTGGTCATCCAAAGCAGGATCGACCAAATGTAATAGAAAAACAATGCACCAAAAGCCAAAGTGTAGAAATGCTTTTCGATAAGATGGGTGCGGTCATTGAACAATGCCTGAACTTCACCAACCGGACCAAAGCCGAGTATGCTGATGATCGGCAAAAACAGCAATACCAAAGAAAAACTGGCAAATCCCACTTTAAAGACATAAATGTCCATAATAAATTTAAAGGAAAAAATAATTAAAATGAATAGGTTCCATGGATCATCGGTATTGAAAACCTTTCCTGCCTGAAGCAAGTAATAGATCACTGAAATCCCAGTTAGTAGATTGACGATGATAAACAGGACTTTTTCAAATCGATCATCGGCCTCAATATGCTTTTCCATCGTCTCATTCCTTTATTTATAATTCCCTTCTCCGACAACCAAATGCATCCCAATCCGCGGAACTCCTATTTCAGGAAGGAGTAGTCACGGATAATAGGCGGGATTTTTTGTTGTTTTTTTTGGATTGTGTGTAGAGATAGGATAAAGCCTTCAAAGGTAAAAAAGTGGAGAGATAATAAAACAGAAACTTTAAAGACGTGCGTTCATCCTTAAAGCCATCTGCCAATATACCTCTGGACAGACGAACAGTTTCTTTGTTTTGGCCAACAATCCCTGTACGGAAAATAACTTTCCAAATATTCAAAGTAAAACGGTGAAAAGTCGACTTTTTCTGTTTTTTTGCCATATTCTTATATTTTTCGAAAATGCTCAAATGACCGTTGAGCACTGACTTTTTATTAGTCGTGATGCGTTCACCGCTATGGTGATAAAACAGCACCATGCTTTCTTTGACAAAATCGAACTTGGTCACTTGCGCCAGCCTTATGTACAAATCCCAATCCTGGCAACTTGGCAAACCGGCATCAAAACCCTCCACTTGCTCCAGCACTTCCCTTTTCACCAATACCGATGATGTTGTATCGATACAATTAGACTCAAACAACTTTGGCAATATATTCCCACGATGGGCTGGCACTATTTTACGGGTAGGCTGATTGTTCTCATTGACTACTTGCACTCCCGTGTAGATCACACCAACATCCGGCTGATCCTTAAATAGCTGCAGCTGTTTTTCCAGTTTGTCCGGAAGCCATTGATCATCAGAATCCAAAAAGCCGATAAATCTCCCCGTGGCTCTTTTGATGCCGGTATTTCTGGCTTCAGACCCGCCTTTATTGATGTCATGCTTCAAATAGACGATGCGGTCATCGTTCATCTTTTCGACAACTTGTGCTGTGTCATCAGTCGAAAAATCATCAATAATGATGATTTCAATATTTTGATGACTCTGGCTTTCCAAACTTTTCACTGCCTTTTTCAGCAGTTCCGCACGATTGTACGTTGGAATAATGACGCTGACTTTATCATTTAAGGTCACCATTAAATTTTATCCCCCCACCCGATAAGGAACCCGCTTCCATTAATACTCAGTGATGGCGCTCTTTTCTTCCTTTAATAGATTGCAGTCGTGCGTAACCATAATTTCTACAAGCTCTTCAAACGATGTAGAAGTCGGATTCCATCCAAGCAGATTTTTCGCCTTGGATGGATCGCCCAATAGCTGCTCAACCTCTGCCAAACGGAAATATTCCGGATTTACTTCTACTATAACTTCGCCCGTCCTTGCATTAATCCCCTTTTCGTCGATTCCCTCTCCCTGCCATTCCACTTCAATTCCGGCATGCTTAAAGGCCAGAGTAGCGAATTCACGGACTGTGTGCATTTCTCCTGTTGCAATGACGAAATCTTCTGGTGTATCATGCTGCAAAATCAGCCACATGCACTCCACATAATCCTTGGCATAACCCCAATCTCTTTTTGCGTCCAGATTGCCCAATAAAATTTTGTTCTGTTTGCCATTGGCAATTCGCGCGACCGCCATGGTAATTTTTCGCGTGACGAAAGTTTCGCCGCGGCGCTCTGATTCATGGTTGAACAGGATGCCGTTCACTGCGAACATATCGTAGGACTCCCGGTAATTTTTAGTGATCCAGTAACCATATAGCTTTGCAACGCCATAAGGCGAACGCGGATAAAAAGGTGTTGTTTCCCGTTGCGGAACTTCCTGCACTTTGCCGTAAAGTTCTGATGTGGACGCCTGGTAAATGCGCGTCTTTTTCTCCAGACCCAAAATACGCACTGCTTCCAAAATACGCAAAGTACCGACTCCATCCACATCCGCTGTATATTCAGGGGTCTCAAACGACACCTTCACATGGGACATTGCTGCCAAATTATAGATTTCATCTGGCTTGATTTCGCTGATCAGCCGAATGATATTGGACGTATCCGTCATGTCCCCGTAGTGAATGTAAAAGTTGTCACTCGATTTTAGTTCTTCTACGTATAAATGCTCGATGCGGCTCGTGTTAAAACTCGAACTTCTGCGAATAATGCCATGCACTTCATAGCCTTTTTCCAATAAAAAATCTGATAAAAATGAACCATCCTGCCCGTTCACTCCTGTGATCAATGCCTTTTTCATAATTTTCCCCCTTAATTGGTCAACATAGTATTTTTTTCTATATGCTCTAAAAACCACTTATAGGCCATTTCCAAGCCTTCGTCCAGCGAAGTTGTCGCTTGCCAGCCAAGGCTTGTCAGCCGATTGATATCCACTAATTTGCGGGGTGCGCCATCCGGTTTCGAAGCATTAAAGACGATTTCTCCCTCATACCCCACTGTTTCCCCAATTTTTTCCGCCAGTTCTTTAATGGAGATATCTTTCCCCATGCCAATATTGACCAAGTCGCTGCCGCTATAGCAATTCATCAAATAAATGGCTGCATCTGCCAAATCATCAGAGTAAAGAAACTCCCGTTTTGGCGTTCCAGTTCCCCAAACTTCAACCGTCGGCGCATTGTTCATTTTGGCTTCATGAAATTTCCGGATGAGCGCCGGCAAAACATGTGAACTGCTTAAGTCGAAATTATCGTGTGGACCATACAAGTTTGTGGGCATGATAGAAATGAAATTTGTACCGTATTGCCTATTATAAGATTGGCACATTTTGATCCCTGCAATCTTGGCGATGGCATAGGGTTCGTTCGTTGGCTCGAGCTCTCCGGTCAGGAGTGAATCTTCTCTCATTGGCTGTGCCGCCAGTTTTGGATAGATGCATGTACTGCCAAGAAACAGCAGTTTTTTGACTCCGTTCTGATAAGCGGCATCAATGACATTCGTTTGAATCATCAAATTATCACGAATGAATTCTGCGGGAAAGTCGTTATTTGCAACAATGCCTCCCACTTTTGCTGCCGCCAGAAAAACATACTCTGGCTCCTCTTCCTCAAAGAACAAATCGACCTGATCACGCCGGGTCAAATCCAGTTGCTGGCTGGTCCGAAATACTAAATTGGAATAGCCTTTTGCAGTTAAGTTTCTTACAATCGCAGAGCCTACCAGGCCCCGATGTCCAGCTACATAAATTTTCGCGTCCAAGTTCATAAATACCCCACCTTTTTTCAGCGTCTGCCATGTATGTGTACATGGATGCTGGTATCTGTTTTATGTTTTTTATAAATAGGACAAATATAAAACCAATATTCACCCTTGTACCCAAGACTATATACTTACTAATGGATTTTATTTTCTCATTCTACCATACAATAGTCTAATATTACAGATTATTTTGATTATTTAATAAATATCATAATATTTATTCATTATATCTAATGAATTCCAGTTTTCCTGTTAACATTCTTGCATTTAATTTTTAAAACCAATGCTCCTGTAACATCTAGCGATTTTCCTTCAAGTGATACATGCCATTTATCCACCTTTAACCGCTGTTCGTTTTTGAAAAAAACTTTTCATTTCCATTAACAGCTCACGTTGGTTCAGAATCATAAGCAAGCCGTAAATTGCCCCTCCGATAATAGTGTCGATTACGATAATAGCAATCGGCTCCATACCTGTTAATTGAGAGTTAATGATATACAATGGCGCCAACATAATGGCAGAGTGAACCATTGGCTTAATAATCGATAGCGTCAATTCAGCTAAGCTGTCGCCGATAATTTGACGAATTCTAACAAAATAACTGATATAAAATAACACCACTCGCAAAAGGCCGACCGCCAGAGCCACTATGACGATTTCACCAGAGAGGCTTGCCAAATAGACGACGACTGGAATAATTCCCAACTGAAACAATTGCCAGTAAAAACTCCATTTGACCTTTCCAACCGCAATAAATAAGCTGCCGCTCGGATTTCCCAATGCCTTAAAAAGTCCATATAGACAGAGGATCTGAATTATGACAATACTCTCTGCCCATTCCGTTCCAAGCAAAATGGGCACGGCGTATGGAGCTGAGACAATGACCCCTGCCAGCAGCGGTGCGTTAAAGCTTGTCAGCATATTCGTAATCAGCAGATAGGCTCTGCGCAACTTGCTGCTGTCCAATTGAATTTTCGAAAATACCGGAAAAGCTACCCGATTGATCATGGAATTCATCTTCTGTACCGGCTGCATAATGAGGTTCATGGCCATGCTGTAATAGCCGAGCGCTACTGGCCCCAGCGTAATGCCGATAATCATCTGATCGATTTTTGTCGTAAAGTAGTTGATGCTGGTGGAGCCTAACCGGTACATGCCAAAAGACACAAACCCTTGAATGGCAGTCCAGGAAAATACAGGCTGCGGTCTGGTTTCCAGATCCCGATACCCTCTAACCATCCAGGGAATGCTTCTAATCAGCGAGGTGGCGATATGGCCATACACGAGCGACCAGGCACCAAGACCAGTAAAAGCGGCCAAATATATAGTCAGCAGCACACCGATTGCTGTGGCAAAAATTTCATTTTTAGTAATTTGCGCAAATTCCAGTTTTTTTGTTGCAAGCGTCTGAAACTGCAGGCCCAATGGCAGAATCAGAAAACTGATGCCAACCACCTGGATCATTGCTGTCAAACTGCTTTCATTAAACAGCAGCGCAATTACAGGAGCAGCAAGCAATAAGATCAGAAACAACACGACCCCGACAAAAAGCGAAAACCAATATAAACTGGACAACTCAAGTTTTGAAACCTTCTCTTTCTGTATTATGGCGTCCGTGATGCCCATTTCCAGAAAGAGCTGCGAAAACTGAATGACAATTTGCACCATGGCGATCAGCCCAAAAATCTCCGGGCCCAGAACCCTCCCCAAAATCAGCAGCTGGGCAATCTGCAAAACACTGGTCACGAGCATTGAAATAGAAGTTAGTTTCACACTGTTCACTGCTTGATTTTTTAAAGATGCCATAGGTCATTCCTCTAATCGCATTTAATATAAAATCTTTCTCCACATATTCCGCCGTTGCTTCGGAAATATCCCATACGGCCTGTCTTCTTCAAAATCTTCTGGAAATCCATTCAGGTCGAACGAGTCACGATCACTTGGCGGCCGCTCTTCGTATTGATAAAGAAATTCGAAATCGATGACCCTAAGCCCTTCAGGCGTGAGCAGGATATTCCCCGGATGAAAATCAATCAGCGCATAGCCTTTGTTATAGAAAAATTCGTTAATGCTGAAAATCTCTTTTTTATGCCGGCGCTTCAGGATTTGCTTTTTAATATGCCAGCTTTCTGTCACCTTATTGGTCTTCAAATAAGGAACAATGATGTAATTTTCTCCGCTGTCAATCAGCTTTGGAATAAACTCGCATTCCTTGCTCAATTCCCCATAAACGAATTTTTCACGTTCCAAAAATCGTTCTTTTCCTGCTTTATACGTTTTTTTCACCGCACGCTTTCCCTCGTATTCAATAACTTCCACTTTGGCACGGCGTTTTTTCTCGGAAACATCTGCCACTACTTTCTCCCTTGTTTTGTAGGCTTGGTCCCATTCAGTGACAATCTTTTTGATTTCCTGCAGGAGGTCAGGAGCGACCGCGGCGATATAATCCAAGGCTTCGATTTCATCGTCAGCACTGTGGAGCGGATTAGCGCGTTCTTCTTTCGATAAAGAAAAATTGATTTCTGAACGCAGCTGCTCTTTCAGCAGATAATTCTCGTTCGAGACATGCGGATATTTTTTTTTCATTTTTGCATTCAGCGGTTTAGGATGATAATCATACATGATCAGCAAAGTGGATGGCTTGCCGCCGCTCACTGGCCACGGGCCTTGACCCCAATTGCCTCCCCTCATGCTTTGGGCAGCATTTCTTTTTTGCTCATCGTCCAGTTTGATTGCCTGGATAAGACATAAGCCATTGCGTTCAAACCAGTCGGTAATTTTAAGGGTCAGCTGACGCTCTTCTGCCCATTCCCGAACAACAAAAACCATCAATTCCCCATCTTTTTCAAAATTATGCTCACTCGATTTGATGGTCGACTCAAGCCATTGGCCGCTGACCCCGATCAGTTTCCGAATGGTGTCTGTAGACGGCGCCCAACCTTCCTCTTCCAGGAAATGATGCAAATACTCCAGGCTGCTTTCTTCCAGCTTTGTCCCTGTTTCAGCTGCCAGCCGTTTAAGGACGCCCGGGTAATCATGGTCCTGTGGAATTTTCTTTACAATGCCGCCAGCTGTAGCTGGAATTCCGGATTTCTCGCCTTTGTGGTAAACCGCATGGTACATCAGGCTGAGAAAATAATGTCGTTTGGATGGAATCGAATACTTGCCGTTCCATAATTCTTTTTGGTCCAGGATCGATTCTGCAATATACGGCGGATAATAGGCGATGTTATGGAAATTGCTTCCCGGCAGACCACCCACGCTGTAAATATCGAACGGCAAAATACCGACCCTTTCATTCAATAATTCCCTGACCTTTTCGATATGTTCGTCTGATATCAATAAATCCACATCTTCGTCCAAGTCCAAAAAAGGCAGTTCATCAAACCAGCGTAAAACCACATAATCCAGACCTCTTTTGTTGAGAAGATCGAAGAAGTTTTCAAGGCCAAGTTCAGGCGACAAGTATTGGCGTGCTGCCTGTTCTTTTTGGTGACTCCGCTTGAATAGGATGCCTGTCCGTGTTTCCCCGGGAATGTCGCCAAAAGTTTCAAAACGGAAATCCCATTTTTTCTTCCTGGCAAGCTTATAAGCCCATAGCGGCAGGAAACTTGCTCGATCGATTATTTTAGATGGAATAAAAAGAATTAAGTCAGCTGAAGAATGAAAAGCATTTTTCAAATCCATGAAATCTGCGCTATTGATAATCAGCACTTCTGCGTTATTTTTGTAGGTTAACGTCTTTTCATTCGCATAATACAAGTCTGGATCGCGCTGGATGTCCGGATTTCCGGTGCAGATTCCAAGATAATTCTCGTACCCGAACTCTGCCAGCTGCTTTTTTAAGCAGCTGCTTTCAGCATTGTATTCAAGCACTTTCACTGTTTTTTTTCGCGGATATGAGGCCCTTATATATTCACTGATTGTCAATCCATTTGCCATTGCCTTACTCCCCCTGTCCCCAGCATGCCAAGCAATGCGCGTCCTAATTATTTGCGCGCATACTGCCTATCAAAATACTGCTGGTATTCACCGCTGATAATTTGTTCCCACCAGTCCTTATTTTCAAGAAACCAGTCGACTGTCTGGGCAATACCCGACTCGAAATCGTAAACTGGCCGCCAGCCCAGCTGTTCAATTTTCGTCGGATCGATTGCATAACGCTTGTCATGCCCCAGCCGATCTTCAACAAACTCGATCAGATCTTCCGACTTTCCGAGCGCCTGAATGATGGTGCGAACCACATCCAGATTGGTTTGCTCATTGTGGCCGCCGATATTATACACTTCGCCGATTTCGCCGCTGTGCATCACTAAGTCAATCGCCGAACAATGATCCTGGACATGCAGCCAGTCACGGACATTCTTGCCATCGCCATACACTGGAACTTTTTGGCCATTTAACACCCGGGAAATCGTCAGCGGAATCAGCTTTTCGGGAAAATGGTAAGGGCCGTAGTTATTGGAGCAACGGGTAATATTGACGGGCAGACCATATGTTTCGTAATAAGCCCTGACTAAAAGATCCGATGATGCTTTACTGGCACTGTAAGGGCTGTTCGGCTGCAGCGGCGTCTGTTCTGTAAAGAATGTTGCCGGATCAAAATCCAGCTCGCCATATACTTCGTCGGTCGAGACATGGACGAACTTTTTGACTTTCGCCCCTTTTGCAGCATCCAGCAATACTTGCGTTCCCAGCACATTTGTCCGAATAAAAATTTCCGGATCCGTGATTGAACGGTCGACGTGGCTTTCTGCCGCAAAATGGATGACATAAGCAAAATCGACCTTTTCGAATAACTCATTGACTGCTTTGCGATCGGCGATGTCGATGTGGACGAAACTGTAGTTCGCTTCATTTTCAATTTCCCTATGTTTTGTCAGGTCCCCTGCATATGTCAGCAGATCCAGATTGTATATATGGTAATGCGGATATTTAGCGGCCATGTATTGGACAAAATTCCCTCCAATAAAACCGGCGCCTCCGGTTACAAGGATATTTTCCATGTGAACGCCCCTTTATAATTTATTCGGCAACAATTTTTTTTCAGAGGCAATGTCCAGCAAGTACTGGCCATAATCCGTTTTTTTCAAAGTCTGTGCCAGTTCAATCAACTGCGCCTGGCTGATATAGCCTCTCCGGTAAGCAATTTCCTCAAGGCAAGCAACGTACAGACCTTGCCGTTTTTGGATGGCTTCAACGAAATTGGAAGCTTCTAAAAGGGCTTCATGAGTTCCGGTATCCAACCATGCCAGCCCGCGTCCCATGATGTTGACTTGCAGCTCGCCCCGTTTCATATACTCATCAACGACAGAAGTGATTTCTTTTTCCCCGCGCGCTGAAGGAGCTACTCCTTTAGCAATTTCGACAACTTTATTGTCGAAAAAGTAAAGGCCAGGAATCGCATAGGAGGATTTTGGCTGCTCCGGTTTTTCTTCAATAGAAATGACATTCATTTCTTCGTCCACTTCCACTACCCCATAAGCTCTCGGATCGGCTACATGGCAGCCGAAAATGATGCTGCCTTTTGTCAGCTCAGCCGATTCCTGCAGCCGGCTCCCGAAATCCGAGCCATAAAAGACATTGTCGCCGAGCACCAGTGCAACCGGTGAGTCTCCGATAAAACTTTCGCCAATCGTAAACGCCTCAGCCAATCCGTTCGGTTCTTCCTGTATCGCATACTCAAGTTTGATGCCGAGCTTCTGTCCATTGCCGAGCAGGCTCAAAAATCCGGAAATGTCTCTTGGCGTTGAAATGATGAGGATTTCTTTGATTCCCGCGAGCATCAATACAGACAGCGGGTAGTAAATCATCGGTTTATCGTATACAGGCAACATTTGCTTTGAAATCGATTTGGTCAGTGGATAAAGGCGTGTCCCCGTTCCACCAGCTAAAATAATCCCTTTCATCATAGATCCCTCATTTCTTAAATTTGAGATAGGCTTTTCTGCGTCACATAGAGTTCCCGGATGATGCCGCAAATTTCTGCGACTGAGCTGATCGGCAAATCTCCGTAATAAGGCATCGCCAGCACTTGCTGAACCGCCTGCTGCGCATGCGGCAAATGTTCCGGACGTGCAGACGGCAGTTCGCTGTACCAGTCAAAATCGCTGCATAAAGGATAGAAATACTTTCTTGCGAACACATTGTATTTTTGGAGTTCTTTGTGCACAGCATTTCTCGAGCGGCCAAATACTGCCTCGTCAATTTCAATAACAAAATACTGATAGCTGCTGGACTGGCCATCAAGAACCGTCAGCACCCGAATGCCTTGAATTTCCGCTAAGTTTTCTTCATAGGCTTTTTTAACCGCATGGCGTTTGTGCCGTTCTTCTTCAATTACTTTCAGGACTTCAAGGCCGACTCCCGCCTGGACTTCGTTCATCTTGGCGTTCAACCCCGACAGCACCACTTCTTCCGCACTGGCAATCCCGAAGTTTCTCAGCAAATCCAGCTGCCTGTCGAGCGCTGGATCGCTATACGCCAAAGCCCCGCCTTCAATGGTATTGAACAGTTTCGTCGCGTGGAAACTGAACATCGTCATATCCCCAAAGCTGCTGATGGGCACGCCATTTATTTTGGAGCCAAAAGCATGAGCGCCGTCATAAATGACTTTCAGGCCGTGTTTATCGGCAATTGCCTGTATTTTTTCCACCTCACACGGATTTCCGAATACATGGACTGCCAGAATCGCACTGGTTTTCTCTGTGATCAACGCTTCGATTTTGTCGGCATCGATATTGAAAGTCACCGGGTCGATATCGCAAAAAACAGGCGTTAAATTATTCCAGTCAAGTGCCTGTACAGTTGCAGGAAATGTAAATGGCGTGGTGATGACCTCGCCAGTCAACTTCAAGGCTTTCAAGCCCAGAAGCAAAGCCAGTGTGCCATTGGAGAACATGGAGATATGGCCAACCTCCAAATACGTTTTGAGCTGGCGGCTCAATTCGTCGTGCTGCTTGCCGAAGTTAGTCAATTGCCTGCTGTCCCACACGGTCTTTAAACGCTCTGTGACATCTTCAATATCCGGCAATAAAGGCCGTGTGACATAAATCGGTTGTTCAAAAGCTTTAGCCATTCTATTCCCTCCCTTAATGGATCTGTTTTTCGATAGATCAACCCGTCTTAGCGGGTTTTATCTTTTTTAGCATCGGCACCAGCAAATCGTAGACGGTATCGAATTCCTTGATTTTCAACAGCCTGCAAATTGCGATGTAAATCGCCGCACCAACGGCGATCTGCAGAAGCAGCGTCAAAAGTTCCGGGAATGGCAGGAGTTTTTCGATTCCATAAACCACCAGTCCCATCCCCATGGAGATTGCATAAATCGGCAGCAGGTCAACAATCTGCTCTCTGACGCCGTACGAGATCTCCCGTCCTGAAAAGTAAATATTGATGAACAGGGAAATATAAGAATCCAAAACAATTGTCACCACTAAAATGGTAATTCCCCAGTCCATCCAGATGACAATTAAGATTAACACCGTCGGCACGATGGTCTTAATAATTTCCAGATAGAGAAACAGGTCCGATCGCCCTTTAACTTGAAGAATGTTTAAATTCAATGCATGAATTGGATAGAGCATGCCAGCGATGCACAGCAACTGGAAATAAGGCACCATGGTCATCCATTTTTCACCGAAAATCAGGTAAATCAACGGATCTGCGACTGCAGCCACACCGACCATGACCGGAAAAATCAGAAACCCTGAAAGCTTGATGACTTTTTTAAAGCTTTGTTTTAGCCGCTCTTCCTGATCCTGAATTCCACTCAACACCGGATAAGTCACCCGTTGGATTGTCGCCGTCAATGTCTGTGTTGCTACATCGCTGAATTTCGAGGCATTGGTGTAATAACCCAGCGAGGTTGCCGAGTATTGCTTACCGATGATCAAGTAATAAATATTGTTATAAGCCGTATCAATCAGTCCTGAAACGAGCAGCTTCCACCCGAAACCGAATAAACGTTTGAATGACGCTGTGCTGAAAACCAGCGAAGGCAGCCACCTTCTATAGAAAACCAGCAGCACCGCCTGTATCCCGTTCAGTGCCAACATGCGCACTACCAGGCTCCATACGCCAAAGCCCAGCAACGCCATCGCAACTGCAACAATTCCCGATAGCACACTTGCCGCCATATTGACTTTCGCCTGAACTTTGAAGTCCACTTCCTTGGTGAACATTGCCCGCGGGATGATCGAGAACGCATTGATGACGACACCCAATGCCAGCACCCTGACAATAGCCGTCAATTGGTCTTGCTCGAAAAAGTTACTGATTAAAGGCGCCGACAGGAACAGCAAGCCATAAATAATAACGGAAACAGCCAGGTTAAAATAGAAGACAGTCGAATAATCGGTTTGATCGGCTTTTTGATCGCGGATCAGCGCTTGCGTAAATCCACTGTCAACAAGAGAATTCGAAAGTGCGACAAACACCAAAATCATGCCGATTATTCCGAAATCTTCGGGCACCAATAGCCGCGCAAGGATAATCTGAATAATAAACTGAATGCCCTGATTGCCTATCATGTCTCCAAAGCTCCAAAGCAGACCGCTAATGGTTTTTTTCTTCAACGAATTTTCCTGTTTCATCTGCCGGCTCCTATCGAAGAAAACTCTTTCTGAAACCGAATTACATATATCAAAAAGTTCAGAAATTTCTTCGTTTTGTTGTTTTTTTCATATATAAGTAGGTATATAACATCTTATTCACTGATAAATAGATAGTCCCCCGTTTCGGATACACTACTTTGTGCTTATTTATACTTCTTGATTATCATTCTAACATACCACAAGTCATAAATAACAGATAATTTAGATTATTTTTTATTTTAATTATGCAAATTATTCCACTATCTTTTTATTTAATTGCAAAAAAGCGGATTTTTGATATTTTTTTCGCGAAGGATTCCCTATTTAACTGTTAGATACTGGCTATTATTTGTAAATTTTTTCAGATTTTTTTTGCATAGCATTACATAGGTATATATCGCTAATTGGACTAGGCTAAATATAAAATCAGGCTTCTTAAGTACCGATCTTCAAAATTAAACGCCACCAACTGCCCAATTTTCTTCAACACAAAAAGCGATCCAAAAAGCCATTGTTGCTGGCCTATCGGAATCGCCTTTTTTAACTTCAGTATAATGGATTTTTAGATTGTGATCCTTTTAAAGACCCGTCTGAAAAACTCGGGCTTCATGTAGAACTGGCGGTAGCCTCTTTTCAATGTTTCTTTTATTTTCAGCTGTTTCAGCAAAATGTAAAAGCGATCGCGCCTTTTTGTCCGGCTGATAACGTAATCGTATTTGAAATTAGTGTAGACGTTTATTTCATCGAGCAAGGCCGCGACATCCTGAAGGTGTTTTTGCTTCGCCGAAACGTCAGAGACTTGCATATCCGTCCAGGAACCTTTGACTTCCACCCGATATGCAGCCATATTCTGGTCCATGTAATAAACTGTCCCGCTCAGCGCACCACAGATTGCCAGAGGATAGTCTCCGATTGTGGCGTTCAGGTAATACTCCGGCATCTCAGGAATTTTATCGCGCGAATACAAAATCGAATTGGTGGCGAAAAGTTCCCCTCCACCTTCAATCACTTCTTCTACAGAATAGATTTTGTCCTTATGGCTTGGACGAATAGCAGAGACGGTTTTTTTAGTTACAGCAGAGACCTTTTCTGCAGCATGCACACACATGCTGCATTCTGGATGCGCCTCCATGTAGTCCACTTGTTTTTGAAGCTTCCGGGGATCTGTCCAGTAATCATCACCTTCACAAATCGCCATGTACTTTCCTTGTGCGCGTTCAATATTGAACAACTCAAAATGGACATCTTGTGAATACTGATTTTCCGTCTGGTAGATCGGCTTGACAATATCCGGGTACCGTCGTTCATAGCTTCTGATAATTTCAGCTGTCCGGTCAGTAGACGCATCGTCATGAATTAAAATTTCATACATGAAATCCGTTTTCTGCATGAGCATACTGTCCAGTGCCTCTGCTATAAAGTTTTCATGATTGTAACTATTGCACTCAATGCTCACCATTATTTCGTTAGCCATAGGTCACAAACTCCTCTTCAGTTAAAGTAGGTTTTTTGTCATCAGCCATAATAAGCAACCTTGACCGCCTCCTGTCATATTTGTTGCACTGAATGCCATTGGACGCCTGCTGTTTTTCTTATCATAGCACGGAAATATTTTTAAAAACGGATTTTTCAGATAACTTAACGACAGCTTTACACACCTGTAAAATATAGTTCATCACTCATCGACAACTGTGAAATTCTCTTTTTGATAAACAGATCTTAACTCCTCATCCCGCAGGATCAGTTGATTTTCTTCCACTGTATTGCCTCTGACAATATGGCCTTCTCCCACATTGATATAAATGCCCCGTTCAGAATCCTCACGGGGATTGATGGCTAAATTATTGATGATGCTGATATTGTGGCTTGGCGTCATCAAGTTATTGCCTCCATCACCTGGACGAACAGCAATATTAAACTCATTGTTGAAGGTCAGGTTTCCTTTGATCATATTGGAATCCGCACCGTTTTTAATGTCAATTCCGTAATAGAAGCCGCTAACTGCATTCCTTTCAACTAAGCTGTTTTTTTCACTTTCCACTGTAATCCCTTGCTGATCGGTAAACCCCGGTCGATCTTCCTGCACAAAACAACCTTTAACTACATTATGCTTGCCGCCCCCAAACAAAGAGAGGTGTCCGTCCCCCGAATTTCTGACGACACAAGATTCGATAACATTATAATCTGAAGCAAAGTTGATGATGCCAGAGCCATAATTAAACTCACTTGTTACGTTCCGAAGCAGGTTGTCATTGGCGTGATGAAGATGGATTCCTTGCGAATAGTTTTTTGTGTATACATTTTCAACTGAACTTTCCTGGCTGTCCTGCAATAGAATGGCGATATTGGAGACCAGTGATCCGCTTTCTGGAATTTTGTCTCCCATTAAAAAGCCGCCCTTTAAATGGACATCGGCTGTATCCGTAATCCAAAAAACACCGTATTCACCGTCAGCCTCTGTCTGAAAAATTGCTCCGTCCATCCTTATGGTAATTGGCTTTGATATTTTCAAAGCAAAAGAGCTGTCGCCATATCCTGTAGTGGCCTTTAAATCAGGATTTTTGCTCAACTTATATACACCCGCGGGAATATGTAAAGTTTCACCGATTGGCGTTTCATCAATTGCGGCCTGAATAGCTTGCGTATCGTCTGTCATTCCGTCACCTTCTGCTTCAAATTGGGTTTTTGCATCAATTTCTTCATTGAAAAACAAGTTTTCTCCTATCAAAAAAGCTATGGTTAACCCGTAAATTCCCAGCAGAGAAAGCAGCCAGCGAGTTTTTTTATTTGTCATATTCAGCATTCTCTCCTTTATTCGAACCAGAAATAGAGAGGTTCAATAGTTTTCCAAAAGCGTTTATATTTCTAGTATAAGTTAATATATCTAAAAATGCACACTTTTCAGATTACTGGTTTTTTTATAATATTACCCAGTATCATCGGCATTCTATCCTATTGCCCATAATAATTACCATTTTATTGGAATGAAATTTATTTTCACCCTAGTTTTTTCTTATTTTACTCGCTATAATCAAAGATGAACCTAATTTAATTGAAAATTTAGTTATATTAATCTAGTGGCCAAACTCTCCATGTTTTAACGGCTGCAAAAAAGCGAGCTTTTTATTTACACTAAAAATATAAAGAAATGAGGTTTTATTTTGAGGGATTTGTTTTTTGTAAAAGATTATGCCGAGCTGTATGAAGAGATGGAAGGCGGAAGCTGCGAAGTTTTCGAATTTGAACATCCCCTGGGATCGGTCTATCATCAGTTTATTAAAAGAGAGATTCCGATTCAATTGGAGAACGGACCGTATTTTGACCTTCTCACGCCATATGGCTATGGAGGTCCCGTCATAACGGAACTAAAGGACAAGGCGCGCAAGGACGAATTGGTCACTCATTTCTGTCAGGCTTTTCAGGCTTATTGCCTAGAGCACAATATCGTCAGTGAATTTGTCCGCTTCCATCCACTTATCGACAATGCCCAGGATTTCAAGTCCTGCTACACTGTCCTTTTCAGGCGCCATACTACAGGCGTCACTTTGAAAGGCTTTGAAGATCCGGTGCAGGAAGAATTTTCAGGATCGACCCGCAAGAGAATCCGGAAAGCGTTGAAAGATGGTGTAACTTATCGAATTACACTAAATCCATCTGACTTAGATCTGTTTCAGGACATGTATATCAAAACGATGCAACGAGTCGGTGCGGAGGAGTTTTATTTATTCGACAATACATATTTCCAAAAAATCATTGATAACTTGGGTGATCAGCTGGTATTAGTCGAAGCCGTATTCGACTCACAAGTAATTGGCGCTGAACTTCATTTCCATTCCGGCTCAGTTATCCACACCCATCTATCTTGCACCATAGATGGCTTCAACCACTTGTCGCCTGTTTACGTCATGACCTATGCCATTGTGCTATGGGGCAAAGAACGGGGAGTGGAATTTATTCACTCCGGCGGCGGCGTTAACCCTGGCCCTGACGATTCGCTGTATTTGTTCAAAAAAAGATTTGGCAGAAATACTGAATTTGACTATTATGTTGGAAATAAAATCTGGAATGAAAAAATTTATCAGCAATTGGTTCAGCAGACAAATTCCAATTCTGAAAGCGGACTTTTTCCAGCATATCGATGGCCATGAAAGTAAATACACCATAATAAAACGGCAAGCAGACAACTGCTTGCCGTTTATTTTATTTTATCGAAAATGGACAGAATCAAATTATACACTGTCTTCAATTCTGTGACGCCCACGATGCGGCAAACAGCGATGTAGAACAGGATGCCAGCACTAATCTGCAGCAGCAATTGCAGTAGCAGGCTTGTTTCCAGCAGTGTGCCAAACATCCACACTGCACCACCCATCAAAAATGACACCAAGTAAACCGGCAGCAGATCTCTCACTTTTTCCGCAGCGGGATATGCGACTTCCCGCTTGGAGAAATGGCTGTTGATGAAAAATTCCAGATAGGTGTTCAGGATGGCTGCAGCAATAAGCCCAATGACCCCCAGCTCCAGCCAAACGGCGAGAACTAACAGAATTGTCAATGAGATTTTATTGATAATCTCCAAAAGAAGGTAGAGATCGGATCGTCCTTTTACTTGGAGTATGCTCAAATCGAGAGCTAAAATTGGGTACAACATTCCAGCTATAGACAGCAATTGGAAATACGGCACCATTGGCAGCCATTTTTCGCCAAAAACCAGCAGTACTAAAGGTTCGCCGACAGCTGCCATGCCTACCATTACAGGAAAAATAAGAAAAGCGGTCAGTTTCGTGATATTTTTATAGGATTGCTTTAGACGCTCATGCTCGTCCTGGATGCTGCTGAGCACCGGGTAAGTCACCCGCAGAATAGTCACTGCCAAATTCTGCGAGACGATTTCACTGAACCGGGAGGCGTTTGTGTAATAGCCCAGCTGCGACGCGGAATACTGTCTCCCGATAATCAGGAAATAGACATTTGTATAGAAGGTGTCGATCAGTCCCGAGACAAGAAGCTTCCAGCCAAAGCCAAACAAACGCTTGAACGAGGCAATGCTGAACACCAATGACGGAAGCCATTTTTTGGACAACGTAAAAAGCAGCGACTGAATGGCGTTCATCGACAGTTGCCGCAGCACCAAACTCCAAACCCCGTAGCCTGTCACCGCCAATCCCACTGCGACAATCCCCGACAAGATACTGGCAGTTAAATTAACTTTTGCCTGCGCTTTAAAATTCACTTCTTTGGCGAACATCGCTTTCGGGATAACTGCAAATGCGTTGATGACAATCCCGATAGATAGCACCCGGACGAGAGATACCAGCTGCGGTTCCGCAAAAAAGCGGCTGATGCCCGGAGCTGCAACAAAAAGAACCCCGTAAATCAGCAGGGAAACAAACAAATTAAAATAGAAGACGGTTGAATAGTCCGCCTGGCTGGCATTGCGCTCTCGGATCAATGCCTGTGTAAACCCGCTATCGACCAGCGAATTCGACAATGCGATAAACACGAGAATCATGCCGATCAAGCCGAAATGTTCCGGCAGCAGCAAACGGGCCAGAATAATCTGGATGAGGAACTGAATGCCCTGATTGCCGATCAAGTCGCCAAAGCTCCAAAACAGGCCGCCAATTGTCTTTTTTTTCAATGATGGTTTTGGTTCCATTTAATGGTCTCCTATTCCCCAACCCGCTAGAGATGCAATTAATGGATCAATTTCCATCTCGCTTTCCGGATGCTTTCTGTAACGTTCGGGAAATATCGCTTCATCTCCAGCAGCACTCGTTTTTTTGCGCCGAGCTCCAGATAGATTTTTCGATATTCACCGTGTTTTGCTTCCCTGAATCTTCCCTGCTCCAACAAGAGCGAGAACCGGTAACCCAATTTCGCCTTTTCCAATGCTGAGTTGTATCGGTATTCAGTGTATTCATTGATTTCGTCGAACATTTTTTCCATGTCATGATAGTGGTTGATTCGCTTTAAGCTGGTGGCCAGCTCCCGTTCTGTCCAGGACCCTTTGACCCCGACGCGGTATGCAGACATATTCTCATCCAAATAATCCACCGTTCCATGAAGCGCAGCCAAAATGACCAAAGGATAATCCCCAACCACTGCATTCAAGTAGAAAGGCGCCAGCACCTTAACTTTTTCTTTAGAATACACCATCGAATTTGTGGCAATCAAATCACCGCCGCCTTCTATGACGCGTTCGACAGAAAAAATAGCATTGCGCTCCTCTGGCCGCACCCTGGAAAGGACTTTTTTCTTATCCGAAAGCACACGGTCCGCCGCATGGACGGTCATGCTGCACGCTGGATGTCTTTCCATATAGTCCACCTGTTTCTGAAGCTTATAGGGATCTGTCCAGTAATCATCGCCTTCACAGACGGCAATGTATTTTCCGCTCGCCCGGTTGTGGTTGAACATTTCCACACGGACCCCTTTGGAATATTGGTTTTGAGTTTGGTAAATTGGTTTGATTAAAGAGGGATAGTTGTTTTCGTACTGTTTGATCACTCGGGGGCTTTGATCGGTTGAGGCATCGTCATAAATCAAAATTTCAAATTCAAAGTTTGTTTTTTGCATTAGGAAGCTGTCAATTGCTTCGGCAATATAGTCGCCATGATTATAGCTTGTGCAGACAATACTGACCATCGGTTTGTTTGTCATGATTTTCACTCCTCTTTGTTTGGGGTATTGGCATTATCAATGCTAAAAGGAAATTACAGCTGCCTAAAAGGATAGTCATGATGAATAGGGACCAAAAACAATACTTTATGCTCATATTCATCATGTTTCCAACATTCTATCACAAAATAAAACCATAAATATAGACAATTCGTATTATTTCGAAAATAATAATTAATTTACATTTTTTTAATGTAATATTGTCATTTCTAATAATTTCCTAATAAATTTTACATTGTTTTTACAATCAGGCTGCATAATAATTTAGGTAAACAAAACCCCTTTGAGCAGAATACTGCTCAAAGGGGTTTTGTTTGCTATTTTGAATGCCAGGCCCAAGCACTGCTGATGATTGCCTGCAAATCAAAATCAGGTGTCCAGCCCAGTGCCTCTTCAATTTTTTTTGAAGAAGCGACCAACGTAGCTGGATCTCCAGCACGCCTAGGTGCATATTCTATATTGGCTTGCTTGCCGGATAGCCGCTCGCACTCTTTAATGATTTCATTTACCGAATAGCCTGCACCATTGCCAAGGTTAAATGTGGCATTGGCGATTTTTCCGTTTGCTATGCCTTGGTATGACAGGATGTGCGCACGCGCCAAATCCGTAACGTGAATATAATCCCGCACACAAGTGCCATCCGCTGTGGCATAATCCGTACCAAATACTGAAATTTTTTCGCGCTGGCCAAGTAGATGCTGCAGGACGATCGGGATCAGATGCGATTCAGGATCATGGCTTTCACCGATTTTTCCTGATTGATGTGCTCCTGCTGCGTTAAAATAGCGCAGCACGACATATTGGAAATCATGGACGTGCGCAATGTCAGCCAACGCCTGTTCGACCATGAGCTTTGAACGGCCATATGGGTTTATCGGACTGGTTGCCGTTTCTTCTGTAATCACAGCTGTCTCCGGAATGCCGTAAGTTGCGGCTGTTGATGAAAAGATAAAGCGCTTGACCCCATGCTCGACCATTTTCTCCAGCAGCACTAAAGTTGCGCTGACGTTGTTGCGATAATACTTCAGCGGCTTTTCAACTGATTCGCCAACCAGACTATTGGCCGCAAAATGAAATACTGCGTCGATGTCATGAGCTAGAAAGATTTTATCCAACACTGTTCGGTCACCCAAATCCCCTTGGATAAAAGTCGCCCGCTCATCAACCAAGTGCTCAAATCCGGTCGTCAAATTGTCCAGCACTACAACCTCGTATGTATCCACTAACTCTTTGACTGTATGGCTGCCAATATATCCCGCACCGCCACAAACTAAAATTGCCATAAACCCTTTTCCTCCTCTGACTGATAAAAGATGCTAATGCTTCCAATTATACCATTAGCCGATAAGTTTCCAGAGGGTTTATTGCAAGAAAACAGGCCAAGCGCACCTCAATCCTCAAAGACCGCACCTCGCAAGCTGTTTTCCGCACCTCAAACCCATTTTTCCGCACCTCGTAAAAATGGGCGCAAAAAAACGTTTCTCTCGGAGCCACCTCCAAGAGAAACGCGCCTATTCATCGTCTTCCGGCACAAAATTGTTTTGGCTTTCGTAGGTTTCCATGTCTTCTTCCGGTAAGATCAAATTTCCGTCATTTAAGGTGTTGCCAATGACGACATGCCCTTCACCCGCGCCTACGTAAATTCCATAGGGAGAATGATCTCTCGGGTCGACGGCCATGTTGTTTAAAATTTGCGTGTCATAACTTGGCAACTGAAGGTTTTCGCCGCCGTCTCCGCCTCGTACGGCGATATTGTATTCATTATTGAAAGTAATATTCGATTCGATTATATTCGAATCCGAAGCATTTTTTACATCGATGCCATAGTAGAAGCCACTGACCGTGTTGTTTTCAATCAGGCTGCCGATCTCGCTTTCCACTGTAATTCCCTGCTGATCGGTATAATCCGGGCGGTCTTCAGTAACCACGCAATTTACCACATGGTTATCTCCGCCACCTCCATACAGAGATAAATGACCATCACCAGAATTTCGCACGATGCACGAATCAATGACATTGTGGCTGGAGTCGAAATTGATAATTCCCGATCCATAATTGAATTCCGAAGTTACTTTCCGGACAATGTTGTAATCCGAATGATTAAGATGGACGCCTTGCGAATAGTTTTTCATGTAGGTGCCTTCGATTGAACTATTGTCTGTATAGAGAAACAGAATGGCAATATGGGAAGTCAAATAGCCATCTTCCGGCAAACGCTCCCCCATTAACACGCCGCCTTTAAGGTGGACATCTTCTGTTTCATTGACCCAAAACACACCATATTCGTCATCCGTATCCGTTTGGAATATAACCTCTTCCATCAATATGGTGATCGGCTTTGAAACCTTTAAAGCAAAATAGCTATCGCCATAACCCGTGACTGCTTTGAGCTCAGGATTTTTGCTGAGCTTATAGACGCCTGGCGGTATTTCCAGGGTTCCTCCGGCTGGTGTGTCATCAATGGCTGCCTGAATTTCTTCCGTTTTATCAACTGCTGCATCCAGATCAGCACTATAGCTTTCAACTGCGCTTTCCGTATCATCACCTTGAGTCATCCGTTCAACCACCACAAACAAATAACCAAATCCGGCAATCCCTAAAAGTACCAGCAGGACAGAGCCAACTGTTTTTATCTTCATGCCCATCACCTCCTTTGATGCGAAATGCTCCTACTTACTATCATACAGAAAGCAGGACATAAATAACAGTTTGATAACTGAAAATTCAAATATCAGACGTTAATAGGGAAATTTGAACTAAAAAACACCACATCTGTCAGAGCTGCTCTGATGGATGCGGTGTTTTGATTTCTTTATGTGGTTTTGGCTGTTCAACTGTCTCGGTACGAGTTTCAATGATTGCTGCATCCGCTTCGACGTCCTTGTTGCGCGCCAGCAATTCTTCACGGTGGCTAATGGCAGCGTCTTCTCTCTTTGAACTTGCTCGTCCCAAAGAAAGAATTATAGCCGTAAAAAACATAAAGCCGCCTGCGATCAATGCCCACATACAATCCACCTCTTCTTATGCACACTAGCTGTTGTCATTATCGTTCTACTCCTTACAATTTCCATTATTCTTATTGATTTATACTATCTTACGCTAAATTATTGGCATTTACTAGTTGCATATTAACCAGTAAATTGAAATCTGCTGAGACAATAGGTTTTGTTTACGAGAAATTTTTATTGTTATTCCGGTTTTTTGCGCTCTTTTCCGTATTTTTTTTGCGAAGGCTCCAAACTTTCTCGGCTATAACATAAACCGCAACACCTAGGCCGGCGCCGGCGCTATCTATCAAAACATCTCTAACTTCTCCGCTCCGTCCATCAATAAACAATTGGTGGATTTCATCGGTCGCGGCAAACAAGGCACACATGCCGAAACCTAATGCCAACTGCTTCAAGCCACGGAAGCCGCTGCTCCTCCAGGCATTCAAACTCAGTAAGCTCAATAGGAAATATGCGATAAAATGAGCGTTTTTCCGGACAAATGTGTGAAAGCTTTCGACATCAAAATCCAGAGCCGGCGCTACCCGATCCATCAAATCTAAAAGTGCCGCCACAATGCCCGAACTCAAATCGCTCGATGCAGAGCCCGGTTGGTGGGAAAGATAAAAAATGACAGCCATCCATGCAATGGCCGCTATCCATGAAATACTTTTGTACGCAGTCATTTTACAAATCCTTTACTGTTGGAGTCGAGTACAATCCTTAAAGTTCATTATAGCATCCTGCCCATAAACCGAAAGCTCGCTTTTGCTGTACTTAAAGCGATTCCACAAAAAAGTGGCAACATCCCATTTACCACTATCCGGCTCGTGCCTTATCTGCAAAAAAAAAAGCCTGCATAAATCTGCAGACTCTTCTTCACCTTAGGGAATATTGATGCCGATCGTTTCACGGACGGCTGCTGTCGAGCGGTAGGCTGGAAACACATCTGCCTCTGGTTGAGCTCCAACCGCTTTGCACAGCATATTGTAAATTTTTTTGTTCCAGATTTTATGGCTGACATAAAACTTGAACTCCGTATTTTTTCCAAACTGCTTTTTAAACAGATACAAAGGATCGTCTAACTCTCCTGTCACGCCGCCCCCTTCATGAATCAGATCCATCCCGTGCGCTTTCCCCCACTCCACAAGTGCATAGCGCATAACAAAAGACGATGACAACTGGTGATATTCCGCTAATGTTCCGGACAAATGGATATGGATCGTTTTCCCGTAGACCAGATTCAGCCCCATCGCAATCACTTTGCCTTCGTAAATAACTTCCGCCAAAAGGATATTCTTGCCGAAAGAACGTAGGAGTTCTTCAAAATAGTTATCCTTGAAATAATAGATGGAAGCAGCGCTTTTTCTGTTCATGGTCGAGTAGTAAATGCGTTTGAATTCCTCCAAGTTGACAGGGTTTTCCGTCATCCGGTATTCTACGCCTGCTTGCAAGGCTTTTTGGATGCTTTTTTGCTTCGACTTGGAAAACTCTGATTTCACCGGGTTTTCGTAATCCTTTAAATTGGTGCCCGTCGTATAACGGCGGAAAATCAATTCGTAGCAGCTGCTGAAATCTTGCGCGTTGGTGAACAAAGGATGAAAGCGGACAAACTCGCAGATGATGTTCTCTTTTCGGCAGTATTTTTCAAAAGCATCATGGAATTCTTGGACAATCTGGCATTTGTCCACTTTTTCAAAACCAATAATGAGCGGTCCCCCGTAGCCATACGGAGTGCTGATATCGTAATAAGACTCACCGTTGATAGACACGGGAATGAGGCGTTTGATAAACATGTGGCTGACTTTTCCCAGCGGATGCTTGAATTCAAAAACCTCACAAATGCCTTGTTCAATTTGTTCATACAACCGCCCATAATTCCGTTCAAAATAAATATCATCCATCTTGAATCTGCCTCCTTGTGCCGAAGCTTTTCTAAGCAAAGGCAGCTAATCATATGAAAGTTTCCATTCTATTGCCATTTATGCTATATAGTTAAATAGTTTAGCATACTCCTACAAATGATTCACTATAAAATACTGTTTTTTTAGATTATTCCGATTAATTCGGAAGGAACAAAGACGATTTGCTTCTGCGATACAGGAAAGTGCCGAAATCCTTTCGTCGACTCGCTAGAATTACAAAAAAGCAGCGGCCACATTTACTGGGCCGCTGTTTCTACTGTTTGCTCGTTTCAATTGTTTCTTCTACTGTAAACACATCGCTTTGCCGCAGCACAGCACCTCTGGAGTTAGAGACAATCAATTGAATTTCAGCATTTTTCTCGATCTGCTGCTTTGGAATACTGAATATGGCCAACCCTTCGCCGGCGGTCTGCCAATCGGCAGCGGTTGCCTCGCCATCAACGAGAACTTCGGAAAATTTAGGCGCGCCTTTGATATAGAGGTCATATGACTCCGGTGTCTCAACCACTTTCTGCGCATCCATTTCAGGATAAAGTCCAAGATGATAATCCGGGGATGGTATTCTGACTAGATCCGGCATCAAGTATTCCGAGTAGCGCTTGCCATGCAGCAAGTCGTATTGAACCATCTGCAGGTCTTTCATTTCCTGCGTCTGTTGGCCCATCTGCGCTTGCCACTGATTATACGGAATCACTGCATCACCCTGCTCGCGCAAGTCATCAAGAATTGCCGTAACTTCATTTCCTTGGACCCCTGCCATCTCGAGGGCAATTGCACCAAACTGGTTGGGGCTCACATCCAGCTCGACGGATTGATTGCCATCGGATTGCCAGATGAAATAGGGAACTTTATGGGTGGCAATAAAGTCGTCGTAATCTCCAAGCAAATCGTTAGCAACTTCTGTGCCGTTCGCACCATATACTGCTTCGTTATCCGGGAAGGATGGGTAATGGTCGCCAAAGAATACCAGCACAGCTGGTTCATCACGCGCTTCAATCTCTGCCACCATTCGGCCAAGCTCCTCATCGACACTGTGCATTTTCTCTGTAAACTTATTCAAATACTGCCGGGTATCGTCCGGCAATGTTCCGGTCTTCAGAAATTCTGATTCTTCGGTCATCCGATACGGCATATGCCCTTCGGTCGATACGGCGTGGATAAAATCCAAGCCTTCTGTTTTGTCGAGGGCAGCAATGACCGAATCGGTAATGTGCCTGTCTTTCGGAAAGCCTTTTCCTGCATCATTTGAGTAGTCCAAATCCATAAATTCTCCTGAGATAAAGCGGTTAAAGCCCAATTGGCGATAAACCGATTCGCGCTGGTAAAACCAGCCATAGTAGGAGTGGATTGCCGTCGTTTCATAATCCGCTTCTCTGAATGCAAAGGCCGCAGAAGGCAAAGGCTTCTTGACATACAACTGGTACGGCACGAAATTTGCAGGCATAAACTGCATGCTGAAACCGGTCAGGGCTTCAAACTCCACATTAGCAGTGCCCCCGCCAAATTCTGACGAATACATCCCCCCGTGCAGCGATTCGCCATATAGCCGTCGGAAGTTCGGAATCGGATCTTCAGCAAAATGCTCCTCGCCGAATGAGTAAGGGTCGATGAACGATTCACTCATGAGGAAAATAACATTCGGCTTTTCTTCATCAGTTTCTTCTGCCGGCTGATACTTTTCAGAAATGGCCTTCATGTTCTTTGCAGAAAATCCTTCCGGTGGCTCAATATTGGATTGCTTTGCCAGCATAACGAAATTCCCAAAAACACCATTGCGCATCAACGCCAGTTCGAGTTTCCACCATGTGTTTCCAAACTGCGCTTTTTCCATAGGAGAAAAAGGCTTGTCCGTCCACAGCATCCCTAGGAATAACGCAGAAACCAGAAAAATACTGATTTTAGCAATCCAGTTTTCTTTCAGCTTGGGTACAGCTTTGAAAATCGCCACTGTCAACACCAAAAACACCAAACCGATGCCGATCAACAACGGGATATTGACACCAATCGGCTGCTCCAATCCGCCCAGTTCATTCAACAGCGCAAAATCCCCTAATGAAATCGGTGAACTGCGCAGCTCCAATTTCACTTTATTGGCATAAGCGAAGACGATTAAAAGTCCACTCAACAACATACCGGTGAACATAAACCATTTTCTTGGCAGGATATACAGCAGATTGAACAATGCCAGCACCAGCAGGACATTGACCGTAAATCGTTCAGGAAAATCCACTACCCATACCCGCAGCGGCAAAGTCAGCATTTCACGGGCTATCCGCTCACTGACATAAAGCGTCACAAGCGGCAAGCCGATCATGAAGAACAGTGTCACCAGCCAGACTGCTATTTTTTTAGATTTAGATTTTTTGTCCAACTTAAACACTCATTTCTTTTATTGTTGACCATCCAAAGTGCAGCAGCCCTGTTTTCTTATGAAAAATTAGGCCTGAATCGGATTTACTCAGTGTATCATTATTTGTCCCTGCTGAAAATCAGGCCGGAAACGAAAAGCCGCTCTGCCAAATCGGCTGAAGCGGCTCTATCTTTCGGGCGCATATTATCTACTTCTCTTCGATATACGACTCCTTCAACTTCTCCTCGAAAAGCTTTAGCAGCCGATCTCTTAACTCTGGGCGCTTTAACGCAAACTCAATCGTCGTCTCAATAAACCCGAACTTCTCGCCCACATCAAACCGGCGTCCTTCAAACTCGTAAGCATAAACGGATTGGACTTCGTTCAGCTTTTGGATGGCATCCGTCAATTGGATTTCCCCACCCGCGCCAAGCTGGTGCTGACCCAAAAACTCAAAAATTTCCGGTGTCAAGATGTAACGGCCCATAATGGCATAATTGGAAGGTGCCGTTCCCGCTTCCGGCTTTTCGACAAACTTATCAACTTTGATCAATTTCCCGTCAATGGAAACGGGGTCGATAATGCCGTAGCGATGAGTTTCCTCTTCCGGCACTTGCTGGACACCGATGACGCTCTTGCCGGTCAGCTCGTTTTGCCTCATCAGCTGAGCCAGGCACGGATCTTCATTTTCCACAATGTCATCTCCGAGCAGCACCGCAAAAGGTTCATTGCCAATAAAACGGCGAGCGGACCAGATCGCATGGCCCAAGCCAAGCGGCTCTTTTTGGCGGATATAGTGGATTTCCACATTGGACGTTTCCAGGACAGAGTCCAGCATATCGGTTTTCCCTTTTTTCAAAAGAGTGTCTTCCAGTTCAAAGGCATGATCAAAGTGATCCTCAATGGCACGCTTTCCTTTGCCGGTCACAATGATAATGTCTTCAATTCCAGAGGCGATCGCTTCCTCCACTATATATTGGATTGTCGGCTTATCAACAATCGGCAGCATTTCTTTTGGCATGGCTTTTGTCGCTGGCAGAAATCGCGTGCCAAGACCGGCAGCCGGAATTATCGCTTTTTTAACTTGCATCTCTTCACCTTCTCATTTCTAATTATTGTATATACGTTGTTTAATAATAACAGTTATTCAGAATAAAGATAATTTGAAAAGAGATACTTTCCTATATTAGCAAAAGAACTTATACAGCCATTATATAGTAAATTGGGCAAATAGGCATGATAATGTTAACAGAAATTTAAAATAATTAGCAAACTTCTATTAAGATGCTAGAATTAATGGACCATATGTCTATACTTACATCTAATATTTCCTATTTTCTATACCAAATTCCTTTTTCACACTGAACTTTATGAAGGATGTGCAAATGAAGTGAACGTTTTACCATTATCTTACGATCCGGTTTTGATCTTTCTTTCTATTATAGTGGTTCTTATTTCCGCTTTTATCGCCCTTAATATAAGTGGAATGCTGTTTGCAACAATCGGTAAAGCACGCATCAAGTGGATCTTGCTCGGCGCTCTTGTCATGGGGCTCGGCATCTGGTCGATGCACTTTATCGGCATGCTCGCTTCCCACTTGTCGATGGAGGTGGCGTATAATACGCCCCTGGTCATTACATCTATTTTGCCTGCTCTGTTTGCAAGCGGAATTGCCTTTGCCATTATCAGCAAGCCGCAAGTCCGAAAAACCGAGGTTTTGGCAGGCGCTGTCCTAATCACAACTGGCATTGTTGCGATGCATTATACCGGCATGGCTGCAATGCAAATGCAGGCAACCATTCAATATAATCCGCTGCTGTGGCTTTTGTCCGTCGTGGTCGCTTTGGCAGCCTCTTTGCTGGCAATGTTCCTGTTGTACTATTCCCGAAACCGCCAAGAGCTTTTCGGGCTAAAAGCGGCCAGTGCTGCATTGATCGCCCTTGGAGTTTCGGGCATGCACTATATTGGCATGGCAGCTGCATCTTTTGAAGCGGTCCATGATCATCCAGCCATAGCCGCCAATTCCATGGACAACAACTATATAGCCTATAATGTCGGCATCGGCATGGCCCTGATCCTGATGATCGCCATCCTTAGCATCCGCAGCGAAACCAAGGTAAAGTCGCTGTCTGATGAATACGACCGCCAATTTCTGTCGGTTATTGAATCTGCTACTGACGGCATCGTGGTCACCGACGCTAAAGGATTTGTCATGCAATGGAATTACGGGGCAGAGTGTCTGTTCGGCTACAGCAAGGAAGAAATTACCCACCAGGATGTTCGGCTGGTTTTCCCACAGGCACATCAGAACATGGACCCTTCAACTGACCCTGCTGCCATTATCGGCAAAACCATTGAATTGATGGGATTAAAAAAGGGCGGCAGCCAATTTCCGGTTGAGTTGTCTACCGGTACATGGGAGACGGCCAGAGGCGCTTATTACAGCCTCATTGTCCGGGACATCACCGACCGCAGGGCTTCCGAGGAAAAAATAAGCAATCTTGTTTATCTGGATTCGCTGACTGGCCTGCCAAATCGCCGATTGTTCAATGACCGGCTCGATTCAAGCCTGAGCCAGGCATTGGAAAACAACACCGTTTTGACCGTGCTTTACTTGGATCTCGATCAATTTAAAATGGTCAATGACACATACGGCCATCATACCGGAGACCAGCTTCTGGTGGAAGTGGCGGACCGCATTCAGTCGTGCATCACCAAAACGGATACCCTTGCGCGCCTTGGCGGTGATGAATTCATCCTTCTGCTGCCGAACGCCGATTATGAAAAAGCCGAAGCCACAGCCCAGAAAATCTTAGAAGTTCTGAACAATCCCTTTTTATTGAACAATGAAGCGGTTTTCACAACTCCTTCTATCGGTGCTGCTCTCTATCCGGCGGACGGCAAAGATTCTGAAACACTGGTAAAAAATGCTGACATTGCGATGTACCGTGTCAAAGATGAAGGCAAAAACCATTTCCAGTTCTTTACTTCCGAAATGAATGATTTGGTGTCCCGAAAATCCAAAATCGCCATGAGCATTCGCAAAGGACTGGAGCTGGGTGAGTTCACGGTACGTTACCAGCCGCAATTTGATATTGAATCCGAGAAAATTATCGGTGTCGAAGCTTTAGTGCGTTGGCACCATACAAAATGGGGACCTATTTCGCCAGCTGAGTTTATTCCCATTGCCGAAGAAAATGGCATGATTCTCCACATTGGTGAATTCGTTCTTCGGACCGCCTGCCAGCAAAACAAAGACTGGCAGGATGCCGGATTGCCGCCATTCCGTGTGGCGGTCAATATTTCAGCCAAACAATTTTCGAACAGCAACATTGCAGCAGTCGTAACTTCAGCTTTAGCCGATGCTGGATTGTCTCCCGAGTTTCTTGAATTGGAATTGACAGAAAGCATCATTCAAGGCGCCCGATCTGCTATTTCGAAAATGTGGGAGCTTAAAGCAATGGGCATCCACTTATCAATTGATGATTTTGGCACGGGGTATTCTTCGCTGAGCTATTTAAAATTGTTCCCAGTCGACACTTTGAAAATCGACCAGCATTTCACACGCAACATCCACAACGATCCAAAAGATGCGGCGCTGGTTGACACCATCATTCAGATGGCACATAACCTGGAGCTGAATGTTATTGCAGAAGGTGTGGAAACAAGCGAGCAATTGGCTTTTTTGAAAAAAAAGAAATGCAATCAGGCACAGGGCTATTACTTCCAGAAGCCACTGCTCCCTGATCAAATTGAAAAATTGTATCTGAAAGCATGACCAAGAGCCCGTGCCGGAAGCAAGACTTCCAGCTACGGGCTCTTTTATTTGCTATCCAATAGTTTTGACAAAGGATGAATGCCGAGGCTTTGGACGATCAACGACAAGATGACAACGGAAAAGCTGAGCGAAATCAGCTCGTCTGCTGCACCCACTTCCGTCATTGCGCTCAGCTGAAGAAGCAGAAACATCGACATTAAACCGCGAATGCCCGACCAGGAAATAAGAAGCGACTTTTTCCAGATTGCTTCATGCTTTCTGCGGTCCAGCAGCTTGAAGGTGCCGCCGACAATAAAGAAACGGATGGCAATGCTGGCGAATAAAATCAGGATGGCCAGGAGCCAATTGTTCCACTCGAAATATTCTGTCGCATCGATCCCAATCAGCAAGGATAGCGATCTTCGGTAACGGCCTTCTTTAATTGCATGTGAAAAATCCCACGACAGCAGGATGCCGGCCGATACAGTTGTCGAAACACCGGAGAAGCCAAAGCTTTCAGCAAGCCGAAACAACTCGGCGGACATTCAATTCTCTTCCAGGAATCCGTTCTAAATAGCTGTGAATTTCCCCTGAACTCCGCTTTTGAAACAGTCTCTAAGATCTGTATCCATCAAAAAACGGGCGCCCGGATGTTTCATGGGCTGCCCGTTCTATTGCGTTTGATAGGGTTTTATAGATAAACAACCAGTGTAAGCCAGCTGCCCTTAGTTTGCAGAACGTTTCTGCACTTGTTCGTTTTCTTCTTTTAACCGGCGTTTGACTTGCAGGTAGGACATCACTTCTGCGAGCTCTTCCTCGTTTACCGGCTGGTCATCCACGACCAGATTTACAGAGCCTAAATCTGCAATTTCATTCAAATCCAGCTTGCCGGAAGATCCGTCTCGTTCCAGCAAAAAATCCATCGTTACTTTATAGTAATCGGCTAAAAGCGCCAGATGCGAAACGCTTACCTGCTTCTTGCCGCTCTCATAACCCCAAATAACAGTTTTTGCAAAACCCAGTGCTGAGGCAAGATCATCCACACTCAAGTCATTTTGCTCTCTCAAACCCTTTAATTTTTCTCCTATTTGTTTCACTCAAAACGCCCCTTTCATGTCCATGGCAATTATACAATTATTATATTATTCCCACACATTGCTGTTTTCAAACGCTATAAACGCCTCTATGACGGCATTTGAGGCTGATTGCTCATAAATATTCTGAAATTTTAGATAAATTAGATCACTTGTATGGTAATATGGTATTAATATTCAAAATGAAAGGTAGGTATTATGATGCTAAAGAGCTCTATTTATCTCTTATCAGTTGCCCTCATTATCATTGTTATCATTGGTGAAAGAAACTTTGAAACGATCAAAATAACTGAAGAAACTGCTCTCCTGCCTGAAACGGAAGAACCCCAAGTAGAGGCAGCCGAAAAAACAGAGCCTGAACAGCTTACTTTTTCTGAAAAGCTTGCGGCTGGAGATGGGGTAACTATCGTGTTTCTTGGCGACTATGTCACTTCCGCGGATTCCTTGCCGGACGGCAACCCGAATCACGTGACGCTGCTCACCAACTGGTTTGATGAAAAGTACCCGGACCAGGTGGAAGTTGTCAATGCCGGCATGAACGCCAACACCGTTTCCCACATGAAAGATCGGGTGGCGACCGACGTTTTGGTCCACAATCCTGATTTGGTAGTGATTTCCGCTGGGCTGAATGATGCGCTGGGCGGCTGGAAGATTCCCGCAAAAGAATATGCGGAAAGCTATGAACTCATCGTAGAAGAAATAACGGCATCCGGTGACAGTGAAGTGTTGATCCGAACACCGAACCCAACGCTCTCCGTCAATGAAAACATAAAAATGCTGCCTTATGTGGCAGCCAGCCGCAGACTGGCTGATAAAGAAGGCCGCCATTTCTTTGATTTTTACAGTATCATGGCCGACGAAGTGCATGATAAGAAGATTCCTCAGAAAGAATTGATGCAAAATGTGATGCACCCAAATACCAAGGGACAGGCTTACCTGTTCGACAAATTTAAAGTGTATTTGACGATGGAACTTTTGGAACAATAACGAGTTCATAAGAAAAGTCTCTTCCGGCGAAATCAACGATTTCACGGGAAGAGACTTTTTTTGATTACTTGACCAATAGGTTTCTGGCTTCTCTAAACTCTTTAATATGGTGATCGATAATGCTGCCGTTTTCGATGACGACAGAATTGCGGATCATGTCCGTCCAATTGCCTTCGACAAAATTATCGACCATCGGCGAGAATCCTTCGCTCAGCACTTTTGTGACAGTGTGCGGGAACATCGCCGGCGTGTTGTCCACCGTATAATGGATGATGCCATCCACCGTGTAGACAGGATCATCAATGGTTGACGGACGGGACGTCTCAATTTCCATGTTCGGGTCGCAGCTGACGTCGACGATCATCGCGCCTTTTTTCAGGCGTTTCAAATCTTCTTTGTAGATGATGCGGTCCGTGCGGGTCGTGTCCCACATGACGCAGTTGACCAAGACATCGTAATTGCCCATGTTTTTGATAAACAGGGATTCCAGCTTGCGTCCGTATACATCAACATCGGCGCCGAGGCCGTGAAGGATGCGCAGCACGCCTTTGGTCGTGTGGCCATTTCCTAGAACCGCCACTTTCGTTTCGTACGGCATTTTGCCGCAATACTGATAAGCCTGAAGAACTGCAGCTTCCCCGGCCACTTCCCGGTTGCGGTAGAAAATATAGCGGCCGTCTTCGAACATTTCTTCCCAAGCAACCACGGTGTGGTCCCCTGCCAGTACGGCGTCGGTAAACGCGATGTCCTGAACTGCGTGTGCCCAGCCAATCAATAGTTTCCCTGGCGCCAACTGGTCGAAATAATCCGCATTGCCTAATTTCACATCGACAATTGCATCGCATTGCAATACTTTTTCACGCGATACAAATTGCGCACCGGAAACCTCGTATTCGGCGTCCGAAAAGCCAAGTGCGTCGCCGTAGCCAACTTCGAAGTATAGCTGCTCGATGTTCTTGATGTTCGGCATGTCCTTCGGCAAAAGGGCTCTTCTTTTTTCGTTGTTTTTATGGCTGATGACAAATCCGATTGTGTACATAATAAAACCTCCAATTGTTGAATGCTGCTTGATCCTGATCGGCTGATAATAGACATTTCATACAGAATCGACCGGACAACCCTCAAAAATTGTCGAGTGAGTTAATATATCAATATCGTTTCCGTATAGCTGATCTATTTTGCATCATACCATATATGGAGCGCAATATAAGCATTTTGTCTCACAGATTTTAAATAAACACACGTAAGCGTTCACATCCTCTACACAGCTGAAATAAGGAGACTTTTGTTCATCTTGAATCTACCGAATTAACAATATATATCCGTTTCGAATTTGTATTTTTTTGATGCAATGATTTTCTCTGAAGTTATGCTAATATGCAGGATTTTCTTTCTGGAATTCGGTACAACTGCCGGACGCACAAAACAAGGAAAGCGCAGGACTGCGCTTTCCGCTTTAGGATCGTATTCGGAAGGCTGTGGATCGTATTTCATTCGTAATGGAACGTATTTCGATTTGAATGGATCGTATTTTGCCTGGTATGGATCGTATTTCAACAATGCAGCCGAATCTCGGACGGCTCCTGCCAAAGCGCTTTTCCTTCACCACGTATCCTAAGTCTGACTCAATCCACAGAATGCGCCTGCCGGATATTCAATGATGGCATAGCTTCCGGAGGTGATGGCGCCTTCCGGTTGGCGGTGGACGATGCCGCCGCGATTCTGGCACATCTCCAGGCTTTTCTTTAAGTCCGCGACTGCAAAATAGACGATCCAAAGCTGCGGCAGCCCTCTATTGACGCCCGCCTGGTGGCAGATTCCGGCTGCCGGGTTGCCATCCGGCGTATTCATCATGTAATCGTCATAGTCCCCCATCCGGAAGTCGCTGTGCTGCCAGCCAATTACTTCTTTATAGAAATCGCGGACCCCTTCTGCGTGGTGGACGGTCAAATCTGCCGAAATGATGGAACCAGGCTGTATCTTGAATTCTTCAGTCATGGAACACACTCCCTTTTGTTGTATTTCCAAAGTGATTCGCCGCAAAGAATCCAAAACCCTTTTAATTCCAGTGAATAAAATGACAAATTTCCATCATTAAATTGAATTTATCCTCCTAATTGTGTTAAAGTTACTAAGATTTATTGATTACCATCACATAATGGAGGATTACATATGAAACAAAAAATTTGGCTGCCTGCTGCTCTGCTGCTGGTTGCAGCTTTGTTGACAGCTTGCAGCGATGAAGTAAAGATAGACGAACACGGCGAAATAGAGGTCCCGGTGGAAAAGCTGACATTTCTTGATACACGGGTCAGCGCATCGAGTTCCGCTTATGATGTGAACGTGGTCGAGCAGCTTCAGCAGGAGCTGGACGTTTTAAAGGGCGAAGAAAACTATGGCGTTGAAGAACCGCTGGCGGTGATAAACCCGTTTGGCACAAACACAACGGGGCTCTATCTCCATTTCCAGGCAGAGGATTCCGGCACATTGGAATACACCGTTTCTGCAGAAGGCACAGCTGATTTTACACGCGCAGCAAAAGATGCAAATACCGATGCGGCAATCGCAGAATACCAGCTGATCGGCCTCGTTCCCGGTAAAGAAAACACCGTTTCTGTCACGTATATCAACGAAGAAGGAATGGAAGGCGATAAGTATTCATTCAAGGTGGCTGCACCAGAAACCACCTCCGGCTACCCGATTACCATGGAGCAGACAGCGGCATCCGGCAATACGGAGCTAGCAGACGGCTTGTTTGTGCTGATGGGCATCAATAATTACGACGGCTATACGTTCCTGTTTGATAACGACGGCACTTTGCGCGCGGAAATTATTTCCGAAGATTACCGGATGGACCGAATGGCAGCTTTCGAAGATTCGATGGTCTTTACTACAACAGACCAGAAACTTGCCCGGATGGACCCGCTCGGCAAAATCACCGATACGTATGAACTTAATGGCTATGTCATGCATCATGATTTTGTCATCAACGACGACGGCCTGGTGCTGACACTGGTTTCCGATTCGTCGAAAGATACCGTCGAGGACATGGTGATGAGCATTGACCTCAATACAGGTGAACAAAAGCTGTTGATTGATTTCAACGAATTGCTGAGCGGCTACAAGCAAGAAACCCAGCCTGTGGAAATGGATGGAAAAAGCGTTTGGGACTGGATTCATTTCAATTCCATTGACTTGGTTGGCGACTCGGTCATTCTCAGTGCACGTGAAAACTCGACCATCATCAAAGTTGATGACATTTACACACAGCCGACCATCAACTACTTGATCGGCATACACGATGTCTGGGAAGGTACCGAAGGCGAAAACCTGCGCCTTGAGAAATCCAGCGAATTTCCGAGCCAGGCCGGCCAGCATTCTGTCACCTATGTGGCAGACGACAGCCTGCCGGAAGGCCAATATTACTTGTATATGTACAACAATAATTACTGGTGGTACGAAAGCCGTCCCGACTATGACGGCGCGGTCATCCGCGAAACCAGCCAGACATTCGAAGCCAATGGCGAGGACCGCTCCAAATTCACCAAATACTTGGTCGATGAAAACACACGCAGCTACGATCTGGTCCAGGAGTTCGATGTGCCCTATTCCTCTATCGTCAGCAACGCCCAACTGATCGGCGACTCGATCGTCGTCAACAGCGGCATGGCCAAGACACTGGAAGAATACAGTGCAGAAGGCGATTTGCTGGCTCAGTTCAATTACGAAGCAAGCACGTTCTCTTACCGTGTGTTTAAGCATCGCTTTGATGATTATTGGTTTGAATAAAACAAAAAAGGGGCAAGTGAAGTCAATCTTCACTTGCCCCTTTTCCTGTTATGGAGCTTCCGCTATCTCAAAATAGTCGGTGCTCCGGAGGATATTATCCAACGAATCGTAGAGTGCAAACCGGAATTTTTCTCCCGCCTCCACATCGCTTTTATTGACTGTGAATGAAGAAAGGCCATTGCCCAGTTCATTCCATTCGGCCACCAGCTCTGTGTCATCTTCACTTAAGAGTTTAGTGAATTTTGGAACGCCTTCGGCAAGGATTTCATAGGCGTTGCCAAGACTGGTGATTTCCTGTATTTCCATGTCAGACACCAGGCCAAGGTGGTAATTTTCCGCCGGTGCATCGATCAAACCGGGAATTGCCTGTTCCACATGCCGGCTGCCGTGCAGCAAATCGTATTGCAGTTGGTGCAGATCCTCCATTTCTTCAGTCTGCGCGCCCATTTGTTGTTGCCACTGGTTATACGGAATAACGGCATCGCCTTTTGCCCGCATGTCATCCAGTATGGCGGTCACCGCATTGCCTTCCACACCGGCCATCTCCAAAGCGATGGCTCCAAATTGGTTTGGCGACAAGTCCAACTCTTCTGGTTCGTTGCCTTCCGAATTCCAGATGAAATAAGGAACGTTGTGGGTGTTGATGAAATCTTCGTAATCCCCCAGCATATTGTTCGCCACTTGCGTACCTTCTGCGCCGTAGACTTGATCATTGTTTCCAAAAGTCGGGTAATGATCGCCGAAAAAGATAAGAATGGTCGGCTCACTGCGCTTTTCAAGCTCCTCAACAAGACGGCCGATTTCTTTGTCGACACTGTTCATCTTGTCAGTGAATTTATTTAAATACTGCCGGGTAATGTCCGGCAGCTCCCCGCTTTTGACAAACGGAGAATCTTCCTGAGGCTGATAAGGCTGATGGCCTTCAACCGCTACCGCATGGACAAAGTCCTTGCCTTCCGTTGCATCCAGCGTTTCCAACACTGAATTGGTGATGTTGTGGTCTTTCGGAAACCCCCAGCCCGAACCGAGGGCGTGGTCGAGATCCATGAATTCACCTGAGATAAACTGATTAAAACCCAATAGGCGGTAGACGGATTCACGCTGGTAATACCAGCCGAAATACGAATGAATCGCTGTCGTCTCATACCCTGCCGCTTTAAACGCATAAGCCGCAGATGGCAGAGGCTTTTTGACATACAGCTGGTAAGCGACCGAGCTGGCAGGCATAAACTGGCGGCTCAAACCCGTCAACGCCTCGAACTCAACATTGGCAGTCCCCCCGCCGAACTCCGGCGAATACATGGTGCCGTGCAGCGATTCTTCATAAAGCTGGCGGAAATTTGGAATTGGATCTTCAGTGAAATTCTCTGCTCCAAAATGATAAGGGTCGATAAATGCCTCACTCATGAGTATCACGACATTTGGTTTTTCTCCTGCGGTGCCGCCAGCTGGCACATACTCATTGCCAATCGATTCAATCCTGTTTTCCGAATAGCCCTCCGGTGGGTCGATGTTCGACTGTTGTGCCAGCAGGACGAAATTGCCGAACAATCCGTTTCTCATCGTTCCGACTTCCTGCTGCCACCACGTGTTCTGAAACTGCACCTTGTCCATCGGGGAAAACGGATAGCCGGTCCAAAGCATCGCAAGAAATGCCATGGAAAGGAGAGATATGCCGGCTTTCATCCACCACAGCTCTTTGATTTTTGGCACCAGCCAAATAATTCCCACTGTGATTGCCAGAAAAACCGCACAACCGCCAATAATGAGCGGCATCGACAAATCGACGGGATTTTCCAGGCCGCGCAGTTCATTCAACAACGCAAAATCTCCCAGTGAGATCGGGGAATTGCGCAGCTCGATTTTCATACTATTGGCTATCGCAAAGATGACCAAAACGCAGCTCAGCGAAAAGCTGGTGAACAAGAACCATTTGCGCGGCAAAATGTACAAGACATTGAAGATGGCAATTAAGATAATGGCATTTAATGCAAAGCGCTTTGTAAACTCTGTCGTCCAAACCGAAAACGGCATATCCAATGCCTGTCGAACAATGGTTTCACTGATATACAAGGTCAACAGCGGCAAGCCGATCATAAAAAACGCTGTCAACATCCAGACCGCCAGTTTTTTTACAGGCAGGTTCTTCAGGAAATTTGTGAACAACTCCATCACTCTTTTCTCTATTTCAAAGATTTATTTATGCAACTATTCAGTTTATTATAGCACCGTTTTTCCAATATTCTTAACATGAATATAATATTATTTACATTTGATTTACAAATGAGCGAGGATTTACTCGGCTTAAACTGCGGCAAACAAAAAAGAACGAGCTTTGGGCCCGTTCCTTTTAGTATGCCTTATTCTGTTTTATCAGCCGTGAATGTTAAGTCAACTGCTCCTTCACCATCTCTACCAAATACGCCATATCCTCTATTCCGTAGCGCTGGTCACATGGCAGCGGCAGTATGTTTGCTGCGTACTGGTATTCGATGCTGTCTTCCGGACAGTTGCCCATTACATTTGGCCAAAGAAGCGGTATGTAGATTTTCTGTTCGGCAAGCTTGTTTCTGATTGCTATGCCATCTTCTGCTAGAAAAGGATAAGAGAAAGCACCATCCGGCATGGTCAGCTTTAAGAGATTGTCCGCGCCTAGCTGCTTCTCCAAGTAAGTATAATTTTCATTTCTTTTCTGACGCGTCCGTTCGTAATCAATTGCTCCCATCAGATTGCGCGTCAGTCTCGACATCGATCGGAGCGGGGTTGCATCTAAGACATCATCATTTCGCTGAAAATCAGCATAGTAGCTGCTGGCTGTCCCTTCATAGCGCCCCACTATATGCTTCATGCGGTCTGAGGACACATCTTGCTCAAGTGTTTCAAACAAAACGGCATCGGTCGCCAAATAGGCGCCATCCGGCACACCGAAAAATTTGCGGCAAGAGTAAATCGTATCGATGCCTGCCAGCGGCTCCTGGAAAAAGGCGTGGCTGTGGTCGAGAATCACTTGGCCAAAGCGCTGCTTTAGTGCCAGCGTCTGTTCTTCTGTAGTCTGCCCATACAAGTTGACAATATACAGGAATTCTCCCTGCTCCAGCTCCTTGTCAAAAATCGGCTGAAATTCCTGATTGATGTGATAATACTCAAAATTGTAGTCATGTTCCTCCAGCAGCGTACTGACCGAGTCGCATAAATAATATGGAATGTGCAGCTTCGTGATATTCCGTGCTTTCATTAAATAAAGCAAGGTATTGCGTCCGGTGTTGAGCGCAATCAATCCATCATAAAATTCCTGGCTGACCAGATCTTCCAGTTCAAAATATCCGCCTATTTCTTTCATCTGAGATTTCCTCCTATTCGTGCTTCAGCTTATCGGTACAAGTGAACCATAAAGGCGGTATGCAGGAAACTGATTGTCATCAAGCGGAGCATTCACAGCCTGGCACAGCCTTTCGTAAACTGCCGGGTTCCATATTTTCTTGCCGACAAAATACTCGAATTCCTCGCTGCGGCCAAATTTCTTCTTGAAAAGATAAAGCTTGTCGTCCGGTTCGCCGGTCCGGCCGCCTCCATGATGAATCAATTGCTTGCCCTGCTCTTTTCCCCACAGCGCAAGGGCGTACTGAAGAATATAAGCCGGTGCCAGCTGGTGGAATTCCTGACGCGTCCCCGTAAGATGGACATGGATGGAGTCGCCGCAGACAAAGTTCAGACTCATACCGATGATGATCCCTTCATATTTCACTTCCACAATCACCAGATAGTCACCGAGCCAATCGATGCAGTTTTGAAAATACTCATCATCAAAATAATAAACTGCTTCTGCTTCATTGCGCTGCATGGTGGAAGCATATAGCTGCTTGAAGTCTTCCAGGTTCTCTGGATGATCGATGACACGATATTCTACGCCAGCTTTCAGGCCATGGCGGATATCCCGTCTGCACGAAGCCGAGTATTCCGTAAGAATGGGATCAGCTATGCCCGCGAGACGGGTCTGAATCGTATTGCGCTTGAAGCTCAATTCGAAGCATGAACTGAAATCCAGATGATTTTTTAGTATAGGATGAAAACGGATAGACTCGGACACAATGCCATTTTCGAGGCAATATTCACCGAAAGCCTGCTGGAAAGCAGCAACTAAATCTGCGCGATCCTCGGTTCTGCCGCTAATGATGCGCGGCCCACCGTATCCGTATGGTGTCACCAGATCATAGAATACCTTCCCATCGAGCACAGTCGGTATTTTCCGTTTGATGAATAAATGCCGGATAGTGCCCAAGTCATGCTGGTAAATAAACTCCTCACATTCACCTTTTTCAATTTTTTCGTATAAACGCCCATACTCTTTCTCGAAGTAAATATCTTTCATCCAGAGGACCTCTTTCAAAGTGAAATTGTTTTAGGAATTTTTTCTTTTTTATTGCTACTTACGAACTTGATGCTATTTTATCACTCTATTTACAAATAATACAGATAATTAAGATAACTTTTGAAAAAAATTAAACATTTTAAAAAACGCCGCCGGATTCGGCAGCGCTTCTTCTCTATTCATTTTCCTGAATCACCGCGAGCGGCAATACAGCACTGACGATATACTGCCCGGCGTCAACGATTTCGGAAATTTTAAGGTCAACGCATAAACTGCACAGCAAGTACGCATCTTTGGGTTCAAGGCCGTAGTTCTTGGAGATGTGGTCGACCATGGCGCGGACGGAATCGCGCGCAGCTTCCATTAAATCAGGTCCTACGCCGGTCGTGCCATAAAACCCTTTATGGTCGACTTTTGGCGTCAGTGCGCCAGCCGTCTGGAACTGCGGCGCCGGAATCGTCTGGCCTTTGATGAGGCGGAATTTCAGCGACGCCTGCATCGGGCATTCGAGTGCAGTCACACAAACTTCACCGTCTCCTTGCGCCGCATGGGCGTCACCGCAGCTGAACATCGCGCCGGCCACCTGCACGGGCAGATACAGTTTTGTGCCGATGGTCAATTGCCGGGTATCCATATTGCCGCCAAATGTTCCGGGCGGCATGATCGTCTGGCCATCGGCGTTTGCCGGACCAACGCCCATCGTGCCGAGGAACGGGGAGATTGGCACTTTGATGTTGTCGCTGAACTGGATAAACTCGCCGTCGCTCAAATCAAAGGTCCGCAAATAAGCATCCGGAAACTCTTCTGGAAGTAAGCCCAGCCCCGGCAAAATCGCCATCCATCCCCAGCTTCCCGGTGTCAGATCAAGGATTTCCACTTCCAATGTGTCGCCCGGTTCCGCTCCACGAATCTCGACTGGCCCCGCAAGCGGATATACTTTCGCCCAGTCAAGTGTAGCGATGTCTTCGGTTTTGGAATCTTTATTGAATTGATTGTCTGCCACTTCCCGCGTGGAGAAATCCACCTGATCCCCGCTGTCGATCGTTAGGACCGGCTGCGGATCTTTATCCCACGTGTAATGCACGCGGTCTTCCGGAAATTTATGCGTGTTGGCCACTTTTCTTCACCCTTCCTATCGATTTGGGAATGAAATCGCTGTATTTTTTCCAGTTAAATGGATATACAGTCCGAATTGTACAATATACAGTCCAACCGACTACAAATACTGTCCGTTGAGCTGGAATACTGTCCAAACGCAGCATAATACCGTCCGGAGCTCGGAACCCCCTTAGATACCCAACCCCAGGAAAGCGCAAGCCTGCGCTTTCCACTTCAAAATCGTAATTTTCGTGTTGCAGAACATATTTTATCCGCAGTGGATCATATTTTATCCGCAGTGGATCATATTTTATCCCCAGTGGATCGTATTTTGCATTCAGCGAATCGTATGCCAAACGCAATGAGTTATCGGATAACCGTCAAGTCTGCCTTCTGCCCTTTCATCAACTCGAGCTTTTCGAGCGCATAGGCGACGTTGAGAACTTTTTCCTCTTGGAAGGCGGGACCCATGATTTGCAGGCCGACCGGCATTCCGTCGCGGACGCCGCACGGGATGCTGAGCGCGGGCAAGCCCGTGAGATTTCCGGGACCCGTAAAGCGGATGACTTCATCCAAAAAGCTCAGCGCCTGGCCATTGATATCGACGATGCTGTCGCCGATCGGCGGTGACAGGAATGGCAGGGTCGGCGAAATCAGCACGTCCACTTTTTCAAATGCTGCCGCAAATTCGAGGTCCAGCTTGCGGCGGATCTGCTGGGACTGTACGTAGTCGACACCGGACATCAGCTCGCCCACTTCAAGCAGGAAGCGGACATCTTCGCCGAATTTCTCCGGCTGCTTGACGAGATTGTCGTGATGGATAGCACTCGCTTCAGTGGTGATTGTGACCAGTTCCGCAAATTCAGCTTGCGCAAGCGATGGAATCCGGACCGGTTCGATCCGCGCACCAAGCTTCTCCAACTGCCGCAGCGCATTTTGCACTGCTTCATTGACTCGGGTGTCGACATTTTTGAAAAAATAGCTTTCTTCGATGCCGATGACGAGCCCTTTGACGTCTTCATTCAACCCTCCGGAATAGTTTTGTGTCGGCCGGTCGACCGAGGTCGGGTCTTTCGGGTCGTAGCCGCCGAGCACTTCCAGAAGAAGCGCGGCGTCAAAGACGGTTTTTGTCATCGGCCCGATGTGATCGAGGCTCCACGACAGCGGAAAACAGCCGTACTTGCTGATGCGGCCATGCGTCGGCTTTAAACCGATAATGCCGCAGCTCGACGCCGGGATTCGAATTGAACCACCAGTATCCGTCCCGAGCGAGGCAATCGTCATGTTCGCTGCGACCGCTGCACCCGAACCGCCACTTGAGCCTCCTGGAATTTTGCTTAAGTCCCACGGATTTTTGCATGCACCGTAGTGAGGATTGGTTGTTGTCGCGCCCCAGGCATATTCGTGCATATTGAGTTTGCCGTGAAACGTCACGCCCGATAGCTTGAGCTTCGACACTACTGTTGCGTCAAAGTCGGCAATAAACTCTTCATGGATTTTCGAGCCCATCGTTGCCGGCTCGTCTTTAAAATACAAAATATCTTTCAGTGCCATCGGGATACCGTGCAGGAAGCCGCGGTAATTGCCGCTTTGGATCTCCTGCTCTGCCTGCCTCGCCGATTCCAGCGCTTGTTCCTTTTGCACACGAATAAAAGCGTTGATTTCTCCGTTATAAGCATCGATATTGGCTAATACTGCTTGGGTCAGTTCAACGGGCGACACCTGCTTGTCGCGCAGTTTCGGTGCCAATTCCCCGATCGATTGGGCTGCCAATTCTCTATTCATGGCCGCTCACCTCCCGGTACATGCGTCAGCGCCATGTCGAAATCCTTCAGCTGCGAGTTGTCTACCGTATTGCGCAATTGCTGCACCGCCTCCATCTGCTGCGCCAGCATTTCCTGATGCGCCTCAGGTACCTGAATCCCTCGTTCCTCTAAAATCCTATGAATGCCTTGTGCCATAAGCAAGTCCTCCCATTTGGATGATTTTAAAGCGTCTGAGAATCTGGGTTGTCTATCGACAGTTTAGCATAGTTCGCAGATAGTTCAGACTATTTAGAGAAGATTTTTAGCAGAATAAACCCCTGAGCAACAAGATTTTTCCTTGGCGCTCAGGGGTTAGGGTAGAAGTAGCACATAGAATCGGAATTTTGCCATTGTGGATCGTATTTCGAGCTTTATGAGCCGTATTCTGTAAGCAATGGAACTTATTTTGGCTTTTATGAATCGTATTGCCGCTTCTCCTTCTTCCAGACCGCATAGATGCCCACCCACAGGAAAGCGCATGCCTTCGCTTTCCTATAAGTAATATTGGGTTCCAAGCGATTTTTGCTTGGGACCCCGCCCTTATCCATTCAGTGTCCGGACTTTTGACAGCAGCGGACGTTCGTTGCTCCAGACGAGGTTTACCGGAACATCAAAAAAGTCGGAAAGCCGCTCGCTGGTGAGCAGCTCGGCCGTGTCACCGGAAGCAAAGACTTTGCCAGCTTTCAACAACAAGGTTTTATTAAACTCCGGCATGATTTCTTCGATATGGTGCGTGACGTAAATGATTGTCGGGCCATCCGGTTTTTTGGCGATGGCGGCGATCGACTCAAGCAGCTCTTCCCGGGCAATAAAGTCGAGTCCTGCTGTCGGCTCGTCGAGGATGAGCAGTTCCGGATCCGCCATCAACGCGCGCCCAATCAGCACACGCTGCTGTTCTCCTTGCGACAGCGTGTGGTAATTCCGGTTGGCGTAACCGAGGCACCCGAGCTCTCGAAGAATGTCGATGCCTTTCTGGTCGATTTTCTCGCTTGTTTCCTGATAGAGGCCGAGAGATGCAAACGCCCCGCTTAGCACGACTTCGTAGGCATTATCATGAGCAGACAGCTTTTGCTGAACCGACGCCGACACAAAGCCAATCTGGCTGCGCAGCTTTTCCGCCAGATACGTTTTGCCGAACTCCAAGCCGAGCACGGTGGCTTTTCCTTCTGTCGGAAAAAAATAGGCATTGATCAAATCCAGCAGCGAAGTTTTGCCGGCGCCGTTCAAGCCATACAGCACCCAATGTTCGCCTTTTTGGACGTGCCAATCGACGCCATCGAGCAACAGTTTGTCATCTCTTCGCCGTGATACGCCTTCAAGTTCCACAATCATCTTCATAAACGGATGTCCTCCCTGCTTAGAACACGCGCGGCTTGTCCCCCTGCCAGCGGGTCTGCTTCCCGAAGTCCGCCGAAATCAAGCCCAGTCAGCTCCTCAATCCGTGCGACCGGCACCTGATACGTCTCGAACTGTCCGTAGACAAATTCCAGATTGCCGCCAATCAAATCTTCCTGCGTCTGCAAATAAGCAGTGGCTGACAACGATGTGCCGTCTTTGATCATCACCGCCACTTTCCAGAACTGGTCCGGAATCTGCGCGTTGCGGTAGCTGACATCATCATCCCGGAATACAGGACCTGTAAACACCGAAACTTTCAAGTTCGAATCGCGGGCATTGTCGAGCAGGTAATCTTCCAGATCCAGCCATGCTTTCTGGTTGAAATTTTTATGCTGCGGCGAACAATTGGTGAAATGGAATGTATGCTCATTTGCTTTGACGGCATCGATTCCCCAGTTGGGATCACGCCGGCGGACGAGATGCCCGCGGTCGATGTCGTTTGATTGATAAAATTCGGGGCCGATTTGGTGCGCCTCATCAATGCGCGGATCAAAATACCAGCGGTCGCTGCCGCGTTTGACGTCGACCAATTGGTTGCCATCAATGTTGACAGCGGTATAGAACGCCAGGCGGCGCGACTTGCTCATGGCAATCGAGAAATGGGTATAGTCCAGGACTGCATTGCCATCGCTTGTCTGCGCAGCATCTTCCAGCAATGCTTCGCTTAAGGCGGGCAGCTCCACCCGGAATCCGGCACCGAGAAATGCCGGATCGTAGCCGGCAACTCCCGCGTACCAATCAGCTTCCAATGTCCCCACTTCCATCGGCTCTGCGGCCGATCCCGGCATGGCGACATCCAGCAGCTGGTCCAGCAGCCTGCGCGAACGGACATCTTCCAAGCCGCTGCGTTTTTGGCCGAGGTGATGGATGATCGAACTGATGCGGATGCCTTGGTTGGCAATCCAGCGGGTATTGTCCTCAGGGTCAGGCACGCCGGCATGATGCAGCGCGACGACCACCCATTGGTCATTGAAAACCGGCGAGCCGGAAGAACCCGGTTCCGTATCGCTGACGTATTGGACAAAATCGGAAGAAATGAATTTGACTTCATTTTCCCGAATGGTGATGGCCTTTGGACCGCCGTTCGGATGCTGGATAATGGTCACGTATTCGCCTTCAAGAATTTTTCCGGGCTTTGGCAGCAGCGGCAAATAGCCGAAGCCGGCAAGCGAAATCGCGTGCAGATTGCTTTCTTCCACTGCTACCAACGTAAAGTCCAGCGCCTCATCCGTAATGAAAAGCGATTCGGGATCCAGCCGGAAGCTGATAATTTCAAGCGGCATGAACTGGACATCGTCCTCGTAATTAAATTCCGCCACGGCATACATCGCAGCTTCTTTTGTGTCCAGCACATGATTGTTCGTCAGCAGCAAATTCGGCGCCACAAGAAATCCAGTGCCGTAGCTCTCAAGCTGACCGGACCGGCTGCGGATTGCTATGCGGCAAACGGCTTTGCTGACGTTCAGCCCTGCCTGCAAATGCGCAATCGGAAACAAATCACTTTTATTGATGATACGCTCCATCGCCAAATTGTCATGGTGATTAATAAGGCTCGACCGTGTCATCATCTTTTCATTCGTTGCCTCTGCTCGGTGCTCTTTCTCGAATTGCAAATAACGCTGCATTGCCTGCTGCTCAATTTGCTTCCTATTCTTGAACATCCTTTTCCATCCCCTTCCAGCGAATAAACTATATTTTTCAATAAAAATTATAATATTCTATTAATTTCCTTCAGGAAAAGTTTAACACACTCAATATAGGAACGCACGTTCTGAATATGGATATTTGTTCACTTTGTTAAGATTGGAAACCGATTCATTGCCCAACCCCAGGAAAGCGCAAGTCCGCGCTTTCCGCTTGAGAAACGTGTTTTTGAGGCTATGGATCGTATTTCTGCTGCTGTGGTTCGTATTTCGGGCGTAGTAGAACGTATTTCTGCTGTAGTGGATCGTATTTGATGAGTTCTGGACAATATCTCGCCAATCAGAGCAGACATGTGAACCATTCTTTCCACTTGCACCGAAATCCATTCTGCAGTGGAAAAAGATCCATTTCTTCAAATAATGCTTAGAGTTCCGAACTAATGGGTAAACATTTAATCTAACCAAATCAACACAAAAGGAGAAATGCTGAATGGACTTTATTACATTGAACAACGGGAAAAAAATGCCGCAGCTGGGCTTTGGTGTCTGGCAGGTTGAAGACGATCAGGCGACTGCTTCGGTGGCGAAAGCGCTGGAAACGGGCTATACATCGATCGATACTGCGATGATCTATAAAAATGAAAAAGGTGTCGGCAAAGCGCTGAAGGAAACTTCTGTGCCGCGCGAAGACCTGTTTATCACGACGAAAGTTTGGAACAGCGATCAGGGCTATGAAAATACCTTGCGTGCATTTGATGAAAGCCTCGAGCGCCTCGGACTCGATTACGTTGACCTGTACTTGATCCATTGGCCAACTCCAGAATTTGATAATTACATCGATACTTATAAAGCATTGGAAAAGCTGTACAAAGACGGACGCGTCAAGTCAATCGGCGTCTGCAACTTTGAACTTGAGCATTTGGAGCGTCTGCTGGCTGAGTGCGAAGTGCCGCCAGTATTGAACCAAGTCGAATGCCATCCGTACCTGGCCCAAAACGCCTTGAAAGAATTTTGTACCCTAAATAACATTTTCGTTGAAGCATGGAGCCCGCTTGACCAAGGCGGCGAAGTATTGAAGGATGAAACCATCCAGAAAATCGCTGAAGCCAAAGGCAAGTCACCGGCTCAAGTTGTCCTGCGCTGGCATTTGCAGAATGACACGATTGTCATTCCGAAATCAGTTACGCCGTCACGCATTGAAGAAAACTTTGATGTTTTCGACTTTGAATTGACGGAAGCCGAGATGAATGAAATCGATGGCTTGAACAAAGACCGCCGCAAAGGCGCTCACCCGAATGAAATGAATGTACGTTAATGAATTTGGAGCCGCCACTTCTATTACTGAAGTGGCGGCTTTTCCTGTTATTTTCAATTATTGGCATACTCCTGCCGATAAACGGGTAAATTCCACATAACAGAACCCAATTCAAGGAGGAGAAGCCGTTGAGACACTTGCTTGCACTTGCTATTAAATTTGTAATGGTGACCGCTGTCCTTTTACTCGTTCTAACTGTAGGTTTTGATGTGCCGTTCGTTGATACTTTGCTGATCAGCCTTGCGCTGACGGCCTTGTCCTATGCAATGGGCGACATTATGATTTTCCTGAACGCCGGCAGCCCTGAGAACCAGTCGACGCGCAATACTGTTGCAACTTTTGTAGATTTCGTTATGGCGTTCCTGACAATTTGGCTCATCGGCTGGCTGTTGACCGGCCAGAATTTCGAAATGGTCACACCGGCATTGCTTTCTGCACTTGTCATTTCCGGCGGCGAATGGTTTTTCCACCTGTATGTCGACCGCTCCGTGGTGCCTGAGTACAATAACTACAAGGCTGTTAAAAGATGATTGCAAACAAACACAGAAAAGAGTCTGCTCCTATTTGATTAGGACAGACTCTTTTCTATGTTCACTTATTTTTTTAGCACTCCGATGACTCTGCCGTTAATGTATACGTCTTCACTTCTCATAATGATTGGCTCATAGCTTGGGTTTTCCGAAACTAAAATAATCTCACTGCCCATCGGCATATATTTTTTCATAGTCGCTTCACCGTCAATCACTGCAATAACAATATCGCCATTAGAAGCAGTGTTCTGCTGATGGATAATGACAATATCCCCTTTATCGATCCCGGCACCATTCATGCTGTCACCTGTCACTGTCAAAGCGAAAGTTTCACTCGGAGCTACCACCCATTCACGCGGTAGGGTGTGAACTGTTTCATATGACTCGGTTGCCAGCGTCGGAAGGCCGGCTGCAACATTGCCGATTAATGGGACATCTACTGTTTCGTGTATTTGAACAAGTGCTTCCTGGCCAGCCTCCCTAATCTCAATCTGATCTGTCGCATCCCGGTCTTCCGCATAATCATACTGCCTGCTATTTTTGAAATTTCTGTAGATACGTCGGTTTTTCGTATCCGGAAGGAACTGGGCGCGGCATTTTGGCAGATCTTGAATTTCATCGCCTTTTCGGTCGATAATTTTAACTTCTAGCCCATCTGTTGCAATTCCATAAAACACTCGGCTGTCTGCATCCATATAGCTCTTAAGTTGGACAATCGCATCTTCAATGCCGCTGCCAAATCGTTTTACTTCTGCAATAATATAAGGCCGTGCTTCCTCGCCTGCATAAACCTGCACAGCAATATCACAATAGCCTTTTTTCGAAAATTGCTGCACTGGGAACTCCAATTCCATCAATTCATATGGGTAGTTGTAAGTTTCGTGTAGTTCCCGAAGCAGCCATTGACGAGTAATTTCTTCTTTCGAATGTACATCGACCAGCTGATCCGCCAAGCGATATTCCGTCATACTGATGGATTCGAATGGCCGGAGAGAAGCATTCTTTTTCATCCGCAAATGGTTTCTATGAATTTCCTTGACGAAACTGGACGGTTTTTTCACAGAAGACATATAGAGCAGTTCATTAGCCCGTGTCATGCCGACATACAGCAATTTCCGTTCGTCAGATTCAACCGTCTTCTGGTCTTCTGCATCCGCATACAAATCTTGTGGAATCAGTCCGCTGTTTAAATCAATCAGGAAAATAACTTTAAATTCCAAGCCTTTGATTGAATGCATGGTTACCAGCTTGACTTTGTCAGACTCAAAATCCGGATCTGTACTTTGCAAAATTTCACAGGCAATTCCGGCCTGCTCCAAATCGGATGCCGCACTTTCAATATTTCGTTTGCCGCGAGCCACGATGCACATTTCAGATAAGGCATAATCATTCTGAAGCAGCCCAATTTCCTCTGCCAGAAACTGGACTTGTTGCTGCGGTGTCAAAAAGAATCTGTAAATCGGCGGGTGGCCGTGGCGATCAATTAATGCCGGTTTGACGAAATCTACATTTGACTGGATGCTTTCATCTGCTTCAATCAAGTGAAAGGCTGCTGTCGAGATTTCGGTTGTTGTTCGATAATTTTTGCTCAATGTACGTGATTTCCCGCTCATATCGTAGCCGATGGTTGTAAATGGCCTGCCTTTGCCGAGCCATGACTGCGGATAGATGCTTTGGGTATTGTCTGCAACAAACATCAGTGATGAATATTCTTTTTCCTTATAGAGCTCTTTTAGGAACTCAAGCTGAACACGCGTCAAATCCTGGCTTTCATCAATAATGATATGCGTATAGCGCCCAGCAGCACTTTGACGAAGCTCTTCCAGTGCATAAATGTTCATTTGTTTGAAAGTCGTTAGTCCGGCTTTTTCAAGCAATTGGCGAAATACATCCATGACTTCATAAATAGCCTCACGGGTTTGTGAATTCTTTAATAATTTCTGGGGCGTTCCACTGTTTCCTGATGCACGTCCAATCCGATCGACCGATTGGTAAGTCGCCAAATCTACCATAGAACAGGAATGGATCCATTCCACTTCATCCAGTAGGAACTTGCTGTTTTTCGGGAGCAGCAGTTTAACATCCGGATAAGACTTCTTCACTTCGTGGATAGCTTGCACCATGATTTTATGGATTTTATCCACCGGTGCGATTTCAAGTTTTTTTCCGGTTCGCTTCTGGTATTTCCTGAATTCCTTGTACATGAGACTGTCGATTGTTGTGATCTGTACTTCCGCATCAGATGCGAAAAAGCGCTCCGCTTCCTCCAACTCTTTTTCCGCCATCCGTTCGTACTGGTGCTTTATATAATGAAGCAAGGTCTTGTTATATGTGACCAGCAAAATCTTGTCATCTTCCTCGTGGCAGTAGTGATCCATTAAAAAATGAATTCTTCTGATGGCAACAGTCGTCTTGCCTGATCCTGCAACCCCTTTGACAAGCATCGGGCCTGCCGGCTCCAGTTCAACAATGCGGCGTTGTTCCATATTCAACTTCATTTAAGACACCTCCCTTTACTTACAACTTCTACCTATATTCTAAGAATATTGTCTCATAATAGCAAGAGCCAATCCCGTAGGTACAGCAGAAACACATTACCGCAAGTCATTCATCAGCTATCAAAAAGTAACTTAGCACCTCCTGTCGACAAATATTCTCTAACAAAACAAGCCATTCCCGGGAGTACGGAATGGCTTGTTTCATGTCTATAAACTAAAAACTAGAGGTAATTTCTGTTTACCTAAAATGCTCCTGCACGAAAACCCGCTCCTGCTCCGCACTCATCAATCCCGTTGCTCTGCCGACCGTGCCATTTTGCCAATCCCAGATGGTGTTGTGGACATCGACCGCATTGGAGAAATCGCCTTGTTTCCAGGCAGTTAACGCTTTTTCATAAAAATCGCCGTGTTCGTAGTACTCTTTGTTGGCACTGACAATCGTCAGCAAATTGTCGATGTTATCAGGCGTCATCTCGACCGCGCCTATTTTTTTAGCCGCAGCAACTTTTTGGTGGGTCATTTGATGGAGGTAGATTTGCAGTTGAACTTCTTCCATATCGGCATCGACATTTTTTGTCTCACTTTCTTCTGCAACAGCCTCCTGTTCGTCGCGCCCTTCAATTTCTTCTGCCACTTCGGTTATTTCGCCATCTGAGGAAGAGGGCTGCGTGATAAAATAATAACCGGCTGCTGCCAGCAAGGCCAGTATGCCAAAGGTAATCCCAATCGTTTTTATAAGTAATTTCATTTTCCTGCATCTCCTGACATACTTCATTTTTGTCTTAATATGAATTTATACCCATTTTAGTATGAAGAAACTTTGAAAAGGTTTCAACCCTTTTAATGGAAATCGCCCTCAAATCGAAAGAACGCCATCTTTGAAATTCAAAGATGGCGTTCTTACATTATCTACTTCCGTTCAAGACTGCCTAAACACCTACAGCTAAAACCTCTTCCAAAATCTCTTCAAATAGTTCTTCTTCCACGGCCGACTCAATAAACAACTCGCCGCCGTCCTTATTGAACAGATTGCTGAGAAGTTCTTTGGCACGCGGCACCTGTCCCGCTTTCATCGCAGCGCGGGCAAGTTCGTAATCGGCCGGCAAGTAATCCGGTTCGTCAGCCTGCAGCGCGAGCAAACGGGCAGTTGCTGCATCGCTGTCCCCTAGCGTGATGTCCATCATGGCGAGCGACAGGCGGATCCATTCGTTGACCAGCAGTTCTTCCGGCAGGCGGCTTTCAAAGCGCTTGGCCTTGTCCGGCCGGTGCTCCGCCAGCAAATTCATCAAATGAACATAGCTTTCGCTGTGGTACGGATTGGACGCAATCGCCTGCTCGTAATACGCCTCGGCTTGCTCAACCTCTTCCTGGATGGCAACCATATCGCCTAGCCACAACAGGATTTCAAAATCAGCCGGCTGCTTCTTTTGGAGATCTTCAGCCATCGATATGGCCTTTTTGAGCAGCTTCTCCGACTGTTTGTTATTGGCGCTTTGCAACGTGGCTTGAAGCAGCATTTTAGCCGCGCCAAAATGGCCTGTCTGTTTGACGAATGGCGCCAATGCCCTTACGGCTTCCTCTGCCATGCCGCGATTCATGTAAAATTCCGCAAGATGCAGCACCGGCACTTCACTGTCTTTAAAGTTCTTGGCTGCATCTCTGTAAAGCGCGATGGTATTGGAAAACATGATGATGCTTCGCGATTTTTCGCGCAGCCTGCGGAAAAAGCCCTTTTGTTCTCCATCTTCCGCGTCTGCCAACTCCACCAGTTGATCCGCACTATAAGTTTCCGCCATTGCCAGCTTTTCGCCCCTCAGCCTTTTTTTCAGGCGTTTGTGAAGATCGTTGGTTTTGCGCATCTCTGCCAACAGGCGGACATATTCTTCGTAGAATCCTTCCTCGTCCGGATGCTCGGCGATTAAATCTTCCAGCATTCCGATAGCGCGTTTCCTATCGCCTTGCCGCACACAAAACTGCATATGCTGATAACGCGAAGGCAATGCCCCATTAACCGCTTGCGCCCGCAGGAATAAAGACTCAGCTTCCGCCGCATCACCCTTTTTCTCTGCCATATGCGCCTCGGCTGACAACAGCCATTCTTCCGGGACTTGCAGCGACACCCTTTGCAGCACACCCGCGACCGCGTCCATCTGCGTTCTAGTATCAACCAGCTCGAACAGTTCCACCAAATCCAGCGGCAGCGGCTCGTTTTCCAGCACATGCAGCGCTGCGGTAAAGGCTTTGGGCTTGTCTTCCAGCGCCAAATAGGTCCGCATCAACCCTTCGTGGGCTGCTGTAAATCCAGCGTCCTTTTCCGCACTTTTCGTATAATGAAGGAGCGCTTTGTCCCAGTTCTCCGATTGTTCAGCCAGCAACCCCAAATGGTAGTGAGCCAAATACAGCCCGTTTATGTCCGCTGCACGGCTATACAAAATCCGGGCAAATCGATGATGGTCCTCCAGCTCATAAACACCTGCTTCATAGCAAAGCAATAACGGGTCAGCAGCCTTTGCACGCAACTCCTTAAAGAAATCCAACAACCGAGCGCGGAACTGCGGCGCTTCTGCGAACTCTGCGTACTGTTCAGCCATTTCGTAGAGATCCAGTGCTTCCCGGCTCATGCCGTTTTCGAGCAGATCGAGTGCCAGCGCTTTGCCGGCATCGTCCAGCGATTCCTGCCACAATAACGCCGCAGTCCGGACAAAATAATCGGTATCGCCGGCTTCTGCGTACTGTTCAAGCAACCGGCCTGTTTCTTCAACCCGTTTCTGCTTCAGCAATGCATGGGCGATATGCGTCACCGTAAACAAATCTGACGGGTCCAATTGGAGCGACTTGCGGTATTCGGCTTCCGCCTGCTCATACTGTTCCTGTTCCATGGCGATATGCCCCAAATATTGATGCAGCACATCGGCTGTCCCGCAATTGTCGATGCCCGAGCGGATAATTTCTTCTGCCTGCGGCCATGCTTTCGCCTCCAGGTGGATTTCCGCAATCCGCAAATACGCATATGGCTCTGTCGAATCGATTTCCCGCGCCCGCTCGAATGCCGCAATGGCTTCTGTTTCTTCACCGAGCGCCAGCAAACAGCGGCCCGCTTCATAAATAAAATAGCCGTCTTCCGGCTGTTCCGCTGACAGCTCGCGGAAACGCGCCAGCGCTTTTTCATAAGCACCCGACTCAAACTGAATCAAGCTGTGTGTGATGCGGGCATACACGTCAGATGGTTCCTGCTCAAGCGCAATGCTCGACCATTTGAACGCCTGATAGATTTTGCCAATTTCCAAATAACAGCGCGCCAGGTGGCTGTACGCCATCGGCTGGTAATGGTCCAGCTCGATCGACCGCTTTAACAGCGGAACGGCTTTTTGGTGTTCGCTGCGGCTCATCAAAATTGCAGCTTTCAGAAACAGCGCATATGGAGAGCTCTTTTCCTTCACGCGCGCCAGGTTTTCCAGCGCCTGTTCCGGCTCTTCTTTCTGGTAGTGCATATGGGCTGCAAGCAGGGCTACTTCGCCATCTTCTGCGCCCAAATCCTGATGGAGCTTATCCAACCATGCCGAATGAAGCGCCTTTGCCTCTTCTGAAAATTGGGTAACCAGCCCGACCACCGCGCCGTAGCGTTCGTCCGGATGCACTTTCAGGAAATCCACTGCCTGTGTTTTCTCTTTGGTCTTGTCGTCCAAACTCCAAATCGCAAACAGCTCTTTGAAAAATTCGTGCTCGCTTCGGTCCAGCAACGATAAAAGTTCTTTCTGTTCGTCTGTCACAAACAGCATGCTGAGCGAATCACTTAATTTATAGGTGTCCGCAACATCTTTGTACGACAATAAAAACGGTCCGAGGTCATTCGGATCCTGGATGATCAACGCCTGCAGCCGGTCGTCATAGCCAATCACCACTTGGACATGTGCACTGTTTTCAATCATCATGCTGAGCAGCACCGGGACACCAGCGTCAATCACCTGCTTGTAAAGGTCGACCGTCCCTTTAAAGTAACGCGCCGTGAAACCGAGCGACTCCATGTATTCCATGGTTTTCTGCAAGTCCGAACCCGTCACATCAAAAACATGTTCCGCGATTTCATCCTGCCCTTTTTTCATGCCGTACGCTTCCAGCATCAACGCGAGCGACGCGGGAACGCAGTAATTCAGCTTCTGGATGTTCGGCGTCAAACGCAGCTCACGGCGCGTGGCGTCCTGCCGGATTTCCCCTTTGCCGTAAACCGTTTTTCCAAGCTGTTTAGGATGCTTACTGACCCATGCCTCCAGCTCTTCCCAGCGCTCCAGCTTGTACAAACATTCGGCCGTTATGTGGATCCATGCCGGACGGAACACATGGTACGGATTTTTTTCATTATACTTCGCTATCCCATCGAGTGTTTTTTCGTAATGCCCTAAAAAAAACGAAGTCCGGACCATGTCTGCACGGAATGTCCAATTGTCAGGTTCGAGCTCCTGCCCCTTTTCAAGAACAGCGAGCGACTCCTTTTGCCGGCCGGTCATTGCCAGTACATCGGCATACAACAGCCGCACATAATCGCTGCGTTCAGTGACCGTGTCAGTCAGTTCCCTTTCCAGCACCCGCTCTGCTTCCAGCCATTCCCCGCTGTGAATAAAATAATAGCCGTAAAGATCCGGCCAGACAAAGCCTTTCAGTTCTTCATAACGAGTGAGCTGCGCTTTCGCTTCCGGCAGCCGGTTCAACTGTGCGTAGACACGCAGCAGCAATTGATGCGCCGATGCCAGCTCTTCCGCAGAATCGTTGCCGGCCGAAATGCCCTGCAGCCTGCCCACCATGCGCTCTTCCGCTTCCAGGCTGCGCCCCGTTTCCAATAGCCGCGCGCATTGCCACGTAAACGTCCGCAATGTCCCGAAGCGCTTATGCGCCTGCGTTGCCAGCAAATGGCTGTACGTATACAAATCCGCCTGATCCGTCAACCGGATCAAGCGGTAAAAATCCTCTTCTGTCTGCAGTTCCCCCAAAAAACTCCGCAATTCCCGTGTCGAACGCGCGCTCCATAACCTGCGGATCGCCTCGACTGCCTGTTGCGCTGTTTTGATCTGTGTCGCTTTCATTATCCCCATTCCCGCCTCTCCCATTGCCCCATACAAATGTGGTTGATTTATTATATAGTGGAAAATTATAGGATGCAATACTCTTTTTGGTGCCTGGCACCCAAACAATTCCCACACAATTAGAGCCAACAAAAAAATCGCCGCCCTGCTAAAAGCAGAGCAGCGAAACATTGCCGCTTCCACATTGGAAGAAACAACGATTTTATTTGAAAGGGTCAGCGCGGTTTGCCGTCTTCGAATCTGCCTGCGATTTTCTGCACCGCGTTCCAAAAGGCCGGACTAACACCGCCCAGCGCCTTCACATAAACGCTCAAGCGGTATGCCAAGTAAATGCCACCGATATCGATTAAGACATCACTCAATCTCCCGCTCCGCTCAAAAAACAGCTGCAAAAATTCTGTAAAAAAAGCAAACAGGCTGCATAGGATGATTGCCAATGCGTTGTTGTTAATAGTTTTGGCCAGTATTAGGAACAGGACGCCAAAAGACAAAGCATGGCCGATTTTTTGGAACACATACGTTCCACTATCCAAATGAATGTCGCTGGTGATGAGCAGATCCGATAAATCCGGAAGCAGGCGAATGTTGAAGCCGATTTCCTGGGCAAATAACAGGGACTGAAAATTATAGTTGTTGGTGGCCAGCAAGATGCAAAGAGCCCACAGGATAACCGGTATGTACTTGGCTTTCAAAAGACTCTTCCCTTCTTTTTTCAAATCTCCTTGGGCGCTTGTTCTGGATTTTTATTTATGAGCGAGCTGCTCATTATCTAAAGTTGGGATTTCTTCATATCACTTTAAATCGTCGCCTAATTTCCTTCTGTTTATTATAAGTGTATGACTTAGTAATGACTAGTATCTTCTCCCTATTAATTGGAGGTGATTGTGTGGGTGCCAGGCACCCACACAATTACAAAAAAATCACCGCCCTGCTAAAAGCAGAACGGCGATAAAATATTGGCGAAACTACAGTTGCACAGGCTCTCCGCTGAACACGTTCAGTTCCATTGGGGCAGCCATGAACGCTGGTGCCTTTTGTCCGAAAGCTATGAAATGATCGCTTGTGTTATGGATGGCGATGGCTTCAGCATCTTTCCACGTTTCGACCATGGTGAAGTGGCCTGCTTTTTCTACAGACTTCATCAAATCGTAGCTAAGGTTGCCCGCTTCTGCGCGTGACGCTTCGACCAGTGTTTTGCATGCGTCTAAAAATGCTTGTTCTTGATCGGGCTTTACTTGCAAGTGCGCGTGAATAATCATCGTCATAAAATCCACCATCCTCTAATCATATTTTGTGGTTCAGTATTCACTAATATTCGTTTGCATGCGCTCCATCATGTCAGATAAGGCGTCCACTTCTTCGTGTGTAAAGTCATGGAGCATTTGTTTCACAAAGCCCATGTTTTCTTTGCGGTATTCAACGATCCGCTGCCGCCCTTCTTCCGTCAGGCTGACAAAGATCACCCGGTTGTCGTTCGGGTTTCTGCGTCTCGCCACCATGCCGCTCGTTTCCAGCTGTTTCAGATGCCGCGTAATTGCCGCTCCGTCGATATTGACCGCTTTTTGAAGCGTCGACTGGTTGATTTCTTCTGTGTTGTAGAGCTGCGACAACAGTTCATAGCGCGATGCACTAATGCCTGTGCAGCGTTCAAACTTCGGGCTGATTTGATTTGTCAGCCCTTTAAACTGCTGCAAAATTTGTTCCTGCTTTGAAAATGAACACGACATAAATTGACCTCCTGCCTGCTAGCCAATTCATAGCGGCGTTCACTATCCATTGACCAGTCAAATATAATACAAAAAGGATGATTACTCAATAGAGGCAAGCTATCGCTTAGCGCCAAGTCGTGATGGTGTCCACAGGCAAGCGGTATGATTGGAAGCCTTCGTTCAGCGCTTTGCCGATTGTGAGAAGCATCACCGGAATATAGCGGTCTTTTTCCATGCCGAAAGCTTCGGCAATCTTGTCTTTTTCGTAGCCGCCGATTGGATTTGTATCGTATCCGTAAGCTCGGGCGACCAGCATCAATTGCATGGCCACAAGCCCGGAATCCAGCATGACAATATCCTTCATTTGTTCATCAGAAATCCCTTCATACAAAGGTGTAAAATAATTCAGCTGGAATTCTTTCACTTCCTCCGGCATATAACCATGTTCTACTGCTTTGCCGTAAATTTCCCCGGCATAGTCAAAGTTTTGGCGGTCGCCAAAAATAGCGATGACTGCGGAAGAACTCATGACTTTGTCCAGGTTAAATGAAGCAAGAGGCGCCAGCTTTTCTTTCGCTTCGTCGCTGTCAATAACAAGAAAGCGCCACGGCTGCATGTTAATGGAAGACGGAGCTTTTGAAGCCTTCTCAAGAATTTCACTCATTTCCTCCCGGCTGATTTTCACGCTTGGGTCATACTGTTTGATGGAACGGCGTCCATTGACGATTTCATTGAAATCATTTGTTTTCTGTAGGGTTTGCATGATATAAGTGCTCCTTTTTCTGGTTCATTTATTGTGAGAAGTTAATGATTGACTCCTCAATGATTGATGCCTCATTTAATATAAACCTGTGAAAAAGAATATGCAACTGTTTTGAACTGCTTGTTTAACAAGGCTGTGGACATAGAAAAACCGGTCTCTTCAAATGAGTGAAGTAGACCGGTTTCAACTTCTTTCTTATACAGTTTTTTTGCTAAACTTAACTCAAGCCCCGCAGCATTTTTATATTACTGCCCGCTACCGCATAGACATGGATCATTGCGGCCGACTTTATCGCTGGCGCCTTCCAAGTTATATGGGACAGCCGGCAACGGCATCAGCAGTTCCCGGGTAAGCAGTAGAATCCACTGCGTTTTACGATCGGAACTAAACACGATTAAAAATCAGCTGTGCGTTGATAGGAGACTAATCCCTTTAATTTAAAACAGATCGGCATGTGTACCTGTTCTGATGAAAACCAATAAATTTTCTGCTGGATAGAATTTATAAATCAAAAGCCAGTCACTATTACGCCCGCTAATATGACATTCCCAGCATTCCCGATACTCTCTAGTGGGCTGTAATTTATGAGCACGATAGACTTCTTCTGGAAGCTCGATTTCTTCTTCAATTATTTTCATTGCGGTTCTTAACTTCTCTAAATCATAATTACGTCTTTTCAGCCGTTTCAGATCTTTTCTGAATTGAGAAGGCATATCCACTGTTAACATTGTTCTGTATCTACAAGAACTTCATCGAAAAGATCATCCACTGACTTGTTGCGGTTTACCGCTTCACTCTTAACCATTTCATCGGATTCTTCTATAGCTTTCATTGTCTGTTCATTAAAGCGAGCTTTAGTGGGTTGAAATGGCAACCCATTTTCAGCAATAACTTGTCTTAGGAATATATTGACGGCAGTGCTGGTATCCATACCGAGGTCATTTAACACTTTCATCGCTTGTACTTTTACATCTTCATCGACACGAACTTGGACAATAGCTTTTTTTGCTTTAGTAGCCATACGTATCACTCCCTCTCTGCATTTAACTAATTATAATATTTTGTATAGACATTGTACATACATCAGCACTACAAGACGCAAATTGTGTGAGTGCCTGGCACTAATTCATTAAAAGGCCGCTTAAGAGGAAAACTCTTAAGCGGCCTTTTAAATTGTGCGGTTGACTGGCACCATTATTCCACACTCTTCAACTCCGAATAAACCGTTCCATCCGCTTCGATCCACTTCACGACCGCGTAGCCTTCAACCATATAATACTTTCCGCCGTCTGGAGTGCTGATTTCGACTGCGTTGGTGAATGTTTGATATTCGGTTTCAACGGTTTTGTTGACGCCAGTGATCGTGTAGTAGATTGCATCCGGATTATAGCCGGCAATAAAGGATTTTCCGAGTTCCACTGGATAAACCAAATGCGCATTGTGATCTGAATACGGATAGCCAATGGCAAATTCCTCATAGGTTTCGTATTCGAGTTCCGGGTAGCGTTCTTCCCCGATTTGGGTTTCCCAGACAAATTGCTCTTCTCCGCCGTCAGTTCCCGGCACTTTTACAAAGCGGTCCACGCTTTCTCCTCTGCCATTTTGGAGGTACGTGTAAGTTTTCGTTTTATCCCGCTTGTACGAGTCGGCAATGGACGCATCGTTCTTGAATTCAGGTTCCAATGCACGGGCCAGGAATGCAGAGAACTGAGCACGCGTCACTTCCACTTTTGGACGGAACGTGCTGTCGGGATAGCCGATGGCGATGTTCGCCGCAATTAATCGAGTGATGGCGTCGTAATAATAAGCCTCGTCCGGTACGTCTTTGATGTCATGGAAATAGATGAAATTCAAATCAAAGACACGCTGGATAATCAACGCCATGTCGCCGCGCGAAACGGGTTGATTCGGGCGATACGTGCCGTCTTTGTAGCCGATAATATACCCGGCTTCAGCCGCTTCTGCGATCGAACCGCTGGCGTAATGCCCAGCCGGCACGTCACTGAATGGCGTCTCTCTTTTCGTTTCATCCAAATCTTTGACCCGTCCGATCATCACTGCAGCCTCGGCACGCGTCACCACGCGATCTGGACGGATGCTGCCATCCGGATAGCCGGTTACGACACCCTTGTCCATCAAGTACATGATCTCTTCATAAAACGGATGGCTTTCCTGCAAATCCGAGTCAGCTTGCGCTGTGTTCACGCTAGGGAAAATCAGGAATAAGGACAATACAATCATCATAGTCTTAACTGTTTTTTTCATATCAACACTCCTTCACTCCAACCGATACCCTTTATTCGACCCTTATTAACTCGCTTTCCACAACTCCTTGCAAATTAACTGATTTGACCGTTGAAAAACCTTCCACCATGTAATATTTGAAGCCGTCTTGCGTTGTTACTTCAGTCGCATTCGTGAAAGTTTTATACGGCGTGTTGACGGTTTTATTGACGCCGGTGATGGTGCTGATCATGACTTCATCGCCCAGTCCGGTATTAAAAGTCTTGCCGACTCGTACCGGGTAAACAAGCGCCACGTCATACTCCGAATACGGGTAGCCGAATGCAAAGAGCTGATGATTTTCAAGCTCCAGGTATTCATAGCGATCGCCGTCCACTTCCACCGTCCACATGAATCCGAAGGTCAGCCCGCCACGGTCCGGAACATCCTCAAACCGGTGAACGGCTGTTGTGCCATCCGACATGCGGTACGTGTAAGCTTTGGTTTTGTCTTTTTGGTAGGAACGGGCGATGACCGCATCATTTTTAAACTCCGGCTCCAGCGCACGCGCAAGGAAAGCCGAAAACTGTCCGCGCGTCACAGCTTGGCGCGGCCGGAACGTGTTGTCCGGATAGCCGATAGTGATGTTTGCCGCCAGGATCTTGCTAATGGCGCTGGTGTAATAAGCGTTTTGCGGCACATCTGTGAACGACACGTTGAACGTGAAGGCGAGATCAAAGACCCGCTCCACGATCAGCGCCATGTCCCCACGGATAATCGGTGCGTTTGGACGGTAGGTGCCGTCTCCGTATCCTTTGAGGTAACCCGCTTCAGCCGCTTCTGCAACATAGCCGCTGGCATAATGCCCAGCCGGCACATCACGAAACGGCGTGGCTCGTTTTGTGCCATCCAAGTCTTTTAGTCGCCCGATCATCACCGCCGCCTCGGCACGCGTCACTTCCTGATTTGGACGGACAGTGCCATCGGGGTAGCCTGTAATGACTCCTTTCTCCATTAAATACGTAATTTCTTCATAAAACGGATGATTTTCCGGCAAATCCGGCGCGGCAGCAGCAACAGGCAGGACCAGCATCAACGACAGCAGCACGACAAGCACACCCATCAGCTTTTTCACGATCGTCACTCCTCCGTTATCTTACTTCTTGCCTCTATTTTAACAGCTGAAAGTTATGGTTACATCAAATATTTATTAAATATTCAAAAAAATAAAAAAGTGAATTGTTTGCGTGCCTGGCACGCACACATTAAAAAGGGTGACCCCTTCCGGACAGTTCGTTACAATAAGAAGAGAAGCACCCACACAAGGAGGAAACCCGATGTCGACATTAGAAGATATTGCCCAATCAGACGATTACGGGCAATTTGATTTGAAGGAAGTATACCAGGCTGCACAGCACTTGCTGCAGCAGTTTCAGAAAACCCGCACCGCACCCGAAAAGCTTAATGACATAATCGACCATTTGAAAAAACGCCTGAAAGGCCAAACTTCTTATCCACTCGCTATTTTATTGGAAACGAGCCAAATGGGCATCATGCACCAGCTGCAAAAAGAATGGAACAGCCCGATGAAGCAGCGCCAGTTGTTCTTGTTTGAAAGTTTGTATGCCCAGTTCCGCACGAAAGTGCCGGCAACCATCTGGAATCAAATCTGCCTGAACTACGCAGAAGCATTGATCTACGTCGGCCGCTCGCTCGATGGGCTGGATGTATTGGAACAAATGACCGAAGCGGAAAACGATCCATCCTACGAGCGCAAAGATGCCGAACGCGGCTGGGGATTGTTGTTCTACTCCACTTTCCTGCGCGACAAAGAACAAAAAGCCGAAGCGCTCCACCTGTCGCGGGATTTGATTCGACAAGGCGTGGATAAAATCAGCAACACGAATGGCCGCGCCTTATATGAAGACCGCCTGAAGCTTGCCGTGAAAATGCTGGAGGATATCGGACCGGTCGACGTCACCGGCAGCTACAAGCCGAACTTTTTCGATGGCCGCGAGCGCGAGTACCGCGACTGGTGCGCCAAGCATCACCTCCTGCTGAACGATGACAACGAAATCGATCCGGTTGGCACGATGAAAACCGATACGCTGAGCTATCGCCATAATGACGCCAATGACAAAGAACGCGGCGTCTTCCTCGAAACCTTCATGGACTCGATGATTACTGAATTCACCGCGCTGCGCTGGAACCTCTATGAAGCATTAGAGCAGGAGCCGAGCCCGGAGCGCAACGAGCGCTTGAAAACCGTTTACCGCCAGTCGTTCTCGCTGTTTACGAAAACAGCCCAGTTTGTCGGGCATTACTACCAGCTCGACATGAAAGATCCGCGAGCCGGCATGCAGCGCATCTGGTTTGAAGACGAGCAGCCGAAAAACCCGCTCAAGCCATTTATCCGCGACACCAAAAACGGCGCGCTGAAAGCCTTGTTCTGGCATTCCAAAGAACTCTTCGGCTACGAACAATCCAAAACACAGAACCTTGCCACCGTCCGCTCGCTGCTCCTGCGCGACCAGATGGAACGCAGCTTTGTCCAAGTCATCACCAAGCAAGACGAAATCGCCAAAACCGGCGACCTGCGCAAGCATCAAATGACGCAGATTGAGCTCGAACGCATGGCCATGTCCAATATCTTCAAAGCGCGCAACGCGATGATGTATTTGGGGTTTGCGATTGGGATGGAGAAGAAATAGAAGAGAATGGAAAAGGCATCCCAGGAGGTTTTCTGGGATGCCTTTTTGTTGGGGGGGATTTTCTTTAACCCGGGTGTTTACTGGGTGAACCCGGGTGTTCGCTTTTTCAACCCGGGTGTTCACCCGGTAAACCCAGGTGTTCGCTCCCCCAACCCGGGTGTTCGCCATTTCAACACGAAAACTCCCGCTTCCCAAACAAAAAAACCAGCAGAAGAACCCACTCTTCTGCCGATCCCTATTCAATCCCCCATATCAATCGTTTCAATCCCCAAATACGGATACGTCGTCTGTCCGAATCGGACCGTCGTCAAGGCGATCAATTTGTCTGCTTGCTCATCGTAAAACAGCTTGTGGATATTGCCGTAAGTGACGAGCTGGTCCTTGCTGATGAGATCTGGATAATGGTAGCTCTGGATCAGGTTGGTTTCAAAGGCGGTGTGCAGCTCGCGGGAAGCCACATCCACTGCGGATGAAGAAAACGACCGGTCGAGCGTTCCAAGGTAGCTCATCGTATTGGCGCTGAACATGCTGCCGAATCCGTTCAAAATGTATTTGCCGTCCGGCGTTACACTGAGGTCAGGCGTCATATCGTAATCCCCGTGGTAAGGCGAACGAATTTCAGCCTGCAGCAAGCCGTCCACAATCGGGAACGTCGATAGGTTCCGCGGACTAATCTGCGTTGAGATGACCAGCAAGTTTTTCTGGTTCGGCGTCAAAGAAATCTTCGCTTGCATGTAGAGCATTTGCTTTGACAAGATCGCTCCTGTTTTCGAATCAAGGCTCAATAAGTCGGTATGCTGATTAGATCCTCCGGAAATGAACACCTGCCCTTCATTGTTGGCTTCGATATCGTATGGATCCATTTCCAAATGCCACAGTTTGACCATCTCCAACGAATCGGCATCAAAAATGGCATATGCACCTTTTTCTTTGACGTCACCCGTCCAGTATTCATGATTCATCTTGTGCTGCGTCACATAGACTTTGCCTTTGGCGTAAGCCAGGCTTTCGGCGCGGTATGGCAGCGCGGTGCTATCCATTTCAAAAGTCTCGTAATTATAAGACACCAAACTATTGGTCAATCCGTCCAGTATGTAAAAAATTGGCTGCTCCGGATTTTTGACGATGTCCAGCATCTCAATGTCAAGCGCGTCTCCCAAGAACGAGTCGGCTTTGTCCGACGCATACGGCTTAAATTCAGGATTCAAAATCCGCGCCATAAATGCGGCAAACTGTTCCCGGTTGATGGTCACTTGCGAACGGAACGTGCCATCGGGATAACCGTTGGTGACGTTATGGGCTGCCAGTGAAGAGACAAACGGATACATCCATTGTCGCTCCGTTACATCGCTAAACCCGGCCGGATACATGCCGCCAAGTTCATAGGCCAACGCCAGCACTTTTGACATTTCACCGCGCGTCATCTCGCCCTTTGGATCAAACCGATTGTTCCCTTTCCCTTCGATCAACCCGTAATACGTCGCAGCGGCTACATCTTCATAGCCCGGGTCACCTTTTTTGATATCGCTAAAGCCTGGATCTGGAATGTCCTCGGTCTTCAGCCCCTTTTCGCGCATGATCATCATGACCGCCTGCACACGCAAAATCGGCTGCTCCGGCCTGTACGTTCCGCCCGGATAGCCGTTGATGATTTTCAAATCCGTTAAATACTGAATCTCTTCCTTAAAATTCTTCACGTCCCCGAACGTCGCAGCGGAAACCGGCTGCGGTGCCGGAAGCAGCATTGCGAACAACGCCGCCGCTGTGCATAAGGCACTGACTTTTTTCAGCATCCCTTTCCCTCCCCTTGTTATCTTCGCCTTGCGCACAACTCATGCCCATGGATCCTCACAAACCGCTTTCGCCTACCAGCAGCCAGAAGATCAATAGACCGATGGCAACAGCAACCAGCAGCACAAACAACAGCTTTATTTTTTTCATCCCTCCATTTCCCCTTCTGCTCCATTTCCAAGAATGAGAGCCATTATTTGAATGAAGTCCCTTAAAAGTAGTTCAATTAACCCAAGTAAGTTGGATTCAGTTAAATAAATACAAAAATAATTAGATTAAAAGAACTACTTTTATTTTAAATTAAGTTATCTAAATATTCAAATTTATTTTACGATATTCAAGGTTCAACAACTCTTTAAACTACTAAAAAATGCTATAATATATCAAATAAATACTACGAATATGATTATTCCACCTTTACATATCTTTAGAACATCCATTCTATGAGAAAAGAGGAGCGAGAATCATGAAAAAGAAAATCTTGATCTATGGCGTCGGCCCATTCGGCAGCTTGTTTGCCGAACGCCTTGCAGAAGCCGGCCACTCGGTTTTCCTGCTCGACCACGGAGAGCGGCAGCAGGAACTCAAAAAATACGGCGTGGTCACAGAAAATACGGAAACCGGCAAGCAAACGGTGACCCACCTTCCCGTTGTCGACAGCCTGGACCCTCTGGACTTCTACGACTTGGTCATTGTGCCGATGCGCAAAAATCAGGTGGCTGACATTCTGCCTGCACTCACCGCCAATAAAAACGTGCCGACCTTCCTGTTCATGATGAACAATGCAGCGGGGCAGCAGCCGTTTATTGACGCCGTTGGCAAAGAACGGGTGATGGCCGGCTTTCCACAGCCTGGCGGTTTTAAAAAAGGACACGTCATGCACATGATGCCGGTGGAAGCGAAAAAACCAATGATGCTGCCAATTGGCGAAGTGGACGGACATGTCACACGCAGAACTTTGGAAGTGATGAAAATTCTCGGGTCGATGCGCGGCTACCGGGTGGAAGTCCGCAAAGACATCGACGACTGGCTGAAGACCCATGTCGCGCTGCTCATCCCGACATTGGCTCCGGCAGTGTACGCCTGCAACACAGACCAGGAACATTTCGCAGCAACCCGGGACGCGCACGTGCTGTTAAAGCGTGCACTTCATGAAGCGCTGCTGGCAACCGAAGATGCAGGGGTCACCTTAACGCCTCCAGGCATCCAGCTTATGGACCGGATTCCGGAACCGATTTTTGTTTCCATTCTCGGCAAAATGGCCAAAAGCCCGACTTTTGAAAACGTGCTGGGCCATTTGAGAAATGCGGAAGACGAAGTCGAGTATTTGACCGATGAATTTTATGCATTGATTCGACAAGGCAATCTACCGACGCCGACGGTCGACCAGCTGACAGCCTACACATACGGCCGCAAACAACCTTTGCCTTTCGGTTCGAAAGAGATTCCGCTTCGGTGGGGAGCTATTTACGGTGCTGCGATTGGTATTGCAGCGGTTGCCGGCATTGCCGTGCTGGTGAAAAAGCGTAGCAACTGCGATTGTGAGGATTGCTGCTAAAGGGAAAACAACTGATGAAATGAAGGGATCAAGATGGACAGCGTAGCAAAAAAAACGTTGGTTTATTATAGTGGCGCGATTTTGTTTTCCTGGAGTTTCTGGATCGGAACCATGGCATATTCCCAACTGACGGGTGTGGATATTCTGTATAATGAAGGCTTTTACGAGGTGTTGACAGGAGGCGTTAAAACCTTCCAGCAATTTTTGGTGTTCCTGCTTTTCACTGCTGCAGCGTATGGTCCGCTGTTCGGAATGTTTTTGGCAGCTGGCCTTCTGAAGAAGCAGAACGTGCAGGATACTCATCAGCCAAACATCGGCCGGTGGTTGCTGTTTATCTTCTTATACCCCATCATCCTGTTCTCAGCCGCGCTGCTGGTGACATGGATCGCCATGGGATTCGCCATGGATTTCAACTGGCCGGTGCTGCCTTTGTGGTTCTTCCCTGTCTTTTTCTTGTTCCAGTGTTTGACGAGCGGAGTCGAAGAATTTGGCTGGCGGGGATATTTGCAGCCCCTGCTGCAAACCCGAATGACCGCTGAAAAAGCCTGCTTTCGCGTCGGTGTCTTATGGAGCATTTGGCATTACCCTGTGATCGTGTACATGAACTATCCGCAAGGAACGTTAGTAATCCTGCTCACCCTCGCCGGATTTACGATGCTGACCATTCCGCAGGCCTATGTCATCGGCTGGCTTTACAACAGCACCCGGAAAGTCTGGCTGTGCGTCGTTTTGCATGCCTGGGCCAACACGGTATCCGCTTATTTGCTCGCTGCCTCACCCGTGCCGATGCTGACTCCGATTGCGGTGGCGATCGGGGCTTGGCTGTTGGCGAATTACTTGGTGAAGAAGTATGGGAAAGAGACTTTGAGTACGCAAACAGGATGATGGAAACTAAGACCGCCAAGAAAGCTAAAGAAAGCCCATTCCAATTTATGGAATGGGCTTTCTGTCACTACTGTTTGAACCTATTAACAAAATTCCGTGTTCATCGGTTGTATCAGCAATACGGATTTACTCTCTCAAGTCGTTGCTTCTCATAATGAGTTCGTTCGAGTATCCTGGTGAGAAGTCGATGACTTTAGCCATCTTAATGCACTTCAACTTTTGTTATGTAGTTGCTTTTTTGTACCCTCCTGTTGAGCCAAGAATATTGGAGGCGTTTATTGCTAGAACCTGCATTTTGGAACTACTCTTTTACTTTGGCAAAACAGAATTCAAACCAACGAGCGGCCAATAATACAATGCGCTAATCAAAACAACAACAATCACCATCGGCGCCAGCAATATCCCTGTGTGAAATAAGTTTTTCTCCGTGTAATAACCATAACTAAAGGTAAGGAGATTAGAAGTGGACTGAAAAGGAAAAAACAATCCGAATGAACAGGCGATCAGCATTACCTGGGCAAGCCACAGGGGATTAATCCCCCAGATTTCTGCCAGACTGATGGTAATGGGCAAAATTGTTGCGGTAATCGCCAGCATTTCAGCAAATCCTAACCGCATAAACAAAACTAAAATCAAGATAAAAAGAGCTGCCCCAAATGGACTGGCAGTTGGAATAAATTCTGTTATTTTCAAAGCGATCCACGTTGCCGTCCCGTTTCTTTGAATCGTATCGGCAATTGCATATCCCGCACCGAAAAGGATGATTGCATCCCATGAAATTACTGGAGAAACTTCTTTCCATTTTTGAACGCCAATTCCCGGAAGACAAGTGATAATAGAACCAATTAATGCGGTTAATGGCACCGACAGCCCATGATAAGGTTCTGTTGTCCAACTGGCCAGAATAAGGATTCCCAAAATCATAATCCTCCACTCAGCTGATGTCATTTTACCGAGTGCTGCCAATTCGTTTTTGATGAAGCTATCGTCTTTTGGCACAACTTCCGTATCTATCGGAAAAAGTTTTTTCAGTACAAGCCACAAGCACCCAACAACTACCAGCATAATCGGAAAGCTGCATATGAACCAATAGATATAGTTCCATTTATAGCCAATTGTTGCCTGAATGGCCGCCACCGCATATATGGAGGAATTCGAACCCGTCAGAAGTGCCCAGCAGATAAAGCCAGATGTAAAAGTGGCACCAATCATGATGGTTTTCGCGAAATTTACCGCTTGCTGCTTGTCTTTGATCACTTGTATCATTCCCACGCAAACCGGAATAATTGTAGAAGTGCGCCCCGCAGCAGTAGGGATGAAAAAACCTAATATAATCAAGACCAAAAACAGAAAAGGAACAGTTCGCTTTGTACTGCCTTTCGCAAAATAGAGCAGGTTGAAAGCAATCCGTTTGCCTATCCCCGTTTTCTCCATGGCTGCCGCGAATACAAATGCTGACACAAGCAGCCAAACAAAAGGCTTACTGAATCCTGATAAACTATCTTCAAATGTTCCCAATCCCATAATCGGGATTAAAACAATGATGGTAAGTGAAACTACAGCCGATGGCAGCAGTTTCATGCTCCAGCCAGTAAGCGCAAAAACTAAAATGATCAACATTTTTGAATGTGGTTCAGGAACCAAGTAGGAAAACAGCAAAATCGCTACAATATTCAAAGATGCGAATACGGTTTGATGCACCTTGATCACTTCCTAAAGAAGGATGGCATATTAGTTTTCAACCAAAGCCTTCTTAATCTTATTGCTTTTGTTTTTCAAGAATAAAGGCACTGCAAGCCATAAGCCGGCAATTACTAAGAATATTGCTGCCAACGGTTTCTCAAAGAAAATCATATAGTCTCCGTTGGAAAGAGTTAATGCTCTCATCAAGTTGTTTTCCAGCATCGGTCCCAAAACAAGCGCCAACACCAATGGCGGCAATGGAAAATCATTTTTGGATAGAAAATAGCCAAACACGCCAGCAACCAGCAATAGCATCAAATCAAAGGTAGTAAATTGAACAGCGTAGACGCCAAAGACTGAAAAAGCGATGATCAGCGGCATCAAATACTTGACCGGTGTATCGATGAGTTTTGCAAAGACTTTCACCAATGGCATATTCAAAACCAGCAGCATCAAGTTGCCGACAAACATACTGGCGATTAATCCCCATACTACATTGGGATGATTTTGGAACAACAGTGGGCCAGGTTGGATGTTATACATGATAAAAGCACCCATCATAATAGCTGTTGTTCCGGAACCCGGAATACCGAGTGTAAGAAGAGGAATCAGCGCTCCACCGGCCGCAGCGTTATTGGCTGTTTCAGGTGCTGCCACCCCTTCAATTGCACCTTTTCCAAACTTCTCAGGATTTTTACTGATTTTCTTCTCCATGACATAGGAAAATGACGAAGCGATCGTAGCCCCTGCTCCAGGCAAAACCCCAATGAAGAAACCAAGAACGGAAGATCTGGCGATAGGGAAAGCAGAATCTTTCATATCCTGCTTTGTCGGCATAACCCGAGTGATTTTTGCAATCGGCGCATCTGTTGAATCCTTTTCTAAGGTGGTCTTAAATACTTCCCCTAGAGCAAAAAGTCCAACTGCAATCGTCAAGAATGCCAACCCTGAGTACAAAACCGGAATATCGAAAGTAAACCGGGCTGATCCCGAAACAGCATCTATTCCGACAGTTCCTAAAGCAAGTCCTAACATCATCATCATCAGTGCTTTGGTCATCGATTTTCCAACAAGCCCGCTAACCGCAAGCAGACCAAGAACCATAAGCGCAAAATATTCTGCCGGACCGAAGCGAATCGCAATCAGCGATAAAGGTTTTGCCAGCAGAATCAAACCAAACAATGCGACAATACCAGCCACAAAAGAACCAATTGCCGAAATAGCCAACGCTGCTCCCGCTCTGCCGTTTTTAGCCATCTGATAACCGTCCAAAGTCGTCATTACGGATGCCGACTCTCCCGGTGTATTCAGTAGGATTGATGTAGTAGATCCGCCATACATGGCACCATAGTATATACCGGCCAATAAAATCAACGCGCTTGCTGCAGCATTTTCCGGGCTAAGTCCTGCTGTGAGTGAGGCAGTGACCGGTAAAAGTAAAGCCACTCCATTCATTGGCCCTATGCCTGGCAATACACCGACAGCTGTTCCGATCAGCACACCAGCAAAAGCAAAAAGGATATTTTGCCATTGAAACGCTACGGCAAAACCTTGCATCAAAAAATCGAAAGTATTCATAAATGACCTCCTACAGTATGCCCAGCCAACTAGAAGATGATGGGAGAGGGACATTGAGTAATTTATCAAAAATATAAAAAACGCCTAATGAAAAGGATGCAGAAATAGCAATGGAAGCCAGGAGCTTCCCTCTTTTCATCGCTTGGAACCCGATTACCAAAAACAGGAATGTCGTAATCGCATAACCCACATCCTCGAGGAACAGACAGTACAGAACGGCTGATCCTAAAATAATGCCAAACCTTTTATAATTCAATTTTTCTTTTTCCATCTCATCTTTTTGGTAGTTAAAGGTTTCATAGATAAGCCGAAGACTCAAGATACCCAAAAGAATTCCTATTCCAAGAGGGAAAATGTTTGGACCCACGGAACTTCCATACGATGCGGTATTGATTTTTTGGCTTTCAATGATAAAAAAAGCAGCAACAGCAAGAAATAAGACTCCAGCATAGCGGTCAAAATTTTTATTCACGAAACAGCCCCCTTTCTCAAAGAGGTAAAAAGGAGAAATTTCTTTCTCCTTTTTGCCCTACTCTTTATTTCAACATATCAAGCTTGCCCAAGATCTCTTCAAACATAACTTCCTGTTCCTCTAAATAGGTTGTAAACTCAGCAGAGTCCAAGTATCCCGGAACAAAACCACTTGCAGCGATTTCATCTTGGAATTCCTGGGATTCTGTCAAAGCTTTTAAGTTCTCATCCCAAAAACCGACGATGCCTGGATCCAAATCTTGAGGTCCGAAAATTCCTCTCCAGTTATAATAGACAAGATCTACGCCTTGTTCTGTGTATGTCGGAACATCCGCCAAATCACCACTTAGCCGCTCTGGTGAAGCTACAGCCAATATGCGAACATCTCCAGATTTCACAAACTCAGTAATCCCAGACAAATCGGTTGTCAATGCATCTCCATTTTCACCTAGCAATGAAGTCAACGCGTCTCCGCTGCCATCATAGCCGATGTATTTCACTTTTTTCGGATCGATTCCCGATTTATCGGCAAGCAGCATAACTGTCAAGTGATCTTGTGAACCTGGACCTGATCCGCCGACAATCGAAATTTCTTCAGGATTTGCTTTTAAATCGGCTACAAATGATTTTAAATCTTTATATTTTGAGTCTTTTTTTACTGCCAATATGGCGATATCACTATAAATCATGCCTAAAGGTGTTACATCTTTATAGCCATAAGGGCTATTTCCTTCATTTCTTAGATTGTTGATGATTGTTGGAGGTGAACCCACATATAAGCTGTGCGGATCTTTATTGTATTTTGTTGCAAATTCAGCCATACCGACTGCCTGTCCACCGCCAGGCTTGTTTTGTACCGTAATCGGCTGGGAAACTAAATCCAAGTTCGACATTAGTTTGGATAACGTTCTTGCCGCAGCATCATTGCCACCTCCAGCTGAGTTGGGAACTACCGCTGTAATTGGTTGTGTAGGAAAATCAACTGTTGCCGCTTCGCCGCTTTCCTCAACTGTATTCGCATCAGCCGAGCTTGAAGTCTCTTCTCCACATCCACTTAACCCAAGGACCACAGATACTGACAGTAACACCGGTAACCATTTTTTAAACGCCATAATTTTGAACACCCCTTTGCATGATTTTTAAACGGTAAAACCTTTAAAGTAACCGCTTACATTTATACCATCACGATATGGATATTTTTTTGCTTAACTGATTGCAGATTGCTTCGGTCATTTCCTCTGTAGTAGCGCTTCCGCCCATGTCAGGCGTCATAATTCCTTTGATGATAACTTCCGATACTGCTTTTTCAATAGCTTGTGCAGCTTGCAGCATTGCTTGATCATCATATTTAATAGCCAACCATTCCAGCAGCATTTTCCCTGATAAAATCATTGCATAGGGATTTGCCAATTGCTTTCCTGCAATATCGGGTGCCGAACCGTGTGTCGCTTGTGCCATCGAGTACTCACTGCCGATACTTAGTCCAGGTGCCATGCCCAATCCACCCACTAAACCGGAAGTCAAATCCGATAAGATATCTCCAAACATATTCGTTGTCACCAGCACATCGAATTTTTGGGGTTTCATGACTAGAGCAGCTGCTGCAGAATCTACAATCAATTCATCAAATTCTACTTCAGGATAGTTTTTTGCGACATTTCTGCAACATTCAACAAACAAACCACAACCTAATTTGTAGACTGTGTCTTTATGGATAGCTGTCACTTTTTTTCTTCTTTGCATAGCCAATTCGAATGCGGATTCTGCTACTGCTGTAGAGTTCCTTCTTGAAATCACACGAACCGACATCGCTAAGTCTGGATTCGGCATGAATTCCCCTGTTCCGGCAAACATGTTTCGATCTGGCTGGAATCCTTCATTGTTTTCTCGAACCACAACCAAATCCACATCTTTATGAATCGATTGGACATTATCGAATGAGCGGCTTGGTCGGACATTGCTGTGCAGATCAAACACTTTTCGAATAATTGGATGGGGATTGATTGCTTTGGGATCGTCTTTCGGATAAGCCATATGTCCGATCGGCCCTAAGATCCAACCCGTCAATTCTTTTAGCTTGTCCTGTGTCTCCTGCGGGAAAGTTTCTCCGCTTTCCACATAAGCAGTATGCCCAATCGGCAAATCCACCCATTCCACATCTACTTCCGGAAAATTAGCCAATGATTCTTTCATCACTTTCACTGCTGCCGGGACTACTTCCAGACCAATGTCATCACCTTTTAAAACTCCAAGTTTATACTGCATCTACTTTGCTCCTCCTCTGCTTCTTCACCCAATTTAACGGCACACCGTTTTGGTATACCGTTGTGGTGTACCAATAATTTAGTTATACACTATCCTTTAATAAAAAACAATAGAGTTTTTTTAAAATTTCGATTTTTATGATTAATTAACAATTAAAACTATACACAAAAAAACGCCATTGCCATAAAACAATAGCTTAGTGCTAGTTTTGCGGGAAAGGCGTTAGTTGGTTATTCTTTTTTAGCTTCATAGTCGATCTGCAAACGATGAATTTGAGAATCTTTTTCTATAACTGAGAGAGCGGATTTCATACTGCTTCGGATATGAGCCCTTGCTACTTGTTCAGCTAAATCAGGATCTCCACTTTCAATTGCATCACATATCTGTAAATGTTCTTTAAGATTTGTCTTGAGTCGATCTTGATGAGACAAGGAAGTAGATCGAATCAAACTTATTTTTGAGTGTAAGTTTTGAAAGATGCTAATCAAATAAGGATTTTCCGAGTTGTCTGCCATTAAATGATGGAAATGCCCATTGATCCGAGCCTGCTTTTTCACATCATCTTCTTTCGCAGCGAGCCGAACATTTTCCCGCATTTCCTCTACAAAACTTTTATCCTCTTTCTCGGCGAGCAACCTTGAGGATAAACCTTCCATGTACTCTCTAACACTATAAAGATCTATTAATTGCTGAGAAGAAAATGATGGAATGGCAACTCCTTTTTTGGGCGTGTAAATGACCAAACCTTCTTTTTCCAGCTGTTGAAATGCTTCCCTTACAGGTGTACGGCTGACTCCTAGCGTGTCAGCAATTTCTCTTTCACTTAAATTTTCACCTGGACGAAAATAACCGCTTAAAATTGTTTCACGCAAATTATTAAATACAAGATCTTTCTTCATCCTTTTCACCCTCTATTCTTTAATAGATAAAGTCTACTCTGAGTTCTATGAAAATAATTAGATAAAGAAGAAAAAACCAATACGGTATACCACTAATGCAACTATAAGTTAAAATTCACTTAAAAGCAAAGAGTTTACCTTCTTACCTTTTTTACAGCATAATTGTTGAATACGCTTTAATTACGCAAACAGACTAACAAGCAATCAAAAACATCCTCAGCCACAACAAAGGAGAAGACGCCAACTCACAGCGCCTTCTCCTTTTCAATTAAAAATCATACGCCGCTTCCTTCTCCTCGCGGATTTTCGTGAAAGTTTCCGTCAACACCACCGTGTCTTCTGCCAACCGTTCAAGGCGGAAAATCACATCGTGGTTGATGATTTCTTTTTGGTAGAAATCTTCTTCCAGGATGAAAACGAAGGTTTGGACCATCTGTGCTTTCATGTAGGCAAGAATGGGCTTCAACTGCGTATCGGCCACCATGTAATGCTTCGCAGATCCTGCCGTCACCAGCATGCTGACGACTTTGTCGCGGAAGGCATTGACGGGAAGCAGGTCAAAAATGTTTTTTAACGCGGCCGGGATCGATGCCTGGAAAATCGGTGTACCGATCACAATGGCATCCGCTTCCATGATGGTTTTCGTCACGAAGCCTGTGTCGCCTTCGTAATCCAAGTAATTGCGGCCGTCGCTGAACTCCATCTTATAGTCAGCGAGATCAATCAAGGTCGTTTCCACGTCCGGATACTTTTCTGAAATTGCTTTGAGCGTTGCCGTAACAGCAACTCTTGTTTTTGAACCGATTTGCGAACCGGACAATCCAACAATTTTCATTTGAATCTCTCCTTACTTTTTAGCGGTATATTTCTTAATTGCCGGCAGGATTTCGGTGCCGATCAATTCCAGGTTTTTTTTGATGTTGTCCATCGGCATGCCGCCAAAGTCGATTTGGGCCACGTAGCGCTGATGATTAAACACTTCGTGCTGATACAGGATTTTCTCAATAATCTGTTGCGGGCTGCCGATGTTCATGATGTTATGCGGATCGACGCCTTGCGCGAAAAGCTGCTTTGGAAAACCTCCACCGTTGGTCTTTTTCATGCCTTCGTTAATGTGTGGGTACAACTCTTTCAATGCCTGTTGGGAATTTTCGGCCGCGTAGAAAAAGCCGGCTGTCGCGATTGGCAATTGGGCAGGGTCGTGTCCGCCCGCTCTTGCCGCTTCACGGTAGCTGTCTACGGTGCGTTTAAATTGCGATGCGGCTCCGCCTAAATGGGCCATGAACATTGGCACACCAGCGTAGCCTGCTTTCATCGCACTGGCCGGCGTACCGCCCACTGCCCGCCAAATCGGCAGCGAGCCATCCACCGGACGCGGCAATACTTGCGCATCACGCAACGGTTTACGGAACTCACCGCTCCAGTTGACGATTTCGTTTTCATTAATCATCCGAAGCAGGTCAAACTTCTCTTCAAACAAGTCTTCGTAGTTATGGAGATCGTAGCCAAGCAAGTCAAACAGGCCAACACGGGAAGCGCGTCCTGCGACAATTTCTGCCCGCCCATTGGAAATCAAATCAAGCGTCGCAAAGTTCTCGTATACCCGAACCGGATCCGACGTGCTGATGATCGTCGACGAACTGGCAATCTTTATTTTTGAAGTCGCTTGGGCAATCGCCGAAAGAACGACGGCATGTGCTTGTGTCGCAAAATATTCCTGGTGGCTTTCGCCTACACTAAAAAAGTCAACGCCCGCTTGTTCGGCAAGCACGGCATAGTTGATAATGTCATGAATTCTTTCCTGTACTGGGATTCTTTCTCCTGTCGCAGGGTTCGGAAGATGATCCCCCAGCGTGTAAATGCCAAACTCCATTCCGTTGTCCGGATTGATGCGATATTTCTCCATAGGTATATCCACCTTTCAAATAAATGCCTCTATCCGTTAGTATACCCATCAACCTCTTTCTTCATAAGTACGCACTTTAAAGTGGTATAGTATACAAAAAGATACTTAGGGGGAAGCACCTGTGGAAAAGACACCTGAAAACTGCCAAGTCGAAGATGCTCTCGGCATCCTTGTCGGCAAATGGAAGCCCGTCATCCTGTTATATCTGCTGCAAGAAGGTACCAAGCGCTTTAGCGAACTCAAACGAAAAATGCCCGGTATCACTCAAAAAATGCTGACGAAACAATTACGCGAACTGGAAGACGAAGACATCATCCAGCGCGTCGTCTATGCCCAAGTCCCGCCAAAAGTCGAATACTCCATGACCGACTACGGCCGGAGCCTCGAGCCTGTTCTGGATGCCATGCATGACTGGGGTGCGAAGCATACGGTGAGGAAAGTCTTGAAGGCCGATCAGGTGAAGAGTTCGTAGTAGTGAATTGAGCGGGTGCCTGGCACCCGCTCAATTTTTCTGCTCCGGGGTGAGAGTTACTAATTGGTTTTAGTCTCTAACCCGGGTGTTCGTTTTTCCAACCCGGGTGTTCGCTTCTCCAACCCGGGTGTTCACTTTCCTAACCCGGGTGTTTCCTTTTCTAACCCGCGATTCCTCATTTAAAAATTCAAGGAAGAAGAAACCATGGCTAGTACAGAAAGACGCATCACGACAATAGGCAACTCCTTGGGTTAGACATGTGTTGAAAGCAAAAAGGACCAAGTCGAGTGGTGATGCCTTTATAACGGACAGCTTTAATGGAGCGTTCGCACTGATCCTACAGGAGTAGTCCCACATTCGTACAGTAATTATCCGAGTTAAGGATCTCCAGTGTACTTTAATTGGTTCAAAAGCTAATCCTTCCGTCCTAAACAATCGATTAGCTTCATGAAAAGCTAAACTATCGGACGCTTACTGTCCATCTCTTTAAATATAAAACGCCGTCTTCAATGAAATCAGTTCAGATTTCATTGAAGACGGCGTTTTTTCTATACAAATTTTGTTCATAAACTGAATCTTTCCGCTCGCCTCGGCACCACTTATTAAACGCGAGAGCTTAAGACTTCCCTATTATGTTACTTAGGTATCCTATGATCTCATTTCTGCCGTACACAACAAATTTATACTCTATCCCTTTAAGGTCTTTTATATAAAACCCATTTGGGACAAGCTTTAAAGTATTTCTTCTCCCCACTTCAATGATAGATGACAATTCAACTTCAACTTGTTCTGTTTGAAAATTTACTTTATGAGGGGTAAATACCACTTTCTCTTCCGTGATAATAAGCCTTCCCCCTACACCTTCCCAACCTTTAAATAAGTTGGCAGGAATATTGAAAATTTCTTCTTTCCCCTTGGTTTTTACCACGACCAGATCGCCTCACAATGTAAGATTTTGTTTAATAGTCTTAACGTTTTTCAAATAAACGAAATCCATATATTAAACTAATAAATATTGAATGACATTACTGCAGCTATCAAATCTTAAGCAATAGGTAAAGCAATTGTGAACATTGTATCATATTTTACTTTTATCACTATTTTATTCCAATAAATACCAGAAAAATATTAGGTATTACAAACGACATTGGAGGTTCTCTTGTCGCCTTTAATTGGGTCACTCTATACCTCTCGGATTGCTATTTTTTTCTACATTCAAGAGTTATGAATAGGCTGGATTGAATTTGACATGGTGGCGAGATTTAGAGCCGCGATTGCATTGATTAAAGCAAAAATATGTTATTATAAAAGAAAGAGGTGATCGACAATGGAGCCCAAACGTAAACTGGAAATTGCAAGCATTGCCATGAAGGAGCGTCGAAATTCCAAGTCGACTCTGCCAGATGATTTCCTGAAAACTTTAGAAGAGAGGACAGGAGAAATTGTTTCTGATTTAAAACCGGGAAGACAACGTCCCCGCTCTGAAGATGAGACAAAAATCCTTCTGATGTTTGAAAAAGAATATGGAAAACAGAGCGGAACTATATAGAGAAAAATTAGCTCGGTTAAAAGACCTGCCCTTAGCAGAGAAAAATATCCGCGTGGCCGGTCTTGTTACTGAATATATTGAGGGTAAACATTCCAACATACACCTGATAGTGGTCGGTGGTCTTAGCGTCGAGTATTATACTACCGGACAGTATGCAACTGTGGATATTTATTTTATTGAAACTTCACATGAATAATTATGTTAATGTGTTCTTCGAAACAATCAAAGAGCTGGGACAGTAATTTTACTGTCCTTGCTCTTTTTTCACTTCATCTTTGTTCCACCTGCCCCACACTTTATATTCATTTTTTATTAAATAGTTCCCGCACTATACCTCTATTGTAAGGGGCGGTAATCGTTGTATCGGACGTAGGGACGCGAATTCACCTATTAAAAGTATACAAGTACGATTAGAATTATGTGTAAACAGATAATTCATTTCCTGCCTCTAATTCAACCAATTACTTTTTAAACATTCCTGCTAAATCAGCGTGGGCTTAATCGAACCATAAATAAAAGAAAAAACCCACTCCATCCCTGAAGTGGGTTCCCTCTTTCTACTGCCGTATAAACAGCTGGGTATGATAAATCCCGTACGACCCGCCTTTATAGATTCCAACACCTAAATGCGTATAATCTTTGTTCAATATATTCGCTTTATGCCCCGGACTATTCATCCATGACGCCATAACGCTTTCAGCGCTTCGTTGACCGGCAGCGATATTCTCTCCCGCTGCAGTATAGGAAATGCCTCTGGCTTTAAGCAAATCAAATGGACTGCCGTATGTCGGTGATTGGTGGCTGAAATAATTATTTTCTGCCATGTCTTTTGATTTAATCAATGCCGCGTCCTGCAACCCTTTATGCAGTTTAACTGCTCGCGCGCCGACTTTTGCTCGTTCCTGATTGACCAAGTTCAGCACTTCCGTCATCATTGCCGCCTCTCCGGCTGGAATTGCCGGTGAAGTCGGAGCATTTGCCTCAAGACTGCGGTAGATGAATACCGCCATCTGTACGCGGTCGACGTTTTGATTTGGACTGAATGTTGTTTTCGTCGTACCGGTGGTAATGCCGTTATGAACCAATGTATCGACATAAGAATAATGCCACTGAGATGCCGATACATCTGTAAATGCCTTGATTCCTGAACCCGATCCTTTCAGATTAAATGCCTCCACCAGAATCTTCGCAACTTGCGCACGGGTCGCCGGCTGTGTCGGATTGAATTTCTCATCTTTCGCGAACACGCCAAGGTCAACAAGTGCAGCAATTTCCGCATAGCCTGAAGTTTTAGGCGTAACATCCTTGAAGTTCGGATCTGGCCGATTTTCAGTTGGGATGTTCAAAGCCCGTACAATCATCATGGCACTCTGTGCACGCGTCACAGAATCATGCGGACGGAAAGTCCCATCCATATGCCCTTTGATGATGCCTTTATCAGCCAATTCCGTAATCTCAGCATGTGCCCAATAATTTTTCGAAACATCCGAGAACGACGAAGCGGCCAAGGACGGCGATGCTGTGAAAATAAAGAACAGCAATGCGGCCAACGCAATAAAATTAAGCTTTTTAACCAGTGTTTTCACTCCATCAGTCATATTCTCTCTCCCACCTCACTATTAGTTTCTTCAATGAATATTATTATACCCTATATTATAATTAATTAGAAATTTTATCCAATATTATAGGAATATAAAATTAATTCTCATTGAAAAATAATGAAATAGGGAATCCCAAAAGCAGCCGATAATAATCATTTGTGAAATGGCCACTACCTAACAGGATTAATACATAGCATAAAATTATCAGTAATACCCGCAGGATTGAAGCATTTGAATATTGGTATTGAAGCTTCTTCAAAATAGTCCCCTTTACGAAATAATGATTTTAAGACACACTGCCAGTTACTAGCGAATGAAATGTCACATACCCACGACTTCTCTGCAAAATCTCATGTTCCAATGAGATGAACGCACAATAAATCGCATTAAAAAAACCTCACTCCGTAAAGGAATGAGATTTTGAAATTCCAGCTATTTTCAATTGCCCTACTTCATTTACTCAACTTCCCCACTCTATCCCCAATGATCAAGCTCTCCAAATCGTTTGGGTAATGAGTGATCAAGTTTGTGCCTTTTTTCGTCAGAACGACGGTATCGGAATGCCTGAAGCCTCCGACATCCGGAATGTAGAGACCGGGCTCTACACAAAAAACCATTCCTTCCTGTAAGACGAGATCGTTGTCATAGCGCAAAGAAGGCTCTTCGTGCAAACCGATGCCAATTCCATGTCCGGTTCGATGATTCATATATTCTTCTACGCCGCCTTTCTCAAAAATCTTGCGGGCCACTTCATTCACTTCTTTTGCTGTAACGCCTACTTTGATGAAATCCAAAGCGGCCAGCTGCGCTTCAAGAACCAAGTGAAAAAGTTCCTTTTGCCGTTCCGTCGGCTGGCCGATAAAAAAGGTTCTTTCGCATTCTGCACGGTAACCGTTCAGTCCAACTTGACGGCTATGAATAAGGATGTCTTGCTCCTCCAATTTCCGGGTATTGGAAAAGACGTGCGGCATATTCGTACGCGCCAGACCGGAAGGGGACATCGCGAAATAATCCAATGTGGCATTGGGGTGTTTTCTCGCCACCTCTGTAAAGAGCGCATTGGTGCCAAACTGGTCAAATTCCATTTCCGTCATTCCTGCTTTGACGTTTCCGATGGAACTTTCAACTGCCAAACTGACCAAACGGCCGGATTCCGTAATCAAATCAATTTCTTCTTGATCCTTTATGTAACGCATTTCAGCAATGGGCTGATCCAAGTTGACCAACTGAAAGCCTTGTTCTTCCAGCAACCGCTCGAGTTTGACTGGAAATGATGAAAACTCAATCCCTACCTTTGTTCCAGCTGGATACTTGCGCATGATCCCAGCCAGGTGTTCAAGATGCGAACGCCCTTCCTCTGCGCGCAGTTTCGTTTCATGATAGACGTATAGCCGGTCGACATTGGCTTTTTCTTTGCTGTGCTCTTCTTCCAAAGATGGAACAATCAATGCTGTTTCCTGCTTATCAATCACCAAGACAATCGGCCGTGAATAAGTGAGGGCTTTTAATCCGCTGAAATAATATTGATTCTCAAAATTCATGACAATGGAAACCTCAATTTCTTGGTTTTCCATCCTTTCCCGTAAAGCTTGAATTCTTTTTTTCGTATTCATTCTAAAACCGCCTTTTCTTTTTGTTGGTTAGATGTTGCCAATGTCATTACAATGAGGACCACAATCGCTACAGGAATAGAATTCTAACTATTCCCCTTACTTAACAAGACTGCTTACTGCTTATTTAGGGATTTCTCTTTATGGAGAAAAACTTATAGTTGTTAGTATACCTAAATATATTCAAAATAGTTAGAATACTAATGGCGTGAAAATAAAAAACATGAGACCGTTAAAAATAACGAATAGCGAGCAGCTTTAATGGAGTGTTCGCACTGATCCGCCAAGAGCTGTCCCAGGTTTGTATAATAATTATCAGAATTTATGATTCCAAGTGTTCTTTGCTGTGTTGCTTCAAATGCCAGTCCTTCAGCTTCAAACAATTGAGTCGTTTCATGAAAAGTTAAGGATTGATTGATGCATCGCATGCTCTCGTATTGAGTACCATCTGACTCTATGATCATTTGACGAATCGCTTCATCTGATGCCGCACTGGCTGATGTTTCGTGCCGAACAAAAACACTGGAAGGCTTCATCCCTTTACTTGCAAGATGATAAGGTCTTCTCGATCCGCGCGTAATTTCAATCTTCACTACTTGCTTGCCATCAATGGTCCGGATTTCAGCGGAGCTATGCACTAATATATCCGGCTTTATGCTGTCCCTCAAAATGTTGCTGATGGTTTCCAAATCTTTTTGGGGTTTGTCAAACCGACCACTGTACCGTCATCTTCAATCCCGATTAGTATTTCCCCTCCATCTGTATTTGCGAAAGCTATATTTTCTTTTTTCAGTCCCTCCGTTATTTCGCGTTTCAGTTCAAGTTTTTGACTTTCTTCAAACATATGTATCACCTCAATCTTCTTCTATTTTTAAATCAATTATTTTAAAAATCGATTATAATCGATTAATCAATTACCTTTTTAGATTGAAATAATATTTCGACAATAGCATACTGCACCTGCGCTGATAAAGCCCGCTTGAATTACATGCAGTAAATCACGGGTTCGATCATCAACCGGGTGGATTTTGTGCTGGAAATGAAAAATCCGGGCATCCCTGGCGCGATCGATCGCAGTCACTTCGGTGCAATTGGCACGGATCGAGTCGGTCAGTTTCCAGGAAAAGTTAAGCAGGAGGTGAGCCATGACCCGAAAACGCGAGTTCAACCCCCATGCCTATTACCACCTCATCATGCGAAGCAACAAATGGGGTTGGTCAATCGGCGCTACAGCGCTTCCTATGCGAAACGCTATGGCCATATCGGCGAAATCTACCAAGAGCGTTATTTTGCCGAGGAAGTCGATTTGCACCTGGGCCTCCTCACCGTCAGCAGCTCTATCCCCCGCAACCCGATCCAGACGAAGCAGCCGATGGTCGAGCGGCTGGTGCGGTATCCGTACAGTTCGTTTCCGCTTTACTGGGACGACCTTCCTCGGGCACCGGCTTTTGGACCGGAAGCTGCTGTTGGACTTGCTGCCTCCCCCGTTCGAGAAGAACAGCACGGCGTACTGCATGTATTGCCTGACCGCGGAAGAAGATAAACACGTAGAGGACGTGGAGCCGCCGGTGATGTAGGATACGAAGTGTCCAGAGGACACCGATTTCCAGCAGTTCCAAAATGGTCCCTGTGTTCGAAACAGTTATGACTATTTAGCACCTCCAATAAATATGCCAAAGCCGCACCTCGAAACCATTGGGCTCCTCGATGCGGCATTTTTTTCATGCAATTGTCATGTATAAACTGAATTCTCTCTGACAGAGGGGCGCGATTTTCAAAATCATATGATGAAAATTAACTGAACTCTTGAACTCTAGTAGGATTGATTTTTAATACAAATTTATTTCATCCATTATTTAACATATTACTCTATTCTTTTGTATATGCTAGAACTTTTGTGTACTTCTTTGTAAAATTGCAATGTATCCTTATCTTGAATTTTTCCGTTGTAATCAGAGTCACCGAAATGCAAAACATTCCCTTCAACTGTGCTAGTATTCATATCAAGAGCGACTGCATAAGTATATGTTAAACCTTCTACTACTATAAATATTTCCTCGTCTTCGCTACTTATGCTGATAAAAATTTCTTCTTTATCTTTTCCTTCTTCTCCAGTAACCCATCCTCCTACCAATGGCTCGTGAAGTTGCATAAGCTCCATTTTCCTGTTTTCTTCCTTCTCTATCTTTCTTTCCTCAACCTCCTCCTTTGCCAATAAAGCTTCTTTTTCCTTTTCTTCAGTTTTTTGCTCTTCTAATATAGTTTCAAATTCATCTTCCTCAATTCTTCTATAATTGAAATAGCTACCAAATTCGGTTTCCAAACTAATTTCATCAAAGTTGAATTCTGCTCCAAGGTATTTAGACATTCCCATGCTATGAACTTCATCGTCTTTTAAAATTTCCAATTCATCGCTAATACTATACTGCAAAGATTCTCCTCCACTATACTCTTCCCAAGTATAGTGATTATCTACTGCATAAATATGCGTAATAGTATTCTCATTTGATTCCCAGTAACCCTCAAATTTGGACAAATGCCCTAAATTCTTTAATGCTCCACTCTCTAACAAAATCTGAGTAATTTTCTCAAACTCATTTTCCTGTGCATATTCTAATGGAGAAAGTATATCTTCATTTAAAAAGTTCACATCGATTTTAAGATTCAATAAAGAAAGTAAAGTTTCACTGTCTTCATTTTCAACTGATATATATAGTAGGTTTTGTTTTTCTTTTTCAATGATTTCAGGCACAGAGTCCAATTCAAGCAGTAAATTTACAAATTCCACATTCTGATCAGTAACTGCAGCTTTCAACCATTTAAGATAATCTTCCTCTTTAATTTCAGTTAAAGGAAGCAATTTTTCAATTGAGTCGAGTTCTTCATATTCCATTGCATACTCCAATGCGGTATAATCTTGTTTATTTTTAAGATTTGGATTTGCTCCCGACTTCAGCAATAAATTAATTATAGCTTTATCTTTTTCTTTTGCTGCTATGAGCAAAGGTGTATTACCATCCGAGTCTTGTGCATCGATGTATCCACCTTTTTCCAAGAAGTATTTATATAGTGAGTGCGTTTTGTTTCTATGATCAGTTAAATACAATAGTAAGTTTTTTTCATCATGATCCGTAGAATTTATTTTTGCACCTTTATCAAAAAGGAACTCAAATATCTCTTTAGATGCTCCTGAGTCAACGGCGTAAAAAAGAAGAGGCTTTTCATCAATTAAACCATTTACATCTGCTCCCAATTCGAACATTTTCTCTAAAGCAGTCAAATCATTTTCAGCAAGGGTTTTTTTAAGCATGGTCCCTCCCACTGCATAGCCATCCATATTTTCATATTCATCCAGTAATAGCATCATAATGTCATAGTACTGATTTGAAGTCCCTAGTGAATCAATATAAACCAAAGCGTCGTAACCATTTTCCCCATCAGCGAATGGCTCCATTCCAAAGGATAACAAAAGTTTTACTAATTGCTCATCCTTAGTGTTAATAGCAAAATAGATTAAAGGTACTTTACCGCTTCGTATATTCGGATCAGCTCCCAAGGTCAATAAGTTTTCAATGTAAGCCAAGCCTTCTTTTTCAAGAACCGCCTTTTCCAATAGAGTTTTTCCTTCATCCAATACTAAGTTTGGGTCTGCTCCCAATGACAATAGCTGCAGAATCCGCGGTTTATTGTCTGCGATCACTGCTTTGTTCAGAGCATAATCATCCAATTGTGTATCGAGCGTTTTGTTTTCAATAAAATTAAAATAGAGTCCGTCTGCTCCCGGCAGGAATTTCCCCGCTGAGGCAAATGAGGCCCAGTTCATCATAAGAGATAAAGCCACCAAGAAAGAGACAATATACCTTGGCTGAATGATTTTAAATCTTAGAAATGCTTCCCTGTAGCTATCATAAAAACTGAACAGAGGCTTTAGTTTTGTTTTCGTTCTATAAAGTTTCTTTTTCAAATGCTTTGAAAAGACATCTTTTGAATATTCTCTCTCCTTAATAACTTTTATATAAATCGAATGCAACGCTTTATAACTTACATCACTCAATTTTAATGAAATCCGTTTTTTGTTTGTCGTATAACCATTGTATAGTTCAAACACCTTCATCATTTGAACAGAACTTGGTTTCGCATCTTTTTGAAGCGAATGATAGTGATGGAAAGAATTGAATACCGATTTTTTGGTTTCTTTAAATTTTGTAACGGATAAGTGAATCATACGCGAAACTATTACCTCCATGGATGGAAGCTGGATGTCCGCGAAAGCAGATGAGGTTTCAATTTGTACCGGCATCTTCTCCAATAACAGCATATATTGCTTTAATGCTTCAGCATCGTTCTTTTTCTGCCAGAATTCCTTTTCGATAAAGGCCAACATATAATTGAACTTGAGAGCAGAAATTGTGTCTTTCACTTTCTCGCCGTCTATTGAAACTTCACCAAAAGGAACATTTCTTTTAACATATGATTCCATTTTTTGAAACAGATCCTGACTGAAGGAATGTTGGTTTTTCCGGAAAGCTTCTTCCAGCGTCTGGGTATTCTTCTGCAACCAGACATCAACCTTTTTCACTTCAGACGCTTTTATCGTAAATGAAAAACACATCGCTTCCCCGTCGAAAGCTTCGGCTTCATAGCCGAACTTATTCAAATCGCTATTAATCCTTTGCGCAAAGCCACCGTAAAGTGAGAAGTATATATTGAAGTATTCACTTCCGAGTTTCGTTAATAGTTTCTGGTAAGTGGCGTAAACCTGGTCCCAAGTTTTATCAACCAAACTACCAGAATAATTTATCCTGTCTTCATCGCTGGTCATCGCTTGGGATATTTTCCTTCCAACTATCCCTCCCAACGGTCCTGCAATCACTGCTCCTACTAAGCCCACACCCAAATTCAGTAATTGCTTTTCGCCTCTTTCTGCCGTAATTTCCTGCATTACCTGATTATAGCTTTGTAGTTGCTGACCATGGGTTTCAAGAGTCTTTAATAAATCATTCGTATTTTCCAACAGTCCCTGCTGGTAATAGGTGAAAACTTTGCTGTCTGCCTTGTATCTCTTTAGAATCGATGAAAACATTGAATTCTTCGAGACTTTTTCATAAAAATCACTGTAAGTTTTCCAAGTATTCGACACAGTTAAGACACTGTTTAATTCAGCCAAAACAGTTTTCGGTTGAATCAGAACTGAAAGTTCTCTAATTAAACTTTTCCGTGAATCATGGGTAGTTTTTTTATCATTCAATTGCCTATCTATGGAACTCAAGCGATTAAAAATTCGTTTATCTATAGCATTTTTAATCTTCTCAAGATCTTTTGCCGCATCCTTTTTCGCCAGCTCCTGCAATTGTTGATTAATGTTCTGATTTATATCCTTGCTAATTGTGATTTTAAGTTTCTGTACTTGTTCGTTTAGAGCCTTACTGTACCCCTTGTTATTCATCTCATTCTTCATCACTTTTCCTTAGATTTTATAACCATTCAAAAATCCCTAATCCTGCATCTAAAGAATCCATATCAAAATCCATTAGCAATTCTCCGCCCAGTACCGAAGCTGCATCAGATCCATGAGCGAAGGTTCCACTTACATAGTCCGTTAAAGTGGGAAGGCTGTTTTCATTTAATGAGCCATTGAAGTTATATTGCGTTGAATCTCCCAGTTGTTCCGTAATACCTAATAATTCCATATCACTTGAGTAATAGGCAGTTTCCCCAGTCGAGCTGTCAAAAGACATACTCTCCAATTGAAAATCATTTGTATAAGTCATATCAGCTACTGCAGTATTTTCAACTGTAAAAGCTTGCTGATTGTAAGTAGCATCCATGATGGATTGTCCACCACCAGGTAGTTCGGCCGAAACACTCTGCACACCCATATGTGCATCTGTGACCGTTACGCCCCCCATTTGATTTTGAGTCATATAACCAAGCGCATTTCCAGTCGAATCCAATAAAATTGATTGATCCCCTGGCCACGGCATAGCAATCGTGCCGTTCAGATTAATTCCACTATTGTTCAATACTTTTGTTATTGTAGATTGTGGATATGCTGCGTTAAGAAAATCCATAATAGCACTCCTATCTCCTAAGTTAATATTCTAGAAATATTAAGAATAAACATGTACCTATTATACTTCAAAACATTTACAAATAAATAGTTTTTTAAAACTATTTATTTAAAAATTTTAATAAAATTCAATTGTCCGCTATACCACAAGAAGTTCGAATTAATCGTAGGAATATTTTTTAGGAAGCGGTCAATGTATAACAATTTTTTTATATAAAAATAGATTTACGATCCCAAGAAACTTATTGTTACGGGATAGAATTTTCTTTCACGTACATGTGAAGTGTATTGTTAAGGTTTCTTATTACTGCCTCTTCGCTTAGGATGCAAATTATTAAATTAATCCTTCAAATGATAGAATGGTCGTATGCCCCCCTTCCATTTTTAGACTACTTAAAGAAGAGGTGAAAACTCACAATGAAGTATTGAAAGGACATTTTATTTAACATACTTTTTTCTAACTCTAAGTTAATATTTTTAATCAATGATAAAAGTCATATTAGGATATTCTTTCCGTTACAGCGGTTATTATCTGCTCTTTCCCTCTTCTCAAATTGAAGAAGACTTTGTTATTAATGTGATAAATCCCTGGCATACTTCTTTATCCCTTCCCAACCAAATCCTGTGTAAAAATCCCCTATTTCTAATATCCTTATACTCAACTACGATATAAGAGGGATAACTATGCAAACTGAAATGTGGACCGACTTTGCTTGACCGTTTTGCTATATTGGCAAACGGCGTCTGGAAGACGCCATTCAGAAGATTGATCATCCAATTGAAGTAACGTACAGAAGTTTCGAACTGGATCCGACGATGGATCGCCATGTAAAAGAGAATATGCATGAGAAATTGGCCAATAAATATGGTATGAGCATCGAACAAGCAAAAGCAAATACGCAAAACATGGTCCAAATGGCGAGTGAACTCGGATTGGACTACCAAATGGATACGCTGATTTTGACGAACACATTTGACGCCCATCGCTTAACGCTGTTTGCGAAAGAACATGGCTTAATGAAAGACATGACTGAACGGATTCTGCGTGCTTACTTCACTGAATCCAAACATATCGGTAATCACGAAACCTTGACCGAGTTGGCAGCAGAAGTGGGCTTGGACAAAGAAGCAGTCCAACAAATGCTTGCAAGCGATAGAATGGCGGATGCCGTTCGCGCAGATGAGCAGGAAGCACGCCGGATTGGAGTAACCGGTGTCCCGTTCTATCTGATTAATAAAAAGTATGCACTCACTGGTGCGCAGCCGACTGAGATTTTTGTCCAGGCGTTAAACCAAGTGATTACAGAGGATGAAAAAGCTGAAGGTTGAGTAGAGCTTAATTCAGAAGACGCGAATGTCTTATTCTGTGCGATAAAAGAATTTGTTTATAAGACATTACGCTGCTCCAGGCATTACATGGAGTTACCATAATAATAAAAATAAACAAAGGTAGAGCTAACCCGAATAAATGTTGGGTTGGTTCTTTTTGATTGGCTGGTACTTTAACTTTGCTGTTTAATCTTCCGCTGCTTTTTAGTGTGTTTTCTTCTTCAAAGTAGAAAGCCTATTCCAAATTAAGGAATGAGTTTTCTTATTTTGCTTCATACATTCTATTAACGAAACTTTAAATTGATCGCTCGTGCTAAGAATACTGAATACTCAGCTCTTGTTGTCGGCTCTAATGGATGGAAAGTCTTATCCGGCCACCTTGCCATTCAGGCTTGCGCGGTTGTCGGCGAACCCGATTCTATCAGGGAAGAAGCTGTTATTACTTATCTGAAATTGTATGAAGGACACCAAGTTGAAGCAGAAGAGCTGCGTGAGTTCTGCGCAAAAGACCTATCCTATTTTAAAGTCCGCAGAAGTTCCACTTTATCGCCGATTTTTCCGAGGACGTCGATTGGGAAAATCCAGAAGAACTTATTGCGGGGGAAATAATCTAAAACTCCTTTAAAATAATTTTACTTTTCCCACACAAATAAAAAGCGGCAACTAGTAACCTCTGAATGGGTACTAGTTGCCGCTCTATATAATGAAATCAGTTCTTATTATTATTATCTAGAGATACTTTTAACATTCTTTATAATTCATTTTATTCTACAAGTTCAGCTTCAAGTAGTGGCAAACTGATTTGGTAACCCGCTTGAGATTCATAAGTATGTGATCCTTTGATCAATCCATACACCGTAACTATATCTTCATCTACAAATTCAGTCGTTCCATCGTAAGTTACATAGACGACGTCATCGTAGCTATAGCCATAAGTCTCCTTAGTTACTGCTAGTCTCATAACTGTGCTGCTTGAATCCTCCATTATTTGAAGTATTTCACCAGTATATTGAACAAACTTGTCGTAGTACTTATCTGGATTTTTGTTTAACTCAGCGAAACGTATTTCTTTAGCACTCACTTTTTTCTCTTGAAGGGCTGCTTTTCTATCACTATCAGCTTTCTGAGTTATTTCTTCTCCGCTATAGCCTGCACCAATTTGCATTACTACGTCGTTGTATAAAGCGTACTCTCCTTCTCCTTCACCTGTACTGAAAAATGTAAGATTACCATATTCATCTTCATAGTTTTTATCTTTCCAATTTTCATTAAAACCTTCTTTTACAGGGATTTTGATATGTAAGAGGTAATTTTCATTTTGTTCCGGCATCCCACTTTCTTCTGGAATCGTGGCATTTTCCACAATAATTTTGCCATCATTAACTTTGGCCGGATACCTTTGAAGTAAAACCACTTCTTCATCTGCAGCATTGGTCACTACTGATTCCACAGTAAGTTCCACGTCTGTAGCAGTTGGAAGATCGGTAGTTATTTTAACAGTAGTAGTATTGCTCTCCTTATTAAAACTTGCTTCAATTAATTCAACTGAAAACACCTCAGCAGGTTCGTCGACACTTTCAGCTTCAACTTCATAATCAGTATCCTGCTGATAATACTCGTCAGGATAAAAGAAAGCGAACATCGAGATAAATACTAGGCCGCTAATAACTGTAACACCAAAAGCTTTTAACGATTCCTTAAACTTTTTCATAAACAGAAATACAATAGTTACTACAAATAATACTATTGTTAAAATCAGTAATACCCATGCTAGTACATCGAAAAGTTGTTGATTCATTGCGAAATCTTCCTATCTACTTTTATTTTGTTAAACTATGTAATACCAAATTTATCTATCGAATCGTTTGATTACATTGAAAACAGTATATATATCTATGTAGCTTTAGTAATCTAATTTTTTTATGAATATGAGCATCAACTCGACAAAAATATCTTTTATATTTGTTTTATATTACCTTAAAAATTATACTTTATACCTTATTCGTTGTATATATCATAATTAAAATGGCATCAATAATAAAAAACATGTAAATGATTAATCATGGTCTTCCAAATTCATCTACATAACAAATTGCAGCTGCGTGTGATGAAATTATATCTATTTAGCACTCCCACAAACATACCAAAGCCGCATCACGAAACCCTTGAGGTTCCCAGATGCGGCTTTTAGGCCATACAATTATTGTTCATAATCTGAATTACCTCTTGAGCAGGGCTCTATGTAAATTAACAAATGAGCACTACCAAGTCCATCACTCGCCCTGACGCTCCAATCCCACACCCACATAATTCAAACAATCTGCATCCTTCGTCAGATGATAACCAATACCCGACTCCATCACTTGCCTTTCAAACTGCATGGTCTGCACCTGCATCTTGTAGCGCAGTTCGTAGGCCCGTTGGATTTTTTTGCTGAATGTATGCAACTGACATCCAAGAGGATTGTACTGCTGTTGCTTAGTTTGCCCGAGTGTGTCTTGTCCCTGAGCGTCTGTAACTCTTTACATGCCGAAGCGACAGCCACACAGTCTTCGCGGAATGGTGACCTGCAGGGGAATAGGATAATATCGCGTTCTTTATCGAGGATGAGTGGATTCATGCTCTTCTTCTCCAGTATAGCCCGGGCGCCTTCCAATGCACCTCTCATACTGGAACCGCGAAAACGCAAATTTGTGTCGATCAAATTTAAGGGGCTTAAACCGGCTTTGGTGATTCCGTCCGTACGAAGTAATATTATTCCCCTTACTTTAACTCTTCTTCTGCCTCCGGCTCCCACTCAATCTCTTCATACGGATCCATCATCTCAAGTTTCACCTGAAATTCTTCATAAGCCATCAGCATTTTGCCGATTTCTTCCCCTGCAAGCTTCAGCGAAATCAGGAACACCCTTTAACCAAAAATCCCCAAAAGATCCCCAAACTTACCAATCGAATGATCAAACCCACTAACTTCCCCAAAGCCATAAGCTGCATAAACAAAAGGAATCCCTGCAAATTTTGCGGCTTGGTGGTCACCTTCCGTATCTCCAATATACACAGGGTTCTTCAACTTGTTTCTCTCCATAATCAGTTTTATGTTCTCCCCTTTGGTCAGTCCGGTTCTTCCGGGGTTTTCGAAATCGAGGAAATGCTTATCCAATTCATGGTAGGCATAAAAGCTTTCGATATAGCCTTCCTGGCAATTGCTGACGATGTATAATTTATATTTCTTACTCAATTCTTTTAAAACTTCTTCCACTCCGTCAAATAGTTGGCCGCCCCGTGCGCTTAAGTACTGGCATTCCACTTTTGAGAATTGCTTTAATAAGGCTTGCTGCTCTTCTCCTGACAAGTCCGGTAACAGTTTTTGACCGATTTCCTTTTGCTGAAGCCCCATGACACCTTTCACATCATCTTGCGACAATTCTGTCTGAACTTTCTCCGCCTTTAATACACTATTCCATGCTTCTCCGACGACAGCCGTAGAATCCCAAAGCGTTCCATCCAAATCAAAAATAATGCTATCCATTGGTTCACCTTATCCTTTCCAAACATTTCGATTATATTTAACAATCCTCGTTCTTTAACCGCTTCGGCCGCTTAGGGCATGGCTCCCGCAAGAAGCCGGAAAAAGAATCTGTCTTCTTGCGGGAGCCTATCCCATGGACGCGCCACGCTGATATATATTAAGCAAAATGCAAGCTTCAATTTCTTCACTAACTTACCTATGGCAAGCGCAGCTGTTTTTGCAAAATATCCGCTGGGAAAGATCATTAGTTCAACTTATATAGCTAACTCCTATTATATATGGAAAAGAGGAGCATTCCAAAACTGCTCCTCTTTCATTCATACTATAGATTATCTCACTTATTTTTCAATACCTTTTAATGAGTCAATTGTACTTACCCGATAACGTTCCCGTTTCTTTTCCATGCAAACATAACACTATAATGTTATGTTATTTTATGTTCCTAAACCTAATAAGAATAACCATCATAATTCATAGTCTTGTTAAATTACTTCTACTTGTTCATATCGCATTGTAAACATTCAGGAGAAGGATGATTTCTACGATAAAGCATTAACGAAAAATAAATATATCAAAAATCCCATTCCAGCAGTACGGAATGGGATTTTGCTATTAACATTTAAACTATTAACGAAATTCCGGATTCATCGCTCTCGCCAAGAACACCGAATACTCCGCACGAGTGGTAGGTTCTCCTGGATGGAACGTTTCATCCGGATAACCCGTAGTGATGCCATTCTCGTAAAGATCCGAAATAAAACCTTTCGCCCAATGCCCCGATCTTACATCGCTAAAGTGATTCGCCTTACTCGATTTCAATTCATAAGCGATGCTAATGACTTTGGCCATTTCTGAACGCTTCAAAACATCATTTGGCGCAAAAGTACCGTCCGGGTTCCCAGTAAACAGACCGGCTTTCGAGACAGCCGCAATGTAGTTTTTCCCCCAATGCTTGTTCGGAACATCTTTATAGCCGGAAGAGACATCTACAATTGGTAAATCCAGTGCCAAGGCCAGCATTTTCGCTGCTTCTGCACGCGTCGTGTCCTTATCAGGTTGGAATCCGCCATTTGGATAACCACCGATAATCTGGTCATCGCCTAAGTACATGATTTCTTCCAATGCCCAGTGAACAACTTTCAAATCAGGGTAGTTGCCATCGACAACTGTGACGGGAATAGCTTGGCTGCTATTTCCAGCGGCATCCGAAGCTGTGATAGACAATTTCGCGCCGACTTTTTGTTTCTTGATGTTCACTTCATAGTTGCCTTTGGAATCGGTTGTTGCCGTTCCGATGGTAGTCGAGCCGTTTTTCACACTCACTTTAGACGCAGCTTCAGCTGTTCCGATCACACGTGTAGAATGATGCGTCACCTTGTTATCGAAAGAAAGGGCTGGAGCTGTCCCGTCTACGACTACAGTTTCTTTTACTGCACTAACGTTTCCAGCTTGGTCAGTTGCCGTAATGGTTAACACCGTTCCTGCTTTTTGTTTAGAGATGGCAACTGAGTACTTTCCGTCGCCACTCGTTGTTGCTTTGCCAATTTCTTTACTTCCTACTTTGACGAAAATTTGTGCAGCGGCTTCTGCTGTTCCCGTCACAGCTGTTGATTGATCTGTCACCTTGCTTACGGTCGGAGTGCTTGGTGCAGTTGCATCGAGAACTATTACTTCTTTAGCAGGACTCGTATTGCCAGCAGCATCAGTTGCTGTTACTTGGATTTTTGTCCCCGCCTGTTGTGCTGCTATCGTTATGTTGTACTTACCGTCTTCTGCTACTTTACCAGTGCCTAATTCTTTGTCAGCTGCTTTAACAGAAACTAGAGAAGCGGCTTCGGCTGTCCCTGTAACAGCTGATGATTTATCAGTCACTTCATTTACATTTGGAACTGACGGAGCAGTGCCATCCGTTACAGTTACTTCGCTTGCCGTACTTGTATTTCCAGCAGCATCTGTTGCTGTCACTTGAATCTTCGTTCCGACTTTTTGTACAGCGATGCGCACATTATACTTACCGTCTGAGGAAACAGTTGCTGTTCCCAATTCAGTGCTACCGGCTTTAATGGAAATCAAAGCATCTACTTCTCCTGAACCTATTACAGCTACCGATTTGTCTGTTACTTTACCAACTGTTGGTGCTGTTGGTGCTGTTGCATCCAAAACAGTTACCGCTTTTGCTGCACTAACATTTCCAGCTGCGTCTGTGGCAGTTATGCTTAGTTTTGTTCCAGCTTTTTGTTTTGCAATTGTCACAGCAAAATCTCCATCACTGTTTGCAGTTGCCTTTCCAATTTCGGTACCGGCAGCTTTTACTACAACAATTGAACCTGCCTCCGCAGTTCCTTTTATAACTGTTGATTTGTCCGTCACTTCTTCGACTGTCGGCACTGCAGGAGCCGTTGCATCCAAGACAGTTACTTGCGTTGCCTGGCTGACATTTCCTGCTTTATCGGTAGCGGTTAGTTTCAGCACTGTTCCAGCTTGCTGTTTTTGAATCGTAACAGCGTAATTGCCTTCTTGGTTTGCTGTTGCTTTACCAATTTCAGTAGCTCCAGCTTTAACCGATACTACTGAACCCGCTTCGACTGTTCCTGTGATTGAAGTTGTTTTGTCCGTCACTTTTTCTACAACCGGTTTTTCCGGAGCTGTAACATCACTTACTGTAATCTCTTTTGCTTCACTGGTATTGCCTGCTGCATCAGCTGCAGCTATAGAAAGCTTGAGTCCAGCCTTCTGTTTTTCAATAGCAATCGAGAACTTTCCAAACTCATCAGTGTTTCCTTCGGCAATTACCGTTTCTCCAGCCTTAACTGTAACCACTGACTTAGCTTCTGCTGTACCACTGACTGTTAAATCTTTGTCAGAGACAGGATTCACTATCAGTAAAGCAGGAGCCGTTTTGTCTTCAACTGTAATGCTTTCCTTCTCACTGACAATGCCAGTTTCGTTGCTAACAGAGACAGTTAACTCAATTCCCGCTTTTTGAGCTGGAATTTCGATGTTAAATTCTCCTGCTGCATCGGTATTTCCTGAACCAATAACAGATTCTCCTTTTTGAACCGACACCTTAGTGCCAGGAGACGCTTTTCCGGTTACGGAAGTTGATTTATCGCTTACCGGATTTACGGTGGGCTTTGAAAGTAACGTTGTTGCAGTTACTTTTACCATTTCACTTGTGTTATTACTTGTATCAACCGCAGCTATTGCCAATTCATAAGTCGTACCTTCATTCAACTTTTCAAATTTGTATGAAGCTGCATCCGCAGGTAGTGTAGTTATTAACTTATCATTAGAATACAAAGCATACTCTTTTAAATCACTTTCTGCGCCTGTCTTCCAGACCACTCCAATTTCATTATGTGTTTCTTTTAAAACAGTAAATCCACTGACATTTGCAGGCGGCAATACGTCTATTACTGCGAACTCTTTTTTCATATCATTTCCGAAAACATCTCTTAAGTTGAACTGGATTCCTTCAGGAGTTACATCTTCAGCTAGTGTGGCAAAAGATCCATCTGCTTCAAGTGAAACCGGATTGCCTTGTAATGAAACGTCCAGGAAAGGCAATGTCTTTCCAACTATTTCTAGAGTATTGTTTTCGTTTGTTAATTCTTCGTTGTCGATTGTAAATGGAACTTCATAAGGCTGGTTCGAGACGATAGTCGAACGAATCGAATTTTGTCCACCAACAATTCTTACTGCACCTGGAGATACAGAAGTATTTGAACCATAAGTTACAGATTTAGCATTTAGACTACCTTGGATGGTTAGTCCACCATGGCTTATGAGTGTGCCGAAAACATATACATTTCCGGTTATTGTTACATCATCGGCTATAGTAATAGTAGAGTTGGGACCAATATATAGGTCTTTATCAATTACTTTACCAATCCAAGTTTCTTTTTTTGTAGTTATAAGATATGACAATTTAAGATCATTTAATGATGGAGAATCAAGATCACTTATTTGATGAGATACAACAAAATTCAGTTCATTTATTGGCTCCGATAAAGAATCGCTGTAATACATCTTATAGTTCGAAGCGTTGTCATATGCCGCTACATAATTAAATTTCCAAAGTCCCCCTTCATCCATTGCTCCTACGGTGTAAGAACCTTCAAATAGACCACTGACTTCATTCAAGTA
>NZ_JAUSWB010000003.1 GCF_030814955.1 Planomicrobium stackebrandtii | reverse complement strand
GAAACAAACTATTCGGTATTAGCACCGGTTTCCCGGAGTTATCCCGATCTGCAGGGCAGGTTGCCCACGTGTTACTCACCCGTCCGCCGCTAAACTTTTGGAGCAAGCTCCAAAGGTTCCGCTCGACTTGCATGTATTAGGCACGCCGCCAGCGTTCGTCCTGAGCCAGGATCAAACTCTCCATTATAGAGTAGTGTTGATTGCTCAATACTGCTGGCGTACCGCCGTCCAAAGACGCACGGTTCGCTTGTGATCTGCATGATGCTGATCAGTAAAGTTGCGCGGGCCGTTTTGCGCGGCCGTTGCGTGTTTGTTGACGTTTTGCTGTTCAGTTTTCAAGGTTCAAGTTGTTCGCCGCGCTCATTGGCGATTTGATTAATATAACACGATGACATTATAGAGTCAACACTTTAAAGAGGATTTTTGTACCACTTTATTATAACAGAAAATTCTCAATAAAAAGATTACAAAAACGTTACAAATTTGAAAGGGAATTGCCTCTTTACATTCAAGCCTTCTCCTTTAATTTAAAGAGTTACTATTCTTGGACAACAATTGAAATTAACTTGTAAAAAAGTCTTGAATCCTTGCCTGTCTCTCATACTTATTAACCTGTCTCCACTTCAACTTATTCCCCAATACTAAAGGCTCGTAAAGTTTCTTCTATAATAATACGCTATAAACTTTTTATAAAAGAAGAAATGTAATACTAGATGCATCTTCCGAAAACAAAAGGGTTCTTTACAGACTCTTGTAAATTGCGGTTTGCAACCCAAACCCCATAGATAGGCTATGCCCATCGTGCCCTATCCGAGTAGACCGTAATGTGGGAAGTCTAATGAATTTTAATGTTTTCTTTATCCGTAACAGAGACCTGAACATCGGGTCAAAATCTTTTTCCATTCCCCCATCAATTAAAGCGTTGCGAAACGCGCGCCAGAAACCTTGGACCTCGCCCAGCAGAAACTATCGAGACTTGCTAACTAAAAAAATAGCTCGCCTCTAAAGAGCATCTCTGTTTTAAATTCATCTTCCCCGAACTTATGAAGAATTGTTTTAGGTGACGCTATCGGCGATGAAGCAAAAGGGCAAACGCTAAAACCCGCTGGTATAGCCGCCATCAAAATGACGGAGCATATCATGAAAAGAGCGGCGCACCTCAGTAAGAAAGTACTCTCTCCCCTGCCACCCTAATGAAAATAGTTCTGTATTTACACCGCACTCAAAAATGAACTGAACATTTTTTCACTCTGCAAAACCGCACTTCTCATGCCAGCGACAAAAATACCAATTGCTACTATGCGTGGATTTCTTGTCACCGTCAGTGACCCCATTGAAATACGGCAGTCCTGTTAATCAATAAATACCCGAAGCAGAGGATGGTGAACAAAGCACTCATGGACGAAGTGTTCTACTTGATTTTGCAAACTATCAAAAGAAAAAAATCCACCAATCGTTCTGGTGGATTCTTTATATTTACGCTATGAAAATGAAATACAAAACAAAAATTACAAACAACCCATACATGATTGGATGAACCTGCTTGCCCTTTCCTGCAACAATCATGGTGATCGGATAGAAGATAAAACCAATTGCGATTCCCGTTGCAATGCTGTAGCCAAGAGGCATAGCAATCATTGTCAAAAAAGCCGGTACTGCAATTTCAAATTTTGTCCAGTCAATTTTCCCAAGAGCCGAAACCATCAAGACACCAACGATGACCAAAGCCGGAGCTGTCACCGCGCTCGTAATTACTTCAAGCAGCGGATAAAAGAGTATCGAGACGAGGAACAGCACCCCGGTGACGACAGCGGCAAATCCGGATCGAGCTCCCGCAGCAACTCCTGCCGTTGATTCAATGTACGAAGTGGTCGTTGACGTTCCGAAGATCGAACCGCTCACCGTAGCAATCGAATCAGCCAAAAGCGCCTTGCCTGCTCTTGGAAGTTTATTGTCTTTCATTAAACCAGCTTGATTAGCTACAGCCACCAACGTTCCCGCTGTGTCGAAGAAATCGACGAACAGGAATGTCAATACTACGACAAGAAACTGGATATTCAACAATGAACCAAAGTCATTGAAAATCGGTTCAAGCGCGACACCGAATGTTGGTGCCATGCTTGGCACATTAAAGTCAATGATCGCACTCGGCAAGTTGACAACGCCAAAAATCATTCCGACAATTGCCGCGATCATGATACCGAAAAAGATTCCGCCTTGTATGCCCCGGACCATGAAGATAACCGTGACAAGCAAACCGAAGATCGCCAGCAGCGCAGAGCTGTCCGACAGGTCTCCTAGACCAACCAACGTATCGGGATTCCCGACAACGATACCTGCGTTTTGCAGTCCGATAAACGTAATATAAAGTCCGATACCAGCTCCTACTGCGTATTTCAAGTCGGCAGGAATAGAGTTGATGATCAGTTCACGAAGACCCGTCAAAGTAATAAGAATAAAAATAAGACCGGAAAACAAAACCCCTGTTAAAGCCGTTTGCCAAGGAATTCCGTAAGTTAGAATAACCGTGTAGGCAAAGAATGCATTAAGGCCCATGCCTGGAGCAAGAGCGATTGGGTACTTCGCCAATATCCCCATAACCAAACATCCGATTGCAGCAGCCAGCGCGGTTGCCATAAAGACAGCTCCGTAATCCATGCGCATTGCATCCGGAAGATCCGGAACTGACTCTAGTGTTAATGTCAGCGGATTGACGACTAAAATATAAGCCATCGCTAAAAATGTGGTAAGTCCGCCGATAAATTCCCGGCGATAGTTCGTTCCCAGTTCTTCAAACTGAAAATACTTTTTCATTCTGATTCCTCCGAATGCCTGTGTATAATCCCTACAAAAGAAAAACGCATACAGCGGTTTGCCGTATGCGTTCGATTTACCCTTCCACGTAAAAAAATAAAAGGCACCCTGCTCACCAAAAAATGAGCGGGTTAAAATCGTAGTCGAGTCATTTACGGTAACTCGGTAGAAACTTTCGGGCCTTATCCCCGACATTATACGACAAGCTTATTTAATTTCTTTCGTAATATAACATGTACAAACTGAAAGAACAATACTAAACACGAACATTTATGGTGAAATAATTAAAAAAGTTCGTGTAAAAGACAAAAGATGCCAGCTATAGCAGCTGGCATCTTCAAAAATTACTCCCACTCAATCGTAGCAGGCGGCTTGCTCGTGATGTCGTAAAGCACGCGGTTAATGTGGTCTACTTCATTGACTAAGCGGACACTGATTTTTTCCAGTACTTCCCAAGGAATGCGGGCCCAATCAGAAGTCATGCCGTCAATAGAGGTAACTGCACGAATGCCGATCGCATAATCGTACGTACGGGCATCGCCCATAACTCCAACGCTGCGCAGATCCGGCAGGACGGTGAAGTATTGCCAAATGTCGCGATCAAGGCCGGCTTTGCTTATTTCGTCGCGAAGAATCCAGTCAGATTCGCGGACGATTTCCAATTTTTCTTCCGTTACTGCTCCCATGATGCGGATGCCAAGACCCGGACCCGGGAAAGGCTGGCGCCATACAATTTCATCCGGCATGCCAAGTTCTTTTCCAAGAACACGTACTTCATCTTTGAACAGTGTGTTTAAAGGCTCAATCAATTTAAACTGCATATCATCCGGCAAACCGCCTACATTATGATGCGATTTGATGGTTTGGGCAGTAGTCGTTCCACTTTCGATGATATCGGTATAAAGTGTTCCTTGCGCAAGGAAGTCCATGCCTTCCAGTTTTGAAGCTTCGTCATCGAACACATAGATAAACTCATTGCCGATGATTTTGCGTTTTTTCTCTGGATCGGTTACACCTTCAAGTTTACTCATGAAGCGGTCGCGTGCATCAATTTTGATAACATTCATATTGAATCCGTCGGCAAAAGTTTTCATGACGCTTTCCGCTTCACCTTTGCGAAGAAGACCGTGGTCCACGAACATGCATGTTAATTGATCGCCGATTGCTCTGTGGATCAATACAGCAACGACTGATGAATCTACTCCGCCGCTAAGTGCGCATAAAACTTTTTTGTCGCCAACTTCTTCACGGATTTTTTCAATTTCCAGCTCAATGTAATTTTCCATTGACCAGTCATCTGCCATGCCGCAAACGTCGTAGACGAACTTACGCAGCAAGTCGTTGCCGTAGATCGTGTGGCGAACTTCCGGGTGGAACTGAACGCCGTAAAATCCGCGGCTTTCGTCTGCCATCGAAGCGATTGGGCAGCCAGAACTTGTTCCAATGACATCAAAGCCAGGAGGTGCTGCCGTTACCAAGTCGCCGTGGCTCATCCAGACAACCTGCTCTTCCGGAAGGTCTTTGAAAAGCTTGCTTTCTTTAGTCAATTTCAGCTCGGCTTTCCCGTACTCGCGGTTTTGGGATTTCTCCACATTTCCTTTCAAGTGCAGCGCCATCAACTGCATGCCATAGCAAATCCCTAAAATCGGCAAGCCCATTTCAAAAATTGCATCATCGATGGAAAAAGCGTCTTTGTCGTATACCGAATTTGGACCGCCTGAGAAAATGATTCCTGTGGCATTCATGTCTTTGATTTCTTCGGCAGTGACGGTATGTGGATGAAGTTCACTGTATACGCCGATTTCACGGATGCGGCGGGTGATCAACTGATTGTACTGACTTCCGAAATCCAAAACGACGATTTTTTTCTGCTCTTTCAACATTGGACTAACTGGCAAAACCTTCACCTCTTCTATTCAATTCAGGCCTCAAAATAGCAAAAGAACGCGAAAATTGGACCTCGCGTTCTTCTGCTCTACATCAAAAAGGCGAATGCACATGTCAAAAAAGCATGCGTCATCCACCTTCATAGTCAAGTCATTTCCGGGGACTTGGTAGAGACATCCGATCCATATCACCGGACATATATGAGGGCACCTGTAATCTATAATTTTCTCAATTGTACAAGCTAAAAGCCGTAAAATCAACCGCTTGTCCGATTGATTAAATTTTCCCAACTTTCCCTTAACTCAGGCCAGTCAACCGATTCCTCGTCGCCCCCATAAACCGTGCGCTCGTAAGCCTCGGTCAATTTAGACATTTCCCTCGTGCCGAAAAACGAATCGATGTAAGCTGCATAAGATTTCAATGTCTGCCCTGGGCGCCTGTTGATGCCGTACAATTCCAGCTGCTTCAACAATCTCAGGTAAGCTTTTTCAAACCGAGCCGATCCTCCACTGCCTCTTCGGTAATAGGAGACCAGCAGCTTCGGCATCCATTTATGCCGGATTTTGAAAAGTATCGCTGCAGCAAGTACGAGTCCAGCTAACGTCCAGAGAATCTTCCAGCGATTCGCTGAAATGGAATCGGTAAACCGGTCCCAGAAAGAAGGGCCGGAAGCAATTGCCGCTTCTTCCTCTTCCGCAGTTTCCGGATCTTCCGCCAGTGGAAGTTCCTGTTCTTCAGGCTGTTCCGGATCGTCCGCATCCAGTTCTAAATCAAAATCGATCGCAGAAGCTCCGGTAAAACCGATAGTCGGTTCGAAAAGCATCCAGCCGACTCCAGGCATATAAGCCTCTACCCAAGAATGGGCATTATTATTTGTCACTTGATAAACATCGGTATCGCCGTCTGAATCGACCAGTTCTCCTTCATTAAATCCCTTGACCCAACGGGCGGGGATGTCCAAAGAACGCAACATGACCACCATTGAAGTCGAAAAATTATCACAATACCCTCTTTGTGTTTCGAATAAAAACTGGTCTACATAATCTTCGTCAGCCTCAGGCACTGGAATATCGGATTGGCTGTACTCAAATCCTGATGTGCTGAAATAGCGCTCGATTGCGCGTGTTTTGTCATAGACTGTTTCACTGCTTTCAGTAACTTCCGCCGCCAAATCACCCACACGTTCGGGCAGCCCATCCGGCAATTGCAAAAACCGGTCAAACTCGGCAGGCAGCTCCGCTAATTCTTCCGGGCTTGTATCGCGTAAAGCAGTCAGGCTATAGCTCGGCTCAGTAAAGCTGATTTCATAAGCTTCAGGTTCGAACTCTTCCCCATCTTGATAAGTTTCAAAGCGCTGATCCACAGTACTATACTGGTAGTCCAATGACTCTTCCATTGTAAAAGATTCGGTTCCATATGGATAAAGGACAAACGGGAATCCCTGTTCCATCGATAAGCGAGCCGATTCCAGTTCTTCTTCTTCATCCAAAACAAAATCTGTTTCAACAGTTTCACTGTTTCCGTAGACGAATGATTCACCTACGTTCTCGGTAAGTTCCCAGCCCTTTGTCGTATAATAATCTTTCGATTCGACCTTCCAATACTGGCCTTCCGACACTTCTGCTTGGAAAACGGCTGTATCGTCTCCGATAAAAGAACCACCCAGCCGCGAATCATCCACTCCGTAACCTATTCTGCCCACATTGCCTCCACTTCCGACACCCCCTTGTCCAGAGAACGAGGTGATAAACGGAACCGGATCCGGCCAAATCGGACCGGCTTTTGGCAGATACAATGCCAAAGCAGTTGAGCCCGCCACCAATAAAACGAGCGGCACGGCAAACATAGCCAGTTTATCCGTTCGCTCCAATATGCGATGCCCTTCCATCCAACGCGCCAAATGCAGCAGGCCCGCGAGAAGCAAGCCAATGACCATAATCCGAATGATGGCCGTTTCTCCCGAATACGGACTGAAAGTATCCAGTACCGCGATGAAGATGACAGTCAGCAAATAAAACAGGAAGATACTCAACCTGAAGCTCACCCAGTAATGGATCAAATAAATCGCCATCCACAACAAAACGAAAAACAGGACGGTGCGGAAAACATCCGTCGTTCCAGCCCAGTTCTGGGACATTAGGGCAGAGAAATTCAGACCGAAATCTGTCCAGAGAAAAGCAATGGCTTCACTCGTAAAAAACACATTGCCGGTATAGACATAAACGATAAACCATAAGATATACAAAGTTTTTAAAGGTCCGGAAAACCACCACGGAACCCGTAAAAAAGCCATTAATAACCCCGCAGCCACAAAAATCAAAAACAATGCTTTATGGCCCGTTGCCGTCAGCACAATAACAGGCGTCAGCCATTCAGCCAGCATAAAGAAAACCAGTGCATATAACACAGCCATAAACAATTTATTTTTCCTTATGGAAGTCATTGGCGATTCACCTCCGTAAACACTGTTGCAAAGTTCTCTGGACTCACCCGCTTGACTACAAATCCTTTCGAACGTGCAAACTGGTGAACTTCTTCATCTTCTTTAAGTAATGGTTCACCTTTATCGGCAACAACCAAACACATGCAATTGCTTAAATTTTTAGCGTTTTTTCTAATCGCCTGCACCATGTCCATTGTCAATTGGCAGGTCACATAAAGCAGACTGGAAGTGTTCATCTGCTGAAGCTCACGGCCAATCGCCTGATCAGCTGGCTTATCCAAATCGCTTTGCACTTTCGCCAAATGATACATCACCCGCTGCAGGTGTTCCTCCGTTTGGATCAGAGGAAAATAATTGGGATTTTGGCCAACAGACAGATAGGCCAGGCTCGAATTGGCCCGAACTACCGACTGCAGAATGGATGCAACCAGCTCTACCTGCAGCTCGAAATTTTTTGAAGCCTTTCGGTCATCCAACAAAAAAAGTTCTTGCGATTGGCGATCTTCAAATTCTTTCGTGCGCAAAGTCTGGGTGCGTGCATATGATTTCCAATGAATCCACGAGACGCGGTCGCCAGGCTGGTAATCCCTGATTCCACTTGCCATGGTGGTATCCTTCACCAGCGTAAAAGGAGCCGCCATTGAGCCTTGATCATAGCGCGACTCCATCGGCCGGTAGGTGATTTCTACAGTAGTCGGATAAACCAACACAATTTGCTGGACCGGCAACAGCCGGTTTTTTTTCACCCAGCCGAAAAAATCAGCGACTTCCAGGTGAATTCCTTCCAGTACATGTTCTCCTCTCGGCATCTGGTCGACCGCATAAGTCCAGGAATACCTTTTTCGGAATCCCGGAACAATCATTTTCTGCTGCTGGCCAGCCATTCTTTTGTTTAATGAAGGTGAAGTGGTTTGTTCTCTTAAAACGGTGTACAGCAATGGAAACGGGGTTTTCCGGTAAATAGTGGCTGTCGCTGAAAAACTTCCGCCTTTACGGACCTGCGCCGTATGAATTTCCCTGGAGGCTTCGACATCCTGCAACGGATAAAAAGTAAGCAGAACCGAATAGAGGATAAACGGCAGAGACATATAAAAAATAAACCAACTGACAAATCCTCCCTGGAACATGGCAAAAGAAAACGTTAAAAAAAGGATAAATAAAACGAGGAGCAGACGCCCCCATAAACTTATAATTTTTTTCAGTCGATTCATTGGCCAACTAGCCTTTGAACAGGCACGCGTGTTTTCGCTAAAATTCGTTCTGTAATTTCTTCTGCTGTTATGCCATCATAACGGGCTTCTGATCGAAGCATGATGCGATGGCCGAAAACGAACTTCGCCAAATACTGAACATCATCCGGTGTTACATAATCCCGGCCTCTTAACAAAGCATAGGCTTGCGAAGCTTTCATCAGTGCAATCGAACCACGCGGACTTACACCCAAATATACGTAGGAATCCTGTCGGGTCTGCCTGGACAAATCGACAATATAGCTGCGGATAGTTTCGTCCACCTTAATGGTTTTCACCTGCTCCTGAAGTTCCAGCAGCTCGTTGAGGGAAATTACTGAGGTCAATTCTTCAATTGGCGCTGCGGACCGTGCACGGTTCAGTACTTCCATTTCTTCTTTAGGCGTCGGATACCCCATTTTGATCTTCAATAAAAAGCGATCAAGCTGGGCTTCCGGCAGTGGGTAAGTGCCTTCGTATTCAATCGGATTTTGCGTTGCCATGACAAAGAATGGTTTAGGGATCTGCATCGTGACACCATCAATGGTGACCGAAGCTTCTTCCATTGCTTCAAGAAGAGAAGACTGCGTTTTTGGTGAGGTCCGGTTGATTTCATCAGCTAAAATGATATTGCCCATGATCGGCCCTGGGCGGAAGTGGAATTCCATGTCTTTCGGGTTATAGATGGAGACACCGACAACATCCGACGGCAGCAAATCCGGCGTAAACTGAATCCGTTTGAAATCGGCTCCTACTGATTTCGCCAAGGCACGGACCAGCATCGTTTTTCCGACACCTGGAACATCCTCAAGCAAAACATGTCCATGAGACAGCATCGCCACCATGCTCAACTCTACAATATTGCGCTTGCCGATAATCACTTTTTCAATATTATCAATTACTTGTTCCAACCGCTCTTTTGCATTCATCTATAGTTCCTCCAATACAAATCAGAAAATGTTTTGAATTATCACAATCTTATCGTAATCATAACGAATAATGGATAATAACTCAACTGCGCCGGTTTTTCCCTCTATCGCTTTGCCCATAAAAAAAGCAAGATCTCCCGAAGAGACCTTGCTTTTTCTTGTTATTTCCAGAAATCATCAAACACTGTAATAGGCAGCTGCCGCTTGTGCTGTGTTCTCAAATAATAGCCTTCCAGCTTCTCCTGAGCGTCTGCCGGAATTTTTTTGCCTTCCAAATAATCATCGATCATTTCGTATGTTACTCCGAGAGCTATTTCATCAGGAATCGCCGGTTTGTCTTCTTCCAGATCCGCAGTCGGTATTTTCATGTACAGATGTTCAGGAGCACCAAGTTCTTTTAACATAGCCCGTCCCTGGCGCTTGTTCAAGCGAAACAGCGGGGTCAAATCCGCTGCACCGTCCCCAAACTTCGTATAAAATCCGGTAATCGCCTCTGCCGCATGATCTGTTCCCAAAACAACGGCCTTATGCATGGCTGCCACTGAATATTGGGCCTTCATCCGCTCACGGGCCTTTTCGTTGCCTTTTGCAAAATCGGACAGCTCTATGCCGGCCTGTTCCAATGCCCGATCGCTCGCGTCAACAGCTTCTTTGATGTTGATCGTGTAAAGTTTAGTCGGCTGAATAAAATCCAGCGCGTCTTTGGCATCATGTTCGTCAAACTGCACTCCGTATGGCAAGCGGATGGCATAAAACCCGTACTCCTGACCAGCATTTTCTTCATTCAACTGATCGATTGCCATCTGGGCCATCTTGCCAAGCAATGTGGAATCCTGGCCGCCTGAAATTCCCAGTACAAATCCTTTTAAGAACGAATGGCGCTTGAGATACTCTTTTAAAAATGACACCGTGCGTTCAATTTCTTCTTTTGGTTGGATGGAAGGCTGCACTTTCAGTTCTTCAATAATCTGCTGTTGCAAAGTAGACATTCTGAATCCCCCTTAGTCTCGAATATAATCATGGACTGCCTGGCGCACTTCCTGGATGTTCTTCATTTTGTTGTCCCAGCATTTCTGGCTGAGGTCTACCGGATATTCTTCAGGATTCAGTGAGCGTTTATACTCATCCCATAACAGGTCCATGTTTTTTCTTGCATAAGCCTGCATTTCAGGCAAACTTGGGTTTTCGTAAACCACCTGTCCATCTTCAATAACTTTGTGATGAATATTGACTGCTTCAAAATTTGTCACGAATTTCGATACGAAGGTATGGACAGGATGGAACATTTTCAAACGCTCTTCAGAAGCAGGATCTTCATCATGCATCGCAATGTAATCACCTTCTGATTTCCCATTTTCCCTATCTATGATCCGGTAAACGCTTTTCAGTCCTGGAGTAGTGACTTTTTCTGCATTTCCTGAAATTTTTATGGTATCTTCCATTTCACCGTTTTCATTTTCAATTGCTACTAGCTTATATACTGCCCCCAGCGCAGGCTGATCATAGGCAGTAATCAGTTTCGTCCCAATCCCCCAGGAATCTACACGGGCTCCCTGAGCTTTCAAGTTTAAAATGGTGTATTCGTCCAGGTCGTTGGAAACCACTACTTCTGCATCCGGAAAACCTGCGGCATCCAGCATTTTCCGTGCTTCTTTGGATAAGAATGCAATATCACCGCTGTCCAACCGGATTCCGTGGAAATTGATTTGATCTCCCAGCTCCTGCGCCACTTTTATGGCAATCGGCAACCCCGATTTTAATGTATCGTATGTATCCACTAAAAAGACGCAGTCTTTATGGCGTTTCGCATAGGCATGGAAAGCCTCATATTCATCTTTGTAAGCCTGTACCATCGAATGGGCATGAGTCCCTGCTACCGGAATGCCGAACTTCTTGCCTGCCCGTGCATTGCTGGTCGCTTCAAGCCCGCCAATGTAAGCAGCACGCGTACCCCAAATGGCGGCGTCCATTTCCTGCGCACGCCTCGTTCCAAATTCCATGACACGCTCATCTTTTACAATTTGCTTGATGCGGCTTGCTTTGGTAGCAATTAAGGTTTGGTAGTTAACGATGTTCAATAAAGCAGTTTCGATTAATTGAGCTTCCACAAGAGGTGCTTCTACACGAATCAATGCTTCGTTTTGGAAGACCAGTTCACCTTCCATCACCGAATAAACATCTCCCGTAAATCGGACTGTCCGCAAATAATCAAGAAAATCCTGTTTATAACCAAGCTCTTCCTGAAGATAATCCAAATCACTGTCCGTAAATTTGAAGTTTTTCAAGTAATCCAGCACACGTTCCAATCCGGCAAAAAGGGCGTAGCCATTGCCAAAAGGCAATTTGCGGAAAAATAATTCAAATACCGCTTTCCGCTCGTGCATGCCATCTGCCCAATAAGCCTCCGACATATTGATTTGATATAAATCTGTATGTAATGCCAAACTGTCATCCGCATAATGCTTATCCATAAAGAGTCTCCTTCTTCCACCATCAGTAATGCCTACAATTATACACCAATAAAGGAAAGACAAAAAATAAAAGTCATCTTAGGCTATATTAGTTGTTCGGGCAGCTGGAAATCAGGAAAATCTGAAGCTCAGGTTTCTATCTGATTTGCGGGCTAGCGCCTAATCGGTCCAAAACGATCTATGTGCCGTTCCTTCTATACAACATCAAGCAGTTTTTCTATTCTACTCAAATCTCTTCATTGACATTTATCAAAGTCTGTGAGACACTTATCTAGTTAACACAAAGGTAACTGGTAAATTTTGATAATCTGGCATTCTACGATAATGTTTTTGAGAATACTTATTCACACTGGCGCGATTTAAGGATCGCAAGGACGTAAAAGAAGGTAGGGTTTACGTTGCTTAAGTTAGAAAGCAACCAGTGGAACAATGACCGCGGTACTGAAAGTAACACTTTCAATGGAAATGATTCCCCTGTCAAAAGGGTTGAAAAATTGAGTCAAAACAAATTATAGTTACCTTAAACAAACAAAGGGCTGTCCTCACATTGAGGATAGCCCTTTTCCAATGTCCAAATCTTTAATACTTCAGTGCCACATTCTTCAATATGGTGTAATTGCGCAAAGCTTCCAGCCCTTTTTCCCGTCCAAATCCACTTTTTTTGTATCCGCCAAATGGCATCTGCACTCCGCCGCCTGCACCGTAGTTGTTGATGAAAACCTGCCCGGCACGAATTTTGCTGGCTACCCGATGTGCCCGGGCTCCATCTTTTGTCCAAATCCCTGTCACCAGACCGTAATCCGTGCCATTGGCCAATTCAATCGCCTGCTGCTCTGTTTCAAATGAAAACGCGGCAACAACTGGCGCAAAAATTTCTTCCTGTGCCACATAGCTTTTTGGTGACAGTCCATCTATGACAGTGGGCTGGAAAAAGTAGCCGTTTTCAAGTCCGGCTGTTTCCTGGCGCTTGCCGCCTGTCAGGAAGGCGGCTCCTTCTTTATTGGCAACATCCATGAATTCCAGAATACGTGAAAATTGCTTTTCATTCAGAATCGGACCGAGGTCCAGGTCGTCTACCCCTTTGCCGATTTGAATCGCTTCCATTTTTGCCACGACTTTTTTCAAAAATTCCTCTTTGATGGAGTCTTGAATGAGCAGACGAGAACCGGCGGAACAGGTCTGGCCGGCATTTTGAATAATTGAACGCACCACCCAGTCCACTGCCTCTTCTTGATCGCAATCATCAAAAACAATATTTGGTGATTTCCCGCCAAGTTCCAGCGTTACCGGCTTGACGTTTTTTGCTGCTCCCATCATGACGGCAGAACCTGTTTGGACTGAACCGGTGAACGTAATGTGGTCAACATCCGGGTGCTCGGAAATCGCTGCTCCCGCTTCATAGCCATAGCCAGTCACCAGATTAAAGACACCTTTTGGCAAATCGGTTTGATCAAAGATCTCGGCCAGTTTGATGGCGGTCAATGGTGTGTCTTCCGCGGGTTTTGCGACAACAGTATTGCCTGTCGCAATTGCAGCGGCCGTAGAGCGGGATATGATTTGCAGCGGGTAGTTCCAAGGGACAATGTGCGCCGTTACGCCAATCGGTTCCCGCAGCGTGTAATCCAGTATTCCCGGCTGAACCGGTATGGTCTCACCAAAAATCTTATCGGCCATTCCTGCATAATATTCAAAGTAGAGGGCCGATGCCTCAACATCTTTTCGTGCCTGGGTCAACGGTTTACCGGTATCCAGCGTTTCCAGCAAAGCAATTTCTTCCGCATCTGCCCGTAAAGCATCTGCCACTTTATGTAAAATCCGCCCTCTTTCAATCGGCGGGAAAGACTGCCATTCCTCTGATTCAAATGTTGTGCGGGCAGCTTCGACTGCCGCATCTACATCTTCTTTTTTCCCTCTTGGAATTTCTGCCAGCACTTCACCAGTCCCCGGATTTTTTGTTTCAAACCAGTCATTTCCGATACTGCCTATCCACTTTCCATTTATATACATCTGCTGTTTTTTCACTTTTTGCGCCTCTTTTCAATTAGATTCCGCGTCCTCCGTCGACATTCACTACACTGCCCGTCATCATTTTTGCCAAGTCGGAACTGAGATACAATACACAATTGGCAATCGCCTCCGGAGTGATCAAGTCACCCAGCGGCACGCTTTTGCGGAATATATTTTCTTTGGCTTCGCCTTCATCACTGCCCGCTGCTGTAAATTCCCCCAGCATCTTCGTATCAGCTGGGCCAGGGTTGATCGCATTAACCCGAATATTGTAAGGCGCCAATTCAATGGCCAGCGCTTTTGTCAACGAAATCGTCGCGCCCTTAGAAGCTACATAGGCATTCAATCCCGGACGTGGGCGATCGACAGAAACAGAGGCGATATTGATGATTGAGCCGCTATTCTGCTGTTTCATATAAGGCACGACTGCACGTGAAGTTAAAAAAACGGCTGTTGAATTGATCGACATGATGCGTTCCCAATCCTTCAAGGACACATTTTCAATATCAGTAGCCGCCTGTGCAATCCCGGCGACGTTTGCCAATACATCGACCTGCCCGAACAGCTCGGCAGTTTTTTTAACTGCGTCTTCTACACTCTGTTCGTCCGTTAAATTGCCTTCGATGACCAGCAACTGGCCCGGGTATTGAGTTTCAAGTTCAGCTAGCCCATCGACTTGGATGTCGATGCCTGCCACTTTTGCTCCTTGTGCGAGAAATTGCTCAACGACCACTTTGCCCATTCCGCCGCCGGCACCGGTGACAATCGCTACTTTATTGTCTACGTTCATTCAAATCTCCTCCTATTTGGTTACGAGCTGTTTAAGCTTTTCTGCAATTGCTGATCCGACTTGCTGCGTCGTGGAATTGCCTCCGAGATCCGGTGTCAGCACCTTTCCTTCTTGGAGTACCTGTTCGATGGCTTCAACAATTGCTGTGGACAGGTCCGTACGCCCTAAATGATCCAGCATTAAAGCAGCTGACCATATTTGGGCGATCGGGTTGGCGATTCCTTTGCCTGCAATGTCCGGTGCCGAACCGTGAATAGCTTCGAACATGGAAGGGAATTCGCCTTCGGGGTTGATATTGCCGGATGGCGATACACCCAATCCCCCAACTAGTGCCGCTCCGAGATCCGTTAAAATATCTCCGAATAGATTTGAAGCAATTACCACTTCAAATGACTCCGGACGCATGACAAAATAAGCGGCCAGGGCATCGATGAAGTTGCTTTCGAGTTCGATATCGCCGTAATCTTTCGCCACCGCTTCGACCACCTCATCCCACAGCTTCATCGAATGGATGATGGCATTGGATTTAGTGGCACTGGTAACTTTGGATTTATTATTTTTTTTGGCGTATTCGAATGCATATTTGGCAATGCGCTCGACACCCTGTTTGGTGATGACTGTATTTTGTATCGCCATTTCCTGCGATTGCTGCTGGTATAGCCGGCCGCCAATATTCGAATATTCCCCTTCTGCATTTTCACGGAACACCATAAAGTCAATCGGCTGATCATTTTTCAATGGAGATTCAATGCCCGCCAAGCGTCTGATCGGACGCATATTAACGTATTGCTGAAAGTTTTTGCGGATCGGCATAATCAGCTCCCAGATAGTCACTTCATCCGGCACCCTTTTGTCTCCCACTGCACCAAACAGAATCGCATCAAATTCCCTGAGTTGCTCCAACCCATTTGAGGGCATAATATGCCCGTGTTTCAAGTAATACTCACTGCCCCATTCAAATTCTCTAAACTCAATATTGAAAGTGGCATCCTGCTGCTTTAACGCTTCCAAAACTTTCACTGCTTCTTTTGTGACGTCCGGTCCAATCCCGTCTCCGGGAAGCACCGCTATTTGATAAGCTGTCATAAACTCTCCTCCAATTATTTAATCTCCAAGAAGGAATAAACTGATTCCTGGAATAAACGAAATAATGAGTACATCAACAATCATAATCAGGATAAATGGAACAATCGCTTTCAGCAGACTTTCAAACTTCGTCCCTGCAATGTTCGCCGCAACAAATAAATTGACGCCGACTGGTGGTGTGATAAACCCAATTCCCAGATTGACAATCATGATAATGCCGAAATGCACAAGATCAATTCCAAGAGCGTTGGCAATTGGTACGAGAATTGGCGTTAAAATAATGATGGCTGCTGAAGTTTCCAGAAAAACACCACAAATTAGTAACAGCAAGTTGATGATTAATAAAGCTATGATCCAATTATCCGTCACACTAAGCATCAACTCGGTCAGTTCTGCGGGGATGCGCTGCCGCGTCAAATAGTAGCCGAATACGGAAGCCCCTGCGATTATGAACATGATGACTGCTGTCACTACAACAGAGGAAGAAAAAATCTTCGACAAATCTGCCAACTTGATTTCACGGTAAATAAAGACCCCGACGATTAATCCGTAAACTACTGCCACAACTGCAGCTTCTGTCGGTGTGAAAATCCCTCCGTAAATACCACCTAAAATGATCACTGGCATCATCAATGCCAAAAAAGCATCGAGAAATGCCTTAAAGAAATCTTTGAAGCCGAACTTTTCGCCTCCGCCATATCCTTCTTTCAAGGAAATCAGGTAAACCAGTAGGATCAGCGAAACCATAACGAACAAACCAGGTACGATTCCTGCGATAAATAATTCACTGACGGAAACCCCAGCTGCTACACCGTAAAGCACCAGCGGTACACTTGGTGGAATCATGATGCCGATGGTTCCGCCTGCTGCCTGGATGGCGGTCGCAAAACTTTTGTCATACCCTTTATTGACCATTGCCGGAATCATCAAAGCCCCTACTGCCGCAGTTGTAGCAGCAGCAGAACCCGAAATGGCGGCGAAAAAGGCGCAGGCAACGATCGACACAATGCCAAGCCCTCCTTTGACACGGCCAAAAATCACATTGGCCAGATGAATCAGACGCCGGGAAATCCCGCCGCTTTCCATCAATTTACCGGCAAGAATGAAAAAGGGAATAGCCATTAAAGGAAACGAGTCAACCGAATTGAACATCCGCTGAATAATGACGATCAAAGAAACGTTGCCATCGATAAAAAACACGAGAGTAGAAGCGAGACCAAGCGCCACTGCAATTGGAACATTAATTAAAAATAAAGCCATCAATAAAATAAACAGCACCAATGCCATCTTCAAACACCCCCGCTTTTAAAGTCTTTTGAAAATTGCGAGGCCATATTGATGATCAAAACCACTCCGCTTACTGGAATGATCATATAAATCATCCCCATTGGAATCCGCAGGACCGGTGACGTTTGAGACATTCCCTGCATTGCCAAGTCATAGCCTTCTATTACCATCAGCAGGAAAAAAAGCAAACTTGCGAACGTTGCTGCAATATACAGCGCTTTACGAACAGAAACGCCAAACAAATTAACAAAAAACTCCATACCGATATGAGCTTTTGTCGACATCGCATAAGCTGCACCTAAAAACGTCAGCCAAATCAAGCTGTATCGTGCCAATTCTTCGGTCCAGGCAAGCGGTGAATTCAGTATGAACCGGAAAATAACCTGAAGAAAAACAACCGTAACCAGCAGACCCATAATAATGTTCAAGACATGTTTAATGCCAAAATTCATATAGCCGATTAATTTGTTCATCGTCCTTCCCCCGATATAAAAAAGAGAGAATGATTTCTCTCTTTTTCAGATTTTCTTTAGTTGATCATTTGTTTTACTGAGCGTCCAAAATCTCATTTAATAGATCCTGGTGTTCAATTGTTTCATAGACAGGCTGTACAGCTTCTTGGAATGGCGCAGTATCAATATCTTCAATAATTTCCACACCGTTATCCTTCAGCGTCTGAATGGATTCTTCTTCCATCTCGACAATCAGGTCACGCTCTCTGGCTCCGGCTTTCTGGCCTTCTTCCATAACGATATCCCGCAACTCTTCCGGCAATTCATCGTAAGTCTGCTGGCTCATCATGTAAATAGCTACCGAATAAACATGTCCTGTTAAACTCATATATTTTTGGTTTGCATCATATAGACTGAACTGGTCCGCAACAATTGCTGGATTTTCCTGTGCATCTACCACGCCTTGCTGCAACGCGGTGATTGCTTCAGTCCAAGCCATTGGAGTCGGCTGTGCGCCCAATGCCTCAAATGCGGCTAAATGAATTTCGTTTTCCTGTGTTCTGATTTTCAGGCCTTCTAAATCTTCCGGTGTTTCAATTGGGCGAATGGCATTGGTGATGTGGCGATAGCCATTTTCTCCCCATGACAAACCGATAATTCCATTTTCTTCCATTTTAGCGAACAATTCATCACCAATGTCCCCTTCTAAAATCTCCACGGCCGATTCCCGGTCCTGGAAAAGGAATGGCACATCCAATACCCCTAATTCCGGAACAAAGTTCGTAACAGGAGCTGTTGAAGAAACGACCAAATCGACTGTTCCCAATCCCATGCCTTCTGTCAATTCACGTTCTGCCCCGATTTCACTGTTTGCAAAAACTTCAATTGTTACTTGCCCGTCAGTCCGCTCCTCAACAGCTTCCGCCATCTCTAAAAATCCAAGGTGGTAAGGATGGTCATCGGGCAATGAGTGCCCAGCCTGCAAAACATACGTTTCTCCCGATCCTTCTTCGCCTGATGATGAATCGCTGTCAGCTCCTCCGCAAGCCGTTAAGGCCAAAGTACCTGCTAACATTACTGAAACAAATCCAAACTTCTTTTTCGCCATCTTCGTTTCCCCCTTTTTGATATTGCTCCATTTGCCATCCCGACCGCACTGCATTATGAGATCTATCCGTTAGCAAAACGGATTTTTCCAACGTGCCTGTGCTGAGACAACTTTCGTAAAAAACTAATTTTCCTATATTAATTGGAACGATTTCCTGAATTCAATAGAACTTTAAATACGTCGTCTTTTAAAGCGTTTGCACAATAATCCTATGGTAAAAAAAGATTTAATATTCAGACTTTTCTAATTAAAATAGCTCAGCAGGATTGAAGAAAATCCTGCTGAATCATATTTTAAAAGTCTTTGTCACATAAAAACGAAATCCGCTAAGTTATAAATATTCAACGATTTAAATAATCGGTAACGGCACCTTTTGAAGAGCAGGAAACATTGTGCGCGTATTTCCCGAGCACACCTTTTCTATGAAGTGGCGGTGCTATCCATTGCTTGCGCCGTTCTTCCAATTCGGATTCAGAAACATCCATGGAAATTTCCTGAAGCTCTGAATCGATGGTAACGATATCGCCTTCTTTCAACAAGCCGATTGGCCCTCCGACCTGAGCTTCCGGAGCAATGTGCCCAACAACCAAGCCATGTGTTCCGCCTGAAAAACGGCCATCCGTCAAGAGTGCAACAGATGCATCCATGCCCTTGCCCACAAGAATTGCCGATACTGACAGCATTTCCGGCATTCCCGGACCGCCTTTTGGTCCAACATAGCGGATAACCAATACATCGCCTTCATTGATTTCATTGGCCATAACGGCTTCAGTTGCTTCTTTTTCGTTGTTATAGACGCGAGCTGGTCCCGTGTGGCGCTTTACTTTCACACCGGAAACTTTTGCGACTGCACCGCTTGGCGAAAGATTGCCTTTCAGGACGATCAACGGACCATCTTTGCGTTTTGGATTGTCGAAAGGCATGATGACTTTTTGCCCTTCTTGCAACGCTGGAGCTTCCTGCAGGTTTTCGGCTACCGTTTTGCCCGTGACTGTCATGCAGTCCCCGTGCAAGTAGCCTCCTTCAAGAAGCATTTTCATCACAGCTTGAACGCCGCCAACCCGGTGCAGATCCTGCATGACGTATTTTCCGCTCGGTTTTAAATCGGCCAAATGCGGCACTTTTTTCTGCAGACGGTTAAAGTCGTCAATCGTCAAATCCACTTCTGCAGCGTGGGCAATTGCCAACAGATGCAGGATGGCATTAGTCGATCCGCCAAGTGCCATGACTACAGTAATGGCATTTTCAAATGCCTCTTTGGTCATGATGTCTTTCGGGTAAATATCCAGTTCCAGTAGATTATGTACTGCTGCCCCAGCCTTTTCGCAATCTGCCAGCTTTTCCGCCGATACCGCGGGGTTGGACGAACTGCCAGGCAAACTCATTCCCATTGCTTCTGCAGCTGATGCCATTGTATTGGCTGTATACATGCCGCCGCAAGATCCGGCTCCCGGGCATGCGCCACATTCGATGCTGCGAAGCGTATCATTGTTGATATCACCGTTGTTATGCTGGCCAACGCCTTCAAAAACAGAAACGATGTCAATGTCCTGTCCATTGTGGCGGCCTGGGGCAATCGTCCCTCCGTAGACAAAAACAGCCGGCACTTCAGAGTTTGCGATGGCAATTAAACAACCCGGTATGTTCTTGTCACAGCCACCGATTGCCACCAAACCATCCAAGCTTTCTGCACCTACTACCGTTTCAATCGAATCGGCAATAACATCACGGCTTGAAAGGGAATATTTCATGCCATCCGTTCCCATCGAGATCCCATCGGAAACTGTGATGGTATTGAAAATAAAGGGTACACCGCCAGCTTCTCTGGCTCCTTTTTTGGCGCTGATTGCCAAGTCATCAATATGTATGTTACATGGCGTCACTTCACTCCACGTACTGGCGACACCAATCATCGGTTTTTTGAAATCTTCATCGGTCACGCCTACAGACCGCAGCATGGCACGATTGGGAGCTCTCATTGCCCCTTCACTAAATACCTTGCTGTTTATGCGCAAATCTTTTTTCATATTTATCCTATCCTTTCTTTTCTATATATTATAGAACACATTTGTCAGAATTCAATGAATTAAAAAATAATATTCCATTATTTTTTTAATCGTCATGCAATTTACATATGTATGCGTTTTCATGTGCCCCCACCTTTTTTCTTTCTTGTCGTATGCAATATATTTCTATATAATTACCTTGTCTAGAATAACATTTTCCGCATCAACTCTTTAAAATATCCTGTTGTGGCCTTTGGTAAAACCAGATATTTGGATTTACTTATTTTCCCGAGTGGCGCTGGCAATGCAGAAAACTTCAAGTAAAAGGAGATGGTCATTTGTTGATCCGTGAAGCTAAGAGGAATGAATTTCATTTATTGAAAGAGCAGCGCCTTGCCTCATACATGCCTTATCAGGAAGAGCTTTCGCAAAAACATTGGGGGTTGCTGAAAGCTAATTTAGCTTCCGACACTGACCAACAGCCAGGCGTTGAAGTGTTTGTTGCCGAAATCGGCGGAGAAATTGCCGGCAGCGTGGTGCTGTTTCCTGCCGAGTCCAAAGCATATGAATGGAAAGAAGAGACGATTGCGTATCCGGAAATCCGGTTATTGGCAGTCAGCCCTGATTTTCGTTCACGCGGAGTCGGCAAGGCATTGGTCGAACATTGCATTGACCTTTCCAAAATCCGCAAGCAAAAATTTGTCGGGCTTCATACCGGAAGCTTTATGCAAAATGCCATTGCACTTTACGAAAAAATGGGCTTTGAACGCGTTGCTTCACTCGACTTTATCCCTTTGGACGATGGCATTGTGGTCAAAGCTTTCCGTCTCAATCTATAAACATACAAAAACAAGCCGGAAAGTCTCAGGCTTGTTTTTTTCTTTCTATTCGTTTTTAGTTGCAAAACTGTATGATATGAAAACGGCTGCTTTTCCGATGCCTTATTTCACTTAAAAGGATTTTTCCATTCCATCAGCAGAGCATACCCTTCGGACTCCTCATCCTCCAGGTAATCAGCCACCACACTCACGGGAGTCCGGCCACAGCGCAGCAAAAAGGAAATGACCGGATCATTGATTTTCCCCGCTATTACTTGTGCTGCATATTGTTCGGCAGTTAGCCGTCCAGAATACTTATGGAATCCAGGCATCCTGCCTCCTCCAAGCAAACGCTCCAAGTCATTCTGCACGACCTGCTCATACATAGCTTGCATCAACAGCTGCCCCAACTTCAAGGACCGATATTTCGGCCGGACGCAGACGTCGACAATGTACAAGGTTTTGCCCACTGGATTGTGATTGCGGATAGAGCCATTGTCTGTAGCTTCCGCCCACGAATGTTCGGGATGAACCGGATCAAAATCAGTCAGCAGCGCCGTAATCGATCCAGCCATTTCTCCTTCGACCTCGATGCAAAGTGCGCCTTCCGGGTATAACTCCACGTGGTTCGTCAACTGCTTGTCACTCCACCAAAGCTCCGGGGGGAACGGGGGCGGAAAGCTTTCTTTTTGAATTTCGATCAATGCTGGAAAATCAGTTTTTTTGTATTGGCGGACTTCCACGAAGGTCGGCTTGCCTTCATTAAAAACATATTGCGTTTTTTTATACATTAAAAATCTTCCCCCTTTTTATTTTCTATCATACGTGAATCCAGACAATGAAAAAAGCTGCTCAAGAGCGAGCAGCTTTGTAGCCGGTTAAATCGGAGGCAATACATTCGGTCCGCCAAGCGCCACAATGGCCATGGCAGCAGCATATGCGATAGATGTAAAAACTATTTTCTTTTTCTTCATTTTGATTCACCGCCGTTCTCATCGCTGTATGTTTGATAAAAATAAGCTTCTTTCCACTGCTGCTGATTGCTGTAATGGGCTGCAAGTTCTGCAGCAGTTCTTTTTGTTTCCTTTATATAACCATGTTTTCTGAAAAATGGAAACATAATTTCCTCACAATAGGCCATAAGGTCCGGTTGGGAAAAATTTCTTTTTTCAAAATAATTGGCATAAATATGAAAATATTTATCTTCAAGTTTGCCGCTGATCGCTTTTAATTCATCAATCAATACTGAAGCATTCTGTCCTGTTTCAACCATAGACTCCAACAAACTGGTTAACACTGCTTTGTAGAAATAAGTATCTTCTTCCATGCTTTCTTTTAATACTTGAAGGATTTCCAAAGCTTCTCCATGTGCATTTTTCATTCGCAGCAGCTCTGTGTAATTATAGAGGGTTTGGTTGTGCAATGCTGTTTGTTTTGTCAGATGGGTGTTGCGGATCAGCACTTCGTATAGGCTTTCAGCCTGGACCAAAAGATTTCTTCGGGTATAGTTGATGGCCAAGAGCATTTGGGCGTGCAACAGCCGGATGTAATTATGGTGAAGCTGAAAGGAGCGTACTGCCAGCTCGGCAAAATGCCCCGAAAATTCATAGCGGTCAGCAAGGATCAGCATCCGTGCCTTTTGATAATAAAATTCCCCTTCGAATTTTTGGGGAATGCTTTGGATGCCAAGATCCAGACCGTTGAGCACTTCAAGAGACTTTGTATTGTCACCCATCATCGAACAATAAAGTGATTGAAAAAACTGATAAACCCAGTGCTCCGGTGCCAAAAAAGAGGCTTTCATGCGTTCCAGCAACTTTTTCTGCTGTCCTGCTTTGAGCAGATCGTTATCGTATATATAAAAGCGGAATTTATAGAGTTCGTACTGATTGACCAAATCGGTAGATTGAATATAATCATTTTCCAATTCCAGCAGCTGGTATATTTTCCGCATCGTTTCAAGATCATAATGCAGAGAACAGTCGATGAACTTTCCAATCATCCGCTCCAGCTGCTTATGTTTTTCCACCTCTTTGTTCAGTTGGACGCCCATCTTCATTAACAGCGCTTTGATGGTCGATTCATGCGGGCTGTAGGCATTGGATTCAATCTTGCTCAAATGGGAAATAGAGCAGATGCCATCTGCCAATTGAGATTGGGTTAAGCTGTTTTTTGTCCGATAATACTTAACGATAGAGCCAACATTCATAATTTCACCCTTTTTTACAGAATAAATAAAATATACCATAAAAAAACAACCCTGACATATTTGACAGGGTTGCCGCTTCCAGTGATTTCGTTAGCTATTTATTGAACACGTGCAAAGCCGAAACCGGATGCATAATCATCGCCATAGCCGGCACCTGATCCAGAAAGGATATCATATGCTTTTGCACGGTTTTGAAGATTAGCACGCACTTGGACATTGGTTGCACTTGGGTTTGTCGCCCATACTTTTGCAGCAAGTCCAGCTGCGTGCGGGGAAGCCATCGATGTTCCGCTGATGGTCGCATAGCCGCCTGTATACCAAGCTGAGTAAACGGCAGCACCAGGAGCTGAAATTTCAACATCGTATTTGCCGATTGCATAGTCCCCATCTGTGGAACTATAACCGCGAGAAGAAAAATCGGCTACACGGTATGTGCCATTTTGGATAACATTTTCAAGTGCGGCTACTGCCACTGCATTCTGCAATGCCCCAGGGAAGCCGATAGATCCCTGGTACGGACCCGAGTTTCCTGCTGCTGCAATGACCAAGACACCTTTGTTGTAAGCATAGTTGACAGCGTTTGTAATCAAGCTGCTCTCAGCTGAAGAGCCCAGAGACATGTTGATGACTACTTTCGTCTTTAATGCAGTTGCTTGGTCCGCAACGTGGCGAATGGCTGCTGCAATGTCATCAGAAGAACCCGATCCGTCATCTCCCAATACTTTATATGCCCAAAGGTCTGCTTGCGGAGCTACTCCATACAAACCTCCATTGCCGTTTGCAAGCGCTGATCCTGCAACATGTGTCCCGTGCCCCTGGCGATCTGTACAAGTGCCGTTTGTGATGCTCGCGCTAAGAGTAAAGTCTTTGCATTGTTCGACATTGTTCGCTAAGTCTGCATGGTTTACATTTACGCCAGTATCAAGTACCGCGATATTAATGCCTGCCCCTCCGGAAGATTGAGCAAGATTAGCATTGTTATAGATGGCTTTAATGCCCCATGGCGTAGATTGAGAAGCCGCCATTGTCGAATATTTCGCCAACGGTTCAGATGATGTTTCTTCGATACTGTATTCTGGGACTTTTTGTACTTTTATATTTTTATTTTTCTGCAGAGCTTCAAATTGTTTCTCGTTCATATCGGTGGTGAATCCTTCGCCTTTAAAATCCCATTGGACGCCATACTGGTTTTTGGCATTTTGCAGCGCTTTGTCATTTGCCGTATCAACCAATACCCGGAATTTCTCATTGCCATTCGCTTTTTCAGCCAGATCGCTGTTTGCGCTGACGCCCATTGCCGGTAGAAGCAAAGTAGCTGCCAACATGGCGGTCGTAATGAATTTTGCCGATTTCTTCATCGTTCAATCCCCTTTTCCATTATGGTTTATGGCGGCCTGGATCCAACTGCGGCGTCCCGCACTTTCACACGTTTCTGCTTGACGGCTCTGCCACATCTCTAAAGTTAGCAGAATTTTCATATTTCCGTAATTGGGAAATTTATTGAGATAATCAAACGTAAAAAACAAAAAGATCTTTTGTCTTGATTATATATACCCAAATCTAATATTGCTTCCAAATTAAAAAAGCCGCAAAACCATTCTGATTAAATGGCATTGCGGCTTGTTGCAGCTCATAAATATTAATAAATCTCTTTTTTCAAGAAGTAAACACATGCTTCATATGGCTGCAGGACACCTTTTTCACGTTCCTCATAATTTGTGAGAAGAAGTTCAGCATCGTAAGGGGTGTTCCATGTACACGGCCGTTCACTTAAATTCGAAGCAATAAGCATTTTCGTATAGCGGTCTTCCCGGACATAGGCATAGACATCCGGACATCCGGAATCAGCCAGCCTTGTCGTTCCATACACTAAAACCTTCCAATTTTGGCGCAAATGAATCATTTTCTTGTAATACGACCAGATCGATTTTGGATCATCTTTTTGTGCCTCGACATTCAGCCATTTATAATTCGGATTTACACCAAGCCACGGTTTGGCTTTGGAGAAACCGGCAAAATCCTGATTGTTCCATTGCATTGGCGTACGGGCATGATCCCGGCTGATTTTCTTGATGATTCTCATTAACTCCTCATGGGACACGCCTTCTTGGCGGTTGTAGCGGTACATATTTTTTGTTTCAATATCATTATACATTTCGATATCGTCGAACGGGGCGTTGGTCATGCCGATTTCCTGGCCTTGGTAAATAAAAGGGGTGCCTTGCATAAAAAAGTACATACACCCTAATGCAGTAGCGCTTTCAAACCAATAATCCCGGTCATTTCCCCAAATGGATACCGTTCTTGGACGGTCATGATTTTCAATGTAAAGTGAATTCCACGCAACACCGTGTGCAGCTTCCTGCCAGCGGTTTAAAACTTCCTTTAAATCCCTGACATCCAATCCCGGATCCAGGTGGCTGCCTGCCGCATCATGCGCTTCCAGATGGAAAATCATATTGAATTTTCCATCATGTTCGCTGATCCATTGTTCCATGTCCTTAGATTTGGCGCTGTTCGCTTCTCCTACAGTGACAATGTTATAGCCCGAAAAAGCCTGATCCCGCAATTCTGCCAGCATGTCCTGCAAGCCTTCCACATCCGTGAACTTTTCCCAAGCTGGAACATACGGCAGGTTTTTAGGGTTTGGCATATCGCTGTAGTCCTTTTTCAGGTGATTGATGGCATCCACACGGAAACCGTCAACGCCTTTGGCCAGCCACCAGCGGATCATTTCATATGCAGCCTCACGCATGTCTTTGTTTTCCCAATTCAAATCTACTTGATTTTTCGTAAAAATATGCAAATAATATTGGCCGGTCTTCGGGTCAAAGGTCCAGGCTGGTCCACCGAAAATACTTTCCCAATTGGTCTGGCGATCACTCCATACATACCAGTCGCGCTTTGGATTTTCTCTGGAGGAACGGGATTCCAAAAACCATGGATGCTGGTCGCTGGTATGGTTCAACACCAGGTCGATGATGAGCCTCATTCCCCGCTTATGCACTTCCCCTAACAGGCGATCAAAATCCTCCATCGTCCCCATTTCTTCCATGATCGCCTGATAATCGCTAATATCATACCCATTGTCAACATTTGGGGATTTGTACATCGGACAAATCCAGATAATAGTGATTCCCAGTTCATCCAAATAATCCAGTTTTTCTGTCACCCCGTTCAAATCACCAATGCCGTCGTTGTTGGAATCATTAAAACTTCTCGGGTAAATTTGATAGACCACTGCTTCTTTCCACCATGTCTCCTTCAAAGTGAACTCCCTCTTCCCTACACTGTAAATAACTATTATGCTATTAGTTTTCTAAACTGTTTTTATCCCTACCAATCAAATGTTTGATACTTGTGTTTTCAAGCCTTCTGTCCATTTCCAGCCGCTGATTTCTGCAGCATCCAACACATGGTGAGGTTTGCTGGCCCCTACAATTGCAGAAGTTACTGCCGGTTGATTAAGGGTCCATGCCAAAGCAAACTGTGATAGTTCATAGCCTTGGTCACCCAACAACCCCTTATAGGCTTCAACCTTTCTAAAATTGGAGTCAGTAAAATAATGCTGAATGAGCTCTTCTCCTTTAGCGGCGCGGCTGTCTTTTGGCATGTCGCTTTTTGACTTGTATTTCCCTGAAAGTACACCTCTAGCCATTGGACTGTAAACTAGCAACCCCATTTTTTCAGAAGCGCAATACGGCATGACTTCATTTTCCAATTCACGGGATAACAAATTATACTGAGATTGGCTCGATGCAAAATGTTCCAACCCCTTTAAGTCGCTGATTCCACGCGCTTTTGCCATTTGCCACGCCGCATAATTCGAACAGCCAATATAGCGGACCTTCCCCTGTCTTACTAAATCTGTTAAAGCGGATAAAGTTTCTTCCAATGGTGTGCTATCGTCAAAACGGTGCACCTGGTAAAGGTCGATCCAATCGGTCTGCAGCCGCCGCAAAGATTCTTCAGCCTGCTGGATGATATGATGCCTGGATAAGCCTTTATCGTTTTGCCCTTCGCCCATCGGCAACCCCACCTTGGTTGCCAATACCGCTGTATTTCGCTTACCTTTCAAATACCTGCCGACGATTTCTTCGCATTCCCCTGTACCATATTTGAAAGCCTCGTCCTGTCCCTTGCCATAAAAGTTTGCTGTATCAATCAGGTTAATTCCTTGCTCTAAGGCTACATCCATAATTTCATGGGATGCCTGTTCGTCAATCCAGCGTCCAAAAGCCATTGTACCTAAACTTATATTCGAAATTTTTAACCCGGTGCCTCCTAAGTTCTTGAATTCCATCCAATCCCCCCTATTGATTTCTCCCCTAATTCCCGCAACAATTCATTCTTCTTTCTATTCAATATTTCCATGGAAATTCCTGCTAGCCGCATTAGAAATTAAGCCATAAATCTACAAAAAACATCCACCGGCAAGGAGTGATTGCCGGTGGATGTCCGCTTTTACTATTCAGCCCCATATTCTTCAAACACTTGAGCCGCAAATCCAGCGACATAGTCACTGCCGTCGTTGTCTTCAATCGATTCGATCATCATGGCCAGAATAAAATCCGGGCTTTCCGAATCGTAGGCGACAAAAAAGCCATTCTCCTGCCCTTCATCGCCAATCGCACCTTTCAATTCAGCTGTGCCAGTTTTCCCGGCAATTTTCACGGATGGACTATTAGCAGACTGGGCATAGCCATCCACCACAACATTGCGCATGCCGCTGCGAAGAGTTTCTGCGCTTTCTGCGCTCAGCAATCCTTCTTTCCATACCTGGCTTTTTTCCTCATCCATAAACAGCAGCGGCTTGTACATGATGCCATCCGTCAAAAACGGCTCATACATGGAAGCCAGATGGAGAATATTGGTCAGCATCTGCCCTTGACCGAAGGAAGTATCGGCAAGCTGGCCTTCAGACCCTAACGCCCCTTCATTCGAAATCTGCGACGACTGCAGCTCCAAAGCAAAGGGAATTTCTTCTCCGAAGCCGTAGCTTTGTAAACCGGAGACTAAAGCTTCATTGCCCATTTGGAGCGCTTGGCGGGCAAAATAGATATTATCCGAGTACACCAATGCTTTGTTCAGATTAATTGGATTCGGTGCTTCCGGATGCAGGCGTGTTACCCGGTAATCTCCCCATGAACTATCTTTTTGCCATGTCGCACCGTCAATCTGCAAACCTTCGGCAGGATCAAGTGTTCCTGCTTCCATGCCGATTGCAGCTGTTACCGGCTTGATGGTAGAACCCGGTGCATAAGCCGCTCCAAACCGGTTGAATAAAGGATTCAAAGGGTCTTCGCTCAATTCCTTGAAACGGCTCTCGCTGATGCCGAGCATGTATTCGTTCGGGTCATAGGCTGGTGAACTGACCAATGCCAGGGTTTCCCCGGTTTCAGGATCAACTGCGGCACTGGTTCCCGCTTCACCTTCCATCGAATCAAAAGTTGATTTCTGAAGCTCTGCGTCAATTGTCAGAACAACCGTTTCACCGTTTTCGGCAGGGGTTTCAGCAATCGTCAACTCTTCTCCGTTGTCGCCTTGTTTTTTAATAAGAATTTTCAGGCCTTTCGTACCGTGAAGGCGGTCTTCAAGTGTTTGCTCAAGGCCTCTTCTGCCAATTGAATCGGTTGAAGTATAGCCCTGATCTTCAAGTTCTTCCAGTTTCTCAGCAGTGATCGGCCCGATATAGCCGCTTAAATGGCCCAATGCTTCTCCGTATGGATATTCGCGCATCGCAGTTTCCTGATAAGTGGCACCTGGAATCGCTTCTACTTTTTCCAGTAATTCCGTATCATTTTTAGCTGCCTTGGAAATAGGTACAAACTGATCTTCCTGGACCCAGCTTTGCCCCATTTTTTCATCGATTGCGGCAACTGAAATTTCCAGGATTTCCGCGAGCTCTTCTTTAGCGGACTCTTCGGTGAAGTTCCCAGGAACCACACCGATATTATAGCCTGTTCCATTGATGGCAATCGGCTGTTCGTTGCGGTCCAGAATTTCACCGCGTTCTGCATCTGTCGTTGAGACACGGACTTCGTCACCGGTTTCCAGCTGCTCGAAAATAAAAGAAGGGTCCCATTCAACAAACCAATCTTCCGTGTCTTCCTGCGTTTCAAACAGCAAAGTCATGGTTTTTTCAAATTCGACCGGTCCGGCCATCGTGTCCATCTTTACCTGTATTGGGAAGTCTGCCGGATTTTCGGTATCCCATTCAGCATCTTCTCCAGGCTCTGTATAAGTCACTTCGACATTTTCAATCGCCAAATCTTCATACAGCTTTTGCTGCCGCTCAACAAAGTCTTCCGAAGCATAAGCTTCTTTCGTTCCCTGATTTAAATAAGAACTGTACATCTCTGAAAACTCACCATTGTTCCACTGTTCTATGTACGCCTGCAGCCGCTCTTCCGGTGAAGCCTCTTGCTGGCAGCCTGCCAGCAATACCAGAAAAGCCAATGCCAGGACAATCGCTAACTTTTTCGCCATACCATAACCCCCAATTGTTTTCTTTATTTTACCAATAAACAGCCCGAAGTTGAAAGGATAACAGCTCTTTAGCAAAATAGCGTTGAGAAATCCGTGAATAATTTCCTCTGCAAAACATCCGCAATTGGCTGTTTTAATATGGTAAACTGATTAACAAAAGACAGGAGGGTGAATATGGTTAAAATTACATTTTCAGAATCAATTGGTGCGGTGCTAACACTTGAAAAAAGAGCACAATTAAAAGAAATACACGATAATCTATACAGCAAAAAAGGAAAAGGCTCAGACTTTCTTGGTTGGTTGGATTGGCCAAGCAAACTTGATGAGGAGTTTTTAAAGAAAGTTGAAAAAACGGCAGCACAAATCCGTGACACTGCGGATGTTTTAGTCGTTATCGGCATCGGTGGATCGTACCTCGGTTCTAAAGCGGTACTATCGGCATTAGACTCATACTTCAGCAAAGAATCTGGACTTGAAGTGGTCTTTGCAGGCCATCAGGTCAGCGGCGAATACTTGAAGCAGCTCCTCGCCCATCTTGACGGCAAGCGTGTCATGGTCAACGTCATTTCCAAATCCGGGAAAACAACTGAACCTGCCATCGCTTTCCGTTTCCTGAAGGATTATATGGAGAAGCGCTACGGCCAGGAAGCGGCAGAACGAATTATCGTCACAACGGACGCTGAAAAAGGCGCCTTGCTGACACTCGCTGAAGCCAATGGCTACCAGCGCTTTGTTGTCCCTGAAGATGTTGGCGGACGCTATTCTGTCTTCACTGCTGTTGGACTTGTGCCAATTGCAGCTGCCGGCTACTCTATCCGCGATTTGATTGCAGGAGCTTTGAATGCAGAAGAGCTATACAACAACACCGATGCGGATGAAAATCCAGCGCTGCAATACGCAGCAGTCCGCCATCAGCTTTATGTGGAAGGCTACACGACAGAAGTGATGGCGACGTTTGAACCGAAGCTGTCATTCGTTCAGGAATGGTGGAAGCAACTGTTCGGCGAAAGTGAAGGCAAAGAAGGCAAAGGAATCTTCCCAGCTTCTGTTTCCTTCACGACTGATCTCCATTCCATGGGGCAGTATATTCAGGACGGCAAACGCAACTTGTTTGAAACCTTCCTGCTGGTCCAAGAAGCAAATGAAGATTTGACGATTTTCGAAGCCGAAAACGATGGCGACGAATTAAATTATATGGCTGGCCTTTCGTTGCAGGAATTTAACCATGTGGCGTACAAAGGGACATCCAGTGCCCACTTGGACGGCGGCGTTCCTCAACTCAGCTTGACGATTCCCAAAATCGACGAATACAATATGGGCCACTTGCTGTATTTCTACATGCTCGCTTGTGCCTATAGTGCCTATCTGCTCGACATCAATCCGTTCGATCAGCCTGGCGTTGAAGATTACAAAAACAACATCTTCAAACTGTTGAATAAACCAGGATTTTAAAACATAGAAAAAGCTGGCCACACAATGGGTCAGCTTTTTTTTTGGAAATTTATGAATTAGAAGACCTTTTATCCAGAATGGCTGGCTCTAATTCCTGATCCAATCAATACAGGTATTTTGCACTCCCTGCGCTTGTGTTAACCAATTACAAAAATAGGTTGACTTAAATATTTTCGCTAAGTATACTCAATTTATATTGAAAATCAGGAGGAACCAGTATGACAACGACCACCACCAGATCGACCAATCATTCCCGCACCCTGCAATTGGTACATATCGCCATGTTCTCAGCCTTGATGGCCATTGGCGCAAACATCGCTTCATTTCTGATTATCGGAGGTGTGCCCATTACCTTGCAAACATTCTTCGCAATTTTAGCAGGCATTCTCCTTGGCAGCCGAATGGGTGCCGTGTCCATGATTGTTTATGCATTTATCGGCCTTGCCGGTGTTCCAGTCTTCGCAGGATTTTCCGGAGGGATGGATACCCTCATCAGCCCGACATTCGGATTTATCATCTCGTTTATCTTTATTGCCTATACTGCCGGATTGATCGTTGAGAAATGGCCTAGCAAAAAGGGCTTTATCGCTGCAGCTCTAGCCGGAACTGCCGTCAATTACTTTATTGGCATCAACTGGATGTATGCGGCCTATAAGCTATGGTTTGCAGCACCCGAAGGCTTCACGTACCAGATGGCTTGGGCATGGATGGCTGTCCCGCTTCCGAAAGATTTGATCTTGGCAGTACTCGCCGGTTTATTCGGCTACCGCTTACGCCCCATCATTCAAAAACACCTATAAAAAAAGGATGCCTCAGTGGCATCCTTTTTTATTGGCCTTATTTAGACGGAGCAGATTTCCACTGGTCTTCCAACCATTTTTCAAAATCTTCGCCTTTATCGCCTTTGTACGTATCGTAAATATCAACGCGCATTTTCTGCAGCTTCTCTTTGAATTCTTCATAAGTGTGATCTTTAGGCAAACTCTTTTTGATGCGAACCAGCACTTTGGAAGTATCTTTGATCAAATCAAATTTCTTCCGTTCCGGCATATGGACGTTTTCGCCAAGGTCTTTTAGTTTCGCATAAGCCGCTTCCTGCACCTGATAAACAGGGTCATGGTTCATGCGATGCGTCAAAATATCGATCGTTGGTTCGCTCTTCCACTTGCCAAGCTCTTCAACCGCAGCCAAACGCTCTTTCCAGTTTGCTGTCCGGTTCGCCGCTTTTTTCAATTCGTCGTAGTTCGGTGGTAAATTACTGGTGTCTTTGTTCGGTTGTTTCAAAAAATTCATTCTCCTTTATTCATCTCCCTTTGCGGGAAATGGTGTAATGCTCTCCGTTGACGGAACAAGTTCCTACCAGTATACCACCAACTGATGCAAAAGGAAAAAAGTCGATTATTCTGCCAGTCTATTAATTAACTCTAAAAAGCAGATTTACTACTACTATCCGGTATTTTCCATAAGTCTTATTACCTTTTTATCTAATATTTGATAAAATTATTAAAAATTAATTGAAAATTAAGTAAACTAAAGTTAAGATGGAAATGTGTTACATAATTTATTGGAAGAGGAGGAATATTTATGAAAAAAAAGCTTGTTGGTGTTGTCTTCGGTTCGTTTCTGGTATTAGGGTCTGCATTGAACGTAGGTGCAGTGGAAAACGACAGGGATTGTGGAGATTTTGCTGATGGTGAAGCCCAGGTCTTCTGGGATGAAAATGGATACAGCGCTGAAAATGATCCACATCGCCTGGACGCTGATAGCGATGGAGTACCTTGTGAAGGAGATTCCGAAACAACTGAAAGTGGTGTTGTAGAAGAAAATATCTCTGATGACTCTTCTGACGAAACAGTTGCTGAAGAAGAAGCAGCCACTGAAGAAGATGAAACAGAAGAAGGTGCTGCATTGCCGAACACGGCTTCAAATGGTCCATTGATGATGCTATTTGGTGCAGGACTTGCTGGTGTAGGTTCACTTCTATTGTTCCGCCGAAAAAATCAAAATGCTTAAAATAAAACCTGCCGGCTGGGAATTTCCTGCCGGTTCTCTTTGAGGTGAAGGCAGATGAAAAAATGGCTGGGAGTTCTTTTACTTGTTTCAGGATTGACAATTGGGCTTTATCACTTATTCGAGTGGCATACTGCTGCAAGCTCAGCACAAAGTTTAACGGAGGCAGAACTCCAAACGATCCAGGATTTTAAAGAGTATTCTGCAGCCGAGGTTCAGCAAGAGCCTATTGAAATAGCCGAAAAGGCGACTGCTATTCCCATTCCTGTAAAAAAACCGGTACCTGTATTGACCACCTCCATCCAACAGAAAGCTGGGGAAAAAACCGCAGATTTGCTTATTCCTAAAATTGGCCAAAAGTATCCGGTTTATTGGGGAGCCGACGAGGAAACTTTGGAAAAAGGCATCGGCTTATATGTCAGCGACTTAACAACAATTCCAGGCGGAAATGGCCACACTGTATTAAGCGGTCATCGTGATACAGTGTTTACCGGGTTGGCTCACCTTGAAGAAAAAGATGATTTAATGGTTCAATACGACGGAAAGACTTTTATGTATGAAATCACCAGCATTTGGATTACACATGAAGACGATAGAACCGTCATTGTTGAAAAAGATCAATCAACACTGACATTGACCACTTGTTATCCATTTGATTTTATCGGCTCTGCGCCTGATCGGTACATTGTACAAGCGGAATTAGTTTCAACTCATGAAACTGCTCCCAAATAAATAGGGCAACAGCCGATGAATCATCAGCCGCTGCCCTGTTTATTTTTTATTTATAGACTTTTTATAGCACCAATCAAACGCTCTACTTCTTCTTCCGTGCTGTAAGGCGCAAGCCCTGCCCGCACCCAGCCGCCGCTGTCGTTGAGGCCAAGCACATCACCAAGCGTGGAAGCATAAAAATGGCCGGCAGCGGCAAAAATGCTGTGTTCTTCCGCTAATCTCTTGCAGATTTCTGCCGGTTCAATGCCTTGAACCTGGAATGCGACTGTCGGCGTTTTTGGCACATTTGCGGCAGCCTGTGTAACCGTCACGCCTTCAATGGCTGACAGCCCTTCGCGCAGCCGATGGGCCAAGCTGTTTTCATAGACTTCAATCCTTTCCATTCCGGACAAAATACGCGCTCTGCGAGTTTCTCCTTGACCAAATCCTGCAAAAAACTCAATGGCTGGACGGATGCCCGCGATGCCTTCGTGGTTTTGCGTACCGGTCTCCAGTTTGTCAGGATAGTACGCAGGTGAAGTGGTCAGCTTATACGGTTCGAGCTGCTGGAAGACCTCTTCTTTGATAGCCGCAATGCCGATATGCGGCCCAAAAAACTTATAGGCAGAGCATAATAAAATATCAATTTGCAGCCTGTCCCGATCAATCGGCAAATGTGGAGCCGCGTGAACAGCATCTGCTACCAAAAGTGCACCGACTTTTTTCGCCCGCTCGGCGAAAGGCTGAAGATCAACTATTGTGCCGATGGCGTTGGAAGCCATTCCGACAGCGACAATCTTTGTCTTATCGTTAATCAGCTTGTCCAGATTGGTCAGATCCAAAGTTTTCGTCTCGGTGTCGACCTTGACCCAGCGAACTGTTAATCCCCGGTCTTCTGCCATCATGATCCACGGATCGACATTGGCTCGGTGATCCATTTCCGTAACAACGATTTCGTCGCCCACTTTAAAGTTTTTGCCAAGTGCGTTGGCTATGGCAATCGTCAAGGTCGTCATGTTGGCGCCGAATGCCACTTCTTTTGCCTGGACATTCAGAAAGTCGGCCACTGCAAGCCTTGCCTCCGAGATGGTTTCCTCAGTTTCCCAGCTTGATGGGAAGGACCCGTGGAGATTGGCGCCTCCTCTTTCCATATAGGCTGAAATGGCCTCGATCGCAGAACGGACAACTTGCGAACCGCCCGGGCCATCAAAATAAGCAACGGGTTTGTCTTTATACATTCTGGCCAAAGCCGGAAATTGCTCCCGTACTTCGGTGATAGGAAACGTTGTTTTCGTGGATTTCATTGTCTGCATCTCCTTTTCGAATAAGGTACTGTTACCGTATTCAATTTTCCGCTGGAATCTCCTTTATTTTTCAGCGATTTTTGGAATACGTTCCGTTGTGAGTGCAATACGATCCATTGTGGGGTAAATACGATTCATTGCACCTGAAATACAATCCGCAACAGCCAAATTACGATCCATTCCAACCAAAATACGATCCTGCCACCATTTGGCCACAAAAAAAGCACCGCAAATCGCGGCGCTCGTGTTCATTCGTTTAACCTGCTTTTTGGCATACCAGAATTTCACGCAGGAACAGCCCTTTTTTTGCCACGCAGCGATCCGTGACAACAAATCCTGCTTCTTCGATCATATGGTCCATTTTCTCGATGGTGACGACCAGGAGCTTTTCCGTAAATGGATGGGCGTCTTTTAAAATGGCCAATTGATCTGCAGGTGTTGCGTGCGTATATAAATTGTATGGCATGTCGATAATGGCTACGTCGTACTCGTCTTCAACTTCCGCAATCGGGCCCAGCGCCACTTCGCCCGCCAACCCGAAATGGGCAATGTTTTCACGGGATCCATCGACGACCAGCGGGTTGATGTCTCGGCCGACAATATCAATGCCCATCGACAGCGCTTCCACCAAAACTGTACCGATGCCGCAGCATGGATCGATGGCTTTGACGCCTTCGGGTTGTGGCACCGCAATGTTTGCAACTGCCCGGGCAACGCGCGTGCTGAGTGCCGTAGAATATTCCCGCGGCTTTTTCATGTGCTTGAACCAGACCGGCTCACTTTGCAGATAGCGCCCGAAATACCAGCGGCCCTCAAAAGGAATCAAACCGAATGTCACATCCGGTTGATGAACATCCGCTTCACCGGTAATTGCTGAACCAATTTGCCGCTCAACGTCCCGTTTCCCCAAATAGTCGACCTGGTCCAACTCAGACAGGCCATTGATCTTCAGAAAGATCACTTTGAATGTTGCATCGGCCATGTCCACTTCGCCAGTTTGTTCCAGGATGTCCTGTAATGTATCGCCTTCAAAATACAATTCGACTCGTTCCTTAATGAACGGGCTTCGGCTTGGGTCAATCGCCACCCCGCTCTTGACGATTTTTTCACTTGTGTCTTTTCCGAAAAAAGACCGCATTTCCAATTGGCATAATGCTTTTTCATCATTCGTATAGGCGTACGTATAAATATAGTCGCCTGTTGCAGTTAATCGATTCAATTCATCCCGTCCTTATCTGCCCTTTTGTTCAGGACAATATCCCTCAAGTATAGCAGAATCCATTAAAATTTAGTCGACTTGAAGATCATAATTCGCTTCGATGACTTTAATGATTCCTGTGATCAAATCATTGTACGGAGTCTCAATGCCATGCTTCTTGCCTAGCTTCGCTACAGCACCGTTAATCGCTTCAATTTCTGTTTTTCGTTTGTGCAGGACATCCATCAGCATTGAAGACTTATTTGCCCCGATGTCTTCCTGGCCCATCTTCAAGCACTTCGCGACAGTTGCTTCTGCATCTACAGAGATGCCTTCCGCTTTGGCTACCTGGACGGATTCAGTGACAACGCCCCGCAGTAAACATTTGCCTTCATCCGTATTCAGGATATCGCCATTTCTCAACCGCGTCAGCGCAGTCAGCGAATTATAAGCAACATTCACGAATAGCTTGTTCCAGATGACAGTTTGAACGTCTTCCGCCAACTCCGTTTCCAGACCCGATTGATTCAACAGCAAAATGAATTCCAGCAGCGTTTCCTGTGCATCCGCGTCTTCAGATCGGCCAATATAGTTTTTCCCCCAACCCCGATGAAGTATACGGCCGTTGCTTTCCACACTGGCGCCGCACCCCATTGTTCCGGCGACAACTGGATTATTGGGAAAGAGCTCAGCAATCACGTCCAAATTCCCAAGGCCGTTCTGCATGGTAACAAGCAGAGTTTCCAAGGAAAACGCACTTTTCACAGACTCCAATACCGCCTTGGTTGCATGCGCTTTTACTAGTACCAACACCAAGTCATAGGCATCTGTTATTGAAAGGTCCTGCACCACTTTTAACGGAACTGTCGTCTCCTGGTTATCGCGTTCAACAATCGCCAATCCGCTCTGATTGATCGTTTCCACATGCGGATTCCTTCTGTTGTATAGAAAAACTTCGGCTTGCTGAGCTTTTAGGCGCCCGCCGAACAAACTGCCCATTGCGCCGGCGCCTATAATCAGTATTTTCATCAAATCCCTCTTTCCCAGCTTTTATTAGCCTGAATATACCATAAAAAAACCAGCCTCCTCTATAGGACAGCTGGTTTTCCAAAGCTTATTTTTTTGCAGTTTTCCCGGTTTTGCGAATATCCGCGACCACCAGGGCACCTACCAATAAGAGGCCAAGGTAACCGACAACCGGATAGAACCAGTTGACGAGCGCCGTAAATCCAAGAAAGCTCAAGAGAAATGCTGCAGCTCCTGAAATGATGACAAAAATCCGGAAACGGCTTGTTCCCATCTCCACGAACCGGGCTGAAAACGACAGCAGCAGACTGACCGCTGTATTATAAATCATCGCGAAAATAACAATTGCCATGACTACACCTAATATTGGGGAGATATTATCAGCAAGTGCGAGCATCGGCAAATCCGAAGAGCCAACAACATCGACTTTAGCGAATATCGCCAAATAGCTCAAGAGAATCAAAAAGCCGAAACCAAGTCCGCCAATCAGACCGCCGCGGGCTGCGATTTTTTCATCCTTCTCCGCACCACCCATGACGAGTGACATGGATGCACCAAGCGCAATAGCGAGCGATACGTAATTGATGGCGGATAATAGCCAGTGAGGTGTCGAAGACAATTGTTCTCTAGCCACCGGCTCCAATTCCGCAAAACTTGAATCCATCGTCATTAAACTGTATGCAGTGATTCCAACGACCATCAAGACCAAAAACGGGGTTATGCTGCTGATGATGGTAATCACTTTCTTAACATTCAACATGATCGTAAGAATAACGAGGATAATCATGATGCTTCGCCCGAATGCTGGAGAAAGGTCGAATTGCTGGGAGAAAATCGATCCTGCTCCAGCAACCATAACTACCAAAATGCCGAACAAAGTCAATATGAGGGTGTAATCGATTATCTTGCCCAAAACCCTTCCACTTATCGCATACACTGCATCTTCATGCGAAATGGTTTGCATCCGGCTGCCGAGGCCCGTGAGCACCATTCCCAAATAACCGAACAATGCTGTTGCGACAAGGACCGCACCAAATCCCCAATAGCCAAAGCTTGTGAAATACTGCAGAATTTCTTGTCCGGAAGCAAAGCCAGCTCCCACTACAATTCCAATAAATGCACTTGCAATCTTTAAACTTTTTTTCATCATCTCTTCCTTCCATTTTTTTACAACCGATTTTTATCAGCTGCTGAAAAGGGACTTCCCCCCTTTTCTCGTTTTAAAACCACCTCTTCTTTTTCCCGTTACAGATAGATTTAAACTTAAATATCCGAAAAACCTACATCCTTCTTGCTTTTACAACAATTTTGGATTATCCTACCTTATTAGCAAACATATTTAGGGAGGTCGGGATCGTATGGAGCAATTCGATCAATCCCTCGAAGCATTCATGGATAGCGTCGGTTGGCTGGCACCATTTCTTTTTATTTTATTGCATTTAGTACGGCCGCTTTTGTTTCTCCCGGTTATTGCAGTTTGCGTTGCCGGAGGTTTCTTGTTCGGATTTTTTGAAGGCGCCTTTTTGTCATTTATCGGTCTGACTTTAATGAGCTGGGTATCCTATCTGCTGGTTAACAAATTCCCTAAATTCCAGGACAAAATGGCTCGCCTGAAAGACAAGATTTTTCCTGATCGTACCCTGTCGGTTTTCCAAGTGATGATTCTTCGTATTATGCCGTTTGTCCATTTCCATTTACTGTCCCTGTACTTGATGGAGATGACAAAAACATTGAAAGAATACATGATCATTTCTGCTCTGGGTCTTATCGCCCCTGCCATCCTCTATACTGCTTTTGGCCGGGCTATTACGGAATTTCCGTGGTACACCACCCTCAGTATGTTTATACTCCTGGCAGCTATCTTCAGTTTTATCGAAAAATGGCATAATTCCAAAGCCCAATCCAATTGATTTGCAAAGAGCAGCATCAGCAGTTAAGTTTTAGCACAACCATCCGTTGTGCTTTTTAATTTGTCCAAAAAGCTATAATCTTTTAGCCACAGGGTATGACAAATAGGAAAGCTTTAATCAGATTACTAAAAAAGGAGAATTACAATGCCCATTTTCAAACACCGGGAGATCGAATTATTTTACGAAGATATTGGTGAAGGACGTCCGCTTCTCCTGCTCCATGGATTGACCAGCAATTCAGCAATGTTTTATCGGGAGATCGATTTCTTCAAGAAAGAGCGCCGTGTTATTGCACTGGATTCACGCGGCCACGGCAATTCCAGCCGCCTCGAGCAGTACACCTTGCAAGACCATATAGAAGATGCCATCGCCCTCCTTTCTCATCTGAAAATAGAGGCCGTCGATGTGCTCGGCGTATCCATGGGCAGCTATATCGCACAAGGCGTCGCAATCCAGAATGCCGAAAAAGTCAAAAAGCTGATATTGGTTGCTACGAAATCATATGGGGAACAATCATCCATGGCGGAGCTTTTTGACCGCTACGCTAACAAGTTTGATGGGTTGAGCCTCCTTGAAAAGTTCAGTGCCTCTTCCAGTTATATTTACCATAACCAAAACCGGGTCGATGAATGGCTCAGCCAAACGGCTCAAAATAGCCGGCAATTGAACATGAAAGAGCAAGGCATCGCGGCAGATGCTTTGGAAAAATTCGACTTTCGCCAACAGCTTGCGAAGATTACTGCTGAAACATTGGTGATCAGCGGGACATTTGACGGCTTGAATTCCCCTGAAAAAGGTCGTGAAACAGCTGTTTTCATACCGGACGCCACCTTTATGGAATTCAAGCGCTCCGGACACGCCCCCAATGTCGAACAGCCCTACCTCTTTCTTGGAATTGCTGAAAATTTTCTGGAATAGATTTTCTTCGAAAAAAAGAATTCCTGCACAAAACCCGTCCAGCGCAAACGCTGGACGGGTTTATTTGAGCATTTTTATTGAGCTGTGTAGCCGCCGTCCAAAACGACGGCTTGCCCTGTTACACCTGATGCTTTATCACTTGCTAAAAACATCGTATAATCCGAAATTTCTTTTACCGCCAAAAGACGCTTTTGGGGAATCAACGGATACAGCACTTCTTCAAAAACTTTTTCGATCGGCACATTGCGGGTCTTTGCCAAATCATTCATCTGATTTTGGACCAGCGGGGTATCCACATAGCCCGGGCACATAGCGTTGACGGTAATGCCATGCTCCGCGCCTTCAAGTGCGGCTACTTTAGTCAAGCCGATGACGCCGTGTTTTGCGCTATTGTAAGCGGCTTTCCCGGCAAACCCAACCAGCCCATTGATGGACGCCATATTGATAATGCGTCCTGATCCTTGTTTTTTCATAATCGGGAATGCGTGCTTGGTCGCAATAAACGGCGCAATCAACATGATCCGAATCAATAACTCATACTTTTCAGTCGGAAATTCCTCGAGCGGTGCAATGAACTGCAATCCCGCATTATTAATCAGCACATCAAGCGATCCATAATGGGCAGTTGTCTGTTCGATAGCATTTTTGATATCCTCTTCACTTGTCACATCGCATTTAATGCCGATGCAGTCAAAGCCCTTGGACGTTAAAGTATCTGCAGCTGCCTTCACAGCTTCTTCATTGATGTCTGTCAATACAATCTTCGCGCCAGCTTCTGCAAAATCGGAACTGATTTCATAGCCGATTCCGCTGGCGGCGCCTGTTATTAAGACGACTTTATTTTCTACCATAGTATTTTCCTCCCAGTTTCATTAAATGCCAAGTCCTAATGAAAACAAAATGATTGCGATTACTGTTCCAATCAGCGGTACGATAACCGTAACTGCCCCTACAGCTCCATATGCGGCTTTATGCGTTTCACCACAAATCCCTTGAATCGTGGTAACTACATAGCCATTATGCGGCAACGAATCCAAAGCTCCTGAGGAGATTGAAATCGTCCGGTGCAACGCTTCAGCATTTACACCCAGATCCAAATAATACGGTGCCAGCAATGGCAAGGCAATGGCCTGTCCGCCAGAAGAAGAGCCGGTGATGCCGGCTATGACACTGACCGCGATAGCGCCGCCAATGAGTGGGCTTCCTGGAATGCTGGTCATGGCATCAACAGCTGTCTGGAAAGCTGGTGCTGCTTTGGCAACTCCCCCAAAGCCGACTACTGCTGCCGTATTGCCGATCGCAATCAATGCACCAATCGTTCCTTCTGACAACGCTTTGCCGAGATTCAGGAAGTACTTGCGGTTCAATAAATAAGTTGTAATGACACCACCCAATAAGGCAATGATCAGTGCAGAGGTCATTAATGAATCATGGAAAATAAATGAAATGACGAGAACTACAAGCAAAGGAATCAAGCCCATAATCGGGTTTGGAAGATCACGATTTTCTACAATAGGATCTGTGGAACGTGCCTCAAAGCGCTCTCCTTTGTTGACAGCTTTTTGAATCATACGCTTTAACCACCAGTAGCCGAAGACAGCCATAAAGACAGCCACTAAGATGCTGACTTCCCACCCTGCATAAGGAGTCGTGTTCAAATACTCAATCGGAATCCAGTTTTGGATTTCCGGCGAACCGGCAGAAGTCATGGTGAATGTTACCGAACCCAATGCCAAAGCGGCTGGGATAAACCGGCGCGGCAGATCTGCCTGTTTGAACAAGCTAAGTGCCATCGGGAAAACTGAGAATGCAACAACGAACAAGCTGACGCCGCCGTACGTCAATACCGCACAGGCAATGACAATTGCCAACACTGCTTTGGATAAACCGAACTTGCCAACCAGCCATCTCGATACGCTGTCAGCAGCTCCGCTGTCTTCCATTACTTTACCAAATATTGCTCCAAGCAGGAACATCGGGAACCACGATGTGATAAATCCAGAAAAACTGGTCATATAATTCGTTAGTAAATTCGCTTCCCCTTCTCCTACCAGTTGCGGAAACAATGGAATTCCACTGAAAACCGCTACAAACAATGCCGATAACGGACCTGCAATTAATAAGTTCATTCCTCTCATCGTCAAAACAATGAGCAGAACAAGTCCCCCAACCATTCCAATCATACTTAACATGTAAAATCCCCCTTTTTTGTAACCGCTTACTTAAAACCGTTAAATTAACTAAATATTTAGATCTCCTGTTGCTTTCATTAGTGTACAACTACAAGATAGATAGGTAAAATGAATAATAACTATGAGTTCTATAACAATTAGTTATAAGTAAGGAGAATGATATGGATATTCGCCAATTGACGTATTTTGTAGAAGTCGCCAAGCATCAAAGTTTCACAAAAGCCGCTCTTGCTCTTCATGTGACACAACCCACATTAAGCAAAATGGTCAAGAATTTGGAGGATGAAATGGATGTGGTGCTGCTGGACCGCTCTGCCCGCCAAATTGGTTTGACTGATGCTGGCGAAGTGGTATATGAGCAAGCCCAGAAAATCATCCATAGCCTTGATGATTTGTCTGCTTCCCTGTACGACATCATGAACTTGAAAAAAGGAAAAATAAAAATCGGACTGCCGCCTGTAATCAGCACCCTGTTTTTTCCAACCATCATCGCTGAATTTCAGCGCTCCTATCCGGATGTGACAATCATGCTGGCAGAGGATGGCGCTAAAACAGTTGAAAGAAAAGTATATGAAGGTGAAGTCGATTTGGGTTTCGTTATGCTGCCAGTTGACAAGGAAAAATACGATGTCGTCCCGTTTGTCGACCAGGAAATCAAGTTGCTGGTCCACGAATCACATCCGCTTGCCCATCATGATTTGATTGATTTGATTCAATTTAAAGACGATCCTTTCCTGCTGCTCAGCAAGGAGTTTACATTGAACAGCCGAACGGTCGAATTCTGCATCAGTGAAGGGTTCACTCCGAAAATCGCCTATGAAAGTTCGCAATGGGACTTTATTGTCGGTATGGTGGAGAAAAATTTGGGTGTCACGCTAATGCCCAAATTGATTTGCGACCGCGTTAAGGATGGTCCTTTTAAAATGATTTCACTAACGAATACCTTCCCATGGAGACTCGGCATCATCATGGCGAAAAATCGGTACGTCCCCTACGTTTCGCGTGAATTCATAGCATTGGTGGAGAAATTGCCGAAAGTTTGATGCAAAAAAGGAGCTTCCTCGCGGGAAGCTCCTTTTGTTTGCTATAGAAAAACTATGACTGCTAGTATAGCTGCCAGAACCAATCGGTAAATGGCAAATGGCATCAGTTTGATGCGGGAAATAAGTTTCAGGAAGAAACGGATGGAAATTAACGCGAAAACAAAGGCTGAGACAAAGCCGACAATATAGAAAGACAGATAGTCCAACGACAGCGTATCCCAGTTTTTCAAGACCGATACCAAGCTTGCTCCGAACATGATCGGAACCGCCATAATAAACGTAAAGTCTGCAGCAACCCGGTGATTTAAACCAAACAGAACTCCGCCTGATATGGTGGCGCCAGAACGGGAAAACCCTGGCCATAACGATAAACATTGCACAAGGCCGACTTTCAATGCCTGGATGTAGGTAATTTCATCCAACGAATTGACCGTTGGATTTTTTGGTCCGAACTTGTCTGCAGCAATCATTAAAATTGATCCGGCAACCAACGCATAGATAACCGTTTCGACACCGAACAAATGGTCATCAATCAAATCTTTAAACGCAAATCCAAGTACTACTGCCGGCAGCATACCGATGATCACATGCAAAAGGTTGAAGCTTGAATTCGCCTGCTGCCCTTCGATTTTATACAAGCCCACCAAACTGAACAGCCTTTTCCAAAATACCACGACTACTGCCAAGATCGATCCCAACTGAATGACGATTTTAAATGTGTTTGCTGGGTATTTCCCCAAAAACTCCTGTGACTTCAACCACATATCATCAACGATGATCAAATGGCCGGTAGAAGAAACCGGTGCAAACTCAGTCATACCTTCCACAAACCCTAAAATTAATGCCTTGAGTAAATCAAACCAATCCATATCTATTAATCCCGCTTTCCCTAGTAAAATAATTGCATATGCTTTTTTTTTGATAAAAGAATTTTTTTGTTCAACTAGAATAGAACGCTGCATAACTGGAAAAGGTTGCAGCGATTTTAGCTAAGGAAAGCATTTTTCACAGTTATTTTCCTGCTTTTGTTTTCACGGCTAAGCCAATTGCTTCTTGTCCTCGAACCACTTCCAATATCTGGCCTGCAGTTTCGGGATATTGTAGCAATTCAGCCAGCACAGCAGCTACATCTTCACGGGAAATGGTATCGTACATTAAAGTATATCCCAAGTTCACAGTGCCGGTGCCCGCTTGGTCCGTTAAAGTTCCCGGCCGCAAAATCGTCCAATCCAATCCGGTTTTCACCAAGTCAACTTCGGACTGACGTTTAATTTTCATATAATGCTCGAAGCCGGCTGCTGGTTCTTTATCGCGGCCCGCATCAGGAAAAGCCGATACCAGCAAAAAGCGGCGGATCCCTGCCAATTCGGCAGCTTTTGCAATTTTCACCAGTCCTTCGCCATCTATAGCGGTGGTCAGCTCTTCTCCTGCTCCACCGGCGCCGGCTGAAAATACTACGGCGTCGCAAGATTGTAGAAGCTGTGAAAAATCCTCGGCAGATGTCTCGATCAGATCAGCCAAGATAGTTTGAATGCCTTGTGCCTCCAATTGCTCGGCTTGTTCAGCTTTGCGAATAAAGCCTACAGGCTCATCTCCTCTATCGGCCAAGATGCGTCCTAATTTGCTGCCTACTTTTCCGTTTGCTCCAATGATTGCCACTTTCATATGCCGCACGCTCCTTTGTGTTCTTTAGTTTTTTCTGCAGTCGATCTACCAGAGACCCAATAGTTTCCACCATAATCCGCCTGCACCCATCCACACTACGATATGGATCAGTGAAATGATAAAGCCCAATTGCCACCATTTCTGCTGGCTGACATAGCCGCTTCCAAAAAAGACGGGGGCTGGACCGGCACCGTAATGCGTTAAACACCCGAACAAGTTGCTGAAAAAAGCCAAAATGAGCGCCGACAATAACGGCGGGGCTCCCGCTGCTACAATTACCGACAGGAAAGCTGCGTACATGGCACTGACGTGTGCGGTATTGCTGGCGAAAAAGTAATGCGAGTAAAAATAAACAATCGCCAAAATGATCAAAGTCGGCATCCATGACAACTGGTTTACGGAGTCCTGCATCAGTCCGCTAAACCACGGAATCATGCCCAGAACATTTAAGTAAGTCGCCATCATTACCAGCACAGCAAACCATACCAATGTATCCCAAGCGCCTTCTTCTTTCTTAATATCCGACCAGGTTAACACTTGTGTCAGCAACAAGACACTCAAGCCCACAAAAGCACTGGTAGTGGCACTGATTCCAAAGTTCTCTCCAAAAATCCAAAGAACAAGCAAAAGAACGAATACACCGATCATGTATTTTTCTTCACGCTTCAATGGTCCCATCTCTTTGAGTTTTTGTGTTGCTATGGCAGTAGCTTCTGGCGTTTCTTTCAATTCAGGCGGGTAAAGCTTGTAAATCACTAATGGAATTAGAATCAGGCTGATCAATCCCGGTACCAGTGCCGCTAATGCCCAGCCGCCCCATGTGATGGTTACTCCCGTAATATCCTGTGCGATTTGGACAGCTAAAGGATTGGCAGCCATCGCTGTTACAAACATAGCTGATGTAATCATATCTCCCTGAAAAGACACTTTGGTCAGAAACGCGCCGACTCTCCGCTCGGTTCCATCTTCTACTCTTGAATCATAGGTTTCGGACAGTGAACGGATGATTGGGAAAATGATTCCGCCTGCCCGTGCAGTATTTGACGGCATAGCCGGAGCCAGCACAAGGTCACTGAATAGCATCGAATAGGACAGCCCCAGTGTTTTCTTTCCGAACATCCGAACAAAAATGTAAGCAATACGCGTCCCCAATCCTGTTTTGATAAATCCACGCGAAATGAAGAAAGCAATGACGATCAACCAAATGGTCGTATTCTGAAAACCGCTGAGCGATTCTTCGAGCGTCAACGTATTTGTCAAAACGATCACCGTCAAGGCAAATATAGCGGTGCTGCCCATCGGAACCGGTTTGATCACCAGACTCACGATGGTTGCGACAAAAATACTGAACAATTGCCACGCTTCGGCTTCAAGTCCGGAAGGCGGCGGTATAAACCATAAAATAAGACCGATTGCTATAACGATAAACAATTCACGCCATTTTACCTCTCCCTGTTGTTTGGCAGCAGACATGTTATCTCTCCTTATATAGAAAACTCTTCAAAGCTCTCTTGTTGTTATGGCCTTAAAAAGACCTGCTTTATCTAAAAAAAGAAGAACTGGCATAGTAGACAATACCATGATTAAAGAAACGACTGCAATTTTTCATTCCTTATCTTTTGTATTTTTTTCTTTGTGCGCTTTTGGGTCCTTGCTTTCTTCCATACAGTTCCCCCTAACACACTGGTATAATCAAAAAAATCCGCTGCATAAATCTATGCAACGGAATTTCAATAAGTTTTTTTAATATGCAGTCCAGCCGGCATCAGCAGTTATCACTGTGCCATTCACAAAACTTGAATCGTCAGAAGCCAGGAACAACGCAACTTTAGCAATTTCCTCTGACTTGCCATTGCGCGGATTCAAAGCCAAACCAGCCTGTGTACGGCCCATTCCCATTTCGCTGATGGATGTCATCGACGAACTGATATTGGTTTCTACGCCGCCTGGTGCGATGGCATTGCAGCGAATGCCTTCTTTTGCATACATGAAACCGGTGTTTTTCGTAAACCCGACAACTGCATGCTTCGAAGCCGTGTAAGCAGCTCCTGCGCGAGCTCCATATAATCCACCCGCTGAGGCGATGTTAATAATGACGCCTTTGTTCTTCTCCAGGAAAATCGGCAATGCTTTGCGTGTTGAGCGCATGACACTCATGGTGTTAATGGAAAAAATGCGCTCCCATTTGGAGTCTTCTATTTCTCCAGCCGGCTCAAAATTATCCATGATGCCGGCGTTGTTGACCAGAATATCCAAAGTTCCATATTCACTTACCGCCAAATCAATCATTGCTTCGATTTCCTGCACGTCGCCAACATTGGTTTTAACAGCTTTTGCAACGCCACCATTTTCTGTGATGCCCGATGCCACATTTATTGCACCTTCTTCATTGATATCCGAAACGATCACTTTTGCACCTTCTTTAGCATAAAGCTCAGCAATAGCTTTTCCCATACCGGATGCTGCTCCTGTTACGATGGCTACTTTTCCTTCTAGTTTCATTTGGCAAATCTCCTCTTTTTTCAGTTATTTTGGCTTACGAGAGAACGCTCCCGTCTATACACTCCCAGTATATTGGCCTATACTCTAGTTATCAATCAACAAATTCCTTCCAAAATGTTGAAAAACGAACAGTGAGATTTGATTTTGTGCAATCCCGTAAAACAAATAACGAAAGCGAGGTCCTGCTGGTGAAAAAAGACCGAAGAATCGATAAATCGAAAAACGCTTTGAAAGATGCACTGATCTTGTTAATGGAAGAGAAAGAATTTAAAAGCATTACCATCACAGAAATTGTCCATTTGGCGAACCTGAATCGCGGAACGTTCTATAAGCATTATCCAACACAAGAAGAACTGTTGAATGAATTGATCGAAGACGTTTTATCAGACCTTGTCAGCTCTTACCGAGACCCTTACATAACAGTCCCGAATTTCGACGTTGGAAAATTATCGTCCTCTTCTGTGAAAATTTTTGATCACGTTGAACGCTATTCCCGCTTTTATACTATTATCGTAAATTCCAATGTACTTCCCGGTTTTCAGAATCGCATCTGCCAAGTGCTGAAAGAGTTGATCCAAAGCGATTTGATCAAGCTCATGCCAAATCCGGAGATTGACTGCAGCCTGCTCAGCAGTTATAACGCCTATGCTTTGTTTGGTTTGATCATCGAATGGGTAAATGGCGGATTTATATTTACACCTCATCAAATGGCAGATCAACTGATTAGCATCATATCCTACCAAAGTCCAAAAGGCACAGCGGAAACAGCCAAAGGGACCAACTCAACAGGTTAACATAGAAAGACGCTCGGACATCCCCTCAACAGGAACATCCGAGCGTCTTTTCAGTTATTCTTCTATAAGACTTGCATAGACGATCAATCGTTCTTCCCTTGTACCTCGTTCAAAATCATAGGTGCCTGAGCAAGTAATTAAAACCAGCTCGGGAGATGAGGTATAGCCAAAGACCTTTGTAACATCCGCCAAGTCCAGCGGTACCGATTCCATCGTATGGACTTTGAATTTCAACGTGCTGTCTTGGTCCTGCACCATTACTTCATCCCCTAATTGAAGTTTAGAAAGATCCCAGAAAATCGCTGGACCTTCTACCCCATCAACATGTCCGGCAATAACAGCACGGCCATTTTCGCCCGGCTCGTATCCTGGAGAAAACCAACTGACGTCTTCAATGTTATCAGGCACCGCCATTTCACCATTCTCTGTGGATCCCAAATGCTGGACTTGTGCTTCCAGACTAATTGCAGGAATCTTTAGAGATGTCGGCTGTATACCTGAACGTTTTAATCCGTTGATCGGATTTTCGGTTGGAACCGGCTGCTGGATATTGGCCGCAGCCGGTTCGTCCAGTTTAAATCCTACGTTTTCAGATCGAACGCTTACTTCATCTTCTACAGGCTGCTGGCAGCCGGCCAATAAGATAATGGCCAGCAACACCCAAAGCTTATTGTTGAAAACGTTTTTTCCAGACAAGAGTGCTGGCTCCGATTAGGACTAGGGCTCCACCCAATAACAACCACATAGCCTGTGATTGGTCAGGAGTTCCCAGACCCGTAGTCGGCATGCCATCCGGTGATCCCGCTGCTTCGTAATCGACAAGCGCAATCACTTCCAGTGAATCCACTGTGTTTACTGCAAAGACGCTATAAACCGTATCTGCAGCTAATTCAGTGCCTTCCAATGGCAAAACTTGTGTTCCATCCGGCAAGCGGATTTCCAAATCATACGTACCTGCATCCAGCTCTGCATAATCCGTAATTCCAGGGAATTCTGCTCCGCTGAACAATGCGTCCCCGCCGATTACACCTACATCAACTGCCGGTGCATCCGGAGACAAATGTCCAACACGGACTTTCGTTTGCCCTTCTGTTACTTCCATTGAATCTTCCACAACCACAAATTCAATCGATTCCAGCAAGTTGGCTGCAGCAACTGTATAGGCTTTACCGGCTTCTACAGCTAAATCCGCCTGCAGTACACCTTCACCCGCTGCATATTCTGTTCCGCTTGCAAAAACTTCTACATCATGTGTTCCGGCCGGTACTTCCAAATAGCCTGAGTCGGCTTTAAAAGGTACTTCTTCAAGTGTTAAGTCTCCATTGACATAAACATCGACAGCAGGTGCATCCGGCGAAGCATGAACCACTCTGACTTTAGCAGTATGGCTATCTGCCATAACTCCCGAGGCAAGCAGCGAAAACACAAGAGCCAATGCAACAGAGAATGAAACTAAAATTTTCTTCATTTTTCCCTCTCCTTCATGTGTGTAGTTTTTGCACAAGTATTGTACAACTTATTTATAACCTAGAACTTTCAATTTCGCAAGTAATAATCCGACTATTCTGATTTTTGAATACAAAGAACTATATATGTTGAACTAATGATTTTCGCCTGCTGATATCCCGAAAATCTGATTTGCTTTCGAGCCCGCAGGATGCGGGTCATGCAATAGGCGCGACAGGATGTCTTAGCAGCAACTGCAAAGGCTTGCGCCGAAATCCCGTGGGAGTTTCTGCTTATTTTCTTCATATCTTTTTTGAATACAGCGAAAATATTGGCTTACTTTCACTCCACTACATCTCTTAGCACTGGCGCGTCAAGGAGAAAAAGACAGGCGTCCTTTGCCTGGCTTCTTTGCAGGAGCACTCGTCTGTGCTCTACCCTAAGCGATGGCAAAAGTTGACTACTTTAATGCAACATAATAGAGAATGATTGTATTCAACTAAATCCTATCTTTTAACACTCCACTTTATAGGACATAAAAAGGCAGGATTTCCTTCTTTCTCTACGGCCGTATATTTACAGTTATTACTTTTTAAGCAATAACTTCAGCTGCAGCTGCTATTTTAATCCCATTCATTGCTTGTGTCGCCAGCTTATCGGCTTCTGCGTTGGCTTTACGCGGTATTGAATTATACTCTGGCTGAATGCCCATTTCAGCTATTTTCTTCTCAATCCGGCTGATCCAAGGAGTCAGCTGTTCTTCGGCTACCGGCCACTCATTGGTCATGCCATTTATGACAATGCGGGAATCTCCGAGAAAGCGGACCGGAAGATGATGGACCTCAAGGTACTCCAATTCCTGCAAACAAAAATATAGGGCTGCATATTCCGATTCGTTATTGGAAATGAGGCTATCAAAAGTTGTATTTGCCTTCAGACGATAGGATTTGCCATTTTGTTCATAATAGATGACACAGCCAAGACCCGCTTTGCGTGTCAGGCGTTCGTAACCGCCATCAAAATAAACCACTACATTATGTGGTTCGGTTTCAATTCCCTTCAAATAGGCTTTCATTTCCTTTACAGTCCAGCTGCTGTCGAACCCGTCTACAAAAAGAATATTTTTTGAACGCCCGGTGCGCTCCAAGTCTTCAGCAATCACCAAAGCCATTTCTGCCGGCATTTCTTCTGAAGAAAAAATAGTTTCTTGCCCTTTTGGAGTTTTGTAGCTCCACTCTATCCGGATTTTCAAGCCCCAGCCTCCATTCTCTGCAAAATGTCCAATTTCCCGTTCTTTTTATAAGCATTATTCCCGATGAATTCAGCATTAAACGGTTATTTCCAATAAAATAGCCGGCTCATAATGAGCCGGCTTTGTACTTTTTATAGCGCTTTATCTTCCAGACGCTTTAAGTCGTCTTTATGTCCCATGATAATCAGTACATCCCCTTGCTCGACCATGTCATCTACCGCTGGAGCAATATTGACATCTTCCAACCTTTTGATTGCCAGGACGATGCAATTGAAATCCACACGAATGTTAAGATCGACCAATGTTTTATTGGCCATTTTGCCGGAAGCCACCAGTTCGATAATGCTGTAATCATGTGAAAGGTCTATATAATCCACAATTTTTTCCGAGTCGACATGATGGGCAACTCGAATTCCCATTTCTTTTTCAGGCTGGATAACACGATCCGCACCGACTTTATGCAGAATTTTCTCATGCTGCAAATCGCGTGCCTTGACCCATACCTTTGGCAAACCAAGCTCTTTCAACATCAATGTACATAAGACGCTGGCTTGGAGGTTATCTCCGATTGCTACTACTGCATGTTCAAAATTCCGGACCCCTAAAGATTTCAATTGGTTTTCATCTGTCGCATCTGCGATAACGGTAAAAGCCGCATAATCTCTTAAGGCATCTACTTTTTCCGGATCTGTATCTATAGCCATGATTTCATGTCCCAGGCTATGCAGCTCTTTGCAGACACTGCTGCCAAAACGGCCTAATCCGATGACCACAATCTGTTTTTTCACACGCTTCCCTCTTTTCTATTTCACCTTCATCTTACTTTATTCTCAAAATGGCTCGATTGCAATTAAAGGTGTTGGACTTTTCTGCGGGTAACTGATACAAAGAAACTATCAAGTCTTACAATTCAAAAAAAGGAGGTTGTCTATGCAAACTTTGAAGTATACATTAGTCGACGTTTTCACTACTCAATCTTTTGGCGGCAATCCGCTGGCCGTATTTCATGACGGTTCAGGATTGGATTCGAAAACAATGCAGCAAATTGCCAACGAACTGAACTTATCGGAAACAGCATTCATCTGTCCTCCCAAGAGACAGCAAAATCAAATCAGTCTCCGGATTTTCACCCCACAGGTGGAATTGCCGATTGCCGGCCATCCCACGATTGGAACTGCTTTCGTCGTGGCTTATCTAAAAATGCTTCCTTCTCAGGACAAACTGACCAAATGGACCATCGAGGAGGGTTTGGGAGACATCGCTGTAACTGTCTATAAAGACGGAGAAAAAATCAGCAAAGTTGAAATGATCCAGCCTTTGCCTATTTTTGGTGAAATACTGACAGGGCAAGCACTTGTTGCTGATTTACTGTCGTTGCCGAAAAGTGAACTGGATACCCGCTTTCCTATTCAAACGGTCTCATCCGGCCTGCCCTTCCTGTTTGTCCCTCTCCGATCCCTGGCCGCTATGAGAGAAATAAACTTTCGCATGGATGTCTGGGAACGCCATTTCAGCGGCGATCGCGACCGCCAGCATATTTTTGCCTTTACAACAGAAACAGAACACGAAGAATCCACTGTACACTGCCGAATGTTCGCCCCTGCCATGGGCATACCGGAAGATCCGGCAACCGGCGCTGCCGGCGGTCCTCTTGGTGCATTCCTTGTTGAGCATGGTGTCATCAAAAACCGCGAAGATGGAAGCTATTCCATCCGCAGTGAACAAGGCATTGAAATGGGAAGGCCCAGTTTTATCGATATCTCCATTACCAAGAAAAAACAAAAATACGAAGAGGTTAAAATTGGCGGCACTGCGATTGTTATCGGGCAAGGCCAACTCTATGTTCCTTAAATTTTGTATACCTAAACTGATCTGAATCAAAAATAAGTTCAATCATTTTTCAGTTTCCTCAAAAAGCATAAAAATCACTAAAACATTAAAACAATTGCAGGCTTCTGACACCCTGCAATTGTTTTAATGTTTTTTAATGACTAATTTTTCGTTTCTACATCGATCTTCTGACCAGTTCTCAACGATTCGTAGCAAGCGTCAATTACCCGCATATTCTTGATGGTGGCATCGGCTGTAATGGCAGGTGATGAATCCATCAAAATCGCATTGGAAAAATTCTCGATTTCCAGCCGGTAAATATCCCCTTGCACTTTTTCTTCTCGTACTTCCCGTTCTTTTTGAACAAGGATGATCCCTGTATTGTCATTAATATCCGGACGGAAGGCAAAGGGCACTTTAATCGTTCCCCCAGTGCCGACCAGCTCGTATTCATTTCTGCTGATCATCTCGAAGCTGCAGTCGAACAAGGCGTGGACTCCATTGCTCATCTTCATATGGACGATTCCAGTCAAGTCGATTCCTGTAACCGGATCGATTTCTCCCTGCGCTACGACTTCTACCGGCTCGGCATCTGTCAGATAGCGGATTGCTTGTATAGCATAGCATCCAACATCATAGATGCTCCCACCGCCCATTGCCTGATCCATTCGGATATCGCTTGAGCGATTCTGCAAATAAAACGAATGGCTCGATTTCACCAACTTGATTTCACCAATTTCGCCTGAAGCGACAATTTCTTTTACACGTGCATGCTGGGGATGCAATTGATACATAAATGCCTCCATGAATTTAACGCCATGTTCAAGGCAGGCTGCAACCATTTCTTCTGTTTCGGCTTCGCTTAGGGCAAAGGGTTTCTCGCAAAGGACGTGTTTGCCTTTTTTTGCTGAACGAATCACCCATTCTTTATGCAAATGATTCGGAAGCGGGATATAGACTGCATCAATTTCCGGATCGTCCAGCAGTTCTTCATAACTTTCATAAGCCCTTGGTATATTTAATTCTTGAGCTGCTGCATGCACTTTGCTGGTTCGGCTGGCTATCGCCAAGATTTCAGCATTGTCAGCGCGCCCAATTGCTGGAATTACTTGTGTTCTGCCAATATGTGCTGTACTCAAAACACCCCAACGAATTTTTTGCATCCTGTTCTCCCCTTTTCGAAATCTTCGTTTATCAAACAAACCGCTAAGAAAGCAATGCTGCCTCTTAGCGGTAAGACTCTATTTAATAGACACCTCTTATTTCCGGATGCACTTTCTCTTTATAGAATTTCGCCAATTGAACCATCTCTTCAGGCGAAAAATTCTTTGCATCAAGTGCCTTCAAGTTGTCTTCTGCCTGCGACACATTTCGGAATCCCGGAATGACCGAAGTGATGGCTTCCTGCTGCAAGATCCATTTTAGAGCGGCTTGTGTACGATTTCCTCGTCCATCTGCAATCCATGCAAGCTGATCGCTTAATTCCACACCTTTTGAAAACTCTACCCCTGCAAACGTTTCTCCGACATTGAATGCCTCTCCGTCGCGGTTAAAGTTCCGGTGATCGTCTGACTCGAATTGCGAATCCACTTTGAATTTGCCGGTTAATAACCCACTTGCCAGCGGCACACGGGCCAGTATTCCGACATTCTTCTCCAATGCTTTCGGAAGGAGCTCTTCCAGCGGCTTTTGGCGGAATAAGTTGAAAATCACCTGCAGACTGCTGACATTCGGATTTTCGAGGCATAGGAGCCCTTCCTCTACTGTTTCCACACTGACGCCGTAAGAACGGATTTTTCCTTGTTCCTTCAGTCTATCCAGTACTTCGAAAACACTGCCGTCTTTCAGAATTTCCATTGGCGGACAGTGAATCTGGTATAAGTCAATTTGCTCACGCCCAAGACGCTTCAGGCTTGCTTCGGCATAGTTTGAAACCTGTTCCATTGAGTAGGTTTGCGGGTCATGAATATCTCCTGCCCGGCAAAACTTGGTGGCGATATGGATTTTGTCGTGCTTTCCTTTTGTCGCTTTGCCTAATAGTTCTTCGCTGTGCCCATCACCGTAGACATCTGCCGTATCAAAAAAGTTTACCCCTTTGTCCATGGCGTATTCCAATGCTTTCAGTGATTGTTCATCATTGGTGTTGCCCCATGAACCGCCGATTGCCCAAGTGCCAAAGCTCAATTCGCTTATTTTCATCTCTGTCTTGCCAAGTTGACGATAATTCACTATTGCTCACCTCTTTTTTAAATTTGGTTTTCTTTACAGAAAAAACCTCAACTATTTAGTTGAGGTTCTATGGAGTCGACTACTTGCGGAATTCCAAAAGCCTGATATTCAAATCTTTGGTTTTCCCGTAAACTTCTTGATAGATCGGAAACAGCTTTCTGTACGTCTGCACGTTTTCTTCCATCGGTAAATAGTGCTGTTCTTCCTGCAAAAATGCATCTGCGCATTCTTGCAGTGTTTGGAACCAAGAACAGCCGAAAGCTGCCAGCATTGCTGCTCCCATACCCGGTCCCTGCTCACTGGTGAGACGGATGATTTTGGCATCAAAAATATCGGCCTGCATTTGGAGCCACTCTTCATTTTGTGCGCCCCCGCCGATGGATACAATCGTATCGATCGTTTTGCCGCTTTCCCGGAAAATTGAGATTGATTCGTTTAGAGAAAACGTGATTCCTTCCAGAACTGCACGCGCAAAATCTTTCCGGCGATGTGAGCCGTCCATGCCGATAAAACTGCCGCGTATCGCAGCATCTGCATGTGGTGTTCTTTCCCCAACAACATAAGGTGTAAACACCAATCCATTCGATCCAGCAGGCACACTATGAATATCGGCCAACAGTTCATCGAAGGATGCTTCTGGAGCAAAGGCATCTTTAAACCAGGACAAGCTGTAGCCTGCTGCTAAAGTTACCCCCATTGTGTAAAAGGCACCGGGTGCTGCGTGGTTGAAATAATGAACCTTGCCATCAAAGTCCTTATCTCCTCTAGCCTCATAAGATAACACGACACCTGACGTTCCGATGCTGCAAAATGTTTTGCCTTCTTCTAAAATTCCCGCACCGATAGCTCCACAAGCATTATCTGCACCGCCTGCAAAAACACGGGTCGAGGGGGAAAGCCCCGAAACTTCAGCAAATTCTTTTGTGACAGTACCTACTTCATCATGTGAATCTACTAATGGAGGGCATATACTAACATCAAGTTCCAATAAATCGCAGATTTCCTGGCTCCATTGTTTGCTTGAGACGTCCAACAACAATGTTCCCGCAGCATCTGAAAACTCCATTTCCAGCTTGCCGGTCATCTTATAACGCAAATAGTCTTTTGGCAGGACAAAGGATTTCACCTTCCCAAAAAGCTCAGGCTCGTTTTTTTGAACCCACAGAATTTTCGGCAACGTAAATCCTTCCAATGCCGGATTTTTTGTGATCTCCAGCAAGCGTTCCTGTCCGACCACATCATAAATCTGTTGGCATTGGGCTGTTGTACGAGTGTCATTCCACAGAATAGCGGGGCGCAATACTTTGTTATCGCTGTCCAGCAAAACCAGTCCATGCATCTGCCCTGAAAAGCTGATGCCTTCGATGTCTTCTGCATTTTCGCCGAAAGCACTTAGCATTTCCTTTAACCCAGCGGCGGTCTGCTCTACCCAATGCTTCGGATCTTGTTCACTGTAGCCATTTTTTTCATGGATCAATGGATACGATTTTGAAATAGTTTTTGCCACATTTCCTTGCTGATCCACTAATAGGATTTTTACAGCACTTGTTCCCAAGTCGACGCCAATTACATATTTCATAAAGTCAGCTCTCCCAGCCTGAAAAATTTCTTATTTAGCGAAAGCTTGCAGCAAGTATTGGTTGATGGTCGCTTTGATCTGCTCAAGGCGTCCAGATTGTTGCTTAATGTCAGTAATGCCGAATGCGTAGTCTTCGAGTTGGTGGAAGTCTGTGTTGCCATTAACGATATCCAGTCCGATGCCGTTTGTATACGTTTCGTAGCGGTTGCTCACTACATTTTCAAGCACTTTATCGTCGATCAGCTGCTGAGCCACTTTCAAGCCGACAGCAAAAGCGTCCATTCCTGCGATGTGGGCATGGAACAAATCATCCTGTTCGAATGACCCTCTTCTTACTTTAGCATCGAAGTTCAAGCCGCCGCGGCCAAGTCCACCGTTTTGAAGAATTTCGTACATTGCCAAAGTTGTAGACCAAAGATCAGTTGGAAATTCATCGGTATCCCAGCCCAATAGCGGATCTCCCTGGTTGGCATCGACAGAACCGAGCATGTTGTTGATGCGTGCATAATGAAGCTCATGTTCGAAGGTATGGCCAGCCAGTGTGGCGTGGTTTGCTTCGATATTAAATTTAAATTTATCATCCAGCTTGTAGCTTTGCAAAAATGCATGTGCTGTAGCTACGTCGTAATCGTATTGATGCGTAGAAGGCTCTTTTGGCTTTGGTTCGATCAGGAATTGTGCGTCAAACCCGATTTCCTTCGCGTAGTCAGCTGCCATATGATAAAAGCGGCCTAAGTTATCCAGTTCCAGCTTCATGTCCGTATTCAATAAGGTTTCGTAACCTTCGCGGCCACCCCAGAATACATAGTTTTCAGCACCGAGTTCTTTGCCGATTTCAAGCCCTTTTTTCACTTTTGCTGCTGAATAAGCAAAAACGTCTGCATGGCTTGAAGTTGCCGCGCCATGGACAAAACGCGGATGCGTAAAGTTATTGGCTGTATTCCAAAGCAATTTTGCTTTGCTGTCTTTCATGTATTCCTTGATCATGCCAACGATTTCATCCAAGTTCTTGTTGGACTCACGTAAGTTGCTGCCCTCAGGCGCAATATCAACATCATGGAAACAGAAAAATGGCACATCCATTTTTTCATAAAACTCGAAAGATGCCTCAACTCGCGCTTTGGCTAAGTCCATTCCTTTTAAATGATCCCATGTCCGAACCATGCTTCCTGCACCGAACGGATCTGAACCGTCCATCGTGAATGTATGCCAATAGGACACAGCGTACCGCAATGTTTCCTCCATCGTTTTACCATTAATTTTCTCTTCAGGGTTATAGAATTTAAAAGCGAATGGATTTTTTGAAGATGCTCCTTCAAATTTTATCTTTTCAATACCTGTGAAATGCGCCATGTTCCATACCTCCAATGTAATTTTAGTTCCAATCATATGTACCAATATTTAGACTAATTGATGAAAAGGCTTTCATTAAGGATTATAGCAAGTTATAATTAGTTTGTCTATTGGTTAAACAAAGTATTTACAATCAGATGAATGAATTTTTCTATCCAGTAAGGTATGATTTTACAGATTACTGAAATATAGGATCGAGGCGATTATCAATGAACACGGCTAGCCGCTCTATTTATGTTGCGCTGGAATGGATTACACGATTGGCCTATCTTAACTTTCTTTGGGTACTATTTTCATTGCTTGGAGGCGTTCTCTTTGGATTTTATCCGGCCACTACTTCGATGTTTGCCGTATGCCGGGAATGGCTGAAAGGAAATACAGATCTTCCTCTATTTCAAACATTTTGGTCCTTCTATAAGAAAGATTTCGTAAAAAGCAACATTCTCGGTATTGCCGTTTCGATTCTTCTGTTGTTTATTGTGCTGGACATTTTCTATATCCAGTCAAGCCCCGATCAGCAACTGAACTGGACGTATATTCCCTTGTTTGCGTTTATGCTGATCTTTACGTTTTTCTTGTTTTACCTGTTTCCGGTCTTTGTGCATTACGACATTAAAATACCGCATGTCATCAAAAATGCATTGTTTCTCATGCTGGTCAATCCAGCATCAACTGCCGTTATTGTTCTTTGTCTGGTTTCGCTGTTCTTTATCATGACACTTCTCCCAGCTCTGGCGTTTATATTCGGCGGCAGCCTGTATGCTTTTATCACCATGTGGATGGCGATGCATGCTTTTAATAAAACCCATGAAAAAGCTTCACACCAAAGGGAATCTCTCCCTTAATGTGTGAAGCTTTTTTGTTTATCCTTTTACAGCACTTGATGAAATTCCTTCAACTACCTTATTGCTGAAGAAGATAAAGGCGATAATGATCGGCAGAACGCTGATAACCAGTGTTGCGCCAATCGCCCCCCAATCCGTCATGTATTGGCCGATAAAGTTTTGAATGCCGACTGTCAATGTTTTGTAGCCTTCCGAACTGATGAAGGTGTTGACAAAAACAAATTCATTCCAATTATAGATCATGTTGATAACGATAGTAGTGGCTAAAATTGGTGTCGTCATCGGCAAGATAATCTGGAAGAACATGCGATGGATAGAACAGCCATCGATCACAGCAGCTTCCTCGATTTCATGGGGCAAAGTGTAGTAGAAGCCAAGCAAAATCATCAATGTTATGGGCAGATTATAAGCGGTATAGGTAATGACTATTGAAATTGGATTATCGATCAAGTTGACGCTCAAGAACATGCTGTACAACGGAATCAATGCCGAGTGAATGGGAATCATCAACCCGACCATAAACAGGCCGAGCACCAAGCCGCTCAATTTCCATTTTAGCCTAGTGATGGCAAAAGCCGCCATACTCGCAAAAAGGACTGTCAAAATGATGGCAAGGACGGTGATCCAGACACTATTGAAAAAATACGTTCCAATACCGCCATTCCAGACTTTTTCATAATTCTCCCATCGGAATTCTGATGGCAAAGCAAACGGAGAACCTGCAAAAATTTCGTTATTATCTTTTAAAGAGAATAGGAAAAGCCAGACCAGCGGCAAGATCTGAAACAACCCAACAACTATCAGCGCCAGGTAAAGAAAAAAGTAACCAATGCGGCCCATTTTCGTGCCTCCTTTAATATTCGAGTTTATCTTTTGTCTCTGTCAGTTTCCGTACGATAAACGTAACGATCAAGGTGATGATCAACAGCAGGAAGCCGATGGCACTGCCGTAGCCGAAGTTGTAGTTGGAAAATGCGAGTTTGTACATATAGGATGCCATAACTTCACTGGCGCCATTTGGTCCGCCGGCAGTCATTACATAAATCAAATCGAAATACTTAAGAGAACCCACTATTGCCAGGACAATCGTTACGCTGACCACTTCTTTGATCAATGGCAGTTTGATGCGTGTCGCAATCTGAAAAGGCGTAGCCCCGTCGATTCTGGCCGCTTCTATCAGCGATTCCGGAATGTTTTTCAAGGCCGCATAATAGATCAGGATGTAGAAGCCGGCATATTGCCACAAAATCGGAACGAAAATGGCAAACAGTACAATAGAAGGATTTGCCAACCACAGCGGCGGATTTTCCACGCCGATGCTCATCAGGAAGACATTCAGGATGCCGTTTGATGGGTTGTAGATTTTTACCCACAATTGGGCAATTGCGACTGAAGACAGCAGCATAGGGATCAAGTAAATTTTACGCAGTAAATCTGCCCCTTTGATCTTGGAAGCCAATATAAAAGAAACAGTCAAATAAATGATTAAACTTAATGTGGAAAAGATCGCCAGTAAGAACGAATGGAACGCACTGTTCCAGAATAGCTTGTCTTGAATTCCAGTGATGTAATTTTCTAAACCGATAAAAGTTTTCTCTCCGATTCCATCCCAATCCATCAAGCCATAATAACCGGACAAGACCAGGGGAATGAAAACGAGGATTAGGAGCAGGAGGAGAGCAGGTGCAATATAAAAAGCGATATAGAACTTATTCGACATTACTTTATTCATACGATTCAACCCCATATCTTAGAAAATACAAGGGGACATTCCTTACTTAGGATATGCCCCCTCTTTTTAATTAGATTTTCCCTTTGGAACTCTATTTATTCTGATGAAAGGGCTTCTTCATGATTTTCAGCAAACTCTTCCGGAGTGATTTCATTTCCAAAAAGGGCCTGAACAGAATCCAAGTGAACTTGAGCCACATCCGGGCTCATCTGAACATCCGCAAATAATGTAATGTTTGTTGCCCCATTCAATTCATTTAGGATATCAACATACATTTCCGGCAAATCCAAAGTTTCAGCATCCACTTTAGTGGCAGGAATTACTCCCGCTTTCGTTACAGCTTCTTCTCCCCAAGCTTTTACAAAATAAGCTGCAAAATCTTTTGCTTCTTCTTTTACTTCCGATTCTTCAGCGACAAACAGTCCAACTCCAGGACCGCCGACAAAACTGCTCGGATCCCCTTGCCCTTCAACAGTCGGGAAGTTAAGATAGCCGATCGAATCTCTGAATTCCTGAGGAACACTTTCGTTAGTTGTAAAGTTTGGAAGATCCCAAGTTGCGATCAAGTACATTGGCGATTGTCCGCTCATGAACATGGATTTGGCTTCTTCGTCTGCAAGGCCGTTAAATCCATTGACAAAAGCGCCAGAGTCAACAAGTTCCTGTGTTTTAGCAGCTGCTTCAACCAGTGCCGGGTCTTCAAAAGATCCTGAACGGTCAATTGCTTTATTCAATACCTCTGCGCCGCCGATTCGGTCAGCGAGATACATATACCACATAGAGCCTGTCCAAGAATCCCGGTTGCCTAAAGCAATTGGCTGAATTCCGGCATCGTTGAATTCTGCTATGGCAGTTTCAAGCTCCTCGTAAGTCTCAGGAGGTGTGATGCCCTGTTCCTCGAACATTGCCTTGTTATAATATAAAGAAACAATGTTCAATTCCAATGGAAGTCCGTAAGTAGCTCCGTCCAATGCATAAGCTTCTGTCGTTCCCGGTACAAACGCGTCGCTCAAATCTTCTTCGATCACATCATCCAGCGGTGCAAACATATTGCCGCCAACATAAGGTTCCAAAAATCCAGCTGCCCAAGTCAAGCCGACATCCGGAAGATCCCCAGATGTGGAGAGAACTCTCAATTTATCTTTGTACTGTTCGTTGCTCAATACTTCGAGGTCGACTGACACCCCTTCGTTTTCTGCTTCGTACTCAGCGATGATTTCATTTACCACATCATAATGTTTTTTCGAACTGCCTTCCGGCCATAAATGCATGAATTTTATTTCTGTATCAGATGCCCCCGATGCATCACCTGTTTCGCCGGAATCCGAGCAGCCTGTTAAAACCATTGACAAAGCAAAAGCGGATGATAGAAGTGTAAGCGTTTTCTTCTTTCCCATTTTTTCTCTCCCCCTCGTTCAATTTAGTATTACAACAATTTTCAGATTGTTGTATGCGGTTTCATTGTAGCAAATATATTTTTGTTAGTCTAGTGGCTAAACAAAGTTTTATTTTCATGTTAAAATGCTCATATGACAAGCTTTATTACTCAAAAGGTAAAAATGAAGGTACAATATAAAGATATACTTTCAGCAAATTTATAACTATGTAAGTGGGCAATAGCAATTTTACAGTTCAGTTTCCGGCAGAACCTTGCCCCATTAAAAAATCGTTGCCATTGAACTTTCTCATTTTTTTTGGGCAGTCTTCCTAATAAAATTACTTTAAAACATTCTTAAAAGATAAAGGAGTGGATAAACATGAATATTAGAGAAAATAGGACTTGGAATCATCATGTGGTAAAAGAGGGAAACAAATCCCTGGTCTTAAAAAAAATCATTAACCACTCCCCTATTTCCAGGGCAGCTGTAGCTCAAGAAGTCGGTTTAAACAAAGGCACCGTATCTTCCCTGGTAAATGACCTGCTGGAAGATCATTTGATTTATGAATCCGGTCCTGGAAAATCCAGTGGCGGCAGACGCCCCGTAATGCTGCTTTTCAATGAAAAGGCTGGATATTCGGTAGGCATAGATATTGGAGTCAATTACCTGTTGGGCGTGTTGACGGATTTGAACGGCAATATCTGCAATGAAAAAGAAGTCACCTTTAAGAATTTATCGTATGAAGAAATTGAACTGCAGCTTTTCCATACCATCGATTATCTGATTGCCTCCGCACCTGAGAGCCCACACGGCATCATTGGCATTGGCGTCGGTGTACCGGGAATCGTCGATAACCATGGAGAAATCTTGCTCGCTCCAAACCTTAAGTGGAAAAACCTGAATTTAAAGCTTGTTCTTGAAAACAAATACCATTTGCCAGTCATCATTGAAAATGAGGCAAACGCAGGCGCTTATGGAGAAAAGAAGTTCGGCGCCGGAAAAGATTCCAAGCACATTATCTATGTTAGTGCAGGCATCGGTATTGGCGTCGGTTTGATATTGAATGGCTCTTTGTATAAAGGCTCAAACGGCTTTTCAGGAGAGCTCGGGCATATGACCATTCAAGTGAACGGACCTACATGCCGCTGCGGCAATAAAGGATGCTGGGAATTGTATGCGTCTGAGCAGGCGTTGCTGACCGCTGCTGAGAAAATGAACCTTCCTTCTTTAGCTGGGAAAGAGCTGGAGCTGAGCGATCTTCTGGCACTTGCCGAACAGGGCGATCCAAAAGTGATATCCCTGTTTGAACAGGCAGGCGACTATCTCGGTGTCGGCATCAATAATATCATCAACAGCTTTAATCCCCAGCAGGTAATTATCGGCAATCGAATGGCTTCCTCCTATAAATGGCTGAACAAGACGCTGACTGATCGTGTGTCGAACCAAGCTCTGTGGTTCCAGCAAAATGACTTGACCATCTGTTTCTCAGAATTGAGTACGTTCTCAAGTGCTTTAGGCGTTTCTGCTTTTTCAATTGAAAATTTCCTTAGCGTCAGCATGCAGCAAAAAGTAAGCTTGAATGTGTAAAACATCTGATAACGCATGACGTGCCGATTTCCATTAACGGAGATCGGCTTTTTTATGCCTTAAATCTTAACTATTTCAAAAACTTAGTTTACTCGCTAGACTAAGTGATGTATGATCGTTTATAAGTTACTATATATGTTGAACTAAAGATTTTGATTTGCTGATATTCTGCAAATCAGCTCCGCTTTTGGGTCTTACAGGATGCAGGTCTTGCAGTTGGTACAACAGGGCTTCGCGATAGCAGCTGCCAAAGGCTTCCGGGAGTTCCGTTGATTGGCTCCATCTCTTTGATGGATACAGCGAAAAACTTAGGCTTGCTTTGATTTCACTCTATCTCTTAGCGCCGGCGTGCCCAAAGCGGTTTATAACATGAACATTCTTAAGTTCAACTTATCTAGCTGAATCTTGTAAGCACTTACACATTTTGAATGGAGGATGAACAACAATGAGCGTGATCCAAAATCCGATTTTAACTGGTTTCAATCCCGATCCATCTATTTGCCGTGTTGGAGAAGATTACTATATTGCCGTTTCCACATTTGAATGGTTCCCCGGGGTAGGCATTTACCACTCTAAAGATTTGAAAAACTGGCGGTTGATTTCTAGGCCCTTAAATCGCTTGAGCCAATTGAACATGTCAGGCAATCCGAACTCCGGCGGCGTTTGGGCTCCTGCCTTGTCGTACAGTGATGGCCAGTTTTGGCTGATTTTTACGGACGTTAAAGTAACAGAAGGCCAATGGAAAGACTGCCATAACTATTTAGTTACGTGTGAAACAATCGATGGAGAATGGTCAGAACCTTCGTATCTGAACAGTTCTGGATTTGATCCTTCTCTCTTCCATGACGAGTCGGGAAAAAAATATTTCGTTAATATGTACTGGGACCATCGTGTTGGGCATCATCCTTTTTACGGCATCGTCCTGCAGGAATTCGATCCGGCAACGCGTAAGCTGATCGGTGAATCCAAAATCATCTTTAAAGGCACTGATATTAAATTGACCGAAGCGCCGCACCTCTACAAGATTGGCGAGTATTATTACTTGCTGACAGCAGAAGGCGGAACGAAATACGATCATCAGGCGACCATTGCCCGCTCGCACCAAATTGATGGGCCTTATGAAGTCCATCCTGAAAATCCATTAATCACTTCATGGCCATACCCAAGAATCCCGCTTCAAAAAGCCGGGCACGCTTCGATTGTTCAAACCCATACTGACGAATGGTTCCTGGTGCATTTGACAGGACGCCCGCTGCCGCAGGAAGACCAGGCTTTATTGGATCCACGTGGTTTTTGTCCACTTGGCCGGGAAACTGCTATCCAGCGGTTGGAATGGCGAGACAATTGGCCGTTTGTCGTCGGAGGCAATCAGCCGGCTTCGCAAATTGAAGGTCCCGCCATTGAAGAAGTTACCTGGCCGGCAGATTTCCCTGAAAAGGATGATTTCGATTCTGCCAAATTGAACAGACATTTCCAGACGCTGCGCATTCCACTTGGCGAAGAAATCGTTTCGTTGAATGATAAGCCTGGCCATCTCCGCCTCTACGGACGCGAATCGCTGACTTCCAAGTTCACTCAGGCGTTTGTGGCAAGGCGCTGGCAGCACTTCAACTTTACTGCCGAAACGAAAGTCGCCTTCCAGCCAACTACTTTTCAGCAAGGTGCCGGACTTGTAAACTACTACAACACGGAAAACTGGACCGCTCTTCAAATTTCCTGGCATGAAGAAAAAGGCCGCATTCTTGAACTTACAGTGTGCGACAATTTCTCCTTCTCGCAGCCGCTTCAAGGAGAAGAAATCAGCATTCCTGAAGAGATTGAATACGTTCATATGCGTGTGGAAGTAAGAACAAAAACTTATATGTATTCATATTCTTTCGATGGCGAGAACTGGGTTACGCTGCCGATTAAGTTCAATTCTTCTACACTGTCAGATGACTATATTCAAGGCGGTGGATTTTTCACCGGTGCATTTGTCGGCATGCAATGCCAGGATTTGTCCGGCCAGCAGCAGCCTGCTGATTTCGATTACTTCGTCTATAAAGAATCAAAAGAATAAGCCCACAGAAAAGGCAGCCCCGGACTTAGTGTCTGGGGCTGCCTTTAGCTTGTAGACAAAAGAATAGTGATGAAATTCAATGAATGACTCCTCATTTTTCTTGGTTGTACGGGATCCTGCGCTCCAGGCGGACGCTTTCCGCGGGCTTGCGCCGAACTAACTCGGACTTGGGTCCGAGTGGATTTCGGCACTTCGCTATCCCGCAGGAAAGACATTGGTCGAAGCTAGCGAGACCAAGTCTTTGCGACGAAGCTAGCGCAGCGATGCAGGAGCACATGTTGGCCCTTCGCCGCCTTGCGCTCCGGATCCTGGAGTGACGGAATGACCAGGCTGGTTGGAGTTCTTTTTATGGAAAAACGAACTAATGAGTTTCTCCCTTTGATTAAAGTTGCATGCTCCCAACCGGGCTGGCCACGAAGACTTCTGTGGAATCAGCGAAAGCTGAAGACCCCGCAGGAACGTAGTGACGAGGAGGCTGAAGCTGAGCCCACGAAAAGCGAAGTGGCCGGACCGGTTAGGATGATACACTGCTATTCATTTTGATTAGATTTTGTCTATCCTGCGTTTTCTGCAGAAATTTTTTTCCGCTGTTCGCTGCGGGCGGCAGCAAATTTAACGAACGGCACGATCAATACCGACAGAAACAAAATTCGGAACAGCTGAAACGCCGTTACGACGGTTACATCGGCATGAACCGATGCCGCGATAATGCCCATCTGGTCAAGTCCCCCCGGCACCACGCTCAGAAAGCTGGTGGAAAAACTTAGTCCGTAGAGGTCCTGCAGGATAAAGCTGATGCCGTAGGCAAAGGCGATCAACACAGCACTCGAAAAAAAAGAATAGAAAATCATTCGTTTTGTCAATTTCAAATCCTCTTTCTTCAAAAGCAATCCAATGTAAATACCGATGAATAATTGGGCGATGTGCAGGAAAGAGCCTGGCATGACCGGCACTGCTAGACCAGCCAGATTGAATGCCATGATCAGAAAAACTGGCCCCAGCAAAAAAGCTGTGGGCACTTTTATTTTTTGTGCCAGCATCCCCGCTCCATAGCATAGCACCAGCAACCCGAGGAGCTGCAGGGAATACTCCCCTTGTCCCAGCTCTTCCACATGGGAAGATCCGCCGTTTGCAACGATAAATGGAACAATGGCGACAATCAATAGGACACGGAGAACATGATAAAATGTCACCGCCGTCAGATCAATGGTTTTCTGCTCTTCTGCAAACGTTATGATTTGCGACAAGCCTCCCGGGACGCAGCAGGTCATCGCTGTTGCCTGATCCACTTTTGTCCGGGAAGCCATCAACGAACTGATAAAGAGGAAAAGGACGAAAAAGACGATATTAATCACTACCATCGCCAAAAAATAATGCCTCATCCCTTGCAACGCTTCAAGCGTAAAGGCAAAGCCGATAACATAACCTGCTACTACCAATCCGCTATTGCGGAAACGGGAATGCCATTTCAGCGAAACCGGTGTAAACAATTGCATGAGCAAGACTGCAAACAAAGGGCCCAGCAGCCAGGGCATCGGCGCACCTGCGGCTACAAAAATCCCTGCGCCAGCTAAGCCGATTGCAAAAGCTTTTGCCATCGGGTGAATCGTCATATGGTCATCTTCTTTCTAAAACTTTAACAGCTTATTTCATTAGTATAACTCCTTCAAGCGATGAAATATATCCCTCTATATTTCACAAAAGCCACTCATCAAGTCGTTTTTTTAATCCTGTCGCTTGCCGCCTAAAAATTTATCCATAAACTCTACAATCATTGTATTCATATGGATATGGTTTTCCATTTTCTCGGTTTGATGTCCTTCATCTTCAAAAATGATCAATTCCACATGCTTGTCCTGATTTTTTAAATCAGCAGTCAGTTGCTCTGCTTCGCTTACGGGGACGCGTGTGTCATTTCGTCCATGAAAAACCAATAAAGGCGCTTGGATGTTGGCAGTATGGTTCAAAGGCGCAATCTCTTCAAAAAAGTCGCCATCGTCTTTTAATGAACCATACTCGTATTCGCGCATAGCCCGTCTCCAGGATCCGGTGTTTTCCAGAAACGATTTAAAATGTGAAATGCCTACGATATCCACGCCCGCCGCCCAGACAGCCGGATAGCTCGTTAAAGCTGCAAGCACCATAAAGCCGCCGTAACTGCGCCCCATGATTCCGATTTTGGCACGGTCAGCCCCATGGCTGCTCACCAGGTCTTCTGCCAGTTCTTTCAAATCAGCAACAGAATCCATCCGCTTCCGCACATCGTCGAGCTGCACATATTCCCTGCCATAGCCCATGCTGCCGCGGACATTTGGCGCCGCAACTGCAAAACCATTGGCAGCTAAAAACTGGATAACCGGATTGAATTCAGCACGGATCTGGGATTCTGGGCCGCCATGCACATAGATCACAACCGGCTGGGAATACTCCTGTTTTCCATATAAAAAGTAAGGGACCCGCAAGCCGTCAAATGAAGAGAAACTGCATAGTTCCGGCTCCAACCATAAGTGTTCCACTGTTTTATCTTCACCAACATGGGTCAGGCGTTCGCTTTGGCCAGTGTCCACTGAAACTTTCCAGATATCTCCCGGATAAACGGGGCTTTTCAATCCCAAAACCAATTCATCTTCCGCTAACCAAGAAAGGGATTCGAAGACACCTGAAGGGATTTTTTCAATCATCTTTTGTGTTTGATTATGCAAATTGTAAATGCCCAGTCTTGAAATGCCTCCCTCGTTTATGGTGAAGGCCAGCTGAGAATTATTCGGGGACAACTCAATTTCTTCGATATCCCAGTCTTTCACTGAATGAATTTCATCCAATTCGTAAAGTGATTCAAAAGAAAATTGTCGGATCGATAAAGTATCTCTTCCGACATCCGACACAATTAACCCTCCCTTCCCATCTTTAGTCAATTGAATAGAATGGTGTCTTCCTAAAACATCTTCCGAACCGATTTCCATTTTTTCTTTGGTCTCGATATTCAGTACATAATAGGATTGGTCGATATTCGTATCCGGTATGCTTAAAATTAAACTTTGTCCATCTTTCGTCCAACAAACCGGGTTGCAATTAGCTTCCGTTTCGTAGATTGCCTGCTCCTTCTTTTCGTCGAGATCGACTATAAAGACATCGAAATATCCTGGATGGCGCCGGTTGCTGGAAAAAGCGATTTTTGTTTCGTCTGGAGACCAGCCGCCAAAATGATGGAAATGGTCTGGCGATACAACCAATGCTTCTATGTTTGATCCATCGCTGTCCATCACATAAAACTGCTGCTTTTCATTGCCTTTATGATCCATGCCTACTATGGTCTTTTTTCCCGAAGGCGAATGGCTGACCAGTAATATGCGGTCTTCCAAATCAGTAACTTGCTCCACATCATTTGAATTTCCGTTCCACTTCCACACTTGTGGAAGCCCCGTTTTTTTTGATAAAAATGTAAAAGTTCGTTGATTTGGAATTACTTCTGGCTGCGATGCACCCGTTACGTTCAAATAAGCAAATAAATCGTGAGTTGAAATATCCGACATTTCGATTCCCCTCTCGTTTTAAAGAAAATTCCTATTTTATCAGAAATATCAAACTTTTTAAAAAGGAATTTTATGTTAGTTTATAGCATCTTTTTTTATAAATCAAATAAAGGCAGTTTCTGCATTTCTACTATTCAGTATGAATTCATCTCTCTCTTTGCTAGAGCTTGTTCCTTATTTAATGTAAAATTAGTCAACGCTTAAATCTTTGCATAAAAATCAAAGCATGTTTATCATGCCATCTCCATAAAGCTTTTTACTCAAAACTATTTTAAAGGAGAATGAATAACTGTGAATAAAGAAAAATTAAAAAAGAGGATAGACGCTGCCAATAAGCAAACGAAAGTGGATCTTGTAATTCGACACGCCTCCATCGTCAATGTTTTCACGAAGAACCTTACAATGGGCGATGTGGCAATAAGCGATGGTGTCATTGTCGGCATTGGTGAGTATGAAGGAATCCAGGAGATCGATGCTACCGGAAAATTTGTCGCACCCGGCTTGATCGATGCACACGTTCATATCGAATCATCCATGGTGACTCCCCAGCAGTTTTCGCAGGTAGTCCTTCCACATGGCGTCACCACAGTCATCACAGATCCACATGAAATCGCCAATGTCAGCGGGACAGCAGGATTGGAGTTCATGCTAAAGGATTCTGAAGCCAGCCTGCTCGATATAAAGGTTATGTTGCCATCATGTGTACCGGCTACTCTTTTTGAAACTTCAGGTGCAAAGCTATCTGCAGAACAACTGGCACCCTTTTTAGATCGGGAACAGGTGCTGGGCTTGGCAGAAGTTATGGATTTCCCAGCCGTCTTGCGCGGAGAGGATGCCATGCTGGATAAACTCCTGTTAAGCCAGCAAATCGATGGCCATGCGGCTGGACTCAGTGAAAATGATATCAATGTTTATGGAACTGCTGGAATTTTAACCGATCATGAATGTGTAACCAAAGAAGAGATGATCATGCGCTTAGAGCGCGGCCTGTACGTTATGCTGCGTGAAGGATCCGTAGCCAAAAACCTCCACGCTTTACTTGAAGGTGTGACTGAAAAAAACGCGCAGCGCTGCTTATTCTGTACCGACGATAAGCATTTGGATGATTTGATTGAAGAAGGCAGTGTGGATTACAATGTCCGGGTCGCCATCAAACAAGGAATAGATCCGATTACGGCTATATCCATGGCGAGCATCAATGCCGCACAATGCTTCGGCTTACGCCAGAAAGGTGCTATTGCTCCCGGCTATGACGCCGATTTTCTGCTGCTCGACAGCCTGGAAGAATTCCGCATTTCGGAAGTTTATAAAGATGGCCAGCTTGCAGCGCAAAACGGCCATTACATGGGACCTGTCGGGGAGAAAAGCGAAACTTCCGCCGTACAGAACACAGTCCGAATAGCGGATATCTCTATTGACAGTTTGCAAATCCCAATGGGCCACAGCACTCAGGCACATGTGATTGGCATCAATCCAAACAATCTGATCACGGAGCATTTAATTGAAGAAACTCCGGTAAACGATGGCTTTTTTGTTTCGAATACCTCAAAAGATTTATTAAAGATCGCTGTCATTGAGCGCCATCAGGCCACCGGCAATATCGGCCTCGGCATCGTCAAAGGGCTTGGCCTTAAAAATGGTGCCATCGCTACTACTGTTGCGCACGATTCACATAATATCATCGCTGTTGGAACGAGTGACGAAGACATTAAGGCTGCGGTCGAGGCTCTTCACAAACTGAAAGGCGGATTGGCAATTGTCCAGGAAGGCAAAATATTGGCCAGTTTATCTCTTGGCATTGCAGGCTTGATGTCGGAAGAACCCTTCCCTGCAGTGTATGAACAACTTAAAACGCTTGACCAAAGCCTTTTGAAGATTGGCGCACCCACTCATTTCAATGCTTTTTTAACCTTATCTTTCCTGTCTTTGCCGGTTATTCCCCATTTAAAGTTAACCGATTGCGGATTGTTCGATGTCGCCAGCTTCCAGCATATCGAAGTGGCTGTAGCTTCAGAATAAACATCAAAAGACCGGGGCTGTCTCATAACTACAAAATATAAAACCGGCAGAGAAAAGGATTGCTTTTCTTTGCCGGTTTTTAAACGAGCTGACGGGAATGGAAGCGGCGACTCTTGCGGGAGCAGCGTAGCGACATCGTAAGAAATCCACTCGGGCGTTTAGCCCGAGTCAGTTCGGCGCAAGCCCGCAAAAAAGCGTCCGCTGGAATGGACGTCAGCCCCTTTTGGGACAGCCCCGGTCTTTTAGTCAGCTCTCTGTCACGAGGAGGCAGGATGGGTCGCTGGCCCATTCATTCAGCGATCCGTCGTAGACGGCTACGTTTTTTTGGCCAAGTTTATTGAGGATGAGCGAAGTCCAGGTGGCGGCAATTCCTCCGCCGCAATAAGTGATGACTTTTTTATTCGGATCCAATGCACCAATTTTTTCAAATGGCTCCCGCAGTACAGCATCGCTGAGCATACCTTTCGTCTCCATGTCGGCATGACTGCCAAAAAAGACATTGATGCTGCTTGGGATATGGCCTTTTCTCGGATATGAATCTGTCTCGCCTCTGTAATCCTCGGGCGATAGGCTATTGATCAAGACAATATTGTCATCGCCAGTCGCCTGCTGCACGTCTTCTTTAGTGGCAAGCAATTCCGGACGACGCTGCCCGGTAAAGGATGCAGGTGAATAATTTCCTGGAACAGCCGTCAACGGACGGCCTTCCGCTTTCCATTTCGGCAATCCGCCATCCAGGACGGCAATATTTTCAAACCCTTCATACTTCATCTGCCATGCCAGCCTCGAAGCCCAATAGGCCGCAACCACTGGATTTTCCACAAGTGCCCCTTGATCGTAAATAACGGTATAGTTGCCATCCCCTATACCAAGTCGGGTCATTTTTTCGATAAAATGATTCCGCGGCGGCACCATGAATGGCAACGGGGATTCCGGGTCCGACAGGTCATTCAGCAAATCGGCGTAGACTGCTCCTGGAATATGCGCTTCTTCATTGGAAGCTTTTCCTGAATAGACAGAAGGCGGTCCGCCGTTTTCGGACATTTCCATAAACGTTGTTGCATCCACGATGCGCAGCTTTGGATCACTCAAATTCTGCTCCAGCCAATCCGTACTGACGATTAAAGGTATTTGTTCCATTATGCAGCCTCCTCACTTTTAAACCGACAAATCCAATATGATTAACAAAAATGCGTTATACTAGTAGCGTAAAGTCTGAGTTTCACTGCGTCAACTGAAAAACTCCAGTTTGCGTTCACCCCCTTATTAATTCCATGTAAAAGAACAAACTATCGATTCCATAAGCAAGAAAGGATGTTTCTACATGAAACCATATAACAATATCATCGAATTGATTGGCGATACGCCAGTCGTTAAACTGAATCGCATCGTTCCAGAAGGTGCGGCGGATGTTTACGTTAAGCTGGAAATGTTCAATCCAACAAAAAGCGTCAAAGACCGCGCCGCATTTAACATGATCGAAACAGCTGAAAAAGAAGGCTTGATCCAAAAAGGCGCGACCATCATCGAACCTACCAGCGGCAATACCGGCATTGGCCTCGCGATGGTCGCTGCCGCCAAAGGATATCGTTCTGTTCTCGTGTTGCCGGACAATGCCACAAAAGAACGCATCAACCTGTTAAAAGCGTTTGGTTCTGAAGTCGTGCTGACGCCAAGTGACGACAAAATGCCTGGCGCAATCAGCAAAGCGTTGGAGCTTCAAAAAGAAATTCCGAACAGCTTTATTCCGCAGCAGTTCGAAAACAAAGCGAATCCGGATATCCATCGCACCACGACTGCACTGGAAATTCTCGAGCAGATGAATGGCAAACTGGATGCGTTTGTCGCATCGGCTGGAACTGGCGGTACCATCACAGGAACTGGCGAAACTTTGAAAGAACACCTTCCAGAACTTTATGTTGCTGTTGTGGAACCGAAAGGCTCTCCTGTCCTGTCAGGTGGAAAGCCCGGCAAGCATAAGCTGGTGGGCACGAGCCCCGGCTTTATCCCTGCCATCTTGAACACAGAAGTGTACGATGAAATTATGGCAATCAATGACGAAGACGCGATTGATATCTTCAAAAGAGTGGCGCGTGAAGAAGGAATCTTTGTCGGCCCATCTGCCGGCGCCACCATCTATGCCGCAATCGAACTTGCCAAGCGCTTAGGTGCCGGCAAAAAAGTGCTGTGTATCGCACCGGACACCGGTGAACGTTACTTGAGCATGAACCTGTTCGACGAATAAAAGATTTTTTTCAGATACTGTAGTTTAGGCGGCTGTCTCATAACTACAAAATATAAAACCGGCAAAGAAAAGCAATCCTTTTCTTTGCCGGTTTTTAAATGAGCTGACGGGAATGGAAGCGGCGACTCCTGCGGGGTAGCGCAGTGCCGAAATCCACTCGGGCGTTTAGCCCGAGTTAGTTCGGCGCAAGCCCGCGGAAAGCGTCCGCTGGAATGGACGTCAGCCCTTTTTTATATTTAACTTAGTAGAAATTTTATATACATTCGGTCTTGTCTGAATTGAACTCATCACGATCAAATAACAAGAAAATTACTTTATTCCATAAAAAAACAGTTTTTTCTGCATTCTCATCTTGACAATCCCTATCATTCTACTATACTTTAATAATATTATCCGATAGGAAAGGTAGGTTTTATTACCGGTGGCCATTCATGTTTATTGAAGCAAAGCAAATCAACAAAGTCTATTTCGATAAAAATAACAAACCGAATACCGTTTTGAAGGATATCGACCTATCGATCCAAAAAGGTGAATTCGTTTCCATTTTAGGCCCATCCGGTTGTGGAAAATCCACTTTATTGTCGATGATCGCCGGGCTTGTCAGCTCGACTTCAGGTGAAATCATTGTGGACGGAAAAAAAGTCGTGAAGCCTGGAAAAGATCGGGGCATGGTGTTCCAACAGGCCGCCCTGTTTCCTTGGATGAATGTGACAGAAAACGTCATGTTCCCATTGCGCAAAGAAATGTCCAAAAAAGAGGGATTAGAGCGTGCCCAGCATTTCCTCAAAATGGTGCAGCTGAGCAACTACCCTTCCCATTATCCCCATGAATTATCCGGAGGCATGCAGCAGCGCGTCTCGATTGCCCGGTCGCTGGCAATGGACCCTGCCGTTCTGTTGATGGACGAGCCTTTTGGCGCTTTAGATGAACAAACGAGAAGCCGCCTTCATGGCCAGCTCGAAGAAATATGGATCGATACGAAAAAGACCATTGTCTTCGTCACCCACAGCATTTCCGAGTCGATCAAACTGTCTGACCGCATCATCGTTATGGGCACTCGTCCTGGAACCATCCTGACCGATATCACAGTTGATATCCCGCGGCCGCGTGAACAGCACCGACAGCAAATCGCTGCATTGGAAGAACAGATCATGGGTCTTTTGAAAACAGAAATCGATAAAGTCATAGATGAGGAGCAAGCATATGAAGCCGGCAGTTAAACGCATTATATTCTTCGCCGCGCTCATTGTTTTTTGGGAACTCGGTTCCCGCTTTGAACTGTGGCACGAAACCATACTCCCTTCCCCTGTCAGCGTCTACGATTCGCTGGTGGCGGGATTCGCTGATATGACACTTGTCTACGACCTTGCTGCCAGTTTCCGCAGGCTGCTGATTGGTTTAGTTGCTGCTGTCATTATCGGAACCGGTGTCGGCATCCTGCTGGCACGCTCGAAAACGGCAGATGAAACACTCGGAACTTTGGTGCTCGCACTGCAAAGTGTTCCAAGCATCGTCTGGCTGCCATTAGCCATGATGTGGTTTGGTCTTGGTGAAGGCTCTATCATTTTTGTTGTTATATTGGGCGGAACTTTCGTCATGATTCTAAATGTCCGCACCGGCATCAAAAATGTCGATCCTTTGTTCATCAAAGCTGCACGGACAATGGGATCGAATGGTCTGGATCTGTTCATCAAAGTCATCATTCCCGCATCTGTTCCATATTTCGTGACAGGTGCACGCCTAGCATGGGCATTTGCCTGGCGGGCGCTGATGGCCGGAGAACTTTTAAGTTCCGGCCCCGGCCTCGGCTACACGCTGCGCTATGCATCCGATTTCGGCAATATGTCGCTGGTCATCGGCGTGATGATCATCATCGGCGTCGTCGGTGCCATTGTCGACCTGATGATTTTCCAGCGAATCGAAAACAATGTCCTCAAGCGTTGGGGACTCGAAACATAAAAGCCATCTACAGCAAGAAACTACCCATACCAATTATATTTACAGGAGGAATTTATCTTATGAAACGTATTTTCACACTTATGGCACCAGTCGCTTTGGTTGGCATTTTGGCAGCCTGCGGTTCACCTGGCGCAAGCGAAGACTCATCTTCTGTCACAATCGGCTATTTCCCGAACCTGGATCACGTTCCTGCCATGGTCGCTAAAGATCAGGCTTTGTATGAAAAAAATCTGGAAGAAGGCACAGCTGTTGAATACGTCACATTTGCAGATGGTGCGGATTTTATGACTGCTCTGAAAACTGGTGATATCGATGCCGGCTTGGTCGGACCTGGTCCGGCAATGAACAACTACACAAACGGTGCAGATGTCACCATGGTTGCAGGCGGCGCTTCCGGCGGGACGGTTGTCATGGCCCGCAACGGCAGCGGCATTGAGTCTGTTAAAGATTTTGCCGGCAAGACATTCATCACGCCACGCGTTGGCTGCACACACGATGTTCAATTTGAAACTTTCATGAAGGAACATAACATCACTTCAAACCGCATCGGCGGCGAAATGCTTCACCAAACAGGAAATCCTGCTCAATATGAAGCTTTGTTTGCTACAGAAAAAGTCGATGTAGCAGTAGCTCCAGAACCTTGGGCTTCAGTGTTGAAACAAAATACCGGTGCGAAAGTCATCATTGAGCCGGATGAAATTTCATTTGGTTCGACAATGCCTGCATCTGTTTTGGTGACTTCGAACAAATTGATTGAAGAAAACCCTGAAGTGGTGCAAGGCATTGTTGATGCACATAAAGAAGCTACTAAATTTATCGCTGAAAACCCGGATGAGTCAAAAGAAATTACGATCAATACAATCGATGAAATTACTGGCCAAAAGCTTGAAGCTTCCATCATTGATGGAGCATGGGACAATATGATCTTCGATACCGCTCTTGCACCTGAAGAAATCCAGGCATTTGGCGATTCCTCTTTCGATTTGAAATTCCTGAAAGAACAACCGGATTTCGCTTTATTGACGAATACAGAATTTCTGGACTAAACGATATAAACCCGACAGAAGCGCATTCTGTCGGGTTTTTCTATGTAAGTTAGACCTCGGTATTTATTCCTTCATAAAACACACAATCCCCCCATCAGGCTGAACAGCACCTGATGGGGGGATTGTGGCTTTCATGTGAATCAGTCAGCTATCGAGTCCAGTTGCGGAATGGAGTCTGTTCTTAAACAACTCGAACTTCATTGCCTTGTTCAAGATGCACGGGTTTCGTATGATGCAATATGGTCAACCCGTCACCTTCCACTAATAGATAGGATACAGATTCTTTTGCCTTATGCACCCGGATCAGCCTGCCTTGATACTGCATATGGAACGTATAGGAGTTCCATTCTTTTGGAAGAGACGGTGCCAATGACAGGCCTGCTTCTTTTACTCTAAGCCCGGCAAATCCATAAACGATGCCCAGCCAGGTTCCGCCCATATTGGCCATATGGAGGCCGTCTTTAGTGTTTTTATGGGTATTTTCCAAATCCAGTCGGGCTGTTTCAATGAAATAATCATAGGCTTTTTCTTCATAGCCCAATTTCGATGCCATGATGCTGTGGACACAGGAAGACAAGGACGAATCATGGGTAGTGATTTGCTCATAATAATTATAGGAGTTTTCTATGGTTTCAAAATCCTGCAGATCTTCCAATAGGAAATGGGCAAGCACTGTATCGGCTTGTTTGCAGACCTGGTATCTGTACAGCGTTAACGGATGATAGTTCAGCAGCAGCGGGAACTTCTCTTCTGGTGTATTCTCCAGGTCCCAGCGGGCTTTTTGCAGAAAACTGTCATCCTGCGCGCTGATCTTTTCGGATTCGTCATATGGCAGGTACATGTTTTCTCCAGCATCCTGCCAGTCCGTAACTTCGTTTTCCGTCAGCTGCAGCCTGCCCTGCAATTGCTGCAGACCCTCGCTGTCATGTTCCTTGAACCATTGATAAACTTTCGCTGCCCACAACAGATTATGTTTGGCCATTGCATTTGTGTAGTAATTATTGTTGACGATGCAGGTGTATTCATCCGGCCCTGTAACATCATCGATACGGAATTTCCCGTCCCTCATGTGCCCAGTATCGGCCCATAGGCGAGCAGTCTCAAAAAGCACTTCTGCGCCGTACTTTTTGAGGAACTCATCATCATTTGTCACCAGGTGGTATTGGATATAGCTGTAAGCGATATCCGCGCTTATATGGTACTGCGCAGTGCCGGCCGGGAAAAATGCAGAGCTTTCCGCACCGGTAATTGTCCGCCACGGAAACAGTGCCCCTTTTTCATGGCCCATGGTTTTGGCTCTTTCTCTGGCACTGTCCAAAATAGAGTAGCGATGCAGCAATAGATTTTTAGCGATTTCAGGGTTGGTCATAAGGAAAACCGGAAAAATATAAATTTCCGTATCCCAGAAATAATGCCCTTCGTACCCTTCCCCCGACAATCCTTTTGCAGCAATGTTGCTGGCCGGATCCTTGCCTACAGACTGCAGCAATTGAAAGAGATTAAATCGGATGCCTTCTTGAATTTTTGCATCTCCGTCAATTTCCACATCTGATGTTTTCCAGAACGCATCCAGATATTCCTTTTGTTCTTGAAGCAGCTCTTGAAACGAGATGGTGCGAAGTTGTTGTTGGATGGCAACGGCTTTTTCTACTACCGGTTCGCCGTGCCTTAAGCTGTCTGTATAGACATTGTACTTGGTGAACTGAAGTGGCTCGTTGCTTGAATAGACGTAGCTTTCTCCAATTCCATATTCAGTTTGCTCATATTTATGTTCATGGGTTTCTGCTGTTATGCTCGTCGATGCAACACAGGCAACTTCAAGCTTGGTCGCATAGGTTGTGTTTTTGACAATGCTGAATCCATCTTGTTGGCGGACTTCTGATATGTCAAGGCGCTTAGCGTGGCCGGAAGCTAACCGCGGATCCTCTTTATCCACAAAGTTCGACACATCTCCATTTATTTGGGAAAAGATTTTGATTTGCTGTACGCCGTGAAGCGGTGTTATTTTTACATCGATCGCAAATAACTCTTTTCTAGCAAATGAAATCAGTCTTCTGAAATGAATGTTTACTTCTTTGCCTTTCGGCGATCTCCAATGGACAATGCGTTCCGCATATCCTTTGTCCATATGCAAATTCCGTTCGCAGCTGAGAACCTCTCCCTCAAACATTGAAAACTGTTCACCGTCAAGATAGATCTCGATGCCTTGTCCATCAATCAAGTTGAGGATCTTTTGTTGTTTATCCGGAAAACCAAAAAGTTTTTCTCCATATGTAATTTCGATATCATCGTGAAATGCATTTATATAGGTCCCTCGTATTGAACTAAAACCGGGTTTATAGCCTTCTTCAAAATTCCCTCTGACTCCCAGATAACCGTTACCCAATGATAACAGGCTTTCATTGATCAACAGATTTTCATGATCCAGTTCTGATTTCGTCAACTTCCAAGTCATCGTGTTTCACTCCTTGCTCAAATTACTTTTCGGGCAGATTAATTGGTTTTAGCGTTTGCCATAATGAGCAATAATGTCTTCAAAAATCAGCTGGGCTGTATCTTCTACCAAGTAATCAGCGGCAGCTAAATGATGGACATCGCCCACAGCCACTGAAAACATGCCTGCACTGTTGATGGACTCAACGCCTGCAGCTGCATCCTCGATGCCGACACACTCATCCGGAGCAACCCCAAGGGCAGCAGCGGCCGTCGTAAAGGTTTCCGGATCCGGTTTTCCTTTTTTAACTTTAGACGCATCAACGATGTAATCAAAATAGCCCGTAAGCTGGAGTTTGTCTAAAATGGCCGGTGCATTGTTGCTGGCAGAACCGAGTGCGATTTTTATATGTTGCTGTTTATTTTTTTGAAGCAGAAGTTCAATGCCGGGTAAAATGTGAGATGGATTGATCGATTCGATTAATTCCAAATAGTATTCATTTTTTCGTGTAGCCAAGGTCATTTTTTCTGAATCGGACAATACCCTTCCAGAAGTACCCAATTTCAAAATACGATCCAAAGAGTCCATGCGGTTGATCCCTTTAAGCTGTTCATTAAACTTTCTGTCGATCGGGATGCCGATTTCATCGGCAAGTTTTTGCCAGGCTAAAAAATGGAATTCTGCTGTATCGGTAATGATGCCGTCCAAGTCATATATAAAAGCTTTCGGGTAGTTTTCCATATGTTTTGTTTCCTCCTTGTTCCCTGCGATAAATTGGGATGCATCCTTTACGTGAGGATCGTCTTGACGCTTTCTCTTTCCACTAACTGATGCTCTACGTAGATGTGATGCTTCTCCGCTTTGCTTTCCTTTAAATCCTGCAGCAGCACGGCTGATAATCTGCCGATTTCCATAAAATCCTGGCGAATCGTAGTAAGCGACGGCTGGCTGTAACGGCTCAATACCAAATCATCAAAGCCGGTAACGGATATGTCTTCTGGAATTCTTAAACCCTTTTCCTGTATCGCCTTAATGACTCCAAATGCCATCAAATCACTGAAACAGAGAAATGCGGTCGGCTGGCTTTCCTGCAAATAGGCTTTTGCCAGGCGATACGCTTTTTGCTCGGAAAAATCTGCGTGCAGAATCCTGCCGTCTTCCAGTACGATCTTGTGCTCCTGAAAAGCTTGCCGGGCGCCTTTTAACCGTTCGGAATTCACATACGTTTCCTCTGTGCCGGCCATCACAACGATGTCACGGTGATTCCGCTCCAATAAGTAACCTGCAATTTTCTTTCCAGCTTTTACGTTATCGATTGATACGCTGCCGATCAGTCCATTATCCGTTTCTGTCATAATATCCAGTACGACACATGGGATATTGGTATTGATCAATTCTTTATAATATTGATCATCCGTACGGATTCCCTGTAAAATCGCTCCGCCAATATTCCGCTCCCGGCAGTATTGAACATAGCTTTTTTGTTTTTGGCTCTGGGAGTCTATCAGAAAAATGGACAGTTCATACTGGCTTTCGGACACAGCTGTGTAGACGCCTTTGAATACATCAAAGGCATTATTGTCCTTTTCATTATTATTAAGCACACCTGACGTGATCAATCCGAAAGTCATTTGTTTTTTTGAAGACAAATTCTTTGCCACGATATTGGGTGTATAATTCAACTCGTTTGCCACCGCAAAAATTCGTTGGCGCGTTTCTTCTTTGACGTCTGCGTAATTATTAAATGCTTTTGATACAACACTGATGGATACTCCGGCTTGTTTGGCCACTTCTTTTATTGTCGTCATGACTAAGTCCACATCCTGCGAAATTTTGTATAAATAGAAACGATTTCCAACCTTCCGCAAATCACTTTGGATCAAGCTCCTTGTGGTTGGCAGCTTGCACTTTTTCTTCGACTTTCAAAGTGAAGCGATAAAACATGAGGAAAGACAAGTAAGCACTCAGTACTCCTGTGAAAAACGGCAGTAAAAACTGCAGTTGGGTGATGCTGACGTAAAATAACGCCAAGTTGCTTGCGAATATGAAAAGGCTCATAACCGGCTTTCCGACAGTTATAAAAAAAGCGTTTTTCAGCAGCGCCGTATTTTTCATCTGATAATGGGCGCTCAGTGAAAATAAGTTAATCGTATAGATGAACAAGACACAGCCAAATGCTAAAAATGCCATTCCCCACATTTCGTTCAAGCCCTTGAAAAACTGAAAATCGATAAGCCAGATCAACCAAATGCCTGTTAATGCCAAGCCGAGGCCCATACTCTTTTTATAGGATTTTTTCAAATGCAGTAAATAGGATTTTGTAATAGACGGCTGGTCGTTGTTCAAAATCCATTCTCGGACTGTCGCGAACATTGCAATTGTAGTCGGGACAAACAGGAACGGAATAAAAATCACCAGCGGCAATAAATACGTCACGATGCCTACATCCGGATTACTGAAGAAAAAACTGGCGACAAGGAACACTGTGGGCAAATTGAAGATGAACCATAGGATATTAACTGTAAAGAACCGCATGATCCATTCAGCCAGCGCATATAAGATTCCTGTCAAACCACTAAATTCACGCATACTTTTCCCTCCAGTAAGGATAGGCTCACTTGACTGCGCCTTCCCCTATTCCTTTAATAATGTGTTTTTGTGCCAATGCATAGAAGATTACCACCGGAATAATGGTCAAGGTCAAGCCGGCCATTGCCAAGTTCCATTGAATGGTAAATTCACCAAAAAAGTAGAACGTCGACAACGGAATCGTCCGCAGGTCCGTATCAATCAGCGTCAGCGACGGCAAGAGAAAGTCATTCCAAATACTGATAACATTTAAAATCATTACAGTAGCGGTGATCGGCTTCAGCATCGGGAAAATAATGCGCCAAAAAACACCGAATTTCGAAGCGCCGTCAATCGTTGCCGCTTCTTCCAATGTAATCGGAATCGACTTGATAAAACCGTGGTAAAGAAAAACAGAAAGACTGGAATGAAAGCCGATATTCATGAATATCAACCCTTCAAGCGTGTTGTACATCGGGATATTCAATGTATTCGTCAAGGTGCTCATAAATTGCATCAATGGCATCATTAGGGTCTGGAAAGGAATCAGCATGGTCGCGATGAAGACCATAAAGATCACCATACTCAGCTTATCGTCGGTTCTCACCAGCATCCATGCGGTCATGGAAGACAAGATAACGATCAGCACTACAGAGACAATCGTGATGTACAAAGAATTGCCAAAAGCACTCAAAAAATTCATTTTATCCATTGCTTCCACGTAATACTGAAAACTGAAGCTGTCGGGCAAAGTCAGCGGGTTATCATACAATTCCTGCCGATCCTTGAAAGAGTTGACGATGATTATGTAGATGGGGGACAAGAAAAAAAGCGCAAGCACAATCAACAATGCCGCTTTTAGGAAATCCAGTGTTCTACTCATCACATTTCAACCTCCCGCTTCTTCGTAATGTAAACCTGTGTCAAGGTAATAGCCGCCACGATCAAGAAGAACACGATGGCTTTTGCTTGGCCAAGGCCGTAATTTCCGCTGCCGAAAATTTCATTGTAAATGTTCATTGCAAACAATTCCGTGGCATTTGCGGGTCCGCCGCCAGTCAACGACAAGTTGACATCGTAAATTTTAAAGGCCGAGGAAAGGGTCAAAAACAAGCTGATCGTCAGCGCCGGCATCAACAATGGCAGCGTGATTCTCATGAACCTTTGCCATGGGCTTGCTCCATCTATTTTGGAAGCTTCTATGACATCGTTCGGAATTCCTTGAAGACCTGCGATATAAATGATCATGATGTAACCAGCCATTTGCCATGTGAAAACAAAAACCAATCCAAACAAGGCAAACTCCGGATCGACGAGCCAGTTAAAGAATATTTGATCCAATCCAGTTACTTCACCAAGCAACGTGAATACATCTAAAAAGACGAACTGCCAAATATAGCCCAAAATCAAGCCGCCAATCAAATAAGGCATAAACAGCATCGTGCGCGCCGCATTGGCAGATTTGATTTTAGAAGTGACCAAAAGAGCGAAGGCCAGTCCGATTGCGTTAATGGTGATGACCGATAGCACCGTAAAGAGGATGGTCAGCCAGGCTGACTCACGAAAACGTTCATCTCCTGCCAATTCCACAAAGTTATCGAATCCGACAAACTCTTTGGCGTTTGCTGCGATGCCGTCCCATTCAAAGAATGAGTAATAAATTCCGATTAAAAATGGGATTATAACTACCGTAGTGAAAATGATCAGCAGGGGCACAGTAAAGAGGATATACCATTTCTTTTTGTTTTTGTTTTTCATGTCATCCCTTCTTCCTGGTGGTTTATGCTAGAAGAATTTTTGGACACACCAGAGAAAGGTGTGTCCACATTCAAATCCATTCTATTGATTATTGAGCACCTTGCCACGCTTCATCGAAGCCTTGCAGGAATTCTTCAGCAGTCATATCTTCTGAGAAAAATGCTTGTGCAAATGGCGTAAGGTCATTAGGAACAATATTGGCTGGATAAACGCTTTGCGCCCATGGAATTGTTTCGCCGTCATTCGTAGCATCAAGAACAGCTTGAGATAACGGATCCAGTTCGCCGGCATCGATATTCGTTAAAGCAGGAACAAACCCAAACTCTTCAACAATATAACGGTGTCCAGTTTCGCTTGTTGACATCCAGTTCAAGAAATCATTTGCTGCTTGAACTTCTGCTTCATCTTTTTGGCTATTGATGGCCCAGTTGTTGCCAACTCCGACAGCTAATTTGTCATTGCCCATCAATGGGAATGGCAGCATGCCGATTTCAAAATCATATTCAAACTCTGAAAGGATGCCTGAAGCCCAGTTTCCTTGATGGATCATGGCAGTTTGTCCTGCTGCAAAGTCACCGATCTGCTGATCGTACGTCATGCTTAGTGGCGTCGGTGTGTTTTCTTTGATAGCTACCATGAAATCAGCGAATTCCTGAAATTCCGGTGTTTCTGCCGCTGTCACTTCACCCGCATTCATTTGTTCAACAAAACCGTACGGATCTTCCTGGACAGAGAACGGATAGTTGCTGATGTGTCCGATGAGGAAATAAGCATCTTGCGCCAAGCTAAATCCATTGATGCCTTCTGCATTGAATTCTTCCAGCGTGCTGACGAAAGACTCATAATCAGCTACATCTTCTGGACTAACAAGGTCCTTATTGTAAATCATCCCAAATCCTTCAACGCCATATGGTACACCGACGATTTTCTCTCCAAGTGCCAACTCCATATCCGGAGCAATATGTTCAATGTATTCTTCAGAGCTTAAATCATAAACGTACGATTCTAATCTTTCGGCTTCTGTCACGTTTTGAAGACTGAAAATAGAAGGTCCCTGTTCACTGTTCAAACGAATTTGCAGCTGCTGGAAATAATCGTCGCCCGTGGTGCCTAAAACTTCGACTTCAACGCCTGTTTCTTCCGTGTACTCTTCAGCCAAAGCCGCCAACTGATCGGAAATCTCTACCTTGCTTTGGAAGATCGTGATTTTTTGTTCACTGGATTCTCCGCCGCCCTCACTGCTATCATCTCCTCCGCTGCATGCTGCGAGTGCCAGCATTAATGGAGCTAAAACTAAACCACCAACCAACTTCTTTTGAAACGTCATGTAAACTCCCCCTTGTCATTTTTACTGCTATAGTAAATAAAATGAATAAATCATCTTATAACTACCAATTTTTTAGCATGCCGGCAACAAGCCTTTAATGGGATGCGCTGCTGGCTGCTGCAATCGGAATATCAATGCTTTCTTCACACGTGTAAAGGTTCCCGCCATTCTCGAATGCCAAGGTCTTCCCACCACTTACTGTCACGGAAAGATTGGATGGGGTAATGGAAAATGTGACTGTTTGGCCTTGCCACTGAATTGCAAACTTCAAATGGGTCCAATGATCCGGCAAAGCCGGATTGACTTTCAGTGTCCTATCGGCCAAGCGAATCCCCGCAAAACCAAAAACTGCCGTTTTCCAAATCCCGCCGATCGACGCTGCATGAATGCCCATGTCCGAGGTGTTCATTTTCGGCCCTAAATCGATTTCAGTAGACTTTTTAAATAAGGAATAAGCGAGATCTCTGTCTCCGATATCGCTTGCCACAATGGCATGCGTCGTCAAGCTTAGTGAAGAATCGTGCAAAGTCTTTGGTTCGTAATAGCGGAAGTTTGCTCTTTTCACATTGCCGGCGATGCGCGGATCGTCATGCAGGAAAGTCTGTTCCAGTAAATACAGGAGGATTAACGTATCCGCCTGTTTGGATACTTGAATGGCGTTGATTTGTTCTGAGTTGTAATCATCGTATATCGTTCTGACACGGTCCTGATTTTTGTATTTTGAAAGATCAATTTCTTTTAAATGCAGGTAAGTATCATCCTGCGCGATTACCAGATCCTCCTTACGGGGGGCCGGCAAGTAAATCGCCTCTACTTTTAGGTTCCAGTCTGCAAAGGCTCTTTCCAACTGTAGGAGCCCCTTCAGTTTTTCCAAAAGTTCAGGATTTTCCTTTTCCAGCTTTTCATAATAGCGGATTGCCAACTTCATATTGAAGTAGGCCATGTAGTTGGTGAACGCATTATTGTCTATATGCTCTTTGTATTCATCTGGTCCAATTACTCCGTTGATATGGTATTCCTTTTTCTCGTCGTTCCATTCAAGACGGCTTGCCCAGAACCTCGCTGTATCAAAGACGATTTCATAACCATAATCCTTTAGAAATTCAGGGTCATTAGTTACATTATCGTATTGGTAAACCGCAAATGCGATGTCTGCCGAAATGTGCTGTTCGATAAAGCCTGGCCAAATTTTCGTCTGGGTTCCTGTGACGATATCAATATCGCCCCATTCAGGAGTTACTTCGCCGTCGGAAGGCCACGCCATTTCCCAAGGATACATCGCGCCTTCATAACCATTTTCCATTGCTTTTTTCCGTGCCCCAACCAGTCCGCGGTAACGGTAAATTAGGAGGGACCTGGCAATTTCGGGATTTGAATAAATGAAAAATGGCAAAATGAATAATTCCGTATCCCAAAATGAATGCCCTTTATAGCCCTCGCCACTGAGGCCTTTAGCAGCGATTCCCATTCTGTCGTCGTGTGCAGGTGTCATACAGGTCAAATGATAAAGCGAAAACCTCATTGCCAGCTGATCAAAACCATCCTCACTGCCAATTTCGAAGTTGTAGACATTCCAGACTTTTTCGTCCCACTCTTTTTGATGTGCATTGAAAAGAAGGTCATACCCCTCTTTCACGCTCTTTTTCAGCGCTTGCAATGATTGCTCGCGCAGCTCTGCTAAGCTATATGAGCCATTATCGACTTCCTTGTCTCTGCTCGTGTACAAAGTCGTCAGCTTTTCAACTTCCAGCTTATCGTTTGGCTGCAGCTTGAATTCATAACTCTGCCACACTTTTCGCCGATTCATTTTCATCTTCGGCTCATATTCAATAGGCTGTCCATTCACTGTTATTTTATGCGCCGTATTAATCACAACATCGATTTCCGACTCATTGGTCGTCTGTACCAGCTGGATAAACTGCCTGTCAAAAATTCGGCGGTCTCCTTCCAGGAAATGCTGGCTGCCCGAGTTATCCCTCTGCGCATCTATCCCTGACTCGAACGAAAACTCAACCGGAGCCGTCAGGCATTCGACTTCCATTTTCATGCCGATTAAGTGCAGGTCATGAAGGGATACAAATCGTTTGAAAACAAATCGCAGTTCTTTACCGAGCGGCGACACCCAGTCAAAGCTTCTCGTCAGTTCAGCTGTCTTCAAGTTCAGCTGCCGCATGTAGCTGTTAATTTTTCCAAGTTCCAAACTAAAACGTTCGCCATCAACCCGGATATCCATCCTGGTTATATCCGCCAAGTTTGGGAGTTCGGTTGCCTCATTTTCAAAAGCCTTATTGAATGTCCCGCTGACAAACATATTTCTAGTTTCATTGATGTACGGTTCTTCTGTTATTGACCGCAGTCCCATATAACCATTGCCGAGAGACATGATTGCTTCGCATTTCCCCAGTGAGTCGGGAGAAAATTCCATCTCGGAAACGATCCAGTTCTCAAGCTTATTTTTTCCTTGTGTATAGTCCATCATATGTAGAGAATCTCCTCCTTAAATGCCGTTTCGAAATTTACGAAAACGTTTTTGTTCGAGGTAAAAAATATATACGTTCTATCACAATGGATAATTTCCCCATTCCTCAAAACGTGTAATTTAACATTTAAGCGCTTACATTTGTTAGTATACGTGCGTTTTTTTAAATAGTCAATAAATTAGTCGGCTCTGCCTGCCCCTGAATGTCGTTTGACACTCTTGCAAAAGGCGCTGAACAGGCTTCCTGCTGAGCATTCATGTTAAACTATTTTACGTGAACTTTTATTAAAGAAGGAGCTGTCCATATGCAGAACTTAACAGGAAAAAATGCGTTGATTACAGGAGCTGGGAGAGGAATTGGCCGAGCAACAGCCATCGCTTTTGCAGCAGAAGGCATCAATGTGGGGCTTGTCGGCCGTACAGCTGAAAACCTTGAGAACGTTGTTGCAGAGTTGGCGCAATACGGAGTGAAAGCAGTATACGCCGCAGCTGATGTAGCAGATCCCGAAGCGGTCAATGCAGCAGTGGAACATATAGCTGCAGAACTGGGATCAATTGATATTCTGATTAACAATGCCGGCATCGGCAAGTTCGGCAAGTTCCTTGAACTGTCGCCTGAAGAATTCAAAGAAATTATTGATACGAATCTGATGGGTGTGTATTATGTGACTCGCGCTGTATTGCCGCAAATGATCGATCGCCAATCAGGCGATATCATCAATATCTCTTCAACAGCCGGACAAAAAGGTGCACCTGTAACAAGTGCTTACAGCGCCTCGAAGTTTGGAGTTATGGGATTGACGGAATCATTGATGCTGGAAGTCAGAAAGCACAATATCCGCGTGAGTGCCTTAACTCCGAGTACAGTTGCCACGGACCTGGCAGTTGAAGCAAACCTGACCGACGGCAATCCCGACAAAGTTATGCAGCCGGAGGACCTTGCTGAAATGATGGTTGCCCAGCTCAAGCTGCATCCGCGTGTATTATTGAAATCAGCTGGACTTTGGTCGACAAACCCATAAAACAGTTAGATATACAAAAAGCTCCATTCACAAATGTGAATGGAGCTTTTTTCAATCACAACTGAATTTTCGCAAGCTCGTGCCCTCGTCTTAAGCAAGCCCAAAAATCAAATTTTTTTTAGCCTTTTTCAACCATCCGCTTTTCCCTTTCTCGTTGACCAAAGAACAACCGGGATTAGAGCCAAAGCCAAAAAGCCGCCAACCAAAGACATCGCAGCATAGCTGGTCTGTGCCATAACCATTCCTGAAATCCCCCCTCCTGTCGCACCAGCCAATGCAACGAGCACATCAACTGTCCCCTGCGTTTTTGCCCGTGTGGAAGGATGCGTCGAATCCACAATGAGCGTGGTTCCGCTGATCAATCCGAAGTTCCATCCAAGCCCAAGGAGAGCCAATGCCACAATCAGTACCAATAAGGAATCACTTGGCGCCAAAGCAGCCACAATTCCAGCGGCCATGAACGTTACACCAGCCGCTGCCGTCATGACGATCCGTCCCAATTTGTCGACCAGAACACCGGTGACAATGGACGGCAAGTACATGGCCGCAATGTGAATGCCTATGACCAATCCGACAGCTTCCAGGTCATGCCCATAACGTCCCATGTGGATTGGTGTCATCGTCATAATGGCAAACATGATCAATTGAGTCAGCACCATGACCGCGGCACCCAATACGATTCCTTTTTTATTAATAGGGAATTGGTCCATTTCTGTTTCTGGTGTATTCACTTTAAGGTTCTGCTCATGCGCGGTTAGCGCTTTTGACACAAGCAATGGATCCGGGCGAAGAAAAATCAACAGCACCAAGCCTGCCAGAATATATGCGGCAGCCGCTAATAGAAAAGGCCCCGCCAGAGCCGGGATGCCGTTGGACTCAGCAAACCTGCCCATCACACCTACCAGGTTCGGGCCGGCAAATGCCCCAAATGTCGTTGACACTAAAGCGATGCTGATGGCGGTTCCCCGCTGCGCAGCATCTGCCAAATCCGTACCCGCATAACGCGCCTGCAAATTAGTGGCCGTTCCTGCTCCATAAACCAACAAGGAAGCAAATAACAGAATTACATTACTTGATATGGCCGCCATAACGACACCGACTGCTCCGATTCCACCTGCCAGAAATCCCGAAGCCAATCCGGTTCGCCGGCTAAAACGTTGGGAAAGCCGCCCAATGATCAGCGCTGCCGCAGCCGACCCCAGCGTGAACAGGGCAACCGGTGCTCCCGCAAAGCGATCGGTGCCAAGCATATCCTGTGCAAGAAGAGCTCCGACAGTTACCCCAGCCGCTAATCCTGCTCCTCCAAAAATCTGGGACAGCACGACAATCCACAACGTGCGCCGGTACAATGCCTTGACCTTATCCGGTGATTCAATATAGTCCTGCAGCAGCATTTGCTGTTTTTTATTTTGTTCCATGGTTTCTCCTTCTTTCACACCCAGCTTCGCAAATAAAATATTAAGAATCTTTTTTTCAGTATAACGCTTTTTAGTATGCCCGCTGCAGCCTTTTTTGAAAAAGGAAACACTTGATAAAATAATAGAGGGGATTTCATTTATACTGAAAGAAACGAAGTACGGATTGGAGGGCAATCATTATGACTGGAATGCAGAAGGAGCGGCCATTTCGATTTGCCGTCTGGCTTTGGCTCCTCACAACAGCTGTACTCCTAGCTTCGGGCAGCTGGCTGTTAAAAACAGAATTGCCGGAAGCCGAAAACTTGAAAACCGAGATTCAGGCAATTACTATCGACCGGCTTGGAGAAAAAAACAATATGAACAAAGAACGCATTGACGACATTTCGATTTCTCGTGGTCTTATTGGATGGAACGTGGAGATATCCCTAAATGCGGACAAAAGCTTTACCATGTTTTCAACAAAACAACAAATATGGCAAGATGCCATCGACATACTGGAGCCGCTGTCTGGCTTCGACCAACTGAATGGCATCTCCCTATCCTTTATTCTTCCTGTTGAAAACAGCCTACATAAGAGTGTCATGTCCTTCAGATTAGACAAAGCAACACGTGATCAACTGATTTGGAGCAATGTCGATCCGTCCATCCTGCCGGATATCACTTATGACTATCAGGAACATCCTGTTCTGAATAATTGATTGCACAATGTAAAAGGTGAACCGGCTTGTTCCCGATTCACCTTTTTTTATCATTATAAACCTTGTTTCCCCAAGAATGCGGCAATCACTTTTTCGGTTTTCATTCTTACATAACGATGAGCATTTGCCATGGATTCTTCCGGCAAAATTCCGTCGTCTGATATAGCGTGAATTTCCGTGAAATATGGCGCCAGCTGCTGTTTGTCTGAGTTTTCGACTGTTCCGGAAATTAAAATAACCGGTTTGCCGTGCCGATAAGCTGCTTCTGCAATGCCAAAAGGGGCTTTGCCGGATAGCGTCTGGACATCGGTTTTGCCTTCTCCAGTCAACACCAAATCAGCATGGAAAAGCTGTTCTTCAAAATCGAGCGTTTCCAGCACAAGGTCAATTCCCCGCTTCATTTCGCTTAAAAAGAACGCTTGGAATGTACCGCCTGCACCACCGGCAGCACCTGCACCTTTTTTGTAGTGCAGCGACATGCCGGTAAATCGCTCAACAATATCAGCAAAGTTCGTTAGGACTTCATCAAGTGTCTTCACCATTTCAGGAGTTGCGCCTTTTTGCGGACCAAAGACTGTGGAGGCGCCTTCAGGTCCAATCAATGGATTTTCAACATCGCTGGCAATCAAAAACCGGCTTTCCATGATGCGTTTATCAAAACCAAACGGATCAATCTTCGACAAACCGTTTAAGGCTACAGTACCTGGCCCCAATTCAACGCCATAAGTATCCAGAAATTTCATGCCCAATGCCTGGAGCATTCCAATTCCGGCATCATTCGTGGCGCTGCCCCCGAGGCCAATGATAAACTTCCGGTAGCCCGCATCCAATGCGGCAACTATCAATTCACCGGTGCCATAGGTGGAGGCATGCAAAGGATTTCGTTCTGCCTCTGTTAAAAGAGTCAGCCCTGAAGCTTCTGCCAATTCCACCACACACGTTTTCTGGTCCCCAAGCACACCATAGCTCGCCGTGATCTTACGTCCCAGCGGATCTTCGACAACCGCTTCTACCATTTTCCCGCCAGTTGCTGAAACCAGGGCTGCCATTGTCCCTTCACCGCCGTCAGCTATCGGCATCTTAACCACTGTGCTTTGCGGAAATGCACCTTGAACTCCTTCAGCCATTGCTTCGGCCGCTTCTACTGCCGTCATGCTCCCTTTAAACGAGTCAGGCGCTATCAGGATCTTCACTAATTCCGCCTCCTATGCGAACACTTTTCTTGTTAGATTACAATGACTATTCCCTTATTCCATTTAAATACACTTCACATCAATAAAGCGCTCCCGAAACAAATGTGAGATTTTCATTATTTCTAATGGTAAGCAGTTAAACTTGAGATTCGCTTGCCAAAAATCCTGCCAGCAGCTCGTCCATCTCCGAATCGGCGATGGTGCGGAAATCAATGCATACTTTCTCTTCCTGGATGCGCGACACAATTGCGGGCTTTGCTTGTCTGAGACGCATCGCTAATTGATCTGCACTCAAACTGTCGTGGACAATCGCTGCAATAAAGGTCGGAATCTCCACTCCCGGCATGGTGCCGCCGCCTATTTGAGAAGTGCTTTCCTGAATTTCGATTTGGTATTTATTGGGATTTTCCTGCAAAAGATTGATAAACGACTGTGCCTGGATTTTAATGTCTGAAGCTGAACGGATAATATCCCGGACAGTGGGCAGTTCCGCAACCCTTTCAGGTCCGGAAGAGTAGCTTTTCAAGGTTTCTTCCAGCGCTGCTAATGTCATTTTGTCGACTCTTAAGACACGCGCCAATTGGTGCTTTTTCAACTGGTCAATCAAATCTTTTTTTCCGGCGATCAAACCTGCCTGTGGCCCGCCCAGCAGTTTATCGCCACTGAAAGAAACGAGGTCAACGCCGCTTTCGATCACTTCACGGACAAGCGGCTCATCGCCGATACCATGCTTTTTAAAGTCATAAAGTGCACCGCTTCCCAAATCTTCATAAAAGAGGAGGTCGCGGTGTTTTTCCGTCAATCTGGCCAAGACTTCAGTTTCGACCGCTTCCGTAAACCCGATCATTTTAAAATTGCTGGTATGCACTTTCATGATCATCGCCGTTTCTTCATTCACAGCATCTTCGTAATCAAACAGATGGGTTTTATTGGTGGTTCCCACTTCGACGAGCTGTGCCCCGCTTTCTTCCATAATAGAAGACACGCGAAAAGAGCCGCCAATCTCAACCAATTGGCCGCGCGAGACAATGACTTCCCGCTGTTTGGCCAATGCACTTAAAATGAGAAACACCGCTGCCGCATTGTTGTTCACGACCATCGCTGCTTCCGCTCCTGTTGCCTCTACCAACAGCTCTTCAATAATGTCATGGCGGGATCCACGCTTTCCTTCCATTAACCGATATTCCAAATTGGAGTAATTCGCAGCCGTTCTTACGGCATGCGCGATGGCAGCATCACTTAAACGGGAGCGCCCCAAATTCGTATGCAGCACAGTTCCGGTTCCGTTTATCACCCGCGCCAACCGATCTTCCTGCCACAGTTTGATTTGGGTTTCAGCTGATTTGAAAAGCTGTCCTGCAAAGTCCGGAACTGTCCCTTCAACTGCTGTCTCTTCTGCCAGCAAGCGTTGCCGCAGATTCCCAAGTTCACGCTGCAGAAATTCAGTAAGCTGCGCACTATTCACGTCACATGCCGATTTCAAACTCTCAAACCGCGGGTCTTTCTGCAACTCGTGGACTGCCGGCAACAGCCGCAAATACTGTTTCATGTCTTGTCCTCCATCCAGTAACGCTGGTCTTCTGACCGTCTTGTATAGTTCAGCTCATCCAACAAATCCAGAAACGGAATCATGTATTTCCTTGATAGTTGCAGAATTTCCTTCGCCTGCTTTAAATCAAAAGACCGGCCAGTCTGTAACTGCAACTGGTTTAAAGCCTGATCAAAAGCCGTACGGTGAATAATTGTATCTTCTCTCAACCGATATACCTGGCCGCTATCGAGCAAATAAGCAGTAAGTTCAGCGACCTCCGTCTTCGGCAACGGGCTGCCAATGAAATAATCCTCCCACTTTCCTGCTTGAAAGCCATCCTTTTCGAGTGTGCCGATAACCTGCTCCATTCGAGCACGCCACTCGTTCGGGAGGTGCGGACTGAAACGGGCCAAAGCCACGAACTGGCCATATCGCTGTATTTCATCCTGTTCTACCAATAAATTCAGGCTGTACTCAAGAAGAGGTTTGGGAAAGTTTACGCTCACTGATTGAATCAACTCGGCTTTCCCTATGCCCGTCCGCATCGGGAAATCTTCGTGAAACTGCTGCAGCCTTGCCAGCAATTCCACTCCTATTTTAGTGAACGTTTTGGTTAGGCTGAAGCCGTAGCGAGGGATTTCCAGCCAAATATTAGAAACCAATCCTTCCTCCAAGGTTTCCTTCAAAGTGATTTCGCCCAGCGATGTTTGCTGCATCAGCCCTTGCAGGTCTAGCAGGAGGGATTTGTTCAAGGCATCCATGATCAAATCTTTTGGCGTACCCTGTTGATGGCGGCGAAGCATACTGATGGTTTCAGTGCCAAACCGATACTTGCCGCCGTTTGGCTGAATGACCCAACCGCCGCCTATCGTCTCTACCGGACTAGGGCGCCGCAAAATAAAGCGGTCTCCCCGGCGAACAACGATCTGTTCATCCAGGCGAATTTGGCATAGCACTTCATGCGGAGTCTGTTCGAGCTCGTTGCGGTCAAAAAAGACGATTTTGCCCATTACTTCAGAAGTGCCGACGTGAAGCGTGACCGCTGTCCGCTGCTTAAGAGGTGCGAACTTCCTTCCAATCACCTGGAGCGCCACATCTATGGTATCCGTCACCAGAAAATGATCCGAGTCCACCAGCACATCTCCCCGTTTTACAGCTGTCCGTTCGATGCCGCCGAGATTGATGGCTGTACGCTGCCCAGCACGTGCCTGCTCGTGTTCCTCATGATGCACTTGAATTTGTCTTGCCTTCACAGTAATCCCTTTCGGCAAAACCGTCAGCTGTGTAGATTTCCGGACAACCCCCTCATAGATGGTCCCCCTGACGACTGTTCCCTGCCCTTGAACGCTAAACACCTGATCAATCGGCAAGCGGAATGAACCATAGGCGTCACGGAGGTCCATGGTCTGCAGTTCCGTTCCGATGAGTTTCTTCAATTCATCGATTCCCGTTCCAGACAGGCTATCGAGTGCGACATACGGCGCCTCATGAAACACAGTATTAGACAGCCGTTCTTTAATATCATCGGTCACCAGTTCAAGCATCACTTCATCGACCCGGTCTATTTTCGATATGGCTACGATGCATCGTTCCACACCCAAAAATTGCAGGATTTCCAGATGCTCCTCGGTCTGCGGCATGATGCCTTCGTCAGCTGCAACCACCAGGACAACCAGATCGATTCCGGCCACACCTGCAATCATTTGTCGAATAAAGCGCTCATGTCCCGGCACATCGACAACAGAAACAAAAACTCCAGGTTCCAATTTTAAAGGTGCATAGCCCAATTCAATGGAAATACCCCGCTCCTTTTCTTCTTTTAACCGGTCTGTCTCCACGTTGGTCAATGCTTTTGTCAAACTGGTTTTGCCATGATCAATATGTCCGGCCATGCCGATGGTAAAATACCGTTCTTCCATTTTCTTCACACGCCTTCTCTGATTGCTTATCTCTTTACTTTAGTCTTCAAGGTAAGCTCTTTCAAGCCTGAGCTCTGCTCTTCTTCTCTTAAGGCAAGCCCTGTTCTTGCACAGATCTTTTTTTCGGTATAAACTTGTACAGGTCGGCAAATGACATCTTGGGGTTGGATGGGTGACTGGTGTCCTCCTGGGTCTTCAAAACCTGAGGGGCCTGCGTGCCAGGCTCGGTGGGTTCGATTCCCACACAATCCCGCCAATACATACAGAAAAGCTGAGGTGCCCGTGTAGATTCGACGGGCATAAGGCAGACCAGCAGTGTGGCGTTCTTTGCCACGCAGCTGGGTTGACTTATGACCCTAGAATCTGGGCGCTGAAGCTGGACAATAGAAAAGCTGAGGTGCCTGTTCAGCTCCGACAGGCTTAAGACGAATCGGTTGTGTGGCGTTTTTTGCCACACTGCCGGTTTGGCTTATGACCCTAGAATCTGGGCACCGAAGCTGGACAATAGAAAAGCGGAAGCGCCCGTGTAGATTCGACGGGCATAAGGCAGACCAGCAGTGTGGCGTTCTTTGCCACGCAGCTGGGTTGACTTATGACCCTAGAATCTGGGCACCGAAGCTGGACAATAGAAAAGCGGAAGCGCCCGTGTAGATTCGACGGGCATAAGACGCCCTGGCGAAGCGGCGTGTTTTCAGCCGCACAGCCAGGGTGGCTTATGACCCTAGAATCTGGGCGCTGAAGCTGGACAATAGAAAAGCTGAGGTGCCTGTTCAGCTCCGACAGGCTTAAGCCGAATCGGTTGTGGGGCGTTTTTTGCCACACTGCCGGTTTGGCTTAAGACCCCGAGGAGCTAGGCGCTGAAGCTGGACAAAAAGATTGCCCTAGGCGGCAATCTTTTTTTAATCCAGTGAAAGACGAGTTAAGTGACAAACTTACTCAGTTTTAGGATAATTCAATCTAGCGGGAGTGCCTAAACTTTCAAATTGCAGAACCAAAGGATGAAGAAGATGAAAATTGTTTTAGCTTCACCAAATTACCCGCAGCTTCGCGGAAATACGATAACGGTTCAACGCATTGCAGACAATCTTGAACGTCTGGGTGTGGAGACCAAAATCGTATCTACAACCGATGACAGTATCATCCGTTCGTTCCCAACTGCTGATATTGTCCATGGATTTCATGCTTATAATTTTTATAAATTCCTGCAGAAGCTGGACAAGAAGCCTGCGCATTACATTGTCACCATCACAGGAACCGACTTGAATCAGGATCTTTTTAACCCGAAAAAACGGATGGATGTCCTGGCTTCCTTGCACGGAGCAAAGGCTGTTCATGTGTTTGACAAAAAAGCGAAAGCATTGCTGATTGAAGAAATTCCTAAGCTAGGAGATAAAATCTTTGTTATGCCACAAGGCAATCAGCCTTCCCTGCCTGGAGTTCCGCATTTCACAAAAGAGCCTGACAGCTTTTTGTTCTTCTTGCCGGCAGGCATCCGTAAAGTGAAGAATATTCCAGAAGCGATTGGGATGCTTCAGGAACTCCGCCTGCATCACCCTCAAATCCGGTTGTGGCTTGTTGGCCCTGTTCTTGAAGAAGAAGAAGGCAACCAAGTAATGGACCTTATCGATCGCCATAAAGACTGGATCCATTACTTGGGGCAAGTACCGCATGAAGACATGGGTTCCATTTATCGCCAGACCGATGCTGTCTTGAATACCTCACTGTCGGAAGGCCAGCCGGCAACAATTTTAGAGGCAATGGGCTACGCATTGCCTGTACTTGCTTCAGACATCCCTGGCAACAGCGGCATCATCTCCGATGGGGAAACCGGATTATTATATAAAACCCGAAACGAATTCCTTGATTATGCCGAAAAGCTCGTGAATAATAACAAAATAAGGCAAAGTATCGGCCAGTCCGCTGAAGCTTATGTAAAACAGCATCATTCAAGTGAGCAAGAAGCTGACACTTTGTTGAAGGTTTATCAACAGATTTTAAAATAAGCCGACTTTTAAATGAATAATTAGATTTGAACGCAAAAAGGAGAGATTGGCATGGTTGAAAAAGAAAACGTAAGACTAACTTCTTTATCTACAAAAGGCGGTTGAGGCTGCAAAATTGGTCCTGAGGACCTGGCGCAGGTTCTGCGTCACTTACCGAAAAACGTAGATGATCCAAACTTGCTTGTTGGCCTGGAAACAGCTGATGACGCAGGAGTTTATAAAATTAATGATGAAACCGCATTGGTCCAGACATTGGATTTCTTTACTCCGATTGTCGATGATGCTTATATGTTTGGGCAGATTGGAGCCGCCAATGCCTTGAGCGACGTTTATGCCATGGGCGGAAAGCCATTGACTGTCATGAATATTGTCGCTTTTCCAATCAACACATTGGACAAAAGTATTTTAGCCGACATTTTGGCAGGCGCTTCCGATAAAGTCAAAGAATCTGGCGCTACTTTGGTTGGCGGACACTCGATTGACGACCAGGAGCCTAAATTCGGCCTTTCTGTAACCGGTACTATACACCCTGACCGTATCCGCTCTAATGCAGGTGCAAAAGCAGGAGATCGCCTCATTTTGACCAAGCCTATCGGTGTCGGCATTTTGACCACCGCCATTAAACAAGGCATTTTGGAACAAGAAGATTTGGATGAAGTCATGAAAGTTATGGCAACATTAAATAAAACTGCGGCAGAAGTAATGGAGAATTACAGTGTTAATGCCTGCACCGATGTTACCGGTTTTGGCCTCCTCGGCCATACAATGGAAATCGCCAAAGGCGGCAACGTCGGCGTAACGGTGATTAACCAGGATGTGCCTGTTCTGTCTCGTGCGAAAGAGCTCGCAGAACAAAACGTCATTCCGGGCGGCACACGCAAAAATCACCAATGGCTGGCAGATGACATCGATTACGCTGGGAACATCACTGAAATCGATCAATTGATCCTGTGTGATGCGGTCACTTCCGGTGGACTGCTCATTTCAGTCCCTGAAGCGGAAGCTGATGCATTGCAGCGTGAATTGCTGGAAAACAATGTTCAATCCGCCATCATCGGAAATGTGACAAGTGAAAATGCCGGGCGGATTCAAGTAATTTAAGATTTGGAAGATCAAAAAATGAAAAGCTTACCTATGGCAATAGGTAAGCTTTGGACAAGGACTCTGCTGGGGTCCTTGTTTTATTGCTGTTATTAGCTACATACCAAAGTGTAAAGAGGTGTTCGTATTGAAAAAATGGATTTTAACTGTTTCTGTACCCATGTTGGCATTATTCCTGGCAGCATGCGGAGACGAATCAACTGAAGATGGAAGTTCAACAGCTTCCGAAAACGAAGAGCCTTTCACAATCGGCGTTATTCCCGCGCAAACAGAGGGTGAAATGCAAACGGCTATGGATAAACTGCAAGCTCTTCTAAGTGAAGAATTAGATCGCGAAGTCGAAATTGAAGTGTATCCCGATTACAATGGTGTTGTAGAATCTATGAATTACGACCAGATTGACATGGCTTACCTTGGGCCTTTGACGTATGTCATTGCAGAAGCAAACAGCAACGCGCAAGCAATCATCACGCAGCTAGTCGACGGGGAACCATTTTATAATGCCTATGTCATCACGCATACTGACAATCCTGTGACGTCTTTAGATGAATTATTGGAAAATCCGGGTGAAGTCCAGTTTGCATTTGGCGATCCCAACTCCACTTCCGGTTCATTGATTCCCTCTATTGAATTGCAGGACCGCGGAGTATACGAATCTGAACAGGAAAATCAATTTGAAACTGTGCGCTTTACCGGATCACATGATGCAACTGCACTCGCTGTACAGAACAAGCAAGTAGATGCTGGTGCCATTGACAGTGCCATTTACAATCAGTTATTGGAGTCGGGGAAAATCGACGGCGACCAATTAAAAATTGTTTGGGAGTCAGAGCCTTTGTTCCAGTACCCATGGGCTGTGCTTGAAAGTACAGATGATGAAACTGTCGCAAAACTGCGGGAAACATTTTTAGCGATTGAAGATCCTGAAATACTTGATGCATTTGGCGCTACCGGCTTTACAGAAGCTGACAATGCAGATTACGAAAGCATCAAACAAGCCGCTATAAAGCAAGGAATCATTGAAGAATAGAGTTGATCAGCTTGTGGTTTAAAAAAAGCAATTTCATTACCTTCATAATTATTTTAATACTGATTTATTTCAGCATGCGCATTACGGAATTTGACTTGTCCAAGTTTAGGGACTTCCGCAACATGATCGACTTCCTGTCTCAATGGTGGCCGATGGACTTTTCCCAGCTTCCCGGCATGGTAGAAGATACGTTCGAGACCTTGGCAATGGCTTTTCTCGGCAGCGTATTTGGCTTGTTGATTGCATTGCCGATTAGCTTTATTGCAGCGCGCAACACAGCGCCATCCAAGTCACTCTTCCATTTTACGCGTGTGGCACTCAGTTTTGTCCGTTCTATTCCCGAAATTGTTATCGGCCTTATTCTATTGACTACACTGGGCCTTGGACCTTTCCCGGCAGTTATTGCCATCATGATCCATAATGTTGGCGTCTTTGGAAAACTGGTATCCGAATTGATTGAAGCGGCTGATCCTGGGCCTCAGGAAGCCATGCGTGCCGTTGGCGCAAAAAAATGGCTGGCAAACCTGTTCAGCATTCTTCCTCAAATTTGGCCGAACGTCCTGTCCCAGTTTTTCTATCGTTTTGAAGTGGCTATCCGTACGTCGCTCATTCTGGGCTTTATCGGAGGCGGCGGAATCGGGCAACGCCTGTTCAATGATTTCAAAACCTTTCAATACTCTGCCGTTTCGCTGGACGTCCTAATTATTATGATTATGGTCATCGCCATCGACTTTTTGGCCAGCACCATTCGAAATCGCGTGATTTAAAGGAGTGGCTATATGATTCAAGTGAAAAATTTATCTGTTCATTATCCGGATACAAAAGTAGAAGCATTGACTGATATCAGCCTGTCTCTTGAAAAAGGCGATTTTGTCTGTGTACTGGGGAAAAGCGGTGCAGGAAAATCGACTTTTATCCGCTGTCTGAACGGACTGCAAAAACCGACCGATGGAGAAATTCTTTTTGACGGCCAAAACATTGCCGCTCATAATGAAGAAAAACTGCGGAAAGTTCGCCGGGAAGCCGGAATGATCTTCCAGCACTTCAGCCTGGTGCCGCGTCTGAGTGTTATGCAAAATGTCCTGACCGGCATGTTCGGCTACCGGTCTTCTTTCAAGAACTTGATCGGCTGGTTTACTGCCGATGAATTGGCTTTGGCAAAACGTGTCATTGCCGATGTCGGCTTATCGGAAATGGCCTACCGGAAAGTAGAACAGCTGAGCGGCGGCCAAAAACAGCGTGTCGGCATTGCCCGTGCTCTTGCCCAGCAGCCGAAAGTTTTGCTCGGGGATGAACCAGTTGCGAGTCTCGATCCCGGCACTTCCAACCATATTTTCACCTTGCTGACAGAAATGCATGAACGGTTGGACTTGCTGACCATTATCAATGTCCACGATATTGAATTGGCCAAACGCTATGCCACCCGTATCTTGGCCTTGAAAGATGGCATGCTCATTTTTGATGGCCCACCAGAAAGTTTTACAGACGCTGAATACCGTGAAACGTATACATCCGATCCGCAAACTGCCTTTTTTGACGCTGGAATCTAACGGCGAAAGGAGATGATCTGCATGATTAAAAGTCCATGAGCAGTGGATCAATCCAGGGTCGTGTACGACTCTACTCATCCTCAAATCGTTACTGTCAATGGAGCACAAAGCAATAAATCCGTCATCCTCAGTTTTGATGACGGGCCAAGCAAAGTCCTGCCGCAAATACTGGATATCCTGAAACAATACGATGTGCCGGCCATGTTCTTTTGGCAATCCCGTCTGCTGTATCCGTCACGGCCATGGCAACGGGTGCTTGATGAAGGCCATATTATTGGCACGCATTCAAGAAAGCACCGCAACCTGGTTCAGCTGTCCTACGAGGAACAGCATCAGGATATACAAAATAGCCTGGCGCATATCGAAAAAACAACGGGTATGCCAGTTGCCTTTTTCCGCCCTCCATATGGGCGCTTTAACAGCGATACCTTAAGAGCAGCTAAGATACTTGGCTTAACGACCGTCATGTGGCGCATCGCTTCAATGGACTGGGAACTGAAAGACGATCCCAGTCAAATCATTCGGTATGTCACAGAAAATCTCGAGGATGGCGCCATTATCCTGCTCCATGAGTTAGAGCAGACTGTTGCCATACTCCCTCAACTGATCACAGCCATCAAAGAACAGGGATATAGCTTTTCTGTATTGCCTAATGAACAGTAAAAATCAGCACCGGAAAAACCGGTGCTGATTTTTTATTTGAGTTATTCATCGCTTTCATCGCCATCTGGAGGTGGCCAGGCACCAATCAGCCGGCGGGCATATACAACTTGTCCGGCATGGTAGCTGTTGTGGTTGATGAGTACCATCAGCATATCTGCAGGCGTTCTTTTTCTTCCACCCAGGCTTTCCTCTAATGAATCTTTTGAAGCTTGCTGCGTTGCTCGTCCCAAGCCTTTCAAGAACTGGGTGACCATTTCCGTATATTCTTTTTCACTGGAAGGAAATGGGGAACCCGGCCAGGAATCTGATGGATCTTTCGGACTTTCCGGATTTTCTTCCTGCAGTTCTGCTAATATGAAATCCTGCCAGTAATTCATATGAAACAAGAGCTCCCATACTGAATGATGGCTGCCTTCCGGTCTTTCTCCCGCCATCTCCCAGTTCAGGCCATTAAACAACATGTCCGTCTGGTAATGTGCATACTTCCCTTGAAGCCCGTTCTGTAGAAAACGATTGATCATTATACATTCCTCCTTCGCATATTATTAATAAAGATTCAACATAAAAGTACAAATCCCTTTCTGAAAAAGGTAAAATTGATAAAAACCATCCAGCTGTTCCTGAAACTGAGAATTTGATCATCCCCATAGCAAAGGCGGTGTCTTATGAGAAAGTTTTTTTCCACCTGGAAGCTATTTGTTTTTTTTCTGTTGCTGAGTACTTGTGCACATGCCATTTATTTAAGGGAATGGTCAAATAACCGATTCATGGTTGGACCAAATGACGGCTTATCGCAAATACTGCCATTTAAGACGCTTCTTTATAGGCATTACACCGAAGGAGAATTTTTCTATTCCGCTTTTTTTGGCTTAGGCAGCGGCGTTTACAGTGAATTGTCTTATTATTTTTCTACTTCCATTGTCTTTATTATGACGACTGCAGTTGTCTTTTGGCTCGAATCGATTCAACTGATTTCTGAGCCAGATCCATTGTTCTGGGCTCGCGCTGCGATTTTCATCAATATTATCCGGTTGGCTTTCGTACTTTTTATCGCCTATCATGTTTTTCGTTATTTCGATTTCAAACCTGTTGCGGCCTTGCTAGGTGCTTCCGTATACGGTCTTTCAGGCATGTATTTCCGCCATGCTGTGTATTGGGAATTTTTTGCGGATGCCTATTTATGGCTGCCGCTTCTTGTCCTTGGAGTTGAAAAAGTGTTCCGCGAAAACCGCTCCGCCTGGTTCTTGTTTGCAGTTGCAGTCTCGATGATCGACAACTTCTATTTTGCCTACATCAATTTCCTGCTCACTTCTATTTATATTCTCCTACGGCTCTATCTGCCCTTATCTCAAAATGAAACACCAAGATGGTCCGCAATACGAAAGTTTATCATCAGTGGTTTCATCGGTGCCGGAATAAGCGCTGTTGCTTTTATCCCAGCGGTCTATGCCTTCATGAACAACCATCGACCAGCTTACCAGCATGTATCTCCTTGGCTTTCCTGGTTGGACAATGTCCTGTTTACCAGCAGTTTTATTGTCCTGCCGGCCGTATTCGTCATCCTGCTATTCGTTTTCCCGCTCTATCGCAACCGGTTATTCCAGTTTTTTTCCTTGCTAGTCCTATTGGGGATTGTCCTTCATTACAGCCCTAAAATCGCCAGTGTTTTCAACGGATTTTCAGCTCCTCAAAATCGCTGGGAATACTTTATTTCATTTGCGGCTGGCGGCGCAGTTGCTGCGGGATTCAACAGCTTGCCAAAACTCAAAATCACCCGCCTTATTCCTGCTGGCGCTCTTGCATTGTTGGCTTATGCCGCCTTTTCCTTTATCGATCCGGCTATCGGTGTTCCGAAACATCTTCTCTTGCTTTTCTTCAGCACTGCATTGATCATTTATATTTTGTACGTCGTAGCCGTACAAAAAGAGTCGAAAATTGGTGAGGCTCTGGCAATCGGACTGCTGCTTGTTGGAGTACTGGCCAGCGGGATTCAGCTTGTGCTCGCTTTGATCGTTGAAGGCGCCACCGTTCAAACTCCATTATTTCTTTCGATTGTAGGGACAGTATTGTTTACCGCCATCCTGCTTGTCAGAGCTGTCCGTGACCGTTCACAGGAAGCTATCGCAGCCGTATTCATCGTCCTCACCCTGATTTTTTCAGTTAACGGATTTCAATACGTACTGCTCGTAACAAGTGGAAACACCCAACTGGTGACCGAGGAATTTATTACGGGGTCAGATTACGATGACCCGGAAATTAATGGGCTCCTCGATTCCATCCATCTCGAGGAAGAAGATCCCTTTTACCGCATTGAATGGATGGAAAGCATCCGCAACAACACCCCCCTCGTACAGGATTTCCCGGGAGTAAGTGCATACTCCAGCATATTGAACAAAGAAATACTCGAGTTCTACCTCTATGATTTGGAAATTGATATGGGCCGTGAAAGCGTCAGCCGCTATGCGACACTTGGCAACCGGACAAATTTACATAGCCTGCTGCGAACCAATTATATAATTTCATTAAAAGGCGATCCAAATGTACCCGCAGGATTTGTCCATTTTGTGAGCTCTGCCAACTACTCGGTTTTCAAAAATCAGCACCCGCTGCCATTTATCCGCGGCGCTTCTGCTGTATACAGCGAAGACTCCCTTGCAGGAGAATCGGTGCTGCGGCGGGAACACGCCATGCTGTCAGGTGTTGTTCTGAAAAACCCTGAAACTGCTTCGCCTCTGCCATCTGAATCTTCCCCACTGCCGTATAGCATCCGCACGGAGCAGTCAGACTTTGAAGACGGAACATTGACGGTCACGGGAGATTCCGGAGGGCTCGACCTATTGATGAATAACACTTTTTCCACTGAAGAAGATCTGTATATTTCTTTTCATCTAGTAAAAGAATCACCGGATGGCCTTTACCCTTTAACCGTGAATGGGTACGAAACTTCCCGGAAATCCAACCTGTCTGTCTATAAAACCTTTGTAGATGATTTAACTATCCGCGTGCCAGCTGAAGATCTCATTCGCATCCGTGTGCCCACAGGCCGCTACAAATTAACCGAACTGGAAGTTTACAGGGAAAACTATCAGGTGCTGGCTGCAGAAGCAGCCGAAACAGACCACAGTTCCAATTTCCGTTGGAGCGGCAGCAGACTTGAAGCCTCGTACGAGAACGTAGAAAATGCCCGCTTTTTGGTCTTGCCCATTCCCTATGAAATTGGTTGGCGTGCAAAAGTGAATGGCGAAACTGTCGAAGTATTGGAAGCTAATTATGCTTTTATTGCACTGCCTGCCGATTCTGGAAACAATCACATTGAACTGGCCTATCGCCCCCCGTATTTTTATAGTTCATTGGCCATTTCCATCGCCTCTTTGATCCTGGCTTTTGTTTACTTACAGAAACAGCGAAAAAGAACTCCAACTTAGAAGAGTCTTTTCCGCTGTTTGGGCAATAGTATTAGTTTTGAATGGACCCGGTCTACTCACCTGTTTCGTGCAGGGTGACACTTTCAATGTAATGAATATATCGCCTTAACTCTCTGGCCTGTTCCCTTGTAATATCCCCTGCCACATACATTTTATAAATTTCAGATCGTCCCATATCCATGACAATGACACGCAACTCTTCTTTTTGCAGTTCGTACTTTTCGTCATACAAGTTTTCCGGCTTTTTCAATCGGCTGATCATTTGCTTATAATCCGACAGGACCGCTTCAATGATTTTTTTCGGTTCGTAGTTCCCAGCATATTCTTCAAGTCCTGTTAGGGCCGCCTGCAAAGCCTGCAATTGGATTTGGCGCCCTTCTTGAAATTCCACGAGGCGTGTTTCTTCTTCTTTGAGGTTTTCCCCTCTGAAACGCCTCCATGCCCGGATCAGTTTTCCTTGTAAATAAAGCATGGTTGAACGCGCATTATTGGCGATTACTTCTTCCCGGCGATCCAAGGATTTTTCAAATGCCTCGTATACTTCATGGTTCATTTCCTTTTTGCGGCGAAGTTCCTGAATATATCTGCGTTCCAAACGCAATGCCTTTAAGCGGACTTCCCGCATTTTGCGCTGGTACTTTTTATTTGCTTGCGCCGCTGCATCTTCTTCCGGCTGAATTTGCTGGAAACGCAATTTGTATTCTTCCATCAATTCATAGGCAGCGGCTTCGTTTTCTTCTGTAATTTCAGCCTTAATTTTTTTGATTGAGGCCAGCAAAATTCGTCTTCGTGCTTCTTCCAAATCCATTTTCACTTCGTGTTCGCCATCCGACATTTGCCCTCTGCTGAGCATCGGGAGAAAAATCGTTGCCACTATTAATGTAAAGAGAATCGTTCCCGCGGCTAAAAAGAGGATGAGTGAACGGTTCGGAAAATCTTCTCCATTATCCAGAAGAAACGGCAGCGACAAGACCCCGACCATTGTAACCGTCCCACGGACCCCCGTTAAGCTGACGTAAAGCGTCAGCTTCAAGCTCGGCTTGGCCGACTCCTCCATTTTGCCAAAGCGGTACTCATATATGGAGAACAAATACGCCCAGATAAAGCGGATTCCTAAAATCATCAAGCCAATTGCCGCCACATAGGAAACGATCAGCAACAAGCTGGTATTCGGATTTTCCAGCACCCCGCTCATTGAAGTCGGGATATTCAAACCAAGCAGCAGGAAAACAATCCCGTTCAGGATGAAAAGGATAATCGTCCAAATGTTTTCGGTTACTACCTGCTCTTCGGCAATGAGCGTTTCCGTCTGTTCCCGCACTAAAGAATGCACAATTCCCGCTACGACTACTGCAATAACTCCGGAGGCATGAAGAATATCTTCCGTCACGATAAAGATCAAAAACGGGGTCATTATTTGCAATAAGGTATGAAATGTTACATCGTTGATGCCTTGCTTCCTTAGGACCAGTCGTATGCCAATAATCAATAAGCCCAATGTCAGACCTAACAGTCCACCAGCTACAAATTTATAGGAAAAATCCCATACTGCCTCTGACAGCGAAAAATATCCGGTTACAACAGCAGCCACGGCATAGTTGAATGCCACAAGACCGGATGCATCATTAATCAGCGATTCGCCTCTCACCAGGCTTAACACTTTCTGCGGAATCCGGATACGCTGTGCGATGCCGTTGACCGCAACCGGGTCTGTCGGCGATAGGATGGCTGCTAATGCAAAGGCGGCTGCCAGAGGAATTTCATCAATCAGCCAGTGGATAAAATAACCGCCCACTACAGTGGTCAACAGCACTAAAATGATGGCATTGCCCAAAATGGGGCCTTTCATCCGCCATAGTTCTTCCCGCGGAAAATGGCTGCCGTCATTAAACAGCAGCGGAGCGATGAACAGCAGCAAAAACCATTCAGTTTCAATATCAAAGGAGATATCCTGGTAAACCAAAACCAGAATAATGCCGAGTGCGACTTGGATCAAAGCCGTCGGTATAAAAGGGACGTAATGGCTTACTACATTCGAAATCAATAAACAGATCAATAATAGAAAAATCGTAAGCAACAAGTCCATAGCTGTTCTCCATTCTGCGCTAAGCTTCAGTCAACTTCATGCAAGTCATTTATGTATACCCACAATCCGCTTTTAGAGTCGCTTTTTATCATTTCTTTTATTAAAGAATTGAAATTCGGGTATACTCCTTTTAACTAATGTTGGGAGGTAGCGAAATGTTCTACTTAAGTTTGGCGTTTATCATCGGATTCATGCTGATCCATCTCTTTACGAATTACATTAAATTTCTGGATAGAAAACCGAAAGACAGATTGATGTCATTTGTCTCTGGCGGATCCATCGCTTACGTTTTCCTGCACTTAGTTCCTGAGTTGACGCATTATCAGGAAGTCGCAGAAGAAGCACATTTGCCCGCCTGGCTGGAGAGCCTTGACTATGTTACCTACTTGGCAACGCTTGCTGGGATCGCTTTTTTTTACGGCATCAGCCAATTAAACGCAAAATCTCAAGCAAAAAATGAACGAGAAAACGAAATTACCCGGCCAAGCAAACCCGTATTCGCTCTCGAAATTGTTTCTTTCTCGTTATACAACATACTCATTGGATATTTGCTGGTCGATTTGAGCGGGGATAATTTTGCGGACTACCTTATTTACTTTATTGTCTTTTCTTTTCATTTTATCGCCAATAATCGGATGCTTCATTTGACGCACGAAGAACTGTATACCAATATTGGACGTTGGATATTAGCTGCTGCAGTGTTTGTTGGATGGCTCCTCTACAATTTAACAGACACATCCGAATTGAATATCGCCTTCTTTTCTGCTTTTCTCACAGGGGGCATTATCCTCAATATTCTAAATGATGAACTGCCAGTCGAGAAAAACAGCAGCTTTCCTTCTTTTGTTGCAGGGCTCGTTTTAATCACTGTGCTGCTACAGCTCATACTGTAATCGGAATGGCAAAATGCCGAATAAACCTTCCTCTTTCCCGTCCAGGTTTATTTCCTTTGTTAAAGTGGTACTAAAAATATATCTATTATTACAAAAAAACGATTTGTATACAGAGGATATGACAGAGTTTCCAGCGAAATAGTTGATGTCAGACAAAATGCCTGAATGGGGGAATTTTTGATGAAAATTATTGTAGCAGGCGGAGACGGATTTTGCGGCTGGCCAACTGCCTTGTATTTATCCCAAAAAGGACATGATGTTGCTATCATTGACAGCATGGTCAGGAGACATATTGACGAAGAACTGGGCTCAAATTCAATTACACCCATTGCCGGCCTCGAAGAACGGGTCCTCAAATGGCAAGAACTAACCGGCAAAGAGATACGTACATACGAAGGCGATTTACAGGATTTCGATTTTCTAAAAAACGTTCTTGAAACCGAACAGCCCGAGGCATTTGTTCATTTTGCCGAGCAGCGGTCTGCACCGTATTCCATGATTGACCGGGAACATGCTGTGTATACACAGGTCAACAATGTTGTTGGGACACTCAATGTCCTATATGGCATCAAAGACATTGTTCCAGATTGCCATTTGATCAAGCTTGGGACTATGGGAGAATATGGAACACCCAACATCCCAATCGAAGAAGGCTATTTGGATATTGAACATAAAGGCCGTAAAGACCGCCTGCCTTTTCCCAAGCAACCCGGTTCATACTATCACCTCTCCAAAGTCCACGACAGCCATAACATCATGTTTGCCTGCAGGGTTTGGGGAATCCGTGCAACAGACTTGAACCAAGGCGTCGTATATGGCCTTTCAACAGCCCAAACTTTGCTGGACCCGATTCTGTCAAATCGGCTGGATTATGATTCTGTCTTCGGAACTGCACTGAATCGGTTCATCACTCAGGCTGCGATTAGCCATGATTTGACGGTCTACGGAAAAGGCGGCCAAACACGCGGCTTCCTAAGCATCGAGGATACGGTTCGCTGTGTTGAAATTGCAGCTGAAAATCCGGCCGATGCGGGTGAATTCCGTGTGTTTAATCAATTTACAGAAGAATTTTCGGTTATGGAATTGGCAGAGAGAGTACAAAGAATAGCGGATGAAGAAGGACTGACTGTCGGCATCATCCACCTGGAAAATCCGCGGGTTGAAAAAGAAGAGCATTTCTATGAGGCCGTCAATACGAATTTGCTGGACCTTGGGCTAAAACCGCATTTCCTGACAGATGAAGTCATTCGCAGTATTTTAAAAACTGTCATTACACATAAAGATCGTGTCATCAAAGAAAACGTCCTGCCAACCGTAACCTGGAAATAAGCGGCGGTTGTTAAACCGAAATTTACGGGAAGGAGCTGTTTCTATGAAGATCATGATCATCACCGAAACTTTTTTGCCTTCTACAGATGGCGTTGTGACGAGACTGACTGCCTGTATCCGTTGGCTTCACCGGGATGGCCACGAAGTGCAAATTATCGCACCTGACCTTGGGATTAAGGAATTTGATGGAGCTGTGGTCAAAGGCGTTCCTGCCTACACCTTTCCGTTTTATCGCTCCAGAAAGTTCGCCCTTCCAAACCGTGTCGTAAAAAAATACATGGCTGATTTTAATCCCGATATTGTTCATGTCGTCAATCCGGTGGTTGTCGGCTATTCAGGCGTAACTTACGCAAAAAAGCTCGAGATTCCTTTAATGGCGTCCTATCATACCAATATCCCTCAATATATGACTTATTACAAATATGGTAAGTTTAACTGGCTCGTGTGGTGGTTTATAAAAAAGCTGCACAATCAGGCTGATTTGAACTTATGCACGTCCCAAACAGTTTTAGAGGAACTAACAGAAAGAGGATTTGATCGGATGCAGGTGTGGAGACGCGGGGTTGATACTGAACAATTTCATCCCAGACATTCCTCAGCCGATATGCGGAGCCGGTTATCCGGAGGACGTGAAGATAAAATTCTTCTTCTTTACGTTGGCCGTTTGGCGGCTGAAAAAGAAATCGAAAAAGTGCGAGATGTTTTAACAGCTTCAGACCAATTTTGCTTAGCTATTGTCGGCGACGGCCCTCACAGAAGAGAACTTGAAAAGTATTTTATGAATACTGGCACTGTATTTACAGGTTTTATTCATGGAGATGAATTGGCTTCTGCTTTTGCGTCGGCAGATGCGTTCGTCTTCCCTTCCACTACCGAAACTTTGGGCTTGGTCATCATGGAAGCCATGGCTTCAGGACTGCCGGTAGTGGCCGCAGAGAGTGGGCCGACAAAAGAACAGGTTACAGATTGCAGAAACGGTCTTCTTTATGATTCACGAGATCCCGAAAGTTTCAAGAACACCATTCTCCAGCTGGTAGATGCCAGCTTCCGCCAGCAGCTGGCACAGCAAGCAGTGGCTGATGTTGCTGAACTCGGCTGGGCTGCCGCAGCAGAACAAATTCGGGATCTGTACAGCCAGATAGCCGAAGCGAAATCAGTAGAACCCTTCCAGGCTGTCGAATAAAAACTGCAGTTTGATGGAGGCTATGTCGTGGAGAACCGCAAAAAATCTCGTGCTTCTGTCCAAAAACTGCAATTTACCGTTATTGGCATCTCCAATGCCGCTGTGGATATTGGGTCTCTAAACTTGCTTTTGCTGCTGCATCCCACTGACCAAAGCAGTACTTTAACGCTCTTCAATACAATTGCTTATTGTCTGGCTGTGGGCAATAGCTATTTTTGGAATTCCCGCATCACTTTTCGGCGGTCGGCAAAAGGCGGTGCCGAGCAGCGTTTCAGCTTTTTCCTGCAGGGACTGTTTAGCCTGCTGATCAATAATGGTGTTTTTCTGGCTTTCAATTTGCTGTTTCAGTTTATCGGCATGCCTGTATGGATCCGCCACAACCTGGCAAAGGGATTGGCGATGTTTGCTTCATTTTCAGCAAGTTTCTTTATGATCAAATATCTTGTCTTTAAAGACAAAGAGCGACGACATCGACACAAATAAGTCATTCGATAAACCCCTCTCATCAAAATATTAGAGATGAGGGGGTTTTTATGTTGAATACAACTTCTGCATGCTTTTCACTAGTACTTTTTTCTATAGCTTCTTTTTAAGTGAACTTTACTTCTATACAAAAGAAAAAAAGCGGCTTTACTGATATAACTAGATGTTCTGCATTATACATATTGAAAAAAACTAGTTCTTTAGATTAAATTATCTAGTTAAAATAGCACAACCATAGTAATCTATATATAAAGAGCTAATTTATGAATTTCTCGTATACATAATAACCACCCCTGCTTGGAAAACTTTTTTTGCATTCCTTAATTTTTATACACCGATTAAATGAAAAAACTGGATTTTCTACAGATTCTGTCTGCGGTACTACTAAATTTAAGGAGTGAAACAAGTGAGTTCCCGTAAAAAATCCATTTTGTTGTCTTTTGCTGCTGCGATGTTTCTGCTTGCAGGATGCGCCATTGACCCTGTCACGGCAGAGAAAGACCGACAGCCGGTTGTTTTTGATGTCCGGAAACTTCCCGTTGCCATTGCTCCTTCAGAACTCACTGTGACCCGTTCGGTTTCCTTGTCCGCCATTGGCGATATCCTGATTCATGAACGTGTTTACCTGGATGCCAAAACAGCGAACGGATTTGATTTTAATCCCATGCTCCAAAAAGTCACACCTTTTTTGGAAAGTGCGGACATTACTGTCGCAAATTCTGAGAGCATTATTGGAGGAAGCGAAATCGGCTTGTCTACCTATCCCGCTTTTAACAGCCCTTATGAAGTTGGCGATGCCTTAAAAGAGTCTGGGGTGGATGTGGTCAGCCTGGCAAACAACCATACACTTGACCGTGGAATTCCAGCGATTGAAAATGCGATCCGTTATTGGGACCAGCTTGGAATAACCCATAGCGGTTCCTACTTATCCGCCGATGAGCGGGCAGAAATAGCATTGATGACACGCAATGGCATCACCTTTTCTTTTCTGTCCTATACGTATGGAACGAACGGAATTCCGACTCCTGCCGGACAAGATTATCTGGTCAACCGCATCGATCCCCTGCTCATCAAACGGGACTTGAAGCGCGCAAGAGAAATGTCAGACGTAGTCGTTTTGAGCCTTCATTTCGGGGAAGAATATCAAAAAATGCCGAATGCCGAGCAAATTGAACTGGCCCATTTTTCTGCTGAGAATGGGGCCGATATCATATTGGGGCATCATCCCCATGTACTGCAGCCTCCTGAATGGATCGACACTGAAGACGGGCGCCGAGCTTTCGTCATTTATTCGCTTGGAAATTTCCTTTCAGGACAAGATGAGGTGGATCGCCAGATTGGTGCCATCCTCCATCTTGACATTGAAAAAGAAATGACTGGCAATTCCAGTACTATTTCTTTGCAGAATCCAGCATTTACCACTACTTTTGTCAGAAGTTCCAACTCCAAGGATTACGAAATGGATTTGCTGAAGAACGTTGATGCCGACTTAAACACCGCCACGAAAGCCCATTTGTCCACATGGATTGAAGATCTTCAATTTATCGAATAAAGGGTTTGAATTCCATGCTGATTCGGGTACTTGATAGTATCTTAAAAAAGGTGGCATGATTATGCGAATTTCCTGTATGGGCGGCCTGCTCATTTCAATTATCCTTTCTATCGTCTTGACGATTCTGTTGAATCTGTTGTTCTTCTAGATAACACCCCCATCATGTGCATGATGGGGGTGTTTTTGCTTATACTTTCCGAATTTCTTCCACGAGCTCTTCAAGGCCATCTTGAAAAACGTGGTCGCTTCCCGGGAGCTGCCTTACTGTTGCTTTTGGAATGTTTTCCATGTATTTTTCCATATGATTGAAAGGTACGATGTCGTCACCGATGCTGTGGAAAAGGACAACATTAGGCAAAAGTGAACTTCGGGAAATAAAATCCTCTGCCAGTGTGAAATTCTCTATTTCCCAATCCGCATTGATTCCCCACAACGGTGCAGCGATCGTTATAAGTTTGGCAAACGACTTTCCCAATTCTTCTTCCGATAAAAATTTAAATAACGCCGATCCACCGATTGAATGGCCCACCAAGACCGAACCATCCTCCAGGGAAGCAATTTCTTCTTTTAACTTCTGCTTCCATCTTGCGTATTGCGGATCTTCCGGATCTGGCATTTTTGGCGCAATCACTTGAAAAGTTGATCCCAACTCGTCTTTTAAATACCGCAGCAATCCCGTACTTCCCTCTTGTTCTCCTTGAGGGCCAGCACTGTGGATGAATAAAACCTGCTTCATAGAAGCCGCCTCCTTTAATTTTGACACGATCCTTTTGCGGAAAACTGGAAAGACCCGAACTAAAGATGTTTTCATCTTATATTTCTCCGTTATTTTGTTTTTCAAACATATACTGTCTCTCTAAACCTTGCTAAAATATAGGCAACTAAATTAGTTGCTCCACTGTTTTCGGGACGTATCTCCAAACTTTTTGTAGCAGTGCTTATGTGGAATACAGCATCATTTTACGGACAGCACCCGCCAAATAAAAGGAGCGATCAAAATGGAGAATAAGCTTTCGAAAGAAAATCATGAGTTTCCCAAGAGCATCGGCAAACCGGCACAACGTGCACTTTTGGCTGCTGGCTATCAGCGGCTTCAGGATCTGGCCTCTGCAACTGAACAGGAGTTGCTCGAACTGCATGGCTTTGGTCCCAAAGCTTTGGGTATTCTGCGGCAAGCACTCGATGAGCAGGAGTTGCGTTTCAAATCCTGAATGCAAAAAGCCATTCCAAAATCATCTGATTTTGGAATGGCTTTTGTCTATATGCTGCTGCTTATGCAAATCCTAAAAACTTCATGATGCTCAAAATCAGAATGCCGACAACTCCAAAATCCGAGTCACCGAATGTTGTTCCAGAGAATCCGATATCGCCCATCAAGACCAATAAGATGGCAGGGATAAAACTGATGATCAGTCCGTTGGCAAACGCGCCCATCATGGCACCGCGCCTTCCACCTGTTACGTTGCCGAAGACACCTGCAGCGGCTCCTGTAAAGAAATGCGGAACCAATCCGGGAACAATTACACTTAATCCGAGAACCGGAAGAAGGAACATCGCCAGCAATCCCGCAAAAAAGCTGAACAGGAAACCGATGATTACGGCATTTGGCGCAAACGGGAAAACGATTGGGACATCAAGTGCCGGTTTCGTGTTCGGCACCAATTTATCGGCAATCCCCTGGAAAGCAGGTACAATTTCAGCAATCAACATTCTTACACCCGCCAGGATAATATAGACGCCTGCCGCAAATGTAATCGCTTGTATGAATGAAAAGACCAAGAAGTTCGAACCGTTTGATAAGGTTGTTTCAACAAACTCTTGTCCGGCAAACAAAGCGACCACTAAGAAAAATAAGGTCATTGTCAATGATACCGCGACAGAAGTATCTCTTAGAAAGCCCAGTGATTTAGGAACTTTTATCTCTTCAGTCGTTTTTTCTTTATTGCCGAACCATTTTCCGACATTAGCGGAAACAAAATAGCCGATCGAACCGAAATGGCCTACAGCAAAATCATCGCTGCCTGTGATTTGGCGCACATACGGCTGCAGCAGGGCTGGAAACAGCACCATGCACAAACCTAGAATAATCGATCCTACAATGATCAATGGAGCGCCTTCCAGTCCCCCGACCGACAAAGTTACGGCCAATAGGCATGCCATGAACAAAGTATGGTGTCCAGTAAGGAATATGTATTTGAACGGGGTGATGCGTGCCAATAAAATATTGGTGATCATCCCGAATACCATGATCAAAGCAGTAGACGTCCCAAACTCGCTTTGGGCAGCTGCGACAATCGCTTCATTGTTCGGAATAACGCCCTGCACGTTGAACGCATGGTCGAACATTTTCCCGAAAATATCCAGCGAGCCAATCAACACTGTAGCTCCGGCTCCAATAATTAAAAAGCCCATCACTGTTTTTAACGTTCCCGATACTACGTCAGCACTGCTTTTGCGCTGCAGCAGCAATCCCACAAGCGCAAACAAACCGATAAGAATAGCTGGTGTTCCTAAAATATCGTTCATGATCAGTTGTAACACAGTAGTTCCCCCTTCCCGTTAGACTTATGCTAAATGAGGCTCCAGTTTTGATTTGATTTCCGGAATGCTCATCATGTTCTCTAAATTGACGATGGTTCTTTTTCCGTCCTCCATTTGGCTCATGATATCTGCAGCTCCGATAAAGATATCCGCTTGCACCGATTTGGCTGAAGTCAGATCCGTATGATCCACTTCCGCTGTTTTGCCCAACTCTTTTAGTGCCTTCTTCACATTCAATTCCATAATAAAACTGCTTCCTAATCCGTTTCCGCACACTACCATGATTTTCATTCTGTTTCCTCCTTAGAATAGTTATGGATGATTTCCAAAAGTTGTTCTTTGTCTGTTGCTTCCAGCATCCTTTGGATATTTGCTGGCTCGTTCAGTAAATTTGTCAGCTGAATCAAAGCCCGCAGGTGCGAGTCGCTGTCAGCTGCTGCCAGTACGATTATCAATTGGACTGGTTTATCCGGCGCAAAATCCACCGCTTGCTCGAGCTTCAATAAGCTCATTGATAATGAACGCACCCCTTCTTCGGGGCGTGCATGTGGGATTGCGACCAGCGGAGTGATGACCACATAAGGTCCGTTCTTCTCAATAGATTCGACCATTGCCGTTACATATCGTTCTTCAACTGTCCCTAACTCCACAAGCGGACTGGCAGCCAGTTGAATCGCTTCCTGCCAAGTGGCAGCATGTTGTTTTAATTGAAGTGTTTGCGTAGTCAGTAATTCTCCTAACACAGGTTTTTCTGCCTCCTTTACTGCATGTGTATTTGTTCCTGCTGCTTGCGTATACAAAGTAGCCTGCAGTTCCTTTTCCAGCTGAATTGGGTCATGAATCGTTGCGTATTTGGAAATCAATTTCATCAATCCGGCAACATCAGAGTCTGGAACCGTGTAGCCGTATAGCTCCTGCATTACTTGCCTATTCAATTTCTGCTTGTCCCGCTCCTCCAGAATTGGCGGGACTACAAACAAGGTAGCCTCTGTTCTCATAAAGACCGATGAAAATACCAGATCATAGTCCAGTGGATACTCTGCTGTGTCCCGGACAGAAAGCACATCCAAAAACAGGATGGTCGGAAATAATTCCCGCAGCGTATAGTTGAGGATATTGCTGACGCCAATGCCATGAGGGCAAACGACAATCGCTTTTTTTCGGTCATCCAAACGAGTTCCTTGCCTTTGAAGCCAGCCCCCAAAATAGATGGTGAAGTAGGCTACTTCATCTTCCGGCAGTTGAAAGCCCAGTTCTTTTTCCAGAATCCTCAAGGATTTCCGCGTCAAATGCTGAAGTTCCGGATAAATTTTGGAAACTCGCTCCATCATGGGATTAACATGAGGAAATCCGTATTTAATGCGGTAAAAAGCTGGTTTGAAATGGAGATAGAGTTGTTCGCAAAGCTGTTCTTTATCCTGAAGATGGACAAATGTCAGCCGCTCAAATTCTTCTGTGACTTGCTGCAAAAGTTCATGAAAAACCCGGTCATCTCTCAAAGGCGACCGATCTTTTGTCCGGTTCATGCTGACCAGATGCAAAGTTGCATACAGTTTTTCTGTCAGGCTCCATTGGGATTGAAATGCGGTAGTATCAATCATTTCGTCAATCAGCAGATATTCTTTTGTTTCCGTAAATGGGAGCCAGCTCGGATCTTGATCCAACTCTTCTCCTTTGCCGATCAATTGATCGGTAGAAAAGAAAAGATATGCGAGTTCATGGAGGCGTTCATCCGTAAAGGTGATATCCAATTGCTTTTCAATGTTTTCCAGCTTCTCATGAACCGCTGCTATGCGTTCTTCAAATCCGCTCCAAATACACTGTGTAATCATTTGGCTGTTCGAACTATTCAACACTTCATAAAGCAGCTGCTCGATAACAAAACGTTTTATCCGGCTGTTGCCCGTTATGATGTAACCTGCTTGTTTAGAATAATGAATGGTTAACCCGATTTCTTTAGCCGTTTCTTTCAAACGCTGGAGGTCATTTAATACCGTATTTCTTGAAACGCCCGTCGCCGACTGAAAATGAAATACTGACAGTGGTTCCTGACTCAAAAGAATCATTAAGTAAATTACTTGTTCTCTATCCTTCTCTGAAAAAACATAACTCCGTTTTGTCAGCTTGACGCTTATTTCATCTTCTGCAATCTTATCGGATAGAAAATAGCCGAGTTCGCGCTTATACTGCACTGGATCATAACTATTAAATTCAAGCCAATCATTGACCTTACCCAAACTGTATTGAATCTGTCTGCGTGTCAGCCCTGTTTGATCTTCAATCTCACTCATTGAGGGAATCGATGAATGCTGCAGGAGCTTTAGTAAACTGGCACTTCTTTCGTCTAAAAACATCCTTTGATCCTCCCTTACCTTTACAATAGTCTATGTATTTGCTGAAATACATCTTTTCTCAGTCCCAATATTGTTCTTACCCCTGCACAACACTGTACTGTAGTTTTAAAAGATAGGCTATATAAGTTGAATTTAAGAACCATCATTATATAAACCGCTTTGTCCGCTCTGGGCACGACTCCCGCCCAGAGCGGACAAAGCGCCGTAGCCGATAGAAATACTTTCTAAAATAAACGTTCATGTTTTTTCAATAGCTTGCTGGTTGCTCACATGCAAGTTGTCGACAATGAAAGTTTATTAGTCTGACATATATTTAGGTAATTTGAAGAATTATATTTTATTGATAACGCTAATAATTTATTGATTTTATTACAACATCGGATTATACTGAACGAAAAAAATCCATACATAATCAGCCATCAAATCCAAATATGGGAGCGAAAGCTAATGAGGAAATCTGGAAGGAGCATTCTGTTGTTTGTTCTATTTTCACTCTTAGCCATTGGAGCTATCACCTTTTTGTTCACTATCTTTCCTGCTGTCAGCGGCAGTTTGGAAGAGGCTCTTTTTGAAGAAGAAATTCGGGACATCCACGTTTCTGCAGAACATGCGGATGTGACATTGCTGTCTTCCCAAAACGAAAAAACTAAAGTCGAACTGGACGGAAACAATGGGAAACATCAGCTTTTGACTACACTCCAAGACACACAGCTCACAATTGAAGTCATCAGCAGTTCAAGTTTTTTCAATTTCAGTTCACTGGACCCAGCCGTCTTGACCATCCACGTTCCAAAAAGCAATTCCAGAAATCTTAAAGTTCATTCTGATAATGGGGATCTAGACTTCTCTACTGTCGAAGCCTACGACTTGTCGGCGTATACTGCAAACGGCGAGATTGGGCTGGAGAATGTTTATGCGAAGTTCGCTTCTGTCGAGACAGCAAATGGCCAAGTCAGCTTGAATGGTGTAGAAGCCCAAGGCGTCGATGCTGTATCCTCAAATGGGAACATTCATCTAAAAAATATAAATGCCTATGTAAAACTGACAGCCGATACTTCAAACGGTAGCATCGACCTGCTGACAAGCGACTTGGTTTATCCCATAGAATTTAAAACAAGCAATGGGGACATTACCATTCAAACCGAAAACAAGCCGGCTCAAGGCAGTTTCGAATCCACCGCAATAAATGGCCAGATCGATATTTTTGGCGATAGTTCTGAAATGATCAAATTGGAGGATGAATTCCCTTTGATCAAAGCAAGTTCAGAAAACGGCAATATCCTTGTGGAATGATGCAGCTTTTAATAGGCAAAAGACACATGCTCATGCCTGAGAGCTGTGTCTTTTGATCTTTCAGAAACCTTTGTTTAAAACTTTAGATTTTGGCCGCCTTTCATTTCAACAAGTTGCCTGTCCAATTTCCCTAAATTCCTTTTTATTCCTGAATCATTTATACTGGGAATACCCTAAGGTTTTTCTCGATTCCAGATTGTGAAAATTCCAGAACCACTAATTGCTGGGAGGAGAGAATAGAAATGTCACGGCAGACTTATCGCAAAGAAAAAAATCAACTGATCTATACACAGCAGCATCTCGCCAATGAGCGCACTTACCTGGCTTGGATCCGCACCGTCATTTCGATTGTCGGGGTCGGTTTTTTAGCAACCAGCCTGCATTTTACAATGGGTGTCACACGCAATCCTTTCGTTGATGTCTTCACGGTTGCACTCGGCATTTTTGCCTGTATTTTTGGCCTCGCTGTTATTTTTTCAGCAACCCAAAACTACAAAACCAAGCGCCAGCAAATCATCAATGAAACATTCACGCCATCGAATATGCACATCACGCTGATATCTTCGATGCTTGCCGTCATGATTATTATGGTCATCATTTACTTCTTTATGATTATGTAAGCTGTACACGGCTTATCAAAGTTTAGCAGCAAAGGAGCACACGCTATGGATCCATTAGATATTCTTGAAAACTTACATAAGGTCAAGCCTGCTTTCCAGCCGATCATTAGCGCGGTCAAGCACAATGTTATCGGTTATGAAGTTCTCGGGAGATTCCAGTTTGAAGGCACTTGGATCAGCCTTGGCGACTTTTTTCATAACAGTGATGTGCCCGATGAGTACAAAGTTGAAGTCGATCAGCATTTACTGAAACTGGCTATCAGCCAAATGCTCGATTCCGGGAATGACGGACTGCTGTTCATCAATCGAAATGCCAAGCAATTGCTGATCAACAGCGGAGAAGATTTTCTGGAATCTTTAAAAGTATACGCAGAAAAAGGCTTCTCCATGAATCGGATTGTTTTGGAAATTACCGAACATGATTTTGATGAAGACTTTGAAGTGCTGGAACATCTTTTGATCTACTATAAGACGTATGGCATTCAGATTGCTGTCGATCACGTAGGAGCAAAAAGCTCCAATATCGACCGGATTCGCCAGCTCCGTCCCCATATTTTAAAAATTGATACCACTTTTGTACGGAATTCCAATCCGGAAGTATTCCAGGATGTTATCCAAACCCTTTCTGTGCTGGCGCGGCGTATTGGCGCTAAACTTTCCTATGAAAACATCGAAGACAATTACCAACTATATTTTGCCTGGAAACATGGCGGACATTATTACCAGGGCTTTTACTTGGCAAAACCGAATTTTGAACTTCCAGTAAATGGCTCTATCCCGATCGATGTGGGAGAAAAGATTGATGCGTTTGTCCAGCAAGAAAAATTGATGGTGGAAAGCCGCTACGCTTTTACCCATACCCAGGAAGAAAAAGTAAAAAAGCTCCTGCCCAAATGGAACGGTCCCCAGACTGCAGACCATTTTATCGAAGCTGTGGCTGATCCTTTTAAAGACGAAAGTTTCCGCCTGTACATTTGCAACAGTGATGGCCGGCAAGTGTCGTCCAACTTTAGGAAACACGGCAGCAACTGGGCTTTAGAACCGGATCAAATTGGCTCACATTGGGCTTTTCGGCCATACTTCCTTGAAAATACAATGCAGATGAAGACTCGGCATAAAGGGATTTTATCAGACATCTATTCAGATATTGAAACAGGCGAGATGATTCGCACATTCAGCTATCCTTTGTCCGAAGACTGTTATTTGTTTATCGACCTCAGCAACGAGTTTATTTCTGAAAAGGATTACCTGCTGTTTCAGTAGTCGATAAATGAGCAGCCTAAAAAAAACTCTCCAAAAATGGAGAGTTTTTTTCACAGTATTGGATTTTTCATAAAGTTATCGTCTTTTCTGAAATTCCCCATGACTTCCATCGTTTCGCTGATGCTGACGAATGCCTTTGGATCGATATTTTTAATCAACGGCCGAACAAATGCCAGCTCGTGGCGGCTAATGACGCTATAAAGAACTTTCACTTTAGCTGCTGAATAAGCCCCTTCGCCATCGACTACCGTAATGCCGCGGTAAAGATTATCAAGCAATTCTTTTTTAACAGCATCGCCTTGATTGGTCACCACCATCAAGCTCAGTTTAATATGGCGCGTATGGACTCGGTCAATCACCAGACCACTGATGTAGATGGAAGCCATCGTGTACATCGCCAGTTCCCACGAAAAGATAAAACCTGAAACGAAAACGACTGCGCTGTTGAGCACAAAAACGAGCGCTCCCAGGGGAATATCCCGTTTCATGGAAAGCAACAGGCCAATGACGTCAAATCCGCCAGTCGAACTGTAATAGCGAATAATAATTCCGATGGCGGCTCCTGAAATCACCCCGCCAAAAACCGAAGACAATAGTGCATCTTCTGTCAATTTCACAACCGGAATATACAACATTGAAATTGATGTAACCACAACAGAAAACAGGCTATTGGCAATGAAGGTCTTGCCCAGCTTCATCCAGCCGAGAACAAGAATCGGAATGTTCAAAAGGATCATCCAAAGCCCCGCATTCAAAGGTGTTACCAATCCCAGCATCATTGCAATGCCGGTTACTCCGCCCGCCAGTACCTCATGGGGCAATAAAAACATATTAAACGCAAACCCAAGAACAATTGAAGAAACAAAAACCAGCAATAATCTTGACCATTTATTCATAACAAAACTCCAATCTTAAGGCTTCCCTTACATAATCTATTTTGTTCAGCACACAAAAAAAGGCCGTGCATCTGCACGTCACCTTAAGAGCATTTATTATCATGTAATCTTTTACTTTTCAATAAAAACTACGAAAAAACGAATAAATTGTTCTTTTTATAGTGAACCAATAGCTCATATTATAGGGGATTCAAGGACTAAAAAGCAAGCCTTTCTTCTTTTATTCGCCGTCTTTTCGCTCACTAAAAAAGGGAGCCGGAATAATGCTATCCCGAATCCCTTTATCTCTATTCTTCTTTTTCCAATTTGCGAATGGCTTTTTCCAACTCTTCTTTTTCTTCCCCTGTAATTTCCGGGTATTGCGGATCAATCTGCTCCAGTGCCTTAACCATCACTTCCGAAACAATATAGCGTGTGAACCATTCATCGTCAGCTGGAAGTGCATACCAGGGCGCGTACTCTGTTGACGTTTTGCTCAACATATCTTCGAAAATTTCCTGATATCCGTCCCAATGCTCGCGTTCTTTTACATCGCTAAATGAAAACTCCCAGTTTTTATCCGGGTTTTTCATACGCTCAAGTAAGCGTTCTCTTTGTTCTTCATAAGACATGTTGAAAAAGAACTTAACAACTGGAAAGCCATTTTCCACCATATAACGCTCAAAATCATTGATTTGGCGGTAGCGCAAATTCCAGATATTCTCGTCGATCAGCTCGTCTGGCAGAGGTGTCTCCTCAAGCAAATCATGGACTCTCGGCGCAATTACTTCTTCGTAATAAGAGCGGTTCAATATCCCGATCTGCCCTCTTGCTGGCATCGCTTCCCGGAATCGCCACAAGTAGTCGTGGGCAAGTTCATTTTCGGACGGTTTTTTAAACGAAGTTGTCTTTATTCCCTGTGCTGTCAAATTCGAAAAGATATATGTAATGGCTTCATCTTTCCCTGCGGCATCCATTGCTTGAAGCACCACAACAATCCCTTTTTCTTCCTGGGCATGAAGCTTCATGTGAAGTTCTTTCAGTTTCTTGACACTTTCTGGAATCAGCTTTTCTTTAAGCTCTTGTTCACTGAATTTATCTCCATCAGTTGTTGGATAATCGGCGAGTTTTATTTTTTCATCTTTATTGACTAAATATTTATCGATATTCATAATCATCCTCCTTTTTGCTTTTCATACGGTGAGTTGATTGGCTTACCTCCTACTATACCCTCTATCAGGAAAAATCTAACGGCCTATTGGAAAACCGTGATCCTCATTTGGGGATCACGGTTTTCCAATAGCTTATTCGGTTTCATCTTCGACTGAAACTTGCCATTCGATTCCAAATTTGTCGACCAGGCTGCCGTATAGCGGGCTCCAGAAAGTTTTCTGCAACTCCATGCTGACCGTACCGCCTTCAAGCAATTTGCCAAAAACGGTACGTGCTTCCTCAATGTCATCAAAGAGTACCGTGACTGACATATTATTGCCTTTTTGAAAAGCTGGCATTCCCATTCCTGGAGGCACATCAGAAATCATCAGCGTATCGCCATTTTTCATGTCGATCTGCGCATTCATCACCATATTCTTCACTTCCTCGGACATGTTTTCCATATCCGCTCCCTGCGCTTCACCATAGGTCATGATGCCAACCAGTTCACCACCCAGCACATCCGTATAAAAATGTGCCGCTTCATGTCCGCTGCCGTCAAAATTCAAATAAGGAAATAGCTTTGTAATCATCATTGCCCTTCTCTCCGGTTTTTATTTTGATTGCTGAACCTCCGTCAAATACTTCTCCAGGCGGTCATAGGTTTCGGTCATTCCTTCTACCGCCTGCATATCAATTACTTTCTGCAGTTCTTCCTGTGAATCGAACTTCGTGGTAGAAATCACCTTGCAGGAAGCCTCATCATCAACAAAATCCGTCGTAATCAGCATGACTGGCATATCGGCGACTTCATTTTCCTGTTCATCGGAAAAGGCGTCCACATAAACAAGGCGATTTGGCGGATCAATTTCCCGGTAAGTCGACTTCCCCCATGCTTCCTGTCCTTCAGGCGAACGCATGCAATAATGCCAGATGCCGCCGGGTTTGACTTCCATTTTGTAAACAGTCGTATCCCATCCGGTTGGGCCCCACCAGCGCGCAACATGCTCCCGCTCCACAAACATTGAAAATACCAGATCTCTTGGTGCATCAAAAGACCTTTCCATAATCAGTTCCAAGCCATCCACTTTCGAAGAAACTTTATTTGCAGACATCGCAAATCCTCCTTGTTTTTGGTTGATCCCAACGGCTTTGCAGCGGTTGTTTTAAAACCTGATATCCCTCCTCCTGTATTCTCGAATTATTTTGAGCTTCCTTTTAAAATTTTATAATGATCCGTGAAGAATCGCCTTTTGCCAAAATGTCGAAGCCTTTATTGACTTCCTCCAATGTGATGAAATCGGTGATCAGTTTATCAACAGGCAAGCGATCTTCCTGAAACAGATTCATGTAACGCGGAATGTCACGGCTTGGCACACAGCTGCCCAAGTATGATCCTTTAATTGTCCGTTCTTCAGCAGTTAACGACAAATATGGGAAGGAAAACTGATGTTCCGGATGAGGCAATCCCGTCGTAACCGTAGTCCCTCCACGTTTAGTAACAGCGTAGGCAACTTCCATCGCCGGAACAACGCCAGCGGTTTCGAAAGCATAATCCAATCCGCCGCCTGTCGCTTTTCGAATCTGTTCGACGACATCCGGGTCTTTAGAGTTAAACACATCCGTGGCTCCCAGCTCTTTTGCTTGTTTCAATTTATTTTCATTGATATCGACAGCAACAATACGGCTCGCGCCTGCAGCAATTGCGCCAAGTAAAGCACTTAGCCCAACCCCGCCAAGACCCACAACTGCAACTGTGCTTCCAAGTTTAATGCCTGCTGTATTGACTACTGCTCCGACACCTGTAATGACAGCGCAACCAAAGAGGGCCGCTTTTTCGAAAGGAATATCTTTATTCACTTTAACGACTGAATTTCTCGATACGACGGCATATTCCGAAAAAGCCGATACGCCTACATGATGGTTGACGATTTCCGTTTCTGTATGGAGACGGTTTCCCCCACCCAATAAGGTGCCCGCCGTATTGGAAGCAGCCCCCGGTTCACATAAAGCTGGACGCCCTTCGCGGCACGGACCGCATTGGCCACAGCTCGGAACAAATACGCAGGCGATATGATCGCCAGGCTCCAAATCGGTTACGCCTTCTCCGACCTCAATAATTACACCCGCTGCCTCGTGGCCAAGAGCCATAGGCAACGGCCGCGGCCGGCTGCCATTCATCACTGATAAATCAGAATGGCATAAGCTCGCTGCTTTTATTTGGATTAACACTTCACCTTTTTCCGGCGAATCCAGCTCCAATGTCTCGATGTGAATCGGCTGGCTTTCTTCGTAAGGAGTTGTTGCTCCAATTTCCCGTAATACCGCTGATCTCACCTGCATACTTCCACCATCTCCTCAATCAAATTTTCAATATAGTTTAATGCCGATAAATTTCACATCGGTCATTTCTTCAATTGCATAGGTGACCCCTTCTTTTCCGATGCCGCTGTTTTTCACTCCGCCATAAGGAATATGATCGTAGCGGCGAACTGAAACTTCATTGATCCAGACGCCTCCCGTTTCCAGCGCATCTGCCATCCGCATAGCCCGGTTGATATCGGCAGTAAAGACACCTGCCTGCAAACCGAAATCTGACTCATTGGCATGCTTCACTGCTTCTTCTTCTGTACCAAAGGACATGACGCTGACAATAGGTGCAAAAACCTCCGCACATATCACCTTCATGTCAGGTGTTACGTCACTGACTATGGTCGGCTCCATCATGGTGCCTTTGCGATTTCCGCCGGCCGATAATGTCGCGCCTTCCCTAAGCGCTTCTTTAACCCACGATTCTGCCCGTTCAGCTGCTTCCTGGGTGATCATCGGTCCCATATCAGTTGTTTCATCCAGTGGGTCTCCCGTTTGAAGCGCTTTCACTTTTTTTGTCAGTTTTTCCAGAAACGCAGAATAGACGGCTTCCTGCACATAAATCCGTTGTGCAGATACGCATGCCTGCCCGGCATACGTAAAACCGCCGATTAAGATAGCATCGACAGCAACGTCCAAATCCGCATCTTCAAAAATAATATTTGGAGCATTTGATCCCAGTTCCAATGTAACTTTTTTCCGTTTGGCCATTTCTTGTATTTTCCATCCGACAGCGCTGCTGCCAGTGAACGTCACCCGTTTCACTTTCGGATGAGTTACTAATGTTTCCGCCAGTTCCTGTCCCGGCCCCATGACAATATTGATGACGCCTTTTGGCAGTCCGGCCTTTTCAAACAGCCGGTACAGAAGAACAGGAGAAAGAGGCGTTTTCTCGGCTGGTTTCAAGACCACCGTATTGCCGGCCGCAATCGCCGGGGCAACTTTATGAAGCACCAGATTCAATGGGAAATTAAAAGGCGTAATGGCTGCAACCACGCCAAGAGAAACACGTTTCGACATGCCGATTTGATTTTCTCCGCCAATCGCACTGTCCAGAGGAATCATTTCCCCATAAATGGATTTGGCCCCTTCCGAAGCAAACCGCAGCACCTGAACAGCACGCGCCACTTCTACCCGGCTTTCCTTGATGGGTTTTCCTGCCTCCAAAGACAATAGATGCGCAAAATCATCGCCCTCGATTTCCAGCAAATCAGCCGTTTTCCGAAGAATTTCAGAACGTTTATGCGCCGGCATCTTTCTCATGGTCTTCACATAAACGCGATGCGCACTGACCACCGCTGCAGCTGCATCTTCCGGTGTGGCGCAAGAAATCTTTCCGATAACTTCATTGTTGTAGGGATTAAACACACTAATTTCGTCGCGTCCATCTTTAGGCAACTCCTTGCCATCGATAATGGAACCGAAATGGTACTTTCCGATTTCGATCATTTCGGATTCTCCTCCTTTTCAATTCGTAAGAACCTGTTCAGCTTAAAGAGCATTGTTTTCTTATGTGGACTCACTACTTAATATAGTATGCTTTTATCAAGAATTGTCAATATTCTGTCAATATAAAATTCTTTTAAGAATATTGATTTTAATACCGGTTATTGACGTTAAATAAAATTTATTAATTCACCAAAAACCTCTCCACGGAATATCCGTAAAGAGGTTTTTCGATAATATTATTTGAATTGACCAACGATTTTCGCCTGCTAAGGTTCCGCAAATTGGTTCTACTTTCTCCAAATCCACTCGGGCTGGGCGAAGTGATGGGTAAAAGCTGGTTTCTGCAGTTCAACTTTTATCGTACCTCATTCAACAACTTACCTCTGAATAGGCATGATATCCTCATCGGTCATCAAGAAGCCATGGCAGTTCATAAGCGCTTCTTTGAGCTCGTCCGAAACCCGCGGAGCATCATACGCACATATCGAAATTGCTTTAATTCGAGGTATAAGCTTATCAACCGCAATTTCATATTCCTCAATATCCTTCGTAATTTCGTCCTCTTCCCGCCATTCGACATGTACCCATGTACGGAAACTAAGTTCATTTTCCATAAACGGGCTTATTAAATGTGAGAAGTAATCGAGTACAGTCGGTGGATGAAAATTTCCGGTCTCCCAATAAAACTTAAAGTTATTAACGTGATGAATATTCTTCAGCTGTTCGTCAGACACCAGCTCTTCTACACGTTTCAGGATCATCGGATAAATCCGTTCGCTTTCAATGAACAAAACCTGGTCTCCGCGCTCGATGCCGGCAACAATATACGAAACGGCATTGTAAATATAACATTCCAACTCATTGACATAATAAAAAACATGGGCGCCTTCAGATGTTTGTAAGGTATCTTGAATGTCTTTAATTTCTTTTCTCAAATTCTTGATCTCCTTTTAGCCAGCTGATAGACGGTTGTACAGACTATCTTTTTTCATCTTGTTCACTATACACAAGTAGAGCCATAAAAGATAATGTCAACATTCTTCACCATTCACGAGAATCCCGGCAGCTTTACCTCATAACGCTTCCTCCGGAAATCTTCAGCGACTCGCCTACAATGTTTCCGGCAGCATCGGTCATTAGGAAAGCGATGGCATTCGCTACTTCTAGAGCCGTGGATAATCTCCCTGAAGGAATCTCCTTTTTCGCATTATCCAGCTCTTCTTCAAAACTCGTGCCGTTTCTCTCGGCTTTTTTGCGCAGGCTGTTTCGTGCCATCTCCGTATCCACATAGCCCGGGCATACCGCATTGACCCGGATGCCGTGTCCGATCGCTTCCACTGCCATCGATTGAGTCCAGCCGACTACTGCAAATTTGCTTGCGGAATATGCCGTATTGCCGTATGTTCCACGCAAACCTGACAAAGATGCCAGATTGACAATATTCCCTTCTTTCTTCTCCAGCATCTTGCTGTACACTTCCTGCGTCAGCAGGAAAGTCGATACAAAGTTCAAGTTCATCATCTCTGCCAGAAAGGCTTCATCTATTTCCTCGACACGCTTGCCTCCTGAAACACCTGCTGAATTTACCAATCCGTTGATAAAACCCAACTTCCTTTCAGCCTGTTCAATAAGCCGCATACGATCTGCCGGGTCTGTCAAATCCGCCTGCTGTACACAAAGTCTGTCGACTGGCATCTTGCGGAGCAACTCTGCTTTCAGCTGCTCCAGCTTTTCTTTGTTTCGCCCAGTAATGGTGATGCTTGCCCCCATAGCTGCCAACGTCAGAGCCGCCTCGGTGCCAATGCCGCCCGTTGCTCCCGTAATCAGTATGTGTTTATGTGCCAATGCCTCACTCGAAAAGATAGTCATCCGACAGCCTCCTTTTGAATATGCTTCCCTTTTCCCGCATGCTCCTGCGACTTAAACCTGCATACATGCAAAACCAGGCTTATCCTGTATATAATATCAGTAGTGATTTCAACATGAACGAGGAGTGGCGAGTATGGAAACATCAATTCGGCAATTAAATTCAGATGATTTGCATCTATTGGAAGCAATGGAAACAGGCATAGAAGACGATTATATTCTCCGGGTATACAACCGGATATCCAGCGGCTCCAGCCGGATGTACGGATTATTTCAGGAGGGCCAGCTGGCAAGCGTTGGGGGCTATACGATCTTTGCCAAGCAATACGTCATGCTCGGCCGGATGCGCAGCGATTTGCGCTTCCGAGGAAATAATTTGTCCACTCGATTGATGTCCTATATTATGGAACAAGCCTTTTCGCTTCCTGCCATTCAATGGATTGGAGCCAATACGCAGCTTGAGAACGCATCCGCTCGCCGCGTCATGGACAAGCTTGGCCTTACAGAAGTATCCACACTCTACAGCGCCATTTCATCCACTGCTTATTCACTTGAAACAGGCGGATCGGTCTGGCAGGAAGTAACCGATCTTCGTCAAAAAAGGGCGTGGATAGACCGTCTATACATTAAACCCGGCGCCGTTTTCCCTTACGAATGCTATTACACTTTTCCTGCCTCTGAAGAATTATTTGCTGATGCCAAATTGGCACAATGGTCATTTTTCGAAAATCCCAGTAAAAACCGGTTGCTGATTACCAAAAAGGATTACAAGCGAGAATATTATCTGCATACCGTTTATCCATGGGATGATCTTATGGAACAGCCGGGATTATGGGAAACTGTTTCCATGGCACAGCGGCAACTAAGCGAAAAAGTGAAAACCAATGCCTTGCTTTGGATGGACTTGAGCCCTGGACAGGTCAGCAAGCTGCCTGAACATCATACCTTCGAACTGCCTTCTCCTTGGCTGTTATATGGCACTGAACGTTTTAAAAAGCAATTTGGCTCTGCTTCTGTTCAATAGAAGAAAAGCGAGCCTCCTCTTTTGGATTTCCAAAGAGGAGGCTCGCTTTATTGTGCTACGTGAAAAGTTTAAACGCCTTCGGTCAATTCGTTTTCGCGATCAATTCTTTGCTGCTTTACTTTCAGCTGTGCCAGTTCATCTTCTGTTAAAAATTGAACTTTATAGCCGATAAACGCCATAATGATTCCAAGAATCGGAACTGCGTAATTGAGTACCGCATATGGAGCGTAGGCGAATGGATGGACCGCCAGCGTTGCCAGGATAAAGACTCCGCATGTGTTCCATGGAATGAACGGAGAAGTCAAGGTTCCGCCATCTTCGAGCGCACGTGAAAGGTTTTTCGAATGCAGCCCCTTGTCCTGATAAGCTGTAGCGTACATTCTGCCTGGCAGAAGGATCGATATGTATTGCTCGGATGCCGTTGCGTTAGTGAAAAAAGCGGAAACGATGGTCGCCGCGATGAGGCTGCCGGCAGACTTTGCCACTCTCAATATTTGTGTGACGATGGCCTTCAGCATTCCTGTATGCTCCAAGATTCCGCCAAAAACCATCGCAAAAATGGTCAGTGAGACCGTAAACATCATCGAAGCAATGCCGCCGCGATTAAACAGCTCATCAACCATGTCATTGCCGGAAGCAATAACAAAGCCATCATGAAGTGCATTGACTGCCTCACCCACATTGCCTCCCTGCACCAGAATCTGGCACATAAAACCAAGAAACACACCAATCAGCAAAGCTGGCAGCGCCGGTACTTTCAATGCCACCAGTACGACAATCGCTGCAGGAACCAACAGGAGCCAAGGTGAGATAAGAAAGTTGCTGTCTAATGAGGACATAATTCCTTGTATGTTCGCTTCATCAATCGCTGTACCGCCAAATTGACGCCCAAGGAAAAAATATACGACCAGGGCAATGACCAATCCCGGAACGGTAGTATAGGTCATATGCCGAATGTGTTCAAATAAATTTGTATTGGTAATGCCAGCTGCCATGTTCGTTGTATCCGAAAGCGGCGACATTTTATCACCAAAATAAGAGCCGGAGATGACCGCTCCAGCGACCATTGCGGCCGGGATTCCCATACTTATGCCAATTCCCATGCCAGCGACGCCAATTGTCCCCATCGTCGACCAGGAACTGCCGATCGCAAGCGAGACAATTCCGCAGATGATGCAGATTGTCATTAGAAACAGAGCAGGCGTAATAATCTGCAGGCCGTAATAAATCATAGTGGCAATGATGCCGCCGCCAATCCACGATGCGATGATCATGCCAACCACGATAATAATCAGAATGGCAGGAAGAGCAAGCCGGATTCCTCTATAGGCCCCTTCTTCAATCGTCTCCCATTTATAACCGAGACGCCAGGCAATAACCCCAGCAACTATGGCTCCCAAAACTAATGGGATATGCGGACTGCCTTCGAATACAATAATGGTCACCGCCATTGCCGCAATCATGGTGATCAATGGGATAAGCGCCAATAAATATGGTGTTTCAATCTCTTGCTGATTTGTCTTCATCCTATGTATCCCCTTACTTGTAGTTTATGATCTAATATTACAGCAAAATTTGAACTAATCTATATTTTTATAAATGAACTGGAGAAGTTTTATCTTTAAACTATTCAAAGGGTCCAGATATCCCCTCCTAGTCGGTACTTTGCGCATGTTGGGACAATACTATACAAAAAATAAAAGCCATCCTTGAAAAGGACAGCAGTTCTTGGTATACAAAACGGCAATTAAGCTTGTTCTCCCAATGCTCGATAAATTTCACGTTCAAAAAACTTGCGGCGATGATCCGCTGATTTCTTTCTGGATACTATTCCATTTTTAAAAACACGTTTGCATAAATAAAACGGTGCCTCATCATTCTCTGCTACTTGCCACGTGCCATGGAGCGAGGGCTGTCCGCCAAAATCCACGATGAAATTTTGGCCGACAGGCACTAAAGGATACTTGCATTTCGCTTTGGCCGGTTTATCTACAGATGTCTTTTTCGGCATTTCCACAATCAACACTCCTTTCTATTGCTGGCTGCAACGAATAATTATATTTTGGAAGCTGCATCCCAAACGGCAGAGATCATCAATATGCATGGACAGCAGCTAAAATTATCATTTGAACCTCGCTATCATTTCTCTACTTTCCAATACCCGTTCTCCAAATGCCATCAAACTTTCGCCAATCCGGCTCTTTTGCCACAATACAGACATGTCGTAATGTTTTCGCCCATCTGAAGAGTGGTATTTAATAGGAACAGCTTTGTTTTGCAGCAAGTATTAAATGGTTCACTGGCAAGTGCTTTATTTGCATTGAACAGCAAAGCGTTATAACTTGTCCGGAGGTGCACCATGAAATTCCTGGAGTATTGGATTTACCTGCTATTGTCCATTTCTAAACTTTTTCTGTTCAGCTTGTATGCAGGGACTGAATTCCCTTTCAGCTTTTTCGTTCTTAATTTGGCCTCTATAGTCGTCTTATCCAGCTGGACGCTGTTGCTGGGCAGTAAAAAACGGCGTTGGGTTTTATTGGCGCTGCTATTCTTGCACAGCACTCTGCTTGTTTCGGATCTTTGGTATTATCGCTATTTCAGCGATCTCCTATCCATTGCTTTGCTTTCTGACATCACGCAGATGAGTGATGTCGGAGGCGGTTTTCTGACTTTGATCCAAATGAAAGATATCTTATTCTTTGCCGACTTGTTGATTTTTTCGGTGGTTCTTTTTGCCATCCGCAATCGACAAGATCTTGTAAGCCGCCGACAAAAAAGAGTTTTTGCCGGTGGAGGTGCTGCTCTGGGCCTTGCATTGTTTGTAATTCCTTTGGCAGCAAGCTATACCAACGAAGAGGAATGGCTGGTGGATGAACCTATTTCCAATATGCGCGAGTATTACCAGCTTGGATTTTGGGGTTACCACGGTTTGGATTTTGCTCAAGGTGTCGGATCTTTATTTAAGAATGACAGCGTCACTGCTGAGGAAGAATCCCAGATTCGTAAGCTGAATCCCAATACCCCTTCAGCTGTATCCGACTCAGCAAAGCCGAACATCATTGTCGTCCAGTTAGAATCGTTTCAAACTTCCGTGATTGATCAGCAAGTAAATGGCCAGGAACTGACGCCGAATTTAAATGCGCTAAAAGAAGAAACGCTGTTTTTCCCGTCGTTCTATCATCAAACGCACGAAGGCCGGACATCAGATGCGGAATTTATCACACTGACATCCTTGCACCCTTTGAAATCAGGTTCTGTCTATACGCAATACGCCGATAATGAGTTTGACGCGCTCCCGGAATTGCTGAAAGCCGCTGGCTACGATACTGCGGCTATGCATGCGTTTGAGAAGGATTTCTGGAATCGCGACGATTTCTACCAGAACATCGGATTTAACCAGTTCTTCAGCCAGACAGATTTTCCGGACAATCAGGAAATCGGCATGGCATTGAACGATGAAGATTTCTTGACCACTTCCATCGAATTGGCCGAACAGCTGAAAGAGCCCTATTTCGCCTTTATGGTTGCGCTGTCGAGCCATACACCATATGAAATACCGGCGGAACTGGAACAGTTGGATTTGACCGGTTATGAGGATCCATTGCTGAAGGGCTATTACGAAACCATTCATTATGTCGACGGAGCTGTAGGGTTAATGATTGAAGAACTAAAACAGAAAGATATGTGGGATGATTCCCTTGTCGTTTTCTATGGAGACCATGACAGCGGGTTGACTCAACCTCGCAGTGAAATGGCTAAGGAACTAGGGGCTGAAACTGAGGTCGAGTTGTTTGAGCTCGATCATCAGGTGCCACTTTTCATTAAACAACCTAACACGGATAAGGGAACCACCATTGAGGATACAGGAGGACAAATTGATATTGCCCCCACCATCCTTGATATTGTGGATATCGAGCCATCTTATATGCTCGGTCAATCTCTATTGGATGAAGACAGCAACTTGACGATTTTCCGCCACGGTGCGTTCCGCTACGAAGAGTTTTATTTCGAACCCGATTTGACTAAGCCTGGCGGCAGCGGAACCTGTTATGAAACTGCTTCAGGTGAAGAAGTAGGAATCGAGCAATGCAGCGAACAAATTGAAACGGCTGCCGATCAGCTCCGCATATCTGATCTGATCATTCAGAAAAACGCACTCCAAAAAATTGGCCAAAGCGAAAAGTGACAGAAAATCATCTTCGTGTAAAAACGGAGGTGTTTTTTTGCAGCGAACCGAGGTGCCTCAATGTCTTTTATCCCATATCCACTATATGATGGAATTACAAAGAACTGAGCTGCTATTTTTATAGAAAAGGAGGATGGCCATGAGAGCGCTGACAAAAATCCTGCTTTTGCTTGCCCTTATCGTCTTATTGAGTGCATGCAACGGCAATTCACAGGGCAGTGAAGCAAATGCTGGGCAATTGAACGAGGGCAATCCGGCACCGGCTTTTGAGTTGATGGATTTGGAAGGAAACCAGCAAAATCTCGCTGATTATGCCGGCCAAAAGGTTTACGTGAAGTTTTGGGCGTCATGGTGTTCTATTTGTTTATCGGGTATGGAAGAGTTGAATACATTAGCTGGCGAAGAAACGGATTTTGATGTATTGACTATTGTATCACCCGGCTCCAATGCTGAAAAAAGCACCGAGTCTTTCGCCAAATGGTTTGAAGGATTTCCAAACGCCGAAAACATCACCGTTCTATTGGACGAGGGCGGCACCTTTTTCGATGAATATGGCATAATCGGCTATCCGACTTCTGTCTATATTGGAACTGATGGAACACTTGTCAAAAGCATGACTGGACATTTCAGCAATGAAGAAATCAAGGCCACCTTCGAGACAATCCAATAATAGTCTAAACTTTTTTTAAACGCATGCTGCTCGCCTCCTGGCTTGTACAGCATGCGTTTTTTCTGTAAAACACTTTACTGCAGACATCTATTCTGTCTAAATGAAAGAATGAGGTGAACGGCATGGATAAAATGATTGAGCAACTATTCCTGGATTCAAAATCAGTGGACAAGAGCGCGAACTCGCTCGCCTATCAGCAAATTCTTATCCTGACCGAGAAAAAAGTCGATTGGACATACCAAATATGGGATCGTTTGCTTGAGGACTTGAGCCACCCAAACAATCACCAGCGTTCCAGGGCTGCCCAGTATTTAGCCAGCCTGGCCAAGAGCGATCCAGAAAACCGGATTCTCACGGATTTTCCGCTCCTTTGGCAAGTGACAAGAGATGAAAAGTTTGTCACGGCACGGCATAGCCTACAGGCGATATGGAAAGTAGCGCTGGCGGGACCCGATCAAAAGAAAATGGTACTCCAACACTTAATCGAACGCTTTCTTTCCTGTGAAGATGAAAAGAACTTCACACTCATTCGCTCAGATATTCTGCAGGGAATGCGGCAACTATATGATGAAACACATGATGAAAGGGTCAAGCAGAGCGCCATGGACTTGATCGAAAGAGTATATGATCCGAAATACAAGAAAAAGTACAAAACTATCTGGAAATGAAAACAAGCCGCCACCGAAATGTTTTATGGTGGCGGCTTGTTGTTTTTTGGAACCCGTTCTGGAGATTTTTCGTTATAAACTGAAATTCCAGTTTCAGGAGGCGTTTCCTCAGCATGTATACCTACAGTTCATTTGAAAACTCTGGCACATTCATTTTGCTTAGGCCAATGCTTTTTCTACTGCTCGCCGTGATGCTTGTTTTATTCACAGCATTGCTGATTCCCAAAATCCGCATAACTCTGCTAAATGGATTTGCGGTCATCAGCTTGTCGGCAGTTGCCGTACTTGTCGCGATTCAAGTCGTTTACTACCACGCCATCATTGTAGATGAAATCGGTCTTGGCGGCGATCCTGTTTCACTTTTGCTATTTCTTATTGTAGCTTTTTTTGCGCTGCTGAATATCCTGCTTTATTTTACGCTAAGCTTCTGGAAAGAAACTTTTTGCTAACCAGAACAATCATGCACACCATTAAAGGAAGTATACAGCTGCTTTCAGTTTTTCAAGAAATCCCCTTTCATAAAGGCCGGGTTCGGGTAGCTATAGAATCCCTCTCCTGTTTCTCTTCCGAGCTTTCCTTTGTCCAGGTACTCGCTCTTGAGCATATGTGCCAACTCCACAAACTTTGGGTTGCCGGTCGCTGCGGCTTTTGCTTTGACAATATTGTGGGCCGTGTTAATGCCGACCACATCCAAAATTGCAAAAGGTCCAAGCGGCGCACCGGTAGCAATCATCCATGTTTTATCAACCGTTTCAACATCAGCTACCTTTTTAACCAGCAGCAGTTCGGCGGCTTCCAGAAATGGCACCAACAAAGAATTTAAAATATAGCCTGGCTGCTCTTTATGCAGCGGCAATGGCACCATCCCGATAGCTTCCGCAAATTGGATCACGTCTTCAAACACCTGGCCAGCCGTTCCCGGATGCTTCATAATTTCAGCGGTGTTGTTGATGCGGATCGTATTGGCAAAATGCAGCGCCAAAAATTTTTCTGGCCGTCCTGTTGCTGCTGCAAATTGGCTTGGCAGCAGCGTCGAGGAATTGGTCACAAATACTGTTTTTTCAGGAGCTGCTTTGCCCAAGTCCTTGTAGAACGCTGTTTTTATGTCCGCGACTTCCGGAATTGCTTCGATCACCAAATCCGCATCAGCCACAGCTTCAGCCAAGTTTGTATGGAAAGACAACCGGCCATATGCAGCATCCAGTTGTGCTTCACTTGCACCCATGTCGTTTCGGTAGTTTTTCTTCAACTTTGCCAATCTTTTTTTTGAGCTTTCAATCGCACTATCATTGATGTCATAAATCGCCACATTGAATCCTTTAAAGGCTGTCTGATAGGCAATCTGGCTTCCCAAAACACCGCTGCCTGCAACTGTAATATTTTTATAGTCCATCATCATTCTCCTTTAAGTAAAATTATTAGATTTGTTGAACCAAAGACTCCATATTTTTACCGCATTTCCGGTGAACTTCCACAGAAAAATCAGAAGAAGTACTTAATGATTTAATCCGAAAAAAAAGGCAGCTTTGTCCGCACCGCTCTGTACAATGGCCCCAGCAGCTTGCGCAGCGCATGGACTGGAGGCACTGGACTCCTGCTATGCCACTGGATCCATTCCAAAGCAATCAGGCTCAATAACAGCCAGATGGCTCCTGCAATATAGCCTGCAATGACATCGCTCGGGAAATGGGCTCCGAGGTAGACGCGGCTGCTGCCGATCATTATAATAAGCACGCTCAAAACAACGACCGTCACCCACTGAATCCAGGGCCGTTGCCGCGTCCGAATCACCAAGTACATCACAAAACCATAGAATACTAAAGACCCCATCGAATGGCCGCTTGGGAAACTGTAGCCAAGTGCATCAATTTCAGCGTTGATGCTAGGACGTTCCCTGACGTAAAGATGCTTAAGTAGCAGCGTTAGGAGCGAACCGCCGCCCACTGCAATAACAAAAAACAGCATGCCCCATTTATCTTTCATTTGGAATCCCAAAACGGCCAAAATTATAACTGATGACAAGGTTAAAAACCAAACAGAACCCATTTCGGTGAAGATGAACATTACATTGTCCAAGGTTTCACTAGATCCTGCCTCCATCAAAGCAATGATTGCGCGATCAAACAACCCAAACTCTTTATCCATCACTTCTTCTGCCAACTCCGCAAACAATACAATAAACAAAGCCGCAATGCCCAGCCCACCAAGCAGCAGCAAAAAAGCCAGGCCAGCTATTTTTTCATTCTTATCCATTCTATCGCTCCCGCCTCTTATCTGATAATATACTTCTACCCTGTAGGGGCAAAAAGTATGTAAAGGAAAACGGGTCTTTCAAATCCTACTATTTGTTACAAGAGCTGCTGCATGGTACTTTTATCGTAAGACAAAGTTTATCACTCAGGAGCTGATAGTTTGAAACAGTTAACCGGAAAGACAGCGATCATAACGGGAGCGAACAGCGGCATCGGCTTGGAAGCCGCAAAAGCGTTTGCCGAACGCGGAGCACATGTCATCATGGCCGTGCGAAATACAAGAAAAGGCGATGCTGCCCGTGATCTGATCATAGATACCAACAAAGACGCACTCGTAACTGTGATGAAGTTGGATTTGGCAGACCTTGCCAGCGTCCGTGTATTTGCGGAAAGCTTTAAAAGCCAGCATAAGTCACTCGACTTATTGATTAATAACGCCGGCGTCATGACTCCGCCCTACTCGAAAACGAAAGACGGCTTTGAAATGCAATTTGGCAGCAATCACCTTGGCCATTTCGCGTTAACTGGCCTGTTGCTGCCTTTGCTGAAAAATACAGCAGAATCACGCGTCGTGTCCCTCAGCAGCCTGGCCCATAAAGGCGCCTCTATCGATTTTGATAATCTTGATGGCGCTAAAGGATACAAAGCGATGAGGTTTTATGGCCAAAGCAAGCTGGCCAATTTATTGTTTGCGCAGGAATTGGACAAGCGCTTCAAGCAAAACGATCTAAATAGCTTAAGCCTTGCCTGCCATCCAGGTATTTCTGCAACCAATCTGTTTAAGTTTGGCAAGCGCGATGCTCCAAAGTTAATGAAAACGCTCATGCATAACTTTCTGCAGCCGCAGGAAATGGGCGCTTTGCCGACTGTTTATGCGGCCACTGATTTACGGCTCATAGGCGGTGAATATATCGGACCCGACGGCAAAGGCCAGCGCAAAGGCTATCCGACATTGGACACGCCCCATGCAGCGGCCGGAGATGAAGCCGTTTCAAGAAAGCTTTGGGAAGTCTCAGAACAATTGACCGGAGTGAAATTTGATTTTAACGAACCAGTTATACAATAAGAAAAGCCGCTTTCATGTTCTTCCATGAAAGCGGCTTTTCTTATACAGTAGACCTTTGGAGCAAGCAGCAGTTATTCCTTAATGGATATTGAACGGTATTTATCAAGAAAATCCTCAATTACTGCGCGGTGGCTGCCGACCATTTTTTCCGGCAGCCCGTCCGGAGAGAAAAACTTGAAGCTCAAAGATTCTTTTTTATCGACGATCAGCTCGCCGTGGTAATCTTTTGAATAATAGGCTACCGTCACAACATAAAATTCATCGCCGTTTTCTGCTACCACGAAATGCTGCGGACCAGAATAGACATTGATCAGCTGCAATGCTTCAACTGTTAGTCCCGTCTCTTCCATGACTTCCCGCTTCGCTGTGTCCTCTGTGGATTCTCCCAGCTCCATCAGTCCGCCTGGAAGACCCCACAAGTCTTTTGGGAATTTCCGCTCTTCCAACAGCAGCCGTCCGTCGCTATCCACAATCACCACTACAGCTCCTACAAATATGAGCGGCCGGTGACCAACAACTGCCCGCAATTCTTCTATATAGCCCATCTTCTGAAAACCTCTCATTTTTAGTCTTGTACTGGCCAGATTTTAACCGCGCATCCGCTTCTTAAATCCCCACACCGCAATTCCGAAAATGACCGCTGTATATGCCATTACCCAGAGCATAGGTATAAACACTGCCCCATAATCGCCTGCAAAAATCGCGCGTGACGCATCGACGGCATGTGCGAATGGCAGCAAGTAAGCGACTCGCTGGAAAGTGCCCCCAATCATATCAAGTTCAAACCACGTTCCGCTTAACCAAGTCGTGATGTTGACGAAAATTGCAAACATCGCCCCCACTTGCCGGTCTGTGAAAAAAGTGCCAAAGAACAGGCCAAATCCGATATAAAGAAGCGAAATGATTGAAAGCACCCCAACAGCCGGGATGGCATCAATAGTGAATGGCATTCCCAACAGCAGAGCGGTTCCATAGCAGGCAGTTATCTGAAGAAACGCAATCGGCAGCAGCGGCAAGGCATATCCCGCAAGGTAATCAGTCGCTGCCATCGGAGACGCGAATATCCTCATCAAAAACGAGCTGCTTTTATCACGGCCAATGAGCATGCCTGTAAACAAAGTAATAAACGAAAAACTGAACACGATGATGGCAGGTGCCAGTTTTTCCAGGGTGAAAAGATCGAAGGGCATATTTTCAGCCATCATCGAAAACAGCCACAGCATCAGCAGCGGCAAAACCATTCCAAAAAGCAGCGTCATCGGATCACGTAAAATTTCTTTGCGGTTGCGCTCGGCAAATGTCAAAGCCCTCATTGGATTTCCGCCTCTGCAGTCAATTGGAGAAAGATATCCTGCAATTTGGCTTGGCCTGTCTGCTCTTTTAACTCTTCAAGAGTACCAAGTGCATGCAGCCTTCCTTTATGCATAATGCCGATGCGGTCCGCCAATGCTTCCACTTCCTCCAAATAATGAGTTGTCAAAATAATGGTGATCTGCCCTTTTAAATCCAGTAAAATTTGCCACAGGTCTAACCTGGCCCGGACATCAAGCCCCACTGTCGGTTCGTCGAGGAAAATGATTTCCGGTTCTGAAATCATTGCCATCGCGATGCTCAAGCGACGCTCCAAACCTCCAGACAAGGTCCTTCCTTTGCTTTTGGCACGATCCATTAAACCGAACTTATCCATCAGCCCCATTGCTTTTTGTTCTGCTTCCCTTTTATCACTGCCATAAATCTTTGCAATAAACTCCAGATTTTCTTTTACGGTAAGATTGCGTGCAACCGCGGTTTCCTGCGGTGAAATGTTCAGCTTTTTCTTCACAGCCTGCGGGTTTTCAACAATGCTGTCACCCAGCATAATGGCATCCCCGCTTGTCGGTTTCATCAAGCAGCTCAATAACTTGATGGTCGTGGTTTTACCTGCTCCATTTTCACCTAATAGCGCAAAAAATTCTCCTTGCCCGATTGTCAGCGAAAGATGATCGACAGCAATCCGACCCTTGAATGTTTTGGTTAGTTCCTTAATCGCAATTTCCATAGATCCGCTATCGCCTCCTTTTCTCCATTCTAACGTCTGGCATCGCCAATGAGTAACAAAGCGGTAACGGCTAAAGCTTTTTTCAGAACATGAGAAAAAAAGATAAAAAAAATTCAAAATATCGTAGTAATTATTTGCCTTTAGTAATATAATTTAGTCATAAACAATGAACCCCTATTTCATGCGGCCGCATAAAAAGAGTTCATTTATAGCTTTGTTGGATTTGTCTGTGACGTTTTTCGAAGACTGCTGGGACGTACACAAATCTATCAATCAAAAGGAGAAAAAGAAGATGAAAAAGCTGTTGATGATCTTGTTTACTGTTGTACTCGTATTCGGTTTTGCCTCCGGCTCATTGGCGAGCAGCGGCAATGACGACAGCAATGTAACGAAAACCGTGACGTTTGAAAAAGGCGTTACAACCATTGTAACTACGACAGTTGATGTAAGCCATGACAAAGAGGTAAAAGAGAAGAAATCCACTGATACTTCAACTGTTAAAAAATCCAAAAAAGCGGTTTCCGAAAAAGTTGATGTGGTGGTAACCAAAGAAAAACATCCAACCAACCATAAATTATACCGGGACGTCAAAACCGCTACGACCTACAAAGTCGTCAAACTCACTAAATGGGACGAAGTGACAAAAACGACCAAAATCAAAACCACCATTACCCCTGTCAAGATCATTAAGACGACTGTCAACACTTTGAAACATAAAGGTGCACCTGGCAGCAACGGCAAGGTGATCAGTGATGAAACCACAGTTGATAAAGATAAAAAATTCGGGGAACCGAAAGTGAAAGTGACGACCAAAAAATCCGTCTCAAAAGAAAATGTCAAAACCTCCACAAGCAAAAAAGCCATTGATAAAAAAGTGACTTACAGCGAGTGGAAAAAATATCATTAACCACAACTTGAAAAGAGGTTCCATCAGTCAATTGATGGAACCTCTTTTTTTGTTGAAGATGTTTCCAAATAGCGCAAAATACCGATAAAATAATCCTTAGAGATTCCAGTTTGTCTGGGATAATGGAATTGAAGGGAGTGATCTTTTGCTTACAGGAAAAACGGCCATCATCACAGGCGGCAATAGCGGCATCGGCTTTGAAACTGCAAAAGGTCTGCTGGCAATCGAAGCACGTGTTATTCTGGCTGTCCGCAATACCGAAAAAGGAAACAGAGCGCGCGCCGCATTGATGGAGCTCCATCCCTCTGCCCAAATTGACGTCATGAAACTTGATCTGGCTGACCTTGAATCGATTCAGGCGTTTGCCGAAGAGTTCAGAAACGCCTTTGATAAACTCGACATATTGATCAATAACGCAGGCATCATGGCTCCTCCTTATTCAAAAACGAGAGATGGTTTTGAACTGCAGTTCGGCAGCAATCACCTTGGCCATTTTGCGTTGACTGGCCTATTAATGCCTTTGTTGGCAAACACACCAGGTTCGCGTGTAGTGACCGTCAGCAGCCGTGCACATAGCCGCGGCTCTGTCGACTTCGCCAATCTCGACGGATCAAAAGGCTACCAGGCGAAAAAATTCTATAACCAAAGCAAATTAGCCAATTTGTATTTCGCGATGGAGCTCGATAAACGTTTAAAAGAAAATGGACTTCAAACAATCAGCGTGGCTTGCCACCCCGGCGTTTCTGCCACTAATATTCTAAAGTTTGGACAAAGGGAAATTCCAACTTTCTTTAAAAGCATCGCCAATCTTTTTCTCCAGCCGCCGGACATGGGCGCTTTGGCAACAATCTATGCAGCAGTTGACGCCCATCTCACAGGAGGCGAATACATCGGCCCTGTCGCTCAATTTCAACGACGAGGCTATCCAGCACTGGGAACGCCGCACGCCAATGCAACCGATCAGGAGATTTCCCTCAGACTGTGGGAAGTATCGGAAAATTTGACAGCAGTTTCATATGATTTTGAACGTCTGGAATAAAATTCACTGGCTTTGGGGCCATTTCCATAAGTCTTTCCAAAAAATTTTGGCACCAGACATATTGTTTTGCTTCCTAGGGAATACTTAAAGCAAGGTCTGAAGTTAATACTCTCTACACCAATTTTTCATTATAAATGGAGGAATTTATAGCATGAGCAAAAAAAGCATCATTGTCGGCGGCGTTGAACTAAAGTGGGATTTGGAAACTGGAGAGGCTCTTTTTGAAGGCAGAGACGTCGTACTCTTTTGGACAAGTGCCATGGAAACTTTTTTTGACACGATCAAAGACATCTCAGGAATTGAAGCGACGCAGCTCGTATTGGAAACAACCGGATTCCGCCAAGGCGTCATCGTGGGTGAAGGATTTAAGGATATGAAGCACATCGATACTTCAAACGTGGTCGAGTGGATTTCCAATACATACGCACCTGCAGGTTGGGGAAAAGTTGAAATTGTTGAAATGGACGTTGAAAAAAACACCTTTACCATGCATATCCAGAATGATTGGGAATACAAAATGAACTTGCTGAAAAATAATAATGCGGAAGGCATATTTGTGCCTTCCCATTATGCAGGTGTCTTGACGGGTTTGTTCGGCAGCAACTTCTGGTACAAAACCATTCAATATCAGAACGAAGACACCCCTTACAGCATTGTTGAATATTTCCCTTCCGAAGTGACGGTCCAGCAAAACATTCATGAGCTGTCCCGAAAACAGGAAGCTGATCAAATCCGAAAGCTCGAAGCACTTGTCGACGACCATACAAAAGCTCTGCAAAGTTTGGTCAAGGAACTTTCTTCTCCTATTATTCCCGTTCTTGAAGGCATTATTGTCGTTCCGATGATCGGCAGCTACGACGAACAGCGGACAGAGGATTTAATCTTTAAAACCTTGACTGAGCTTCCGAAGCATAAAGCTCATTACCTACTAATTGATTTGACCGGTTTGAATCAGCATATTACAGAGCATACAGCTTCCCTTATCGATAAACTCGGCGCTTCTGCCAGGCTTCTGGGAACAGAGGTCATTCTCGTCGGCATTTCACCTGAATTGGCAATCATCATTGCACAATCCCAGAACAGCTTGAAGACTTTCGAATCGCTGCAAAGCTTGCAGCATGGAATTTATTACGCGCTTGGCCGCAGCGGACGAAAAATTATCTGATGCACCGAGCCAGATATCCGTTCAATATCGTTTCTTCCTGGAGACATGCTCTCCGGAAAAGAATATAATAGTTTTTGTCTGTTTCTGACTGCAGACAGGATAGCCATTGGCCACATCAATGGTTCATGGAGGAGATCAATTGAACGCAAAAGCTTTTTCACTGGCATTATTCTCTGTTTTAATATGGGGCTCTTCTTTTGCAGCTATAAGAGTTGGCCTGCAGGGCGGCTATGATGCTGGACAGAATGTACTCGTCCGCTTCCTCATTGCTTCGGCCCTGTTCCTTATTTTCGCTCTGTGGCCAGGAACGAAATTCCGCCTTCCTCAAAAAGGCGATGCCATCCGAATTCTTATATTGGGATGGATCGGCATCAGTATTTACCACATCTTCGTTACGTTCGGCATGGAGACAATCTCTGCCGGCACAGCCGGCATGCTGGTCGGTTCCGGTCCCATCTTTACGGCGCTGATTGCGGCATTTGTCTTGAAGGAACGGCTGACAGGTCTTGGCTGGATCGGCCTTGGAATTGGCTTTATCGGCATCTTGTTTATTGCTTTCGGATCTGCAGGCGCTTCTCTTACACTGACAAATGGAGCCCTGCTCGTATTGATCGCGGCGTTTGCATCTGCTATTTTCTTTGTTTTTCAAAAACCGCTGCTGACACGCTATTCGGCGATTGAACTGACTGCCTACTTTACATGGGCCGGCACTTTGCCGTTTCTCATTTTCTCGCCGGGACTGTTTACCGCCATGCAGGGAGCTACGTCGGAAGCGCATCTGGCTACATTGTACGTTGGCCTGTTTCCTGCAGCAATCGCTTATGTAACTTGGGCGACTGCTTTATCACTGGCCAATGCCAGCTCTGTTTCAAGCCTGATCTACCTGGAACCGGCTGTGGCAATCCTCGTTGCCTGGATGTGGCTGCATGAACTGCCGACTCCTCTGTCGCTTATTGGCGGAGTTATCGCAATTGGCGGAGTCATGATCGTCAATCTGATGGGCCGGAAACGTCGGGTGCTTTCCGGAAAAACAGCAGATTCTTCGTTATAACTTCAAAACAGCGCCATTTGGATCTTGTCCAAGTGGCGCTGTTTTTATGGTTGTCGGATTACTCTTCGACCCGGAACCAGCCCGGAGCATTCGTGACCATATTCCACAGGTCTTCCGGAATATCGAGCTGTTCTTTTTTGCTCAAATGGATTGCCTGGAAAATCTCCTCATCGCGGCTCCCTTTGACTTTTGCCAACCAGTCCGGATCCATGATCAGTGCATGGCCAAGCGATACGAGCGGCGTGATTTCCAACGCTCTCTTTACTTGTTCAAGCGTCTGCAGACCACCTACACCGATTACCGGCACCCGTTTGCCAATATGCTCTTGGATCATTTCCACACGCGATCGGCTGTCTTCCGAGCGGATCGATCCGCCGAAAAATTTGCCCACGGATATGTGGATATAGTCGATGCCCTGGTCTGCGATGGCAGTCAAAAACGCTAGGGTATCATCCATCGTGATGCCCGGCTCTTCCCGCTCTTCCGGACTGATGCGATAACCGACCACGAATGGTTTATTGGCGTGCTCGGCGACAGCTTCCTGAATCGACCGGATGACCGCCAGCGGAAACGCCATGCGCGCTGTAACATCTCCTCCCCATTTGTCGGTGCGAATATTCGAGTGCGGCGAGAAAAATTGCTGAACCAAATAGGTATTCGCGCCGTGGATTTCCACGCCATCAAAGCCTGCCTCAATGGCGCGCCTTGTTGCTTCTCCGAACGCAGCAATCGTTGCTTCGATTTCTTCTGGCGCCATTTCACGAGGCGTTGCTGCATTGGGGCGCGGAGCCGGAACAGCACTTGCCGAAACCGGCTGCTCGCCTTTCAACAGCTCTTTGTTCGACATGCGTCCAGCATGGTAAAGCTGAAGAATCGCTTTTGCGCCGCCATCTTGAATCGATGCAGCCAAGCGCGCCAGACTGTCAATCCGTTCGTCACTGTCTGCGCCAAAAGGGTTGAGAAATCCCACGCCAAGCGGCTCAACATGCGCACAGGCTGTTATGACAGCACCCAGTCCGCTTTGGGAACGGCGCTTGTAATAAACCAGCTCTTGTTCTGTAACATCGCCATTTTGATCTGAGGACGATGTTGTCATCGGTGCCATCAGAACACGATTTTTAAGGGTCAGCCCGGACGTAAAAGAGAACGGTTCGAATATACTTTGTGTAGTAATGGTCATGAAAAATTCCTCCTTGGCTATTCTTTTACCCATCTGGAGGCGTATGCAAGCCTTTGCCTCTACTACTTTCCATGGTACCGGAAGGCTGAGCAAAAAGAGTCAGATATGCTTAGTTCCAGCCTAAATTCAGTCCTTTGACTGAAATGCCAAAAGCCGTCCAGTAACTGCAAGTCTGCTGGACGGCTCATTATTTCTTTCTTCTCTATTTGACAATGCTGTAATAGGTTTTTGAAGTAAGGCGATAGATAACCCAGTAGATGGCCGCAAATGCGATGACGACACCGACAAATGACAACAGCCAAGTGGTTTCATTCGTTACGCCAAAAATCAGCAGCAGCTTCCGGACAATCGGATAAGCGAAGATAACATGAATCGTAGCGATGACAATCGGCAGCACAAACATCCAGACAATCTGGGATCGTGTGGATTCCTGAATCGTTTCCCTATCGAGGCCGACCTTCTGCATGATTTGGAATTTCTCCCGGTCATCAAATCCTTCTGATACCTGTTTGAAATACGTGATCAACACAGTGCCAATTGTAAACAGCAGGCCGAGGAATATCCCCAGAAACAGGAAGCCCCCGTTCATTCCATACCATTCTTCGCGCTGAAGCAAACGCGAGTCGTAAAGGTTGCTGCCTCCTGCCCCCAAGCCATATTCGCCGTTGAATTGTTTGGCCAATGCTTCTTTCTGCTCTTCAGTGCCAGAGGTATTCCAGCCGACTTCCGCATCAATGGTCAAATAGTTGGTTTCTGGATATTGTTCTTTAAAATCTTCCTGTATTTCCAGAAGATGTGAAGCATCGGGCACAACGATCGCCATGGATTCGACTAAATCCATATCCTCCCCGAACTCATTGGCTACTTCCGCCACCCGGTATGTCTTATTGCCGAGTGTCAGTTCACTGTCTGTATATGCATTTGTTGAATGGTAATAAAGGGCTGCATCGTCATCCAGCGTATAGGATTTACCCGTCATCCCATTAAAATCTTCAAGCGGAAGAACCATCAGAACGGTCGGATTTTCTTGGTCTGCATAACTTTCATCAAAAACAAATTCATTGCCCTGCACCCCGCCAAAGAAAGTCGCGTACCGGTAACTCTCACTTTCTGTCACTTCCAGCCCTTCAGCATTGACGGTGTTCTGAACTCGATCCTGAAGTTCGAAAAAGCGCGTATTCATTTCCTCGACATCTTCGACATCCCCGAAAAGGGTCATGTTGTTTTCGTATGGAAAGCGGTTTTCCAAAGTTTCCTCTGCCCCGATAAAAATGGTTAAAGTCGTCGAAACCGCAATAATGACCATCGACGCCAGGATGCAAATGTTTGCGAGCCCGACGGCGTTCTGCTTCATGCGGTAAAGCATGCCAGAGATGGAAATAAAAGCGCCAGGGCGGTAATAAATCTGTTTGTTTTTCTTTAAGGCTTTCAAAATAAAGATGGAACCCGAAATGAACAATAAGTAGGTGCCGATGATCACCAGCAGCACTGCCAGGAAAAATTTTGTAATGGCTTCGAGTGGATCTGGAATCGTCACGGAAATCCCATAGCCCCAAGCTAAAAAAACAAGTGACAGGATAAAGAGGATAATCGAGCCTTTCGGTTCTTTTTCCCCTTCCTGCTTTCCTTTCAGCAACTTGATCGGATTGGCAAAAGTAAACTGGCTGACATTGTATAAAAAGGTGATGCCGAAAATTGCCAGAAACAAACCGACCGTGGCCAGTACTATCAAGCTCGACGTCGAATAAATAATGTCTACAGGCAACCTGACCATGTAATTTAGCAGCATGAAAAACAGCCGTCCAAAGATCAACCCGCCCACCAGTCCTGCGGCAATACTTAAAATGCTCGTGAAAACTGTTTCAAAAAACAAGATTTTCGCTACATGCTTTTTCTCAAGCCCTAAAATGCCATACAGGCCAATTTCTTTTTTTCTCCTTTTAATGAGAAAGCTGTTTGTATAAAGAATGAAGATGACCGAAAAAATGCCGATCACTACCGTACCCAGCACAAATAACGGGGACAAAGAACTTGATCGTTCCTGCACGAATTCATTGTCCAATAAAGAAGCCATCAAGTAAAACATCATGATAATAGTGATTGAAGACAGTAAATACGGAATGTACAATTGTTTATTTGATTTGATGTTGCGCAATGCCAGCGATGAGAAAAAACGGTTATTCATCCTGCTCACCCCGGCTGGACAAGACTTTCAGCGACTTCGAAATGCGGTCCATAAATTGTTCAGCTGGCGCGTCGCCCCGGTATATCTCATGGTAAACTGCCCCATCCCGGATAAAGAGGATGCGGTTAGAAAAGCTCGCTGCCTGTGCACTGTGCGTCACCATCAAAATCGTCTGGCCGGCTTCGTTAATGCCTTTAAGAATTTCCATCAGGTTTTGGGAAGCCTTCGAATCGAGTGCTCCTGTCGGTTCATCCGCCAAAATGATTTTCGGTTGGGTGATCAAAGCCCTCGCCACCGCAACCCGCTGTTTCTGTCCGCCTGAAACTTCATAAGGAAACTTATCGATATGGGCTTCAATTCCAAGATTTTTCACAATCGGCATCAGCCGTTCTTCCATTTCCTTCACCGGTGTTTTCGACAGCACCAGCGGAAGCAGGATATTGTCTTTGATGGTGAAATTGTCCAACAGGTTAAAGTCCTGGAATATAAAGCCAAGTGTATTTCTGCGGAATGCGGAAATCTCTTTGTCTTTGATTTTCGATAACGGGCTGCCCTCCAAAAAAACTTCTCCTGATGTCGCGTCATCCAATGTGGAAATGATGTTCAGCAGCGTCGTTTTGCCTGAGCCCGACTCCCCCATAATGGAAACAAACTCGCCAGCCTCTATTGAAAAGTTGACGGTCGTCAGCGCTTCTGTCTGCTGATTCGAAAATCGTGCTGTATATACTTTCTTTAAGTTCTTGATTTCTAATAAGGTCATTGCCAACCCCTCCTTGCTTTTAATCATACGGCAGGATCGGATGGGCTGCCTGTACCTATTCTTACAAACAGAAAGGCAATCTTACGGTTTCGTAAGATCTCTTGGAAAAGAGCAATTTTAATGACTTATATACGTTGAACTAAAGAAACCAGCTTTTATCCATCGCTTCCCCTAGCCTCACGCGCCGGCGCTAAGTGAAGGAATAAATTCAAAGCAAGCCTAAGTTTCCTGCTGTATTCATAAAAGATATGGAGCAAATCAGCAGAGACTCCGAAGGGAGCGGTACAGCGACATACAAAATATTCAATCAAAAACCTGCAAATCCGCACGCGACATATCGATGGCAACACGGGTTCCCTGGTCCGGCAGTGAGTCAATCATAATGCGGTGCCCTAAACGCTGGCAGATTTTTTTGCTGAGGAACAGGCCAAGGCCCGTGGACTTTTCATGGAGGCGGCCATTCATGCCGGAGTAGCCTTTGTTAAAAATCTTCGGCAGATCTTCTGAACGGATGCCAATGCCGGTATCTTCGATAATCAGCGTTTCTGAATGCGCCGAATCCCGGTAGATCGAAATCGTTCCTTGCGGCGTATATTTCAGGCTGTTCGACAAGACCTGTTCAAGCAGATTTTGCAGCCACTTGCCGTCCGACAGCACTTTCATTTCAAGCGGCTGATAATCGAGACGGATGCCTTTGTAGATGAACAGGATGGAATATTTTTTGACGGCTTTTTTAACGAGTTCATCCACATCAACCAGCGATAAATCCAAATCTGTTCCAGACTCTTCCAGCTTGATGTAATTGAGCGCCATGTGCGTATAATCCTCAAGGCGCACCAATTCCTGCGAAATTTGTTTTGCTTCTGCCGCCTTTGAACTTTGGGTCAAGAGGCTGATGGCAGCAATCGGCGTCTTGATCTGATGAAGCCACAACGTAAAATAATCCAGCTGATCGGTTTGGCGCTCGGCATGTAGATTTTCCGATTCCCGCAGCTGTCCAAGCAAGGTTTCCATCTTTTCTATATAGAGGCGGTCAACAGGTCCGGAAATGGATTGTAGATCTTCCAGGCTGGAGGCGGTCACGAGGTCCAGGCTGCTGATCAGCTTATAGCGCTTGGCATATTGAAAGTAATGGATAAACAAATAAATCAACAGCAGAAATGCCGACACTTGCATGCTGTAGAAAAACAAACTCAGCGGCTGTCTGTTCAAAAAGTATATCACTCCAAAAATGATTGCCATTCCGGCAAACAAAAACAGCTGGGGCCGCACCGACAGCAGAAAACTTTTAAACAAAGCCCCTCTGGATTCTCTATGCATGAGCAGCCTCCTTATTCAATGCATAACCGATGTTCTTTTTAGTCAGGATGAAATCAGCAAGACCGGCTTTCGCGAGCTTTTTTCGCAGCCGAGCGATATTGACAGCCAATGTATTGTCGTCGATGAACGATTCGTCTTCCCATAGCTTGACCATGATTTCTTCTCTTGTGACATAGTCGCCTTTTTGAAGAAACAGGAGTTCCATAATTTTCAGTTCGGTGCGCGTCAAGTCTACTTCCTCATCATCCACGAACAGCTTTGATTCGCCCGGCTTCAAAAGTGTCCGGTTAAAACTCAGGAAGTTGTCCGATTCTTTAAAATCGTAGGTTCTTCTGAGCAGCGCCTGCGTTTTTGCAACTGCCACCGTCAAATCGAAAGGCTTGGGAATAAAATCGTCTGCGCCCATTTGAATGGCCATCACAATGTCCATATTCTCGTTGCGGGAAGAAATGAAAATAATCGGCACTTGTGAAACCTTTCGAATTTCCTGGCACCAGTAATAGCCGTTAAAGGAAGGCAGCTGAATATCCAACAGGATCAGCTGGGGCGATTTGGACTTGAACTCTTCCAGCACCCGGCTGAAATCATCTGCCAAGAACGCTTCGTAATTCCACTTTTCCAGTTCTTCTTTCAATATTCCTGCAATCGTTAAATCGTCTTCTACGATCATGATTTTGAACATCTTATCATTCCAATCTTTTCATCTGTATTGAATTAAAGGTGTGGAAGAAGAAATCGCTCCAGGTGGACGCTTTCCGAGAGGTACGGCTTCGCTGCTATCACAGGAGCCGCCACGTTCCACTCTTTCTTCTCAGTGTAGCGAAGTTTCTTCCAGTCGACCATCAAAAACAAACCACCTCCAATTGTGGGGACAGTCTCACAATGGAAGGTGGTTCGCTCAGCTCTCTTATTGTTTGGTTTTCATGTATTCGTGGTGGCCTTTTTTGAAAAAACCGTACCATTCATCAATTTCTTCCTGTGGTGCCGCGTTTAAAGCCTCAAGCACTCTTTTTCCAAATTCCAAAAATGCCGAGCCGTTGGCGGTGATGATGTTTCCGCTCCGAACAGCTTGCTGCTGCAAGTAGCCGGCTTCATTGCTGTAGCTGTCACCTGCTGTTTGTTTCAAGTCTTCCAAGTAGTTGCTGGTATGCGGAATATCATTAAGCAGTCCGCTTATCCCCAAGAACACCGTCGCATCACAAATTGCTCCGAGTACAACGTCCTTTTCCAGAGCTTTGTCGACAAGGTCCATGACCTGCTTGCTTTCTTCTTTACGCCAGGAATTGCCGCCAATCAGGATCAATCCGGCAAACTCCTCCGGCACATCGTCCAACCCGTAATCCGGCAGCACCGTAAAACCGCCGATCGATTTGATCGGATCTTTCGTCAAAGACACAGTTTTCACGTCAAATTGCTGCCCCTGCCCTTCAGGTTCTTCGTTCAGCGCAGCCGCCAGTGAAGCCGCTTCCCAATCTGCATATTCGTCCAGCAAGACAAAAAGAACTTTTTTGTTGCTCATGCTGTTCTCTCCTTTCGCTTGAATATTCACTTTCTTAATAACTGGATTATAGCACATGCCGATTACTCAAACAGCTGGGACATGATCATCCACTCAAGAGGGTATAATAAGAATAAATCCTCGATAAAAAAGGAGAATTTATGATGAATAAAAAAGAACTAACCCATACCGGATGGCAGCTGGACGACAGCTATTCACGCCTGCCTGAAATTTTTTACAGCAAATTTACCGTCAATCCTGTGCGTTCGCCAAATCTCGTGATTTTAAATGAGGCACTGGCAGAAACACTTGGACTGAATGCTGAAGATTTGAGAAGTGAAGACGGCGTTGCCATTCTTGCCGGAAACCGGGTTCCTGAAGGCAGCGTGCCGCTTGCCCAGGCCTATGCAGGACATCAATTCGGCAACTTTACGATGCTTGGCGACGGCCGCGCCTTACTGATTGGTGAACAGCTGACGCCTTCTGGCAAGCGGCTGGATATTCAATTAAAAGGATCCGGCAGAACCCCTTATTCCCGCGGCGGCGATGGGCGTGCAGCGCTTCGGCCAATGCTGCGTGAATACTTGATCAGCGAAGCGATGCATGGCCTCGGCATCCCGACGACCCGCAGCCTGGCAGTCGTGGAAACCGGTGAAATGGTCCGCCGTGAAACAGCGCTTCCGGGTGCTGTCATGACACGCATTGCCGACAGCCACCTGCGCGTTGGCACTTTCCAGTATGCAGCTCGATTCGGCACGAAAGAGGATGTCAAAACGCTGGCTGACTATGCGCTGGCACGCCACTTTCCTCATGTCCAAGATGCTTCGAACCCCTACTTGGCGCTTTTCCAGGAAGTCATCAAGCGGCAGGCAGCTTTGATTGCAAAATGGCAGCTCGCCGGTTTTATTCACGGCGTCATGAATACCGACAACATGGCGATCAGCGGCGAAACGATCGACTACGGACCTTGCGCATTTATGGACAGCTTTGATCCGAAGACGGTCTTCAGCTCGATTGATGTCCAGGGCCGCTATGCGTATGGCAATCAACCGATGATCGCCGGATGGAATCTGGCGCGCTTTGCGGAAAGCCTTCTGCCTTTGCTGCACGATACTCCAGAAGAGGCGGTCAGCATGGCTCAAGAAGAACTGACCCAGTACATCGAGCAGTTCCAGAGCCACTGGCTTGCCGGCATGCGGAAAAAGCTCGGGCTCTTTAGTGAAGAGCCTGAAGACATGGCATTGGCGGAAGAGCTGCTGAATTTGATGCACGCACACACTGCCGATTACACCAATACGTTCCGTGCCTTGACCTTCGACAAGCTGCAAGGCAGCAATTTATTTGATGCACCGGAATTCAAGGAATGGCACAGTTCTTGGCAGGCACGCTTGGATCGCCAGGAAGGATCGCCGGAAGCAAGACAGCAACTGATGCGCGACAGCAATCCGGCAGTCATCCCCCGCAACCATCGTGTGGAAGAAGCTCTAGAAGCGGCTGAGTTCCGAGGAGATTACAGCGTCTTGCACCGGCTGCTTGAAGTTCTGGCCAATCCGTATGCCCACTCACCCGAACAAGAGGCCTATGCACAGCCACAAGAGCCAGAAAGCGGGTACCAGACTTTCTGCGGGACGTGATGATTTCCTGCGGCCCGGCGAAGAGACTAAATCCAATCGGACGCTGAGCCCGATTGGATTTAAACAACTATTCTTATCGTGGCATATACAAAGCCACCTTAAATAGTAAAAAAATTCTTTTTGTAGTTTCCCCTTTATATTGTTACAATATTCAGTGAAAGGGTTTCTTTGCTGTAAATTTTTTAAGATGAAGGATTAACCTGTCAAAAAATTTATCTAAGGAGCTGGGACGATGAATCAGGAACAAATGGAATTTGTAAAAAATGGACAAGGTTTTATCGCTGCGCTTGACCAAAGCGGCGGCAGCACACCGAAAGCATTGGCGCTTTACGGCGTATCGGAAGACCAATACTCAACGGAAGAAGAAATGTATGACTTGATCCACGAAATGCGGACGCGCGTCATGACGGCCCCTTCCTTCAATTCCGATTCGATTATCGGCGCAATCCTTTTCGAGCAGACGATGGACCGTAAAGTGGAAGGCCATTATACGCCTGACTATTTATGGCAGGAAAAAGGCGTTGTGCCTTTCTTGAAAGTCGATAAAGGTCTGGCAGATGAAGAAAACGGCGTTCAGGTCATGAAGCTGATTTCAGACTTAGACGATGTATTAAAACGCGCCAACGAACGAAATATTTTTGGGACAAAAATGCGTTCCGTGATCAAGGAAGCAAATCCGGAAGGCATCCGAAAAGTAGTCGAACAGCAATTTGAAGTCGGCAAACAGATTCTTGCAGCCGGACTGGTGCCGATTCTGGAACCTGAAGTCGATATCAACAGCAAAGACAAAGAGCAATCCGAAAAAATCCTCAAAGAGGAAATGCTGAAGCACCTCGATCAGTTGAGTGAAGATCAGAACATCATGATCAAAATCACCATTCCAACCGTCGATAATTATTACAAGGAATTGATCGATCATCCACGCGTACTTCGTGTAGTTGCACTATCAGGCGGCTATAAACGTGACGATGCCAACAAAAAATTGGCAGCCAATGAAGGTCTCATTGCCAGCTTTTCCCGTGCTTTATCCGAAGGCGTCAACGCCAGCCAGTCGGATGAGGAATTCAATACAATGCTGGATAATTCCATCAAAGGCATATACGAAGCTTCCATCACTTGAAAACCACAAAAATGTGCCCCGTCGCCTTGATTGGCAGCGGGGCATATTTTTGTGCAGGTTGGCCTAATAGCGGCTCTCTGGAATTTTCCGGAACCATTCGAATTCGCTGATGTGCAGTTCACGCAACTGGTATTTCATAATTTTCCCCGAAGAATTACGCGGCAGGGAATCAGCAATGAGGTACTTACGCGGAATCTTGTACCCAGGCAACTGCTCCAGGAAATAATCCATCAATTGTTCTTCGTCGATCGTCTCTCCTTCTTTCGGAACGATGATCACACCAACAATTTCTCCCCACTCCTCTTCCGGCAATCCAACTGTTGCGGCTTCGGCCACTTGCGGATGGCCATTGATGACCCGTTCCACTTCGATGGAATAAATATTTTCTCCGGCAGAAATGATGCGATCCGCTTTGCGGTCCACAAGCGAGATAAATCCATCTTCGTCGATGGTTGCCAAGTCCCCGGTCAACAGCCAGCCGTTTTTGAACGCTTCTCCAGTTTCCTCTGGTTTGTTGTAATATTCCTTCATAACCAGATCGCCCTTGATGACAAACTCCCCGATAGTTCCAGGTTGAACGTCCAGAAATTCCTCATTCACCACGCGAACTTCCGTGAAGTACATCGGCTTGCCACCGGAACCTAATTTGTATTCATGCTGCTCCGGCAATAGAAAGACCCCGCCAGGACCGCCTTCAGTCAACAAACAGAGATTGTAGAATTGCTGGTGGCCGAAAAAGTCCATCGCCTTTCTCACGAGATCCGGATCAATCGGATCTGAACCGTACATGCATTTGGTGACAGAAGACAATTCGGCTGCTTCTGTATCTGGTACTTCCAGCAATGTACTGTACATATCCGGCAAACCGAAGAAAACAGTGACTTGGAATTCATTGATGGCTTGAATCGCCTTTTCTGGATGGAAGTCACGCAGGATGACGTTCGATGTTCCAAGCAAAATGCCAGTCACCAGAAATAGATTCAATTGAGCAGAGTGAAAAAATGGCACGGCATGCAAAAGACGGTCGTTGGCACCAATTTCAGCTCCAAAGACAAATGACATACTGACATTGACGATACGCTGATGATCAAATACAGCACCTTTAGGCTTCCCTGTAGTGCCGGAAGTATACAGAATTTCAGCGTCATCGGTGCTCAGCACTTCAATAGAAGGCTCCAGTGCATTTTCACTCAGCACACTTTCCCAGTTCAGATATTCTGAGCTGCCAGATGTCGGGAAGACAATGACCTGCTGAAGCAACTCAGCCTGTTTTATCCCTTCTGCGATCACTCGCTCAAATTCTGTATCACAGAAGATAAACCTGCTTTCTGATTGCTCGAAAATATAGCCGCTTTCATCCGGACTCAGCAGGCAATTGACCGGTACAACAACACCACCGGCCTTTAATACTGCAAAAAAAGCCAGAACATAATAATCAGAGTTTTTCATAAAGAACGATACCTTATCGCCTTTTTGCAGCCCTGTTTCAATCAGTCCATTGGCCAGCCGATTTACTTCTTCGTTCAGTTCCTGATACGAATACATCCGGCCATCACAAGTGATGGCCATTTTATCTGGAAAACGCTTTGCGTTCTGCCTGAGTGGGGCCGTGATGTTCATTCCATCTCCTCCTTCTGCTGTCAATTGAATGCGCTAATAACCAACTCTCTCTTTCTATCTCAGAAACATCCAGTGGCTGAACAGCCGTTAGAATTACCCAGATTTTCTTAAATAGTATAATTAATTTTACAGTATTCTGAAAATATAGTCAATTTGCATTACATGCCTTTTTGCTCATCAGTAATAATTTGAAAAACCGCGCTCCATCATAATTTTGATAGGCGCGGTTTGGGGCATTTTTTATATTCTTTTTTGAATGGATTTCTCTACAATATGTATTGAGCTATCAGTTTGTCCAGTTTTCGGATATCCACTTTTTTGTTTAAATTCAGTTTGAATTTTCCTGCTTTCGTCCAAAACTCGAGCTCGGCATTCAAATCAAAAGTTCCACCATTCTCTGAAGAGTACATAATAATGGATTTAAACGGAATCGTGTACACTTCCGTTTTCTTTCCCGTTATCCCTTGTTTATCCGAAATAATCAGCCGTTTGTTGGTAATGACTGCTATATCGCGAATCGTTTTATAGGCAATTTGAGCTTTCTCACCTGCAATCAATAAATCTTGAATATCTTCTGGAATATCCACTTCTTGTGTAAAAGTCCATGCTAAAGTTGACGACAAATCTGCCATTTTAATCCATCCCTCCTTATATAATATGCTATTAATCATTTTCGGACCTAGAAAATTTTATTCTTTGTCCTCAGCTGCCGGAATGTTTACACCTGCTACCTGCCCCAGCAATTCTACACCTTTAACAATCTCTTCTTCATTGGCATAGCTGAATGACAGACGGAGGTATTCGAGCCCATCCTGCTGATTCAAGAAAAAATATTTGCCGGGTACAAACGAAACACCTGCGGCCAATGCTTCGGGAAGCAACTTCGACGTATCGACGCCTGGTATTTTGACCCAAACAAAATACCCGCCTTTTGGCACGAACCACGAAACCGCAGGCGGCAGAAATTCTTCCAACGCCGACAGCATAGTTGCACATTTAGATTCGTAAGCATTTGTCAGGAATTTCAAGTGCTCATCAAAATCTGTCGTTTCAAGAAACGACGCCATTGTTGCCTGGTCAAAAGGATGGCTCAGATCTTTCTTGAACCAATTTAATGGATCGATTATGCGGCTGTCCGCCACTACCCAGCCGATTCGCATGCCGGGAGCCACCACTTTAGATAATGAACCCACATACATCACACGGTTATTGGTGTCCAATGCCTTCAGCAGGCTCGGGCTGTCATAAAACCCCAGTTCCCCGTAAGCATCGTCTTCCAAAATGAGAAAATCGTATTGTTCTGCAAGGGCCAGCACATGCTTGCGGCGTTCAGGCGACAAGGTGGTGCCCGTCGGATTCTGATAAGTTGGAATGGTATACAACAGGCGAGGAAGCGGCTGCCCTTTTTCTTTGCGATCGGCCAGCATGTCCGCCAACAGCTCGGTCTGCAATCCATTTTCATCGATCGGGATGGCCAAATAATGCTCAGTATAGTTTTGGAAAATCTCCAGCGCTTCCATATAGGTTGGTGATTCAACAGCGACGACAGCTTCGTCATCCAATATGACGCGTGCAATCAAATCGATGGCCTGGCAGGCGCCGGAAGTCACAATCAGTTCGCTATCGGATGCTGCTACACCCCGCTGCGCCATCCGTTGACGCAAAAACTCTTTTAGCTGGGGAACCCGGGGACTGCCGAGATAATGAAGCGGCAAGTCCCGTTCTTCGTCCAGCAAACGGGCTACCGCTAATTTGATTTTTTCAGATGGAACTAAGGCAGGCGCCGGGTAGCCTGAACTGAGGCGCAGGCAGCCGGGAGGCAAAGTGGAAAGCCATTGGCCCGGGGGATCATTTTTAAACGCCATTTCAATGTCTTTCGAAAAATGGAAGTCTGTTTTCACGTAAGTCGTTCCCCTTTCTTCTAGCTGATGGAATAATGTGAAATCTCTTAGTCTTTATTCTACAGGGTGCAGACCGCAATGTGTAGGGCGGCGGCGAAATACATCCTTGATAAACTGTAACTTTTCCCTCCCTCCAACGGTCTTATGCTAAAGTGATCCACTTATTCCTTACTATACGAGGAGGCATATCCATGAAAAATAAATTTTGGCTTGGCATATTTTTGATTGTCCTGGCGAGCCTGATTCTCGCCGCTTGCGGAACTGAACAGGAAGATTCTGCCGAAGAGCCTGCGGCGACAGAACCAGGCACTGGCGATGAATCAACCGGCGGCACCATGGAAGGTGAAATGAAACCTGATATTGAACAAGTCAACGAAGATACGTACCGCTATAACTTAACGAATGAGACAGGAGAAGCGATGACCTTCGACTTCACCAGCAGCCAGCGCTACGATTTTTCCCTCGCAAATGAAAGCGGAGAAGAGGTTTTTCTCTTTTCATCCGTTAGTACGTATATGCAGGCATTGGGTGAAGAAGCTGTGGATCAAGGAGATAAACTGAGTTATGAATTTGAAATTCCCGCGCTCGAACTCGAACCTGGCACTTATGAGCTGACCGCTTGGCTGACACCAAGACAAGGCGAGACGTACGAAGTGACAACAGAGCATGTTGTGGAATAAAAGGAAGCCAGTACACAGAAAAAGCATTCCGCCAAACCCTATTCGGGCAGCAGGAATGTTTTTTTCACTTCCATTCTTTATTGAAAACTACCTGACTTTTACTCCTGGAAAATAAGATTGGGAAGCATAATCTTCTTCTTTTTCCTCACCGGTCTCTTTTACTTTTTTCTCAAGCTGCTCATGCAGGTCCTTGCGGATAGCGTCTTTCCGTTCTTTTTCCTGGCTGAAATATTGGATGAGAGTTTCGTGTCTGATGTCGACCAACTCGTTGTATCTGTCGACTGCTTCCTCGTCTTTAAGCTTCCCAAGCTCGTTCAGCCTATACTGCAAACGATGCATTTCTTTGTTTTCAGCCAAGGATTTGCCGTAGATTTCGTTGTTGTATTTCAGCAAATCCCCTGCAATATCCTTGCTTTGTGTGAGGATTTCTATATAGCGAGCCATTCCCAATAAAGGCGGCTGTACTCTTGTTTCAAGTACTCATTTAAATCACTTTCCGAGTAGACGGACTTGTACTGTCCATTGCCAGCTTCGCTACACCTTCCTGCTGCGTTTGGCCCTCATTATCGACGTCAAAGCCGATAATGTTGACCTCTGCCTGGATGTCCGAAGCATTCAATGAAACAGCCGCTTCCATTCCCGTCAGCTCGTAAAAAACGGCAAAGAAAAGGATTGCTTTTCTTTGCCGCTTTTATATTTTGTAGTTATGAGACAGCCCCATCGCTTTTAATCCGTTTCGCAAATATCTTTAAGATTATTCATGGTCTGTTCCAAAGAATTGTCCATGAGCTTTTTGACGACCAGCTTGTTGGCGACTTTTCCAAGAACACTGCCGGGCAATTCATATTCCATGTCGAGATTGACTTCTGTTCCAGTTCCTTCGGCATTGTAGGTCCAAGACTGAGTTGAACTGACAGCGCCTTTGATATGACCGCTCCAGAAACAGCTATTGCCTTCACGCGAATTTTTGGTGACCTCCAATGTGATGGGGAGGTGCACACCCAGCATGGTGTATTTCATGTTCATGGTTGTTCCTACTTCGCCATTTCCCTCCAAATTCTCAGGTTCAGAAAGGCCTACATAAAACTGATACCAATTTACAGGATTTGAGGCGTAGCCAAAAACCTCCTTAACCGGCCGATCAATCACCATTGTTTTTCGGATGGTCCACATGCTATTCTCCTCCTTGGTTTTGCAGACAATTGCTGTTTGCTCCTGTCCGCGCTATGTAGAGAGTGCATCCAACTCCGATTTCAATTATGTAAGTTCAGAGTATTCTCCTTTGGGATTATTGTAAAAGAAAAGAACTCGACAGCGCCGCAATTCTATTCTGCAATTAAAAACTCTCCACCACATCCATCAGCTGTTGAGAGCCATTGATGCGTGGAGAGTTTTTTATTGCTGGCGTTTCTTCACTGGAATCCATATTTCGCTGTATACATTCTGCAAATCCGACAAATCGCCGTTAAAGGAAATTTCGGGCCCAGCGATCAATTCATAGTTTGACGACGGCAGCCAGTCAGAGAAAATCTTCCCCCATGTGTCCTGCAGCTTTTGTGGAAAAGGTCCCTCGATGCTGAAAATCGCCCAACTCGCTGCCGGCACCTCCACAACATCGAAGCCTTCGAAGCTGTCTTCCAATGTCGTGATCGACCCCACCATGTGATCCAGCTGCCCTTTTTCCTCATAGCGTCCATCATCAAAATTAAACGATGCATTAACAGCACTATCAACGCCAGTATTGCGCCATTTTTGAAGCTGTTCACGCTGATCGGCTGTGATGGACTGCACCATCTTTATGATTTCCTCATTCTGTCCTTCGAAAACGATAGGCACCCGTCTTTTGATTCCTACCAGTTTAAATGCTTCTTTTTTAGCAATGCGGTATTCCATCTCTATTCCTCCTTGAATCGTCAATTGGAAAGTCAGGCGCGGAAATGATTTAAAGTGATCACTGTGCTTCACTTCCGATGGATTGATGCCCGACCATTCGCGAAACGCACGGCTAAAGCCATCAGCCGAGTCGTAGCCGTATTTGATGGCCACATCAAGAACTCGCCCCTGATCCTGCTGCAGGTCCATCGCAGCCAAAGATAAGCGCCGGCTGCGGATATAGCTGCTCAACCCCATGCCTGACAGATACGAAAACATTTTACGAAAATGAAATTCTGAAACTCCGGCAATCACTGAAACTTTGCCAAAATCAATTTCTTCATCCAAATGTTCTTCGATATAGCGCAATGCTTCGTTCATATCCTTCAGCATATCCATGCATGCCCTCCTTTCTTATCCTATTCTAAGGGGAACAAATCGGGTGCATCCGATTTTCTGTGTACGGAAACAATCGGTTGCCCTTATTCCTGCAGCATCTTTCGCGCCATCTCCATGTATTCTTCACTGTCCGATTTAATGGCAAACTCTGCAATGTCGATCGGCGTAGTCGTGGCAAGTTCCATAATATGTTCTTTCATATTTGGCCAGACCTTGCCGCCTGCTTGTCCGTATGCCAAAATCAACCGGTCCAGCTCAGCTTCACCATAAGCCACAAGGTGTCCCAGAAAATCAGTGGAGACATCCGCCACACGTGCTTCGGTCCAATCAATAAAACCGGTAACCCGCTCTTGTTTGTCAATCAGCATATGCCCGGCATGCAAATCACCATGGATAAAACCGCTTTGCTCAGGCCAATACGAATCCTCATCTATCCATTTTTTCCAGCGGCTCCACAGCTGGTCGGCGACATCCATCTCTTCCTTCACTTTATCCATGCGCTGCTGCATCTGATTTTTAACCTCACTAATCGACTGAACGGGAAGTCCCCCTTCCCGAACTTTATCGAAAGAGATCGAATGCAGCGAAACCATCGCTTCTGCCAGGGATGAAACAAAGCGGTCCGAAAGATTCTTCGGGTCAAGCACCCATTCAAACTGCTGCACTTCAGGATTGTAAGTTCCGACTGGAACACCGCGCAAAGCTCTGTAAGCAATCAACTCATCATTCACCAGTTCCCAGTTCGGTGCCTGCACCTTTAAGTTCGGCACAACCACATCAAGAATCCTTTTTTCCTTGAGGACTTGATTTTGCACGTCCTCTCTTCTGGGAATACGCAATATCCAGGAAACACCCTTTTCATCTTCAAACTGCACCACTGAAAAATCCAATCCGGATTGATTCAGCACCCAATCGCGCCCTTCGATCATGAAGTTGTGCTTTGCCGCCAGTTTTATAATTTCATTTCTCTCCATAAAAATTCCACCTTTCAAAAACTGCTCTATTGCTGCCCTTATTCCTACCTTCCCTTTACCATTCGCCAAAAAACGCAGCCAGCAGCCGAGGAGTTGACAGATCGGAACAGATGCTCTATTGTTAACTACGCGATGAGCTCGTTTGCGTAAGACGGACAAGCACTCCTTTTAGGAACACGTTGTGGAGCGTGGCTTGGAACGCCGCAAACTATCGAAACCATCTTGCCCTCGGGCAAGATGGTTTTTTTCTGTTTTTTAGCCTCAAAAAAGTCTAGAAGCCATACTAAAACAGCCCGCTTTAAGACGGATTTACAGGATCGCGTCTTAAAGCCATTTTTATTCCTATTAATTAGAATAAAGTCGTTTTACTTTCTAATATATTCACCTTGCAGGGAGTTTGTTTGCGGTATTTCTGGGTTTGTTTGCAGAATCCCGGGGTTTGTTTGCGGAATCCTCGGGTTTGTTTGCGGAATCCTCGGGTTTGTTTGCAGAACCTCGGGGTTTGTTTGCGGAATCCTCGGGTTTATTTGCACAATAGTAAATTTCCGGATATCCACGGAAAATCTCCGCCAAAAAGACCCTGCCTTCAAGCAAAACGCTTGAGGGCAGGGTCTCCTTTTTACAATTCATAAACTCGCGCTTCAAACGGCAGCAATTGCTTTGGATCCTGCTGACCATAGTTGTTTAACAGGCAACGCGCCCCTTCTGGCTCGTCCCAGTAACAGGAATACTCCGTCAAATTGGTGATGACCAGTACCGTTTTTTCTTCATTCATGCGGGTATAGGCATAAATCGATTCGTGGCCGACATCCTGCAGCTCATAATTTCCGTAGACGAGGACATCCTGCTGCTTGCGCAGCCAAATCATTTTCCGGTAAAACCAGAGAACTGAATTTGGATCACGCAGCTGCGCTGCAACATTGATTTTCTCGTAATTCGGATTGACGCGTAGCCAGGGCTCACCGTTTGAAAATCCGGCATTTGAACTTTCGTCCCATTGCATTGGCGTGCGTGAATGATCGCGGCTCTGCGCCTTGATAATCGTCATCACGTCGTCGTGCTCCATGCCTGCCGAACGGTTGAAATGGTAAAGACTGTGGGTCTGGATATCGTTGTAATGATCAAGCTCCTCAAACGGCGCATTGGTCATGCCGATTTCCTGCCCCTGGTAAATGAACGGCGTCCCTTGCATGAAGAAATACATGGTGGCGATGGCCGTTGCGCTTTCACGCCAGTACTCCTTATCATTCCCCCAAGAAGAGACAATGCGCGGCTTGTCGTGATTTTCGACAAACAATGCGTTCCAGCCATGGCCTTCCACAGCTTTTTGCCATTTGGTCAGCACTTCTTTCAGCTTCGGCACATCGATGCCGGTTGTTGCATCAGTATCCCACAAGCCCATGCTTTCAAACTGGAACACCATATTGAATTTCCCATCATCCTCTGAAATCCATTCATCAATATTGTCTGCCTGCACACCGTTTGCCTCGCCTACCGTCATGATGTCGTGCTTCGCAAATGTCTCATCACGCAGTTCTGCAAGCATCGGCTGTATGCCTTTGACATTCATCATTTTTTCCCACGCCGGCACATACAGATTCTGTTCCGGATCCTCGATGTCGCTCAACTCTTTTTTGATGTGGCTGATGGCATCTACACGGAAGCCGTCGATTCCTTTGTCCAGCCACCAATTGACCATGTCATACAAAGCTTGCCGCACTTCCGGGTTTTCCCAGTTTAAATCCGGCTGCTTTTTAGAAAATAAATGCAAATAATATTGTTTCGTTTCCTGATCGTACTCCCAGGCGGTACCGCCAAAAATACTTTCCCAATTGGTCGGTTCATCGCTCCAGATATACCAATCGCGCTTGTCGTTGTCGCGCGACGCACGTGATTCCATAAACCATGGATGCTCGTCGCTCGTATGGTTGATCACCAAGTCGATGATCAGCTTCATATCCCGTGCATGAACTTCCTCAAGCAGGCGATCAAAATCCGCCATCGTGCCGAACTCTTCCATAATCGCCTGATAGTCGCTAATATCGTAGCCGTTGTCATCATTGGGGGATTTATACATGGGACAAATCCAAATCACATCAATGCCAAGGTCTTTCAAATAGTCCAACTTACTGGTCACACCGTTGATGTCGCCTACGCCATCACCATTCGAATCCATAAAACTTCTCGGATACACCTGATATGCAACTGCTTCTTTCCACCATTTTTTATTCATAACTGATCCCTCACAAAGACCTTGGCCATTCTCCCCATCCATCAATCGGCTGTAACCTCTGATTTCGTTTGAAGATGCCCGATCGTCTATTTCGTCTCTATCTATTCCATCGTCCAGCAACATTTTCTTAGAAAATTAATTTCAAGTTGATAGTGTAGCAGAGTTCGCAAAAAATTACCAAGTTATCAGACCCATTTTATTAGTGGATTTTAGCTGGCGCAGCCACCCTCTCTTTTTTGAATATCTTACATTATAACCGCTGCAGCAATAAAAAAACCTTATTTGTAAAGTTTTCTAACATTAATTTAATGGTACCGTTTTCATCTTCGTATATTTTTATTTGCCTGCTACTTTCTTCCTTATATTGGCCGATTTATTCTATATGAGTGATATTTAAATAATATTTTTTCCTTATTCCTCGGACAAACTTTCTCACCTTCAACTCAAAAAAGCAGGTTCCTGACGCTCAGGAATCTGCTTTGAATTAGGAAAATACTATTTTTTGGAATATAGCAGTCTGTTATTAAGAATATGTTCAACCGTCGACCATTTCCTTAAGCCTGTCAAAGAAAAGTCCATTCCCTTTTCATACTTTTCGATATGCTCTTCTCTCGGCATATTCCCGGCATGGACTGCACACTTGAATTTTTTCATCGCGATCATTCCAATAGATGGCTAAAGGAACAATTTTTCTCCTGCATAAAGAGCATGGCTTCTTAAAAAAACTGAACAACTGACCTCTTCCTTTCTATCATTTCGTTCACATTTATAGACCATACTCATAAGATATACTGCCATCCTCCAGTTGCTCAAAAGTCATTCCTTCGTTTGCCAAAAGCTTCAGAAGCACCTCATCTCTTCTTTCCAGCAACTTATTTTGCTGCTCGATGATGTAAGCAAGTTCCCGGTTCGTCGCTTCTGAATTTCCCAGTTTCAGCACATTGGCCATCTGATAAGCAAGATTAAATTGTTCATCGGTATACGCGTGCATGGCGATAAACCGCTCATCCGTTGTCTCCATCTTCTGTTGCAGCTCCAAAAGCTGCAGCCGGACTTCCTCAATTTGATCTGAACTTAATAGGTTGTCATTATGAAGTGAAACCAGCATGCTGATCGAGCCAGCCAATTCCATTTCCACCTGGCTATTTTTCTCAATATACTGATGTACTTCCAGCTCTTCTTTTGATAACAAACCAGCCTCTCCATTTGGCGCAAAGTAAGTGGAAAAGGCAAAGACATTCCACAACAGCAGGATCATTCCAAACGCTCCGCCAACTTGCAAAATCTGCTTTTTGCGCTTTCTCGGCTTTTCATTCGTAAAGCGCTTGTCATGGTAACTGTAAATATCATGATGCTGCTCTTTTTTGTTTTCCGCACTCTCTACCTTTTTCCGAAATTCACGTTGTTGATAGTTCAGCATCCTACACTCTCCATTTATTCATTATAAAAGTATTATAACAAATTAAGGGAACTATATGAACATATTTTCACGATCATAAATACCTATAAAAAGCACGCCATTTTATCATTGTTCCTTGCAACACTGCTTTTCATCTTTTGGGTAAGCTGCACGCAAAATGCACACAATCTTTTTCTTTTTCACCCGTTAACTTTCCGAAATTCGGGAATAGTAGTATATCTGGAAAGGATGAGAATATATGAAAAGAAAAAGCAAATTAGCGTCAGCGTTACTCGCCATTTTCCTTGGCGACTTTGGCGCACACAAATTTTATTTGGGGCGTCCAGGCATGGGAATTTTTTACTTGCTGTTCTTTTGGACAGGGATTCCTGCAGTTATCGGAATCATTGAAGGAATCATGTATCTGCTTCAATCTGAAGAAACTTTTCAGGAAAAACACGGCAGACGCTAAAACAGCCTTCTGCTTCCACACAGTTAAGGAGAGAATCTATGTTGCATCTTGAACCGATTCCTGACCATCTGCAGGAAGACTTGAAAATTTTATTCGTTGGCTTCAATCCGAGCATCCGCTCTTCTGAAACCGGTTTTCATTATGCCAACCCGAACAACCGGTTCTGGAAGATCCTTTACGAAGCTGGACTGACGCCGCGAAAATTTCGGCCTGACGAAAACAGCGAGCTGCTCACTCTCGGCTACGGGCTGACGAATATCGTTGCACGGCCGACCAAAGAAGCCGCGGAGATTTCCAATGCGGAATACAGGGAAGGCGCCGAGCTGCTGGAGCAGAAAATCCGGAAATTCCGGCCAAAAGCCGTCTGTTTTGTCGGAAAAGGTGTTTACCAGCAGTTCAGCAAAAGGAAGGCGGTTTCCTGGGGCCTGCAACAACAGCCGGTCATTCCGGGCATTGTTGAGTATGTCGCTCCATCCTCAAGCGGCTTGGTCCGCATAAAGATGGATGATATTGTCGAGATTTACAGTGGTTTAAACAATTACAAATAAAAAATGTCGCCCTCTCACTAAAAGAGGGCGACATTTTTTAAGCTTGCGGCAGCAACGCCGCTATTTTTCGGACGGTATTGACGTTTCGGACCGTAATGCGCCGGTAAAGAGCCGAACCGGTGACTTTCATCATGCCGCTTTTGGTGACTTGGTCCTTATCCACTGACCAAAGGACAGCTCCTGGAACATAGCTGACGCGGTCGATTTGGGGCTTGATGACCAACCTTTCGAGCACGGTTGCCTCGTCCACATCCTGCCATAAAAACAAGACATCGCTTTTCATTTGCGAGTCATTTGACCAGTTTTTCGGAATAGCTGCGTTGATTTTTTGAAACTCCTCCGAGCTGTAAAGGAGCACTTTGATTTGAAGTTCGAACTGGCTGTAAATTGCCTGTTCCAAAATCGGCGTTAGTTGTTCTTTAGTGTGAATATCGGCAGCAAAAACAATATTTCCTGAATTGATATAGGTGACGACCGACGTCATCCCAACTCTTTCGAACGCCTGCTTGAGCTCCTTCATGCCCACCTTGTTTTTGCCGCCTACGTTGATTCCGCGCAGCAATGCCACATAAATCATCAGAACCCTCTCCTCAATTAACAGGATTTGCTTCCACTGCCGTCAAAGCCAGCATCTTTCATAATTTTTGCAAATGCAGATTTCTGAACCGACTCTTCAAGTTCGTTGACCAAACTTTCGACTTTCTTCGAAAATACTGCATACTCACCTTTTGCCAGCACGAGTTGAAGCAGGCACATCACAGAGAACACTGTTGCTCCGCTGAGGCTCCCTTTTTTCATTGCCAGCATCGACTCGACACTGCCCAGTTCCACTGGGTGAGAGAGATGAAATCGGTACAGCACTTCCTCGTGCGCGGATTTATTGCGGTATGGAAATACGATGCGCAGGATGGCATCCAGGTCGCTGGCCGCCAAGCGGATTGGCGCGTGTTCTTCACTGTATTCTTCCGCAAAATCATGGGCAATGCGCTCCCTCAGATCTTCGTCAATAACGGCATAGAAATGAGTAATCTGGCCAAGCGACAAGAAATTGACCAGTACCCAAAGCGGCACGTTCTTGTGCTTGTCATAAAATTCCCGGATAGCCGGGTACCTCACTTTGTCTCTTTTCTTATGGCTTTTGATCAGATTGCCAAGCGTCGAAATGATGCGGTCACGCTCATGATGGTGGCGGCTGTCCGGACTATAGTTGCCAGCTTCCAAAAAGCTTCCCGTTTCCCTGAACTTTTCGGAAAAGCGGTATGCCACTTTCGACTTGATGTTTTTTTCGAACTTCAGCAATTCACTCAGCAAAAGCAGCCGCAGCTTCCGGTCAAAACTGTGCAGCGCATACAGATGGCTGAACTCGGTGCCTGCCTGATACTGCTCAAGGCCATATGGATTGATCCGTTCATTTTGCTCCAGAAAAGGCTTCTTGTAACCATCAATCAATGCATAATAATTCTCGCGCGACAAAATCCGTTTTGCAGCCGCTTTGTCCGTGACCTTTAAGCCCCGCTTTTCGAGTATCTCCAGCTGTTCGTCGTGGGAGGCAAAATCTTTCACATATCTCATCCTTTGCATATTCATCTCCTTTTACTGTAAGCGAAACTCCTTTATTTAGGAACCACTTGCTCGCTAAAATAACGAATATATTCTATATATGATGAACTAAAGAATCTAGCTTTTACCCAACGCTTCGGACGCTTTGGGCATAGCTCCCGCAAGAAGCCAGGCAAAGAGCGCCCGTCTTCTTGCTTCGCCTAGCCCCTGGGCGCGCCGGCGCTAAGAGAGAGAGTGAATTCGAAGTGAGCCTCTGTTATCTCACTGTACTAATAAAGGATATGGAGCAAATCAGCGGAGACTCCTAAGGGAACAGCGCAGCGATGCAACGACATACAAGAAATCCACTCGGGCTAAAAGCCCGAGTTAGTCCGGCGCAAGCCCTTGGCAGCTGGCCCGAAAGCGGAGCTGATTGGTGGAATATCAACAGGTGAAGATCATTAGTTCAACTTATATAGTTGGTGATTTCTCTGTCTGTTTCCGCAATCCCGCTTCTATAAGTAGGTTTTTTACAAAAGGCAAAAATGCTTTCCCTTTTAATGTTCTGCAATAAGGGGTATGGGTGAATAAAAAAGTTTGCTTGGGAAGTTTAGAATGATTCGAGCCTGATGGTCCGTGGAATGGTGAGAAATAAGGAGAAGGAGTGAGGGCATTGAAAAAGTTATCGTTATTGGCCGTATTGGTATTGATGCTTGGTTTGGCACTTCCTGTCGAAGGGGCTTCCGGTTTACCGGAGTCTCATGAATTTTATGAAGAAATCACCTATTTGAAGGATCGTGATGTGTTGAAAGGTTACCCCGATGGCACGATGCGGCCGGATACAGGCGTAACGCGTGCAGAAGCGGCAATTATGATCAGCCGACTGAAAAAATTTGACACTACACCCCGTAATACAGGGTTTCCGGACGTCCCTGCTTCCCATAAAGCGAGCGGCTCCATTGCTGCAGCAGCGGAAGCAGAGTTGATCGAAGGCTATCCAGACGGCACCTATCGTCCTGAAAATACGATTACGCGAGCCGAAATGGCATTTATTTTATCGCGGCTGTTCATCGTTCCGTTCCGGGCGGATGTGAGTTTCACGGATATAACACCGAGCATGAAGGTCTACGAGCCGGTTCAGAAAATACTGGCTGCGAACATAACCATCGGATTTCCCGACAAGACCTTCCGCCCGAATTCAACTGTGACTCGCGGCCAATTTTCTGCATTTTTGGCACGCGGCCTTGAACCTGAGTTTAAAAATGATGCGACCATTGCGCAGTCCTATTTGAGAGATAAGACAAGAAGCTATGTCTATGATACGGAATTCGGCATCGAGCGCCATGTCTATAATTACGTGCCTATACGCAATGGATTGGAAATGGGCTTTATTTGGAGCATCTACAGAGAAGACGGATCGTTATTAACGGATTCAACCGAATTCGAAACCCATGAACGTTACACATTCGGTCTGCCCTATTCAGAATCGTATAGCGATTTAGAGTATCCGCCGGAAGTAGGACAAACTTGGTACACCGATACGCTGTATGCGGCTGCGCGTGAAATCACCGGAACCGGCATGACTGTAGAGACACAATATCAGGTTTTTACGGAGGCTGTGGAAGTAACGGTAGCGGCTGATCCAGAATTTTTAGAAGAGGGGCACATCTATTATATGGTTGAAGGATTTGGTGAAGTGAAATCGGTGAAAATGGATGGCACTGTAACGAAAGAGTTGACTGCTGTTGAATGACAGCTAAATTTGATAAAAGCTGGCTGCCTTTTGGGAGCTAGCTTTTTTTTTCCCGAAATCCTCTACAACATCATGACGATAAAGCGCTGTCTAAAAAGACACACAATAGACACTTACATCGAAATTCCGTACTTGTTATAGTAACAAACAGACCGCTAAACGTATGAAATTTAACGTAAAAAAGTCGAGAATAGGTACTTTGAAAGGGAGAAGAATGTGCATCAAGAAAAAAGATTGCCACGCAATGGAAAAGAGGGTCTTCTCTACGGCAGCCTCATTTCTACCATGACCGTAATATTTATGAGTTCGTTCAGTGCAATTTACTTTGCCGGAGAATTTAATGCCGAAGTTGCCTGGAGCATTGTCAAAATGATTCCGATCATGTGGATCATCGTCATGGTCATCGAACCGGTTATTTTTGGCCGGATTGCGGAAGCTTTGACCGCCAAGTTTACTCAGGCTACAGACAGCTTCAATTCTAAAATTCTGTTCCGTATCCTGTTCACCGTACTCGGCATGTCAGCTGCAATGACCTTGATCGGCGATATCGTTGGCAACGGCTTTCACTCAGAACTCTTTAGCAACTGGCTTGCAAACTGGCCACGCAACTTCGCAATTGTCTTGATTGCCGAAAGCCTGGTCATCCAGCCGATTGCCCGTTTTGTTATGGTGAAGCTGCATGAAGCTCAAGATAGAAAAGCAGGGTTGGCACCAGAAGATGTACAAGTATTAAAAACAGAAGTTATTTAAGTCAGCAAAAGCTCGGAGACAATTAATTGTCTCCGAGCTTTTCTACGTCATGAAGGTTCTTTAGTTGAAATCCACTGTATCGTTAATTTCTTTACGGTCTTTTTCAGTGTCTTTATTGGTCAGCTTTTTAACAAAAGTCTTGACTGACTTTAAGGTATTGCCTGAATCCCAATATTCAGCTGAATCCGCATCGACTTTTATCAGCACGACGTTCGGGTCGTCATAAGATGTGTCCAGCATTTTGTCAAAAATCGGATTCCAGTATTCTTTTTTCTTCGCTGCATCTTCAATAAATTCAGCTGTTCCGCTGATGGATACATAGGAACTGCCTGCGTATGCCAAATTGACGTTCGGATTGCTGATGATTTCCTCGTACTTCTCCGTATCTTTCATTGTCAGGAACCATAGCTCCCCATCAAATTCCACTTCCTGTGTCTGCATTGGACGTGAAATGATTTTATTGTCGGATGAAATCGTCGTGAACATGGCCACTTTGATATCCTTGATCAGCTTATTAACCGTTTGAATAGATTCCAGATTGCTTGTTGTATTGTTTACCATAATTAATTTTTCCTCCTATAGTATGTTGGATAGAGTAAGTTGACTACACTGTTTAGAATTCCCTTCCCCACGTTCTTTAAACTTCATGTATAGATGCGGCGCTGCTTTTATGTACCAAGAAAGTATCGGCTTTACATTAATAAAAATACTCAATAACTCATAAGAATTACATAATCATCTGTAGCTGTCTCTTCTTGATCGACACCTTAAAATCCTTAATTCGTATAAAGTTATTCAAGAATAATTAATTATTCTCTTGTAATGTGATTATTCAATCATGTATAGTCTATACAAGAATGAATAACGGAGGTCAATGATGAATACTTTGTTTCTGCTTCCCAATACTGATGAAGAAATCATTGATACCTACGATGAAGATATCATTGTCACTACCCGGGAAGGCCGCATCATTAAAGTCTCTCCACACAGCGGTGAACCTTATGGTGTGACACCTAAAGACCTGCTTGGTAGATCCGTCTATGACCTGGAAGCAGCCGGAATTTTCTCTCCTGCCATTACGCCGCTGGTACTGGAGCAGAAAAAAAAGGTGGTGCTGCGCCAGGATACACCTTCCGGAAGAAAAGTGCTGATTACTGGAATTCCATTGTTTAATGACAAGGGCGATGTTGAGTTTGTCGTCAGTTATTCCTACGATATGTCCCAGCTGATGGTCATGAAGGAATATTTGGAGAACCTGGAATCGGAGATGTCCAAAGTCAAAGGCGAGCTCGCTCACTTGCGCAATCAGCAGCTCCATATCGAAGGCTGTGTCATGGAAAGCCCTTCTTCCGGCCGGGCACTTCAAACGGCGACCAAAATGGCACAGCTCGATGTGCCCGTTGTCATCCAAGGAGAACCCGGAACTGGAAAAACGGCTCTTGCTAAATTTATCCACTCGCAAAGCAGCCGGCGGGACGCCGCATTTATTGAAGTCCATTGCAGCGCCATCCCGGAATCGATATTCGAAATCAGTTTTTGGGGATTGGACGGTGAAGGCTATATGAGTCTCGCAGCTGGCGGAACTTTAGTCTTAAATGAATTTGATCAACTCTCCGCTGCTTCTCAGGCAGCGCTGTTCAAAATTTTGCAGCCGCCGCACACTGCGCGCATCATCGCCATATGCACCACTCCAGTTGAAGAAGCTGTTACAGACGGACGTTTCCGTGAGGACTTGTTTTATTTGCTGCACCTGGCTTCCATTGAACTGAAACCGTTGAGAGAGCGGCCGGACGATTTGGACCTGGCCATCAGCCATTTTCTCGATGAACTGAACAGCAATTACCGCCAGCTGAAAACTTTGACAGATGATTTGTACTTTCATTTCCTGCAGCTGCCCTGGAAAGGCAATTTCCGCGAACTGCGCAATGTACTGGAACGCAGTTTCATTGAAAGCGAGTCGGCACTCATCACACTCGACGACCTTCCCATCGCCTATCAGCCGGATTCGGATGAGCGCATCGGTTTTGAACTCAATGGCCAAACACTGCCGCACATTCTGGAATCTGTTGAAAAGAAAGTTTTGCTGAACGCACAAAAGCGTTACCGCACCACCACCGAGATGGCCAATATTTTGGGCATCAGCCAGCCATCCGTCGTCCGCAAACTAAAAAAATACGCAAACACCACTGGAGGGAAAATGACATGACCATGCTTCAAAGCGAAAAAAAGACCATCCAACCGGCTGATACTTGGAAGTTTCTAATCCCTTCCATAATCGGCGCACTGTTATTTCTATGCCCGATTTCCTACAACGGCGAAATCACCATCGGGGTCGGCATTCTGGCATCGTTCCTCCTGACAACGTTCGGTGACGTAATCCCGCCGTTCATTGTGATCCTGCTCGGCTTCTCCGCAATCGCCAGCTTAACGGCAACTGCCTTGAAACCTGCTTTTGTACAGAACTCACCTTTTTTACGTTCTACCTTCATCAACGGGCCATTCGGACTGATTGTTCGTGTCCTCGCTTTTGCATTTGGCATCATGGCCTATTATGAAATCGGCCCTGAAGCAATTGCTTCACGGAATACCGGAGGCGTGGTTCTCTATGACTTGGCGCCCGTATTGCTTACCTGGTTCCTGTTCGCTGGAATTTTGCTGCCTCTGCTGGTGGAATTTGGCTTAATGGAATTTGTCGGTGCATTGGTTAATAAGTTTATGCGCCCTGTCTTCACTTTGCCCGGCCGCTCGTCGATTGATGCAATGGCATCATGGATGGGCGCTGCGCCGGTTGGTGTTCTGGTGACCATGAAACAGTATGACGAAGGCAATTACACTGAGCGTGAAGCTTCCGTCATTGCGACGACTTTTTCAATCGCATCCGTCGCCTTCAGCCTGGTTGTTGCAAATGTTGTCGGCATTGGCCACCTGTTCCTGCCGTTCTACTTGGCGGTATCGGTCGCCTGTCTGGTAGCTGCGGTCATTATGCCGCGCATCCCGCCGTTGTCACGCAAAAAAGATACATATTACGCGCCGGTCGGCAAACAGATCGATGACACCATTCCCGAAGGAGCTTCCTTATTCCAGTGGGGATTTGATGAAGCCCGCCGCAAAGCAAATGGTGCCGCAAGCCCGAAAAAACTTGCGCTGGTCGGCATTGAAACCGTACTTGATATCTGGCTGGCATTGATCCCACTGGTCATGGCTCTTGGTACACTAGCCTTGATTGTTGCGGAATATACACCACTGTTCCAAATCATTTCTTACCCACTGATTCCTGTGCTGACTTTGATGGGATTGCCTGAAGCAGCGGCAGCCGCCCCTACTTTCCTTGTAGGATTCGCAGACATGTTCCTTCCGGCTGTTCTCGGAAGCGGCATCGAAAGTGAATTGACCCGCTTTGTTCTGGCCGGTGTATCTTTGACGCAAATCATCTACATGTCCGAAATCGGCATTTTGATCCTGCGTTCTAATATTCCGGTGAAGTTCTGGGAACTGGCTGTAATCTTCATTTTGCGTACCATTATCACTTTGCCGATTCTTGTATTGTTCGGCCATCTATTTGTATAAAAAAGAAACTCCACTTCCAGAATTCTGGAAGTGGAGTTTTTGCGTTTGAATGTTCTTTATCGTGAAAACGTACAAACCAAAGCAGGACACAGAAACTTGAGCCATATTCAAAGAGTCTGCAATGCCATTTTTCACTCTTTACTCGCTTTCATGTACTCAGATAGTTCTTGTTCCCAAAGAATCTATCAAAATGGAACGAATTCTGTCATACTGAAATAATATATGTAAGCATAAGTCTTACATTTTCGATTTCCCTTTTTGGCAGCTGTAAGATTTTAAAAAACGAAGGAGGAATCCTGATGAATAATCGCAATCGTTTTGGAAGACCCAAATTTACCTTTAAGAGCTTTGTCCGCAACCTTCCAGGTTTCCGATCAAACACTTTATGGAAGAAAGTGCTGGCTGCTCCAATTTACTTGCTGATTGCTTTAGTTTTGCTGCTGGGGCTATTTGGCGGCGGCATCAGCAGCATCGTCAATTTAGTTGTTTTTATTGCCGTCATCATCGCAGTTGTCGCGTTGTTTAAAGGCAGCTTGCCACACTTTAAAATTCCAAACCGGAAAGTTGCAGCTGTTCTTCTTGTTGCTGCCCTCGCTTTAAGCTTTTTTTAACCGAGGCAAGGGAGACTACAGACCAAACAGCGGAGGCTAAATCGATAGAAACTGATCTTTCTGCTGCTGCGGAAGAAGCTGAACAGGTACGGTATGTAAGTATCCAGATCGGGCGACCTCACGGATTGAATGGGAATGACAAATATGGCCTTCCACGTGAGAGTCTCCTTAGCTTTTTGTTTCTGCTTTTTACAAAGACCCTGAGTGGATAACACGGTTAACGTGCTATCCATCCAGGGTCTTTTGGGTTTTTAGTATCCGTTGCAGCAGTCCGATACAAAAAGCCGCATAACAGCATGCGGCTTTCCTGTTCAATACTCATTTTGCCCAGTGATGGAAGAAAAAATAGGACACGATGAGCACAACGACAATGGCGGAAAGGACGAGCATGGGCACAAGCCCAAAGGTAGCCTCCATTTAAACTCCTCCTCCTTTTACCTTTATCATACTCCGCTTCATCAAAAAATTAAATCAAAATAAACCGATAATTCAGATTTCAAAAAACCCAATTAATGCCATGCTTTCTCTTGGCATAAACCTATCTTGCAATCGCTAATATAAATTAAAAATCAATATTTATTTATTGTAATTCGATAAACATTATTTTATACTAGAGTTAATCTTAAATAAGTGAGGTGCTTTAAAATGAAACGGGAAACCCTATTTTTAAAAATTGTTCTTTTTCTGATGGCTCTTCCAGTTTTGGCTGTGTGCATCTTTGTGGTGCCTCCACTCTCACAGTTCATCGGAGAAATTCTGCCGAAATGGTCATTTCTGCAGTACGTTTTCTTAGTTGCCATGTATATTACGGCAATCGCCTATTTTTCGGCATTATATCAGGCAATGAAGCTTTTAGGCTATATTGACCGGAACACCGCTTTCTCGGAAAGATCCGTAAAGGCGCTGAAGAACATTAAATATTGCGCCCTCATCATCACTGTACTGTATATGCTATGCTTGCCGATCATCCTGTATACGGCCGAAGTAGATGATGCGCCTGGCCTTGGTGGACTTGGGATGGTCATTACATTTGGCGCGATCGTAATCGCGGTCTTTGCGGCAGTTCTCCAAAAACTATTGGAAAATGCGATTGAAATAAAATCTGAAAATGATTTAACAGTCTGAGGTGAATGATATGGCAATTATAATCAATATCGACGTGATGCTGGCCAAACGCAAAATGAGTGTTACCGAGCTATCAGAAAGGGTCGGCATCACGATGGCTAACCTGTCCATTTTGAAAAATGGCAAAGCAAAAGCTGTTCGTCTTTCCACATTGGAAGCAATCTGCAAAGCATTGGATTGTCAGCCTGGAGATGTTCTGGAATACCGTCCTGAAAAAGATGAGCCGTCTTCGTAGCCAGTATTTTCACTGCTCTCTCAATCAATGAATGACAAGCGAGGTGTTCTTGGTGAAACTGGCAAAAGGTCCTTTACTTTTTCTGAAGTCTGTCCTTGCTCTTCTGACACTTGCCTTCTGTATTTTCGCCAGCCGCAGCGTATTCATGTTGTGCTTCATCTGCATCATTCTGTCAGTAGCAGCCGGCTCTTTTGCGGCGGTGCTGGAAAAACTGACAGTCCAGGCAATTCGGATGAAAGCAGAAAATGAGATGACGGTTTGAAGGATCGTCCATTGCGGCGGCAATGAGTTAGAAACTAAAAATCCACCCACAGTATTCGCTGTGAGTGGATTTTTTCTGTTTACTAGATAAAGAACGGAATGAATATGCTGGCCAGCAGCAAAATCAGTGCACCGCCAAGACGGGATGAAATTTGTGCAAATGGCATTAATTCCATTCGGCGAGCTGCCGATAATACAGCTACGTCGCCTGTCCCGCCCATGTTTGCCATACAAAGACCAGCTGTAATAGCTGCTTCGATCGGATAAAAGCCCATGAACTTTCCGACGACGGCGGAACCGATGACCGCTCCCAAAACTACCGCAAGAACGATTAGCACATACTCAATACTTAGAGCATTCAAAACAGCAGCCAAATCTGTATATGCAACACCGATGCCGATCAACAGGGCGTTGGTCCAGTTTCTCGCAACAAACTCATACCACTGGCTAGCACCGTCTACAATAATTTCCGGCATGACATTGGCCACTTTCAACCCTGCCACCAGGATGATCATAATGGCGTATGGATGCAGTGGAATGAAATCACCTAGTAGATTTCCTAACATATAAAACGACACTGCGGCCAGGACACCAATGCCCATTTTAGCCAGGCTGTATTCAGGCGCCTCTTTTTTCTCATAATGAAATCCTTTGATCAATTGTCCATTCCCAGTCAAACTCGGGTACTTCTTGCCGACAATGTTCAATACACTGGCCAGAATAATGGCGAATACATTTCCCAGCGCAAGTGCAGGAACTAATATCGACAAGTAATAACCCGGTTCGTTTCCAAGCATTTCGGAGTAAACTTGTGACATTGGCACTGCACCGGCACCCATGCCTCCACCCATGATAGGCATGGCGATGACCAGTACCGCATCCTGAATACTAAATCCAATCAGCATACCGACCAAAGCCGCAAGCACGACTGCTCCTGCAACTGCCGCAAGCAAAGGCAATGCGTAACGGACGCCCGCTTTCACAAGCACTTTCGACTCCATACCCAAAATACTGCCGGTAATCAACGCAGCGATATAGAAGTTCAAAAAGTCACCATCTTGCATAAATTCCGTAATAATCGTCGAGGTGGTTTCCGGCATCAAGCCGCTATAGACCATATAGGCTGAACCGAATATAGCCACAATCGCACCGCCGCCTAAAAATGTGCGGACAATCGGGGTATGGTCTCCGATCCATCCGAGCAGTTCACCGAGGACCATGATGATCAATAGTGCTCCAATCATCCCTGCAGGCAAGTTATCTGTATACATCGCATAGAGGGCGATTGCTGCAAAAATACCAAACCATAAAATTGGGACATTAAAAATCGAGAACGTACCTAAGTTTTTTTTCATCGGCACATCTGCCGGCACTTTTCGTTTTGTTTCTTCCATTTTTTCAGCTCCATCCCGTTTTCTTTTCTTTATGATTGACGGCTATCAAAGGAAAGCGCTTTCAATCTGTTGATACCAATCATAGTTAAATAGTCAGAAAACGGATACCTTATGAAAGTATTGAACTTATTGTAATTAAAAAAAGCAGCCGGAGTGGCTGCTTCTACACATACGGTGTTATGCGGGATTGGTTGTCTTCTTTAACGAGATAGCGATAAATGGGACGCCCGATACCGTAAACAAGATTTTCCTCGAGATAGCCGATTTCGGTCAGGAATTTCAAGTACTTTCTCACGGATACTCTTGATATCTGGCTGATTTCCGCGATATCTTCTGTCGAAAACGTATTCGTTTCTAACTGTAATATCACTTCAACGATTTTTTTCAACGTCGTTTTTGTCAGTCCTTTCGGTACTGCACCAAAGTTTTCGGTTTCTTGAACAGGCTCACCCTTTTTTTGAAGCATCCGGTCAAGCTCCTGCTGATCCACTTTTTCCTTATCATCAAGGCCATAATATTGGTTTTTGTATTGCAGCAACGCTTCCTGGAAGCGGCTGAACTCAAACGGCTTGATTAAATAATCGACTGCCCCAAGCCTCAGTGCCTGCTGGATCTGACTGATTTTAGAAGCGGCTGTAATGAGGATGACGTCCAGATCCTTTTTTTCTTCCCGGAGCTGCCGCAAAAAATCCAGGCCGTTCATGCCGGGCATGTGGATATCAAGCAGCAGCAAGTCCACTTTTTCCGCAGCCAGCAGCTCGAGGGCTCCCACCGCATCGGCCGCGTGCCCGGTCACGGAAAAGCCATCCACCTTTGCAACATATTGGCGATTCAGTTCTGCCACCATCGGGTCATCTTCTACGATCAGCACCTTAATCATTGTTTTTCACCTCCCGCTTCATAGGGAACAACGATGGAAAACACGGCTCCATCCCGTTCCGATACAATGTCAATTGAGCCTTCCAGTTTTTCGACACTATTTTTCACCAAGTATAGGCCGAATCCTCGGTCGTTGCCTTTTTTAGAAGAAAAGCCTTTGGAAAAAATAGACGTTTGCATTTCTGTAGGAATGCCCGGTCCTGAATCCGCTGCAGTCAGCTCCAGCAACTCATCAATATAGGAAAAATGAACGGAGATAATCCGCTTTTCCATGCCCGACACACTATCAATCGCATTGTCGATAATATTGCCGAGAATTGTGATGAGTTCATGTGTAACAGCCGGATCTTTGGGCCGCGGAATCTCTGTTTTGCATTGGATAACAAGTTCAACATGCGCTTCTCTTGCATAGCTGATTTTCCCAATGATAAATCCCGAAAGAACCGGATCTTTTATGTGCTGTGTGACAGCCCCGACTTCATGGGCCTGATGATCGGTAAGCTTGGCAATAAATTGCTTTACCTGCCCATACTCTTCGAGCTTGATCATGCCGAGCAGTACATGCAGCTGATTCATAAATTCATGGGATTGCGCACGCAGCGTATCGGCATATAACTGGACGCCTGTCAGCTGTTCCGCCAGCTGATTCACTTCTGTCTTATCGCGGAATGTGGCAATCGCTCCAATTACGTGATCATTAACCACCAGCGGTACGCGGTTTGAAATGACAGAAACACCGTTGAAACTTTGTTCCTTATCTAATTCCGGCTGCCTTTGATCCAGCATCCGCTCCAGCATAGCGCCTGGCAAAAACTCGTTGATATCCATGCCGATTGGTTCTTTGGCCATCAATCCTGCCTGATGAAAAATCCGCCTCGCCGATTTGTTGACCAGCACAATCTTCGCATCCGCATCAATTGCAATAACCCCTTCATAGACAGACTGCAGCATTTGGTTCCGCTCTTCATGGATGCGGGCAATGGCATACGGCTCCAACCCAAACAGGCTTTTCTTAATATACCAGGCCAGCCAGAAAGCGCCGATAATGCCGACCAACAAGCCGATGGCAGAGCCAGTCAGGATCTTCAGCAGGCTCTGGTCGATGGAAGATTGGACCTCATCGAGGGAAATTCCGACCGCTACTGCACCAATCTGATTTTCCTCTGCGTCCAGGATAGGCGTAAAAGAACGCAGGGATTTTCCGAGCGTCCCTTCAGCACGCGATGTGTAGTCTTCGCCCAACAGCACCTGCTTTTCATCTGCGCCAACAAAAGGCTGTCCGATTTGTTGAGGATCCGGATGGGATTTCCGCAAACCTTCCATATCCATGACAACAATAAACAGTACGTCTGTCGCTTCCTGAATAGTTGACGTGTACTCTTGTATCTCTGTCTCTAGCTCAGTCCGCAGCAAGCCGTTTTGAACTATTTGTGATTCTGCAACCGTGCGTGAAAGAGTAACTGCTTTTTCTTCTAGTTGGCTTTCTATATTTTCGCTTGTCATATCAGTAATGAGAAGAATTGTGATTGACAGGGAAATCAATACTACAAGACAGATAAAGAAGATGATGATCGAACTCAATTTAAAGCGTGATAAATTCATTCACTGCCGCTCCGTTCCTGTTAATGCTCGCTAGTTCGGCTGTACCTGAAAACTAAATCCCTCTATCGGCCTAAAGCCGAGCCGAACCCTTCTGCTATTCTACTATATAAGAAGGATGAAAAAAGCAGATTTTGAAACCGCTGAAAAGGAACGAGGCAGAAAGAAGTTAAAGTTCTGCAAGCATGGTGTCCACATTTTGCTATATTACTCAAAAAACCGCTGCCAGGATTTTCATCCCGGCAGCGGTTTTCCTATCTATTTATCCAAGCTTCTGTCCACAATTCGGGCAGAACTTGGCGCCTTCGTTTTTTTGGCCGCAGTTTGGGCAGAATTTCGGCACCGTCTTTTCGCTGCCGTCGGATTGAGCAGCTGAATCGCCCGAACCTGCACCGGCTGTGTTTTCCTGACTGCCTGCACTTGATTCTTTTTGGTCGTCCATCATTTCTTTGGCGATGTTCATGCCCATCATCATGCCGGCCATGTCGGAAGCTGTGTTGGATCCGGATGATTTGCCCATGGCATCGGCTACTGACATCTGCTGGTACTTCGCCACGTCGCCGACCATGCCGTGCGACGCGCTTTTGTTGATCATATCCTGGATTTCTTTCGGATAGTTGAAGCTCATGACCTGGAAGCCCGTAACTTTCATACCGTCATCCATGAGCTGCATATTCAAATCATCCTGGATGCCTTGGCCAATTTCGTGCGCGTTGGCCTGCAGATTGAACATATCCTTACCTTCTTTTGTGATCCAACGCATCAACAGCTGGTCCAAAATTGCCGTGATGCGGATTTTTACATCATCCACAACGTAGCTGTTCCGGACACCCGCAATTTTATCAATCAAGCCAACATAATCGCTGACCTTGAACTGAAAGGTGCCGTTTGCGCGAATCGGCATGCCGCCTGGCAGCTGGGGCGCCGGGATGTTGATCGGATTCTGCGTCCCCCATTTGACCGTGAATTCTTTGGTGTTCACAAACAGCACTTCCACACGCATGCCGCTGTTAAAACCAAAGCGGAATCCTTTCAGCGTCGACAGGAACGGCACAATTTCCGATTCAATGTCGTACTCGCCTTCGTCTTCAAAAATCCCTTCAACCTTGCCGTTGTTGATAAAAATGGCATCCTGCCCAGGACGAATAATTAGCCGGCTGCCTTTTTTGACTTCGTTGTTGGTCCATTTCCAGAAAATCATGTCTTCCCTGAACTCTTCCCATTCCACTACATCTGCAAATTGACTGCTGAAAAAACCCATTCTGTCCATTCCCTCCTTTGGTCTAATCCAATCTAGAATTTACGGCCACCGCCGCTAAATGAGCGTCCGCCTCCTGTGCTTCCGCCGCCTCCAAAGCCTCCGCCTCCGCCGCTTTTCTTCGGAACCTTACGGCGTGATATGGTTTTATTGCGGAACTGGTCGAGCTTACTGGTCACTTTTGTGTGATCGTCGTCAAAATAGGTTGTGGGAGTCGTGGTCACACGTCCACCTGAATTATAGAGCATGAAACCGACAATGCCTGCGCCCAACAGCAATGCAATCGCCACTTGGAACCAGGTTTTAAAGAAAATGTTTTCCGGATTGACACCGGGACGGAATTCCATGTAGCGGCTCGAAGTTGTCACCGTCTCATGGAAAGCACCCGCGTAGTCGCCCCGCTGCATTTCCGGAATGATCCGGTCCAGCACCAGATCTACACGCTGGTTATCCAGTGTCCTTTCCGCTGTTCCAAAACCCGCCAGATAAACATCACGCGTTGCGATATTCATCGACAGCAAAACGGCATTTTCCTGATTGTTCTCCTCGGCCCAAGTATCATAAAAATCGCCCATATCATCCTGGATGTAAAGCGATTGTTCATCTGCAGTAGTCCAAAACAGAAAGTCCGTTCCGTGCTTCCGGCTATGTTCCGCTGCGACAGCTTCCAATTCTGCAATTTCCGATTCACTCAGCAGATCGGCGTTGTCGTAAACGCGCTGATCCACAGCAGCCGACACGGTAAACCCGCCGAGTCCACTAAAAACCAACAGGATAGAAATCATTAACAGCCATTTCACTTGAATATCCCTCACCACAGAACACCTCCTACAGCGAATGAAATCACTTTCATCACTGCAAAAGTTGAAGCGGCAATGCCGGTAAACCAGGCAGCCACTTTAAAGGGACTGATTGGCGGCTTGCCAACCACTTTTCCCGTTTGGCCGTTCATCGCAAAAGTGTGTTCCTTATTTTCAAAATCGTAATAAACCATCCACACCGGAAACAAGGTGTAGTAGACATTTTTTTTATTCGTTTGGATCTGTTTGTTCGTGTAGCTGACAGTCGAGTAGCCGGAAACGGTGCTGCTTATGTACGAATCGATATACGGCACAATCTTGGATTCGATTCGTGAGAACAGCGCCTCGTCGTCATAGTCGTATTTTTCGGCGAGATAGCCCGCCAAGTAAGGCATTCTAAAATCTTTCAGTTCCTCATAATTATAAGGCTCGAGCTTGTCCATCAGTTCATCGTCCATTTTTTCAGAGGCATCTGCGGGTACTTTCAAATAGCTGAGATCCATTTGCCGGCGAACATCATAAAAATCAGTCTCTGTGTAGATTGTATCGCCTCGCGTATAGCTGCGCACCCTCGTCGCAAGTGCTGCCACGTCCGCTGTTCCATCAATGTCATACAGCCAAAATGGCACATACATGCCCGTCATTTTTTTGATCCGGTCGCCGCTCGTAAAACCTCTCGGCGTTAGCCGTCCGTTTTTTGTCCATTTCTGAAAAGCGGCGACCGCTTCTTCTTTGCTGATGGTGAAGGGAATCACTTTGGCAGGAGCCAAGTCACCGCTCAGCCGGTCCGCTATCAGCACTGGCGCCCCGCAGAAGCTGCAATGGGTTGCAGTGGTTTCCGCTTCAGTCAGAATGACGGCTCCACAGTTTTCGCAATGGTATTCTTTTGCTTCACCCGGGTCGAACTTCCGCAGGATATTGGTTTCTGGAAATGTCTCAATTTCATCCTGCCTGCCGCAACTTGGACAGGACAGGTGGCCAGACTCGCTGTCAAACGACATGTCCGCACCGCAGTTCGGACACTTATACTGAATGACCATTCCATTCGCCTCCTTTCAGCTTAAAGGAAACTGTTCGTACAGGAGCCGTCATTCATTTTTGCCCAACTGGCTTTTTAATGCTTCCAGTTCGTCGTCCACGTTGATGCCCGCTTTCAGGGATTCCAGGTCGTCATCGACAGAAGAACCGCTGTCGTATTTTGAAGCAAGGTCTTTGATGTCCGTTCCTGAACTTTTGTTCAACTCCGACATCGCGATGGCTTCATCCAGCTCCTGGTTGATTTTCTGCTCCATTTTGTCGAAAGCGGAAATCCGCTCGCCAGCTCCGTCCACAGAAGAAGCGAAATCGTTCATGCGTTTTTGCGTCTTTGCTACAGACGCTTTGCCTTTTAGCTCAGAACGGCGGGATTCAAGTTCACCGATATCCGATTCCAGCTTATCGTGCATTTGGCGCATCTGTTGCGTATTGGCCGCCGAAAGTTCCACTGCAGTTTGTTTGTCTGTCAGTTTTTCGGAAAGCTCTGCCTTGCGCTGCAGGAATTTCCGTGCGTCGTCTTCGTTGCCGGCTTCCAACGCTTTTACCGCATAGCGCTGCATGTCGCCAATTTCGTTTTCAAATTCTTCAAGCTCCCGGCGTTCCCGTTTTTCAGCTGCCATAATCGCTGCAGTTTCTGATTTCACTTTTCCCAGGTCGCTGTTCAAATCACGCAAATACTGGTCAATCATCTTTTCCGGATCTTCTGCCTTGTCCAATAAAGCGTTAATGTTGCTTGTCATAATGTCTTTGAATCGTTTTAAAATTTCCATCATCATTCTCCTCTTTTTGTGGTTTTTGCGGGACTGCCGAGCAGCCGCTCTTTCTTAATGAAAGAATTACCCTATAACTGCAGAGATTAAGCATACAACCCAATCAAAATCCCTGCTGTTGCATATGCAAGATGAAAAGATTTCTCCAATACAGTGTATCCCATTATGCACTTTAGGTAATATTTTGAAAAAACTATTCGGTTTGCTGTTCCCATGCCGGTAATGTTTTCGGCAACGCTTTGTCTTCCTTGTAGCCGAGTACATATTCCGCTTGCATAATGGTATGGATTTCCCGCGTCCCTTCATAGATGACCGGCGCTTTGGAATTGCGCAAGTAGCGGCTGACCGGGTATTCATCCGAATAGCCATAGGCACCGTGGATCTGGAAAGCGTCGTCTGCTGCCTGATTGGCAAAATCACACGCCTGCCATTTTGCCAGGGACGTTTCCCTCGTGTTGCGCTTTCCCTGGTTTTTCAGTTCACCGGCACGGTAAACAAGCAGCCGGCTCATCTGAAAGCCCGCTTCCATATTTGCGATCATTTGCTGGACCAGCTGATGCCGACCAATTTCCTTGCCGAACGTCTGGCGTTCATGGCAATAGCTGATGCTTGCTTCTAGGCATGCCATAATCTGCCCAACCGCTCCGGCAGCAACCGTGAATCGGCCGTTATCCAGCGCCGACATTGCGATTTTGAATCCTTCGCCTTCTTGACCCAGCAAATTCTCTGCCGGGACTTGGACGTCCTCAAAAAACAACTCACCGGTATTGCCTGCCCGTATGCCGTGCTTGCCTTTGATGGCCTTGGAAGAAAAACCTGGCCATTTGCGCTCTACAATAAAAGCGGAAATTGCCCCGTGCTTTTGCGACTGCTCACCCGTGTAGGCAAAGACCAGGAAATGATCCGCCACGTCGCTGAGAGAAATCCAGGTTTTCTGTCCGTTGAGCACATAATGGTCGCCCATTCTTACAGCTGTCGTCTTCATCGCCGCCACATCAGATCCTGCTCCAGGTTCTGTTAAACCGAAAGCTCCGATCTTCTCGCCCTTTGCCTGAGGAATAAGATACCGTTGCTTTTGTTCTTCCGTCCCCCATTGAAGAATGGTTAAGCTGTTCAAACCAGTATGGACAGAAACAGCAGTCCGGAAAGCCGTGTCTCCACGCTCCAGTTCCTCACAGACAATCGCCAAAGAATTATAATCCATTCCGCTACCACCGTATGCTTCAGGGATGCAAACGCCCATCAGTCCAACATCGGCCAGCTTGCCATAAATCGCCGGATCCGATTTGCCTGCACGGTCCCACTCCTCGATAAACGGCATGATTTCTTTATCTACAAAGCTCCGTGTTGTGCGGCGCAGCATCTCTTGTTCCTGTGTGAATGAAAAGTCCATCTTCAATCGCCCCTCTCATTTGTTTTATTCTGCAGAACTGGCAGACAATCCTTTTTTGAAGAGTATAAGTTGGTGCCTGGCACCCACACAATTGAGAATTTTGTAAGCACATATAAAAGGCACCGCCGATAACCCAATGGGATACTTGCGATGCCTTGCATTCTGTATTCTTAATCTTTTCGAGTCTTTTTATCTGTTATTCCCTTAGAGTGCTCTTTTGCCTCAGCCATTTCATCTTCACCGTCTTTATAATCAGTCGCTTTATTATCACCGTCTAATGCTTCTTTCGTTTTCTTGACGACTTTATCGATTCCCGACTCTGGAGGAGCCGATTGTTGATCAGGTGATCTGCCTGCTGTACCTTTTCTTGTCATTGATATCCCTCCGGTTTTTAAAGATTTACTAATTGTTTACCCATTGTGTCCAATATTAATCACTTTGTGTAATTGTGTTGGTGCCTGGCACGAAAATCATTGACAAATAAATAAAAAGGTAATATGGTTATACACATAAGTATATAACCATATTACCTAACTCAAATAAGGAGGTGTTTGCAGTGAGCAAAGTGTTTGATTCGAGCAAGCCGATTTTTATGCAGGTCCGTGAGTTGATTGAAGATCAGATTGTCAACGATCAACTGAAAGAAGGCGATCAGGCTCCATCGACCAATCAGTTGGTCAGCTTCTATAAGATCAATCACGCGACCGTTTCAAAAGGGATCAATCAGCTGGTGGAAGAAGGAATCTTATTTAAGAGGAGAGGGATTGGGATGTTTGTAGCTGAAGGTGCGAAAGAGACATTAATGGGGCAGCGAAAAGAGGCGTTCGTCGATAATTATGTTAAAAGCCTTATGCAAGAAGCCAACAAGCTCGGTATTACGCAATCGGAAGTTATTGAACTGATCAAAAATACGAAAGGAAGTGAATTCTAATGGCTGCCAAGATCAACCTGAACGATGTCACATTGAGATTCGGGAAATTTGAAGCTTTGAAAGATATTTCCCTGACACTTGAAGCCGGCAAGATTCACGGACTGATTGGACGCAATGGTGCCGGCAAGACCACCCTTCTATCTTTGCTCGCCGCATTCCGTGAACCGACACAGGGACATGTGGAAATTGATGGCGAAGCTGTTTTTGAAAATCCGGAAAAGATGCAGCAGGTTGGTTTTATCTATGAAAAAAACTATGCAGACGAGTACCAAAAGATTCCAGCCATGCTTGAATTCCCGGAAAGCTATCGTCCAAACTACGACAAAGCGTACGCTGACTATCTGCTGAAACGCTTTAATCTTCCTCTCGATAAGCCCATTTACAAATTGTCTAAAGGAATGCAATCAGCACTGAATGTCGTCATTGGACTTGCCAGCCGTACGCCGATTACGATTTTTGATGAAGCATATATTGGAATGGATGCTCCGGCTCGCGAAATTTTTTACCAGGAGATCTTAGCGGATCAGGCAAAGCATCCGCGGACCTTCATTCTTTCCACGCACCTTGTTTCGGAAATGGATTACCTTTTCGATAATGTTGTCATCATCGATCATGGCCGATTGCTGATGAACGAAGATTATGAAACCATCTCTGCTCAAGGAGCTTCCATCACCGGAGCAGCCGATCAAGTTGATGCCTTCGTCTCTGGTATGAAACTCTTGAATGAACAAAAACTTGGAGGTACAAAATCCGTAATGGTTTACGGCACGCTGAGTGAACAGCGCCAGCTCGCTGCCCGTCAGCAGGGTCTAGAAATCGGCCCCGTGTCACTGCAGGATCTGTTCATCCACTTAACAGAGGAGGCACGTTAAAATGAAATCAGTCAAACTCTATCCAAAAGTTGCATTCGACCTCTTTTACGAACAATTCAAATGGGCCATTTGGTTTTTCTCATTCTTGATTGCAGGCCATATAATCGGAATGATTATTGTCGCCAGAAACGACACCAGCATCCAACAGTTTTTCGTCTTTTCCAGCCAATCCGTAGCCATTTTCATGCTGGTTTGCGGAATCATTGCAGCCTATGCCTTCATGGGCTACTATGTACAGCACGGCATCACCCGCAAAGACCTGTATGTCGGGACTGTCATCTCTACACTGGCATTGGCGCTGGCTGTCACTTTGGTGCCGCTCGCAGTGAACGTCATTGAACATCTGATTTCCAACTTAGCCGCATTGCCGATCGATACAGACGCCGCTCCTTTATACGATCCGGCATCTGGCTGGTTTTCAGCCGCAGGCATTTTCTTCCTGAATGCCTTTACCTATCACCTAATCGGTTGGCTGATTGGCGTCGGCTATTACCGTTTTGGGTGGGTCATCGGTTTCGGTTTTGTCGGCATTGCAATAGCAGCACTCAGCCTTAATGGCTATTTCTGGGGAGACGGCGGCTTAAGTTCTGTTATTCCATGGGTGCCGGAGATTCCAGCTGACGCCAGTCCTTTCCTGGCACTCGCCGGTTCGCTGCTGTTGATTGCGGTATTGCTGGTATCTACGAGAATGTTGACGAAACGCATTTCGATAAAAATGTAAGAAACACCAAAGGCCTTGCCGCTTCCCGATTTAGGGTTTTGGCAAGGCTTTTTTCGAAATTCTATCCACACAAAAACGGAGCGAAGTATCATTTGAGCTCCCAATATATTAGGATAAGAGAGTAAATTCATTATCAGCTTTGCGGCATTGCAATCTGAAACAATCATAATTTGGAGGTACCCTCATGGAAAAAACTTGGAGTCTTCGTTTAATACGCTTTTCGGCAATATTCGGCTTGTTCGGCACCTTTCTCGGTTCGCAAATGGCTGGGGAAATGGATTATGCCCTGCGCCCGATCCATTGCCCACATCCTGCTCGTCGGCTGGCTATCGGTGTTTGCTTGGGGGATTTTCTACCGGGTCTACACAATCAAATACAAAAAGCTTGTTGCTATTCATAGTGTCCTTGCGATGGTCGGTGCTTTTGCATTGACTGGCGGCATGTGGCTGTATAACCTCAATCCATTCAATTGGAACGAAACCTTAGTCATGATCTTGTTCATCGTCGGTGGCAGCATCCTGCTGATAGCGTTCCTGCTGTTTGCAGTAATTACATTTTTGACAGAGAAAGAATAGAAAATCCCCTGAAAAAGAACAGAACTCTTTTTCAGGGGATTTTTTATTGAGTAGAATTTTTTGTGAGCTATTCAACCTGGAAACCGTCTGCAAACGCCTGCAGAATTCCAATCAATTCCTCCGTCACTCTCCGCGGGGATTTCTGATAGCCTTTAGCAGCCCAATCCAGCAAAAGCCCTGCAGTTCCATGAGCCATATACAGCTTGAACTGCGATGAATTGATATCGTGGTCACCTGTCGGCGTAAACGTAAACTGCTCATCCAACAATTCGAAAATCGCCCGCGGCAAATCCTGATGCAGTCCCGGTATGGTATCTTCTTTCAAGTAAAGATTAAAAAAAGACCGATTATCGTAAATGAATGTCGCCAATTCAAACGAATCCGCATCCATCGACTTTGTCGCCACCAGCTTTCCAAGAGCATAGCGCTCTTTGCTTGTCCGCTTGGTCTGATAGAACATCTCATTTTTCAGTTCTTTGGTAATATGCTGTTTGTCAACGTAATAGAGGTAAAAAGTCGCCCGGTTGTATTGTGCCCGCTGCACAATATCCGTCACCGATACATGGCTGAACCCTTTTTCATTGATCAGCTCGGTGAACGCCTGTTTAAACTGGCGCTTTGTCCGCTCGGCTTGCGGTGAAAGATTTTCTTTTCTCTCTTCCATGATTTGCTGCCCCCAGAATCGACATTTTTTAAAGAACTGTCGAATTACTCGACAGTTTCGGATTTTCTACTGATTGAACCCTCTTTTGTAAAGGTTTACACTAAATTCGAACCTTAAATCCAGTTTAGCATATCAATGAAAAAGGAGAGATCATTCATGATCAGTTATACAGATAAAGTCATTATCATCACAGGTGGAGGATCCGGTCTGGGATATTCAGCAGCACTTTCCATCGCTCAGTTAGGCGGCAAATTGGTGCTCGTCGATATGAACAAAAAGTCACTTGAAGAAAGCAAAAAACAAATCCTTGAAGTGGCTCCAGAAGCGGAAATTGTGCTTGTTGAAGCCAACGTAACAAGTGAAGAAGATGTGAAAAACTATGTGCAACTCACGATGGACACATTCGGACGAATTGATGGCTTCTTTAACAATGCAGGCATCGAAGGCAAACAGAACCTGACTGAAGAATACGGCTCTGACGAATTCGAAAAAGTGGTGAGCGTTAACTTAAATGGCGTTTTCTACGGTATGAAATATGTATTGAAAGTTATGAAGCAGCAAGGCCACGGCTCGATCGTCAACACCGCTTCTGTCGGCGGCATCCGCGGAGTCGGCAACCAGTCCGGCTACGCAGCCAGCAAACACGGCGTTGTCGGCTTAACCCGCAACTCGGGCATTGAATACGGCCAGTTTGGCGTCAGCATCAATGCCATCGCACCTGGTGCTATCATGACGCCAATGGTCGAAGGTTCCTTGAAGCAAATGGCAGGCGACGACTGGGAGTCTGCAGGCAAAGAGTTTGTCAGCGTCAACCCAATGAAGCGTTTCGGAAAGCCCGAAGAAGTCGGCAACCTTGTCGCATTCCTGCTATCTGATGCAGCAAAATTCATCAACGCTACTGTTATCCCGATCGATGGCGGACAGTCTTACAAATACTAATCGCAAGTAAAACTTTACACTGCAGCTCCCATTTTGAATATGGAGCTGCAGTTTTTTTATTTCTTAATTAAAATAAAAACTGTTTAAAAGTGGAAAACTCCTTTTAAAACAGCTTTATCTATTAACAAATCCCGAAGCGACATCAGAAGTGATAATTCTTAAGTGTAGCTTATTCCAATTCACTTGGCATAACCAACTATTTTCACTAAATTCTTCTAAAAGACGGTAAACTGTAAAATAAAATAGTTAGCCATTGCTGATGCTGGAGAACGTATAAGTCGTTTCCGATTTGAACTCTTCATCTGCTTTGAGAATGGCGGATTGGAAGTGCGGGTGACGCAATGAATCCGGCGGACTTTGCGTTTCGAGGCAAAGTGCCAAATAATCCTCGGCTTGTGTCCCTCGAATCGAATAGGATCCCCCGATATCATTTCCTGTATACAAAACAACTGCAGGTTCTGTAGTTTCCACAACCAGTTTCCGGCCACTTACTGAATCAGTAAGTTTGATCCCAGATTGTTCTGCACGATCCAACAAAAAGGGGTGGTCATAGCCGTTGCCAGCCAGTTTGTTTTGTGGATGATCCGACATTGTGGCTTCCCTGATGCTTCTGCCGTTTCGGAAATCAAACAGCGTGTCGTCTGCAACCGGAACCAGATTGCCCGTCGGCAGCAGTTCCTCATTCAACTCCAAATAATGATCACTTTCCATCGTCAATTGATGATCTAAGATGGTCCGTTTGAAATTGCCGCTCAAATTAAAGTAAGAGTGGTTGGTTACATTCAACACAGTCGTCTTGTCAGATTTTCCTGAATAGGATATGACAAGCTGATTGCTGTCATTCTTAAGGGTATAGCGGACCGTCATGGACAAGTTGCCAGGAAATCCTTCTTCGCCATCCCGACTGAAATACGTAAATTCGACTGTTGCTTCATTTTCCGTTTGGATCACTTTTGAATCCCAAAGAGCCGAGTGAAAGCCTTTGGCACCTCCATGCAAATTATGGCCGTTAGCATTCTTAGGTACTTGATAATCTATCCCTTCGATTGAAAACTCCCCATCTTTGATTCGTCCGGCAAAGCGCCCCACCAATGCTCCGAAAAAGAACGGGTTGTTTTCGTATTCTTCAAGCGTATCAAAGCCTAATACGACATTTTCCAGGTTTCCATTGCGGTCTGGGCTGATAATTTCAGTAATCACACAGCCATAATCGATACAGGACATTTGAAACCCCTGGTCATTTTCCAATGTATATAATTTTATCGGCCGATCGTTTTTATGATCAAATATTTTTTCGCTAACTTTCATTTTTTTCATCCTTCCATCTGTTTGTTATCCCTTTTATTTTACTAAGCTCTTTTTACTTTACTTCAAAGATATCCACCAGCAGCAGGGTGATTGCCCCAATCAGTGTGGCATCGTCTCCAAGCTTGGATACTTCCACTGTTGTTTGGCTTGCTGCGGGCGTCAGTGCAGAAGTTCTAATCGTTTCCCGTATGGCAGGCAAAATAAACTTTTCGGCTTTTGATACTCCCCCGCCAAGGACGATTTTTTCCGGATTGACGATGTGGATCAGGTTGGTCAGCCCGACGCCCATCGCTCTTCCGGATGCTTTCAAAATAGCCGCACACTCTTCATTGCCGCTGATGGCTTGCTCAAATACGTTTTCTGCTGTGAGCAAATGATTTCCAGGTGCCTTTCTGGCGATGGCAGGACCGGTAACAAATGTCTGCAGACACCCCCGGTTTCCGCATTCACACGTTTCCCCGTGCAAATCGATTGTCATATGGCCTATTTCTCCAGCGATATCTGAAGCGCCGTGGTACAGTTTGCCCTCGATGATGAGTCCTGCACCTACACCGCTGCCGATGTTCACGGCCAGCATGCTTTCCAGTTCTCCGTGATCGCCAAACCAGTATTCGCCCAATGCCATTGCCCGTGCATCGTTTTCCACTTTCACTTCCAGACCAAATGCCTGTTCCAACTGTTGTTTGATGGGAATGTTGCTCAAGCCCAGATTGGGTGCGTACAACGAAGTGCCTGTTTCAACTTCCACCACGCCATGCATGGCCACACCAATGCCTACGACTTGTTTGTCAGTTTCCAGCACTTTTTTAATAGAACTTTTTAACGCAGCAATAAACTCCTGGTTGGTGATTGGCAGCTGTAACTTTGTTTTTGACCTTTTAAGCACATTTCCAGCAAGGTCTGCCACAATGCATTCAATGTTTTCTGGACCTGCATCCACACCAATTATGGAAAATGCCTGGTTGTTAATCACCAGCATCGTTGGTTTCCTGCCGCCTTGCGACTGGCCGATATCGCTTTCCTCGACTATCTTCTCTTCTATCAACTCTTTTACGTTGCTGCTGACAGTCGGGGGCGTCAAGTTTGTTTCTCGTGCAATTTGCGCTCTCGATATCGGACCATCTTTTCTTATTTTATTGAGGATGATTGATTTGTTCATCGACTTCATCCACTTAAAGGTGCCTTGGCGCATCGAAATCCCTCCGTTTATCAGATTCGGGCAGTTTGGAGCTGCTTCGAACTCTATTAGTTAATAGTTTAACAAATCTCTGGAATCTTTGTTAATTAAATTAACTTATTGTTTTGGAGGAAAAACTCTCACAGCCAGAGAAAAACACCTTTTTATCGAATGGTGGGTATTTTTCTACCCACTTTTCAACGAAAGGTGTTTCTCAACTTATTGCATCACAGCAAACTCTTTTTCAAAATCCTCATTTGCCATCGTTGATTTTTTTGATTTCGGACAAATCACATTTCGGCTTGCGGTGATACGTCAAAAGTCCATTAATTTCTTGTTCGACGTCGGTCAGCTGCGTGTAGCAAAAACCTTGGACCACTGAAGAATCGAGCAAGGCTTTTGTATTTTGACGGTAGGCTTCAATTAATTCTTCGCCGCCCTGAACCGCTGAATAACCCCATCCATTTTTCTGATCGATTTCTTTCGTGTCATAGGCGATTCCACCATATTCGGTGATCAGAATAGGTTCTCCTCTGTATCCAAAGCCTTCCGCATAGATAGGACGGTCTGCAGGCGTAGCCGCAACCGCACTTTCGACAGTTCGGTAGGCTTCCGCCATCTTCTCAGGAGACTGGTAATTATGAATGCCGCATAAATCCGAAACCGTGTGTTCCCAGCCTTCGTTTGAACAAACGGGACGGGTTGGGTCAAGGGATTTCGTTAAATAGTACATAGCGAGTGAATGGTGCTGCTGCTGTTTTTCCCTAGCGACACGGGAAATTCCCCAGCTTTCGTTCAAGGGCACCCAGACCACCAAGCTTGGGTGGCTGTAGTCGCGTTTTACCGCTTCTATCCACTCTGCTGAAATCCGTTCCACAGCTTCTTCGCTGTATTCCGCGCAGTTTGCCATTTCCCCCCATACAAGGTATCCGAGCTGATCGGCCCAGTATAAAAATCGTGGATCTTCCACTTTCTGATGCTTGCGTGCACCGTTGAATCCCATTTCCTTGGCAAGCACAATATCTTGCTTTAACGCGTCGTCCGATTCTGCAGTCAACAGACCGCCTGGGAAATACCCTTGGTCAAGAACGAGCTTTTGATAATAAGGTTTGTTGTTCAGCATAAACGTGCCATTTTCAATGGATACTTTCCGCATTCCAAAGTAACTTGTTATGGTGTCGACTGCTTTTTCATCCGCAATCAATTCCACTCGAGCATCGAATAAATTCGGATGCTCCGGGCTCCAATACCACCCCGGCCCATGAATATTGCTTCTATCCGGAAAGCGTCCACGGATGTTGATGCTGCGTTTAATATGCGGCTGAAAAACGGTAACTTCTTCGCTTAAGACGGGTTCTCCCTGGAACGACACAGTTATTCGCAGTTTTGTATTTCCGCTGATTTTTCCAGCAAGTTCGGTTTCAAACTCAATGTCGCCGCGATCTATTTCCGGCGTCCAGCGTAAACTTTTAATCGAAGTTTCCGCCACAGGTTCCAGCCAAACCGTCTGCCAGATTCCCGTTGTGCGCGTATAAAAGATTGAAGCCGATTCTTCGTGCCAATATTGTTTGCCGCGCGGTATGGTCGTATCTTCAGAAGGATCTTCAACTCTCACGGTTAGGCTGTTCTCTCCTGCTACTAGCAAATCGGTAATATCGGCTGAAAAAGGAACATTTCCACCTTGGTGATAGGTTGCTTTTTCTCCGTTTACATATATCCAAGCTCGGTAATCAACGGCGCCAAAATTTAACTGAATTCGTTTGTTTTGCCAGTCTTCCGGCACTGAAAAGGTCCGGTTGTACCAGACCACTTCATGGAAAGAAGGATCTCCAATGCCGCTGTTTTCAGTCTGGTAGGCAAATGGAACTTTTATGGTCTGTCCTGCGGGAAAGTTTTGGTACCACTTTTCCTGTAATCCAAGTTCTTGATCGTCAAAAGAAAAATTCCACTCCCCGTTCAGGTTCAACCAGTCCTTTCGTTGAAATTGCGGTCTCGGGTATTCTGTTTGTAAGTTTGCCATATGTTTGCGCTACCTCCGTCACTTATTTGATGCCTGACTGCGTAATGCCTTTGATCAGTTGTTTCTGTCCAATTAAGAAGACAATTAAAATTGGGATAGTGGCGATCGTTGTCAATGCCATGAGTTTCCCATAAGAAGACGTAAAACTTCCTTGCTGCATGATGGCAATACCGGTTGTGATTGTTCTCATGTCCGGTGAATTTGTTGCCACTAACGGCCATAAGAAATCGTTGTAGATTCCCATGAAAGAGAAAATTGCCAATGTCCAAATGATTGGTTTTGCAGAAGGAATGACGATTTTAACGAAAATCTGCCACTTGTTCGCTCCGTCCAATTTCGCTGCTTCTTCCAATTCTTTCGGGAAAGATTTGAAGAATTGATAAAGCAAAAAGACACCGAATGCATTGGCTGTGTATGGAAAAATCAATACAGCATACGTGTTCAATAAACCAAAGTTGCTGAATTGCATATACATGGGTAGAAACGTGATGACAAAAGGAATCATTAATGTACTGATAAATAGTGGAAATAAGTATTTTTTGAAAGGAACATCCAACCGTGCCAAGCCATAAGCAGCGAGCGCGTCAATTGCGACGATGATTGCTGTTCCAGCCAGTCCTGCAAATAACGAGTTGAACATCCATCTGAATATCGGAACATCCACTCCATCACCCGTCAGCGTGTATAAATAGTTTTCAAAAGTGAAGTTTTCCGGTATCCAGTTTAATCCTCCGGCGATGGCTTCAAAATCATTTTTAAAGGAAGTGGAAATCATCCAGATAAGAGGAATGAGAAACAAAAGCCCTATTACCGAAGCAAGTACAATCAGCCCAATCTGTTTTCCATTCTTTTTCATCAGTTTTCCCCTCCTTGTTTGTAGTTGGCGATTTTAAATTGAATAACGGAAATGACAATCATGATTAAGGACATAAGCAAAGCCATTGCCGATGCAACGCCTAATTCACGTTCCTCAAAAGCCAGGTTGACAATTCCCATCAGCAGCACTTCCGTTGAGTCTCCAGGACCACCGCGTGTCATTAAGTAAGGCTGCCCAAAGACGTTGAACGAGGCAATGGTTGAAGTGATGATAACGAATAGCATAATAGGCCGGATTGTCGGCAAAGTGATATGAATAAACTTCTGCCAAGCACTTGCGCCATCAATGGCACCCGCTTCATACAATTCTTCCGGCACTTCATTCAAAGCGTTGATAAAAATAATCATATTAAAACCGAGCGTCCACCAGATCGTGGCTCCGATAAGAGAAATCCACGCAAACGGCTGTTTTGTCAGCCACGGAATGGCATCGAAGCCCAAGTCCATTAAATACATATTCAGCAATCCGGAATTTGTATCGAGTATCCATAGGAAAATAATAGATACTACTGAAACCGATATGGCATAAGGGATAAAGTAGATCGTACGGAAAAATGTTCTGAGTTTTCCGGGGATGCTATTTAACAGCAACGCCAGACCCAATCCAATCACTACCAGTAAAGGCACTGAAAAAATGACAAACTTGACCGTGTTCCCCAGCCCTTCAAAGAACAGCGAATTCATCGCGGAATCCGGATTGAAAATAGTCGCGTAGTTTTCAAAGCCGATGAAAGGCTGCACACTCGACAGTAAATTGTAATCATGCAAACTGATGTAGATACCGTAAACAAGCGGGATAAAGAGGAAAGCTAAAAACAACAGTAAATAGGGCAACACAAACAGGAAGGATGTGAATTTGGAAAGTCTTTCTTTTTTTGCTTTGCTCGCAGGCAATTTTGCTTCTTTCATTGCTTTCTCACCTCATTCTGGGTAACTTAATGCTGTTGATCCAACCGGACTTTTTCGTTCAGTTGAAGCGGGATAAAAATAAAAAGTAAGCAGTGCAGACTCCACCTGCTTACTTTTTAATTTGTTATTCTAAAGCATTCGCAGCTTTTTGCTGTGCTTCTTCCAATGCCTCTGCTGCATCTTTTTGTCCTAAGAGCACTTCATTGACTGCTTCCATCAAAGGACTTGTTGCCTGCCCCCAGTTTTCCACATCCGGACCAAACTTAACATAGTCAAACTGTTTCGCTACTTCTGGAGATTGTGCATTTACTTCCTGGAACTCATCGCTTTCATACACAGCTTTTGAAGCTGGTGCCTGACCGGACTCTGCCCAAGCCAACGCATTGTCTCCTACATAGCCTAAGAAGTTAGTAATTCCATCCAACTTCGCCTCGTCTACACTTTCCGGAACTACAAAGTTATGCGAGTTCGCATAGACGCCTTCTTGTTCTGTACCTAATTGCGGTACTGGGGCTACCCCGTAATTAAGGCCTGAGTCTTCCCATTGCTTCATCATCCACGGACCGTTCATATGCATGCCGCTTCTTCCTTGCAAGAACATGGTTACTTCTCCATCCTGCTGAACATCGCTAGGAGAAACCGCATATTCGTCAATTAAAGATCGTTCAAATTCCAAGGCTTCCACAACTGCATCAGAAGTAAACTGAACTTCTCCATCGGCATACAATTCACCGCCGTTTTGGAAAACGATTGTTGGGAAAATAAATTCTTGTGGCCACAAAGTTGGGACAACATATCCAAACTGGTTTTCATCTTCATTTGTTAATGCCTGTGCATACTCGATAAATTCTTCACGATTCGTCGGCGGCTGTTCTGGATCTAATCCAGCTGCTTCAAACATATCTTTGTTCCAATAGAATAGAAGCGGATGTATATCCAAAGGCACACCATACAACGCTTCATCAACTGAAGCGCCTTCAATGGCATTCGGATGATATTCATCAACCGAAATCTCTTCACCCATTAAATCGCCAAGATCTCTTATAATACCTTTTTCAGCGTACGTAAACATTTGATCGCCGTGCATAACCATTACATCCGGCATATTCGACTCTCCATTAACAGCCAAATCTACCGTTCTGTAATACTCTGTTTGCGGAACTATTTGGAAGTTAACCGTATACTCGTCCTGTGATTCGTTGTATTCATCGACAATTTCTTTCATAAACGGGCCATCGGGGCCTGAAAACGGTGCCCAAAGTGTGATTTCAGAGCTGTCTCCAGAGCCTCCTGAATCTCCTCCGCCTTCTTCAACTACCCCACTATTGCCGCTGCACGCTGTCAATAAAACTGCAGAACATGTTACTGCCAAAGCACTCCATCGTTTGTTCATCTTCTTCATTTTCCCACTCCCTTTTCTTAGTTAAAGCGCAGTTATTGAGTATGTTTAGTCCATCACTGGAACTGGTATTTCTTCTTCACTTGGCTGTCCGCCTTCGATTGCCGGCCAGCCGTCTTCCCAAATAATCGGATCAATCATTAACGGCCTTCTTGAAGCGCCCGTCCATAACACAGGATCGGCTTTTTCAATGGCATGATAGACAAGCCAATCTTCTCCTGCCTCGTCTTTGATAACCGAATTATGTCCAGGACCGGCAAACTTGCTTTCTTCATCGGAAGATAAGATTGTCGTCCCGCCATTGTCGAGCAATGTCTTTCCTTCGCGGTCAACATATGGGCCTTTAAAATTCTCTGACCGTCCAACTGCTACATGATAAGTGCTGTCTTGTCCATCACAGCAGGAACCTTTGGAACCGAAAAAGTAATAAAATCCATCCCGTTCGATAATATAGGGCGCTTCATAATCTTCCCCAGCCAGCTGAAACTTTTCGCCAACTGTCGTCAATCCATCTTGTGACAGTTCAATTCCATAAATGCCATGAAAACTTCCCCAAGCAAGATAAGGCACTTCATCTTCAACGTAGAAAAACGGATCAATCGAGTTGTCTACACCAATTTCCTCGCTTGTGAACAGCTTTCCTTTGTCTTCAAAAGGACCTGCTGGACTAGCGGCAACTGCTACGCCGATGCCAGGATTTGAATCTCCCCATAAGGACAAAGAGTAAAAGAGCATATATTGATCATTGTAAAATTGAATATCCGGCGCCCAGAGATCTCCTGCTGTTTTCCAGTCAGGCTTTTCTTCAAATGCTTCGCCAACAAACTCCCAATCAATTAAGTTTGTGGATCGGGAAATTGGAACTAACTTTGTTTCAGAATCATCGCCCCACGCATCTTCTGTCCCATACGCGTAGTAACTGCCATCCTCCGCTTGTATAATCGAAGGATCCGCCAACACGGGTTCATACACAGGGTTGGCAAAGGATTCTGTTTCTGCAGGCTGCTCAGCTTCCTGAGAACAGCCTGCCAAAATGATTGCCAATAAAAAGACTCCAAAAATCGAAAACTTATAAATTGTGGAATCAACTCCTTCACCTCAATTTATGAAAGCACTTACATGAAGCCATTGTAATACATAAGTTTGTTTCATTACAAGTATATCTGTAATAAAAAATAGATTTTTTTTGCTTTCTCTTTTGTAAACAGAAAAAAACAAGATCCACAGTGGCTTTCTGTGGATCTTGTTTTTATAAGTTCATTTATTTATGTTCTGTCAGCAAGCGCATAACAATTCCTTGCCGGTAATTTCCGAATTTGTGGCCGAATAAGTTTATTCCACCTACATTGACTGCATCTTCTTTGACACCAATTTTAAACGATATGTAAGGATTATCGGCGATTTTTAACGAGTCTATTGTACAGTTACTGTTGACGAGTTTGTCATCCAAATAGCAGCCGTCTTTGTTCACTCGCCAGTTTTTCAACAATCCATATTGCGTATGGTTCGTCATCCACCATTTTGGCGTAAGAAACCCTCGCTCCCCTCCAAAGTCGCTTGGCGACGTCCAAGTGGCAATTTCATGCCCGTTAATCCAAACAGTTATATCGGAAGGCCAATCCAATTTGAATAACGGAGCCTCTGAACAAACTTCTGCACTAAACTTGATTTGATCTGCTTTTTCACCACGAGGAAGACGGTTTGGAAACCGATACTCCAAATAACCTGTTTTGAAGAAAATTAGTTGTGCTTCGTCCCTGCCTACTTCATAGAAAGCACGTGGATCGTCATGTCCATTGATATAATCAGACTCACCCACTAAACCACAGCTTGGTTCAACGCTGCTGTCAGAAAAGTGGCCGATGGGCATATCGTAAATAATCGTTTCTTCAATTTCTTTGGTTTCTTGCGGTGCAATATCGATGATAATTTGATCGTATTTTTTTGTGTTGATTTTTTGCGTGCCTCTGCCTGGCAACAGCTCCGTGGTAATAAGGTCGACGTCTTCAAGCTTTTTCACATTTACAGCAGTTGTAGAAAAAGGCAGGCCGAGCCGCTCCGACAGTTCGTTGACGTTATGCGGCCGCTCACTTAAAAGACGCAGTATCGCCATCCTGTGTTTATTGGCCAAGGCTTTACATACTTCAATGGATTCTTCGAAATTTAGCTCTAAGGTTCTCATGGGCATATCCTACTTTTACTCTAAGTTTTATTGTAATAAAATTATAACACTCTATTGATGAAGTCAAGCACAGAGAAGTGAATAAAATCTGACATCCGTTAATATTCCAGCCGAAAAGTTGTTTGGCAGATGGAGCTTGCCTCGATCCTTTCTGCGGATTTAGCGATTACAGCTTTTAAAAAAGGGTTAGGCGTTCTATATAGAATTCATTAGTAATCCCTAAATTCAGGATTGAATAGTTTCACAACATCTACTATACTAAAGTTAATTAAATTAATTTATAAAGTATTGGAGGAATTAGATGAACCGGAGTGAGTTGTCCCAAACTTTCAGCAACATATTCCAGACAGACCAAAATCCACGCTTCTTTTTTGCGCCTGGGCGCATTAACTTGATTGGTGAACATACCGATTACAATGGCGGGCACGTGTTTCCGGCAGCCATTTCTTTTGGCACTTATGCCGTTGCCCGACAGCGCACGGACCAAAAACTACGGTTCTATTCGTTGAACTTCCCGGAAAAAGAGATCATTGAGTGCGATCTTGCCGACTTGTCTTTTAACCCGGACCATGACTGGGCAAACTTTCCGAAGGGCATGATCTACCATTTTATAAAAAACGGATTTTCTGTCTCTCACGGAATGGATATTCTGTTCTACGGAAATATACCGAACGGTGCCGGGCTGTCCTCTTCCGCTTCTATCGAAATGGTAACAGGCGTTGTGCTAGAGGGCCTGTTCAACCTAGAAATCGATCGCTTGCGCATGATTCAGCTTGGCCAGAATGTCGAAAATCAGTATATCGGCGTCAACAGCGGCATCATGGACCAGTTCGCGATTGGAAAAGGAAAAAAAGATTCTGCTATTTTATTGGATTGCCAAACGCTGGAATACAGCTACGCACCAGTCGAACTGAACGATCATGAAATTGTTATCATCAACTCCAACAAACAGCGTACCTTGGCTGGTTCAAAATACAATGAGCGCCGTGCGCAATGTGAAAGAGCGCTGTCTGATCTCCGGACGGAACTTGACGTCAGCAGTCTTGGCGAATTGACAGGGAAACAGTTTGAACAGTACAAACACCTGATTGCAGATAGCACAAACCGAAAACGTGCAAAGCATGCTGTCTATGAAAACGAACGGACCTTGCTGGCACTCAAAGAGCTCCAACAAGGCAATATTGAAACGTTTGGCGAATTGATGAACCAATCACATGTCTCTCTTCGTGATGATTACGAAGTTACCGGTGACGAACTTGATGCCATCGCAGAAACAGCTTGGAACCATCCAGGCGTCATCGGTGCCCGGATGACCGGTGCAGGATTTGGCGGCTGCGCCATTGCGATTGTTCACCAGTCGCAAATTGAAAGCTTTAAAGAAAACTTAACAACGAGTTATACCGAAAGATTTGGTTTTTCTCCTTCTTTTTACGAGGCCAAAATTTCGGATGGCGCCAAAGAACTTGTAGAGGAGTTTTGACCATGAGTGTTTTAGTATTAGGCGGAGCTGGCTATATTGGATCACACGCAGTTTTTCAGTTAATCGATCAGGGGCAAAATGTTGTCGTTGTGGATAATTTGGAAACCGGGCATGAGAAAGCCATACACCCGAAAGCTGTTTTTTATAAAGGCGATATTCGGAATGCAGACTTTTTAGACTCGGTATTCGAAAAGGAATCGATTGATGAGGTGCTTCATTTTGCGGCCAATTCACTGGTCGGCGAATCAATGGAAAATCCTCTGAAGTATTTTGACAACAATGTTTACGGCACTCAAGTATTATTAAAGGCCATGATCGATCATGATGTGAAGAAGATCGTCTTTTCTTCTACCGCTGCAACTTATGGCGAACCGGAGGCTGTGCCGATTACAGAAACCATGCCAACCAATCCAGGCAATACGTATGGCGAAACAAAGCTGACCATGGAAAAAATGATGAAGTGGACAGGATTGGCCCACGGCTTGAAATTTGTTTCATTGCGCTACTTTAATGTAGCTGGGGCGAGAGAAACGGCAGAAATTGGCGAAGACCACCGCCCTGAATCCCATCTCGTCCCCCTTATCCTGCAGACAGCACTTGGCCAACGAGAGGAAATCACGGTGTTCGGCGATGATTACGACACGGCCGATGGAACGTGCATCCGCGATTATGTTCATGTCGAAGATTTGATCCGCGCCCACTTGTTAGCATTAGAATACTTGAGAAACGACGGCGAGAGTAATGTCTTCAATCTCGGAAGCAGCCAAGGATTTTCCGTGAATGAAATGATTTCCACTGCTCGGTCTGTTACCGGAAAAGAAATCCCAGTTAAAATCGGCCCCCGCAGAGCAGGCGATCCAAGTGTTTTGATTGCCAGTTCGGATAAAGCCAAACAAGTATTGGGCTGGAACCCAGCCTTTACTTCTATCACCAAAATTATCGAAGATGCATGGAAGTGGCATTCTTCGAACCCCAACGGCTATGAAAAGGACGTGTAAATATGGTCTATGAAAATCTGGAAGGACTTCTTGACAAAGCTCTCGAATCCCGCTTGATCGAAGCGGCAGACACCGATTATGTCCGCAACCAGGTGATGAACCTGCTCGGCTTGGAATCGTTTCCTGAAAACGCGGTCGAACCGGCCGATGACACTATTCCGAACTTGCTGGAAAACTTGATTGCCTACGCTATCGAACAAGGCGTGATCATGGATATCTTTGATGACAAGGAAATACTGTCGGCCAATATTATGAATTGCTTTGTCGCCCGCCCTTCTGTCATCAACGCTGCGTTTAATGAAAAATACGCAGAGTCACCAATCGACGCAACCGATTACTTTTATGAATTAAGCAAAAACAGCAATTACATCCAAATGAACCGGATCCAAAAAAACATTTCCTATAAAACGGATACCGCTTACGGCCAGATGGACATTACGATCAACCTGTCAAAACCGGAAAAAGATCCGGAGCAAATCAGAAGAGAACGCGAAATGAAGCAAACGCTCAGTTACCCGAAATGCCTGTTGTGCAAGGAAAACGAAGGCTACACCGGACGGATTGGCTATCCGGCACGGGCAAACCACCGGGTTGTCAGAATTCCGCTTACGGGAGAAAACTGGTATTTGCAGTATTCGCCGTATGTCTATTACAACGAGCACAGCATTTTGCTGTCTGAAGAACACCGCGACATGAAAATTGACCGCAGCGGCTTTGAACGGCTGCTTGCTTTTACCGAACTGTTCCCCCATTATTTTGTCGGGTCGAATGCCGACTTGCCGATTGTTGGCGGCTCCATTTTAAGCCATGACCATTACCAGGCCGGGCGCTATGAATTTGCCATGACCAAAGCAGAAGATGCCTTTGTGTTTGGCTTGGATTCCTATCCGGACATCACGGCATCCGTTGTAAAATGGCCGATGTCGGTGATCCGCTTGAAAGGGAAAAAGATCGACAGTCTGGTAGATGCGGCAGATGAAGTTTTGCAGACGTGGAGAAATTACTCTGACGAATCAGCAGATGTTCTGGCCTTCACTGGCGAGACACCGCACAACACCGTGACGCCGATCGCAAGAAAGCGCAACGGGTTGTTCGAAATCGACCTGGTGTTGCGAAACAACCGGACAACGGCCGAATACCCATCCGGAATTTTCCACCCTCACCAAGATGTCCACCACATCAAAAAAGAAAATATCGGCTTGATCGAAGTGATGGGGCTGGCCGTTTTGCCGCCGCGCTTAAAAGAAGAACTTGCTGAAATCCAGGAGTTCTTGCTCGGCAATGCCAGCAACGTGGCTCCTTTCCATCTGGAATGGGCTGAACAGCTAAAAGCACAATATGGTAAGCTTTCTCTTCCGGAAGATGCAGAAGCAATCCTGCAGGATGAGCTGGGGAAAAAATTTGTACGCGTTCTTGAAGACGCAGGCGTATTAAAAGAAACAGAGGCATTTCAGCGATTTATTACCACACTTAATAAATGAATGGCCAGCTTTAAAAACAGGATGAGCCCTCTAGATGAGGTTCATCCTGTTTTTGCTGATAATAGATCGTATTCACTCCATTTTTTGACTATACTTAAACTATCAAGATTATCATTCATCTAAAAAGGAGGAAGCAAAATGAGCGAAAAAAACGAGTTAACATCTGAACAGCGTGAAAAATTGCTTACTGCCCTGAAAGAACGGTTCGAGAAGCACATCGATCGCCATGAATGGATGCATTGGGATAAGATTCAGGCAAAGCTTGAAGCGCAACCAGAGAAACTATGGTCTCTCCACGAAATGGAACGGACTGGCGGAGAGCCGGACGTTTTGGAGTTCGATGAAGCAACGAGCGAATATGTCTTTTTCGATTGTTCAGCGGAAAGCCCGAGTGGCCGTAGGAGCGTTTGCTTTGATCAGCAGGCACTGGACTCTCGAAAGAAAAACAAACCTGAAAACAGTGCGATGGCGATGGCCAAAAACATGGGCATCGAGCTGTTAACAGAAGAACAATACCGGGCGATGCAGCAGCATGGCACGTTTGATATTAAAACATCCAGTTGGGTGCAAACCCCTGCAGACATCCGGGAGCGGGGCGGCGCGCTTTTCTGTGATTCCCGCTACGGACATGTCTTTCTGTACCACAATGGTGCAGATTCGTATTACGCAGCCAGAGGGTTCCGGGGCTTATTGAGAGTTTAGGGTTAACAAGAACTGCAAAAAGAAAAGGCATTGCCCGACCCTTCACAGGAACCGGCAATGCCTTTTCTATCCTATACATGAACAACTCATGTTCCTCATTTGCATTTCAATCCTGCAGCCGCTCTTCCATCCATTCAATCATCTCATCATAGATTTTATATTTGGATGGTTCATTGAGTATCTCATGCATCAGGAAAGGATATATCTTCAAGCTTTTGTCCTGTGAACCGATTTCGCCATAAAAGTCCCGCGAGTCCTTTTCCGCGACAAGCCCATCCTCATTGCCATGCAGCACCAGCACAGGTTCGGTAAAATTGGCGGCATGTTCTTTCAGCCAGGCAACGCCCGGGGCAAACGTATTGATCAAGCCCACTGAAATTTTCTTTTCGACAAGCGGATCTTCCCCGTAGGCTTTGACAACTTCCGGATCGCTGCATACTCCTTCTCCGAGCTCATTGTCCAAGTATGTGTCTGCAGGAATATCCATCGGCAGCGGTCCGAAGATTTCCTTGTTGTAGCGGGTCAATGCACCGGAAAGGATGACGCCTACTGCACTTCCAGGATATTTCGTTGCATACGCGGCCGCTGTGAAACCACCCATGCTGTGCCCGATCAAAAAGACCGGCTGTGCTGGATTTTCTTCCTTTGCCCAATCCATAATGGTTTTTAAATCGTCCGGCATTTCGTTGAAATCTTTGAAAAAGGTCCGCTTTCCTTCTGAACGTGCATGCCCGCGCTGTTCATAGCGATACACCGTGAATCCATGCTGCAGCAAGGTTTCGGCTAATGCATCATACCGCCCTAAATGCTCCGCTAAACCATGGGCAATCACCACTGCCGCTTTTTGCTTTTCAGCCTGATCTTTACGGGTAAACAGTCCTGTTCCATCAAATGATTGAATCATTTTTTCTTCGCTCATCCAACATCCTCCATTCCATTAATCTCTTTCCTATTGAGTAGTATTCTTCATCCGCTGAGAAACTACCTTCCTTCTAAAAAGAGGTTTTTTGAAGATACTATTCCAAAGAACTTTGATTTCAATACTTAACCTAAAAAAAGCTCACCCGAGTGACAGTAAAACCGCCTCTGGGTGAGCTTTATAATTCATCAATCATTCTTCTCAATCCAAAATTCCCTGATAGCTGTAATCCGCCGGATCGATTGGTGTAAATCCGTTCGGCGTATAGAACCTCAGCAAATCTCCATTAACCAGTTGGTCGGAAAGCTCCATTTCATAGCTTCCATTCTCCTGGAATTTCTCCGCTTGCTCCAGCTGGCTTTCCTCAATCGGCAACCCGGTTTCCGGATTATAGAAATTTTCGCTGATTGAGTAAATTTCAGGGCTGACATAGTCACCGTTTCTGAAAGTGACCAGTTCCTCATGATCTTCGGACAATAGATCTGTACCAAACTGAATGTAGTTCTTCGTTTCGACGCCAAGCAAATGCATCACAGTCGGCAGCAAGTCTATCTGGCCGCCGTACGTGGAGTTGATGCCGCCTTCCATGCCCGGCACATGGATGAACAGGGGCACTCGCTGAAGTTTGGCATTTTCAACCGGTGTGATTTCTTTCGAAAGCACTTGTTCCATCGCCTGGTTGTGGTTGTCAGAAATACCGTAATGGTCGCCATACATGACAATCATCGTGTTATCAGCTAAACCAGATTCCTCCAGCTGCACAAAGAACTGCTCAATTGCTTCGTCAGCGTAACGAGCCGTCTGGAAGTAATTGTCGACACTGGTGTCGCCTGTTGTCCCTTTATCGATGGTCGCTAAACTCTGATCGATGTTATAAGGGAAATGATGCGATACTGTGATCATTTTCGTATAGAAAGGTTCTGGCAGCGACTCTAAAAGAGGCGCCGACTGCTCGAAAAATGGTTTGTCCATAACCCCGTACTCTGCCATATCTTGTTCTGTCAGGTCCGTGTAGGACTCAATATCAAAGAAATGATCGTAGCCAAAAGATTTATAGATTTCAGACCGGTTCCAAAATGTTCCGTTATTGCCATGGAATACGGCTGACGTATAGCCTTTATCTTTCAGAATCGCAGGCGCAGCCTGGTACGTGTTCTGGCCTTTTGTAATAAATGCGGAACCTTTCGGCAAGCCGTACAAAGAATTATCCAACATGAACTCCGCATCCGCCGTTTTGCCTTGAGCCGTTTGGTGGAAGAAGTTATCGAAATACATCGTGTTTTGTTCTTCCATCATCGAATTCAAGAACGGTGTCACTTCTTCCCCGTTCAATTCGTAATCCATCAAAAAGGTCTGGAACGATTCCAAGTGGAGGTAAACGACATTCATGCCTTCGGCTGCACCGAAGTACTCCTCATTGGCGCTCGCGTTATTCGATTTTGTGTAGTTCAATACTTCCGTCACTTCATCGCTGTCAGCGAGTACGCGCTGGGAAGAAGATTTCACGGTTTCAGCGGTGTCATAGAGCGCGTAATTATACATGCCCAAATACTTGACGATGTAATTCCGGTCAAATCCGCGGGTCAACAGCTCCGGACGATCCGCTTCTGCCAAAGCCAGGTTGAAGAACGAGATGGCCAGCGCGATTGTAATAACCGGCAGGACAGCCTTGGTTTTGAAACTCCCTGACTCTTTTTTAGCTTTTGTCATGACAACCAAACCAGCCAGAATCACGACATCCACAAAGAACAGCAAATCGGTCGGCTGGATCAAAGTCGCTACACTGCCGCCTAAATCGCCGAAATTCTGCGTTTGGAATAAAGTCGGCCATGTAAGGAAATCACTGAAAAATCGGTAGTAAACTACATTTGCATAGAGCATGAACGACATGCCCATGTAAATTAGCAACAGTGAAATGTATTTTCGCGTTCCTTTAAAGAACAGCGACAAGCTTAGTAATAAGAGTGCGGAGCCTAACGGGTTGAGAAATAAGAGAAACTCTTGAATCGTTCCATCTACACTCAAGCTGAATTGTGTTTTTTGGGTAATATAGGTTTTCATCCATAGCATGAACACTGCAAGCACAAAGAACGGAATGAACTTGTTCAGCGTTTTTTTATCCATCGTTTTAATATTTTTCATATTGCACCTTCTTATAATGGGTATTTCACAAGGATTGTGGGACATTGAATTTATATAACTCGAAACTATTAAGTTCAAGTAAACTTTAAGTAAAAATAATGACAAATTCTATTTTACGCTAGTGGCCCAGAAAATGACAGTTTAAGGTTTTTTCAGAATATTCACTAAGTCGAGCCAAGAAAAAGAACAGCGTTAGTTGCCAATGAAAAAGCCACACCCAGACAGGGTTGCGGCGATGTTTGGAACATATAGTATAGGACGATTGGGTGTGTTCAAAGTTCCTTGAATCACGTAAAAATGCCAGCAATTGCCTTAATCGCCAGCTCCAATGATCTGATCCGTTTCTCCAGCAGCGTTCGTTGGGGACTGCCTGACTTCGACTTAGCACACATGCTTTCAATGGACGGCAATAAACCCGCCAGTACCTCACGGGTTTTCGCCAGTTCTTCCTGACTGTATGGATGGGGCTGTTCATGCCAGACCCTTTCCAACACAGCCAAGCCGATGCGAAGAGCTTGAAGCCGCTTTTCTATCAAGCTTGTGCTTGCACCTTTTTCGATCATTTGGGCCAGCGCTTTTTCCAATTTCCGGATAGTTGATTGGAAGGATTCGATTGATTCTAACTTTACTCTCGTCGGTATGTTTTCCATGTTAGGCTAATCTCCTTTGACACAGGATAGATCTAATTTATTAAGGTGTAGCATCTTCAGTTTTTTTCATGATAAACTCTTTATCCTCTATTGAAAGAGGTTTTTTTGCTCCATCCAAAAACACGAGCATCCTTTCCAAATCCACCGGAAGCATTGCTCCGGGGAAAGTCCATAAACTGATGCCGTTCAAATCCGGATCCTCAATAAAATTGTCTAACGGTATAACATTTCTTTCTTCGCCTGCAGGTGCCTCTTTCCACGTCGTATATGCTGCTTTTTCATTTTGAATAAGCCCGAAGGAATACTCCAGAAACTCCGGATCAGTTGTATAAGGAATGGTTTTATCCAATGAGTCTTCGAACACTGTTAATTTCGTAGGAAAAACTTCAAAGTCTTTGTAAATATCGAAGAGACGTTCAACATCCATATGTGCAATTGACATGGTGCCATCTTGATTAAGGAGCAAAGCAAGGCGATTATCATCCAAAGGAAAAACAGTCGCATCTGATGTCTGAACCAATTCCTCAAACGCCGCTTCCGGAGTTTTATGATAATTTGTTTGAAGATAATTGACTGCCCACAGTATAACGACTAGTAAAGAAACCAGTATAAGACTCCGAATAGTTTTTTTCATAACCCACCCCCATTAATCATTTTTTATTCAAAGGTTAAAAAACCCCCCTGCCCGAAAGCAAGAGGATTTCATGGAAGGAGTTTTAAAACAGGACTGTGGTCATCGACCGTCGTTTGCTTTTGGTTGGGAATCGGTAACAGGTAACATCGTAATGGGGTATCGGTCATTGGTTTGCCAGTAGCCATTAAAATTTGGTTGCACCGAAGTACAAAAGAGGTTTCCTTCCATGCCCTGAAGCGGAGTCTCACCGCTCCAAGGATCAGAAATACTTGTCGCTGTCGAAATCCAAAACGATGGAATAGTTTTTGGTGTTGATGGCATTTGACAGCCGGTTGGCCTGCCGCTCCAGTTCAACCGCTTTTACGCGGCATTCTTCAGGATCAAACATGGCCCGTCTGACGATGGGCGTGCCTTCCCCGTAGCCAAATTGGAGATCTTCTTTCACTGCAGTTCCAAACACCTTGAACTTCCGGGCTTTGGCACGAAGCTGGGTAGCCAATTCGATGGCCTCGACAATCGCCAGCTCTTCCCCGTTAAAGCTTACTTCGTTTTCAAAGTTGGCACGGTACATCAATTTATCCAACAGCCGAAAATCTTTTCGGATGTCATCAATCTCTTCCTCGACTTGCGACAGTGAGCGGGCTTGTTTCGGTTTTTTGCTGCCTTTTTCCATTTCCACAAACGCCACCCGGTCCATCTCTTCTTCCAACTCATGAATGCGTTTTGCTAATACAGATTTCAATTTGACAGCTTCTGCCAGCGAAAGATTCGACATGATCCGGTCTCCTTCAATTCATAATGATTCGTATAATGAATAGCGTAGCAGGCCGCCTAGTTTTTTACAATAAAGCGCCAAGTGAAATTTTGATTCTTCGGTTATATTTTAAAGTTATGATCTGTGGAACCTCCCCATTTCAGCTCGACGCTCTCACCTTCCAGCTTATACAGGTGCGTTAAAACATCATCCATGTTCCCAGAACGGATTTGATGGTAGAATTCCTTTTTCATTTTCTTGATGAAGTCCATTTTGCTCAATTTGCTGCTGTCACCATGTGGAGCAAGATCCTTTTCGTAATGGCTCATTTCCAGCAAATCGTTTTTGTCGAAATGATAGGGACTGCCATCCGGAGCAGTTTTTAGGACGAACGGATAATCTTTGATCACACCAAGGTTATCTTTAAATGAAAAATGGTTATGCTTAATTGAAGAAATGTCATGCACAAAAATAGTTTTCTTCATCGCAGTCATCCTTTCTTTTTATCTTCTCTCTTTAATTATAAAAGTCATTATAGAAATTTCAATTCCGAATTTTCAGATTACTATAATCTTCGATTTTAATTACCACGGATAACTTTCGATAAAACACAAAAGAAATCCTTCTGCCTGTTAAGCAGCCGGATTCCTTTTCTATGCAATAATTATTAAACTAAAGCTGAGTTCTTCTCTTCCATCGCCTTCCGCCATTTCACCAGCTCATGCGCCTCGATTTGTTTTTCCAGTGTTTCGTCCCAGTTATTGGACATTCCATTCCAAACGCGGGCATAAAAAACATCCTGCTTCTGGTCATACAATTGAAATTCGATGCATGGGATATAAGCAGTCTCGTGCTCAACGCAGCTCGTAATTCCGCTGACGATTGTTTGAAAGCCTTCTTCTCCGCCCGACACCTCCTTTGAAAGAAGCTCCTGCATGCGGTCTTTGTTCAAACTGCCTTTTACCGGATAGCGGTACACCGGAAGCTCGTCTCCCGCTTCCGAATGGCCGCCGTCTTCTGCCAACCGGTACTGGTAGTGAGCTGCACTATAGGAAATCACGGTTTTGTCCCCGTCCATCTCTTCATCAAAAATGCCTTTGGCCAAATAATCATAGCCTTTCGCCGTCAGCTTATAGCCGGATTTCTCAAGCCCAATCAACCCGGTGCGCTGCATCTTACCGATCAGGTCGCTAATAAACAGCTCTTCCACAAACAGCATATCAGACAAGGTGGCGGCGCGGCGGACATCGGCTTCCTGAAAAGCCAGCAACAGCATTTTCATCAAAATATCCATCTTCAAACGCTTGACCCGGCTAAAACCGACATCGTATAAAACGACCGGCAGCTTCCACACTTTGTCGTTGACGATCGATACGTCCGGATTTTCTGTTACGTGCGTCCGCAGTTCTTCTATCAGCCCATCCACATGTTTACCCCCTGCTCTTCTCTAACAGCTTCAAGCCGTTTTTCTTTTTCACGACGTCTAACACGTGCTTGTACATGTTTCTTGTTTCCGGCTGCTTGGCGCGCTCCGTGAACATCTGGGAACTGCCGACAAGCACCAGCAATTCCTTGGCACGCGACAGCGCCACGTTCAGCCGACGGTAGTCTTTCGCAAAGCCGATATCACCCTGCTTGTTTTGGTTGTTTCGCACCATGCTGAGTACGATGATGTCCCGTTCGCTTCCTTGGAACCGGTCAACCGTTCCTGTTCGGACAGTCAAATTCGGCAAGTGCAGTTCCTGGTCAATCATCCGCTGCAGCCGCTTGACCTGCTCGCCGTAAAAGCTGATGACCCCGATGCTCTTTTGCTGGTCCGCATGAATGCGTCCAGCTCTTTTCGCTTCTCCAGTTGCCTCGTTCAGTTCTACTAATAAAGCGCGGATTTCCTGAAGCTCGGCTGCATTGTACAAACTTTTGCCGCCGCTCATACGTTCTTCAAAATACGCTGGTTCATTCGGCAGATCCAGCCACATGAGGTGGTTGTTCCGCTTCACTGCAGGCGATTCCAACAGGTGGTCGCGATCCCGGTCAGAATCCGCAATGCCGCATTGCAGCTGATCCCTTTCCAGTTTATAGAACGGCGAAATAGTTTCCATGATGTCTTCGTGCATCCGGTACTGGATGGCAAGCATTGTCTTGTTGGCTGCCGGCAAGTTTTTGTAGAGGCGTTCAAACAGCGATTCTTCAAGCAGTTTTTCGAGTTCTTTCTTTTCTTCAAAGCCGTTGTCTTCGTCAATCATTTCCTGGAGCGTTTCCTCCAGCGTGTCGTTGCCAAGAAGCGGCGGCAATTGATGATGGTCGCCGACTAAAATGATCTTTTGGCCTTTCAGCATCGGTAACAACAGCTCTGGCGGCGTGGCTTTGGACACCTCGTCGATGATGACGACATCAAATTCCGGATAGTTGTCGATAAAATCCTTGCGTGCTGATGCCACGCAAGTCGTCCCGATGACATTGGCGTGCTTGATATACAATTTCCGGATCTCGTCCAAATCGTGCTCGTTCGCGCCTGCCAATAAATCCAGCCATTTTTTCTGAATCGATTGAAGCAAGGGCAGATTTTTCATTTCCTGCTTGAGCGATTCCTTGGTGAAAGATAAACTGGCCAGTTCTTTAGCCGCCTGTTCAAGCTGCCGCTCTACATCCGGAGACAAAATCTTGCGTAATGCGAGCAACTCCTCTTCGTGTCCCTTTACAGCCTTTTCAACTTGAAGGATATTGGCATTCATCGCCTCAATCCAGGCATCATTCGTTTCCAGAGCCGCTGTTTTTTGCGTGCGTTCCGTTTGATGATCCATGATTTTCTTTTTAGTCTGTTCATAAAGAGCTTTGTCTTTTTGCAGCCTGGCAAGTTCCGCGGTTGCATCACGGACTGCCGCTTCGAGATCGGCTGGAAGCTCTGCCCGATTTGGCATTTGGCGGTAGCGCTGTTCAAGCGGCGCCATATCTTCCTGCTTTTTCTCCTGCTGCTCCAGCAACTTTTCGTCCCATGATCGGTATTGTTTTTGCTGGTTGCCAAGCTCGTCACATAAATGCTTTTTCAAGTCCTGGAAAGCCCGTTTCGATTCTGCTGCATAAACGTCAAATGCTTTGAGTTTGGCGCCTCTTCTCCACAAATCATTTTGCCGTCTGTACAAACCGTTGAGCGCTTTTTGCAGAACGATGGAGTCATGGTGCTTCGCACTTTTCAACAGTCTCCGCAGCTTCTCCAAATACTCGTCGACTTCCGCTGACGTATACGCTTCTGTCTTGGCCAGTGCCTGCTGTTTCAAATCCGCAACAGAAATGCCGGCAGGTGCCAACAGTTTTTCAATGTAGGAAATCGCAGCGGTGACTTGTTCGTTGTATTGATTGAGCTTGCCCCATTCCGCCATGTTTTCACGGTTCGCTTCGAGCCGGTTGATCAAGTATGTAATGGTTGGTGTTTCCTCAACCCGCTGCTCTTTCAGTACGTGAAGCAGGCCATCAATTTTCTTGATGCTGTCCATTTCACTGACGGCCACTCTTTTTTGTTCGATGATCCCTGCGATTTGGTCGCGTCTTTCCGTGACCACAGCGAGGTCCTGCCGTTTTACCGCCAGGTCTTGCTCAAGCCTTGGAAGCCCGATAACACGCTCATACAGCTTGATTTGCTTATGGATCCGCAGGTGCTCTTCCTGGAACCACGCGCTGTCTTCTTTGCCTTCCATCAAAGCGGAATCCTGATCGATCAAATCCTCAAGCTCATGCAGGCGATGCGCCAGGTCCCGGCTGTCGTTTACAGCTTTGCCTTTTTCGAGTTCGCACGTGGCCAATTTCAACTGTTCTTTTTCAAGCAGCTTTTGAACTGATTGCTGCTGGGCCTGGGCTTGTTTTTTCTCTTCAACCGCTCTGCCTAAGCTTTCGTAAACCGGCTGCAGCTTCACAGTAGCTTGTTCGTTCGCCAACAAATCGCGTTTCAACTCGGGTTCACGCTTTTCACGCAGATCGTATTGCGCTGTAATTTCTTCCAGCGTATGGTCTTTCCAATACTGGCCGACGTTTTCTTCGATAAACTTCTTGCCTTCTTCTTCGATGCTCTCCGTCCGTCCGACACGCAAAATGCGAATATCTTTGTTGGCAAGCAAGCGGCCAAGTGCGTTGTCGACCGCCAAATTGGATTGCGAAGCGACCAGCGTTCGCAACCCTTTTCGGGCATTTTGCAGGCAGATTTCTGAAATAACAGTGGTTTTTCCTGTGCCCGGTGGACCTTGGATGACGTACAGATCTTCTGCTGCCATCGCACCCGATACCGCTTTTTGCTGGAATTCGTTGAGGCGGTTGTGGAAAGACAGCATCTCCAGCGACCGGAGCGGCTTGACCGGCGGTTTTTCCTCGAAAAGGATCCGATCGAGATTTGGGTTTACCGCAAGGCCTTTCTCAAGATTTGCAAAGCCTTGCCGCAGCCGCCTGATTTGGCTCAAAGCCGCAAAGTTGCTGAAGACGACTTCCTTTTTATCGAGTGCCAGCCCTTTTTCCCGGAGCTGTTTGACCATATAGCTTTGGATTTCCACTTCCACTGTCCGGTTGGCTGCTTTAATAACCGTTCCGACATCTCCGGAAATTCCGGTGAGGCGCACAGTTAAACTTTTCAGCTGTTTCCACTCCGTGTCTTTCAGGTGGCAGCCTTTTAACGTGATGCGGCTGAAATCGTGGCTGAACGACAGGCTGGAATAGCTGGTTTTGATGTCCGGAATGTCCATGCCGCGTTCCTGGATTTTCAAATAGCCTTCCCAGCTGCCGATCCGCTTTTTGACATAATCGGAACTTTCCTTCGCCGGTGTCATCCGGTTGATCAGATTGATCAGGGAGACCGGAGCAGGATCCCTCGACCGGTCGAACACCAAGTATTCCTCGCGCTGCCAATTGGTACCGAGCGCCTGATAGGATTTCCGCATGGTCAAGTTGGTGACCAACAGGTTGTGATTGGTGAAGACTGCATGAAGGACGATCGACTCTTCGATATCCCTTCCAGTTAGCCGAATGTTTTCCGCTTTGTCTAAAATTAATGCTACCGAAAGCTCACCATCGGCATTCGACGGATACCGCTCGATAAATACCTTGAACGGTTTATCCGCAACAAAAAACGAGCGTTCGCTGATGCCGAACCCTCCCATTTTTTCCATAGCCGTCTTGGTCAATCGTATTGAAGTTTTGTATGTTGCTCTGTTTGCGTTACCCATTTAATCACCTGTTCTTTTAAAGCTGTATATATTTCATCAAACCGACGGATTCTGCCTGATCTGTTTTCATCTAATCATATCATCTATTAATGGCTATGAGCTTATAATTTGTAAATTTCAGCGAATATACGTTCGTTTTAAATTATTATTTGAATTACCCTGTTCACAGGGCAGGATTTCCTTCCTCCAGAAGCTTGAAATGACAGCTTTTCCCCGATACGATAAAAGAAACAAACAACTAAAGAAATGAGATGGTCCAATGGTTGGAAGAAACGATCCGTGCCCTTGCGGCAGCGGCAAGAAATACAAAAAATGCTGTGGAAAGGAACAAGTCGTGGACTTGCAGGAAGTTATCAGTTCCGAGCTTGAGAGGATTATGGAAGGCTTTGTTGAAGAAGGTGTGGAACCAGCGGATTATTTTGAATTGGAACAGCGAATCCGAAAATGGGAACATGCATTATTAAACACGTTCGACGAAGACCTCTTGGAGTTAGCTGCATTTGAATCCTATCTGTTCATTGACCGTGCAGACGCTTGGAAAAATTACCTAGCCCGGCAAAAAAAACTCCAAAAGCGCCAGCGAATTTTAGATGTGCTGAAGTCGTGGGAACAACCATTTATTCTGCTCGGGGAAATTCAGGCTTTGAAAAACGAACAGCTTATTGTCCGTGATACCGTGACAAATGAACAATACCTGTTCCCCAATAACGGAGAAGCTAAGCCCGGCGAGTGGGTGTTCGGCATTGTTATGCGAAATCCGGCACAAGACAAATCAGAACTGCAGCCAACATCAAGTATCATCTTTATCCCAAAACATCAGGAAGCTGTAGCTAGAGAGTTGAAATTTAAGCTCAAAAGTGGAGTCAGTGATTCGCTGGAGCTGTATAAAACGTTTGCAGAGAAATCCGAAAAGTCATCTTTACCGGAATTCGAGGCACGCGTACTGGGACAAGTGGAACGCTTCACAAAAGAGTTTGGGTTGAATGACACATTGCTTGGGAACTTGGCTTTTGCTTTCCTGCTGGAAGTTCCGCTTACTGCACGCAAGCCTGAAGGAGTCGCCGCCGGCATACTGCAAGCGATAAATGATCTCGGTCTTTTTGGGAATTTTTACGTGACCCAGAAAAACCTGGCTGCCTATTTCGAAATTTCCGTTGCTTCCTTATCGAAATACCGCGTGCTTGCAGAAGACTATCTGGTGAATAAGATTCAAAGTTTGGCTGCAACACTGGAGGGTCCGAATCTGGATTTAGACATAGTTATGAATACGCCACAAATTTTAATTTCCATGGGCACCGATCCGAGAATCACTGAACGCGGCATGTGGCAAATGTTCATGCGCACGTCGCATTCAAAAGCTGAATCGTTGGAAGAATTGGAAAGAATGACACGTGATACGATGAATGATGCATATATGCCAGTGAACGATGCTGAAGCGGCGCAGCTCACGAGCTATCAGGCTTATGACTGTCGGAATGAAAAAGAACGCCAGCAACTCGCAAAGCAGGCGTTCAAACTCGATCCGGAAAACACAGATGCGAATTTGCTGATGGCGGAAATCACGCTCGCCCCAACCAAGAGGCGGCTTCATTACTTGCAGGCAATCGAATCGGGCTACAAGAATTTCGATCAAGAAGTGGATCCGGATTCAGCTTGGGGATACGTATTAAATCGTCCGCTTCTCCGTGCCTTGTTTTCATATGGCGCGTGGCTGATGGCGCAAAAAGAATACGCGGCAGCGATCGAACCGCTCGAAAAGCTGATGGAGTTGAACTCCTACGACCAGCAAGGAACCAGGTGGCTGCTTGCGAGCGCTTATATCCGCGCAGGCGAATGGGATAAAACGGAAGACTTCATGGTAGAATTTCCGCCGAACGATTATGAAGCGCTCGATTTCTATTTTGATTCGATCATGGACATGCATGATGGAACTCTAAATACCAGTGAACTGAAAGAACTTAAATCAGATGCGTTAGAGTGGAACCATCATATACCTCCCTTAATTAGAAAAGGCAAAGATCCAGGTGAATTCCCACGTTCCCTGTCTCTTGAAAGCGGCAATGAGGACGAAGCAAAACTTATTTACTGGCTCATCTTTGGCATGCCGGGAATCGAAAAATTCAGTTGATGCACCAATACTGAAAGAAGCCGCTTCATGAAAAAACAAACGCCACCTTGAAGCTATTTGGCCTCAAGGTGGCGTTTGTTCTATTCCAGTTCAGCAGCTGCTTTCCACTATTCACAGGAGAGGAATTTAGAATCTACTTATAGTGATACTTACATTGCAGAATGTATACATTCTTCTCGTCAATTCGGTAAACGAGGCGATCTGTTTCATTGATCCTTCTGGACCAGTAGCCGTTCAAATCATAACGCAGAGGTTCGGGCTTCCCCATGCCCTCATATCCATTGCGTTGAATATCTTGAATCAATACATTAATTCGCTTCAAGGTTTTCTTATCTTCCTTTTGCCAGTCAGTATATTCTGTCCAAGCCTTTTCTGTAAAGATAATATTCATTCAGTCAAGTTCTACAAGGCTGTGTGATGCGCACAAGCCTTCTTCCAATTGTTTTTTGGACTCCATCAAATGCTCACGATTCGCTTCATTGCCTAGCAAATGCATATTTTCCATCAAATTATTGTATTCTTCAGCAGATATCATAACGACATTTTTTTCGTTTTTCCTTGTAACAACTATAGTTTCAAAATCGTCTGTGACCTTATCCATATACCCTTTGAGATTGTTTCGAAGAGAAGAATAATTGATTGCTTCCATATGATCACCTTCCTTATAAGAATTGTACAATATCTCGTACAATAATTAAAATAGAAATACTCGATTACACCAACTTTTTAGTGCAACGCCGCTATCAAAAATATTAGATGATAAAATGAAAGTGTTTTTTGTATCTGTTAAGCTAATTTTTTTGCAGAGAAAACCTTATTTCATAAGGCTGCTAAACCAAATATCCAGCTCGCTGTCTGTCATGCCGCCAGTAATTTTGGAAAAATCCATTGGGCGTTTCACAACTGGCTGTAACATCCCAAACTGCTGGAAACTTCCTGAAAATTTTCGCAGCGCTGGTGACTCGGCAATTACTTCAATATTTTCGATAGGCGTCCGGATGCACTCCAAGGTTTCAATTTGCGTCTCTTTGATTTCCGTTGCGTCGAAGATTTGGCAATCGATTAAGGTAAGCTTTTTTAGATTTCTAAAGTTCCCCCAAAGATGCATAGTGTAAAATGCACAATGTTCAATCGTCAGCGACTGCAAGTTTTTTATATCCCTGAATAGTCTTAAATCCGGGTGGACCACCCCTACTAACTGTCGAATGTGCAAATGCTCCAATTGAGTCGCCTTCTTTGCAATCTCTTCAAACTGATCGATGCTGAAGATCGACACGTCCAAACTCTTCACTTTGTCCAGCTCTTCACTGCCGTTCGAGAGGATTTTTGTCGGTTCCGCAGGTGCTTTCTGTGAGCTTGTCGTGATGAACTGGCCATCCACATAGACGGTTTCTTCCCACGGATCGCCTGCAAAGCTTTGCGCACGCTTTTTAGCTTGTTCTCTCCGATCCTTTTCCAGTGCTTCTGCTGTGGCTTCAGCCGTTTCAGGATGCAAAACCGGCAGCGGCATTTCTTCCAAGGCATGAAAAAAATGCAGGCTTTCTGCTTGGCTATAGCTCCACGTTCCTTCCCCGTCAATTGTATAAGGGCCTTCCTGAAGCGTTTTCGAAATAAATTCAATTAAATCCTCAACGCTGTGTGCGACGACATGTCGCGTATTTTCCTTGATTCCAAAATTGATAACCTGTCCGGATAGACCACTTGGGCCGGGATCCAAATCCACAGCCAGGAAATTGCCACCGAAATCAGCCGCAAATGGGATCCACTTGCGGTTTATGTATTGGTCTTTGATCGTTTCCGGTGGAACTGCATAGAATGGTACATCGTTCATTGCTTCATCGTCGGCTAATGCTGAACAGGATTGCCATTCACTCAAAACGCCAGACAGAGGTAAAAAAGACATGCCGAAAAACAAACCAGGCTCTCCGTCCAGCTCTCCATTATGCACCTGGTAAAGTTCTCTCAAATCAGTTGGTAGGCTGGTCCCAAGTGTGCGTTCCAGATTTTCAATCTCCTCGATGGTCGCAGGTTGACTTAAAAAGGATCCGAAATGAGAACTCAGTTTTTTTGAAATTCGTTTCATCACTAATTGCATCCGTTATCTCCCTCTCTTAATGCCAAGCGTGATTTTCTAAAAATGCGCTGCAAACCACCGTAAACACTTGGCCCGGAAAAATCCGCTGCTTGTTTTTAAGCTGTTCCTTGCCGGCCGCAATCGCTTCGTCCAATGTTTCGTAATGATTGGGGGGTTCGAATGCTGAAAAAGCAACATGTTCGCTCTCATCATGCTGCTGAACGAAAAGAAAATTTTGATAATGCTTAGCCTTTCCTTCATCCTTTTTTGACAAATCAACGATATTATCCTGTTGAAGAATCGCCATTCTTTTATAGATGATCAATGACGTATACCCCATGGAAATTTCTTCATAGGCCCGGTTGATAATGGTCGAAGGATCATCTGTCAGCAGTGGGAACGTATCCCTCGTCCCCCGATTGGACATCTGCACAAAAAAGTTCCGGTGGTCTTGCTTGTCGATAATTTGTTTTTCAAACATATTCCAGAACCCCCTCTTATGATTTCTATTATATACCAGCTGGTGATTACATACGAAAGATAGTCTGGACCAATGACAACTTCAAACTATCATGTATTTTCAACGCTTACTTCTTCCTATACAAAAATCGGCACGGCAAGTGAGAGTTGACCTTGCCATGCCGATATAATAAACGAACATATTTTGCACCAGCTAAGCTCGCAAATCTTCAGCCTAGCTTCACCGCTGCAATGGTTTCAAATGCTTAGTCTCGTAAGTTCCTTCTATACAAAACCTTAAAATCATGAGTCCAACTTACGCCATCACCTGATTGTTCCCAAGAACTTTCAATCGTATTCCCAGCTTCATCGATTTCCCCAACAAACCGCTGGCAGAAATCAAGCGATGAAAAATCAGGGCTGTCACGCCATAACTTCCAAACACGATCTTCAAAAGTCATTTGATACAAGCGCGTTACACCCCGTGAATCGAAATAATGCTGCAGGTAGCGCCCTGTTTCCGAATGCCATTCATAAACAATCATACTGCTTGGGAATTCAGGTTTCTCAATGTGCATGCGCTGAACGACATAACTGTCATCCAGCCACTCAAAACTGGTGTGCCCTATAATCGGAGTGGGCTCGAGATGCGGATGGGTGATTTCCACTTTCCAAGTACCGATAAAAAAGTCCAAATGCCTCAACATTTCTTTACGAGCAGGTAGTTCCATAAATACCCCTCCCATGCATTGGAGACAGTCCGGTTCAATCACTGTTCTATTCAGCCTGCTTTTTTCGCCAATAAAATCTCAACCAAGGCATCCCGGTTCACCAATTTCACTTTGTTGCTCTGTGCCAGCTCCGCAGCTGCTCTTGTAAAAAAGCTATTGGTAACAACCCATGCTTCGTTCGCTCCGTAATGCAGTTTTGCTGCGGAAATTTCCTGGACGGCTTTGATCCCGACATTGCTTTTATAGCGCTTTGCCTGCACCGCAATCTTTTGCTGGTCTTTTTCCAGAATGAGATCCGCTCCATAATCTCCTTTATAGGGCGTTTTGTGGACAATATACCCCTCCGCCCGGTAACACAAACGCAGAAATTCCTCAAACTCTTCTCCGGACATCCCATCCACCTGAAATATTCCCGACTCGTTCAATTTCTTCCGCTTTTTGAATTGAATCGTCTTAGCAATTGCCAGCATTACCATAAAACCAACGACAAATACCACAATGGTCCCTGTGACTGACTGCGTATAAACAAAAGTGCTAACACTGCCGAGAATCAAAACTCCGGTAAGCAACTCACCTAAATTATCATTCTTTTTCTTTCTGGCCATGTGAAACCACCCTTCACCTGTGTAAGCTGCTTTGGTTCAACCTCACTTATTCATTTAAACAAAAAAGAAAAGTTCTGTTCCTGATTTCCACAGACTATCCCACGCTTGAATAAATCAATTCATGATCAATAAATACTTTGCACTGAATAGCAAAAAAGCCGCCAAGGGTTACTTTGATATTCTTTACGCTCTCCATGCTATTCAGTTTACCGTTTAAGATTCCTCTAAAACTGAGTCCGAGATTTTCGTCCTGCAGATCTCCATCCACAAACAGCTTTTCTCCTTCAAACCACCGATTCTCCACGAGAATATGGCGGCCATTATAAGTAGTCTCAAATGTTTTTTTCATGTAAGCCCTCCTGAAAGAGTGATTTAAAATGAAAAAACCAGTTTCTTACTCAAAACAATTTGCGCAATATATTTATCTGATTATTCCATATCCTTAGTATACCATATCCTTTAAAAATATGGCTTTTATTCCCACTGTTTCTCGTTGGGTGAAGTGATGATTTTATCCATAGAAAAACACCTACCTACTCTCTCCAGAGTATTCCTGGTCAGAGCAGATCGGTGCCTTTTTATTCTTTGACGGTTCGTTCCATGCCTTGCGATTTTTTTAAAATCATTTCTAGTTCTTCCAGAGATTTTCCTTTTGTTTCAGGAATGAACTTCCAGACAAACAGCGCAGAAAGGATACTCATGAGACCGTAAATTCCGTAAGTCATTGTACCACTCACTTCCATCATTGGCGGATAGGTTGAAGACACGAAATAGTTGGCAGCCCACTGGAAAGCGACTGCAATGGCCAATGCCTGTCCCCTGATTTTGTTTGGGAAAATCTCAGACAGCAAGACCCATACAACCGGACCCCAAGACATCATGAATGAAGCAGTGTAAATGATGATGAATACTAAAGTTGCAGTTCCAATCTGCTCGAAGTAAGCCAAGCCAGCAACCCCGAACATCCCGATGGTCATGCCGATCGAACCGATGATCAACAGCGGCTTGCGGCCTACTTTATCGACTGTCACAATCGCGATAATCGTGAAAATGACGTTGACCAAACCCATGACGATAGTCTGGAAAAGCGAAGCATCACGACCGGCGCCCATGCTTTCAAAAATTCTTGGTGCGTAATAAAGCGCGACGTTAATGCCGACAAACTGCTGGAATACCGACAGCAGAATCCCAATGACAATGATTCCTCTTCCGTAAGCAAACAGTTTTTCCTTTTTGTCGTCAAAGGAATTTTTGATCTCGTATAGTGTCGCTTTTGCCATAGTCGTGTCATAGGTTTTCAATAAAATGCTCATTGCCTTGTCGTCTTTATGTTGAGACACAAGATACCTCGGTGTTTCCGGAACGAAAAACAGCAGCAGGAGGAACAGGAATGCCGGAATCGTTTCAGAAGCAAACATGTATCTCCAGCCCACATCGTTGATCCATTCCATCGTCTCGCCTCGTGCAATTCCCCAGTTGACGAAATAAACAACGAGCATCCCGAAAATGATGGCGAATTGGTTTAAAGCGACGAGGCGCCCTCTCAAATGTGGAGGAGCGATTTCCCCAATATACATGGGTGCCACTGCAGAAGCCAGGCCGACGCCGATTCCACCGATGATCCGGTAAAAGTTGAACGTCGCGAGCAAAGCGATTGATGGCTCGCCTGGTGTGAAAAACAAGAACTCAGGATAAGCAGATCCCAATGCGGAAACCAGGAATAAAAATGCAGCTGCGATCAAGGTATATTTCCGGCCAATTCTGACAGAAAAATATCCTGATAAAATTCCGCCGATGATACAGCCAATCAGCGCACTGGAAACCGTCAACCCGTGGATAAAGGAACTGAGCCCTAAGCTATCCGTAAAGTACGTCTGCAGCGAACCTTCTGCCCCCGAGATGACAGCGGTGTCGTAGCCGAACAAAAGGCCGCCCAATGTTGCTACTAATGTAATTCCTACGATGTATAAAAGCTTAACGTTTTTCATTTGGCTACCGAAAGCAGTTTCATGCTACTGCCCTCTCCTCCTCTCAGTTTGTAAGCGTTATCAGCATTGTAACAAAATTCCATTACTTAGTGCAATGACTAAACTAAGTTTTCTTCATATTTTTATTATTATGGAATAAAGCTCTAAGAGATTTCTGCAATTCGAAAAAAATAAGCTGCTACTTATAGTAATAAGTAACAGCTTAAAATAATTTTTTTGTCCTCTTTGATTGTAAGAAACAATATTAAATTAGAGTCCTACGGCATCCACGGCATAAGTAGCATCTGCATTACTGTAGCCCTCAAACTCTAATTGTTCGATCAGACCAGATCTTGAAAAAGGCGTAAACTCCAGGTAATTTTCAGCCGCTTTTACTGCCTGTTCTCTCCAATCTGCACCGATTTGTTCTACCGCATACGCAGCATCCGCATTACTAAACCCTTCAAATTCTAATTGCTCGATCAAACCGGATTTTGAAAAAGGAGTAAACTCCAGATAATTTTCAGCTGATTTTACTGCCTGTTCTTTCCAATCTACACTGATTTGTTCTACTGCATAAGCAGCATCGGTATTACTAAACCCTTCAAATTCTAATTGCTCGATTAAGCCGCTCTTCGAAAAGGCAGTATAATCTAAGTAATTTTCAGCCATTCCTACTGCTTGTTGCTGTGATGCCGTTCCCGCATTTTCTGCCGCAACACGCTCGGCTTCTTCGGCTGCTTCACGTTCAGCTTCTTCTGCCGCAACACGTTCGGCTTCTTCGACTGCTTCGCGTTCAGCTTCTTCGGCTGCTTCGCGTTCAGCTTCTTCGGCTGCTTCGCGTTCAGCTTTTTCGGCTGCTTCGCGTTCGGCTTCTTCGGCTGCTTCACGCTCGGCTTCTTCGGCTGCTTCACGCTCGGCTTCTTCGGCTGCTTCACGCTCGGCTTCTTCGGCTGCTTCACGCTCGGCTTCTTCGGCTGCTTCGCGCTCGGCTTCCTCTGCTGCTTCGCGTTCAGCTTCTCCGTCTGTTTCTTCTTCAGCTTCTGCCTGCTGTACACCGGCAACCTGCTCTTCTACCGGATCCACAGTTATTCCAAATAAAATAAAGAATGCTACTATTGCGGAACCAAAATACATCGCTGCTTTTTTTCTATTTCTTTTAGCTTCCGGAATCCACCTCAATACTAAATCAGGTTTGATTAACCCCACTACCAACGCCAAAATAGAAACAAGAAATAGCAGCAAGAACAAATTGTTCATTTTTTTTCCTCCTTTTTTTTGCATTTAGAGATTATATTTTGTAATTCTTTAGATACTTATACCACTGAATTTTTATCGTTCAGTTTTTGTACCTGTACTTATAATCCACTAGGTTCCATATGCTGTTTTTTTAGTAAGTAATATGGCTTATACTAATTATAATAGTTTATACCTACTAAAACAATCTAAAAATTACAACTACTCAACATGAGCTTTGTAAGCACATGTCAAAAGACCGTTAATTCAAATTTGAATTAACGGTCTTTTTGCTCTTTATTATGTGAATCTTAGCTGACTGAGTTGCTTATTCAGCAAAATGAATCTCTTACTTCTTACACGCCTGATCGCGCTTGACAATCTTATCGCTCACTTGCTGGCCGCTCAGTGTCACCATCGGCATACCGCCGCCAGGATTGACGGTGCCTCCGACAAAGTAGAGGTTGTCGTAAAGTTCGCTTTGTTTTTTGTGCTTAAAGCCGCCGTTCCTATTTTTATCGGAAACGGTGCCGTAAATCGCTCCACGGTCTGAGCCGTATGTCCGTTCAATGTCATGAGGCGTCCAGACGTCACGCGTCACGATATTTTCCCGCAAGCCGTGCAAGCCCATGCGTTCCAGCTTGTCGAGCACACGTTCTTCAAACTGCCGGTACTCCTCCGGCGTAAATGGCTTGTCCTGGATATACGGGATATGCGGCAGGATTTTGATGTTTTCATGCCCGGGTGGTGCCTGCGTTGGGTCGGTTTTGTTGACGTTGACCAAGTAAATGGTCGGGTCGTCCGGCAGCTCGTGCTTTTCAAACACTTTTTCCATTTGTTCATGCAAGTTCTCGGAAAAGAAAAAGTTGTGGTGATTCAGGAACGGATAGGTTTTTTTGACACCGAGATGCAGCACGAGGCCCGAGCTCGACGGTTCGTACTTGTTCACCAGTTTCGTGACAAACTTCTCGTCCGCATCGACCATCTTTTTATAAAACGGAATGACTTCCATGTTCGAAACATAATAATCAGCTGTTTTGAACGAACCATCTTCAAGTCTAATGCCTTCGATTTTTTCGTTTTCATTCGCATGTGCCCGAACCACGCCCATACCGGTATGGATTTGAACGCCTTCTTCTCTCGCAAGCCGCTCCAGCCCTTCCGCCAATTTATGAGTTCCACCTTTTACATACCAGCAGCCTTGTGCATGCTGCATGTAAATCATCATGTTGAGAACCGCAGGCGCGCTGTAGGGCGAAGAACCGACGTATTTCACATAATAAGAAAGCATGTCGCGCAAATGCGGGTTGCTGATGCGCTTGGAAATCGCGCTGTACATGGTGGACGTCAAGTCGAACCCGATTAAGGTGGCCAGGATGCCGTTTTGGGCAACGGCTTCTCTCGGCGACTCAAAGCCCTCTTTTAAATAGCTGTGTTCAGTCGTCTTGTAAATCCGCTGTGCGTATTTCAATAGGGCGTAATACTCTTTCATGTCCTTCTTGGAAAGCGCAGGGTTCGCCCGTTCCATCAAGCGCAAGTCGTGGTACAAATCCAATACCGTGCCATCCGGGAAAAACGACCGCCATTCCAGGTCAAGCCGCTTGAGGGAGATGTAATCAGCCATCCGCTTGCCACTGCCTTGAAACAACTTATCGAAAATATGCGGCATTGTTAAAATTGACGGACCGAGGTCAAAACCGAAACCGTCCTGTTCCAGGCGATTGACTTTTCCGCCAATGTGATCATTTTTTTCGTATAAAGAAACCGCATACCCTTTTTGCGCAAGGGAAATCGCCGCGGACAAGCCGCCCAGGCCTCCCCCAATGACAATTACGGATTTAGTCGCATTCACCATATATGTACCGCCTTTCATCTTTCAAGTATGTTCGTGTTATTGAAGCAGTAAAATCATCGCTATAGTTCTTTTAATTCCCTGCGGATTGGCTTTAAAAACTTTCTTTATATAGTTTTTGTATAATTTTTATACATACTTCATTATAGGAGCAGAATTGTCTGAATGTCCACACTGAAAGACTTTAGTAGAGGAACCTGTCCTCACCTTTTCAAACCAAAAAACCACCTTTCCTAAGAAAGATGGTTTCCTTTTGCCTTGCACATGTATTTTGATCGTTATACAAGAATCGTCCATAAAATCATTGTGAAGACAATTGTCGTAACCCCTTGCAGCAAGGTCGCCATTGTCTGTGCTTTATAAGCATCTGTTACTTTCATTCCGCTGAATTGTGTAATAACCCAGAAGAAGCTGTCGTTGACATGGCTCACGGTCATTGCCCCGGCACCAATTGCCATGACGACTAGTGCTAGTGGCACTGCGCCTTCAACGCCAAGAGTCGGCAAGAGAGGCGCCACTAAAGTTGAAGTGATAACCAGTGCGGCAGTTGAAGATCCTTGAGCCGTTTTCAATGCTGCTGCGATAAAGAATGGAATCAGCAGGAACAATGAACCACCAGCAAGTGCGGACAAGTCCATGCCTGCAATCAAATCCGCCACGCCTGAATTGGTGATAACGCGGCCGAACGCTCCGCCGGCGCCCGTAATCAATAGGATCGGAGCCGCGCTTACCAGCCCTTCGCCAATCCATCCAGACAAAGTTTCTTCGTTCCATTTCGGCAGCAATAAGAAGGCCGCAAACACACCTAGCAATAATGCGACAGTCGGTGAACCCAAAAATCTAATCGTATTCGTCAGTGCATCGTCGCCGCCAAGAACGCTGGCAATCGATCCCGCTGCGATCAGCAACACAGGAAGTGCAAGCGGCAAGAATGCTTTGAATGTAGAAGGCATTTCGCCAAACGATTTGATGACTTCTTCGTAGTTCAAATCGCCGCTTTGGACTGTATCTTCCGGCACTACGATTTTTGAAGCAACTTTGACTGCCCAAATATAGCCGACAATGGCCGCAGGAATCGCGGTGATCAAGCCGATTAAAATGATCGTACCCAGGTAGTTTTCAGCACCGATATTGCCGGCAGCTGCGATTGGGCCCGGGGTTGGCGGCACCAATGTATGCGTCGCGTACAAGCCCGTTGCAAGAGCGACAGACATCGAAGCGATTGAAACTTTCGCACGCTTCGCCAATGCTTTTTTCAAGCTCGATAAAATAATAAATCCAGAATCACAAAAAACAGGAATCGATACGATAAAGCCGATAATCGACATAGCCAGCTGCGGCCGTTTTTCGCCGATCAAACGCAAGACCACTTCCGCCATGCGGTAAGCAGCACCGGACTTTTCTAAAATGACACCAATAATGGTACCCGCGACAATAACGATCCCGATGCTGGTCATTAACCCGCCAAAACCTTCATTGACACTGAGCACAACATCCGCCAATGGCATGCCGGATGCGATTCCCATGAAGAATGCCCCGATTAACAACGATAAGAATGGATGGACTTTAAAGACCGCAGTCAATAACACAACCAATACAACACTTAAAGCAATAATGAAAAATAACATGTCAGCACCCCTTTTGTTTTTTCAAATAAACTCCAACAACCGTTTGCGTTTTCATCTTCAGCCGGTGGTACGGGTCGGCGATCGACTGTTGTGCCGTAACCGTCCCATCCACGACCGCATGGATTTCGGTGAAATAAGGCTCCACCAGCCCTGAACTCTGACTGTCAATCATTCCTGAAATCAAAAGAACTGGTTTGCCTGCTTTCTTTCCGGCTTCGGCAATGCCTAAAGGCGTTTTTCCGGATAAGGTCTGGCTGTCTGTTTTGCCTTCTCCGGTCACAACCAAATCGACCGTGTCCATATGGGCTTGAAACGAGATGGCCTCCAAAACAACATCAACGCCGCGCTTCATTTCTCCTGCAAAAAATGCCTGCATCGCTCCGCCGGCACCTCCCGCAGCACCGGCTCCTTTTTTATGATGGAGCGCCATGCCTGTTATCCGTTCGGCAATGTCCGCAAAATTTTGCAGGTTGGCGTCGAGCTGCCGGACCATAGGAGGTGATGCCCCTTTTTGGGGTCCAAATACCACTGATGCACCGTGTTCGCCAATCAAGACATTTTCCACATCACAAGCAATCAAAAAGCGGCTTTCCGGAATGCGGTGGTCAAAACCGGAAACATCCAGTTCTGCAAGCTCGGCAAGTGCACCGCCGCCGCGCGCCAAAATCTCTCCACTCCGGTCCAAAAACTTCATGCCAAGCGCTTCGAGCATCCCGGCACCGCCGTCATTGGTGGCACTGCCGCCAAGCCCGATGATAAAGCTCCGAAAACCGGCGTCCAACGCATGCCGGATCAATTCTCCCGTACCAAAAGAAGAGGCTGCGAGTGGATTTCGTTCGTGCTTTTCCAGCAAGGTCAACCCGGATGCTTCCGCAATTTCAACGACGCAGGTTTTGCCATCTCCAAGAATCCCATAACAGGCAGAAACGGTCCGCCCAATCGGATCCTGGACCTGGTGAGCGACCAATTTTCCGCCAGTCGCTTCCACCATGGCAGTCATCGTACCTTCCCCGCCATCCGCTGCCGGCAACAAAATGGTTTCTGCTCCGCTGCCAAGTTCTTGTATCGCCTCTGCCATTGCCTGCGCTGCTTCCATTGCAGATAAGCTGCCTTTAAAAGAATCGGGTGCTACCATGATTTTCATTGCCAAAACCTCCTTACCGCATTATTAAAGCGCTTACATAAAATTATAATGAAAAGAAGTTGTGGATACATTATACTGAGTGTACATATTTTTACCGAAATATTTAGAATATATATACCAAGGGGCGCATTTATGATTACAAGACAGCTGGCAGAAGAAATTGTCGAACAAACCATGATCCGCTTGAACCGCAACTTAAACGTCATGGATCCCAACGGCATGATTTTGGCATCAGGCGAATCAGAGCGAATCGAAAAAATCCATGAAGGTGCGGCGCACGTGGCCAGAAGCGGCGAAACCCTTTCCATCACAGAAGCCGATTTAGCGGAATGGCACGGGGTAAAACCCGGTATCAATATGCCGATCCATTTTCAAGGGAAACTGGTCGGCGTCATCGGAATCACCGGCAACCCGGAAGAGTTAACGGAAATATCTACACTGGTTCAATTGACAACAGAAATGATGGTCCACCAGTCGCTCATCACCTCCCACATCGAATGGAACCGCAAGCGCAATGAACTGATTTTTGAAGAACTGACAAGCGGCAAACCCTTATCCGCAGCAGTGCATGAACGGATTTTCCAGATGGACTTCGAAGGCAAAATGTCTTTTGTCACACTGCTGATTGAATTGAAAAAGCCGCCTTCCCCTTCCCACCGGATCATCGAACAGCTGGAAGGCCATTTCCAAAAACAAACCGTTGTCGCTGGACATTCCCAGCTGAACGAAATCTTCCTGTTGGTGGCAAATGAAGAGCCATCCCTAATGGAAGAAGAATTGTACGGTTTGCTTCATTTTCTGCAGAAAAGTGCGCCTGGGAGAATCGGAGTCGGTGTAGCCGTCGACAGCATTTTTGATATCCGGACGTCTTATTTGGCTGCGCGCAATGCCTTGGACTTTGGCGCCCCTGGCCAGCAACTGGTTTATTTTGAAGACGTGGAATTGATGGCGCTCCTGAAGCGCAATCCCCAAGACGATCTCGCCAAATTTACCGGCAGAATCTTAGCTGGGCTGAGCGAACCCTTATGCGAGACGCTGACTGCTTACTTTGCCTCTAACAAAAGCCATACCGAAACCGCTGACCGGCTAAAGATCCATCGCCATACCTTGAGCTACCGCCTGAAAAAGATCCTGGACATCACGGGGTTGGACCCATCGGAATTCCAGGATGCGGTTGTTTTGCATTTGGCATTGGCTATTCGGATTTAAGATTTTGTCTATAGTACTCCAGAACGCAAGAGGCATGGCCAACAACCTTTACGGTTACTGGCCATGCCTCTTTTCTTTAAGTATTTATTTTCGAAAGCCATTCAACATTACGTCAATCACAGCCAGTACTTCGTCTTTGGCTTGTTCGGGATTTTCAGCATGGGAAACCCACAAGACTGCTTCGTTCAAAGACCCCGATATGACGGTCGTCAGTGCTTTAACAGAAATCGAATCCTTGATCAGGCCATCTGCTTTCAAATCGGTTATTTTTTGCAATAACCGGGATTCTGAATGATGTTCGTCAATTTCTGACCACTCATTCCATCCCAATACTGCCGGTCCGTCAACAAGCAGAATTCTTCTATTTTCTATTAGTAAAGCCGCGTGAACAAAGGCATGGCATCCAAGCACTAACTGCTCCCAGGAATTCTCTGACTTTGCTGATTCCTGCTCGATCGACTCAGCTATTCCCCTTTGGACCACTTCGACTACTGCTTTAAACAAACCAAGTTTATTGCCAAAATGGTGATACAGCGCACCTCTTGTAATATTTATTTTGCCGACAATTTCTTCAAGAGACGTTTCAGCGTATCCTTTCTCTGTAAATTGCACGCGAGCTGTGTTGATCAAACTGTTTTTTGTACGTTCCGCTAATTCCTGATTTTTCATAAATCCATTGGCTCACTTTCCCTCTTCTTTTTGATACATCGCTTCAAATTCTTTGCTTGGCGGAATCACTTGGATTACATCGACCAAGAGGCCCGCAGGATCCGAAACGATAAAATGCCGTTGTCCAAAATCTTCACTCCTGATTTCCATTACAGGAGGGATTTCTTTCATAATTTTTTCATAGACGTCATCTACATTATCCACTTCCAGATTGATGATAACGCCTTTCGACTTTTCTCTGTAGTTATGAGGGACAGTAGGGTGCTTGTAATCAAGGACAGCCAGCTCAAAATCCGTATCGCCTTCCGTATTCGACAAACTGATATACCAATCCGAAGAGAAAGTGGCTTTAAAATCAAAATGAGTGATATAAAAATTGGCTACATCCTGAGGGCTTTCACACATGATCACGGGATAGGAACTGTTGATTTTCATCGCTATTACCTCCTCATAGTCTTGCTTATAATATAACATACATACAGAATGTATGTAAATAATGAATGTAAACAATAGATTTTTTTAAGGCTTCTTTAGCGCAAAAAGAAAAAATATACACAGGAATTTCCACCCCGTCAGCGAATACTATCCAATAGACTATTTGAACTGGAGGAATGGCTGATCATGAAAATGAAGACAAAACTCAAATCAAAGCTGTCACGGACGTTTTCCAGTAATTTCACGAATGCCTACCAGAAATTCACCATGAGCCACATGACAGAAAACAGCAGCTTGCCCGAAGCTTATTTACAGAAGCCGTTGGACCAATGCAAAGTGGCACTGGTTTCAACCGCCGGTGTTCACTTGAAGTCGGACGAACCGTTTGATGTGGATAATCCGGCCGGAGATCCTTCGTTTCGAATCATCCCGGCAGACGTCACCGAACGCGAACTGACAGTGACGCATATTTATTTCGATACAAAGTTCGCCAAAACCGATCCGTCCATCGTCTTCCCGCTCCAGCAACTTAAAGAATCCGCGGCGGACGGAAAGATTGGTTCTGTTTCCGGAGTCCATATTGGATTGAACGGCGGCATCTTGGACACGACGATAGCTGAACAAAATTTTATACCGAAAGTTGTCAAACTGTTCCATAACGAAGGAATCGATGCCGCGCTCTTAGTGCCTGGCTGAGGATCCTGCCATAACGTGCTTGGGCTGTATGCCCGGGCTTTAGAAGCTTCACATATTCCGACTGCCATGGTCACCTTGTTTCCGGAAATCACTGACAAAGTCGGCGCTCCCCGTACACTCCATGTGCCATTTAAAATGGGGCGGCCGTGCGGCGAACCGTTCGACTTTGAAACGCGAGGAAAAGTGGTGGACCAATTGCTGGAGCTGTTGACCCTGCCTTCCGGATCAAGGGAAAAATATCGAGAAAAGCCATAGTTACAAGGCTTAAGTTGACGAGCCTCTTATCTTTGCTGCCAGGACTGCTTTCTGGGGACGTCCTCCATCGATGTTAAACTATAAGCAAAAAACAGCCACCCTTGAAAAGGATGGCTGTTTTTGGTGTCTTCATTATTCGATATCGCTGTAACTGCAAACGACATGGGCAACCGCCTTTGCCGATACAAGAAGCGCATCTTCATTAATATCAAATTTCGGATGGTGATTCATATAAATTTCTTCTCTTCCCTCCGGTTTGCAGCCGATGTTGAAAAAGAGTCCGGGTGTTTTTTCCAGATAATATGCAAAATCTTCCGAGCCGGAAAATACCGGAAACTCGATTACGTGTTCAATCGTTGAATCATCCGCATTTTTCAGGATGGACACAACGTTCTCAGTGACTTCCGCATCGTTGCAAAGCGGCGGATAATCCGCTGTATAGGTCAAGTCGCATCCAACATCAAACTCCAGCTCAACCCCTTTGACAATGCGCTGGATTTCGCGGGCGATAAGCTCTTGCGTTTGGTCGTTCATATAACGCACGTCCCCTTCTATCTCAATGCTGTCCTTGATGATATTGAAGGAGCCTTTGGCGTCAAAAGAACCGATGGTAACGACCCCCATCTCGAATGGATTCAAGCGCCGGCTGACGACCGTCTGAATAGCTGTAACAAAATGGGCACCGGCAACTATCGGATCATTGGCTCGATGAGGCGTTGATCCATGGCCTCCCTTGCCTTGGATTTTGAGTTTGAAATACGTTCGGCCGGCCATCGCGTAACCGCTTCGATAACCGATTGTGCCGACCGGATGGCTCGGAAACAGATGTGTTCCGAACACATAGTCCAAGTCATCCAGAATTCCGGATTCAATAATGCTTTTCGCTCCGCCAGGCGGCGTCTCTTCCGCATGCTGATGAATGATTTTAATAGTCCCAGAAAGTTCGGATTTCAGCTGAATCAAACAGTCTGCCAAAACGAGCATATAGGCGGTGTGGCCATCATGCCCGCAAGCATGCATGACTCCTTCATTCTGCGATTTGAACGGCACATCCGCTTCCTCAAAAATAGGCAGGGCATCAAAATCCGCACGCAGCCCGATTGTTTTCCCAGGTTTTCCTCCTTTGATGGTGACAATGACACCGTAGCCATTTCCGGCATGTGTATGCACTTCCACATCTTTTCCTTTATAAAACTCTGCAATAAACTCAGCGGTTTTTTCTTCTTGAAAAGAAAGTTCAGGATGCTGGTGCAAGTGGCGGCGGATCTGAATCATTTCGTCTTTCCGGCTTTCCAGCATATCTAGTAATTGCTGCTTTGTCCCACTCTTTTTAATCGGTTGAGTCATGTATTCATCTCTCCTTAAGTTAATTTACCTCTCCACGGAGTGAAGATTTCTTTATGCTGTTGCTTTTTCTTTTTTTTCTTGTCCACTAACAAACATATCACTGCGGTCTCTAAAATACGTAAAAAGCTTTTAATTAAGTCTGGAAATTCAGAGGATATTTACACGTTCCATTGATTTACAGCTGCTATTTCACGCTTTTTATGAAAAGGAAAATCCAGCATTCGCTTAAGGCGTGATTTGTGCTCAAGTAAAGCTGTTGCGTCAATTAGCTAAGTTGGTGTGCAAAATAATGTTTGGTTGCATAGTTAAAGGATTCCATCAGAAAATCCCTTGCCGCTTTGCTGATATCCGCTTCTGGGTGGATGATGTCAAACCCGTGGTAAGCGCCTTTATAGATCTTAAAATCGACCGGAATGCCTGCGGCTCTCAAACGTTCCACGTACTGGATCGTTTCATCGCGGAACGGTTCGATATCTCCGACGAACGTGACGGCTGGCGGCAAGTTGCTATAATCCGCTGCCCGGCCAGCTGCTGCATAGATCGGCACCCGCTTTCCAAACAAATTACCGAGATACAGTTTCCAGGCCCAGCGATTCGTAGCTGAATTCCAGACATAGGCGTTGTTGTCTCTCACAGATTCCGACAGCATCCGGTCATCGAGCATCGGATAAAGCGGCATTTGAAAAGCCAGATTGATGTCTCCTCTATCTCTTGCAAGCAACGCCAGTGCAGCCGTCAATCCTCCACCCGCACTCTCACCGCCAACCACAAGCTGATCGTCGCGAATTCCCAGCTCTTTCGCATGAATCTTCATCCATATCAAGACTCGATAACAATCATCCAGCGCCGCCGGATAAGGTGCGTCGATCGACAGGCGATAATCCGGTGCAATAATGACACAATCGCTCGTGTCGATCAGCCGTTTGTACATATCCCCGCTCATCTCTGGAATCCCCTGCGCATAGCCGCCGCCGTGACTCCACAACACGCCCGGTACGCCTTTCACGGGGTCGAGCGGTTTGTAAATACGCACGCGAATCGAAGAACCATCCCCGCGGCTCACCCATTCTTCGCTGCAGGCCAAGCCTTCCACGTCTTTTCCTTTAAACCGCTTCTCCATCAGTTTTTTCGAGTTGTGCATTGACTCGATAAACGTTTCTTCGGTCGATTTTGTCACCAGTCTATTTAACAGCATTCCTCTGAACCTCAATTGCTTATTGACCATTTTGCGCGTTACGTCCAATGCCGAATCCCCCTTTAAACTCTTCCAACATGAAAACTCAATTGCCGATCCTTAATGCCCCATCTTTATTCTGCAGCACAGCTAAAATACTCAATGCGGCAAGAAGGCTCGTCTTCGGATTGCTCGGCATCGGATTGTTTTCGACTTGCAGATGCAGCTTCCCGAAATCCCCTTCAGCTTCAATCGAATGCGTATTCCGTTCAATATCCGGATCGACAATGATGCGCACCTTCGTTTTCTCGACGCCGACTCCTGCAAGTGCGAGGGTCATCGCCACATTGACGTTTTTCGGAAATTGTTCGACAGCTTCATATGCAGTACCTTCGAATATCACTTTCTCTTCGTCCGCTTCCATCCCAAGCGATGCCGGTGATTTTCTTGTCGTAATCTGGACCCGCTCTAAGCCACCGGCTGCTTTCGCTGATTGCAAGACGTCGAGTCCACCAATCGCACCCGACGGCAGGAAGATATGCGTGCCTGCCGATTCTGCCAAGGTTTTTACTTCCTCCAGGAAATCGGTATCTCTAAAGACGCCGATACTGCTGACGACAAGGTCTTTCTTGTGGATGACGACTTCTTTCAGATGTAGGGCAGCCGCTTCCACAGTAGCTGCCTCCACGACGATATCGAGCGGCAACTTCAAAAACGTTTGAAGATCTGTGTAAAAATCAGTTTCAAACTGTTCACTCAACCGATGGCCCGCTTGCTGGTTGCGGCCAAAAATTGCGATGATTCGCCCATTAGTCATCTTGTTGGAGTTCACTTGTTCCAATAAATAAGTAGCAATATTTCCTGTTCCGATGATTCCGATGTTCATGGTTGGGCCTCCTCGCATAATTAGATGAAACATTCTTAAAGTTTATTTGAACGATGAATACTTCTCTATACCCTTAAATAGGTAATGCTATCTTCAACTCCGATGGAGGCAGTCTTCTTTTTGTCTGCAAAGACAAGATACTAACCTCAAAATACCATCAACAAAATTCCGCTTCTCTTTAAAAATTTATTCCCGTCTGGTGGATTCCTCCAAATTTACTCTACTAAAATAGCAATAAAAGGATTATATTTAATAGTTATATATGTTGAACCAATGATCTTCACCTGCTGATTTGTGGAATATCTTTCATGAATACATCAGGAAAACTAGACTTGCTTTGATTTCACTCTATCTCTTATCCTCGAGGGGCGAGGCGAAGCAAGAAGACAGGCGCCCTTTACCTGTGTTCTTGCGAAAGTTCTGCCCAAAGCGATCGAAGCGATGAGGAAAAGTTGATTTCCTTCGTTCAACATATATAGAGCGAAAAATGCCATCACGCTACTACAGAAAAGAGGAATACAATGAGTGCCCCAGCTACAAAACGAAAAGCCAATAAAGTGAAATTGATTTTACGGGCGCTGCCCATTATCGTCGGTGCGTTTATCACCGCATACGGCCTTGAAGCCGTCCTGATTCCGAACAATGTATCGGACGGCGGCATCACGGGTATCAGCATCGTCGGCTCCCAATTGTTCGGCTTGCCGCTTGGCTTGCTGATCGCCGTTTTGAACATCCCTTTTGTTTATTTGGGCTATAAACAAATTGGCAAAAGCTTCGCCATCTACTCTACCATCGGCATTGCTTCCCTTGCCTATGCCACAACTCTCATGCACCACATTCCGCCCATCATTGATGGCGACACGTTATTAGTCACCGTCATTGGCGGGATCATCATCGGTTTCGGCATGGGTCTTGCTTTGCGGAATGGTGGTGCTCTTGACGGCATCGACATGCTGGCCGTTCTGCTGTCACGCAAATTGCCATTCGGGACGAGTGACATGATCCTATTCCTGAATGTGTTTGTCTTTATCGTCGTTTCCTTTGTCTTCGGTTTGCAAGGCGCGTTCCTATCCGGAATCGCTTATTTCATCGCATCCAAAGTGATCCATCTGGTTGAAGAAGGATTCAGCGGCTCGAAAACGTATAAAATCATTTCGCGGGAACCCGAGCTGCTCGTGCAGACCATCTACGACCGCCTGGGACGCAACGCCACCTACAATATTGTCAATGGTGCCTACACGAACGAGCAATACAAAGAAATCACATGCATCATCAACCGGCTCGAAGACAGCAAAATGAAAGAAATCATCTTCGAAATTGACAAGAACGCATTTGTCGCCGTATACGATGTCGCCGAAGTCAGAGGCGGCAGTTTCAAAAAGCGGGATATTCACTGATGGGCCAGAAACAAAAAAAGCGCCAGCTTCTCTTTTTTTAAAAGAGAGCGGCGCTTTTTGCATCCACTGAAAGAACCGGCTGCTTTTATTTGATGAGCGTTCTTAAGCCGTCTGTCTTGGGAAAAGAGCATTGCCATTTTTTATGAATCTCCACACAACAGCAATCAGATAGATGCCGATGCCAGCCAACAAAACGCCTTGAATGGCAGTAGACATGGCAGGATTGAGCTGTCCGCTGGCATAGGCACTATAGATTCCATAGAAAGCCCAAGCGATGGGAATCGGAAAGGCAGCATTTTTGAAACGGGACAAGTAAAAGAGCACGAAAGCTATGGCGAGCCCCAATACGACCAGTGTCCAGATTGAATCGGAAAGCCCGAATCCGTTCCATTCCAATTGCACTAAAAACAAGGAGATGTTGACGATTGTCGCAATGAACACCCATGAACTGTAGAAAGTAAAACTGAGGCCTGCAAGTGTAGAAGGAAACTCAAAGCGATTTTTATAGATTCTTTCCACGATGATGAGCAACGAGAACAGCATCCCCAAAATCAGCAGTGTGGATACCCCTAATTGTTCATAAGAAAAAGCAACAATCCATCCCATATTGAGCAGAGAGCTTGCGATAAACAAAGGTGAAACTAAAAGCACCAGCTTGCTGATATTTTTGTCTTGTCTTTTTATAAACAAATAGATCAACGTAATCAGCAGCAAACTATAAATGACTCCCCAAATCGAAAACGTAAAAGGTGCCGGCGATATGAGCGTCATGTATTTGTCTGAGATGTCTTTCTGACCCATCCCATTAAAAAATCCGGAAGATCCGAGGTAATTTACGCCGAGCGTTAAAAAATAGAAAACCAGATTTAACAAGGTGAAAACTTTTGTTTTTTTCAATGTGCTTCTATCCATAATGAACGCATCCTCTCGGTAGTTAATACTTTTAACATCACTCCATCACTCTCTTTCAATATGTCTTCCCGAATTGGTCCCGCGGCAAAACAGTTTCCTGCAAAATCTTGTTTGAAAATAAGATAGGCTTAAACATTTCAGCGTACGGAAACAAAAGCAATGGGTAAATGCTGGTTTCCTTCGTTCATCAAATATATCTAAGAACTTTTCAGTTAAGAACTGTATTTCTTCCCTTATCAAATGAGCTGTAAATATTTTTTAAAACCTTAAGTCATGCTATTATAAAATCAAAATATTACTAAAAAATTCACATCCAGTACTAAAAGCGGATTTTGTTGCAGAAGATGATTTGTTCCACTCTCGGAAATGCAATCAGCCTAAAACGAAAGGCGGCGCTGGGGATGTCTGAGGAACGGAAGTCACCGAACATGTTCGGCTGGATGCTGGGCGCATCAATCGTGTCCATTTTCATCCTGCTGCAGGTCACGCAAAACGTGCTCATTATCGGTGTTGCCATGCTGCTGGTTTTCTATGTCGTCTTGCCGGTGCCGTTTGTCCGCTACCATTTCAAGAAGCGCGGCGTGAAGCTGAGTCAAGTCTTCTTCTTTCGCGGCACCCTGCGTTGGCTGCTGCCAGTCCTCGGACTCACCGTGCTGGTGACCTCATTTTCCGTCAGCATCTACTGGCTGCAGTTGCGGGGGCTCATGTCCATCGCCCCCACTGCGGTCGAGTTGGCGCTCATGCCCCAGCCGTTTCCCGATACGTTATGGTACTTGGTGGCGACCGGCTTTATTTTAGCAGTTATTGCGCCGATCGCAGAAGAGTTCGTATTCCGCGGGCTGATCCTCAATTGGCTGGTCGCGGGATTCGGCTTCTGGAAAGGAATCGGCTTGTCGAGTTTGATCTTCGGCATTTTTCACATCAACTTTTTTGGCGCTTTCCTGTTCGCCGTGATGGCGTCACTCCTGTATTTAAAGACCGGCAATCTGCTGGTGCCGATTTTGCTGCACAGCGCCAACAACTTTGTCGCCGTTTACCAAAGTTTCGTGAATCCATCTTTTCCGCAATGGCTGATGATATCGAGCATCAATGACCTGTATGCGAAAAGTGTGCCGAACCTGATTGTGCTGGCTGGCAGTTTGACGTTGCTGCTGTTTATCATTGCGTGGCTGGCGCGGGGGTTGGAGGATAAGATAGAAGAAACACGTGTTTTTTGAAATTGAATTTCTAAGGATGGGGTTGCTCGCTCCACTCCCAATGTTTTCCCTGAGTGGTGCTCAATTATGAATACTTACCCCGATCACTCTGAGGAACAGTTTGTCATCAAGTGTCGGCTAGTCAGCGTTTATCTCTCCAGCTATCGGGAATATAAATAAAAACTGTTATGAAGGAGCGATTCCGATGAGCAATCACCAATCATCCGAACAGGAAAAAAACATTGAAAAAATGAACGAATTTCTTGAAGAAAAAAATCAGGAAACTTCCGAAAAACAAGATTTCGATCCACAGGAACAAAAAAACCAATCGTTAAAAGATAATGCGCGTACCCAGGATGAAAACAATAAGTTAATAAACAAAAACAATAACCGAACTCCCTGACTCTCCATTTTGATTGGTTTGCAAAAGAGTCATTTGAATAGCGGTTTCCCATTGCAAAACTCAAAAATATAAACACAAACGCCCAGCAAATCCATCCTGATTTGTTGGGCGTTTTTATTGGTTTCTCAGGGATGGCTGATGGGAACACTCTCTGCATTAAGATGATAATATAGGAGCTGTTCCAAAAGGATATAGTATTCTCCTATTTCGTCCCTGTGTGCCGCAAAATTTACTTAGAATTTTTTATACAGAGAAGCGATTTTAAAGCCACCTACTCAGTGCCGCTTCTCTTGCTTGGCAGAACTGAAATTGCAGAAAATAAAAAGAAGCAACCGCCCACTTCCCTGCGTGAAAGTAGGTGGTCACACTGGAGTAAATCAAATTCAAAAGTTTTTTTCCATGAGCAGTTTAACATAATAAACACACTCATCGAGAAAATCTTCTGTCACAGGAGTATCTTCGTACGCTAAATTCCATTTTGTATCATCCACGCTCTTCATTTGATGGGGAAGTGCAGAACCGGATACTTTAAGGCCGGATGGCACTGCCACTTCCATTGGGTGGCCCGTAGTTTTAGAAGTGATTGGACAAACAAAAATGAACTTTGACTTTTTATTGTATTCCGTATTGCTTAATACTATAACTGGTCTTCGTTTTTGTATTTCCATGCCTGCGCTTGGGTCAATGTTCAAGTAAATCAAATCTCCTTGTGCCGGCATATAAGTCCCCATTATAACTCTTCTCCGACTGTACCTTTAATCAGCTCTTCACCCTGATTATCGCTTGTAAGACCCTCAATAATTTCATTGAGTGACTTACGTTTTTTCAAAGGCTTAATCATAATTGTTCCATTATCCAACACGGAAATATCTACTTTTGTATCGACTTCTATTGTGGTTTTATCAATGATGGACGCATTGAATCGAACACCCAGATTATTTCCCCATTTCTTGACAATGGCTTGTTGATGATCAACGACTTTTGCCATGGCTTCCACCTTCCTTCATGCTATCATTTTATCACGCACAAAAGTTTAAACATTGTTTACACACTTTTGAAGCTTATATTCAAGCCTGTTCCTAACTTATATATCCCTTTCTTAGAAATCCTTTTCTAAACCACTTCTGCCGTTCTTTTCAGCTGTGCTTCCATATCATCCAGCCACTTGATGCATTTGTTCTGAAGCCACGGGAATGGATGATAGTACAGCGGATGCGTTTTATAGGAAAGGCCCTTAATGTCTTCAAGCTCCATCAAAATGGTATACGCATTTTCCGCAGCAGGAATAATCGAAGCTTCAGTGCCCCATCCCGCGATAACCGTATCTGCCTGCTCCACGCAATCCAATAATTCAACGTACCGATCCATTGAAAAGATCGTATGGCGGCTATCGCCATATTGTTTCATGAACCTCTGGCTTTCTTTATACTCATCAAATTTCCCCGTCCTTAGATCAGTAAGGTTAATGACCTGGACTGAATTCCAGTTCATCCGCTCCATCAGGCGCATCAGCTGGTACAGCGTATTATCGGGAGTTGCGGGCATAAGCGGCAGTTCCGCAACCTCTCCCGACAGCAAAGGAATCGAATCTTCCCCTGCCAATGGAAGACATTTCCCTGGGTTCAGGAGCACAAATAATGCATCGACTCCTTCACTTTCTGCGCCCACTCGGCTGATGGCAACAAGACTTCGGCAAATTTGAATTTTCTCGTACGTCTGCAGTTTATAGAAAGCTGCCTCTGTGTAAAAAAGATTTTCCAATTCCTTACCTGATTGAAACATATTATTCCTCCTTCAAATTTTTACTGTCTTTATTGAAGAGGCATCTGTTGAATGAGCAGCAAAGGAATCCGCCATTCCATTTTTATGTAAATCCATTTTAACAAAAGGGAACGTACGTTTGCAATAAGTAATTTAATTGTTCAAAAAATAACTTTGTGGTTAGTATCTTGCTTCCCAGAGAGCGACACAATTAGTATGTATATACATCAGCATGCTTGAAAGATCGAAGTGGAATAACTTTTTAATCTTCTAATTAACAGGAAAACCGCTGTGCGGAATAACTTCCGCCAGCGGCTTTGGACGTTCATCATTTAACTCTGCGGTAAGCTAGATCAGCCCCTCCAAAATAAGGATAGAGCCGTTCGACTTTATACGATAATCTGCATTTTATAAAAGTCTTTTCTTGATTTCTTCAAATTCTTCAGTAGTTATCTCACCTTTAGCCAGCCGGTTCTTGGCGATTTCCATTGCGTCCGTACTGGAGTCTTTGTGTGAACGATTCAAATCGTTGTTATTGTTGTTTTTCACAATAAAGTAAATGGCGAAGCCCACAATTACGATTAATCCGATTAACATCCAAAATCCACCTCCTACTCCCATTCCCCATTCGGATCCCATCATTGCTTCCTATCCCCCCTTTTTTAGTTCTGGTATCTTTCTGCACTTCAAATGTACACCCAATACGTGCAGAAATTGTGTAGGCTAGAGAAGCTGGTCTACATATTAATTTTTCTATGCAATACCATTCAATGCAAAAAAATACCGAGCTTTGCGATAAATCTTCGCAAAGTTCGGCATTATGATTCAGACGGTCTTCAGCTTAAAAACCTCTCGTTTGGCAATCAGGTCCGCTATGTTCGTGCGGTATTCCTGGTAGTGAAGAGATTCGATATGGCTCTGTAAAGCATCCTGGTCTTTCCATGTTTCATGAAGGACAAACGTATCGTCTTCAATTGATTGGTGGAGAACATAGTTCAGGCAGCCAGCTTCTGCTTGTGAGGCTTCCTGCACTTTAATTAATTCCGCCAATAGTCGTTCTTCCATGTTTTCCTTGGGCTTCAGGATTGCGGTAATGACAATAGGCTCCATCATTTAGTTGCCCTGCTTGTTTTTCTTGTCGAATGCCTTTACCAATTCCTCGGCCAATTCTTCAGAAGAAAACGGATCGCGTCCGGTCACCAATTGATCATTGCCCCATACCACTTTTTGCTCAGCGGAATAATTAGCCACTTTGCTCATTTCGCCTTCCAGGCTGAATGGCAGAATCGCAGGAAGACCTTCAGGTTCAACCGCTTCCGGATATCCGGTAACGTTCAAGCCGGAAATGATGCTCTTGCCGTCCGGACGTTTTGTCCAAAGCAATGGTGCAGGTCCGTGGCATACAGCTGACACGATATTGCCATTGTCGTAAACGGCATTGATGATGTTATGCAGGGTTTCATTTTCAGCCAAATCGTACATTGCCCCGTGGCCGCCGACGATGAATACTGCGTCATAGTCTTCTGGAGCGACTTCCGAAAGAGCTGTTGTGTTATCCGCTACTCCCGATTCGTATATTTTTTTGTATTTGCCTTCAGGGTCGTAATCTTCACTGATGCTAGCCTGGTCAAGTGCAGGTTTTCCGCCCAGCGGTGAAGCCAGATCCACTTGATGTCCCGCTTTTTTCAATACTTCCATCGGCGCAAACAATTCTTCCGCCCACCAGCCGGTTTCGTAGTTATTTTCTGTATCCTTGTGTCCACTTGACAGCACTGCTAATACTTTTGCCATTTTTTGTTTCCTCCTTTAAGTTATAAATCATCCTGACATTAGTTGTTCCCGAATGTTTTCCTCCTTAAACAAGCAAATAAGATAGACAATTCCCCGGTTTGGTGACGTTTGATATGAATATAATTAAAAAAATAGCCGCTCTATGGAAAGTTGATTTCCTTGGAGCGGCTATTTTTATGATGTAAGTTGCAGGGTGTTGTCAAAGTCGTTTAGAATTTTTTCTTTCCCAGAGACAAGATTTATGATTTATTTCTTTCCTTGCTCTTCAAACGCTTATCTGCTTCTTTATAGAACTTTGCTAACCGTTCTCTATCTCGCACACGAGCTACTTGAACGTGAACATTTTTCGCCACATCTTGTGCCCGGTCGTTATCAACATTGTATTTTACTTGAACCATGTTCACTAACTCTGCTCTCGATAAAGGGACAGGATGATTTGAAGAGACTAAATCATTCAAGAAATGTGATGCATAAACTGCTGTCGATCTACGATAAGGAGTACCTCGTTTAACCATGTCACGCTTTTCCTCATTTGCAGCTGCCCGCACATCCAAAAGCTTTGACATAATCAATCTCTCCTTTCAATCATATAGTGTGTTAATTCTTGTTTAATCCTCTTTCGGCTAGTATATCATCCCATTCATGTAAATTGAATTCAGATGTATTAAAAAAGTATGTTTTTGCTTCTTCTAGATAAGAATGAAGCAATTCTAAATCGCATTCATCAAGAATTGGTTTTGTTTTTAAATCTTCTAGGTCTTTTCCTCGTTTAGAGACTAATTTAGAGAGTGCCAGCATTTCTATATCGGGAAGAAAGATCTTTAAATTTTCAAATGGAATACCCTCCAGTAGAAATAAATCTCCATGTTCTCTATATAGTGCTTGATCTGGAAACTCAGGGAACATACCTAATCTTTGAAAAACACCTGGCTTGGCTTCCATGATTTTATTTAGTTTTTCTTCACTCGTGTAATTTTCCACTCTAAAGTCTATATCTCTAGTTGCTCTGAAATCTGTATCTCCCAAGTGAATTAAAATAGCTGCACCGCCAAAGAGAGCAATTTCTAAATTTGTATTTTCTTCCTGACAAATTAAATCTAGTACAACTAATTCTCTTATCACATCTTCCAATGACATTTCTTTCATAAAGCATTTCCCCCGATTTTAAATATTTAACTTAATCTTAGAAATCAAAATACCTGATGATTGACTTAACCTTAAAAGGAAGGATTTATCGTCAGTTGCTATTCTTTAGTTTATATTAAAACTCTACATATAGCTTTTTCATTAAACCTAGTTAGTTTAGCTTTCAGGGAACTACACAATTCCCAAACAATTTATAAGCCTGAATAAACCAAAAAGCCGCTCCAAGGAATGTTGATTTCCCAGAAGCGGCTATTTTCGTGAAGTCTATTTCATCCTGTTGTCAAAATCGTTTAGAATTGTTTCTTTCACATAACGCGTTTTTATTTGGTTAGCCCTCTTAAACCGCACGTCTTGAAAAAAGAGACTTTCCATTTTTAATAAATCTCCACACAACAGCAATAAGAAAGATCACGATTCCTGCTAAAAGAACGCTTTACTAGCGGTTCCCATTTCGTCCCTGGTGCCGCTCAAATTATGAATACTTGCCGCTCACCATCTAAATCCAATGGAGTTCTTTCTACTACTGATTTCGTCTTTATTCCTATGCAGTATTATTGTATGTCTTGAATTGTGCCTTGCACAGAAGCGCGATTTATTCAAATTACTCCTCTACACCTTTTCTCAGCCACTTCGCCGTCAATGTGTCCGACTCGAGCATCTCTTCCGGTGTTCCTTCAAACAACACTTCGCCGCCTTTTTTGCCGCCGCTTGGACCCATTTCGATGACCCAATCGCTCGCTGCAATAAAGTTTAAATTGTGTTCGACGAGGATGACAGAATTCCCTTTATTCACGAGGCCTTGGAAAACATCCAATAAATGATCGTTATCTTTTGTGTGAAGCCCTAATGAAGGTTCATCCAACAAATAAATTTGCCCTTCTTTTTTCAAGTGGCTGGCGAGTTTGAGGCGCTGCACTTCTCCTCCGCTTAACGAACTGGTCGTCTGTCCGAGTGTCAGGTACCCCAATCCTACATCCCTTAAGGTATCTACTTTTTTGACGATTTTTGGCATGTTCAAATACTGATTGGTTTCGTCGATTGTGAGCTCTAAAATTTCTACGATGTTTTTTCCTTTGTATCGATAAGACAAGGCTTCTTCTGAATACCTCGTCCCCCGGCACGCTTCACATGTGACGGTCACGGGGTCCGCAAAAGCCACGTCTGGCGTCGTGACGCCTTTGCCCTCGCAGACAGGACAAGCCCCTGATGAATTAAAGCTGAACAATCCCACGGGTTGTCCGGTTTCTTTTGACAGGATCGACCGGATGTCATCCATGATTCCCATATAAGTCGCGAGCGTCGAACGGCTGGACGTTCCGATGCTGCCCTGGCCAACCGAAATGGTTTCGGGATAGTTTTCGGTAAATGCGCCGAACATTAACGAACTTTTGCCGGAACCGGAAACGCCGCATACCGAGACCAGGACATTTTTAGGAATTTCCACACTGACATTTTTTAAGTTGTTGGCAGAAGCGTTCCTTATGGAGAATCTTTCTTCTGCTTTTCGCGGATTCCTATTGATGGTCGGTTTATGGTCCAAATTGGTAATGGCTGATGCTTTTTTTAGCCCTTCCAGTCCGCCTTGGTAGACCACCTCGCCGCCGCTCACGCCCGCTCCTGTCCCCATTTCAATGATTTCATCTGCTGTTTTGATGACCGCTAAATTGTGTTCAATGACGACGACGGTATTGTAATTGTCCCGTAGACTTTCCAACATATGCGTCAACATCTCAATTTCTTCCGGATGAAGCCCTGCACTGGGTTCGTCGAAAATATACGTGATGTTATTTAAACTGCTTCCTAAATGACGGGCAATTTTCACGCGCTGCGCTTCTCCGCCGGACAAAGTCCCCATTTTTCGCGACAGACTCAAATAACCCAGCCCCAAGTCAACCAGCTGTTTTACACTCGGGTACGCCTGTTGTGCAATGGATTTTCCGACAGGATCCTTTATTTTCCCCAGCTCACCCAGTAACTCTGTCAGTTCCAACCGGTCGTAATGCACGATATTCAACCCGTTGATTTTGCATTCCAGCACTTTCGGATTTAATCCCGATCCTTCGCAAGTCGGGCACGCTGCGTGTGTCGTCATCGCCAACACATCATCTTGAGACGTTATCTTCAGTTTCGTGAGATCCCGGTTAATGTACAGGCGAATAAACCTGGGAAGGATGCCGTCCCATTCGATGTCACGATTGCCTACTTTGTAATAATAAGTGCTGAATGCCCGCTCGCCTTCCGGGGGTCCGTAAACAAGCATATTATATTTTTCTTTCGTGAAATCTTTGATGGGGAGATCGGGATCGAACAATCCGCCGTCCACCATCCATCTGCCCTGCCAGCCAGGCGGCGCCAGCGGCTTGAATCGCACTGCGGAGTCTCTAAGTGATTTCGTGTGATCGATGAGTTTGGTGATATCCGGCGCAACGATTTCTCCGTACCCGCTGCATTCCGGGCAGTTCCCAAAAGAACCTTCACTCGAAAATTCAGTCGCTGAACCAATTGACGGACTGCCGATTCGCGAAAACAACAGCCGAATCAACGGATCGATGTCCGTATACGTGCCAACCGTCGAGCGTGCATTGCCTTTTACCGGTTTCTGTTCCACGACAACAACCGGGCTCAAATGCTGCATCAAGTCGGCATGGGGCCTTTCGTATCGCGGCATCTGATGCCGGACATACAATGGATAGTTCAACGTCATTTGTCTTCTGCTTTCGGTCGCCAACGTATCAAATACGACGGAGCTTTTCCCTGAACCGGAAAGGCCGGTAAACACGTTGATTTTTTCTTTCGGAATATTTAAATCGATGTTCTTTAAATTATTTTCTTGAAGCCCTCTTAATATAATTTCATCTCGTTTATCTGCCACACTGATATTCTCCTTTTCCAATCCATTCAAAGAATTACCCTATCCGTAAATGGTTTCCCTGTTTTGGTCCGGCTCACACAAATAATTATTACGATTGTTCCCTGGGTGCTGCAAAACTTATAGCGAATCAAAAATGAAAAAGACACAGCTGCCAGTGTGTGGCAGCTGTGTCTTGGATTGTCAGAATCATTTTGAACTATTTCACACAGGGACGCGATTTTCATTTTTGATGCGGACTTCATTCCAGTTTGCATCCTCATTGTAAAAACTGAAACCATTTTTCCCTTTTCCTTTTGTAACATACATTGCTGCATCCGCATTTTGCATCAGTTTGTCGGAGGTGTTTCCGTTTTCGGGATACTTGCTGATGCCGATGCTCGGCGTCACACTCACCACGTGGCCTTCAATATCCATCGGGTCCTGAAACACATCTACGATTCTTTTGGCTAAAGCGGTGCACCGTTCCTGTGTAGCACCAGGCAGAATGATGATGAATTCATCCCCTCCCAGGCGGAAAATCAGCGCTTCGTTTCCACCTGTCGCTTCCAACCGTTGTGCAGTTTTGATTAAGACCATATCCCCGATATGATGGCCTAGGGTATCGTTCACAGCTTTAAATTTATCCAGGTCCAGGAGCAGCAGTGCCAGCTGCGAAGAAGGATAATTACTCAGCATGCCTTCAATCTCCTGCTTAAAACTGCCTCTGTTGCGCAGCCCTGTCAACGGGTCATGGTAAGCCAATTGTTTGTATTGTGCCACCAGCTGATGATTCTTGTGAAGAATCTGCATTTGGTGGGCGAGCAGCAACAGAAACGCCAGCAGCAGCCCCGCGCTGAGGGCATTGAAATCAAATTGATAACTTTCGATAACCAATACCATAAGAATGACAATGCTCACATAGGGAAAAAGCGCTGCCTGGTCCCGTACTGGATTTTTCACGAGCCATGAATTTTGCCCCTCATCCTCTTTTGCATAGTACGCTGTAAGCCCGATGAACAAAGTGGACAGCTGCCATAACAGATCGACGTAATGGCCTGCTTGATAAGTTCCATTGAACGTCAGATACGCATAAATGAAATCTGCGGCGACCTGAAAAGAAAATCCGGTGATGCAGAGCAACAGGATGCCCTGCTTATCATTTTTCTGAATCAAGTAATACAAAATCGTGACGGCGAAAAGAATGGTCAGATCCGCTACCGGATAAGCAAAGGTCAGCAACATCACCAGCAGCGAATCTCCGGCAAATTCGAGCACCGGATCAACCAGGTAATGGTAGCTGATGGAAGCGACGGTAATCATAAAGACCGTGATATTAAAGCTATGGGAATGGCCAGAAAAAGCACCGCTCAGTTCACGTATTTTAACAATCAAGGCTGCCAGGAAGAAAAGGTACGCGGCCATCCACAATACATTCGTAAGATTTTCCGACTCTATGGTTTGCCGGCTGATCTGATAATACAGCCACAACCAATTGGAGCATAAATAGACGTTGAGCCCGACGAACAGCAGCAGCCAAAAATTCTTCTGCCGGCTGTCGGCCCGGCGATACGCCTGAAACAGCCAAACGAGACTCAGCGTCCCGATCAGAATCTGAAGCACATTGGTCCCTGCGGAAATCAGCCATGGACTTTGTTCGAAGAAATGCGTCAAGCTGTAAAATACGATGATGACCGATAATAGAAGTGATATGGGAAAAACATTGTTCCTGAACATGGCCGTTACCTCCTCAATGTCTGAAATTAATTAAAGCCCGCAGTTTGTTCCATTGCCTGTAAACCGTAAAAAGACGGAATCGCTGCAATAAGCCTAACCGCCAAAGACAATGATCCGGATCCGCACCATGGGTACTTCAAACGAAAAATCCCTCTGGTTAAAAGCATCATACTGAGCCAGCACATCAAAATCTTAGTAAATTTATTATACCCGTTAATATAACATTAAAATAGTCCTTTTATCATAATATAAATATTATAAATAAATACTAATTACCTACCAAAATTATGGAAGAAATGATGAAAGACTTCGGCTTATCTGATCAAATTCTCTTCCCTGAAAGCAACTCAATTATTGGTTTAAATTGGGTATTTGTACTAATTTAACAAAAACCATAAATAGTTGATTACAAACCAAAACACCGCAACTGAATTTTCATTCCAACTGCGGTGGTAGCCATTCATACACTTTCTATTCCATCATAAACAATTTTCCTTTATACCTTGCCGCATCCATAGAAATCGTCTTACCGTTTCCCAATAGAACGGCCGCTGTCTCCCCTTCGTAACGTTCATCAACATAGATGAATGTATATCCCTCTGCTTCAGCAGAAATGAATAACTTATCCTCTGCTACCTGCAAATCCAATAAGCCATAATCATCCAATTGATGGTACTATTTATTAGTTGTTATAGTAGAAAAGAAAGATGGGGTAATGAAAATGAGAAAGAAAAAATTAGTGAGTTTGATGTTCGTCGGTCTGATTACAGGCCTTCTAGCAGGTTGTGGATCAGAAAATCCTAGCGCCACTGTAGATGATTTTCTAACTGCCGTCCAAAAGAATGATTTTGAAAAAGCAGGTTCTTATGTTCAGGGCGGTACTGAAAGCCTGACTACTGATCAAGAAACGGCTGAAGAGGCAGATGAAGAATTAGCAATGACCTTATTTGAAAACATCTCTAAGAACTATGACTTTGAAAAGACTGAAGAAGTATCAACTGATGATGATAAAGCAGTTATAAAAACTGAAATTACATCTCTTGATATGGGAAGCGTTATGACCAGCACAATGGCTGAAATCATGCCTTTAGCTTTTGCCAGTGCTTTTGATGAAGAAACTCAAGAATCAGAAAAAGCCTTTGAAGAAATGGCTGAAAAGACCATGGTAAAATATATGACTGCAGAGGATGCTCCTCTCGTTACACGGTCGGTAGAATTAAACTTAGAAAAAGATGATGAAGGAAACTTTAAAATTGTAGATGACGAAAACTTGGAGGAAGCTATCTTCGCTAATATCTCCCAGCTAGAAGATATGTTCAGCGGAGAAGACAGTGAGTCTTGGACAGAATCGGAAGAAACAGAAGAACAACCTGAGCAAACTTCTGAAGTTTTGTCTGTTGTAGCCGAGAATAAATTGTATGATGCAAAGCCGATAAACGTTACTTTGGAAGAAGTATCATTCAAAAAAGCGAGCAATGTCTCAGAGGATCAGCAGTTCGATATAAACAATATGTATACGGACGAACCAATAGGGGCAGAGTTTAGTTATTTTTATATTAAATACACTGCAGAAAACACTTCTGATCAAGATGTAACTTTTAGTGGAATCAATGAAATTGTATTGTTCTCAGAAGGTAAACAAGAAAAAATTGACGTAGCATATGATTGGAAAGACTTCATTGACTATGATGAAGCCCAAGATCCAGATTATTATGGGGCTGTGAGTAAAGCTGGTGAGATTGGAGTAATAATTAAAACTGACCCGACTAAAGTAGAAAAAGTCAGAGTTGTGATTAGCGAATCCATGTCAACTGAGACTTACGAAACACTTTCAGATGCACAGAATGTTGAATTTGAAGTAACTAACTAAGCCACCTCTAAATATTGTAATAGTGTTTTTGATTGAAACTAGGGTTTGTAAGGTTATATTCGAAAAATCATATAGTAAAATTATTCACAATAATATCTATAAATAGTAAAGCCGTATCTCAAAATGCGGCTTTTTTATTTTGCTCTATCTTCTTGTAAGTGTACATATTGAAATCAGCACTTTATGTAAAATTAAGAATTGGTGTACAATTAAAGATATGTAAATAACTTATAGTTAGGAGCCTACTGATGGAGAAAACCTCATTTAAACTAAACGAAGCAACAATCAAAGACATTCAACAGGCTTTTCAGGAAAACAGGCTCACTTCCGTGGAATTGGTGCAAGCCTACCTCGACCGGATCGAGACATTCGACCGGAATGGCCCGAAGATCAACTCTGTATTGACTATCAATCCGGACGCACTGAAAATTGCAGCCCAGCTGGATGAAATGCGCGGGCAGGACGGACAGGGGCCGTTATACGGCATTCCCGTGTTGCTCAAAGACAATATCGAAACGACGGACCCGATGCCAACGACGGCCGGCGCTATTGCACTGGAGCAGAACTTTGCGCAGCAGGATTCTTTTGTCGCGTCGCAGCTGCGGAATGCTGGCGCCATCATTCTTGGCAAAGTGAACTTGAGCGAATGGGCTTATTTCATGTCGAAAGAAGGCGTGAGCGGCTACAGCTCACTCGGTGGACAAGTACGGAATCCTTACGGAGTCGGCACCTTCAAACCGGAAGATGTCGGCGGATCGAGTTCAGGGACAGGTGCCGCCATTGCGTCGAATTTTGCCGTTGTCGGCGTTGGCACCGAAACCTCGGGATCAATTTTGAGCCCAGCGAGCGCCAACTCCATTGTCGGCATCAAGCCGACGGTCGGGCTGATCAGCCGCTCACGCATCATCCCGATTTCTGAAAGCCAAGATACTGCAGGACCAATGGCGCGAACCGTTGCGGATGCTGCGATCCTGCTCGGCGCTATGACGGGCGTCGATGAACAGGATCCGGCAACACAGGCGAGCGCCGGTCAGGCGTTAACCGATTACACGCCGCACTTGAAAACGGAAGGCTTGAAAGGCGCACGCATCGGCGTCGATCTAACATACCTGAACAATGAAGAGCCGGAAGAACGTGCTATCATGATTGATGCGATCGAACAATTGAAGCTGCTCGGCGCTACCGTGGAAGAAGTGACGATTCCCCAGCAGTCATTCGAATCAGACGTCTTGTGGTATGAATTTAAACGAGGCGTCAATGAGTATCTCAGCACGTTGCCTGATGAGGTTCCGGTCAAATCACTGGCGGATGTCATCGAGTTCAATAAACAAGATCCGGAGCGCCGGATGAAATTCGGCCAGGCAGAACTGGAAAAATCGCAGTCCTTAAGCGACGATCCAGCTGACCCGACATACCTGGAACACCGCCAAACCGATTTGCGCCATTCCATTCTAGAAGGATTGGATCTCATCATGAGTGAACACCAACTGGATGCGCTGTTATTCCAAAACAACCGCGGCGCTGCTCTTCCGGCAAAAGCGGGCTATCCGTCCATCACTGTCCCAGCCGGCTACACGAGAAGCGGACACCCGGTCGGCGTCACGTTCAGCGCCCAGGCTTTCAGCGAACCGCGCTTGATCGAACTTGCCTACTCCTATGAACAGGCAACTCGAAAACGTCAGGCACCGGATTTCGAATCCTATTGATAATTAGTGTATAGCAATGAAAAACACCCTTTACTGAAAAGTCGGCATGTAGATGCCAACCGCTCAGTGGAGGGTGTTTTTCATGAGTTCTGCTTCCGTGAAAAGTGATTTCCACTTTGGACGATTTGCGGATCAGCGTACAGAAATCGAAAAACTCTAATCTCAACTTTTCTTCACGTAATAGACTTTTCTACTCGGCAGCTCAAGACAATTCAATTGTCCCCCGTAAGCTGCTCCTCCATCAATTCCAATAATCCGATTGTCACCGAAATAAACGCCATGATCAGTTGTCCCTCGCAGTATAAATGCTGGGGTATGTCCAAACACCACCGTTTTTTCGCCCGCATAAGCTTTATAAAATTCTTCGCGGATCCACATTAAAATATACGGATCTGTTTGCTGAACCGGCATACCCGGATAGACACCCGCATGCACAAAAATGGAGTCATCCTCCTCATAATAATAAGCTGTTTCTTTAATAAAATCGACATGCTCCCAAAAGATAGCTGCCGCCGGGAACGTCACGTCTTGTATTGAAGGATCGTAGCTCTGCAGTGTAGCCAGTCCCCCGTTTCTTGACCAATTTTTCTTCGCACCGGGTTTATCATTTACAGCGTCCAGCATCATCTGGTCATGATTGCCCCTTAATACAATAGCGCCCTGCCTTTTTAATTCGATGACCTGCTCTAAAACCCCTTTTGAATCCGGGCCGCGGTCCACGTAATCCCCGAGTAAAATCAGTCCATCTTCGGCAGCGTTGTATTTCGCCTTCTGCAGCAGCTTCTCAAAAAGATGAAGTTCTCCGTGAATGTCACTGATGACCAAAGTTCTTTTCATCGTGTTCACCCCTGCTTTTAGTCTTCTGAAACCACCGGGAACCGCTCTGCACTGGCCTTTTGTTTGAGAGCTAATTTCTATGCTGCCCTTCTTAGAGTACGCGACGGGTTGCAGGATGATTTCTGAAAGAATTTACTTTCTAATTAAGGGCAATTTCTCAAAAATAAAATGCAGCGCCAGGTATAGACCAGGCGCTTCTATCATAAATTAAGAATTGTTTTGCCTCATTTGTCTGGAGCTGCTATTATTTCTCGCACTCCTTACATTCTTCTGCACAGCAATCAGCCAGCACCTATATTAAAATTCTTCATGGGTAGCCGGGTCCATATCAAACAGTCTGCCGTCCGGACGGGACAGTTCTGCTATCGCAGTCATTTCAGCCTCGCTTAAGACAAAATCGAAAATAGCCAGGTTTTCCCGCTGCCGCTGAGGAGAAGTGGATCGCGGAATCGAAACGGATCCTATTTGGTATTGCCAGCGCAGGACCACTTGAGCAATCGTTTTATTGTGGGCGTCTGCTATCTTACTGATTGTTTCATTCGACATAATGTCTGCTGCTTTGGCAATCGGGCTCCACGACTCTGTTTGGATATTAAGATCCTTGTGCACACTCCGCTGCTCTTCCTGATTAAAGAACGGATGCAATTCAACCTGATTCAGACTCGGCGTTACTCCGGTCTCCCCAATAATGCGCTTCAGGTGTTCAGGCAGGAAGTTACTGACGCCAATCGACCGGATGAGCCCCCATTTCTTCGCGTCAATCAAGGCTTGCCACGCTTCCACATATACATCTTGATTTGGCATCGGCCAGTGGATCAAATATAGATCAAAATAATCCAGCTTAGAACGGTACAATGATTCCTGAATCGCAACCATCGCTTTGTGGTAAGTATGATAACGGCCTGGCAGCTTGGAGGTGATCCACAAATCTTCACGTGAAATACCACTTCGCTTAATGCCTTCCCCGACCGCTCCTTCGTTCTCGTAATTATACGCCGTGTCGATCAACCGGTAGCCAGCATTGATTCCGCTGCTGACTGCGTTCGCCCCTGCATTGCCCCAAAGCCCGTATGTACCGAGTCCGGTAACCGGTAATTTTGTTCCGTCGTTCAACGTAACTTCTGGTATTGCTTTTTCCATCCACTTTCACTCCTCTCATTTCTACTTTAAGATTACTCTTACCTGACTGAAAACTCAAACTACTCCGCATTCCAAAACTATTGAATGCAGCAACTTCCGCTGATTGCTTCATTATTCCCCTTCACCCCGGCACAATTGATTAGCTGTGACATGAACACTCTAAAAAACTGAATATTCAAAATAATAATGGTAAACTAGCTACTAGAAAGACATTCGAACGGAGGAGGAATTCAAGTGGAACTTGCAGGAAAAGTGGCAGTTGTCACCGGAGCGGCTTCAGGAATTGGCTTGGCGACGGCACAAGCACTTACCGCAAAAGGCGCAAAAGTAGTAGTGGCCGATATTAATACGGAAGGTGGAAAAGCCGCTGCAAAGGAACTACAAGATGCTGGAGCAGAAGCTGTATTTATTGAAGTCGATGCTTCCCAAGAAGAATCTGTAGCAAATCTGATAGCCGAGACGGTCAAAGCGTTCGGACAGATTGACATCATGGTGAACAATGCCGGGATTCGCGCACTCAGTGAAACGCATTTGCTGTCCTATGAAGATTACCGGAAAGTGATCGCCGTCAACCAGGACGGAGTCTTCTTCGGTTCCAAGCACGCCATCCGCGAAATGCTGAAAACCGGTGGCGGCGCCATCGTCAACACTGCCTCTATCCTGGGAAGTGTCGGAGAGGCGCGGGCTTTTGCGGTCAGCGCTTCTAAAGGGGCAGTGAAATTGATGACAAAATCTTTGGCGCTGCAATATGCAGACAAAAATATCCGAGTAAACGCGGTAAGCCCGGGCTATATTGAAACCGCTATGTCAAACCGCACGACATTAAGCCCCGAAGCTTATGAGCGAAGCGTCGCAAAACATCCGATCGGCCGTTTGGGACGGCCGGAAGAAGTGGCTCATGCCATCATCTTCCTGTGTGAAAATGATTTTGTAACCGGAGCCACAATCATGGTGGACGGAGGCTACACAGCCCAGTAAGCAAATTTCCAAGCTTAGAACCAAAAAATCACGCAGGGGAAATGGTTTTTTCCCTGCGTGATTTTTATTACTTTTTATTGTCCAAATCCAAAATGTAAACGGATGAAATGCTTTCCATACCAGGACAAGCACCTTAAAAACGCTCCTTACATTTCCCGCCACTCATATTTGATATCAGGCAAATTTTCTTCATTCTCATATCCTCGCCCAACTTCTACAAATCCATGTTTTTCGTAAAACCGTTGCGCATTCTTATTTATTTCAAATGTATACAAAAATAAACTGCCGCTCGAATGCTCTTTCGCTATATTCAATAATGCCTCTCCAATTCCTTTTCCTTGTTGGTCATTGGCTACATAAAGCTGGTTCAGTTCATCCGAGTTGAACACGACAATGCCGACCACCCGCTCCTTCTCGAGCGCCAAATAAATTTCATAGTCCTGCGGTAAAATATGATTCAAAAAGTGGACATGGCTTTCATAAGAATGGATTTCTTTTTGCCCGATCGCCTCTTTCTTGCTCAAACGCCACATTGCTACCGCTTCATCGGCGAAAGATGATTCATAACGACAAATTCGGATATCAGCCACTTCTTCGCCTCCATCTGTTTGGATTACTTCTTTTTTTATGTATTTACATGGTAAACTTTTATACTATTGAACCTTGAATTCTTTCACATTTCAAAGCTTTCACATTCCGAAGGCTCTGGGTGACGACTTTTTATGGTTTTTAAAATAGTTCGAAGGGTATTGGCATAGAAAAGAGGAAAGTTACTTCTTTTAACAACAAACGAAAGAATTAGGAAGGAATTGAACCCCACATGACTTATTTTTTATTATTAGTTGGATTCGCTCTTTTGATTAAAGGAGCTGATTATTTTGTAGAAGGAGCTTCAAAAATAGCGCAAAGCTTGAGGGTTTCCCCCCTATTGATCGGCTTAACGATTGTAGCTTTCGGTACAAGTGCACCGGAAGCGTCCGTCAGTTTTATTGCTGCCTTCGAAGGAAACAGTGATGTAGCGATTGGGAATGTAGTTGGCAGCAACATCTTTAATATCACGTTCATTCTAGGAGTTACAGCCCTCGTTTTCCCTTTAATGGTTCAGAGCGAAACCATAAGAAAAGAAATTCCCTTCGCCTTGTTGGGCGCAGTTGCATTGCTGCTTCTGATTAGCGACATTCAACTCGGATCATCAGGCAGCAATCTGATTACAAGAACTGAAGGCCTTATTTTGCTCCTATTCTTTGTGATTTTTCTTTACTATATCTTTGAGGTGGCAAGAAAAGACCGAATGAACATAGAAGAAAATCCCGCTGATATCGCGAACATATCCAAAATGAAAAATACATTCTTAACAATCGGCGGACTTGCGGCCATCGTGTTTGGTGGTAACCTGGTTGTAGAAAACAGCATTCAGATCGCGCTTTCACTTGGAATGAGTGAAACCTTAGTCGGTTTGACGATAGTTGCTGTAGGTACTTCACTTCCTGAGCTCGTCACCTCTATAACCGCAGCTTTGAAGAAACAGGTTGAGATTGCTTTAGGAAATATTATCGGAAGCAATATCTTCAACATTTTCTTTATCTTAGGAACCTCAGCAGCGATTTCTCCTTTAACGGTAGATTCGAAGATATTTCTAGATGTATGGGTAATGATCGCTGTGTCCATCCTATTAATGATTCTTGCAAGAACCAAGTATAAGATTTCAAGGATCGAAGGTTCGGCTTTAGCCGTCATCTACATTATTTACGTTGTTTACATTATTTTGAGAAATTAACACGTAGAGCAGAACAACTATAGTATAGAATGGGGCTGTCCCAAAAGGGCGTGAAAATGACTTTTAGGGGGCAGTCCCTTTTTACATTCACTGATAAAAATACTGAAGTGCAATATTCACTTTTGACATAATGTCTATCGCAATTTAAAGTTTAATCAGACAACATTATATACCATAGATAATAATTATCTAACGAGATACTGGTGAGTGAAAAAACATTCCTCCAGCTCTTTATTATCTGAAAGGAGAAATGGATATTACTTTTGGTCCTCGTATTTTTAAAACTGGAGTAGCAGTTATAATTGCCATATATGTATGTGAATTTTTCGGATTGGACAACATTGCGTTTGCAGCTGTTGCAGCTATTTTAGCTGTACAGCCATCGTTATACCGGACTTGGAAGCAATTGCCCGATCAATTGATTACAAATACGTTAGGCGCATCTATCTCGTTGTTTTTCATCTATTTTTTAGGCGAAAATCCGATTACCATCGGTTTAGTTATTATGATTATGATTTCATTAAGCTTGAAATTAAAAATGGATAGTACAATCCCGCTAACTCTTGTAACGGTAGCTGCGATTATGACTTCCGGTGCAGGCGAGGATTTGTACTTTGCCCTGGAGAGATTTTTAGTTATTTTGGTAGGAACGATTTCTGCTATAGTCGTTAATCTGGTTGTTTTTCCACCGAAATATAAAAAGAATTTTTCGGATAACATCCACTCAGCTTTTCAGCAAATGTCATTGTTATTAAGAACTGCAATTTCAAATGAACTGACAGAAGGTTCTTATCAAGTGCTTTCACGTAACTTTAAGAAAGAACTTGAAAACTTAGTGGAGCAATTCGAGTTGTTTGATGAGGAAAGAATTAAGCTCGGAAAATCACGAACAAAACAATTGAATGACAGAGAAATGATTGTTTTCAGGCAGATGCTGAAGACATTAGAGGAGGGAGATCAGCTTCTCGGAAAAATTGATGACCATTACTTTCAGAGTAAGTCTGAAAAAAGTGTCAATCAGTTATTTGATCATTACCTGGAAGAATTAATTAAATATCATGAGTACCTATTTTTGAAATACCAGGGCAAGATTAAAGAATTTCAGCATTCAGACGCAGATATGTTAAACCGAAGAAACGAATTTTATAGATCAGTGCTTTCTCTCTCTAAGGAAGATCCGGAGAAAAACATCCGATTAATGATCGTAGCATCTGCTCTTTTTGATTATACATTTTATCTGCACCGTCTAGATCAGCTGCTGAACCAGGCACAAAAATAACATCAACAAAAAAAGTAACCGCCTTCTCCCTGCCAGGATTGTAGGTGGTTACTTTTTTGCAAACATCTTCAATTTGGCCAGCCGTTCTTATACGGCATGTACTGCATCGGCCGAGTGTTAACGCACTCGGTCTTTTTTTATATCTAAATCGGAGTATATTAGCTTTTAGGTTCTATTAGTTATAATTCGATTTCGCTTAGCAGGGAGCGACACAATCATTTCGACTCAATCTTCCCCAACTCATCCAATAGCGCTTTCCGTTTCGGATACATGAACTTCAACTCTTCAATCAGCCCCGCCGCCGCTTCAGCCCCCAGCGCCTGCTGAAAATCTTTGATCCTTTGGCAGGCAGTCCAGTATGCCTTGCGGTTGGAAGCCCGTTCGATCAGGCGGTATATATAGGTCGTATAAATCTCATTCACTTCATGCGGATAATCGGCCAGCAGGTGCGGATACAGGTGCTCGATTGCAGAGACATCCGTCCGGCAGTAATCCAGCAGCTCCTCCAACCTCTTTTCATCAATCAAAATTTCGAGAAACAGCAGCAGGCTCCGCGGACTGGTTTTCATTTCTGCAAGAAGCGCCTCCAGCTTCTCCGGCCATTGCTCCGCATCCACCAAACTCTTCAGCTTAACGTAATACTCTCCCTCCCCTTGCAGCGCAAACTCAAAGCTGAGGTCGATCATTTCCGCAGTGCTGCCCATTCCTTCGTAGGCTGCAAAGCGCAGTTTTTTCCAGTCTTGCAGCAGTCCCGGGAGGTTCGCATCCAATCCTTCCGACTCTTCACACAACCGGATCACTTTTTCATATTCACCCGCAACCAGCGCCTGCAGGATCTGTGCTTTACGGATTGCCGGATAGCGATGGTGCTTCACGTAAAATGCTTCGACCGCTTCCACGTCTCCCTGTTGCTGCAGAACCCTTAGCTGGCACCGGCGAAACCGCTCTTCCTCGTAATCGAATGACTTGTTTTGCATTTCCTTGCTGCCAATCATTTTTTCAATAAAATCATAAAACTTGTCTGCGAAATCGCCTCTTTCATTCCATTGCAGGACAGCTTCCAGCAAAATACTCGGTGCATCTGTCATGTCCTGCTCCAGTCCGAACAGGATATGCGGATACAGCAGATCAAGCATCCCTTCGACAGTCGCTCTCTCCAGATTTTCCGGCCACTGCGCTAGCGCATCGTCAACTTTCTCCAGGCTTTCATAGATAACTGAACTGATGTCCCCGGAAGAACTGTCCGCAATTCCCAGCATTTCGGTACATTCTTTTATGATAATCAAATTGAGACGGACGATCCGTTCAGCATCGTGATGCGGATCCAATCCATCCACTAATTCCTGGACTTCCCACACACCTTCGAGTGCCTGGTCCGTCCGGTCCCAATCGATAAATCCCCTGCGGCTGGCGCGGCTCACTGATTTCCGGATGGTTCGACGCGCCTTTTCCTCATTCATATCACTCGAACCTGCGAATTTCTCCGTCAAATAAAGCTGGACGGATGGCTGTTTCTCCACCAGTTCCTCCAGGATTTCCAGCAGCTCCCCCTTTTTCAGCGCCTTTAATTGCGTCAGCACATCCACTGCCGTCGAACCGTTTTCTTTTTTATGTTCTTGGATCGCCAGACACACCGCCACTTCATGCTTGCAAAGCGAATCCGATTCGAACGGGCAGGTACAGTAAGAACCCACAATCGTTCCATCTTTCGTCAAATTGATCGATACCTCATAATCTCGTGTTCCTGTTACCAGCGCATGCCAGCGATTCGGCGCGTCTTCCGTCAATTGCTCCACAAAATTCTGCTCAAAATAATCCTGTCCTCGCTTATAAAGCTTTGCCGGTACGTAGGTTGTCAGGTTGCTTAAGTTCATGAGAATTCCCCCTGGAGTGATTATAACCTGCTGTGCTTTAGAGCTGAACAGTATTTATTCAGGAAATTAGGGAAAATTTTTACTCGAAATATTGATAAGTCAGAGGCGGCGGTATCAAAAATATAAACTATAGCGTATTGTCAAAATCATTTAGAATTGTTTTGACAGTGTCGTTTTTTTTTATAACTACTTTTATTTCCCGATAAAGCTGCATGACAAGTCCGCTTCATTACAGACTTATGTGGATTCCCAGCTTCATTACCCACCTCTTCTTGAAGTATTGACAGGCTCAATATAATCTTTTATTTTCACTAGTTTGATGTCGTCTTTATTAAACAGATTCAATTCTCCGAAAACGTCCTCAAACTGGACAATCTGTTCTGATAATGCCATGGAGGCTACATCTTCCCTCGATTCTGCTTCCACTGTTCTTTCCACAGTGAGTCCTTCTTCTAAGGTATATTGGATGACGAATTTCTTCATAATTTCACCTCCCTAAGTTCAAATTCTCCATGTTTGTACAGAGTCCTTTAAAATTCTCCAAGATCATTCCGTGATTCAAAGGGATTTCCCTGTATACGCCGCCATGCAAACAAGTATTTTAAAAAAACTTCGGATTATATATGGTAAGAGATTTGCCGTAAAGTCCAAATATAGCTTGAGAGGAAGACGCGGTACTGTGCTCCGTCCAACTTTCATGCCATGCTATAGATGAAAAAATGAAAAAACACACCCGCAAGGCTGAAGCAGCGGGTGTGATAATGCATGGCATATATTATCGGAAACGTTTAGAATTGGTTTTCACACAGGAAGGTGACCAGTTAAACACTATTTTTCAATTCGCAGAGCCTGGTTCTACTTCTTCGGATGGCCAAACGCTTTCAGCAAGTACGCCATATGCACGGTACCTTGCTCAAAATCGTTCAATCGGATGGATTCATTCGGCGCATGCACTTTTGAACTTGCCCAGCCGACGCCTGTGCTGACGATCGGCAATTTCAGCCGGTTTCCGATATCATACATCGGCCCTGTGCCCGCATGATTCGGCGCCATGATGATCTCTGTTCCGTAAGCTTCCTTGGCCGTTTCGACTACCTGAGCGATAAACGGATGGGAAAAGTCGGAGCGGTAGGCGCGCTGGCTGTTCAGTGCCCGGACTTCCACATCCGTGTAGCCATGTTTGTCCAGATGGCGTCTGATCGATTGAACAACCTTTTTAGGATCTTGTCCCGGCACCAGACGGCAGTCCACTTTTGCCATGGCGCGTTTGGGCAACACTGTTTTGCTGCCTTCCCCGTAATAGCCGCTCTCCAATCCGCAAATCGTCATGGTCGGTTCAAATACCATCGCGATCCGCGGATCTTTTCCAAGCGCTTCTGTAATTAGCGGACGTTTCAGCCCGTTCATTTCTTTCAGGGCGTCTTCTTCAAAAGGCAATGACTCGACGACTTCTAGTTGTTCAGCTGTCGGCGGAATGATATCGTCATAAAACCCTTCCACTAGGATTTCATTTTTGCCGTTTTTCATGGACGTCAACGCGTGGACGAGACGCCAAGCCGCATTATCGACGTAAGCACCCATGGACGAATGCAAATCAATATCAGCACTTTCACAAATCAATTCCATGTAAGCCATTCCTTTAATGCCCGCCACCATGCTGACCCGTTCTTTCTCATCTTTGTTGCCAAACTCCCATATACACGCATCTGCCTGGAACAGCTCAGTGTACTTCTCCAAATAAGGAAGAAGATTTGGACTCCCCACTTCTTCTTCCCCTTCGATCATAAATTTTACATTGCACGGCAATCCACCCTCGGATTCATGCAAGGCTTGAATCGCTGTCAGGCGGACAATCAAATCGGCTTTATTGTCGGCGACTCCCCGTCCATATAAAATCCCATCGATTTCAGTGGCCTCAAAAGGTTCCGTCTTCCATTCGTCAAACGGTTCCGGCGGCTGGACATCGTAATGGTTATAAAACAACAATGTTTTATCCGGCGCACCGTTTTTTCCAGCCGGGAAAAAACCGTATATCACAGGGTTGCCGCCCAAGTCATTCAGAACGCGTGCTTCTCCACCCGTCCCTTCCAACAATTCCACAACAAACTGGACCGCTTCCGGAATCCCTTGGTTTTGTGCAGCTACTGAAGGAATTCTGACGTATGACGTTAAGGTATCGATTGCCTGGGGCATCAAATCCCCAACGGCAGTGCGCAATGATTCATGATTAGTAACCTTCATAATGATGTTCCTCCTCTTGTTCCATCTTCACTTCTTGATGTGATCATTCAGAGTACCTATGTAGATGGCGTCTTATTTGGGTAATTTCAGTTGAGAAATGATTCATCTTGCTTGAAAATTTGTTCTTTCATCGTCATTGTTCAGGCTCCTTTTTAAGGATTTTCCTGGAATATGACTTATAGAGATTATCTTATCACGTATTAATATACACTTGAAATACTATTTATAAACAAAACCATTTTCGTTCTCAATCCTCAAAACAAAGATGAGGAGTAGTTACCAGCAGGAATAAAATAAAAAACCGCACTCACAACGTGAATGCAGCGATTATAAAGTTTCTCTAAAAGTACGCGCAGTAATATGAGTATGATGAAAATCCGATTCTTCCTACTGTATGCGTTATTCCCAGCTGTCCCCGGATAAAATACGAAAACCGTATCCATTAACCCTTGAGGTCACTGGATACGGCTTCTTCTAAATGTAAATATAGTTAATAAACTGAATTGAGTTTGACACTTAAAGACGATTTTTATTCGGCTATGCTATCAATTACTTATGAACACGAGTGATCTCTTCCATCAAGCCAACCCATTCTTCTCTCTTGAAATCATACAATTCCAGCTCTGTTTTTCTCAGAACCATATGGAGGCTGTCGAATTTCTCATCTGATCGGAACCTCCACCAGCTTTTCACTGTTGAAGCCTTGGTGCTTGGCTCGTAATAAGTCAATGTGAATTCGGGATCGATGATGTCATCCATCCGATCAATCTCTATATAATTATGCGGGAAATCAATATAGAGACCCAACGCCGCTTTATGAGGCGTAATGGACCCAATTTTATATGCCGAGTGCGCGTCCTTCTTCTCAAGCGTTTCACTCCAAGGAACCGGGTTATCGCTCACAATCAAAATCCGGCCAGCCTCATCCGTTTCAACCCGGCAATTCGGCAGGCTGTTAAACACTTCTGTCATCTCGCTCATTTTTTGTTCGACCATTTTGTTCATTTTGCTATCTCATTCCTTTCAACTCATCTATCAACCATGAATGCTGCACTTTATGCTAAGTACATACCGTTTATTTTTCTGTTCCACTACCTGTTATTCTATCACGTCCCGCCCTTTGCTCCGTGTTTAAATTGTACGCTCCAGGACACTATTTTTTTGCTTGAAATGGGGCAATTAAGGATATAGTAGCTGTACAAGATCTTTTCGGTTCGGTATCATCTGCTTTTTTATTATTACACTTTTCCTATACTCAATTTTATAACTTTACACGATACTTGAAACTGAACGGATCAGCAGGCGTGCTACTCATTAGGAGGTCTCCAGGATGAACCCACAAATCTTAATCGTCGGAGCTGGCCCCACTGGCCTGGCTCTAGCTTATAGCTTGGCGCGTCAAGGCGTGCCGTTTCGGATCATCGATAAAAACGCAGGAACCGGCACCGCGTCACGTGCACTCGCTGTGCATGCGCGCATATTGGAGCAGTATGAGCAACTGGGTCTGGCCGAACGCAACATTAAGCGGGGGCATCCGATTTTGTCGCTTGATGTCAGCGACGGCAAACGAGTGAGAGCTACAGTGAGATTCCATGAGTTGGGCAAAGGACTGAGCCCGTTTCCGTTTATCCTGAGTTTGCCGCAAGACGAGCACGAAGAAATTCTTGTGGACGAATTAAGTAAAATAGGCGTAGAAGTGGAATGGAACACTTCGTTGCTGTCGTTTGAAGACACCGGAGTTGGCGTGAACGCCGTGATGCAGCAACAAGGACAGCCAGAAGAAACAGCGGAATTCGCTTATTTATGCGGATGCGACGGGGCCGGCAGCATGGTCCGAAAAGAACTGGAATTCGACTTTCCCGGCGGCACGTACAAGCAATTATTCTTTGTCGCTGATATCGAAACCGAGCAGTCGGTAAACGACATGGAAAAGATGGACATGTACATGGACAATGACGGCTTTATGCTCTATATGAACGTCCGGAACGCCAAAACCAAACGAATCCTTGGCATTGTGCCCGAGGAATTCAACGAGCGCACCGATGTCGAGTACCATGACATCAACGATTATATTGAAAACAAAATCCGCGTGAGCGCAGCCAAGGTTAATTGGTTTTCGACGTACCGCGTCCATAACCGTGTCAGCGAGCGATTTGCCAAAGGACGCATCTTCATCCTGGGCGACGCCGGCCACCTGCACAGCCCGACCGGCGGACAAGGCATGAACACCGGCATTGGGGACGCCATCAATCTGGGGTGGAAGCTCGCAGCTGTGGTTCAAGGGAAAGCTGCTCCTAAAATATTGAGCACCTACGAACAAGAGCGCATCGCCTTTGCACGCCGGTTGATCGCGACAACCGACAAAGCGTTCCAAACGATTGTCAGCCAAAAACTGCGGGGCACCTTGCTGCGGGAGTATGCCGTCCCCTATGTCCTGCCATCCCTATTCAAATTTTCCTTCTCCTCAAAAAATGCGTTTAAGATCTTGTCTCAAATCCACATCAATTACCGCAACAGCATCTTGAGCAAAGGCAAAGCCGGCAAAGTTTACGGCGGCATGCGCTTGCCGTGGATCGAAACCGCAAACGGAGATAATTTCGCGCCACTGCGCTCCGTCGATTGGCAAATTCACATATACGGCAAAGCGAAGCCCGAGCTCATCGACTTTGCCCGCTCGCAGTCGCTCGAGATCCATGAGTTTGCCTGGGAAGCGCAGATGAAAAACGCAGGATTCAAGCAAAATGCGCTGTACCTGATTCGGCCGGATGGGCATGTGGCGCTTGCGACTGAAAAGCAATGGGTGCGTGTGTTGAAATTGTATTTGGAGGCTTATGGAATTGTGGCTTTTGGAGCGGAGTGAGGCAGAAATGGGAAAGGAGGCTGGAGGAATAGATCCGGGATGGGATTATTCTTCCAGCCTCCTTATACTTAAAAGCAAAAATTTGGTGATATTCGCTACTGTAACTTCTTCAATTTTCAATCAAAATGTCATTAACTTAGCTTTCAAGGGAACCGTTCAATTCCCAAACAATTTGTACGTGTGAATAAAAAGAAAAAACCACAACTGACATGTGGTGTAGAAGATGTGATTATGTACAGAGTGTCTTATTTACATATTTTGATATATATAAGAAAAAAGTCCTTCTATAGTCTATAATTGTATATAATATTAAAACTAATTTGGAGGGCGTTCAAAACATATGGTTAAAAACATTTTTAATAAACTTTTCTCTAGCAAAGCTGCTCCTGAACCATCAATCACTCCCCCAACAGTACAGCAACATAAGATTTATCTGTTTGAATCAAATCAATATGAGCTCGAAAAAATTATTGATTCGCCTGACCTTCAGGGCAAAGCTCCCGGATATGTCTACTTTGTACAAGAATATATGAATGGCTCGTTCAAAATCGGCAAGACAAAAAACCTTGAGAAAAGAATGAATATCTTTGGTGTGAAATTACCATTTGAAAACAAACTTATTTTCCTTATAAAAACTGGTAACCATCATCAGACAGAAGCAGCATTTCATAAGCATTTTTCTGCCAAAAGACTTGAAGGAGAATGGTTTGCATTAAACAAGGAAGATCTAGCTTGGATTAAAGCTGGTAAATACACTGTAGAAATTAATCAAACCATCCTCCCTCTTGAAGAGAAGAAAACAGCTATCAAAACTGAAGATGAAAATAAAGAGGACAAGCTTTTAACTTCAAAGCAAGTGGAATTTGCAAAGACATTACTTACAAAACTGGAAAACGAATACGAACTTGCCACGGATTTAGCTACTCTCACGCAAAAAGACTTAAACCGTTTAAGCGGCTACTTTAGATTTAAAAATAAAGGTGCTTTGAATAATTTGGTTGCAGCAGGCGTATTGAAAGAAAAATAACTTTTCACCATTAAGGAGATTTTTGTATGTCCATCATTCCAGTAACCCTTATTCAAATTGAATGGGAAGGTTCTTATAAACTATCAGAGCTCCCTCAGCTTATGAACGAAGAAACGGATTACGGAATTTATCAGGTGTACGGAAGACATCCTATTTACGGAAACGATGTCCAGCTATATATCGGCAAAGCTGATTATCAAACATTAGGCAAAAGAATATCCCAGGAAGATTGGCTTTACACAAATGATTCAAACAATCATAAGATTTATATTGGAAGACTTCATGGCTCTCAACCTCTAACTGAAGATTTATGGTCTACTTATATCGACTTAGCTGAGCGATTACTTATTTACACTCATAAGCCTGCGTATAATTCCAAAAGCATTGCATCTTTCCCGGATAAAGAATTGCAGGATATCCATGTTTTAAACTGGGGTCATTACCGTGCCTTGCTTCCTGAAGTTTCCGGATTGAGATGGACCAGTAAATTAGATTTGGAAGAATATGAAGTCTTTAAATATGGGAGTGTTGTAATTCCTATAGAAGAGGAAATGGTTTAGATTTCCTAATCAGATGTTCTCTGTGTAACCTACAGTTATGAAAAATTATTTTATCAGATAAAAAACACAAAAACCGTATCCATTAACCCTCGAGGTCACTGGATACGGTTTTTTTATACAGTTGTTACAAATAAATCAAATTGGGTTAGACTCAGGTTAGCTATTTCTCAAACTGGTGTGTCGGTAGAATCGTTCAAAAATTTTCCGAGTCTTGAGACTTAATTTTTAATAAAACTCTATAATTACTTCATTTTCTTCATCGAGACTCAAGAATGACTTTAAGACTTCCTCTGTCCTTTTATCAGCTTCCGTTAAAAATCCTTGGCTGATTTTCTCTTCTTCAAATTTCTTCTTTTCAGCGTTTATATCCTCAATAATTTGCTGTGTAGGAGGATCTGAGAAGATATTTCCTTTTACATCTTCTATCTTCATGTTCTCGGTCTCCACAACATTATCAAGAATTTTCGCTTTTGGAAGGCGGACCGTTACTTGATTGGACACTTCATCATATGCTACATCCACTTTCGAAAGATCCGACCCAGCTTTCATATATCCTGTGTACTCAATGAGCTTTATCGTCTCTGCAAAGCGAATATCAGTCAATGGGATGTTCTTTGAATCACGATTTACCATTGCTTTACTATACTCATACTTCAATGTCGCTAGCTCTGACAACTCTACGACTCTCTCCTGGATTAAGGACGTATTAGAACTTTGGCTAGCAGTAACTCCAGATGGTTTAAATTGAATAAAAACGACTAAACCGGCGATTAAAATAAGTAACATTGAAATAATAACTCCTACTAACAGCTTTTTCATCTGAATGTGCTCCTCACATATCGTTCCACTCGTTCAGTCAGCAAGATGATCTATTCTTTTGCTTTTGGATCGAATGAATATATATTTGATTTTTTAACTGGTATAAATCCATAGGTTTGGAAGTGGGAATTTTACATATGAAGCTATAGATATGTTTTGCCAGAGAAGCTATCATAAATCTCTGTACTCAGACAAACACCTTCTTGGCCGTCTTTCCAATTATCCCGGTTCCTATTCCATCGACAGCTCCACCAATAACGCCGCCAGCTATGGGTATGGCTTTCCCTAAATTTATTAATCCTTTTTCTCCAAATTTCGTGAGTAATCTAAAACCAACTTTTTGATTTATAGCTACAATGACTTTACTAGGTATTTTTATGACACCTTGCTTTGCAAAGGCATTACCTACTTTAATACCAGTTGACTTGAATATATCCGATGCTGATTTTCCCGTTAGGCAAACAAACACAAAAGTTTTAACTTGATCATCTTTTAAGTCATAGCCTTTCATGTGTGCAATAGCTGCAATCATTCTAACTTGGACATACATAACTGAAGCAATATTTGCGGGCAAAGTAACAGGCATTATAATTATTCCACCCAATCCGGTAAGAAAGCCACTAGTGGCGGCTTTTGTATTTTGCCAGCGAATCAAGCTGTCTATAGCTTGATCAGCAGTATCATGTTTTGATAAAAAACCCTCCGCCATTTCATAAGCTGAGTCCATTCCAGGAATGCCGTTTAAAGATTTGTCATATGCCCAATCCAACATTTGTTCTATCTTGCCTACCGAAACTTCATTTGCAGCCACAAATTTTCCCCCTATTTAAAATATAGTTTATTGAATTTTATTTTAACAGGTATTTAGAAAAATTGACTCATAATTTTCTAATAAAAGGATATAAAGTAGGTTTTTTTAATTATTTCTTCTTTCTTGGGAGCGAGAAAGTTACCATTTAATATATAAGAATGGAATATAAAGAAAAACCACACCGAAATGTTGCAGTAGTCGGTGTGGTTACGTATGAAATTGTAGTGTTTAATCAACATCGCTTAGGATTCGTTTGTTCCCACGGACGCTTTTTAAAAAAGGATTGAAGTTGGCTTTAATTGCACCAATACGAGTGTCTTACTATTAATACCAGATACTAGCAACTTATTTTTATTTGTTACTTTCTTCCCTAACAAGTTCGGGCAGACTGTCTATATATACTAAAAGTTCATCCAGTATTTCTTCTTTCATAAACTTTTTCATCTCTTTGTCGTATTCTTTAAATGTAATGGATTTATTAAAAAACCCTATAACACTTTCAGCATTTTTATAGTATATACGTATAAAATAGCTAGCAGCTACTATCTCACTTCTGGGGCTCTTATGATGTAATTGCTTTGCATTTTCTATCCAACTTGCCCTCTCATCTATTCGATTTTGCTTAAGCTGTTCTTGCCATTTCATTCTATTTTCTTCAATTTCCCTTTTCTTATCATAATAATCTACTAAAGTATTAAAATAACTTTCTCCTATCACTTCTTGCATTTCTTTTACCAACTCGAACGCTTTTTGAGGCTCTAAAAATGATTTCATGTAACATTTTTTCATCCATTCTGGATTGGGCATTCTTTCATCAAGATACCACTCTTCAATAGATGGTTTTAAAAATGCTTCGAATCCTGGATAACCGTATTCAGAAGAAGTTTCATTTATTATCAATACATGCAAAATGGTATGCTCGACCAAGTCACAATATACTAATCTGTTTTTTCGTTGGTTTTCAAAGGGGATATTATATTCCTTCACAAAATTTTGGTCAGATATTTTCAACCATTTAATTTCATCTATGTGGTGGCAATATAACCCTTCGTTTGTTCTTGAGAATTTACCTTTTGTAATGTTTTTTATTTCTCTATTCATAAACCTCTGGTACGAAGATTCCCTATAATAATCATCTTGCGCAGAACCGTATTTCTGAAGCAACCAATCAACTGCTTCTTCGTAATTCTTAGATAATAAATCTAAGTACTCTTTATAACTGTTCAATGATAATTCCTCCTAATCTTAGTTATAAAGAATTAAACCTGGCTATCTACCTTCTTCTGTACCATTTCTGCAACCGGCGCAATAGCGGCAGTTTCAGCGGCTCAATTTTTACATCGCGCGCACGGATCACGGTCTCAGTCATCGGAGTGTCGAACAAGGTATGAAGCTCAAAGCCACCGTCCATTTTGTAAATTTCATCATAAAGCCACCATGCACCTTTGAAATCAGCTGGAACGTTCGAATACGTGACCCCTTCAAAAGTGAGTCGGACATCGGTAAAATAATGGAACCCTCCACTGCAGTCGAGCGTCAGGACAAGCTGACCTTCAGACGGTCTTTCAACAGAAAGGACGACCGCATCGTGCAGGCCATTCTCCGCCAGCTCGACGGCAGCTGGCGGGAGTTCCGCTTTGATCGATTCGAAATGCTGCCTATACCGGTCATTAAGCTCTTCCATCCGCCGCTCGTAATCCCGTTCCCATCGATTGACGAGCATGCGCAGCTCTGGCGTCGGGTATTCGGTCACCAGCGTGCCATCGTGAATATACGGAAGAAACGTATCCGGCAAGTAGCGCAGCAAATTTTTCCGCATATCGTCCAGATTGCGTAAGTTCAGCTCTCGCAAATTCTCTCCTTCCTTGCGGTAATATTCCAATTCTTCTTCCCAGTCCTCTTCTGACTCGTGCAATGCGAGAAAACCGGAAACCTGCATTTCGTCATACCAATCCTTCGTGAAGTGCTTCATTTATTGAGCCTCCTGACATATGAATATGCGTCTTTCCGTTCCCAAGCAGACGACCATTTCACGCAAATTACTTCTCCATACTATCCTCAATAAATCCCTTCAGCCGCTCCTGGTATTCCTGAGTGGCTATCGTATAGGCTTTAACATGTCCGGCGTCCGGAACTGTCCAAAACATTTTGTCGCCGCCTGCTGCTTCGTAGAGTTCTTCTGCCATCGATGTCGGAACGAGTTCGTCCGCCTCTCCATGAATGATAAACAAAGGAAGCGCATTTCTTGCGGCTTGCTCGAGCGCGGAAGCTTCATTAAAAGTGAAACCCGCTCTGAGTTCTGTAATACCGCTAGTGATTGGAATGAGCGGAAACGCCGGCAGATTGTAAATAGACTCGAGCTGATAAGATAAAATATCCGCCGCTGACGTATAAGCACTATCAGCAATAATCCCTTTCACTGCCGCCGGAAGCTCTTCGCCACTCGTCATCAATACGGACGCCGCTCCCATTGAAACGCCGTGAAGAAAAATATCGCTGCTGTTTTCCTCATCAATGAGCAGCTGGGTCCATTGCTTTATATCCAGCCTGTCGTGCCAGCCGAAACCAATATAATCCCCTTCGCTTTCTCCATGGCCACGAGCATCGGGAATTAAAACATCAAATCCCTGGTCATAATAAAACTGAACAAAATTTTTCATATCTTCACTGTTTCCGCGGAAGCCATGTGCAAGGATCACGGCTTTCCCACCCGAATCTTCGTTCTCCAAAAAGTCACCTTCCAACCTAAGATCGTCATATGAAAGGATAGAAGCCGTTTCAAATTCCTGCTCTTCGTACCATTCAGCCGCTTCCTCGATCATCTGTTCATCTTCAAGGACGATTGTCACTGGAACTTCTTCTTCCTCATAAAGTTCAACTTCAGTCCCCCGCTGCACCGCTTCGCCGTAAAAAAAATCCCCGGCAAAGGCAAGAGCGATGATGATAATTGCCAATAAACTAATTGCCACAATCGAAAACTTACTCATATATTAATCTCCTCTTTTAAAATAAACCACTTCGCTTCCGTGGAAGCGCCGCATTCCCCAATTTATGCGGATAAATAAATAAAAATACCACACTCTAAATGTTAATGCAAAGAGTGCGGGGAGATAATCCCTGGTGGAAAGACTAACATTTATATATCTAAACAAAAAGAACCTTGAGAGTATCAAGGTTCTTTTTGTTTAGATATATATTAAGCATTTAATTTATATTGCTCTGCCTTACCATACATGCCGTTTTCAGCTGTTACATCATGCAATTCTGCAATAATGACCTTAGGTCTGGAAGGACCGACTATTGTAGAAATATAGCTAACTTTAAATGTGTAAGTAGCTTTTTTGCGGAAGTTTCGATATTCAAGCGAATCTTCTGTAGTTGTCCAATAAAAGACATAGCCATCTCTATCTGCTAAAGCGATTACTCGATATTCGTCGCTTTTAAAGCAAGAAACAAACTCAAGTTCCTTAGTATATTTCTTTCCTTTTTCAAATCCGTTCACTTCTTTGATTGCAAGCACCATCGAAATACACCTCATTCCATAGTGGTATGCATTTAATATAACAGAACTTACGTTCGATTCCTAGTAAAAAGATTAAAAAAGTTAGAATATTTAGTTCATTGAGTAACTAAGGTGATGATTTAGGATAGCTCACATACTTTTTTGTATGTTAGTACTTGAAAATCCCACTTCCCAGGGAACGACACTACTGCCAAACAAAATATGAGCTTGAATAAAGCGCAACAAGCGCCGAGAGAAACGCTATTTGTAGTAATCAGTCGGTGTCTATGATCCATATATACTGCTTATGAAAGTCTGAACAGCATTAAGTTCTTCATCAAATTCAGTTACTTCTTAAATAAAAATACAAAAGCCGTATCCATCAACCATTGAGGTTTCTGGATACGGCTTCTTCTTCATGTAATGGTAGTTAATAAACTGAATTCTTTTTGACAAAGAGGCGCGTTTTTATTCACCTGCTGCAGAAATCTTATAAATCTTACCGCCATCAGTTGCTGCAATAAGCGCGCCATCCTCAGTTACAAGAATATCACGGAAACGTTCGCCTTCATCAGTTAACAGACGCTCTTCTCCAACGATGGTGTCATCTTCAATAACGACACGTGCAATATAGCTCGACACTAAACCACCGATGAGCAAGTTGTTCTCCCATTCAGGAATTGCGTCGTTATCATAGAATGAACTACCACTTGGCGCACTTGTTGGATCCCAATAATATCTTGGTTCAATAAAGCCTTGCGCCTCGTGTTCTGAAATTCCATCATTGATTAATTCACCTGTGTACTCGATACCATAAGAAACAATCGGCCATCCATAATTATTGCCTGGTTCAACAATATTCAGTTCATCCCCAGCTTGTGGACCGAATTCAACAATCCATAAGTCTCCTGTTTCAGGGTGGAAATCCACACCTTGAATATTACGGTGACCGTAGCTGTAAATACCATCCAGTGCGTCTTCATCTTCAATAAATGGATTCGTATCTACTGCTTCTCCATCTTGTGTAATGTGAATGACTTTGCCCAAGTAAGCATCCAAGTCTTGTGCACGTTCGCGAATTGGATCATCTGAGCGCTCACCCGTTGTTAGGAACAGGTTGCCATCCTCATCAAAGATAATACGTCCACCATAGTGCAAGTCGCCATCATATGCTGGTGTCGCTTGGAAGAATGTTTCGAAATCTTCCAGTGAAGTTTCATCTTCTGATAAAACACCTTTACCGACTGCCGTTACAGTACCATCTTCAGCATCTTCAGAATACGTCAGAAATACCATTCTTGATTCGTCAAAATCAGGTGCAACGGCTACATCCAGCAACCCGCCCTGACCTTCGTTATTTACTTCTGGTGTACCTTCGATTGGATCTGAAACAGAGAACTCATCAAGGTTTACAATTAGAAGTTCTGCTTCATCTCTTTGCGTAACAAGCAAGCGGTTTGGTTCAAACTCTGCCATACCCCAAGACACGCCAAGACCTTCAGCAATAACTTCCTCATTAAGTTCTGTTTCAGTCACTACTGCAGGTGCTCTTGTTTGTTCAGGAAATGCCGGTTCAAACTCAGTAACTTTTGGTTGAGATTCTGCACTTCCATCATCGACTTCTTCAGTACCCTCTTCAGCGTCTTCAGTGCCCTCGTCAACACCTTCTTCTGTTTCAGCACTTTCTTCTGTTTCAGCACTTTCTTCTGTTGTAGCATCCGAATCAGCAGGTGATTCTTCGTTTGAAGCATCATCATTGCCGCATGCTGCCAAAGCCAATACAAAGATCAGCATTGTAAATAACATTAATCGTGACCACGAAATTTTCGTCATCCTTTTTCCTCCCTTTTCTAAAATAGTAAACTGAATAGAGATTGAAATTCAGTACCCTAAAACCCAGTATAAAAATTAGATAAGACTTTCATATCAAAACTAAAAATAAGAATATGAAACGCCTATGAAAATAATATACCCAAATTTTCTGCAAATAAAACAAAAATATTACTTTTCTGTGACATTTACTATTTTTTTGTAACAATAGCTTGTTAAAAGACAACAACCGGAGTTGCTGTCTGTTGTGATGTATTCAGCCTATCTTTGTCTCGCATCCCCTGCACGGCGTAATGCTTCGCCGATGTTATGTACACAATAGATCCTTAATGCTGCCGGCAGCCATACCCACCATCTGTGTTTCAGTGCCTGAGTCTGGGATGCATAAGACTTTATTAATTTTGTTATTATAGGTCCACTCACATCTTCACTTAAAGCAGTAGTATAGCGAAAATATTTAAAACTGATTCTTTACCTGAGCGAGTATAAAAATCCTATAAAAAAGCTGCGAATCCCTTCGCATCTTTTTTTTCGTATATTATTTCACTCCTAAAACCCAACAATCCCCTCCATCAACCTATCCGCTAGCGGTAGATCAGGATCGCTGTATGCCGCCTCATTCCCGTCTTCATCCGACTCCGTTTTCAGCACATGGTTCATATCGTCAATAATCAGAAGTTCTGATTCCGGATGCGCCGCATGCAAACTTTCCACATCGGATTGCGGCACCTGCGAATCCGCTGTACCGCCTATAATCAGGACCGGAATCTCCATGGCCGCCACTTCTTCCTGCGGATCATACGCCAGCCAGAAAACCATATAGGGCTGAACCGACGGACGGAGCAAGCTCTGCAATTCGGGGCTGACCGTTTCAACATGTTCGCCTTCTTTTAACTGTTCGATGATTTGATCGGCTTCAGTCATGAGATCTTCCGGGAGCTGTCCCTCCAACTGCTCCATCAACACTTGATCAATGGGGCGTCCCGCTCCCGCAATGGATACAAACCAATCGGCTGAAACTCGCTCTGCTGCCACCATGCCGATCAGCGAACCTTCGCAGTGCCCAATAATCGCGACTTTAGTAAATTATTTTCCACTTCCTTGGGAGCGACGGAATTCCCAAACAATTTATACGGAATGAATAAAAAGAAAAACACAACCGCAATGCTGCTGCAGTCGGTATGGTTGTGTATAAAGTATAAATTGTAGTGTGTTGTCAAAATCGGTTAAAATTTTTTAACAGGACGCAATAATTTAAATTAATTGTATTAGGTTTGACATAGGATGGCGATTAAATTTTTTTTTACAAAGGGAATCTTTTTTTGCAGGATTTCCCTCTTATATCTAGAATATAATAATTAATAAATAATAAAATATTGGGGGATATTTAATGTCAGTAAAAACGCAAGATTTAACACTAAAAATAAAAGTAGTTGATCAATATACGCAAGAGATTGTAGCTGTGGAAAAAAAACCTTCAATTATAATCTCTAACGAACAATTAAATAGTATAGATACTATACTAACAATTTACAAGACGTTGTCCTCTGGTAACACTATTCCATCAATAGAAGAAATTTCAGAAAATATATTGAACAACGCATATGACTCTGGATACCAAAAAGCTTTAACAAAAGCAGTAACTCCTGAAGGAACATACCCGTTGTTTGCTATTGATAACAATTTAATAGAAACAAAAGATGTTCATTTAGCCTTACAAAGAGTAGAAGTTTTCCTGCGTGTATATTTGAACGAAAATAAAAATATTTTAATAGAAGCGATTCTAAACACACTAAATAAAAGGGATTTTCAATTCTCATACTATTACAAAGGCGAGTTATTCAACAGCTCGATACAAAGTGTCTGGTAATTAATTATGCCTCCGCACTAGAGACAACATTATGTATTTGTAGTGAATTAAATGAATCGGGTTCGCAACAGTAAAGTGACTTTCATTGTAATATTACAGAATGCATAACCTAAATTAATTTTTAAATAATGTCCTTGGTTGGTCCACTTCTCTCTGTAGGTCTGCTATCAGCTATCATTTTGGCTTATTGAAGAATTTCAAGGAACTACACTATTTTTATTTAGTAAATTTCAAATAATGGAGGCTCTAAATAATGGGAGAAAGATTTCCAGATATCGACTGGTTTTGCGACCGTTGTAATGCACATTTAAACAATCAAGAAAAATTTGACGATCATAAATACATTTGGCCCTGCACAGAATGTGGATTTAAAAATAGTATATCAAGTACAAATATTATAGATTAAAACTTAATTAAATTTCTTATATTTCTAAATCGCCAGCAATTCCAAGATTTTCGTTGTGTCGCAAGCATTTATAATATTTTACGTCCTAGAAAAAATCCCAAAGCCGTATCTTTTAACCCTTAAGGTTATTGAATACGGCTTTTATGGACGCAATTATTGCTAATAAACTGCATTGACTCTTACACAGTGCAATATTCAGTGATTATCATGATTAATAATTTTTTAACATAGGGATGCGGACTTTTAATTGTTTAGTTCTTTTCTCATTTTAGCTCGAACTTCATCTCTAAAATATCTGTAGGTACCAGAGTTCGGATAAGCAGCAAAGGTAGTAGTAGAGTCGCCTGTATTTTTATCGAACTCGAATTTAGCTGTATGTCTCTGTTTACCAGAATTTGACTTACATTCTATTTCAACTGAAAATCCATTAACAGAGGTTTGGGTAATGTATCCTCCCATTTCATTTTCAACTTCTTTAACGATATCATAAAATTTAGATTCATTCATTTCAATCCTCTCCTTCATAATTCACAAGAAAATTCTAAAATTTTTTTTAATATAGTCTTAATATATATAAAATTTAAAAGTAGTTAATACAAATCTGTAACTGTCAAGTAGAAATCAACAATTTTCCCCGATTAAGGTTTAACAGCTTGATCGTCGAATATGAAAATCTCGCTCCAGTGAAAAGGCGGTCTAAGATGGCAGTCGTTAAATTGCACCCCTAAGAATTCCCCCGATTCAGCTGTCCATTATTTGAAGTTATAATAAACCTCGCTTCCAAAAGAACCTCACAAATCCCAAAAAAATTATATGGGTGAATAAAAAGAAAAATCACAACTTAATATTTAGAATCAATTTGCGTGGCAGTATGTGAAGTACAAAGTGTAATGTATCATCAAAGTCTTTTGGAAATTTTCATTTTTCTTTTAGCTTTAAATTTCGCCCGAATTTTATTGATAACAAGAATGAATAGGCTAACTCCAAAGGCTATTAATATCATTATTAGTTTTTTATCGCTTTTTCGCCTATCCATGTAATCGTCATAAAAAAACTTTTTATTACAATCAGCATAGTTCCTATAATCTTCATTTAGTTCCCTTACTTGAGAATTGTAACTTTTAAATAAATACACCACTCTTTTAATCCAATATTTAATTGTAATGGTCATTATTTCATCGTCCTTTTCCAAAAAGGTTTATTAAGAACTTATCTTCTGCTTGTTACTTGAATTGTACTACACATTAGTTATGAGAATGCCAAATATTTTACTAACCTCCACACCGCGAATGTCGTAGCGAATGCTGACAATACTATTCCACGCAACCTTGTCTGTCACTTTTTTCAAACTATCATTGTTGCCGAGAAACATTATTGAGTTGCCATCGCGACTTGTTGGTGTTGAACCGGCTAAAATCAGCATGACTTGAAACGGCCCTTGCTCTTACGGTATTTTGACCTCAGCTTTCATCGTTTCTCCGGCAACTTTAATTTCAAAAAAATCTTCTTCGTCAACCATTTTTTCAACTGCACCTCGTGTTAACTCGAAAGGAAAGGTCTTATCCAGCTTTGTAAAGTCATCGGAAATCTTTTCGTCCTCAAGTTTCCCGATAGACGTGGGCATCACAAATTCAAGTTGGTTGAGATTTTTTGTAGTGACTTGGTCTATAGTTGCACCTAAATTTCATGCAGAGGGATGAGAATTTTAAATGGATTCTACTTAAAATTCAATTGGCGCTGGAATCTTTCATAAATTCTAGACACAGAAACTCTAGCTTCGTATCAATATTAGGAAACTTTATATCCCATCTCTTTTCCATGAAACTTATAAGCTTTAATCCTCTTTCAAGAATTTCCTTTGCGGTCCATTCATTATAATAAGAAACCTCTATTTCGCTATGAGATCCATTCGCAAATCCTCGGCGCTCACTACTTACAGGATGTTTCTTTTCAGAGAATATATTATTTTGCAGACTGGAGTTTATACTTTGAGAAAGAGGAAGTAGGTTTCCTAATGAGTTGGTTAAATACTTTTGCTGTACAAGAGAAAAATCTTTGAAAGGTTCCAACCATTCTATTCTAGTTGGGGTTTGCGGATAAATATGTTCAATCGATACTTTATCATCTTCGTTCTTTACAAACAGATTCCAATCAATTTTTTGGTTTCCCCATTTACTCATCATCTCGTACTCATATTCGTATAATAAATATTTCAATCCATTCCATCCATAAAAACCACTCGAATTGACAAATTTTCTTTTTATATAGGTATTAAACGGTTGATTGTCGTAAGCTGTTTTAGCTTCCAGCCAATCTTCAATTCGAGCTTCTAGTATACATATAATTTCTTGGACAGTAATTTCCCCATTTTGCAACTTCCTGGCAAGACGGAAAAACTCACTGTTTCTATAATTGGAAAACGCTCTACCCAATCTGAAGGCTATAAAAATAAATCTTTCAACTTGTCTAAACAGCTCTACTCTTTCTCCCTGCTTTATATTTGATGACATTAAAGCGGCTAACAACAGAGGTCTGAAATATACTATCCCAACTCTGTTTATCCGATCCAACCATAGACGTTCTTCTTTATCTAATTCTGAATTGTTTATTGGGTTGAAAGTATTATACCAATGCCGGGCTGCAACTTTCAGGCTCTCTACATACGCTTCAATCTCAGAAGGTGTTAATTTAGCATTTGAAACTGCTAGGGGCAGTTCTTCTTCAAATTCATCTGTATCATCAACTATTTCTTCTACTTCGATTATTGAATCCTTAACAACCGGAACTTTTGTAAAAACATTTTTCGGTGTGAATTTTTCATCTAAGAGATACTTTATATAATCGTCGCCTTTTTGTCTTGTGTAAGGAAAAGATAAAATCCAGTGTGCGTTTAAAAATTCATCGTCCACTAGTGGCCTCTTTTTATTTCTCCCCAAATAATGGTAAATATTTTTCCAGGCCTCATTTATGTTGTCGCGCAGTATCCTCTTATCATCATTATTCAATTCAGATTTTTCATACAAAGTTGTTAAATAAATTAAACGGTTTTTTAATAATTCTAGATTGGATAATTTTTTCCCTCGATTATTCATGGTTTCAAAAGCTACAAATACATCAAAGTCATCCTGTATCTCATGTATATTGAACATTAAGTTTCTTGTCAGTTTCTTAAACAGCATTTCAATACCCTGTATACCATTAAAAGTGAAATAGTTATTTAGATTTTCTCTGAAAAAAATTTTAGCATTCTCAAGGTTCAAGGTGTAATATGACTCCGAGACAGATCCGTGGCTTTCGGCATTCGAAAGAATACGATGTTTTAGAAGTTCGGAACTCGGATTATCCTTTTCATAACCAAATTTATAACTTTTGATAATTGCATGAGGCGGCTTTGCAATCATCAAATACTCCTGTTGGATTTCCAACAGATTAAAGGATCCAAGATAGATTTCTTCCGGGTTTTTTCCTTGGTTTTCTGAAAGCTGAAACACGCAATTTACTATTTCATTGATTAATATTATAAAGGTCGTAAGTCTTTGCTGACCATCTACAACATGAAACGGTCTAAATCCTCTGTCTTCTATTAACCAACCTTCTTTATCCCACCGTTCCCATACCTCTTCAGGGACGAGCTTTAAAGAGAGTAACCCAGTATAGTGATATCTATCATTAGGCAAATTGATGATATCTTCCCAAAAGTCTTCTAAGTGTTCTTCTTTCCAAGCATATCCTCTTTGATAATCTGGCACCCTAAAAATTCTGTCTTTGAAGATACTTTTTAATGATTCCAGTTCTTGCATAGCAATTACCTCCTCAATTGAAAATTACTCTCTATAACTAATTCATTTCACAACCCCAACAATACCCGCCTTAACCTCATCCTTCTTCACCAAAGCCTTAATCACCTGATCGATCCGCTCAATCTCTACACTCTGATTTTTCCACCAGTTACGGCTCCAGATGCGTTCGATTGTCCATCCGCGGCTTTCGAGGAACTTTTGGCGGTAGATATCGCGTTCTTTTGCATTCTTTGAACTGTGATACATTGCCCCATCACACTCAATCCCTACAATATATTGAGAAGGATCGTTTGGATGGATGACGGCCAAGTCAATTCTGTATCCGGACATACCGACTTGCGTTTGGACTTCGTATCCAAGGTTTCGCAACTGCTGGTAGACCTGTTCCTCGAAAGGTGAATCGAATTGCAATGCTGATGTAGAGACACTGGTGTTCCCAAGTTCATTGATGTCTTGGATGACTTCCTCTACTCTTTCAATTTGACCGTTGGAAACTGCTCTTGCGTATTTCAAATAGTCTTTGAACAGGCGAGGGCCATTACTTTTCGAGTTCGCCACTTCTAGCTCCTCAGGCTCAATGCTGCTGACGACGATTGTTTCTTCTTTCGCACGTGTCACAGCAACATTCAGACGGTTTTCGCCACCTTCTTGGTTCAGTGAACCAAAGCGGTTGTATACGCGCCCTTCTTCGTTCCGACCATACCCTACTGAGAAAAGGATAATGTCTCGCTCATCCCCTTGGACATTTTCAATATTTTTTACAAAAATTCGTTCATCCAATCCTCTGCTCATCACTTCTCCATACAATGAACCAAACTCCATATCGTCCATTGCAGCTTTCTCAATCATATCTAGAATCTTCGTCTGTTGGGTGCTGTTGAACGTGATGATTCCAACTGACTTATCTTGTTTAGTAATCAATAGTTCCTTGAGAACTTCTACTACCTTTATGGCCTCCACTTCGTTGGCTCGATCGATCCATCTGCCGTTTTCCACCTTAATCCATTGGATAGCTGGAGGCTCTTTATACGGTTGGACATTCGGCGATATTTGAATCGCACCGTTATAAAAGGCATGATTCGAGTAGTTGATCAATTCCTCATATTTAGAACGATAATGCCATTGAAGCGTCTTTTCATCAAATCTGCGTTTAGCCAAATTTAATAAACTCGGTGAATCATTGGACAGAAAATCTTCTTCATCCTCATCATTTTCAATAGTAGACATGAACATATTTGATGGCGGCAGTTGCATTTCGTCACCTGCTACAATCACTTGCTTCGCGCGATAGATGGACGGCAAGCCGTTCTCAACAGTACATTGTGAAGCTTCATCAAAGATGACCAGGTCAAAAAGGTTTTCAGTCAACGGAAAAATGGAAGAAACGATTTCTGGAGATGCAAGCCATACCGGCGCAACGTCCATCAGTCCTTTATCCGCATATTGGTTCACTAGTTTCCGCAACGGCCATACTTGCCGCTTTTTACCGGTCTGGTGCTTGAGGTCTTTGAATATGTCCCTTGATGAATCCTGTGCGCCTTGCAAGGATAGTTTCAGCTCGTTGATCAAATATTGACGAGCCAGTTCTTTTTTCTTTTCAACCAATTCTTCAAAAGTAGATCGCAGTCGGTTGTATTCGGAGTTCGATACTTTTTTTACTGCCGGATGCTTTCGTTCCGCTTTGTCGATCCAAAAAAGGTAAACAGATTGACGTAACGCCTCTGTCCATTTTTCTGGAAGATTGCCGAAACCGATTTGATTCTTTTTTTCTATCAACAGCTTTATCAGCTTTTGTTCCGTTGGATTGCATTCCTGTCCAAACTGATCCATATGCTGCAAATCTTCAAAATCAGAATGAAGATATTCTTGAATCAATTCCATTTCCTTTAGAGGCAAAGCGCCATCAGAAACCATTTCTTTGTACTTCTCCACTTTCGAGGGTTCAAGAAAATGTTTCAAGACTTCCATTTCCTTATTTATATCACTTGTGATTTGCGCCAGATCATTCATCAGCAACAAGCTCTTTTTAATCTTTGGCCATTCCTGCGATTTAACACCTGGAAACTTAGCACCTTTGTTTAGATCCTCGACAATTTTCTTACCGGTAAAACTTGTCCAATACCATAGACGCAAGCCTTGCATTGTCCGTGGTTCACCGTCAGAGATATCCGGCTGGATTTTCAGAAGATCTTGCTGGATTCCCCACGTATAGCCGGGAGTAATATCATCAGCATTCAAGAGATTTAAACACTCTTCCGCTTTTTTTGTTTGTTCAATTAAGTAAGTCATTTTTTGAGTGAAATCCGTTTTTTCCTTCATACCGAACTTGGCAAAGGAAAGTCTGTCTTTCAGGGGATAGGAATCTTTGCCGAACCGTTCATACCACTCCGCATATGTATAAACCGTTGCCAAAGCATCTTCTAGGTTTTCAGCATCTAATCCATTCGCAGCTGAATCGATATTGATAAAAACGTTAATATCTCCAGTACTTTTGGTTCTGCTGTATAAATCATACAGCGACAGCCCATTTTCACTTTTCGAATGCAGCCCGACAGCAATATTATTCAGTTCCATTTCCTGCTGCTCAAGTTTCTGAGACGTGGTCCGCAAACTTTGCGTCCATCCTTGTTCGTAATTTAAGGAATACGAGAGGGTATCATTTATTTTCCCGTAAAGTGCTTTCCTATCTTGGTTTTCATCGTGTACTAAAGCGGTATAACCGGTTAAGTCGAGACTTTGGAGCCGCTGATAAACAACATCCAGAGCGGCCCTTTTTTGGCATACTACCAGAACTCTCTTCTTTTGATGGAGGGCATCTGTAATCAGATTGACAATCACCTGTGACTTCCCGGTTCCTGGTGGACCATGAACCGCTAATCCTTTTTTATAGCGGGCTTCCTTTAGAATTTCTTCCTGGGAACCATCAGTGTTTAACAGATAGAGACGATTAAATTCACGGATGTCTTCTGGCTCGGACTTCTGAGCATCCCAATCACTTTCCATTATTGTCGCATTTTCAGGGTTTAGAAGATCACCCACTAGCGATAAATTGCTCGTTTCGCTCAGGTCGATCAATTGATCATAATCGCGGACAAGCGAAGAACTCCCCTGCGGGAAATGACCAATGATAGCATTCTTTGTGAGTTTCAACTTGCTCTTAGGCGGAATATCATCCGCCTTGTATTCTTTTAAAGATTCATAATCAGCGGATATTTGTGTAACCGTCAACTGGAATCTTTCCAGGAAAGACTGAATTTCCGCATCCCCTTTTGCTGCCACTTCCTGCGCTTCATCCATCCACTCTTCGGAAAAGCGTAATTGATCTATTTTCTTAAATGCCAAAAACAAGGTCCGGTTGAGGATTGGCTCACCCTCATCTTTCTTCAACTCAAATGTCTGCCGGTTAATTGCTCCTTTTTCCAAACGTACAGGATAAAGGAATAGGGGTGCTTGGAAGAACGTACCATCTGAGAAAGTTCCGGAAACAAACGGTGTTCCCAAATAAAAATCATGAACACCAGTCTCATCTTCAATGCCTTTTATATTTCTGTAAAGCGTGGTCAATTTCCGTGTATTTGCAGCATCCTTTTCTTCATCCTTTGTCAGTAACGAGAAGGATTTAGTCGACTTTTTCTTTAAGCCTTCGACAATTCCTTCTGCATTTTTAGGAGAGCTGCGCGTCAAATCAAAACTCCATTTGTCGTAAAGCTTCAATAAACGGATCGAACGGTTTCGTTTGCTGATGTTATTCAATTTGTCCCGCATATGTACTAGTTCCTGTTTCATATCTTCACCTCTATATTCTTAGAAAATAAATTCGTTTCGAATTAATAGTTATCATTATTTCATAATTTTACCACATTTTTTCTTATGAAATTGCAAATTGATTCGGATTCTAATTTTGAAGCGACAGCGTAAATAGCAATTTTTGAATATGAATAAACCCAAAACAACTGCCTTCCTTTTCAGAATGGCGGTTATTTTGGGTTTAGTTGTTTCACTTGTGCATTAATCGTTAGAGAAGAGTTCAAACTACAGCAAGGTTTCCATTGTATCCAGCCAAATGATTCTACTCTCTGTAAGAGCAGGTCTCGGATGTCTTGGAAAACCTCTTTCCGAATGAACCCACGCTTTCATATGACCATAGTCAATAGTAGCTCTGCCGTTTTTAAAAAGTCCAAATTGCTCAGACAGCCTTTTTGCGGTCGTTGATTCACCCCAAGCGAATATGACATGTTTCGCACTAGACAGTAAGGCATGACAATCTCTCATATTTTCATCTTGAAAGATGGAGTGCGGGAGGCTAGCCTCTTGGAACTTTCTTTCGATGTTGCGAAAATTACTCATATTGCCTTCGCAAATATCGGACAGATTGACAATGACCAAGACATTCCAAGCTTTCCGCTCCATCAGGTTCATTAATTGGTACTGAGTTTGATCGGGCTTAGCAGCCATTAAAATTGCTTCTTTTGCACTCGAGCTTGTCACTGCACCAGTGGGTTTACAGCTTCCCGGATTAATCATGACAACCACCGCATCTATTTCTTCCTGTTCATGGCCGATCCGCACGATTTTCGCTTCCCGTCGCATAAGGAACCTCTCCCCATTCACCTCTGAATAGTAGAATTTAGCACTTACCTCGTAGGTCTTTTTCAATTCATCTGCAGGAATCAATGTCATATCCGTCACTCCTTTTAAGTTATCTTCAAATCATCAGCTATTTAAATATTCGTGTCCTCCTTGAAGGAAACGAAGAGAGTTTATTTCTTAGCCCGAGAATTGTAATCTTTCTCAATCTCCTTCTTCCACTCACGATCAATCTTCTTCCCCGTCCGGAAAGAAGCAACAGCTTCACTCACCACTTTATAATTCAGCTCGGTACCTTCCGCATCTGCATGGTAGTTGACTGCGAATTCCTCCCCGACTCCGAATTGTCGGGCGGTGGCGACTGCATCGATATTCGCTCCGAAGAACATGAATTCCCAATTGGCGGCGGTTTTCTTCTGCGCAATCATTTCATGGATTTTTTTGTAATTGTATTCACAGCTGGAATTTTCCATGCCGTCCGTGGTGATGACAAATATCACGTTGTCTGCTTGCTGGTCTTGCAATGTGGCTTTTTGTACGTTGCTTATTTTCTGGATCGTTGAACCGATCGCATCGAGCAGCGCTGTCATGCCACCCACTTCGTAATCCTTCTCAGTCAGCGGAGAAATGCCTTCCAGCGAAATCCGGTCATGCAACAGGTCATACCCCTGATTAAACAGCACCGTCGTGACGCGGACCTCGCCGGGAAGCTTGCGTTGTTTTTCAAGCAAGGCGTTAAAGCCACCGATTGTATCCTTTTCCAGTCCTGCCATCGAACCGCTTTTGTCGAGAATAAAGACCAGTTCTGTCGTTTGTGTTTTCATATCGTTTTCCTCCTCAAGTTTTCTTACCAACTTAAGGATATGATTTTCAAGAGATGAAAGGGTCGCCATGGAAGCGACATTTCAAGCACCCAGGAGCATTTGGTCAAACGCAAACAACGCCTTGTTGATTTCATGGATTTTGTAATTCTTCCGTTTAATGAAATAGATGATGATCAGATCGAATTTATGGCTGCGCGATAATTTGTACCCCGCTTTTTCAAGCAGCTCGTCCGTTTCGTGAAGGTCCAGCTCAAGCGCTATGGCAAAAGCAACAATGGTCTTTTTCATTGGTGTGTATCCAGGGGAATTGCGAATCTTGGAAAACAGTTTCCGGTCGATATTCGCTTTTTTATAAGTCTGTGTATCCGTCATGCCTTTCTCGTCAATAAAACGGAGCAGCCGTTCTGAAAAGGATTCATCCATGTCTTCAAAGAAATCTTCCAATTCGATATCAATTGGGGCTTCCACTCTATTTTCTTCAAGCTGAGGATACAAGTCGAGATTTGGCTCCCTTACCTTCCGATACCGGCTATCCTTCTTCTCCAGTGCCGTTACTTCATTTTCATCAATAAAAGCGGCAAGCGACTGGTAGAGCTTTTCACTGATTCCGAAAGACTGCTTGTCGAATACGATCAGATAGACATATATTTCGTGATCGATCAGAAAGACTTCGATTTCAGAAATGGCAATTCGCAAAGCTGCTTCTTTCGGATAGCCAAAGATTCCGGTGGAGATGAGCGGAAACGAGATCGATCCACATTCGAGCTGATGTGCCAGTTCCAGGGAGTTGCGGTAACAGTTCCGCAACAAGGATTCTTCATTATTAGCTCCGCCTTCCCAAACAGGCCCAACTGTGTGGATGATGAAGTCAGCATCCAGTGAAAACGCCTTCGTATACACTGCTTCTCCCACCGTACAATGGCCGATGCGGTCGCACGCCTCTTGTAATGCTTGAGGTCCTGCTGCATGGAATATCGCGCCGCAGACACCACCGCCCATCTTCAGGCTGGAGTTCGCAGCATTAACAATCGCATCGGTTTTCATTTTGGTAATGTCATTTCGTACGATTTCCAGTGGCATGTTGCTATCTCCTTTTAGTTGGATGGTTTAGGAATTCATTCATTTTTGGGCTGAAGAAGAAGGACAAAATCAAGAGCCAGTCACGCCATAAAACTGAACTAGTGCGGACACGTTTAGAGCCACTTCGGACATCAGAGAACCACTCATAAGAATAAGAAAACCGCTTGAGGAAAGTTTATTTTTTCAGAGCGGTGATGCATGCAGTATAAATTATTATGTATGGATAAAATCGTTTAGGATCATGTCTGCACCTGGGAAGTAGTCCTGTTTATTTTCAAACAAGGGTAATTGAGTTGATTAGCCTCAATCACCCTACAAGACGAGTTACATCATTTAACATTTTACCAGCAGCTCCCATTTGGTCCCTGTGCGCCGCTCAATTATGAATATTTACCCATCACTATATAAATTCAATGGGGATTCTTTCTAATGCTGATTTTGTCAATTTTCTTATACAGTATTTTTGTGTTTCTTGAATCCGGTTCAACACAGGAAGGCAGTTTTTCCATCGCCATATAAATCCAACGGGATTCTTTCTACTACTGATTTTGTCAGCTTATTTATGCAAAATTATTATACATCTTGAATTATTTCTTACACAGGGAGACGGCAATTTAACTTCTGTGTACCCATTTAAATTATTTTTTCTGTCCATTTGACTTAATTTGATAATTCACAAAATAAATAAGAAATCACTATTAACTATTCTATTCCATAAATGTATAATTAGGTATCACTGTAACTGATAGAGTAATTTCTTAAATATGAGGAGGTTAGATATGAAAAAAAATATTTATTATAGTGAAGAAAAATACAGACCATATTTCATTATTGGTTTAATAATTTCAGGACTTTTACTAATTACGATATTTTCTTTATGGTTTTTTGAAATAGGGGCTATAAATGATAAAGTATATTTAACTATATTTTTTCTTTTGTTCTTCTCCGCTACTTTAATTTTTTATACATTGCATAGAAATGGAGATTTTTCATACAAAGTAAAAACTAAGGAATACTTTGTCCCTGTTGCTATTGGATATGGAATAGCAATTTTCGCTTTTTTTGCTACTATCGCTACTTATATTCCAGGCTTTGCAGGTGATGAAAAAGATAAAATATATGTAAGTATTATTTTTATTTTTGCGCTAGGCTATTCTTTTTTTTATGATAGGCTTGCTAAGAATATCAACAATCTACTGTTTCACTTAGATAAAGATACAAAAGATTTAATTCATTCTTACACGGAACTAAAAGAGTTTGAGACAAAAAAAACCTTCGAAGAAGCATTTGCAGATTTTATCCGATACACTAATTATGTTGTAGGAGTTCAGGTTTATAATTATCACTTACTACCCAAGATTAGTGGTGGCGCTATAAAAGTAGAACATGAAAGTAGTAGTGTTCAAGAAGGTGTAAACATCAATGCCATTATTCAACATTATTATGAATATAAAATTGATGATTTAAACGAATTAAAAAGTGCAATTGTAGATTTAAGAGTTAATAAATCATTAGAAAAAAATATTGAACTACTAGTAAGATTATCTGAAGAAATAATACAAACTCAATATAAAGACTACTCTTTAATTGCTATGTGGTTAGTGGCAGCAGAAGAAGCAATTAAGTTCGGTGAATCAATAAAAAAAAGCATTACATTAGAGAATCTGACCTCAGTACTATTCAAAGGTCAAGATTTAAATTTAAATAAAAAAATTGGATTATATAAATTTCTGTTATATTCTGATATACTTAAACTGAAAGAAAAAGACATCTTTAGTTATGAAGGAATAAATCTAGATAAACAAAAACGTAAATATATAACTGTAAAAGCTTCTAATGAAAAAGGAGTAAAAAAAGTTTTTTTAATAATTATTGACTCAATTGATTTTAGTGAAAGTAACGAAAAACAAAGAATAGAAGTTATTTTAAATAAATTACAGGGTATACTTAATACTAATAATTTGTTCAGTAACGCTTATAAAATTAAACATAAGGAAGGTGAAGCTCATGACACTTTCAAAAGAATTACAGAGTATTAATATTGAATCTAACAAAGAGTTAGAACAAATCCAGCATAATTTCGTTGAGGTTCTAGGGCGAATTGGCGTTACAGACATTAAAGATATAGCAGTAAATTCATCTCTAGAAGACAATGAAAAAAGTTATGGATGGATCTTGAGAGGTTAATATTTTTTTTAAAAGGAATTCGATGAAATTATCGAATTCCTTTTTAAATTAATTTTAGAGATTTCAAAATCTGTTTCTTTCTACTATCTATATTCTTACATCTATATTAATCGTATTCTAATAGCTTTATTTGATTATTTACAGCTTTTCTAAACCCTTCTTCCTCATCATACCAAGGCAAATATATTCTTAGTAAATCTATTACACTTACTTCTTCATCTGAAAAATCTTTCTTTAGTGAAACGACTATTCCAGACATTAAAACTGCTCCACGAGCAAATTCTTCAATATCCTCTTCTTCCCTGTTATTATTCTCCGTGTCAATACTATACATATAGTTTTGATATAAACTTAATCTTCGGACTGTTTCGGATGATCCATAAAAAAAAGTTCGATGAACTAATGTACTTGTATCAGCAGTTATATCCTCGTTTTCCCGACGGTATAATAAATCGTGCCAATCACTCAATAATTGAAACATTTCTACTGTGCTTATGTCTCTAAAAAAATTGTCTACTTGGAGGTTTTTACTATGTTTTTGATTTTTCTTATTTCTTTGTGTTTCATATATTTGTGTAATTATAGTAGCTACAATTCCACTAGTAAGAATACTTGATAAAATAAAGGGAAACAATTCCATAGTATGTATCTCCATTATCATATTTTTTAAATATAGCTCATTCCACTAGATATTTCTAATTATGCTGGATTTATCCAAGAAATTAAATTCATTAAATAAACAGTCCTTGCATAAACCCTTTCTTCTGCTCCTCTAAAACCATCAACTTTTCTTTTTCTTTTTCAATCTTCCTATCGATTACCGATAGATAACTAGCAATTTTCTTTTGTTCTTCATGCTGCGGAACTGTAATATTGATTGCTTCAATCGTTTTAGCACTTAAACTTGGAACTCCTGACGCCTCATTGTAAAGTTTCCAGTTAATATCCTGAAAAACATAGAATATAAACTTAGGGCTATTATCTTCCCTAATTTCTGAATAGAATAAGGTGTCTACTGTCCAAAAAGGTGTATCCATAAACACTGGTCTATCAATCGTTCCTTTGCGGCCAATTAAGACCGATTCCTGATCATATATGAAAGTATCAGTTCTCCCTATAATTCCCCCTGTTGCAAGAATCGGGAATTTACCGCTGGGAGTTTCAATTTTCTTTTGATCTCTGCCATGTTTTATCTTTAAAACATGACCGATTTTCTTTTCCTCCCACTCCCCAAACTCCCCACCATCCTCATCCTTAAACCGCAACTCCTGTGAGAAAATCTTCTGCATCATGCCTTTTTTAAATTGCTGTAACTCTTCTACTTTTTCTTTTTGTTTTTGTCTCTTTCTATCATGAAGTAAAAGTAGCTTCACGATTTTTTTCTGTGAATTTAAAGAAGGAAGTGTCACTTCTAATTTCCCAAATTCATTTTGTCCGAGTGTTTTATTTCGTCCTGCTCCTCCCGGAGAAGCTAACTCTAATAAATACTGCCCCTTTTTTGTTTTAAAAAGGAAGGTAATATAATCCAAATCCACTATTTCTTCGTTCGCTTTATACATCGGAAATCTATGGGAAGCAATATATCCTTTATGTTGCTCGCTTGTACGAGCAATTGCTCTTTCCCACGCAAATACGATATTTACGATAAAACAATCAGGTTCTATCCAAAAAACACGTTTGTTCCCTAATTCTTTACCTGAAACTGGATCTTTAAAAAAGATACCTTTAGCATGAGAACGAATACCAATTTGATTATACAATTGATTTTCGTCAACATTCACCGGATTATTTACTCTAATTAAAATTTTATTTATTTGATATTGAGTTGAATCACTTTTCGAGAAAAACTCATGATGGTTCATAGCTCAGAACTCCCAACTCTATAAGATATTCCTCAAGCTCCTGGTCAACCTCTTGAATTTCCTTATCAATTTCCTTCAGTCTCGCCTGCACAGCATCAAGATCTACCGCTTCTTCCTCGATGAAAGTATCAACATAACGAGGAATGTTGAGATTATAGTCGTTTTCTTTAATCTCTTCCAACTTAGCTGCATAAGAATACCGCTCAATCGTTTCACGTGATTTATACGTATCAACAATCTTATCGACATTTTCATCAGTCAGGTTGTTCTGGTTCTTGCCTTTTTCGAACTCGTTTGAAGCATCGATGAAAATCACATCGGCATCCGCTGAGCGGGTCTTCTTGAAGACCAATACGCATGTCGGAATAGATGTACCGAAAAAGACATTGGCTGGCAAGCCGATGACTGCATCTAAATAGTTCTTTTCTTGGATCAGGAACTGGCGGATGATGCCTTCTGCAGCTCCGCGGAACAAGACGCCATGTGGCAAGACAACTGCCATCGTGCCGTTGTCATCCAGTTGATGAATCATGTGCTGGACAAACGCAAAATCGGCTTTTGACTTCGGTGCCAGACGGCCGTAATCACTATAGCGTTCGTCGTCCAAATACTTGGCGTCTGCACTCCAGTTGGCAGAGTACGGCGGATTGGCTACGACTGCTTCAAAACGCATATCGACATGTTTCGGGTTTTCCAATGTATCGTCATTCTTGATGTCAAAATCAGTATAGCGCAAGTCATGCAGCAGCATGTTCATGCGCGCCAAGTTGAATGTGGTCGTTGTCAGTTCTTGTCCGTAGAACAAGCGGACATTCGATTCTTTTGCAACGCGCAGCATCAAGGAACCTGACCCACAAGTAGGGTCGTAGACATTCTTCAAGTTCGGCTTGTCATGCGTGACGATTTTCGCCAGGATTTTTGATACTTGCTGAGGCGTATAGAACTCGCCCGCTTTTTTTCCGGCATTCGCCGCAAATTGTGAAATCAAGTATTCATAAGCATCGCCCAATACATCGATATCCACATCATCGTGAAGGAACGGAATATCGTTGATGCTGAGGATGATTTTGGCGATCAGTTTCGAACGAGATTTTACATCACGGCCAAGTTTTGTTGATGTCAGATCCATATCATCGAAAAGATGTTCAAAGTCTTGCTGGCTGTTCGTGCCCAGCGTCGATTCTTCAATCGCTTTGATGGCTTTATGCAGAAGCTCTACATCAAATGTCCCTTTATCGCCCTTTGGAATTTCAGTCACCATTGATGAAAACAGGTATTCCGGTTCGATGACAAAACCGATTTCTTCAAGCAAAGTTTCTACCAAACCTTCACGGTACTCTTCATCTTTCCATGCATCTTCATATGAAATATTGTCTTCTTCCAATAGCTTCGCAATCCGTGCTTCTGTTTTCTCTGACAGGTAGCGGTAAAAGATCAAGCCCAGGATGTAGTTCTTAAAATCATAAGCTTCCATCTGGCCGCGCAAGTCATTGGCCATCGTCCATAGTTTCTTATGCAATTCAGCCTGTTGCTGACGTTGTTTTTCTGAAGTTGTCATTTTATCTTGCTCCTCTTGTTATGAATATTTCTTTACGTTGTCATAGATAAAATCTTTCAATGCCTGAACACGTTTGCGTTTCTCTTTGAACGGTGCTTTGATGGCATCGTTGATTTCCTGGTCAGGTGACACGCCGCTGAACTCATATTCCTTCATGAAATATTCCAGCTTTTCTTCAGCAACTTGCACTTTAACTGACATCGCCTGGATTTCCCGTTTGCGCCGCTCACTTTCAAAGTCGCGGTATTTCTGGTCAACCGAATCGTTATTGGTCAGTGTCGGTGCGACGCCTTTCAGGAACTCAAGCAACAGTTCCCGTTTCAAGCGCATGTCATCGCTTGAAGCTTCATTAACTTCTTTAATGGCACGGCGAACGGCAGTGTCACGTTCTTGTTTGTTTTCATAATTGATGTTGCGCAGCAGTTCCAATATATAATCGACATTGATGCGGTCAGTCTGGATCAATTCGATTTCAAAGTCGACGTCGTTAAGGACAGAAACCAGTAATTTATCACTTTTGCTATTTTCATAAAGACGCAAATACTTGCTCCGAAAATCTTTGTAAGTCTGCTCACTAATTCCCATATCTGCCGGATTGAAATCAAACTCAACGAAAGTCTTAAGTTTCATCAAAGTGCGTGTCAATTCACGGAAAGTGAGAGTAAACTCTTTCTCTGCTGTTTCTCCGACAAGCTCATCAACAGCATCTGGTGTAATGGCAATATCCAGCATTTCATCAAGCTGATCTTTAAAGTCTGCCAAGTACTCATTATACTCTTTCATCAGTACCGTGCCAGTGTCTCCGGTCTGAGAAAATAAGCGAACCGCTTCATCTGTTTTGTCTTTCAAGTTGCGGTAACAGACGATATTGCCGTACATCTTTTTCGGTCCCTCTACGCGGTTGGTCCTGGAATAGGCCTGGATCAAACCGTGATACTGCAACGGGCGATCAACGTATAGCGTACTCAAGGTTTTGGCATCAAAACCGGTCAGGAACATATTGACGACAATGAGCAGATCGATTTGTGCAGCCTTCACTTTCCTCGACACATCCGTAAAGTAAGAAGCTGTGTTGTCGGTGCTATGGTTCGTGCCGAATTCTTTATTAAAATCGCCCATGACGCGTTCGAGTGCATGGCGGGAATGTTCCTGATTGTCGTCGCTGTCTTCATTTGTGCCATAGCTGTATATAGTGGTGATCTTCAGATCGGTACCGAGCTTTTTAAAAGCGTCGTAATACTTGATGGCTGCCGGAATGCTTTCCACTGCCAGCATGCCGGTGTATTTCTTATTATGGGTTTTATTGTGATGGATGCTTGCGATATGTCCAGCAATCAAATCAATCCGTTCATTCGCCATCCAAAGTTCCTGCCTGTCGATGCCTGGTACTTTCGTGACATCGTCGCCCAGTTCTTTTTCTTTGATGGTGCTGATGTATTCAACCGAGAAACCAAGGACGTTGCCATCATGGATAGCGTCTTTGATCAAATAGGAATGCAAGCACTCCTGGAACAAATCGGAAGTTGTGCGGCCGTCCTGGCTTTTGTTCGCGACAAATAACGGGGTGCCGGTAAAGCCGATGTATTGGGCTTTCTTAAAATGCTTTTTGATAAGGAGGTTCATGTCGCCGAACTGGGAGCGATGGCATTCATCGATGACGAATACGACTTTTTCATTTTCATAAAGCGCCATGATGTCTTTGTAGCGCTCGTTCTTCACGGCATACGCCATCTTTTGGATGGTGGTGATGATTAGTTTTTGCTGTGTGTTCTTCAGCTGTTCGACCAAGACGCTGGTTTTGGTGGTCCGGTCGACTGAGCCTTTCTGGAATTTATTGAACTCTTTCATCGTCTGGTCATCTAGGTCTATCCGGTCAACGAGGAAAATGACTTTCTTGATGTCTTGTTCCTGCGTCAAGAGTTCACTGGCCTTGAAGGAAGTCAGCGTCTTACCGCTCCCGGTCGTGTGCCAAACATAGCCGTTGTCGTTGCTATGAATTACTTGCTTCAAGATTCGCTCCACGGCGAAAATCTGGTAAGGGCGCATGACCATCAGGTGCTTGTCGGTATCGTTGATGACCATGTATTTCGTGATGACGTTTTGGATCATCTTCCGGTCCAAGAACGATGCCGTAAAAGCATCCAGCTTGGTGATGCGCTTATTGGCATCATCCGACCAAAAAAACATCAGACTTTTCATCGGTTCCCGATCGGAGTTGGCAAAGTACTTGCTGTCCACACCGTTGGATACCACGAAAACCTGCAGAAAGTTAAATAGACCACCGTAAGAATCTTTACGGTAGCGCATGATTTGGTTGAAGCTCTCTTCAAAATGGAGGCCCCGTTTTTTTAATTCGACCTGCACGAGCGGCAAGCCGTTGACCAGCAAAGTCACGTCGTAGCGGTTGGTGTAGCGGCCGACGACCGTGGTTTGGTGGGTGACTTGGAGATGGTTGTTGCTGTAGTTTTGCGTGTCCATCAATTGAAGGTAAAGCGTGCTGTCGTCATCGCGTGTAATCGTCTGTTTGTCCCGCAATAGCTTCGCCGATTCGTAGACACTCTTCCCTTCGATTGTTAGGAGCAAGCGCCCGAATTCCTTATCAGACAAATTGGTGCCTTTAAGGTTTTCTTTATTCAACCGGTTCATTTGTAACCGGAAGTTTTCTTGTAGTTTTTTGATGGAAGGAATCGAGACTTTCTCATATCCCATCTGAGCAAGCTGCTCAATCATCTCTTTTTCCAGCTGTGCTTCGGACTGTGTTTGGGATTGATAAACCATGTGCCTGCCCCTTTCAAATTTCCGCAGTAATTTACATAATTTTACCACAAATTGATGTAATTTGATTGTTTAACATTAATTTAATGGGTTTTATAACAAAAAAAAGCAGACCCATTTGGATCCGCTTCTGTCATATTTTTATCGTCTAATTGTGACTTGAGTTCTTCTTTACCTAGAAAAATAATCCGTTGAAAGAATAGATCGTATGATAATAGACATATCCATATCTTTATGAAAAAAACGATTTTATATAAGAAATAAAAGCATAGTTAATGAAAAAACGATTAAAACGAAGATTGTTACTCTATAAACCGTCAACAAATTTAGAAAGTTTTTTTCTTCTTTCAAAATGAACTTGTTTTTGAGACTTTGATAATCCAAACCACGCAAAGATTGGCTAGAAACATAAATAGTATAATTTTTGAAGATCTCTAAATAATTGTCCAATTGATTTTTAATTTTATAAGAAATATAGAAGCTAAAACCTAAATAAGATAAATAAGATGAGATCAAGAAAATAATCACGATTCTGTTGCTATTATTATCTACTATCTGGGGAATAACACTTATAACAATCGCTGCGAACAACGTTAATAATAAATTTCTTAAATTATTTCCGATATCAGCAGTTAATTGAGAGACTTGTTTTGTAACAGAGAGTGTCTCATTTAAAACTTGATTCTTTTGTTCAATAAAAATTTTAATCTCATTTTGTACATATAATTCAAAGTGATGCTGTGCAGTTGAAAATACTTCATCAATTTGTTGATTAAGTTGTGAAATGGTAGAGAAATTATTTAAATATGTAGTTAATACATTTCTAATGATAAGTAACTTATCATAATGTCTTTTCTCATCTAATGTGAAATTGATAATATTAATAAATGTAGTCGTATTTAATTTTATATCTTCAAAGATTAATCTAATTTCCAGATTATGGTGCCCTTTAATCAAGTATATATTCTCAGGAAATTTAATTTTATTCGAAATTAAATTGAAAAATGATTCAACACATTTTTTATAGAATGGAATTAAAAATGAATTTACTTCTGTAAAATGCCAATAATGCGGTATTTGATAGTAATTATTAATATCTTTAGTGTCATACACAATATTTAATATTTTAAAGAGCTCTTTGTCAGTTGTTTCTATTAATTTCGATTCTTGATTCACTATATTATTTAATCCAGTGACGATTAAATAAGGATTTTCATATAAATTCGCATCGATATTTCCAATTAAGAAGAGTACATTTTTATACTCATTATTTCTAATACTAGTGAGTAAACCATTTGCTATATAATTTTCACAACTAAAAAATATAAAAGCATTAGAGATATTTCCATTAAAATAGCTAACTAATTTTTCTTTAGTTATTACTATTCTAACCTTTCCCTCATTAGTATCCAAATTTCCCTTATAAACATTTTCTATTTCACTTTCAAACTCAAATAAAGATTGAAAGGGAGTAGAATAATAAGTTATTGTATATTTAAAAAACTCTTTATCTATTAATAAATTTGGTAGCTTTTTGTCTATTTCTTCTAAATCTCCATACTCTAATATAAACTCCTCAGCATTATCGTGAACTATATTTTCTTTAAAAAGCTGTAAGTATTGGGTGAATTTTTCGACAATTGCCATAGACATTACAGCCCCTTATCACATTAGCTTTTTGGAATAACATTTAAAGCTGGAGAAAACTTAAAAATAGTGTTACCTTCTTCGTCTTTAGTATAAGTGAATAACCTCTCGTCGATAGCACTATGAATTTTTATTGTAACATTCTGGTCTTCACTTTTGTAAATCAAATCTTTAACTTTTAATGGATCAGGAACAAATTCGAAAATGGCATCTGGAAATTTCGCCACTACTTTATTTTTAATAACCCTTATACTTTCTTCTATAGCAAATCCATCTGGTAACAGACCTCTTATTAATAAAGGAAGGTCTTCATCAAGATTAAATCTATCAGCATGAATTAATGTTGTTTTTAATCTCGAACTAAACTCACTAACAATACGAGGGTCTTCAATCCTACCGCAAATTTCAACCTTAATCTCTCTTTCAATAGCAGTTGTTAGGTTACTGCTATTCGCTTTTTCTATTGCTTGCAAAAAATCACGTAGAAAATATTTTGCAGGCTCATCTTGAGTTTGTTGTCTATCTAGAACAAATAGATGTGCTTCGTCAGTAATAAATTGGCTTTGAAATTTGATAAAAGCTGATTTGTGAAGTTTTTCTTTTGTACTTGGTAACATTGAAGGGCGAACAGTTAAAGTTAAATCATCATTCACCTGTATCCCTAAGTTGGGATCCATTTTTAATAGGCCTAAAAATCTTGATTCTTCGTAAGTATAGAGAAATATGAAAATAGAGCCATCGCTACTAGATTTCCCTCGCATTGAATTGGCTAAATGGTCTGTAATAACAATAGATTTTCTTTTAAATAACTCATCAAAAGAATAATCTTCACGAGGATTGGAGTAAAGATTGCTCATCTCATTAATTGAGGTTTTCACATGGTTTGCTTGACTATCACTAAATTTGCATATTTTAGTATGCCCCTGAAGCCTATTATTTCTAATATGCTCTTTGAAAAATTCCAATGCGTCATCTCTATGATCCAAACTTTCTAAGTTGATTAAACCTTCGCTATAAATAGGACGATTTCCTTTTAAATTTAAATTATGAACAATCATCTTTTCAATAATTGGCAAAATGTATTCCTCCATTTTTTAATCATTTAAATTCTAGTTATATAGACTATATTCATATTAAGTGAATTCGTAAGTTAAAATAGACTACATTTTATTAAAAATAGGTTTTTGTCATCTGAGATAAGGAAATCGTCTAAAAACAACTTTTCTTTTTCTTATACATGCTGTAAAAGAAGACTAGCGTTTTGCTGCTCAAGTACAATGTTTATAAATTCCGAAGACATTTTTGTTATAGGTATTTCTTGTTGTGCCCTATCTCTTTTTAGATAGTCTATTGCTTTTCTTTGCTTCACTATAATTACATTAACATTATTTCACTATTTTTATTTAAATTCCTCAAATATTTATACAATTTTATCAGTATTATCTTCTCTATTTTGTTTTGCTGGTTCCGAGCTTACACATAACTTTCATCCCCTCATATCCATCCACCTAACTAGAGGTGATTTGCATTAAGAGAATATGTATTGGCACATTAATCATACTTCTTTTCATCGTCAGGGAATTGCGAATGGGGCATTGATTATGTGGACGGACAGAGCGGTGAGATTGAAATGGGCTAGAGGACGATTTGCTGATGGCGAATCGTGGGTTTTCATCTTCAAAACAAAGAAACCTCCAAGCATGAATACTGCTTGGAGGTTTCTCAATTTTCTATTCTATTTTTGTTAGGAATACCAGAATACTAAGGTACAGTTATTTAAAATTTCCAGCTTGTTTTTGTAGTCTTATATTCCACTTGATGAATTACCTTTTCACATAAGAAAGTAAGCCATCGAGAGAATCAACCGTGCGATAAGGTGCATATTCGCCATATACTCTTTTTACTGTGTTTATGTTTTTTCCACCGAGTACCGCCAATTGAAAAGCTGTTCCCTTGTTTTCGCGAATAGCTCGTACCGCTTCTCGATGACTTGTTTTTAGAATAGCTGTTTCTCTTCCACCCATATGGCGAGCAATCAAAAATGTTTCGCCCATTGGAATCACTCCTCTTAAAAACCTTAAAATAGCCCAGTCCTCGTAAAGAACATGAGCTTGATCACTACATATATACCAGTATTTATTGCATCAATACAAATATAAAACAACCGTGTTGCGTCACTGTGTGCTGCTCAATTTTATATACCCTATTGAATAGGGTATAATTAATAAACCATAGATATGCGGATCTTTAGTTGCCTTCTATTCATACGTCTGTTCCCAATCCTACTGCTTCCTTCTGACACAAGAAAGGATGAATAAAAAATGACTGAAGATCAATTCTTTAATGATCTGCAAACAAGTCTGGATCAGGCTATTGACCATGCTAAAGGTAAACCTTCAAAAGCCAGAACCAAAAAAGTCGAAATAAAAGAACTGGCTCTCTTTACTGCTGAAGAAATCAAGTCCCTTCGTCTTCAAATGAACTTGACTCAAAAATCTTTTGCTGCGCTTATGGGTGTATCAATCAAAGCCATCGAATCCTGGGAGCGTGGAACAAACCAGCCAAGTGGTTCTGCACGCCGCCTGTTGGAAATTCTGAAAAACGAACCGCATTTGGCGGAAGAGCAGAAAATTATTTCTCTATGAGCATTGCTGCCTTATATGGGTGTATGAGGTATTTTGTCATCTCGATTATTGCTGTCTTTCTATTAATATGTCTATGATACTGATCATTATTATGTTTAATCCGAATTGACAAAGAACACCGATTATCCAGTAGAGTGCTGGAAATCGGTGTTCTTTGGTTTTTCCTTTGTTAATGCAGTTAGCTATCATTCACCATTGTAAAAAACCTATTCTGGCACTGTAAATTCATGTCTCTTCACTTTAAGGTTTCTTATGATGCAACTCTATCTTCTTCTTTGACTTTGCGTTAAACGAATCAACTTGTTTACTTGCTTCTCTAATAGCTCCACTTTTTTCAACAAAATTTCTTCTTCCTGAAAAGCATCCATTTCTTTTGGCTTCGGAAACAATGAAATAAACCTGGAGAGAGATATTAAAGTCATAAATACTCCGACAATCGCCTGAAAATGCAAAATCAAAATAGCGGTTAGCGACCAGCCTTCAGCCGCGATTGTGCTGGTATAACTGACCATCGTCAACATACTGAAATAAATAACTGAAAATGGATTTAGATTGGCAAATTCATTTCCAAAATTAATGTTGAATGCTAAATAGGACACGGCAAACCAAAATATAATTTCAAAGAAATTATGTACCAATGCAATTATCATTCGCCTGTGACTATGTATCGAATAGCTGGCTTGATTTTGAAGCGGATGAAATAATAGTACGTTTACTTGATAAACGAATATTTCCAGCACACGAAACAACCCATAAAAAACAAGCAGATAGCTATAGATTTTACTTATATCACCATAAGCTAGTATAAAGACCGATACTACGCTAAACACTAAATTAAATAATACCCAAGCGTCTACAAACCAATAACTCCTTCTCAAGCTTGGAAAAATCCAACGAATAAAATGAAAAATAGAAATTTTTTCAATCCATTTAAATATAATTGCCCACATTGACACTAAAAAAGACGTGTTTGAATTCATTGATTCCTCCTGAATAATCGCTCTACTGGCGCGTATTTTGCAGCTAATAAAAACTTAGTAATGACATTTTAAAACCGCTAATAACAATGTTATTTAGCGGTTTTAAATTTTTTATTTGATTTTAGGCGTCTGATCTAAACTACTTAATTATTGATCATTTTACTAAAGCCCTATCGCATCCACGGCATAAGTAGCATCTGCATTACTGTATCCTTCATACTCCAATTGTTCGATCAATCCAGATCTTGAAAAAGAAGTGTACTCGATATAGTCTTGGGCTGCCAAAACGGCTTGTTCACTCCAATCCACCGTTAGTACTCCAACTGCGTTAGTTGCGTCGGCGTTGCTAAAGCCTTCAAATTCCAATTGCTCGACTAATCCACTTTGCGAAAACGGCGTATAGGAGATATAATCTTCAGCTGATTTTACTGCCTGTTCGCTCCAATTTACATCGATTTGTTCTACAGCGTAAGTTGCATCCGCGTTATCAAAACCTTCGAATTCCAGTTGCTCGACAAGGCCGCTTTGCGAAAACGCAGTATACTCGATATAATCTTCAGCCATTCCTATCGCTTGCTGCTGTGAAGCTGAGCCAGCATTTTCTGCTGCTTGGCTTTCTGCTTCTTCAGCCTCGGCTTTTGCTTGTTCTTCGGCTTTTGCCTCAGCTTCTGCTAGTGCCTTCGCTTCTGCTTCGGCCTTCGCTTCCTCTTCCGCTGTTGCTTTCGCTTCTGCTTCAGCCTTTGCTTTCTCTTCAGCCTCAGCCGCTTCTTTTTCTGCTGTCTCAACCTCTGCTTTTTCTTCTGTTTCAGCTTTTTCTGTCTCTGCAGCTTCGACTTCTTCTGCCACTTCAAGCACAGGTTCGTCTGTCTCAACAGCCTCTTGCCCACAACCGCTTAAAAGAACAATTAGTCCAGCAGCCGATAACATCTTTTTACTTTTCCTCATAAGTACACGCTCCTTTCAGATAGTGAAGATTTGATATTAAACTTCTGTTAATCTATTTACATACACTAATAGGATTTCATCTCCTATATAACTATTTCTTTTGTACTATATAAAACTAATATACCACAACATTTAATGGGTTTGTATAGCACTAGCATAATTAAATTTCATTCATTATTTTTCACTCGTTTTGAAAATCTGTATTAAACCTACTGCGTTCTTCTCAAGTTTATATACTCTTAAACACAAAAACGGCCCTACCTTAAAAAAGGCAAGACCGTAATTAATATTTTCATCTACAAAAACAACAACCCAAGCCCAATCACCACGCCGCTGACAAACAACACAATCAGACAAAAGCCCATGATGTCTTTAGCTTTCAGTCCTGCAATTGCCAGTGCCGGCAATGCCCAGAACGGCTGGATCATATTCGTCCAAGCGTCTCCCCATGCCACAGCCATCGCGACTTTTGCAGTGTCGCTGCCGAGCATTTCAGCAGCTTCCAGCATGATCGGTCCTTGCACGGCCCATTGTCCGCCCCCTGAAGGGACGAAGAAGTTAACGAGTCCTGCGCTTAAAAAGGCGAAAAGCGGGAAGGTCTCTGCCGTAGAAATGCTGACGAATGCATCCGAAATGACGGCTGCCAAACCGGATGCGGTCATCATCCCCATGATCCCTGCATAAAACGGGAACTGGATGATGATGCCCCCCGCTCCTTTGACGGCTTCTTGGACCGCAACCAAGTATCTGCGCGGCGTTCCGTGGAACAGGATTCCGAGGAACAGGAACATGAAGTTAACCAAATCGAGTGTTAACGCAAAACCATTTTGAATGAAATAATAAGCGACAAATGCAATACCTAGAATTCCGATGATGGCAGACAAAATCCAGCTGTTTTCCAGCCGTTCTGCCGGTGTCATGTCCGCTTTCGCCGGTTGCTCCTCGGCTACGGGTTCCACCAGCACTTTTGGATCGACGACCACGGTTTCTTCTTTTTTCGGCATCATCAACCGGTTTAACAAAGGAAGAATGATAACTAACGCGGCAATGATGATCAAGTTATAGCTGGCAAAAATCGTTTCTCCCGTTGGAATAATGCCAATTTGGTCCATGAACGGATGGCCGTCTGTCGCAATCGACAATGGAATCGAACCCGAGAACCCGGCATGCCAAATGATAAACCCAGAGTAAGCGCTTGCAATTAGTAGCCGGTAATCGACATGCTCAACTCGTTTCGCCAATTCCTTTGCGAATAATGCACCGATTACTAAACCAAATCCCCAGTTGATCCAGCTCGCAGCAAGTGACACCAAGGTTACCCAAATGATTGCGCTGCCCGGCGTCTTTGCAAAGCTCGCCAGTTTTCCGAGTCCCTTTTTGAAAATCGGGCTGCTTGCCAACACAAATCCGGTCACCAGTACAAGCACCATCTGCATGGAGAACGCTAATAACGCCCAAAATCCTTCACCCCAGAAGGCGACCATTTCAACAGGCGAAGAACCGGTCAATCCCAAGCCCATCCCGAACACAACGAGCGTTAAAATAATAACGAATAAAAACGGATCGGGCAAATATCTTTCCATCAAATTATTGGAAAAACGGATAATTCCTTTCATCTTCTGACTCCCCTTTGTTAGCGTTTTCATTACCTTTCTAATGCTACCTCATTTTGCCGCTTTGGTGCATATAAATTGAAAATATTTGATTATTAGCGGGATTTTTTCTTCTGCCGGTTTTGCTTTGTACATAAAAAAAGATTGGACAGGCGACGCTGTCCAATCTTTTTGTTCTATAGAAACTAAATCACCAAAGTGATTCAGAATCGATTGTTGTTGCTGATTTGATTCATAAATTCATCCAATGCTTTTGCATCCAAGGGCTTGCTGAAGTAATACCCCTGGATGTTGAAGCAACTTCTGGCCATGAGAAAATCCAGCTGCTCTTTTGTCTCGACGCCTTCGGCAATAACATCCAAGTCCAAGTTTTGGGCGAGTGTGATGATGGTACTCGTAATCGCAGCATTGTCTTTGTCTGTTAAAATATCGAACATGAAAGAACGGTCTATTTTCAGCGTATCAATCGGAAAGTTTTTCAAATACCCTAACGACGAATAGCCTGTTCCGAAATCATCCAATGATATTTTAACGCCCAGCATTTTGATCTCTCTCATTTTTTCCAAGGTCACATAGGTGTTCTTGAAAATCTGGTTTTCCGTCAGTTCGATGTGCAGACATTCTGGAGGGATGCCTGTTTCCACCAGGATGCTTTCAATCATGGACAGCAGGTCATCTTCTTCAAACTGCCGTCCGGACAGATTCACGGAAACCGTCATATGGGAATTTCCTTGGGCATGCCAGACTTTCAACTGTTTGCATGCATTGAGCAGCACCCATTTTCCAATCGGCACGATTAGTCCTGTTTCTTCTGCAGTCGGGATGAAGTTGATCGGGGATACCATCCCTCTTGTCGGATGATTCCACCGGAGCAATGCTTCTGCCCCGATGATGCTGTTGGTTCTGCTGTCGATTTGCGGCTGGTAATGAATGCAAAGTTCTTCATTTTCCAACGCTTTGTACAACGCATTCTCCAAGAAGATATTCTCCAGATTCCGGTCACTCATTTCACTTCGGAAGAAATGGTGGTATGTGCCGGATTTTTCTTTCGATTTGTACATGGCTGCATCTGCGTTTTTGATCAGCACTTCCGCTGTATCGCCGTCTTTAGGGAACAGGCTGATCCCGATGCTGGTTTTGATATGGACTTCCGTGTCCTTCAGCGAAAACGGTTCAGCAAACGACTCCACCAGTTTATCCACCAGATGCAATACATCGTTGTCGCTGTTGAATCCTGGCAGTATGATGGTGAATTCATCGCCGCCTTGACGCGATAAAAATGCCATGTCAGGTACATTGCGGCTTAAGCGATTGGCGACATCCTGTAAAATAGCATCCCCATAGCTATGGCCCATGCTGTCATTGATGATTTTAAAGCGATCCAAATCCAAATACAGCACGGCCACTTTGCAGCCAGAGACTTTCGCCTTGTCGATTTCCTTGTTCAAGAAATCATTGAGCAATATCCGGTTTGGCAAATCTGTCAGGTGATCGTAATAAGCCAGGTGGCTGATTTCGTTTTCCAGTTGCTTTCTCTTCGTGATGTCGCGGAACGTCACCACGTCTCCGATGATGTTGCCGTTCTCTTTTATCGAAGAAGCCACATATTCGACTGAGAAATCAACGCCATCTTTTTTGCGGAACTTGAGATCTTCTTTTAAGGAGGAGGAGGACTCCGTCAAATCTTCGTCTTTATTCAAGAGCAATTTGTACGATTGCCCGATCAGTTCGCCTTTGCTGTAGCCCAATATGAAATCTGCAGCGCGGTTGCAAAACGTGATCTTCCCTTCCAAATCCAGGCCGAAAATCCCTTCTTCCACTGAATTCAAAATCAGCTCTTTTTCCCGTCCCATATTCTCGAGCTGGGTGACCACCAGTTCCAACTCATTGTTTTTCAAGAGAATTTCGGATGTTCTATCTTCGATCAGCACTTCCTGTTTCTCCATATACAGCAGGTTGGCAAGTGTTGAAGCCGTCGCGTCTGCGATGGATTGAGCCAACTCTATGTCTGATTTATGAAAAACCTGATTGTTTTTATCGAAATTCACCAGAACCAAGGCGCCCAGCACTTCCCCCATTGATACAAAAGGAAGCATGAGCATTTCTTCAATGCCGAATGATTTGCAGACTTCCTGGTTGACCCGCTCATCTTTAGTTACGTCCGGTATATGCAGCGGTTTTTTGGTGCGGACCACAGCATCGAATACCATATCGTTTGAAGGATCAAATGCCAATTCAGTGTGCTTTTCCAGCCATTCTTCTTCTTCCCATTCACTTTTCGCGCTTAAATTGGATGGTTTGATTTTTGAGCCTGCCAGGGGATCCAATAAATGCACACCAATATTATCGTTTTTAAGAACCTTTCCGACGTAGTGGAAGCATTTCTCCATAACGGCAGACATTGAAGAACTCATTGATAAATCCCGCGTCAAATCCAAAAGCAATTGTTTTTCCGACAGGAGATTTTCTTTGCGGTGCAAATTTTTGACGTTCCGGATTGCCACTCCAGCCATGTTTACATAAGCTTCCACCGTCTGGATTTCTTCTGCCGTCAGATCCATCGGGATGCCGTAGTCAAACAGGAAAACAAGACCAAACAATTCCCCTTCATAGGAAACCGGAAGAGCGAGCAGCGACTTGATTCCGAACCCTGCGACTGCCCTCGGATCCGGCCGATTGTCTTTTGCCGTATCCGGTATATAAATGGTCCGTTGTGTTTCGATGACTTCTTTTGCCAATAAATCATACTCTGTATCCACCACATGCATGTCGAGTGTCATGCCATTGATGACTTCTGGCTTCCCTACATATCCGCGGAATTTCCCGTCTTCCTGCGGCAAGTAGATGCCGACAGAATCGCATCGCACCACTTCTTCGGATATTGCAGTAATGACATGTTCCAGCAATGGACGCAATTCAAGTTTTGTATTGATTAATTTTGTGATATGGGCCAACCGGGAATACCTGGTTTGTTCTTTCTCCATGAACCGAGCCTCCATTCTATGCCTTATTGACGCATCAGCTTATAATAAACAGGAATTTTACCTAATATTCTTTTGAAAAACATTTAGGTGGTTACATTCCAAAAAATTTACTATTCTTCCTACCATTCTACCTTATAAAAGAAATGTATAAATAGTTATTTATGTATTTTATTTCACAAATAGAACCGGCTACATGTGGTGAACTTAAGAATCATCAGTTTATCAACCGTTTCGGGCGCTTTGGGCAGGTATAAAAATAGAGAACCCCAATCAGCCAGTAACTTGCCGGATGATTGGGGTTCTCTATTTTCCATGTATATTGTGTTGTTTGTTGCTTTTTCTCCATGCAGTGCCGATCAACTTAATTACAAGAACTGTCAGGGAGGCGGTTAACACGAGCCAGAGGATAAATTCCCAGTAAGACATATTACTGCTATGGTAAAATGCGTTTCCCATCAATGCAGCCAAAAAAGCCAGAACAAAGCTCAAAAACGGATCTGCTTTCTTCGAAATGATCGGTTCCTTTAGCCACGAGGCTAGTTTGCTTTTTCTATTTTCCATATAGACCTCTTTCGATGTTTTTATTTTTCTTTGCCAAAGCCGGCAAAAGAAATGCGTACAACAGGAATCCGCCAATGGCCTGGCCGATAACCACATTCCAGTCCGGTGCACCATCTAATATGTACGACACGATAAATCCTATGGAGCCAAAAGCTAATGTTCCCAAAATCGTGTTTCGAACGCGTTTGTTCATCCAATCCCACTTTCGTTTATCTGTATGTAAAACCTTCTCTTTTCACTCATACCCTTCTCTTTTGGCTGGAAACTAATTGTTAATATTGAAACACAAACAAGCCGGATCAAACAAAAAACTCGCACAGATGTTCCTGCCCAAGCTTTTTTGCTTCTATAACTTGCACTCATTTGCCTACTCCTGAATCTCCAGCAATTCAATCAAACGGATGACTCTCTCATCCTCTCCGGGATCGATCGCCACCAGCTCCGTGTTTTCAATGATGTCGTTGTAGAAATCCTCACCGGCAGGATATTCACCGTCCCAACGCAATGGCACACTGTACAGATTGATCGTGCCGTCTCCATTGCCACTGTATGTCACGGAGCCGTCCACCAAGCGTGATCCAGCCAGTTGAATGACATCTTCCGGATAAGCGGCGCTCGTGTCATCATCCGGATTAAGCGGCGTGCCTGCTGGGATGGTCTGGACGTACAAGCCGTCTATTTCCTGATTTGGTCCAAGCTGAAGCCACACTCTGGCGTATTCAACCTCCTCGCTGGAATACTCGGATAAGGCATCTTCCGAATTGGTTTCTTCTGTCGAAACGTCCTCTTCTGCTTCTTCCTCATTTGCCGGTACGCTTTCCTCCGGTTCCCCCCGGGCTTTTGAAGCGTCCATGATCGGCGCATCCTCTTCACCGCAGCCTGCCAACAGCAACAAAGCAGCACTCACATAAAAGATCTTTGCGACGCTCTTCATCCGTTCCGCCTCTCCTTTCTTTTGATCCGAATAGATAAGTTAGCAGTACATTCGATAAGAGAAGTCGGTTTTCCTGCATGTAAGCTCCTAAACATTAAATAAAAAACCAATCTGTCTGGAAGACACTATCATACACATTCCCTGTTGCAACATCCCACCAAAAAAGGCTGCCTGGCCCCAAAGAGTTTGGGGCTCAAGCAGCCTAAAGAAGGTGTTTTATTTCTGTCTCAATATCTGTTCTTGTATTCTGTCATAATCGTGCCGATAAGAATCCCCATCACTTGGCCTTTAAAGGCATCCGGAACAGATTCACCTGTCGGGTTCTTGTAATACAGAAGATTAGCTTCTTCATCGTAAGTAAATCCGATGTTCACCAACTTGTTTTTTAAGGATTCCGGCAGCCCTTCGCTGCCTGTCACACTTTTGAAGTACGGCGTTGTATAGATCGAAACGTCCACATCATCCAAACTGGATTCCAGAACGAATAAATCGCTGTCACTTTTCACAATCCATTGACCTTTTGAGCTGACCGCTATTTGCATATATTCCAAGTTAGAAATGCCGGACAAATTAACGCCGAAGATTTGATTGATCAGGGTGCGGCTTTCCTCACCAGTGAGTGAATAATCCCGTTCTTTAATGTAGCGGTCCATTACCTGGTTCTTCGTCATGTCCATAATTCGTGCGTCCTGCATTGTAGATTTCGGTTCCTCGTTTAAGGAAACCCGCAAGCTTTCCATAACTGCCGGTGGATAGATCGCCAGCTTGCTGCCATAGTCCATTTTCGATACATAGTTTAAATCGATGTCAAAAATCTCTTCCACAGCCAGACGAACTTCTTGGCCTTTAACCTTTTTGCCAAATGACGCTAAATAGTAGTTCATTACTTCCACTTTTGGCATCGTTTCGATCACACCGTCGGCTTGGGTAAACTTTTCATCCACGCCCAAACCAACTCGAACTGCCTTCATGACTTTCTTCGAATACTTGGCATCTTCTTTGATCTGCTGCGCTTCATAAGCTTGAGGATTGGCATTTGACGCTGCTTCTTGAGCAAAGACGCTTCCAACTCCGCCAGTCAAAGCAACACTAGTCATTAACATGAGTAAGATAAGTTTTTTAAATTGGTTTTTCAAGGGGATCCCTCTTTCTGATAGCTGAATTTTGTCGGCAGTCACTCTGTACAAACAAAAAACGCACCGAAAAGGTTCCGGAGACGTTTATTGTTTTCAGTCGATAAACTTAAAGATCGTTTAGTTGAAAGATTTTACTTGATTGATAGCATTTGTTTCAATCCGTTCATTAACCGCTCTGATGCGCCCTCCGATGAAAAATACATCTATGAGCGGCCAGATGAATAGTGTTAACCATCCAAAAAGAATCATGCATATTGCCATCCCGGTATTGCCAAGATAAAAGCGATGGGCGCCAAGCGTTCCAAGGAAGAACCATAATAAGTAAGCAACTAATGGCTTCTTCGATTTTGTTTCCATTTCCTGTTGGATAATTAATAATTGTTCACTGGTAAGACCCTGTTTGCTTTGAATACTTGAATTGAACGTTGTCATTCTCTCTTCTCCGTCTCTAAGGTTCACTATTTTTCCTTTATATTACAATATATAAATCTTTTAGTCTATATCAAAAGTAATGAATTTTTCATTTTTCATCTTAAAAAGAGTAACATAAATAAAATTCATATAAAAAATAATACAATAATGATAATTGTCGATGGTTATTTTCCAATAAAAAAAGCCCAGTTCAAATTGAACTTGGGCTCCTCAAAAACTCAGTTGCTTACACTTTTGCCAATATCAAAACGCCTTTTTCTTTCAACACCAGATTTCCGCTCACGTGTGCGTCCGTCAGCACTTCTTTATACTCGCTGTCCTGCAGTTCGATTGTAACGTCATCATTGTTGTGGTTCAACACAAACAAGTAGGTTTGGCCGTCTTTCACACGCTCGGTTGTCTCCACGCCTGCCGGTACGTCAAGCAATGGCTCGACGCCCGCTTCTTCGCATACGGTCTGCAGGAAGTCGACGAGGAATTCCGCATCCGGACTTGAAGCCACGTACCACGCTTTTCCTTTTCCGAACTTGTTGACGGTCAGGACCGGCATGCCTTTATAGAAGTCCGAGCCGTATTCTGCAACGGCTTCTGCGCCTTCTGTGTGGATCAAGTCAAACAACAAGTTGCATGAATACTTGCCGTTTAAACTTCCGCGTGATCCTTTTACGACGATTTGATTCGTTTCATCGGGGTGCAGCGCATCAATTTCTTCTGCCCAAATGCCAAGCACGTTGCGCAGTTCCCCTGGATAGCCGCCGAGTGTAACAATATCGGTTTCGTTGACGATGCCACTGAAGAACGTTGTCAGGAAGGTTCCGCCGTTCTCGACGAACTTCTCGATTTTCGCTGCATAGCCTTCTTTGACCATGTAAAGAACCGGTGCAATGACGACGTCGTATTTGCTCAAGTCTTCTTCGACGCCGATCATGTCGACCTGGACGTTCAATTTGTAGAGCGCATCGTAATATTTATGGACTTCGTTGACGTAGTCGAGCGATACGGAAGGTCCGCTTGACAGTTCGGTCGCCCAGCGGTTTTCCCAGTCAAAGACGATGGCTACTTTGGCGTTGACCCGTGCATCGAGCAAGGTATCCGATAGACCGTTTAATTCTTTCCCTAATTGGGCGACTTCATTGAATACGCGCGTGTTTTCATGCCCGACGTGTTCAATGACCGCTCCGTGGTATTTCTCGCAGGCCCCGACTGAGCGGCGCAGCTGGAAGTAAAGAATCGTATCTGCTCCGCGGCCGATTGCCTGGTAGCTCCACAAGCGCATAACGCCGGGACGTTTCAAAGAGTTATACGGCTGCCAGTTTTGCTGGCTTGGCGTCTGCTCCATCAGCATGAATGGCTGTCCGCCTTTCAATCCGCGCATCAAATCATGCGTCATCGCTGTGTAGCTGAACGGCGTATCAATTGCCGGGTAGTTGTCCCATGACACAACGTCCATTTCTTTTGCCCATTTGAAATAATCCAGCATCGGGTATGTACCCATCAAGTTGGTGGTGATCGGGATGTTTGTCGGCACATGTTTGCGGATAGCGTCGTATTCCAGCTTGTAGCAGTCCAAAAGGCTATCCGACTGGAAGCGGCGGTAATCAAGGGAAATACCCTGGAAATCAGAGACGTTGTCTTCCCGTTCTTCGCTTAGCATGTTCGGCGCCACGATTTCGTCCCATTCGTAGAACGTGTGACCCCAGAAACCGGTGTTCCAGGCTTTGTTGAGTTTTTCAAGTGTCCCGTATTTGTCGCTCAGCCAGCCGCGGAAAGCGTCCTGGCAGTTGTCGCAATAGCAGTAGCCGCCATATTCATTGGACACGTGCCAAATCAAGACGGCCGGGTGGTCTTTGTAGCGCTCCGCCAATGTTTCGGCGATCTTCTCGGAATACTTGCGGTATGTCGGGCTGTTCGGGCATGAGTTGTGGCGGCTGCCGAATTTGCGTTTGCGGCCGTAGAAATCCACACGCAACACGTCCGGATGTTTTTTCGCCATCCATGCCGGATGCGCTGCCGTACTTGTTGCCAGGCATGTGTAAATGCCGTTTTCATACAAGCGGTTGATTTTTTCATCGAGCCAGTCAAAGTTATAAGTATCTTCATTCGGCTGATTGAGTGCCCACGAAAAGACGTTTAATGTGGCCACGTCGATGCCAGCCAGTTTGAACATCCGGACGTCTTCGTCCCAGATTTCTTTTGAATCCCATTGTTCCGGGTTATAGTCCCCGCCGTGCCAAATCTTCGGTAATTTGTCGTTAATCATTCTTTTCCATCCCCTCTAGTTCAAGTTTGGTCAGCCCAGCTTTGGCTGATCCAGCAATTGGATTTGATTCGTAGTCGTGTTTTCCAGTTCCAACACGACGATTCTATTGTTTTCTTTTTTCAATAACGGACCTGGCAAGTATAGCCGCTGCTGCGGACCTGCTGAGTTCCAGTAGCACCCCAGATTAAAGCCGTTAATAAAGACATTGCCTTTTGTAAAACCATGCGTGTCGACATACGTGTCCAAGCCTTCTGCTGCATCGAACGAGCCACGGAAGAATTTCGGGAAGCGCTGCTCCTGGCTCGACTCATAGGCTTCCGGCAACCGGTCCAGCTCAATTTTGAACATGTCCCAGTGGAAGAAATACTGTTCGCCGAGCCACAGGTTCTTGATCAGGCCTTTGGGATCGGTCAAATGCTCGCCGTAATTGGCGCGTCCCATGTTTTCCACCAGAATTTCCAGCGTATTTATGATGTCTGGAAAATTCAAGGTCACCATTTTTTCCGTATCGTTGATATACACAGTGGTGATAAACTGGCCGTTGACATAGATCGAGCCGCGGTCGCGGATATTGCCTGAATTGAACTTCAGTTCGCCTTGGCGATTAATCGTCGTGTGGTAAAGTGTATAGCCGTATGCCTGGTCGATGTCTTCCATGGCGAGCGGCACAATGTGCTCGACTTTGCCGCTGATGTCTTCGAGGACATCAAACAAGCTGACCGATTCGGTGAGAGTGACTTCACCATATGCTTTCGTCGATGGTATTTCCTCGAAATCCGCCGGCACTTCCCTGTATTCGCTCAAGACTTTTTTGACTGCCTTGTATTTCTCGGTAATCGCCCCGCCCTCCGTCAGCAAGCTGTCGTAATCGTAGCTGGTGATCGTTGGGTAATAGATGTCGTAATGGTTGGCACCGTTCATGAAACCGAAGTTCGTGCCGCCGTGGAACATGTAGAAATTGACGGAGATGTTCTTCTCCATAATTTCCTTAAAGACCGCAGCAACGTCGTCCCCGCTCCGCACGGTATGTTCACCTGACCAGTAATCAAACCAGCCGATCCAAAACTCAGCCACCATTTTCGGTGAACCGGGTTTAAAGGCATCGAGCGCATCAAACGATTCGTCCACCCGCGAACCAAAGTTCAGCGTTGTGGTGACGTCCGGCAACGAACCTTGCTTGATAAAGTCCGGTCCATCTGACGTGAACAGGAATGTATCAAGTTCATGTTTTTGGTATTGGTCTTTATAGAAATCTAAGTACGCTAAATCATTGCCGTACGCGCCGTACTCATTTTCGATTTGCATCGCAATGACCGGACCGCCGTTTTGGTACAGGTGCTTTTTGAACTTCGGCAGCAATTCCGCAAAATAGTCTTCCACATGCTGGAGAAAAGACGGTTGGCTGCTTCGCATGACCATGCTTTTGTCTTTCAACAACCAGGACGGCAAGCCGCCCATTTCCCATTCTGCGCAAATGTATGGCGCCGGGCGCAGGATTACATACAGTCCGATAGTATGCGCAAGCTCGATAAAGCGTTCGATGTCCGCCATTCCGGAAAAGTTGAACTGGCCTTTTTTCGGCTCGTGGAAATTCCACGGAATGTAGGTCTCGACTGTATTCAGCCCCAGAGCCTTCAACTTCAGCAAGCGGTCTTCCCAATGCTCCGGCACCGTACGGAAATAGTGCATCCCGCCCGACAAGATCTGGAAAGGCTCGCCCTCAAAATAAAACGATTCGTTTTTAGCAGTCAGCACGTCGACGCCTCCTATGTAAGTTGGAGTGATGGTTTTTGATTTGTCGTTACAAGTAAAATCACTTTTTTTATAGCAGTTATCCAGCACCGGCGCGTCCACGGGCTAAGTGAAGCAAGAAGACAGATGGTTTTCCTGGCTTCTTGCGGGAGCTGTGCCCAAAGCGACCGATGCGATAGTAGAACTCAACACCACTTACACTCTGGTTAATTTATAAACAACAGAAGAAAAATCAACCGAATGTTCATTCGTGCGGTAGCGGTTTAGCTGAAGGCCTGCGCCCATCAGTTCGTCTCCGTAAAACGTGTCGTTTATTCCGTCGATCGCGTACTCGAATTCCGGGTTCAGTCCTTTAAAGAACACACGCGTGAATCCAGGATTGGGCTTGGCCAGCACTTGGTAATAGCCGAGTATCGCCTGATTTTGGTCGTCTGATACAACGGTCCAGCTGGTGATGTTGCCGTCTTCTGCAAACGGGCTTTCGATTCGGTAAAATTGTCCTTGCTGGATAAGCGAACGGTTTTCTTTGTAAAAAGCGATCTGTTGTTTGACAGTTTCTTTTTCCTGGTCTGACATCTTCGTCACATCAAGCTCGTATCCGAAAGCGCCAAAGTAGGCAACATTCGCCCGTGTCTCGAGGCTCGTGATCCGCCCGACTTGATGGTTCGGCACCGCGGATACGTGTGCGCCCATCGAGCTGATCGGGTAAACCAGCGATGTGCCGTATTGGATCTTCAAGCGTTCAACCGCATCGGTGTCGTCGCTCGTCCACCCTTGCGGCGCGTAATGCAGCAAGCCCGGATCGAACCGGCTGCCGCCTCCTGCACAGGACTCGAACAATACATGCGGAAATTCCGTTGTCAGCCGTTCATACAATGAATAAACGCCCAATATATAACGGTGGACCACTTCGCGCTGGCGGTTAGCCGGCAGTTCCAGGGAGCCGATTTCCGTCATATAGCGGTTCATGTCCCATTTCACATAGGAAATCGGTGCGTCCCGCAGCACTTTTGCCACTAAGCCGTGAATAAAATCCACCACTTCCTGTCGTGAGAAATCCAAAACAAACTGGTTTCGGCCATGCGACATTTTGCGATTGGGAACGTGGATGACCCAGTCCGGGTGTGTTTTATACAGTTCGCTTGCTTTCGACACCATTTCCGGCTCAAACCACAAGCCGAATTCCATGCCCAAGCCCGTTATGTCTTTGGCTAATTGAGCAAGGCCGTTCGGCAATTTGCGCTTGTCTTCAAACCAATCTCCTAAAGATGACGTATCGGCATCACGCTTGCCGAACCAGCCATCATCCAGGACGAAAAGTTCCACGCCCAATTCCTTGGATGACTTCGCAAGCTCAAATATTTTCTTTTCATCAAAATCGAAATAGGTCGCTTCCCAGTTGTTGATCAATACCGGCCGTTCACGGTCGCGCCATTGTCCGCGCGCCAGCCGCGTCCGGTACAGCTTGTGGAACGTCTGGCTCATTTCATTCAAGCCTTCTGCTGAATACACCATGACCACTTCCGGCGTCTGGAAACTCTCGCCGCTTTCCAGCAGCCAATTAAAATCAAACGGATTGATGCCGATCATCAAGCGGGTCACATCGTAATGGTCCACTTCCACTTGTGCCAGGAAATTGCCGCTGTAGACCAAACTCACACCGTACACTTCGCCTTGATGTTCCGTTGTCGAAGGACGTTTCAGTGCAAGAAACGGATTGTGCTGCGCACTGCTCGTTCCCCTTGTGCTGGCAATACTTTGAGTGCCTGGCACCAGTTTGCGGTTTTTAATATGCCGCTCTCTTGCCCAAGACCCTGACAGCTGCACCATTTCAAAATCCGAATCCGGCAAATCAAAGCTGGCACTCATCGCTCTCGTCAAATTGACATCCGCCTGCCCGCGATTGATAAATTGAGAAGATCGGGCAATTGCATTCAATCCTTCAAACACCGTATAAGAAAGCCGGACTTCCACATCGATTTCCTTATCGTACAAATAAACTTCCAGCGTCGTTGCCTCATCCTCATTTTCCACATACGTCGCAGGCAAGCCTTCCAGCCCTTTTTTCCCTTGATAGATATCATGGCTTTGGTAAACAAAATTCGTGATGCGGCTGCCGCCTTCTTGCAGCACCTGATATGCAGGTTCACGGAAATCCGTTGCTCCGTATGCCGGATACTCCTGCTTGATCAAATCCAGCGAAAAAACAAGATCCCCTTCATTGACGCAAGCCGTGTTCGGCGCCTCTTCCACATGGAACAAACGCTCGAACGACTCCCGATGGCGCAGCTTCTTGCCGTAATAAAGATGGCCAAGCTGCCCATTTTCCAAAACACTGAGAATATAACTTACTTTTTCACTTTGCAGATGAAACTCACGTGTGGATTCGTTATATAAAATCGGCACAATTTACCTCCTACTTGTAACTTAGATAAAGTGGACTTCTTACCCGCTTCGGTCGCTCTGGGCATAGCTCCCGCAAAAAGCCAGGAAAACCACCTGTCTTCTTGCTTCGCCTAGCCCCTGGACGCGCCGGCGCTAAGTAACTGACTAACTGATAGCAACTATACTTTTCCACTACATAATTAGATATGGAGCAAAATAGCGAAGACGCCTGCGGGAAAGCGAGACAGCCGAGACCCTGCAGGAGCGCAGCGACGAAGCGGCTTGGCGCTCGCCCGCGGCAAGCGCAGCTATTTTGCGGAATATCGATTATTACCCCTTAACCGACCCCATCATTCCCGCAACAAAGTGTTTCTGCATCAGGAAGAATACAAGTGCAGTCGGCAATGTGGCGATGACGATGGCAGACATGATCACGCCATAATCTGGTGAGTAGCTTGATCCCAAATTTGAAATCAACAACGGGATCGTTCTTTTTTCCGGTGATTGCAAAATGACCAATGGCCATAAGTAGTTGTTCCAGCTGTTCATGAACGAAATGATTGCTGCTGCTGCATACGTCGTTTTCATCGTTGGCATATAGATGCGGAAGAAAACGCCAAGTTCACTCAAGCCGTCAATTCGTCCTGCTTCCACCAAATCTTTCGGGAACATTTTGGTGTTCTGGCGGAAGAAAAAGATAAAGAACGCCGTAGTCGCTGTCGGCAAAATAACTGCGCCGAGCGAGTCAATTCCGATTAACGGTGCTGTGTCGCTGATGCTGCCGAACATGCGGTACAACGGAACCATGATCGCCGCAAACGGAATCATCATCGACAACAGCAAAATATTAAAGATGATGTCTTTTCCTCTGCTGCGGTGAATTTCAAAGCCATAGCCGGCAAGCGAAGCCAGCAGGAGCGTTAACACGGTGGTGATGACCGCAATAATGGTCGAGTTGATCAAAGCCGGGACGATATCGATCGTCGAAAACAAAGTTTTCATGTTTTCGATCAAGTGGGTTCCAGGCAATAAGCGCCCCTGGGTCACATCCACCGATTTGTTCGTGATGCTGACGAGCATCCACAAGAAAGGAAAAATGGAGACGATGGCTGCGAGACTTAAGAATACATAAATAAAGATTCGTTTTACGTTTTTCATTTTTTCTCACCCGCCACTCTGAATTGAATAATTGAAAGAATTACCACTAAAATTACGATGACGTAGGATACCGTTGATGCGTAACCAAAGTCAGGCGTGTATTCGAATGAAAGATTGTAAATGTATTGCGAAATCGAGATTGTCGCATTTCCGGGTCCGCCGTTGGTGATGTTGACGATTTCATCAAAAATCTGCAATGTACCGATTGTTGACGTAATCGATGTGAACAAAATAATCGGCTTCAGCATCGGCACAGTAATCTGGAAAAACTGCTGGATAGAGTTGGCTCCATCAATTCGTGCCGCTTCGTAAATCGACTTGTCGACGTTTTGCAAAGCTGCCAGATAGAAAATCATGTTATAGCCTGTCCATCTCCACGTAATCGCAAGGATGATGACCACTTTCGCCCATACAGGATCAGCTAAAAAGTTGATCGATTCGGGAATAAAACCAAAGTTGAGCAAAAATATGTTGATGATGCCATCGATTCCGAACAAGTATTTAAAGATGACTGAGTAAGCTACCAGTGACGTAACACATGGCAAGAAAATCGCGATTCTGAAAAATCCTCTGAATTTCAATTTCGGATCATTTAACAGGACGGAAAAGAATAACGCCAATACAATCATCAATGGCACTTGAATGAGCAGGTAAATTGATGTATTGGTTAGCGCTGCGATAAACGTCGGGTCGCCGAACAATCGCTGCCAGTTGGATAAGCCCGTAAATTCCAGGTTTCCACCCATTCCAGTCTGGAACGACAACAGGAACGCCTGGACCATCGGGTAAAAGTTAAAGATTGTAATTGCGATGACTGAGATAATGATAAACAGCCAACCAACTTTTTTCTTGAAATACACACCTGTTTTTTCGCGTTTGGTTTCTTTATAGCGCAAGCGCACTGGAAGATCCATTTCGCCTTTTTTGGTTGATTGCTGACTCATGCTTCTCATTCCTCCTATAAAAAAACCTTGAGCTGAGCCGCACTGGTGAGCGTTAAAGCACTTCTACCAGTTATTCGGCGGCAACTCAAGGCTTCATTTATTTCCAATCCATTATTTGAGTTGTGCTTCAGCTTGTCCTTGGACATTTTCAAGTACTGTCGTAAGCTCTGCGCCGTTCAAATAATCTTGCATTCCAGTGACCAAAATGTCTTCAATTGCGTACGTGTGAAGGCCATAGTTGACGGCTGGAATTTCGTCTGTCCATGTAGAAAGATCTGTGAGAAGCTGCTGTCCGCCAAAGAATTCATCTTCAACTGCATAGGCATCTCCTTCAGCTGCTGGTGAATACGTTCCAAGAGCACCGATGTCTTCGACAAGTGTCTGGTACAAATCAGGATTTGAACCGAATGTGTTCAGCATGAAATCTGCTGCCTGTTCTTTGCCATCCACGTTCAATACGTACCACGAGCTGCCGCCCAAGTTAGAAGAGTTTACTGCGCCTTCCATATCCAAACGCGGCATTGGTACTACTGCCCAGTTGCCTGATTGATCTGCTGCTTGCTTAACGCTTGGCGTAATCCAGTTTCCTGTTGGAACACTGGCAACATCGCCGCTGTTGAATGCGCCAACAAACTGGCTCCAGTCAGAAACGATTTTTGCGATGTCCGCATCCATCATTTCTTTGTATGTTTCAAATGCTTTTTCAAGTGATTCGTTGCCGGCCAGGTTCGGTGTTGAACCGTCTTCATCCACATACCATGAACCGTTTGTCTGAATCATCATGCGAACTTGAGCCAAATCGTTCGGATCCAATGTCAGCATGTTTTTGCCTGTTGCTTCTTTTACATCTTTACCAATTTCAATGTATTCATCCCACGTGATATTCGTTACGTCTTCCACTGTGTATCCTGCTTCTTCAAGATAGTCTGTACGGACATACAATGCAGCTACACCAGAATCGAATGGCAATCCGTATTGCTCTCCTTCAAAGCTTGTTGTAGCAATTTTATATTCTGCAAAGTCATCTGAATTGATAACGTCCGTCAGCGGATGGAATGCATCCGGATAAGCTTGCAGGAAGCTTTGTGCACGGTAATCTTCAATCAGGACAATGTTTGGCATTCCGTTTGTTGTACCAGAGCTAAGCCCTGTGTTTAATTTTTGAATAATATCGTCCTGTGCATTTTCAATGACTTCGACTTCATACTCGCCGTCTCCGTTGTAAGCCTCTTTTGCATTTTCAAGAGCTGCAATGTTGAATGCCGGATCCCAAGCCCAAGCTGTAATTGTATCTACACTTGATGAACCTTCTGAACCGCCGCCTTCACTTGTTTCTTCATCCCCCGAAGAACAAGCTGCCAACACAACCATACCGACTACCAGTAATAGCATAAGATAAAACTTCTTCATCAAAAATCCCCCTTTTTGTAAGCGCTTAACTTTTCGCCTTACATACAGTATAGCGACCAAAAAAAAAAGATTGTTAGCACAATCTTTAGGTGTTTTATTCGAAAATTTTTAGATATTTCAAATTTTTCTGTATTCTATTGTACTATTCTTGGAAACTTGTAATTTTGTTGGGTTTTACCAGTGTATCGGTTTTCTGAAGAGGCAATTCCACTTTCACTTTTGTGCCTTCGCCTTTATTGCTGGTGATTTCTACGCCGTATTCTTCCCCATAAAGCATTTGGATGCGTTCATGGACATTGCGGATGCCAATCCCGCTAAACAGATGGCGTTTCTCTTTAATATCTTCTTTCGTATAATCGCCCTTCATCTCCATGCCATCGCCATTATCGGCGATTTCGCACAACAGATTCTCGCCTTTTTGGGACACCAGAATTTGCACGAATCCTTCTTTTTTCTCGTTAAACGCATGGAAAAAGGCGTTTTCGATAAACGGCTGAAGAATCAGCTTCGGCAACTGGCAATCGAGGCAATCCGGCGAAATGAAGAAATTCACTTTGATTCCTTCGCCATACCGCGATTGGTTGATCAGGACGTAGTTTTTCAAATCCTTTATTTCCTGTTCCACGGTGATGGTTTGATCGACATTGCTGAGTGCGTTTTGCAGCAGCGAAATAAGCGCGTGAATCATATCGGTCGCATTTTCTTTTTTGCCTTGCTGGATCATAAATTTGATCGATGCCAAGGTGTTGTAAATAAAATGCGGGTTGATTTGATGCTGCAGCGCCATCAGTTCCGCGCTACGCTGCTTTTGCTGCGCTTGAACGACGAGATCAACGTATTCCTGCAATTCGCTGAGCATGGAGTTGAATGCATTGGCGATTTTCTTCGCTTCGTAGCCGCCGGTTTCAGCGACCGGCATATTAAAATCGTGTTTGGCCATTGCCGAAATTTGCTTGACCAAACGGCTGATGGAGTTGGTCATCCGGCGGGATATGATAAACACGACGATGACGGCAAGCAGCACGATGCCAAGGCTGATCAACAGAATTTCTTTGGTGTTGACCAAATTGTCCAGGACCGCGTTTTTATCCACCAAGTTCACAAGGTACATATTATAAGTCGGAAGGTATTGGGACATTAGCATATAGTCCTTGCCGAAAACATGGACATCTTTGAATTCCAGTTCCTCATCTTCTACTTCTTTTGCCAATGCCATAACGTCGATCGCTTCGTCACCGATCATTTCTTCTTTGTTGCTGGAAACGATCCTTCCGGTTTCATCGACCAGCAGTACTTCGGTTTCCATGCTCGTGTAGCCTTCGTAGAACTGTTTCAGCTGCGCTTCCCGAATTGGAAAATACAGGACGCCGTAGATTTCACCGGTAGACCTTTCCATGAGCGCTTTTGTTGCGACAATCATCGGTTCGTCCGTAAACGAAGTGGACGGCAAGTATTGATAAAGCAGCGTGTTCGGCCGATTGATCGTATACTCAGTGATCGGATGGTTTCTCAGCACTTCCCACGAGACCGGCCAATTCGAATAATTTACGTTGTACAGCCGCTCGTTGTTGCCGAGCACAATCATATTGGCATCATACGACTCGACTGTCGGGTAGATGCGTTCAATCTGCTCGCTGATGTCATGATAAGATCTGAACGTTTCAATGGTAGTGGCATCTGTTTGGGTCAACACCCTTTTGATGGTGCCGTTGTTTTGGACTTGGTTCATCGCACTGACGACAGCAAAGCTATAGTCTTCAAACTGGATTTCAATCTGTTCCAGCGCTTTTGTGTTTGAAATGCTGAAAGTTTCCATAAATAAATTGGAAGACATCCGGATCGAGCTGAACGTGATCAGCAGGGACACAGCGACGATGCTGAGCACCATAATCAGGAACATTTTAACAAACAGGCTGTTATTTCTTAAGACTAGAAAGGCCTTTTTCTTCATTTTCATGGCGGGCTTGGAGCTCCTTTCGGTAACTGCCTGGAGACATCCCGGTTATGCGCTTAAACACTTTGCAAAAATAGCTATGCTCTGAATAGCCCACCATTCCGCTGATGTTCGAAATGGATACTGTGCTGTTTTCCAGCAGCTCCATCGATTTCTTGATCCTCACCCGGTTCAAGTATTCGCTGAACCCTTCTTTATGGTGCGTGCTGAAATAAGAAGACAGGTAGGAAGCGTTAAAGTGAAAATGATTGGCGATTTCAGACAGCCGAAGCGGCTCTGTATAATGCTGCTCAATATACCCCAGAATCTTATCGAGGTTGTTGGACTCGTTTGCTTTGTCGCCCACAAGCATGATGGTCCGCACCTCTTCCAAAAATTCGTTGAATTGATCGAATGCTTCTTTGGCATGCTTCGCTTCGTTGATCGCCGAGAAATAACCGTACTTTTTTTCTTCAAGTTCTTGGGTATCGTATTTCATGGCATCCAATAGCACGATGACGTTAAAGACAATATTGCCTAAAAACGACTTGAATTCAAAACTGTCGTTGTTGTAGCGCCCCGCCAAATAATCCACATGGTCTTCCAAATAAGTAAAAGCCGCATTGAACAAGCGGTCTTTGAACAGCTCGATAAAATGATTCAAATCGAAGTTGTCCTGTTTTTCATTTTCTTCCGGCAGGTTGTCGTAACTGAATAAATTCGCATCCGGCAAATAAAACATATACTTTTTCATCTTCATGCGGCCTTCATCGTGAACTCTTTTGATGTCGTCGATCGCATCGAACGGCTCGAACAACATCCACGCGGCATCCGAAGTTTCCGCTGCCTGTTGTTCAATCGTCCTTTTGATGTTGTCCAGCTGATCCCGGTTGAAGTTCAGCAAAATCACGGTTTCTGTTTCGCTGGAATTTAGAGCGAATACCGGCAGTTCTTTCAAACTCAATCGTTGCAGTCCCGCTTTCAGCTGGAATGGATCCAGGTTTTTCCCCTGGACATCCAGCAAGGCAAAGCCGCTGTTAGGCAGCGCATTGGCCAAAACTGTCTGATCCAACGAAAAATCGTAGCCCAAAATCATGTTTTCCAATATTTCTTCAGTAGAACGTTCCGGCTTGACGGCCGACACGCAATGCTGCAAATCTGGAATCCGGCTGACGACCCGGTTCAAGATTTTCAACAATTCAGGCCCATTCAACTTGGGCTTTAATATATAATCGGCGACTCCGTTCTGGAACGTCGAGCGCACATAATCGAAGTTTTCAAAACTGCTCAAGACAATGAACTCAGTGTCCGGAAACGCTTTCTTCCCTTCCCTGACCAGATCGATGCCGTCCATGATCGGCATGACAATGTCGGTGACGACAATATGCGGTGAAAACTCCGCAATCAATTGCAGCGCTTCTTTGCCGTTCGAAGCCTCCCCGACAATTTGAAATCCCTCTTGTTCCCAGTCAATATAATTAATGATCCCTTGCCTGATCAACATTTCATCATCCACAATCAGAACTTTGCACGCTTCTCCCATGAAATTTCCCCCTTAGATTACAACTCACAAGATTTTTCCCTTGGCGCAGCTCTCTATCTTTTGAATAAAATCAGTTGTCCCATTTCGTCAATTTGGCCATTTTCTAAAATCTCTTTTGTGCCAATCTACAGATATAATAGCATCTTTTTATGGAATCATGTCGATTAATCGGATTTGAACAGCAGCCAGGCAAGAGAAAAACCCGCCACCTCTTCGAAAGAGGTGATGGGTTTTATTCCGCTTTAGCGGTCTTCTTGCGTGTCGTTGGCATCTGGTTCAAGTGTTGACTCTTCTTTTTGGACAATCGGCAATGTTGCAGCCGGTCCCTGCTGCGGATTAGCGGCTTTGTTGCGGTTCACATAGGACTTCAGCAATTCGCCGACGTCGATGCCGGTCATTTCCTTGAGCGGCTCCTGCATGTCGACCATCGTTTTGGTGACGCTTTTGCCGAAGGACGGAATGCCTTGGCCGTTGCCGGAATCAATGATTTTCACCGAGTCGATATTGCTGAGCGGCAATGCGACTTTCTCGGCAAAGACCGGCAGCATGTCGATCAGTTTTTCGGTGATGATGACATCGCCGTGCTCTTCCATGGCTTCTGCCAACAGTTTGCGGGATTCGGCTTCCGCTTTTCCTCGTTCGCGGATAACTTCCGCTTCTGCAGAACCTTCGTCGCGTTTGATCTTCGCTTTCGCTTCCCCGTCGATGACGGCACGGCGGGCATCGGCTTCTGCAGAACGCGTCGTTTCGTAATAAGTTGCATCGGCTTTTGTCTTACGCACTTTGCTTTCTTCTTCTTCCAGCTTAACGGCGCGTTCCCGCGCTGCAAATTGCATGCTCAATTCTTCTTCCTGGATTTGCATCGCCAGCTTGGCTTTTTCCAGTTCGTATGACTGCTCGGACTTGGCGCGCGCACGCTCGGTTTCTTCTTTGAACGCAGCGTCTTTGATGTCTTTTTCTTTTTTCGATTGCGCGGTGGAAATCTGGCGCAAATATTCTTCCTCTTTCGCTTCCTGATCAGTTTGCGCACGGTGAATGCGTGTTTCTCGCTCCGTGTTCGCTTCCGCGATTTCAGCCAGCTTGCGGACTTCCGCAATACGCGGGCGGCCCAGGTTTTCCAGGTAGCCGTTGTTTTCATCGGCATCACGCAAATCGGTCAAGCCGAGTGACGTGATTTTAAAGCCCATCAAATCAAGCTGCTTCTGGGCGATGTCCTGCACGTCCGTGTTGAATTTTTCGCGGTCGCTGTTAATGTCTTCAACCGTCATTTTCGACAGGATCGCACGCAAATTACTGCCCAGCACTTCGATGATTTCGGTTTCGATTTCTTCCTGTTCTTTGCCAAGAAACTGCTCGGCGTAATTGGCGATGCCGTTCAGCGTATCGGCAACTTTCACCATCGCAACAGCGTCCGCCACAATCGGTACCCCAGCATTTGTATAAACGCGCGGTGTTGCCAATTTCAGCTGGAACGACGTTAAACTGACAGGCGTTGACGTTTGGAAGCGTCTCAGCAAGTAACCGCCGCCTCGTATAATTTTCATCGAACGGCCTTCGTCGTCGGTGAAGATGTTGGTATCTTTTTCCGGATCACCAAGTTTTGGTCCGGTAATGATCAATGCTTCATTGGATTTGGCGGTGCGGTACCGGATTTTCATCCAGAAAAAATAACCGACACCCGCGATTGCGGCGATGATCAGCAACGCAATAACTACTGTAATGATGCCTATGGATTCCATGCTGCTTCCACTCCTTCTAGTCTAATGATTGCCTCTTGCCGTCCAGCTATTTCTTATGTACACGATAGAGGCTTATAGTAAGTATACGGAAGTGTTATCAAAATGTTTCAAAAAAAGGGAATGTTTTTACAGAAAAACAAAAACTGGTGCGTTTTACGGCCGGTAGCCATAGCCGAAATCGATGATGAAATAAAAGAAAAATACCAGTGCCGCTGCCGGCAGCAGGCTGATGGTGATCAGGATTATCGCGGTTAGGGACTGTGCATTCGTGAACCATCGATAGTAAAGGTAAAACAGAATTCTGATGAATGGCAACAAAAACAAATGTGATGCCGTGTACGCCCATTGGGAGTTTTCATCCCAATACGCTTCAGGAACCGGGATGATGCCGCTGTATTTTTCATTGATGCTCCGGGTCATACCGATGAAGAGGAATGTTAAAGTGCCGTAATAGATGACCGCCAAGCTCTTTGCCCACCAAGTAAAATACCGATTTGCCATAACGATGAGGAGTATGGTTCCAACTATGATAAGCAACCAAGTAAAGTTGTCCATGAAAATCCCTCCTTTGTTATTCCGTAAGCCGTTCTTTCTTTATCCATACGTTCCATCAAGGGATAGGTTCCAAAGATTATTGGCCACGTAAACTTTTTGAAACGATTTTTCTCTTCTTGCGTATTAAGGATATGAGGAGGTGCTTCCATGAGTGCAATGAATGAGTTTTTCTTCTTGATTCCAATTTTATCGATCCTGTTTTATTTAGTGGTATTCGGCTTTATCATTTATGCCGTGATGGCTGCTTTGAAGCTGGCGAAAGAGCGCAATGCCTATTTGAAGACAATTGCCGAAGAGCTGCAGCGGAGACCATAGTTTTTGGGAGGGGTTGGACGGTATGGGAGTGATCCGGCGACTTTTTTTCAAACGAAAACATTTGGTGTATACCGCTTTCGGCGATGATATGTACTACAAAGCGGTGGGCAGACTCTGCGCCCTGGGCATCACCTATGACACCGTGTTGAGAGTCAACGCCAACGTATACGGCACCGAAGGCCATATCGGTGCCCCTCAAATGCGCAACGCCGCCCAGTACGACTTTTATGTCGCGAAGAAAATCAGCGTCAGGCACAACAGGCGCTTCATGGATAGCTTTGGAATTTCATCTACTAGCAAAATAGGAGGACTTATCATGGAAATCGGATTCTACATGCTGATGGCCATCATCGGCGTCGGCTTCCTTCTTTTGGCTGGCTTTGACATCTACCGGAAATCGCAGATCAAACTGGCCGAAATCCACTTAGAGCGCGACAAAATTGCTTTGGAGCAAAAACAATTAGAGCTTGGTAGAAAAGTACATAGATAGAAGGGAAATACGCTTTCAGCATGGTATGCCGAAAGCGTATTTTTCTGTTGCGAAAGTGCAGATGTGTCCCGAAAACTGGATTCTGCAAACAAACCCGTGGATTGCGCAAATAAAGCGTCCGATTGCGCAAACAACGGGGGATATTCCGCAAACAAATGATTTATTCCGCAAAGAAGCCGTGAGATTCCGCAAACAACTAGCAAATCTTCTCTTTTCCAGCAATCAAAAACCAGCCGCTGGCGGCTGGTTTACCCTATTATTTGTGGTTTAATTCTTTATTCAACTTTTGCGCCTGGTTTTTAAAGTAAAAGTAAAAAGCGGTCCAGAACAATGCGTAGAAAACCACAAAGATTGCGAGCATCAGCAAAAAGCTTGGCACAGTAAAGGGGAACCAGCCGATGCCAATGGCCAATACGAAGTACAGTACGATAACGGTCGCAAAATGCGTCACCGTTTGCCGCCGCAGCGACCATTTGTGGTTTTCAAAATACAGTGTACTGGCCGTGAAAAACCAGCCGCACAGCATGCTGCCCAGTGAGTTGCGTAAAAACAACTCACTATCCAAGGTTTCCTGGCCGCTCAAAACCACCGAATTCGTCATGACGACGCTGAGAAAAGCTCCGAAGAATATCCCCATTATACTTCTGACCACAAAGTTTTTCATTTTTCTTTCCTCCTGTTCATTTTCAAAGATTCTTTAATGGCGTTGACATAATTCCGAGAGACGTATTCCTTTGCCCCTGATTTGAAATAAACGCATAGCGTGCCGTTGAAAGAAGCTTCAAAGCGGCTTAATTCATCCAGATTGGCAATGACCGATTTCGAGAGCCGTATAAACTGGCTCGGCGGCAAAACCTCTTCCAATTCATAGAGTTTTTCCTTCAGGCGAAACTCACCTTTTTCTGTCACCGCCGCTACAGTATCGCTGTTTGTGTGAAAATAATGAATTTCCGCCGGCTTCAAAATGTGCTGCATATCACCGTCCCGTCCAACCAAGAACCGTGTATCCTGCCCTTTTATAAAATCAATGATGCTTTTTATAGAGTCATCCATTTCGCTGCACTCAATGATCACTTTCGTTTCCTTAAACCCGCTATCGATATTCAATGACACTTTCATTCAACGCCACCCCTTCCCCTCAGTTTATGAGGTCCTTCTTTACTCCTTTTGTTGCAGCCTGGCATGGAGAATATCTATAGCCTTAGCATATGTAAAATTCCATATCCCGTCTCTTCTTTTCAAGCAAGTTGCGGAAATCGATAAGCAACATGCAGAATCCCGCACGCAAACTGCAAACAAGCAGGCAGACCCACTTGGCCTGCCTGCTCGTCTACGTTATTTCGCTTTCGCAAGGTTCTCTGCCACCCGAAACCGGACAATCCGGCGAATCAAGTCATAGGGCATGGGCTTATCCAACGGAAACTGAACTGATCCTTTTCCTTGCTTGTACGGAGCAAGCTCTAGCTGAAAAGCCGTGATTCCACTGGGCACAGGATAAAATCCGATATGGTTTTTAAATGCCGCAAAATGCACCAGATTGCCATGCAGAATAAACGTCGGCATTTGGTAGCGGATCGCCTCTTCAGCTTCCGGCGCCTCTTCTTGAATGATGAGCCGCAGTGTCTGCAAAATTTCCCGCACGTCTTCTGGAGCTTCCCGGATATAGTCGTCGATCGTCTCGAAAGCCATTAATTCTCCCTCCTTACGCTGGATTTTGGATTTTGCTTACCCTCATTCTACCCCTTTTTGCCAGATTCTTCTGTGCTGCAAATAAACCCCTTTATTCCGCAAATAAAAGACGGGATTGCGCAAACAAAGTGGGATATTCTGCAAACAAAAGTTTTATTCCGCAAACAAACCCACATTTTCCGCAAACAACCAGTCTAATACGGAAGTCTCCTCTCCTTGATTAGCCAAAAGATACAACTTGCCACGATAAGAATTGCGCTCCCAAGAAAAATTCTGGAAAACAACTGGAGTCCGTCGGTCGGCGAAGCCATCAACGTGCCGCTGAAAACCAACAACATAACCGCAAAAACCATCAGAAATACGCTCAGTGCAGTTTTTTTCCCTTTAAACACCCAGAAAGCCAGCTGCAGGAACAAGATCAGGCCTGAAATGAACATGATAATTGGGAATAGCGGCTCGAATTTTGCCGCGTAAACCAAATAATCAACCGTCAAGATATCGTCTGCTGATGTGACTTTACCGTTCAGCCAATTGGTGAAAACTGCGGAATGCGGCCACTCCCACGATACGTCGTCGAGTTGGCTGCCTTCGTACAGGCTGAAAAATGCGGCGACTGCGAAAAAGATCAAGGCGCCGAAAAACAGGATGGATCTTCTTGCGGTTTTCTTGTGCATGGAACTGCTCCTTAACGAAAAATTTTATACTCCCACTATATCAATAATTTTCCATAAAACAAAAAAAGAGAAGCCTCGAGGGCTTCTCTCCTTCCTTATTCCGATCAGGTCGGTTCTGCTTCGAACGAGTCGTCGCTGATTTCTCCGACAATTTCTTCTAGAATATCTTCCATCGTCACAAGGCCGGACGTGGTACCGTCTTTCGCGGTGATGATCGCCATGTGCGTGCGGCTTTGCTGCATTTTGGTCAATACTGTCTGGATCGGAGCCGTTTCCGGGAAGCGCGGCATCTCGTGGATGAACGATTCCGGATTTTGTTCTCTTCCTGCTGCCATGCTGGTCAAAAGTTCTTTCGTATTGATGAATCCGATCAGCCGGGATTTATCGCCATGTTGGGCTACCGGGAAGCGGGTATATTCGTGTTTGTCCAATACTTCAAACAGCTCTGAACGCGTCAGGCGGCTGTCGACTGAAACGATTTCTGACTTCGGAATCATGATATTCCGGACGATGCGGTCGTCAAAAGCAAAGATATTTTTCAAGTAAGTCAATTCGGTTTGATTAATTTCACCGCTCTGGTAACTTTCGGCCATGATCAGCTTTAATTCTTCTTCCGAATGGGCTTGTTCGTGGCCGGCTGGCTCTACTTTGAATAAACGCAAAAGCTGACGTGCCGAACCATTCATCACCCAAATGAACGGGTTCATGATTTTACCGAACCAGTAAAGCGGTGGTGCGAGCAGCAGCGTCATTTTCTCGGCATATTGAATCGCCAATGTTTTAGGCGCCAATTCCCCGATGACTACGTGCAGGAACGTTACAATGCTGAGTGCGATTGCATAGGAAAGGAACGTCGACATCGCAGGCGACACTTCGAAAGTATCGAACAGCGGATGGAGCATACGCTCAACTGTCGGCTCTCCTAATGCACCAAGTGCAAGGGCCGTTACCGTAATACCCAGCTGGCAGGCAGACAGGTAATAATCCAAATCATTGGCTACTTCTTTGGCGCGTACAGCTTTTTTGTTGCCTTCTGATATCAGTTGGTCAATTCTTGACATCCGTACCTTTAATATAGCAAATTCGGCACCTACGAAAAATGCGGTTGCGATGATCAGCAACGCGACGAGTATTAAGTTAATTACTATTTGTCCATCCAATTGGTCTCCCTCAAACGAGGGATTCACCTCCATTAATTTGCTAAATGGAATCGTGGAGAATTGTCTTCACAGTTCCATTTATCTATTGCATGCCATTAATTTTTCGAGTGTTTATGGAACATCACTTGCTTGATCTGCTGGTTGTCCATTTCAACGACGGTCCACGAAATGTTGGACTCCGTGAAGGTTGCTCCGGTCTCTACTTCTCCCGGGCTCTTGAAATGAATCCAGCCGCCAATGGTGTCAATGTCTTCACTTTCATCAAACTCTAAGCCAAAGCGCTCTTCCAGATCCTTCAATAGCACACGGCCATTGAGCAAGTATTGGTTGTCGCTGACCACGCTGATGTCTGCCACTTCATCGGCATCAAATTCGTCGCGGATTTCACCGACGATTTCTTCTAAAATATCTTCCATCGTGATCATGCCGGCGGTGCCGCCGTATTCATCCGCCACAAGGGCAATATGGACGCGGGCATTTTGCATGCGCAATAAAGCATCCTGCAGGCCGGTTTGTTCAAAGACAGTAGGCAGTTCCATAACAAATCCCTCAAGCTGCCATTCACGTCCCGCAACAATGTGGGGAAGCATTTTTTTCGCGCTGACAAAGCCGAGAACGCGGTCTTTGTCGCCGTCTTCTGTTACAGGATAGCGTGTATAGTTGTTTTCATCCAAAATCTCGATAATTTCTGCCAATGGCATGTCTTTGTCCAGCGTGACGAGTTCCGTACGCGGCACCATGATATCTTTGGCTACGCGCTCATCGAATGAAAAGACATTTTCCATATAGGAAAGTTCAGTTTCATTGATGGCTCCGCCTTCAAAGCTTTGAGCCATGACAATTTTCAGCTCTTCTTCCGAATAAGCCGATTCGTGTCCTGCCGGCTGGACGCCAAAAAGTTTCAGCAAAACGCGGGCAGCTCCGTTCAATGACCAGATAAATGGCTTCATGACTTTACCGAACCAATAGAGTGGCGGTGCCAAAAGCAATGACATTTTTTCTGCAAACTGGATTGCCAATGTTTTAGGTGCCATTTCGCCTACTACTACGTGAAGGTAAGTCACAAGCAGGAATGCGATGGCGTAGGATGCAGTCGATGCGATGGCATCGGAAACTGAAAAATAATCAAAGATCGGGTACATCAGGCGCTCGACAGTCGGCTTCCCGAGTGCACCAAGTCCGAGTGCGGTTACGGTAATACCAAGCTGGCAGGCAGACAGGTAATAATCTAAGTCAGTGGCTACTTTTTTTGCGGTCACTGCTTTTTTATTGCCTTCTGCTATTAATTGGTCGAGCCGCGACATGCGGATTTTAACGACCGCAAACTCCGAGCCGACGAAAAATGCCGTCAAGGCAATCAATACTACTAATAACACTAAATTCAATAAGGTAACTATATCCACGTGTCTTCCCTAAAAAAAGGGATTCACCTCCAAAGTTGATTACAGCAAAGCGATCAAGGCGGTAATTGCTGCCAATTGATGCTCAAGCGCTTTGCTGACGTGCGTCTTTACCGTGCTTGGTGCATCTTTTAATTGCTCTTCCAAACTCGTGATTTTTCGTTGCAGGCATTCGAATTCTTCGTAAACTTCCTCGACCAAGAGCTCCGTTTCCAAAGTTTCGGGCGCATCCAGAATTTCTTTGATTTCCAAAATCGACAAACGCTGTTTTTTCAGCAGCTGAATGCGTTCGAGCGTCTGCAAAGCAGAAGCCGGATAAAGCCGGTAGTTTGAATCAGACCGTTCACTGTGCAGCAATCCGGATTGCGTATAAAAATCGATGGTTCTTGTAGATACTCCGCTCAATTTTGCAATTTCACCAATTTTCATTAAGTCCTTCCCAATGCAGACGCCTCCCTTTTTGGTTCTTTTCAGACACCACAAACTTCGATAATGGCTGAAATCCGATTCGATCCACTGCTGTAAAGCAATTTCTCTTTGTAATAAGAAATAATAGCATATTTCGGCAGCAAGCATACAGTAGAACGTGCTGCTTTTGATGGATATATTTTCTTGTTAAAAAAAGCGACATCATTTCGCCAAATTTTCCGTAAAGAGATGGTTTGCTTTTATAAATAAATGTTTATCCTCCTGATTTTTGCAATTGCGAGGACTGACTGCCGGACAATCGGGTATATTCCTATTACAGCAATTTCTTGCTGGCAACTTGTCCACTGCCACGGGGTTTATTGGCAATACAGATTTTATGTTCGGCAAATAGCTTGATAAAGGAGATGGCGTTTTTGGAATATCAACTGACTTTGCGCTTGGCTGATGAGAAAGCGGGCTATGCCTGGCTGTTCGAAAGCCCGGAGGATACAATGCCGCTGTTTGACGACGTAGTCGAAACCTTCCAGCATTATGAAGCGGATGACATGGAAAACTTTATCCTTGAAAAAAAGAAAGAGATTGATGAGACAGGTTCCAGCCACACGGCACAAATCGATGTGACAAAAGTCGATCCGCATGCGATCATCCGCTCTGCTTCGTATAAGGAAATGTGGTACGACGGCAAGTATTTCGACGACATCCTGGAGGTTCTGACCGACAAGTTAGGGCCCCCCGAGAATGAAACATTTGAATAAAGTGGATTGGAAAAACAAGCTGTCCTTTGGATGCTTGTTTTTTTGTGGGAATCCCGGTTGAAATTGCGAACACCCGGGTTAGGACAGCGAACACCCGGGTATACACAACAAACACCCGGGTTGAAACAGGAAACACCCGGGTTAAAGCAAATCGCACGCCACCTCACCCGAGAAACTACACGTTTCACTCATTTTCCCGCGCCTCGAGAACCTGCTCGGCCATCCCTTCCACCCCTTCTTCTCCTTCGATCATCATTGCGACAATCAAATCCGGATTGACAAGGCTATAACCGACAAACCAGGCGTTCTGCTCGCCTCTTTCATTCGCGGTTCCGCTTTTGCCGGCGAGTTCTGTGCCCAGTTCCGTGCCGGCATTGCTTAAGCTCATCCGCAGCAGCTCAGCATTTTCAGCGCTTAGCAGATTTTCATTCCACACTTGCTGATCTTCGTCATCTAAAAGCAAAGTTGGCTTGTAAAGCGTGCCGCTTGTCAAAATGGGGCTGTATAAAGTTGCCAGGTGGAGAATATTGACCTGCATCTGCCCTTGGCCGGAAGCTGTTCCGGCAAGCTGGCCTTCCGAGCCGAATGTGCCGTCCTGGGAAATGCGGGACGGTGACAAGTCGATTGGAAAGTCAATTTCCTCCCCGAAGCCAAAGTTTTCCAATCCGATCCGGAAATCGTCATTTGGCATATTGAGCGCCTGCTGGGCAAAATATATCGAATCGGAATAAACGAGTGCTTTGTCGAGATCGATCGGATTTGGCACGTCGGCGCGCGGCCGGGTAACCCGGTAATCCCCCCAAGAGGCAAAGCGCTGCCATGAATTGCCGGCAATGTCCAAGCCTTCAGCCGGATCGAGCGTGCCGCTTTCCAATCCAATGGCCGCTGTGATTGGCTGGATGACAGGACCCGGGGTATAGACAGCCGCAAAACGGTTGAAGAACGGCTGGAGCGGATCGTTGGCCAGTTCCTGGTAGCGGCTGTTGGTAATGTTCGGTACGAATTCATTGGGATCAAAGCCCGGTGAGCTGACGAGCGCCAGCGTTTCTCCAGTATCCGGATCGATGGCGGCACTGGTTCCCGCTTGTTCTTCCATTGCGCCGTAAAGAGTTTGCTGCAGTTCGGCATCTATCGTCAGCGCGACCGTCTCGCCTGGAATGGGTTCATTTTCCACTGAGGTGATGACAGCGTTTTCCTGCTGCTTCTCTAAAATGATTCGCCCGCCTGCCGCACCGCGTAGGCGTTCCTGCAATATTTCCTCCAGGCCTTGCCGCCCGACCATTGTTTCAGCCGAATAGCCCTCACCGCTCCACGCCTCCAGCTGCTCAGCGGTGATCGGGCCCATATAGCCGGTAATGTGCGACAAGGCACGGCCGTACGGATAATTGCGCATGTCCACTTCTGCACGCGTCGTGCCGGTAATCGTGAACAGCTCATCCAATGTCGATTGGTCCGCCTTGATTTGCGCAATCGGCACGAGATAATGCGGCTGCACCCAGGACTGATTGAGTTTGTCGTCAATAGCCTGCTCGCTCATGCCAAGCAGTTCTGCCAGCTGCTGCTTTTTGGATTCATCAAAGTTTTCCGGAATGATACTGACCTCGTAGCCGGTGTTGTTGGAAGCGATCGCGTTGCCGTTGCGGTCTACAATCTCCCCGCGCGGCCCTTGGGCTATTTCAGTCGACACCCGATCGCCTGCTTCCAGATTCGGCAAAATAAAAGATGGATCCCATTCAACAAACCAGTCTTCCACTTCTCCGTGCGATTCATACAGCAGCGTCAGTGTCTTTTCAAATTCCACCGGGCCGATGATCGTATCGAACGCTACTTGAATCGCGAAATCCGCCGGCTGTTCCGGGGTCCAGTCTCCATCTTCCACAGGTGTGTAGGAGATTTCTAGATTGTCGATTGCCAATTGTTCATGAAGCTCCTGTTGCCAGGTAACAAAATTCGCCTCTCCGTATACCGCTTGCGTTCCCTGATTCAAATAATGGGTATGCATCGCAGGAAAGTCCCCACTCTTCCACAGCTCAATAAATTCTGCCACCCGCACTTCAGGCGATGCGACCGCTTCGGCTGTTTCTTCCGGCAGCTGCTCAGGAGCTGGTTCGGCATCTTCCTCCTGGCATGCCGTTAACATGAGAATCAATAGAAAGAATAATGCCTTTCTCATCAAATGACCTCCGCTCTTTTCATTACTCCTATTATCGCTTGATTACGGAGAAATATAAAGTTTGAATTTTCTGTTTTTATTTAGTGTGGCAGATAAAGGCGTGTAGAGAGTTAAAGAGATCATGTAGAAAGCTTGAAAGTTCTGGCAGAAAAATGGAGGGTTCCTGTAGAACTAACGAAATCGCAGTTAGCTTCACACTTTCCCCGTTGAATCGTGAAAACTTCAGGTAGAAACCGAAAGGATTCATGTAGAAATCCAAATAGTGCCTGTAGAAACAGCGAACTCTCAGGTAGCTTCACACTTTCCCCGTTGAATCGTGAAAACTTCAGGTAGAAACCGAAAGGATTCATGTAGAAATCCAAATAGTTCTTGTAGAACCCGAAATTTCCATAAAAAAATAGCCCGGCAGCATTCGCCCGGCTAACTCCACTGCTATTTTTTTGTTTTTTCTTTGATTTTATTGGCCACGTCGTCTTTCATGACCATCGCTTTGTCTTTGTAAGTTGTTGCTTTTTCTTTGTAGTCGTCTTTGTTTTCTTCCCAATGCGCTTTGCCTTTTTCGATCGACTTGTCTTTCAATTGGTTCAGTTTGTCTAGAAACGCCATCTGAATCATCCTTCCGTTCTTCCCGCCGATAAAACGGTCGGGTAAACTCCTTTAAGCATAACGTTTTTTTGCATGCATGTCTAAAAATAGCTCATATGGACGACTATTCGGGTTCGGATAAAAAGTGAAACTTGCTGCGCTCGGACGCGTATAATCTATATACATAGTAGATTCGCTATAAAAAAAGGCGGTGCTCCATGTTTGAACAAATGAAGGCACGTTATTTGATCCTGTTTTCTGTACTTGGCATGATTTTGACGATTGTGGTTTTGCTGGTGCTGGATGTCAGCGATACGACTTTTGATGTCGTCAGCCAATTGGTGCTCTATGTCCTTGTTCCAGGCATCTATTTCGGCTATTATTTCCGCAAGCACAACACATCCGTTTGGAGCGTCCTGTCTTTTGGCGGCATCCAAAAGTGGCTGCCCGCTTTATTCGGCTTAGTTGCGGTGTCGATCGCCTTTTCGCTCAGCATGTTTTGGTTTCAGCTGTTCGTGCTCGCACCGGTTGCGCCGTGGCTGGTCGATTTCATGCTGGAGACGTTTCCGATACCGGATACGCCTTGGTATATCGTCTTCACGATTTTCACCATCGCGATTTTGGCGCCTGTGGTCGAGGAATTCATGTTCCGCGGCGTGCTGCTCAAACGGCTGATCGGCAAGACTTCCGTGTGGGGCGGAATTTTGATTTCAAGCCTGCTGTTCGGGATTTTGCATCTGGATATCATTGGCGCGTTCCTGTTTGGTGTGGTGGCATCCTTGCTGTATTTGCGGACCAACAATCTGCTTTTGCCGATCCTATTGCACATCATCAATAATTCCTTGGCAGCGGCTGCCATGTTCCTGGCGCCGACCTGGCCGGAATCGATCGCCATTTTCAATTTGGCGGATGTCTACTCGAAAGCCACGCCAAACGCGGTCGTTCTTGGCATCAGTTCGGTGCTGTTGATCGCCGCTGTTATGTGGCTGGCACGCGGTTTGGATGTGCGCAAAAAATCGATCCATGAATAGCAAAAGGTCCTCCGTGCACAAAATGCACGGAGGACCTTTTTGCATTTTACACAGCCACTTTCGCAGAAAACTGGCTATGGTACAGATCGGCGTAGAAACCGTCTTTGTCGAGAAGCTGTTGATGCGTCCCTTGCTCGATAACTTTTCCTTGGTCCATGACCAGAATCAGATCTGCGTCTTTAATGGTCGATAAGCGATGCGCGATGACAAAGCTTGTGCGGCCTTCCATGAGGCCTTTCATGGCTTGCTGGATAAAGATCTCCGTGCGGGTATCGACACTTGAAGTGGCTTCATCCAGGATCATGATCGGCGGATCGGCGAGAATTGCACGGGCAATGGTCAATAGCTGCTTTTGCCCTTGTGAAATGTTCGATACTTCCTGGTTCAAGATGGTATCGTAGCCGTCCGGCAAAGTGCGGATAAAATGGTCGGCGTGCGCCGCTTCTGCCGCTGCCAGAATTTCCTCTTCCGTCGCGCCTGTTTTTCCATAGGCAATGTTGTCACGGATCGTGCCGTTGAACAGCCACGTATCCTGCAGCACCATGCCGAAGTTCTGGCGCAGTTCATGTCTCGACATTTCCCGCGAATCAAGTCCGTCAACCGTAATGCGCCCGCCATTCAATTCGTAAAAGCGCATCAATAGATTGATCAAGGTCGTTTTGCCGGCACCGGTTGGCCCGACGATTGCGACCGTCTGCCCCGGCCGGACATCGATGTTCATTTTGTCGATCAGCAAATTGCTGCCGTAGCCAAAGTCGACATCTTCAAAAGCAACGGCTCCTTTCGCGCGTGCCAGAACGGAAGTCGTGATTTCCTCGACTTCCTCTTTCTCATCCAACAGTTCGAAAACCCGCTCAGCGGCAGCAACTGTCGACTGGATGATGTTGGCGATGTTCGCCGTCTGGGTGATGGGCTGCGTAAACTGTTTGGAATAGGTGATGAACGCCTGAATATCACCGATGGAAATAGCGCGCTGCGTCACCAGGATCCCCCCGACAACGCTGATCAGTACATAGCTCAAGTTGCCGATCAAGGTCATCATCGGCATGATGATCCCGGAGATAAACTGGGCTTTGCGCCCGGCATTGTACAGTTCTTCATTGACCTCATCGAATTGTTCGTTGGATTTGGCTTCGTGTCCGAACGCTTTGACGACCTGGTGGCCCGTATACATTTCTTCAACGTGGCCGTTCAGGCGGCCCAAGTTTTTTTGCTGGCTGCTGAAGTATTTCTGCGATCTTTTCAAAATCGGTCCGATGACGAACAGCGACAGCGGCAAGGAAACCACCGCGATCAATGTCAGCAAAGGACTGATCGTCAGCATCATCACTAAAATTCCGACAATGGTGACAATTGATGTGATAAACTGCGTCAAACTTTGCTGCAGCGTGCTGCCGATTGTATCGATGTCATTGGTCATGCGGCTTAAAGTTTCGCCATTTGGCCGGCCATCAAAATACTCCAGCGGCAGTTTCTCCAGTTTTTTGTTGACGTCCTGGCGCAGATCGTAGACCGTGTCCTGTGCCACTGTAGACATCATGTATTGCTGGATATAGCTGAACAAACTGCTGAACAGGTACAGTCCTGCAAGAATGGCGAGAATTTGGCCGATGACGCCAAAGTCGATGCCGCCGCCCGGGACGCCCTGTAATTGGCCGTAAGCGCCTTCGAACAACTCCGTGATCGCCATCCCCATAATTTTTGGTCCAACGATGGTGAACACCGTACTGAGAATCGCGACCAGGAAAACGGCTGCCAGTTTTTTGCGCCGTGGTTTTAAATAAGAAACAAGGCGGCGGAATGTGCCTTTAAAGTCTTTGGCTTTTTCCGGCGGCATATTTGCTCCGCCGTGTGGAGGTCCCATCTTGCTCATGCGATTTCCTCCTCTGACAGCTGGGATAGGGCAATTTCGCGGTATACTTCATTGGATTCGAGCAGCTCTTTATGCGTGCCCATTCCGACCACTTTGCCTTTTTCCAGCACGATGATGCGATCCGCGTCGACTACGGTGCTGACGCGCTGTGCCACCAGCAGCACGGTGGCATTTTTCGTTTCGTCTTTTAATGCTCTTCGTAGCTTGGCGTCGGTTTTAAAATCGAGCGCCGAAAAGCTGTCGTCGAAAATATACAAATCCGGCTTGCGGATCAATGCGCGGGCGATCGACAGACGCTGCTTTTGTCCGCCTGAAAGGTTAGAGCCGCCCTGCTCGATTTCAGCCGCGTAGCCGCCATCAATTTGATCGATAAACTCTGTGGCCTGCGCAATGTTTGCCGCATGGTCCATTTCCTGCTGATTGGCGTCCTGTTTGCCAAAGCGGATATTGTCCGCAATCGTTCCGGTGAACAGGATCGATTTCTGCGGCACAAAGCCGATTTTCGACCGGATTTCTTGCTGGGAAGCCTCGCGGATATCGACGCCGTTGACGCGGATTGTTCCGCTGTTGATATCGTAGAAGCGCGGCACCAGATTGACGAGCGTTGACTTGCCGGAACCTGTCCCGCCGATCAACGCGGTAATTTCACCCGGTTTGGCGGTAAAGCTGATATTCGACAGCGCCGGTTCTTCCGCTCCCGGATAATAGAAAGAAACGTCTTCGAATTCCAGTGTACCGCGTGTGCGATCCGCTTTGGCCGTGCCATCGTCCGTGAAAGCCGGTTTCATTTCCAGCACTTCATTGATGCGTCTCGCCGATACCGCTGCACGCGGAACCATGACGAACATGAACGATGCCATGACCAAGGCAAACATGATCATCATGACGTATTGGATAAATGCCATCAAATCCCCGATCTGCATGGCGCCATTATTGATGCGGATGCCGCCGAACCAAATGACCGCAACGACGGTCAAGTTCATGACCAGCATCATGACCGGCATCAAGAAAGCCATGACTTTGTTGACTTTAATCGAGACATCGGCCAGTTCGCGATTGGCCTTTTGCATGCGTGCTTTTTCCTGAGGCTCACGGTTAAAGGCGCGGATAACGCGGATGCCCGTCAAGTTTTCCCGCACGACCAGGTTCAAGCCGTCCAGCCGTTCCTGAACCTCCTGGAACAACGGCATGCCGTATTTCAAAATCAATAGGATCGATACAGCCAATACCGGCATGGCACCGATGATGACCAAGGACAATTGGGCGTCTTTTGAAACCGCCATGATAATCCCGCCGACCAGCATGATCGGTGCGCTGATGACCATGCGAAGCATCATGATGACCACTTGCTGCACCTGGGTAATATCATTTGTGGTGCGCGTAATCAGCGATGCGGTCCCCACTTCATCAAATTCCTGCAGCGAAAACTGGCCGACATGCTTAAAGACTTTCTGCCGTAAGTCGCTGCCAAGCCCCATCGCCGCTTTGGCCGAATAATAACTGGCAAAGACAGCCGCAACAGCGCCAATTGCCGACACCAGGAGCATCCAGCCGCCAATTCTCCAAATATACGGAATATCGCCTTTGACCACCCCGTTGTCAATGATATCTGCCATCAAAGTCGGCAGGAACAGCTCTGCCATCGATTGGCCGAAAACCAGAGCGACAACTGCCAACACAACCCATTTATAAGGATTGAGGTTTTTCATTATTTTAATCATTTTGCAGTCACCTCTAGTTCCACTTCTTTTAAATAAGTTGAGATTTTCTGGTGTGCTATGAGCAGTTCAGCCACTTGATCAGAGGTGAACTGTTCACTGGCAGCTTTGAACACTTGGTGCAGTCCGTCTTCCTGGTGGTGAAGCTCTTCCACCAATGCCTTGCCTTTTTTGCTCAGCGCCAGCAAAGTCTCGCGGCGGTTGTCCTCTACTTGGCGACGGTCAAGATAGCCTTCTTTGACCAGTCCGTCCACTGCCTGGCTCAAGGTGCTTTTCGGCAAAAACGTCTTTTCCCCAACGGTTTTCTGCGTCATTTCACTGCAGCTGATGATGGTCATCATCACCGAGTATTGCGGAATTGACAGTCCTTTTTCCGTGGCCGATTTTTGAATAAAACGCACCATGTTTTTCTGCACATTGGCAAATGACAGCATCAATTGCATATACGCTTCCATTTCTTTTTGGTCGTTCATCTGGTTCACCATCTTTCATTTTCGAACCGTTCCAAATGGAACAATCTCTATAATGACTTTAAGTTACTCCCATTTCTATAGTCCGTCAACTTTAGCGCACAAAAAAGCACCTCCTGCCCTCAAACGGGCGGAAGTGCAGAGAATTTAGGAACATTTTTTTATAATGGCTCTAGCGCTGTGCGACCGGCAACAGTCAATCAGCTGCGCCAGCAGTTTGCGGTTGTGCATAAAATTCTTCGGATCTTTCCAGACAGTGCGGAACACCTGGGCAACAAGCTGCTCACAGACGGACGGATCTGAATCGGTTTGGTGCGCAATCTTCCAAATGATCCGGTGATAGCGGTCGTACAAATCGGACAGTGCCTGCTCTTCCCGGTTCAGAATTCCAGTTAATAATTTCTCGTCTATGGTCAATTTGTCACCCCCTCTTCTGCCATTGCCTTTAGGCCATCGTCCTAAACCCAGTTATCTCGAAATAAAGGCAATATTTTAAAATAAATAAAAAAACACTAGAAAAACTTTACTAAAGTAGAGTTTTCTAGTGCTATTGATTCATTTTTTTATTGGCGCAGAATATTTTCAAGTGCTTTGTCGAGTGTCGGGTAAGTGAATCGGAATCCGGCTTGCTGAAGCCGCTCCGGCAAAATCCAGCGGCTTTTCAGAATCAGTTCCGTTTCCGTTCCAATGACCACCGCTCCCATGCCAAGCATCCATTTGGTTGCCGGCAAACCGATTTTCCGGTCCATCGCAATCCGCAGCTGCTTCATCAGTTCACGGTTGGTGACAGGTTCAGGCGAGGTTGTATTGATAACACCGCTGATGTTGTCATGGTCCCGGACAAACAGAACAATGCGGTAGACGTCTTCCAAGTGGATCCAGCTGAACATTTGCTTGCCGTTGCCCTGCTTGCCGCCGAGCCCGAAGCGCACCATGTTTTCATAAGGGTTCATGACGCCGCCGTCTTTCCCGAGGACAATTGACAGGCGCAATGCCGCCTGTCGCGTGTCTGGCAGCTTGAATGTGAAAAATGCCTGCTCCCACGCTTTGCCGACCTCTACTGAAAAACCATGGCCAAACTCTCCATTTGCTTCAGTCATCGGGCGGTCTTCTGCGTGACGGTAAATGGTCGAAGTGCTGGAATTGATCCACAGCGGCGGTGGATTGTCACAAGCCAGGATTGCTGTGCCCAGGGCTTCGGTCGTCTCTACCCGCGAATCAAAAATCTCCCGTTTGTTGGCTTCGGTATACCGGCAATTCACCGATTTTCCAGCCAGGTTGATGAGCATCTCCGCGCCTTCCAACGCCTTGACGATCCCCGTGTGGTTGGTCCAATTCAAATGATCCTGCTGCCGTGAAATGATGATGACCCGATAGCCCTGGTCTGTAAATTTTCGTTCCAAATACTGTCCGACAAAGCCGGTGCCTCCAGCCAATACGATCTTCTTCATCCCATCACCTATTTTCTGTAAGTTGTTCTTATGCTACATGACGCTTTATCCGTCTAAAAGATGCACCTCATCCATATTTTTTCTGGTGCTCTTTTTTGCGCTTCAAGTAGTCTTCATCTTCACGGATTTCGTCCCAGCGCTTTTTGAAAATCGCCGCCGACTCGGCTTTCACCGGATCGATTTCCCGCTCCTTGATGCTGCGGTCCTCGTTGTATTTGCGGCCGCCTTTGTAATTGGTGTAGCGGCGAGCCCGCGTATAGCCCATCTGTATAAACTTGCGCGCCATATCCATTCCTACAAAATCATCCTGTTTGCGGTATTCCTCGAACATCTCTGAAATCTTATCGCACGATTCCTGGGCAATCTCCGGCGTCTTGAAACGCCAATGCGGCAAAATTTCCCCCTTGTACGGCTCTACCATCAACACGCCCTGCTCCCCTTTGCCCACTCGGTAAAGCTCAGGATGCTTCCGCAAATCCAGATTTTCATAATCCAGGTCATAATCAAATGCCATGCCAATCGACTCCTTTTTGCTTTTTGCTTTGTTTTATTTATACCCTCCATTGATGCAGGTGAACCCATGAAAAATGATTGTTTGACGACAAAAAGACCAGAGAAAGAAGATCCTTTCTCTGGTCTTTTTGTAACTATTCATTATTAACCAACTAACGTTTCTTTAGGAATTTTGTAAACCCGTGCTTCGTATGGAAGCAATTGCGCAGGATCAATGTTTGTGTAGTTTGCCAAAAGCAATGTAGAGTCTTCCGGATCGATGCCGCAAAGGCACGCGTGCTGGCCAAGATTTGTAACAATGAGCACTTTATCGTCTCCGTATTCGCGCGTATAGGCAAACACCGCATCGTGCCCCAGCTCCAATAGCTTGTATTCGCCATAGACGAAGACGTCCATATTCTTCCGGAGCCAGATCATCTGTTTATAGAAAGACAGCACCGAGTGCGGGTCGTTTTCCTGCGCCTCGACGTTCAGCCACTCATAATTGGGGTTGACGTTAATCCACGGCATGGCCGTCGAGAAGCCGGCATGAAGACTGTTGTTCCATTGCATCGGCGTCCGTGAATGGTCGCGGCTCGTTGCGCGAAGCAAGGTCATGATGGCGTCGTGCTCCATGCCCGTTTCTTTTTTATGGAAATATAAATTGTGTGTGTGGACATCATCGAAATGGTCGAGTTCTTCAAATGGTGCGTTCGACATGCCGATTTCCTGGCCCTGATAAATGAACGGCGTGCCTTGCATGAAGAAATACATGCAGGCGAGAGCTGTCGCACTTTCACGCCAATACACCTGATCATCTCCCCAAGTTGAAACGACGCGCGGCTTGTCATGATTTTCAATAAATAATGCATTCCAGCCGACGCCGTTGACTTTTTCCTGCCACTTGCTGAGCACTTTTTTCAGTTCCGGTGCATTCACGCCGTTTTGTACTTCCACGTTCCACAAATCGATGTCCTCAAATTGGAAGATCATATTGAACTTGCCGTTATCGGTGCTGACCCAATCGTGGATTTCGTCTGCCGAAACCCCGTTGGCTTCTCCGACTGTCATGATATCGTGTTTGCCAAAGGTTTCATCATACAATTCCTGAAGAAGCGGCTGAATGCCATCAACATTCATCATTTTTTCCCAGGAAGGCACAAACAAATGGCCTTCAGTATTTTCTGCATTTGAGTAGTCTTTTTTGATGTGGCTGATGGCGTCGACACGGAATCCGTCGATGCCTTTGGCTACCCACCAGTTGACCATTTTGTAAAGTTCACTGCGGACTTCAGGATTTTCCCAATTCAAATCCGGCTGTTTTTTCGAGAAAATATGCAGATAGTATTGTCCGGTTTTTTCATCGTAATCCCAGGCAGGCCCTCCGAAAATGCTTTCCCAATTTAACGGTTCGTCGCGCCATACGTACCAGTCGCGCTTTGGATTATCGCGCGAGGAACGCGATTCCAAAAACCACGGATGCTCATCGCTCGTGTGATTGATCACCAAATCGATGATCAGCTTCATGCCGCGCGCGTGCACTTCTGCCATTAATCGTTCGAAATCCGCCATTGTGCCGAAATCCGCCAAAATCGCCTGGTAGTCGCTAATGTCGTAGCCATTGTCGTCGTTTGGCGACTTATACATTGGGCAAACCCAAATCACGTCGATTCCCAGGTCTTTTAAATAATCCAATTTGCTTGTAATGCCGTTGATGTCGCCTAGGCCATTTCCGTCAGAATCCATGAAACTGCGCGGATAAACCTGATAGACGACTGCTTCTTTCCACCATTTTTTATCCATAACTAATCCCTCTCAAAGACGGCGGCATGATCCTCGTTCAATCAGTCGTGAAGCAACTACGACTTGTTTCGGAGGCGTCGATTCGTCTGTTATTTTTTCTAATACCAATTCGGCTGCATGCAGCCCCAGATCATAAATCGAAATATCCACTGTGCTCAGCGGCGGCTTTAAATGCCGTGAAATTGCATGGTTGTTAAAACCGATGATGGAGACATCCTCCGGCACACCGATTTCCAAATCTTCGAGATAGCCGATTACTTCGTACGCCACCATGTCATCGTGCGTGACAATGGCGGTTGGCGGAATTCCCAGTGCCATCAGCTGGCGGATGGCTTCGCGTTCACCGCCGCCCATCAATTCCTGATTAACCGTATAGGCTTCGTCAAACGGAATGCCATGTTGGGCGAGAGCTTGCTTATAGCCTTCCAGCCGGTCAAGCGAGACGACGAAATCCGCCGCTCCCCCGACAAATGCAATGTTCCTGTGGCCGAGCCCGACCAAGTATTCTACCGTCGCTTTAGCATTGTTGATATTGTCGTTGTCGACATATGATACGGAGCATGGATCGGTGAAGGGACGGCCGACGACAGAGTATGGCAAGCCGCTTTCGGCAAGATACTGCATGACCGGATCGCCGATTTTTGAATACAGCAGAACGATGCCATCGACTCTCCTGCCTTGCACCATTTCCACAACTTCCCGGTAAATTTCTTCTTGAGTGGCACCCGTCGATAAATACAAACCATACTGGCTGCCATGAGCCCGAGTAGAGATTCCCCTCAGTACTTCCGGAAAAAAGGGATTTTGAAATGCCAGTGTCGCCGAATTTTCCATGATGACACCGAGTGTCTGGCTCTTTTTCCCAACCAGGTTGCGGGCTTGGAAATTCGGAAAATAGCCCAGTCCTTCCATCACTTCCCGTACTTTCACTTTTGTCTTGCTGCTGATCCGCGGATTGTCAGCTATGACCCGGGACACAGTAGCCGGAGACACGCCAGCCTGTTTCGCAACGTCTTTGATCGTGACTGCCATTTTTACCGCCCCCTTATTTTACTGCTCCATCTGATACTCCTTTGATGATTTCACGCTGTGCGAAGAAATAGAAAATGATGACTGGAACAATGGCGAGCGTCAATCCTGCAAGCGCCAAATGCCATTGTTTTGTATATTCTCCGAAGAAGAAGAACATCTTCAGCGGAATCGTTTCACTGCCTGGTGTGTTGATGACGAGAGATGGCAACAGGTAATCGTTCCATATCCAGATGATATTCAGGATTGCCACTGTCACCGTAATCGGCTTTAACACCGGGAAAATGATGTGCCAGAACACTTGCCAGCGGTTTGCCCCGTCAATTGTCGCTGCTTCATCAAGTGAACGCGGGATGTTATTCAAAGCACCATGATACAGGAAAATCGACAGGCTTGCGCCAAATCCGAGATACATGAAGATCAGTCCGCCACGATTCAGCATTTCAAACTGTCCGAATACGGTTACCAGCGGAATCATAACGGACTGGAACGGAATCAGCATCGCTGCGACAAATGTGAAAAACAGCACAGTGCTGAGCCTGCTTTTGGCGCGCGATAACGCATACGCCGCCATGGCCGAAAAGAAAATGATCAAAACCACACTGATGACGGTGATCAACAGCGAGTTAAAAAGCGTGCGCATAAAATCGAGTTCCTCGAAAGCGGTAATGTAGTTGTCAAAACTCCATGCTTCCGGAAGGCTGATCGTGTCCATGAAAATTTCTTTTTTCGATTTGAACGAGTTGACGAACATCAGATAAAACGGAACCAGCCACAACAGCGCCAGCAGCCCTCCGAGAACTTCCAACTTGATATCCCATTTTTTCTTCATTACATTTCAACCTCCTTGCGTTTGTTCAAATACACTTGCACAAGGGCGATGATGGCAACGATGACAAAGAAAATAACGGCTTTCGCCTGCGCGTAGGCAAAATCATTCTGCGTGAACGCTGTCTTGAAAATTTCCATTGCTACCATTTCAGTTGAATTGTAAGGCCCGCCGCCTGTCAGCGACAAGTTTTGGTCGTACAGTTTGAACGAGTTGGACAAGGTAAGGAACATGCTGACTGTAAAGGCCGGCGCCACAAGCGGAAAAATGATGTAGCGGAAACGCTGGAACGTGGATGCTCCGTCAATTTCAGAAGCTTCCAGCAGCTCTTTTGGCATCCCTTCCAAATAAGCGATGTAAATGACCATTATGTATCCTGCCATCTGCCAGCTCATCAAGATGACCAATCCCCAGAATCCGGTGTCCGTCGTGGACAGCCAGCCCTGCAAACTTTCCATTCCAATGATTTCGCCGATACTGGCGAATACTTTGATAAAAATAAACTGCCAGATAAACCCTAGGATTAAACCGCCGATCAGGTTCGGCATAAAAAACGTCGTGCGCAGCAATTTGCTTGAACGGACGCGTCCAGTAACGAGCAATGCCAGCGACAAACCGATGATATTGATCAGGATTACCGACACTATCGAGAATTTCGTCGTAAACCAAAGCGAATCCAGGAACCGTTCGTCTTTAAACAGGTTGATGTAATTTTGGAACCCGACAAACTCGCCTGTATTAATGCCGTTCCAGGTAGTGAAGGAATAATAAACTCCAAGAAGCATTGGAACAATGACAACCAGCGTAAGCGCCAGCAAAACCGGGGCCAGAAACAACCAATAAGATAAATCTTTTGTACGCATACAGGCACCTTTCCTTCCTTATTCCATTGCGCGTTCGCCTGGTAATAAAACAAAGTAGCACAGAGGCTACTTTGTTAAACACTCAAATGATGAAGATTGATTTGATTTGTCTTATTCAGCCCGCTCTGATTCCCAGGCTTCTTTAGCCGAATCAATGACTTCATCCCAGCTTGCTTCGTCGCTCAAGTATTTCTGGATATTGGCTCCAAGTACGTCTTCTCCCCAGCCAGTCGGATAACCCATGAAGACCCAGCCGATTGTGTTGCCTGACTCGGATGCATCATAGATTGCTTTTGACATGGGATCGGTGATCTTCGACGTGTCATAGCCTTCGTATGCAGGAATGAACTTGAAGTCTTCCACTACAGCCGTTTTGCCTGCGTCAGATGTGTAAAGCCAATCCAAAAATGCTTTTGATTCTTCAATAACTTTTTCATCCGCTTGTTTGTTTACGCCCCAATACATCGGTACGCCAACCGGCAAACCTGCATTGTCCATTCCTTCAACCGGAATCGGCATCATGCCTACGCCATTGTCTGCCAGTTCAGGATCAATGCCGGCGATCGAGCCGTAAGCCCAGTTTCCTTGCTGGATGATCGCTACACGTTCCAGCGAGAACAACTCTTCTACTTGCTGAGAGTAGTCAAGGCTTACTGTTGGCTGTTTCGAATATTCGTTTTGCAAGTCAACGATTTTCTTAAAGCCTTCAGCGTATTTGAAATCAACCGTCTTCGCGTCAAATGCGGTTAACACGTTGTTGTCAAATTCAGGTGCCAGGAAGGTGTTCGACAAATGAAGGCCAGTAACCCATGTTTCTTTTCCTGGGAAAGCGAAGACCGATTCAAGGCCAAGCTCTTCTTTTTGCGAATCGAGTGTTTCTACAGCTTCTTCAAGCGCTGCAAAATCAGTGATGGATGCAGGATCAATTCCAGCTTCTTCGAACAAACGGGTATTGTAGATAAATCCGTAGCCTTCCTGATTATATGGAAGACCGAGCACTTCAGACTCAACCGTTACGCCATCCAGCGTTCCTTCAAGTGCAGCGCCGGCAGCTTCTGTGTCTGCCAGATCTGATAAATTGTCTTTCCAGTCGGCAACATCCTGAGGTCCACCGATATTAAAGATCGCCGGCTCGTTGCCGGATGCAAAGCGTGAACGAAGGGCTGCGCCGTAATCTTCTCCGCCGCCAACTGTTGTTATTTCAATGTTGACGTCCGGATTCTCTTCTTCATACTGAGCTACGACATCTTCAAACTGGTCTTTAAACTCCACTTTAAATTGGAAAATATCAACGGTTACCTGTTCCCCATCAGATCCTGAAGCATTTTCCTCCCCATCGCTATTGCATCCTGCCAAAACTGCTGCTGACAGCATCAATGATGCTACTAACCCCTTGCTGAACTTTAATTCCCTCATCCCAAAATCCCCCTTTAGATTGTTGTGAAATCGTTTGCACAAACCTGTAAATAAAAAGTGGAAACAAGATTGAGAGCGTTTCCACCAATTAATTATTTCGATCATAACATCGTGTAAACGTTTGCACAAGATGGAATTTAAAATAATTCAAAGTTTTTTTGGAGATTTTTTTACACCAAAAGAAAAAGCAGGTTCGGCTGTTATGCCGTCCCTGCTTGAAAATAGATCAGTATGCTTTTCTTACTGTTCCAGCACGAGCAAAGCTGCCCCTAAAATGCCGGCATCGTTTTCAAAACGCGCCACTTCGACATCCAATGGATTTAACAGCATAGGCTTCAGCTGGCGCTGGAGCGACTCCATCCAAAGGTCGGCAGCTTCTGAAACGCCGCCGCCGATGATGACCATCTCCATATCGAATGCCGCCTGAAGGCTGCTGATGACAAGCGCCAAGTCTCCAGTAAACTCTTCCACCACTTGCTTGGCTTTCGGATCTGTCTGTGCATTTCCAAAAAGTTCAGGCGGTGTGATGGCTAGTCCCGCTTCCCGAATGCGCCGGCGCAGCGCTGTTCCGGAGACGTACATTTCACTGCAGCCCAGCCTTCCGCACGCACACTTAACGCCATTTGGATAAAGGATCATATGCCCGAGTTCTGCCGCTCCTCCGTGAGGGCCGCCGCTTAACAGTTTGCCGTCCCACAACACTCCGCCGCCAAGGCCGGTGCCGAGCGTCAACACAACGACACGATCAAGCCCCCGCGCAGCACCAAACTTCGCTTCTGCCAGCGCTACAGCGTTTGCATCATTTTCCACTTCAACGCGTTTTCCTGTCGCTTTTTCCAGCCATTCCTTAACAGGTGTGTTGGTCCAGCCTGGGAGAGTCTCTGCCGCATAAATTACTTTTCCTTGCTTCGGATCGACAAAGCCGTGCGTACCGACGCCAATCGCGCTGACGTTCGGCTGCGCAGCCAGAACGCGAAGAATGTTTTCTTCCAGATAGGGATACAACGGGATTTGGGTTGGAATTTGTTCTTCGTATAAAATTTGGCCAAGGTCATCAATAACGCCCATCCTGACCTTGGTTCCACCAATGTCGACTCCTAATACTTTTGCCATAGCTCCTCCTAGTTAGTGTTCATATTTTTGTTCATTGCTGGTAAAAGACAATTGCCTCGTATGGGCGCAGCAGAACTTCGCTTTCCCCGTCCACTTCTGCGTAATTGCCAATCAGCACCCTGCCTATGGGACGAGCAGCCGATTTGATGTTTTTCGAGAAATTGCAGTAGACGGTCAGCTTTTCTTCTTCCCATGAGCGCGTATAGGCAAAAATTTCACTGTCTTCACGGTACAGCAACTCGAAATCGCCATGGGTGATGATGTCCATCTTCTTGCGCAGACTGATTAGTTTTTTGTAGTATTGATAAACTGAATCCGGATCCGTATGCTGCAAAGCGTTGATTTCCCTGTAGTTTGGATTGACTTTCAGCCACGGCGTCCCTGTCGTAAAGCCGCCGTTCGGTTCTGCGGACCATTGCATCGGTGTCCGGGCATTGTCGCGGCTTTTGACATAGATCTTCTCCATGATATCATCATGCGGAATACCTGCTTCACATTTTTCTTTATACATATTCAAGGTCTCGATGTCCTTGTAATCGTCGATCGAACCAAAGCGAACATTGGTCATTCCGAGTTCTTCACCTTGGTAAATATACGGCGTGCCTTGCATAAAATGCAAACATGTGGCGAGCATCTTCGCTGATTCAACGCGCCAATCCGTATCATCGCCAAAGCGCGAAACGATGCGCGGCTGGTCATGGTTGTTCCAGTACAAACTGTTCCAGCCTTCGGCGTGGAGTCCATGCTGCCATTTTTCCATATTCTCTTTTAAGTCGATCAGGGACAGCCCTTTTAAATCCCATTTTTCGCCGGATGCCTGGTCAAGGCCCATATGCTCGAATGTGAAAATCATATTCAATTCCTGATTCTTAGCAGCAGTGTAGTCGCGGGCTTCTTTCGGCGTCGTGCCCGGCATTTCACCAACGGTGACGATGTCGTATTTCGACAGCACCTCCTTGTTCATCTCTTTCAAGTATGTATGGACATTCGGCCCGTTCAGGAATTGATGGCTGCCCTCTCCGCCTGGTGCATCGTGCATGTCCGGCACTTTTGAAATCATATTGATGACGTCCATGCGGAAACCGTCGACACCTTTATCGAGCCACCAACGCATCATTTCGTAAACTGTCTTACGCAGTTCGGGGTTGTCCCAATTCAAATCCGGCTGTTTTTTCGAAAACAAGTGCAAGTAATATTGGCCTCGTTCTTTTTGATATTCCCAAGCCGAGCCGCTGAAAAAGGAACGCCAGTTGGTGGGTGTATCGCGCCATATGTAAAAGTCGGGATGATTTTTAAACCATTCATGCTCGTCGGAAGTGTGGTTGACGACAAGGTCCATTATCAGTTTCATGCCGCGAGCATGGACTTCCGACAACAGCTCATCAAAATCGGCCATTGTGCCAAACTCTTGCATGATTTGATAGTAATCCCGGATGTCGTAGCCGTTATCATCGTTCGGTGAATCATAGACCGGCGACAGCCAAAGAATATCCACACCAAGGCCGTGCAAGTAGTCAAGCTTTTGAATAATGCCGCGAATATCGCCGATCCCGTCACCATCGGAGTCCATGAAACTCCGCGGATAAATTTGGTAAACGGTCGACTTTTTCCACCACTCGCCCATAAATTCCCTCTTTTCCTTTTAGTGAATATTATTCTAACATCATACATGAATTTGCTGAATTGCCAACTAATTGCCGAAAATATATTTTTATTTTTTCAATTTCAGCCACCTTCTTTTAAAAAATTCCATAAAAAAACTGCCGTGGTTTCCCGGCAGTTATGGATGATTATTGAATTAGGTTTCTGTTGCGGTATACAGCTCCGAGACGACGACATCCTCTTCAATTAGAACATAGGGATGCGTTTCAAGCAGCATCTTTTTAATGGTTTCCGGCATCGTTTTGCTCGCGTAAGCGCAAATCAATGGAAACTGTAATTCCTTCACCGCGACATCGATGATTTTTTCGAAATCCTCCACTAGATGGATCGGGTCTTCCATCGTCGCCCATTCCACATGCGCCCAAGACCGGAAAGTTGCCTGTTTCTCTAAATAAGGCTCCACAGTTTTTTCGAAATACGCCTGGATTGCAGGCGGATGGTAACTGCCGCTGGAATAATAAAAATCAAAACTCCTAACAAAATGGATAAAATCCATTTGACCCTTAGTAAGCTGTATTTCCAGCTCAGCTTTGATCATTGGAGACAGGCGCGGATTTTCAATCAGAATAACATAATCCCCTGCTTCAACACCATGCTTAGCATAAGCTACAACATTGTTAATATAGTTGTAGTTTTCTTCGTACGAATACAGCACATGGGCATCGCGCTGCTCGTCAAAAAGCTTGAGCATTTTTTTGTTCAATTCATCATCCCTCTAACAAGTTAATAACACCGTTCACGGTTTTTCTAGATTAAGTATACACAAAAAGGGAACGTTTGTCCCCTTTCAATCATCTGTTTTACGGTATAATGAATACATTAGAAAAGCAATCAGACCTGCACTAAATACAAGAGCAGGCTGCCATCAGGAAAATTCAGTTGAAAAGAGGTATTTGATGATCAGCCAATTGAGTAAAATCTATCCTTCGCTTCAAATTTATACGCAAGGTGCTTCCGCTGCCGATCCGGATTACAAATGGTTTTCTGCAGCAGATGGGACCGTTGTCGGCATCCACGAAACCGAACTGGACCCAAAAGACGTGTTGCTGCTGTCCGCATTTCTTACTCCATACAACCCAAGATTCCCGATCCATACGGATGAAGAAAAGAAATGGCTTGCTGCGGTAAACTCATCCACACCGGAAGAAGCGATTGAATTTCCACTGGACTCGCTGTACCGTTTTGTCCATTTTTCAATCCAGGAAAAGCAGATCAGCCCTGTAGCATTTAAACATGCCGTGAATGATTTTACCGCACAGCAAGTTTCCATCCTGTGGGAAAATGACCACGAAGGCATCCTTGTCGAACACATGGCAAAAGAGGATGGTCCCATCTCCTACGATGAAATTATCGATATTTTGATGAGCGACCTTTACGTCAAAATCCGATTTTTTGTCGGTCCTTTCCGAGACAGCCTGACCCTTGCGGCAGCCCATTACAAGTCGGTGATCGATACGGCGAAAACGATGAAAATTTATTCCAATAAAGCAGTGACCGGCTATGTTGATGCCGTTCCTTATCTGTTAATCGGCCAAACCGAGGAGCACGTGCTCAGTAATATCAGGCAAACCATCCTGCAGGCCTATCAGGATGATGAAGAAACCATAAAAATGCTGCAAACTTTTGTCCGCAACAACTTAAATATTTCCGAAACCTCGAAAGCTTTGCATATGCACCGGAACAGCCTGCAATACCGGCTCGACCGCTTCCACGAAAACACCGGCATTGATGTCCGCAAGTTCGACCACGCCATGGCCGTTTATTTGGCGATATTGATCGAAAAGTAAATGTGCACAAAAAAGCGCTTTCATTTTTAGGCAGGTTTGACATTCTCTTAAAATCGGCTATCGGTTATGCTGTTACCAATGACAATACAATATTGGGGGAAAGCAAATGACTGGCTTATCATTAGTGAATATTAAAAAAGAATATGAAAAAGGTGTGGTGTCTGTAAAAGACTTCAACCTGGAAATCCGCGACAAGGAATTTTTGGTGCTCGTCGGCCCTTCAGGCTGCGGGAAATCAACAACACTCCGCATGATTGCTGGATTGGAAGATATCACGGAAGGTGATTTGTACATCGGCGACAGAAGAGTCAACGACGTTTCGCCAAAAGACCGCGACATTGCGATGGTATTCCAGAACTATGCACTGTATCCGCACATGACCGTTTATGAAAATATGGCATTCAGTTTAAAATTGCGCAAAATGAAAAAAGACGAAATTAAAGCCCGCGTTGACAATGCGTCAAAAATCCTTGGGCTGGATGATTATTTGAACCGCAAACCAAAAGCGCTATCAGGTGGTCAGCGCCAGCGTGTTGCTCTTGGGCGTGCCATCGTCCGCGATGCAAAAGTCTTCTTGATGGATGAGCCTTTATCAAACCTGGATGCAAAACTGCGTGTGCAGATGCGTGCAGAAATCCAGAAATTGCACCGCCGCCTGCAGACGACTACTGTCTACGTAACGCATGACCAGACAGAAGCTATGACGATGGCGACACGCTTGGTTGTTATGAAAGATGGATTTATCCACCAGGTCGGTACACCTAAAGAAGTATATGACTTGCCAGAAAACATGTTCGTTGGCGGCTTTATTGGATCGCCGTCCATGAACTTCCTGCGCGGAAAATTAGTTGGCGAACACTTTGTGATGGGCGACAACAATATTCGCATCCCAGAAGGCAAACTGAAAATGCTTAAAGAGCAAGGCTATGAAACGAGAGATGTTGTCCTTGGCATACGTCCTGAAGATATTCATGACGAGCCCCTCTTCCTTGAGCATTCACCGCATACTAGACTCAAAGCATATATCGAAGTTGCAGAGTTGATGGGCTCAGAAATCATCCTTTACTCTCAAGTCAATGATCAGGATTTTGTGGCACGCGTCGATTCACGCTTTAATGTCGAAGCCGGCACGACCATCGAAATGGCGTTCGATATGAACAAAGCCCATTTCTTTGACAGTGAGTCCGAGCTGCGCATTCGTTAAGCTGGGCTGGTGCTTATACTATAAAAAATCTCCACAGACTGCCGGATATTCTTCCGGCAGTTTTTTGTTTCCAATGGATAATGAGATACAGAAACCACCCATCTACCCAACAAAAAAGCTGTCCGCAATTACGCGGACAGCTCCCCATTAAAATTTCTTGATTCCAGCGATGATCTGCTTTAAGGCATCAATCGATTTTAGTGGATCGGTTTCACAATCCAATCGGTGGTTGATGTCCGGCAACAAGGTTGCCTCGAGGTTCGGGTTCGTTTTCAGCAGCTCGAAGGCTCCGGGCGAGTAATAGCGGTCTTTGTCGCCAATGAAGCATAGTGCAGGATTCCTGCTGTTGACCATGGTGTTAAGAACTTCTTCCCGGTTTAACAGCGGCGTTACCCACACAGCTTTGGCTTCGCTGAATTCCGGCCGTTTCATTTCGGCGCCCATTGCGATGGTGCCCAGTGATTTGCCGACCAGGTAGAACTCCTGATAGTTTCTGCCTTTGAGCGCTTCACTGATGACCAAGCGCACGTCGTGGAGAATCGCTTCGTCCAATTCATTCATCGTGAACCCATCATACGCTTTGTCGGTGTACTGGTAATTAACCCGTAAGACATCGTAGTTTTCATTCAGAAAAATTTCTTCCGCAAAATGAAATAGCGGGCTTTTTGTCGTGTAGCCGGCACCTGGCAAGAAGATGGCCAATTTTTTTGTGTAGTCTTCTGTAAGTACGACTGTATAAGGAACCTCGATCCCCTTAGAGCCGATGACCTTGTTGTTGATTGCTTTCATAAAACTCACTCCTGTCTCTCTCTATTATAAAGAATATTCCATAAATTTACTAAGTATTTTTCAAATTGGCTGTGATACAATCGATTTATCATTATACTTGTCGGGAGGCTGCCCCATGAAAACGGAAAAAGAAAAGATGCTGGCTGGTGAAATGTACGATCCGCAGGATTCCGAGCTGCGCCAAAACCGCATGAATGCCCGCCGGCTCAGCCGGTTGTTCAATGAAACAACCGAAATGGATGGCCAGGACCGCACCGATCTGCTGAAAAAACTCTTCGGCTCGACCGGTGAAATCCTCTTTGCCGAACCTAACATTCGCTGTGATTATGGTTTCAATATGCATGTCGGCGAAAACTTCTATGCCAATTTCGACTGCGTGTTTCTGGATGTCTGCGAAATACGCATCGGCGACAATTGCATGATTGCCCCGGGTGTCCACATTTACACAGCTACACACCCGCTCGAACCGGCTGCACGAAATTCCGGCAAAGAATTCGGCAAGCCTGTTACCATCGGGCATAACGTCTGGATCGGCGGCCGTGCGGTTATCAACCCCGGCGTCACAATCGGCGACAATGCCATCATTGCTTCCGATGCTGTGGTCACCAAAAACGTACCCGCCAACACCATAGTCGGCGGCAATCCCGCAAAAGCCATCGGCCATATTGAGGAATAACCAGCAATGCGCTTTGGCGTGTTGGTTTTTATTTATATTTTTTCAATGTCTGTAAGGATCCCTTTCAGCATGGCGATTGACCATTACTGGAGAACCCCTTGTCCTTTTCCATCATTATACAAAATCACCATGAAGCGAGTGGCTTCTTTATGTAAATTTTGTATATTTATTCGCAAACTAAGTTTTACTATAGATGGGCTTTACTTTTGCGAGTTTACACTAAATTGCAGAATGACGAAATTTGAGCTTGCCCGTTAGAAACAGGTACTTGCTTCTTGTAATGGGCAACCACAAACAACAGCGATGCAATTTAGTAAAATGCAGTTCGCGCGAGCGAACTGCTTCCTTTTGCGCGCTTGAACTTGGATTGTGCGAGTGTCAACCGGACCTATTAGTAGCTGACATTCCTATAGCAGCAAAAAAGGTTCAGGTAAAAATCGAAAACCTTCATGTAGAAGTGTGTAACTTTCATGTAGAAGCAGGAGATTCGTGTAAGAACTCGAAAGCTTCACGTAGAAGCTACAAACTCTCATGTAGAACCGCCTAACCTTCATGTAGCTACACAAAATCCTTGTAAGAACTCGAAAGCTGCACGTAGAAGCTGCAAACTCTCATGTAGAACCGCCTATCCTTCAGGTAGAAACACGAAATCCTTGTAAGAACTCAAAAACTACACGTAAAAACCACAATTCTTCTCTTAAAAACCAAAACCCTCACCTAAAAAAATCCCGTAAGCGCAAAAAGCCGCTTACGGGATTTCTTCTAAAATCAAATTTACAATTCTACTTCCGTACCCGCTCCGCTTTCCTCCACTTTGCGATAGACGCCTTTAGCAACAGCTAAATCGAAATAGGCAGCGCCTACGCATTTAAAGAAAGTGACTTCGGATTCCGTCTCGCGGCCGGCAGCTTCTCCGACAACCAGTTGGCCAAGTTCGGCATGCAATTGATCAAATGACCAGACGCCGCTTTCCGCACTATGGATCAGCTCACCCGCTTCGCCTTTGACACCGGCAATGTCATCTGCAACAATTTTGTCGGCGCGCAGTATGGTCGTTTCGTCCATTTCACGCATGCTCCGCAAGTAAGAACCGACGCCATTGATGTGTGTGCCTGGCTTTAAATCTTCTCCGTTAAAGACTGGCTCGTTCGACCGCGTTGCGCAGCAAATGATATCTGCCTGCTGCACCGCTGATGAGACGATGGTCTCAACCGTGTATGGAATTTCGATACCGAATGCCATGAGGCTTTCGCCAAAGCGCTCTGCTTTTTCCGGTGTCCGGTTGACCAGGATGATCTGTTCAATCGGCCGCACTGCCAGTATCCCCAGCACTTGCTCGAACGCCATCGCCCCTGTCCCAATCACAGTCAGTACCCGGCTTTCCTTGCGCGCCAGCAGATCGGTAGCGATCGCGCTGAGTGCACCGGTGCGCAGGCGAGTCAAATAGGAAGCGGTCATCATTGCAACATGTTCCCCGTTGTCGCCGTCGGACAGCAAGATGACGCCTTGCGTGGTCGGCTTGTCCTGTGCCGGATTTTCCGGGAAGATGGTGACAATTTTGACACCTGAGATTTTATTCGCCATGTCGGCACTTGGCATATAAAGCGCCGATGCCTGCCGCTCCGGAAAATCGAGAACGGTTCGGTGCGGACTGTTGATCTGGCCCTGCTGCTTGGCCCGCAGCATTTCCGTAACGTCACGAATGGCGTCAATCATAAGGTATTGTTGCTGAATCTGCTGTTCGTTGATGATAAGCATGAGTAATCCTCCTAAAAAACGATCCGCTTAACCGCGGCTTTCTTTTGCCACTAATTTCGGTTCGGGTTGTCCCTGTTTGCCGCTCAAGTCTTTCACTGCCCAAATGGACAGCAGCGAAATGACCGCCGTAAGAATAATGTAAAGCGCAACTGGCACATACGAATTATCGAATGTGGCAAGCAGGAATGTCGCAACTAAAGGCGCCGTTCCTCCTGCCAAGGCCGCACCGATCTGGTAGCCTAGAGTCACACCAGTATAGCGCACTTTAGCATCGAAAATTTCAGAGAACATTGTGCCGAGAACTGCTGTAATCGGTGCCCAGATGATGCCAAGGCCGATGATGGTGGCAACGATCAATAATGTTACAGACCCTTGCTGCAGCATCCAGAAATACGGGAAGGCGAACAACGCCATTGCCACTGACCCCGTGATGTACATTTTTTTACGTCCGACACGGTCGGATAAAGCACCCATGATTGGAATCAAGATGGTCGTGATGACGGTCGCAATCATGACTGCGGCCAATGTAGCTGTTCTCGAGAATTCGAGGTTAGTTGTCGCATAGGACACAACGAAAGTACCGAAAATATAAAATGGAGCTGTTTCAACAACCTTTGCCCCAATAGCGATCAGCACTTCACGCCAATGGTATTTCAAGGTATCAACGATTGGCAGCTTCGGAATTTCACCAGATGCCTGAACCGCCTTGAACTCAGGTGTTTCATCAATGCCTTTGCGGATCCACAATCCAAAGACCACCAGGAACGCGCTCAGGATAAATGGTACGCGCCAGCCCCAGCTCATGAATGCCGCTTCCGGCAACAGCGTCATGACATACAGCGCCAAGGTTCCCATAACCATTCCGATCGTCACGCCCATCTGCGGGATGCTGCCGAAAAATCCGCGTCTTTCAGGTGGTGCATATTCTGTTGCGAGGAGTAATGCCCCTCCCCATTCGCCGCCGATGCCAAGCCCTTGAATCAGACGAAGCGAAATCAGCAAGATTGGCGCTGCGACACCGATTGCCTGATAGGTCGGCAGGAGCCCCATGGCGAATGTCGCAAACCCCATCAAGCTTAAAGTGATAACCAATGTTTTTTTACGTCCAATCCGGTCGCCGATATGGCTGAAGATGATGCCGCCAAATGGGCGGATAAAGAATGATAGCGCGAAAGATGCGTAGGCGAGCATCAGCCCGACCGTTGGATCTTCATTGACGAAAAACAATTGGTTGAACACCAATGCCGCCATTGTGCCGTACAGAAAATAATCAAACCATTCAATCGAACTCCCCACAAGACTTGCCGTTAATACTTTGCGCGTTTGCTTTTTATCCATCCCAATTCCCCCTTGCGAATAAATTGAAGTGACACTTTAATTCTCCCTTTTCAACAGTTTAGTCAGTTAGCAATATTCTGTCAATAACTTGTCACAATTTTATTTTCATCCTCATGTACGGTATGATGAGGGCAGAACATTTAGCAAAGTGGGGTTTCTGCATGTCGGACGGAACAATTGGGATTACATTAAAAAGCCTTCGCAAGGAACGGAAGATGACCTTGAAGGAGCTGGCGGAACAGACCGATGTCTCCATCAGCTTCCTGTCGCAAGTCGAGCGCGGCAAATCAAGTGTGACGCTGGAATCGCTGCGCAAAATAGCAGATGCCCTGAACGTCGAGCCCAGCCTGTTTTTTGCGAATGAAACCGAGGAAATTGATTGGGCTGCGCGCCTGGAACAATTTTTTTACAAGGACTTGTCGCATGGCGTTAAAGAAGCCAATTTCGTCCCGATGCTGGTGACGTTAAAACCCGGCGATTCAAAGGGCAATGCCTTTGCCCACAGCGGCTACGAGTTTCTGTTCGTTGTGGATGGGGTGTTGACTGTGGAAGTCGATGGCAAACGCACCGAGCTCGCGCCGCAGCAATCAACCATGTTCGATGCACGCAAAAAACATTATTGGTTCAACTTAACCGAGCAAGATGTACGTTTTTTACTGGTGTCATCCAAAACGAATTAAGGAGAGTCCATTTATGCATCCGATCAAAGATCCGCAAGTAGATGAGTTTATCGAAGGGCTGGAAAGTCCGACACAGGAAATCGTCGAGCAGCTGCGCACATTGGTGTTTGAAGCTTATCCAGAAATCGACGAGGGCTTTAAGTGGGCCAATCCGAGTTATGCCAAAGAGGGTCTCGTATGCTATATGCAGACTGCCAAAGGCCATGTTAACTTTGGGTTTTACCGTGGCGCGGAACTTCGCGACGAGTCCAACCTGTTGGAAGGCGATGGCAAGAAAATGCGCCACGTACGGCTGAACCGGACCGACGAAATACGGGCTGATGAGCTGAAGCTGCTGATTTGGGATGCGGTGGAACTGAATCGAGGATAATAAGGAAAGCGGAAGCGCCTGCTCAGCTCTGACAGGGGTAAGACAATTTGGCGAAGTGGCGTGTTTTCAGCCGCACAGCCAAAGTGGCTTACATCCCGAAGAGCTAGGCGCTGGAGTCTGGACAAAGAAAAGCGGAAGCAGCCGTTTATGACCCTTGAATCTTGGCGTGAAGTCCATAGCTGAGCCATTAAAAAGAGAACTATTTTTGAACATAAAAAAACGAGGCGCAATCGGCCTCGTTTTTTCTATTTCGTTGCTTCAAAAGTAATGATGGCGTCTGCATTTTTGGGGTACTCGCCAAATTGATAGCCAGTTGAAATGCTGATGTTGCTGAAACCGATTCCTTCCAGAATCGCCTTGAATTCCTCAACGCCATACCAGCGCATCGGATAACGCTCAAGTTCAGTTTCGATCAGCCGGCCTTCCCGCCAGCGTTCATAGCGACCCTGCGAAACAAAATATTGCCGGATCCAGTCCACTTCCACTTTCTTGCTTTCCACCGTCAACGTGTCGCCGTTGCCAGATTGCCACGTCCGCGTCGAAGTTTTTTCGAGTTCGATGTTAGCCGGCACATGCAAATCAACAATCAAACGGCCGCCTGTCTCCAGATGGTGATGGAAATTTTGCAAAGCCTGAAGCGACCCTTCGCGTTCATGGAGCAAAAGGAACGTCCCTGTTGGAATGACGATCGCTGCGTATCTTGCCTCAATCGAGAACGACTCCATTTTTGCGTTAAACAACTTTGGTGCCAGTCCACGCTCTTTGCAATTGGCTCGGCACACTTCGAGCATTTCGTCAGACACGTCAAAGCCATCGACCTGAAACCCCTGTTCCAGCAGCGGCACAAGCATGCGCCCCGTCCCCGTTGCCGGCTCCAGGATGCGCCCTTTGCACGAAGCCAGCCGCTCCAGGTAATATTCGATGTCTCCGAACGAACTGCCGATCGGCTTGTCGAGATCGTACACTTCCGATGACAAACTGCTGTAATACCCTAACAACTCTTCACCCCATCCGCTTTATGAAATCATTGTCAAGTTAACAATAACTGCGATGATGTTCGGCACAGCTACTAATACTGCGTTCTTCATTTTTGTAACGCGCTGCTGCTTTTCCCGGCGTTTTTCTGAACTTGTCGTTCTCGTCGACTTGTTCTTGCCTGCCCCCAGCGATAATACACCCCAAATCAACGCGATGCCGGCAGCTAAGCCGCTAATAACGAAAACCAATGACCAATCGTCCGTCACATAAGCAACCAACACACCTGCCAAGGCGATAAGAATTCCAATTAAAAAGTATTTCATGCTATTATTCTCTCCTTTAGGTACTGCGAATGGCTAAAATTTTCCTGCACGTTAATTTTATCAAATGTAGCCCGATAGAGGTAGCTGTTAGCGAGGATTTTTGAATTCTATATGGATGATTGGGGTTTCTAGGTGATGGTTTGGGTTTTCAAAGTGAAGATTTTAGTTGGCTACATGAAGGATCGACGTTCTTACACGAATTTTTTGTTGCTACATGAAAGTTCTGGATCGCCACATGACTATTCCAGCCGGCTACATGAACCTTTTGCATCCTTACACGAAATTCACATTGCTACATGAAAGTTTCGGATCGCTACATGACTATTCCAGCCGGCTACATGAACCTTTTCCATCCCTACACGAATTTCACATTGCTACACGAAAGTTCCGGATCGCTACATGACTATTCCAGCCGGCTACATGAACCTTTTGCATCCTTACACGAATTTCACATTGCTACATGAAAGTTTCGGATCGCTACATGACTTTTCGAGGCGGCTACATGAACCTTTTGCATCCTTACATGGATTTGCGCAGTTTTCCCATTCGAGAGATAACCTATATGGCGATTTATAAACTGAGCGAGGGGCTACATGATCATTTGAAGTTTCTGCTTAAACCGTTTTCCTGCTACTCCCACCCATACCCCAATTCAAGCCCGCAAAAAGAAGCAGTTCACCTGCGCGAACTGCTTTTCACTACCTGGAATTGCTGACCTCATTAAGTTGCCCGCTTTAACCTAGAGAGTCATCAAAAGCTATATTTCATTGTACACAAAAGCTTTCCACCGCAGCGAACAGCCTCTATTTTTTCATAATTTCCGATTGCGCTTCAAGGCAATGATGTTCAGGAAGATGAAAACCGCTGCAAAAGCAGCGAGCGCCAACAAGTTGCTGGCCACGTCTGCCAATCCTTCCCCTCTGTACATGATGGCTTTCAAGGCATCGGCCGCGTAATACAGCGGCATGATGCGGCTGACATTTTGAAGCCATTCGGCCATGCCCCCCAATGGGATAATGCCGGCAAAAAAGATTTGCGGAACAACAACGATCGGAATAAACTGCACCATCTGAAATTCGGAAGATGCAAAAGTCGACAGCAAAATGCCGAGCGACAGCGCCACCAGAGCCAGCATCAAATTAACAACGATGACGTGCCAAACCTGTCCAACCATGACCATATCCAATACTTGAATAGAGTAGAATACGACGATGATGGTCTGGATGATGGCGAAAATGCCAAAACCGGTCAGATAGGCCAGCACAATTTCCCAGCGCCGGATCGGCGTTGCAAGCAGCCGCTCCAGCGTTCCAGATACACGTTCTTTCAATAACCCTATTCCAGAAATCAAAAATACGAAAAAGAACACGAAAAAGCCGACCAGGATTGGGCCAAGAACATCAAAAAATTCAGTATCCGCATCCCCATAAATGTATTCCGCATCGATGCTGGCAGGTGCGCCGGCTCCAGCTTGCATCGATGCGGCTTGCGTAACCTGCATCAACAACGCCCGGGATGTGCTCGGGTCGTTATTTTCCAGCGTAATTTGGAAATCGCCTTCACTTATTTCCAACAAACCATCCAACTCATCGGTGATGATGGTTTGATCGTCAGCTTCATCATAAGAAACCACATCAATCGATGCATTTTCCAAAGCGGCAACGAGCGCTTCATTGCCTCCGACCACCCCAAGCTGCGGGTTGTCATTGTCGCCGTTAAAAAAGAAATACATTAGGGTCAAAACAATGAGCGGTGCGAAGAAAAGCAGCGCCATCGTCCTTTTGTCGCGCAGCAGCTGCAGCATGATGCGTTTGATCAATGCCAGGACTCTCATCGCGCATCCCTCCCTGCCTGCAAAAAGACGCCTTCCAAATCTGCCGCACCGTAAGCCAGCTTTAATTCGTCCGGTGTACCGGCTGCCAGAATCCCGCCTTCACGGACCATAGCGATGCGGTCGCATTTTTCCGCTTCGTCCATGACATGCGTCGTGACGATGATGGTCTTGCCCTGCTCCCTTTTCAAAAGCATCAACTCTTTCCAGATGGACAACCGAAGTTCCGGGTCAATGCCGACGGTCGGTTCGTCGAGAATCAGGATTTGCGGATCATGAACCAGCGCAATGGCCAGTGACAAGCGCCGCTTCATGCCGCCTGAATAAGCCGAGACTTTCTTGCCCAGTTCATCGGTCAGCTGGACCAAATCGGCCGCATAGGCAATTCGTTCTTTTAGAAGCGTCTTTTTCATTTTGTACAATGAAGCGAAAAAGCTTAAATTTTCCCGTCCGGTCAATTCCGGATACAGCGCGTCCGATTGCGCCATATAACCAATGTCCTGGAGCAGCGAAAGATTCGGCACCCGTTTGCCGAGCACATCTACCGTGCCGCCGCTCGGCGAATCAATGCCGACGATCATCTTCACCAAAGTCGTTTTTCCCGAACCCGATGGTCCAATCAACCCAAAAACCTCGCCGCCTGCAACTTGCAGATCCACTTCATGAAGCACAGATGTCTTGCCGTAAACTTTGCTGAGCTTGTTGATGGAGATGCTGTTGTCCATTTGCATTTCCTCCAATCGAATAAAAGCCTGCTGTTACTTTGTATTCTACGCTCATTTCAAAAAAAGCAAAGCAGCGTGTAGGCTGCTTTGCATGGTTTTTTGTTTTTATGGCTGCTTCCGCTTTTCTTATACCCACTCCGAAGCCAGCATGCCATAAACCACGTGGTCGACGTAATGGTCGTGCAGCCATTCGGCTTGGCGGATGGTGCCTTCTTCGGTGTAGCCGAGGCGTTCCGGAATGCTGCGGCTTTTGTGGTTCTCGACTGCTGCGCGGATTTCAACTTTATTGAGCTTAAGATCAGTCAGCGCGTAATCGGTCAATGCCTTGGCAACACGGGTCATGATGCCCTTGCCCTGATACTCCTGGCCAAGCCAGTAGCCAATGTACGCCGTTTTGTTGGCATGGTTGATATTGTTGAATCCTCCGATTCCGACAATTTCCCCTTTATAGATGATAACTGCGCCCAAGCTTTTGCCTTCGACAAAATTGCTGCTGCCGGATTTGATAAAATCTTTTGTGTCCTGCAATTCATTTGTAAACGCCAGCCATGGCAGCCATTCTTTCAAATATTCCCGGGAAGAGTCGGTCAGTTCGAAAATTCGTTCTGCGTCGCGCATTTCCTGAATTTTAAGTGATAGGTCTTCATCGATTTTATGTATGAACATCCAAATGCCTCCTTTTGTTTGTAGACATATCGTAGCATAAATATCAGAATTTTCCATTCGTATTTTTCGGATTTATTGATTCATTAATTGTTCTCATCATTACGAGTGGAAACGTGTAAAATGAACATATAACCAGACGTGACTTTATTTAAAGGAGGAGCGTGAAAGCATGGAAACTGTGGATGTTAATTCCTTCAATCCAGGAATTCCGCTATACCTGTGGATGCTGCTGTTTCTGGTATTTCTGGTCATTGCGTTTGTCGGATTGGTGATTTACGCCAGCCGAAAAGGAATGCCCCGTACCCCTTTGCCTCCGCAGAATAAACAGTCAAAGCTGCTGAAAGAACAGTATGCCAAAGGCGAAATCAGCGAAGAAGATTTTCATAAGCGCATGAAGAGTTTGGGAAAACGAACCGCATAGATGATAAGAAAGGGAGTCGAAACTAATGGGAGAATTTTTTACACCGGGCAACCAGGCGCTTGGCATAACCATCGCTGTTGGCTTTATCGTTCTGTTGGCCGGCATCGGAACAGTTCTTTGGTTTACGCTGATCAAAGCACGCAACAAAGCAGCCAGCACCGAACCAAGTGCGCCGAATAAAGCAGCAGAAGCACTGCGTCAGAGCTACGTTAACGGAGAAATCAGCAAAGAAGAATACGATGAGCAGCTGCGCAATTTGAAAGGCCCGCCAGAAAACTGATTGTGCAGTTTTTGTGGAGTTTCTCAATTTCCGTTTAATTGGCAATCTAAAGGGAAACGAAAGAGAGAAGCAACAAAATCTGAAACTGGAGGTTTTATTGATGGCACATGAACAACATGCAGAACTGATAAAAACCCTGCACGACTGCGCAGCAGCGTGCAACCACTGTTTTGACGCATGCTTGCAGGAAGAAGATGTGAAAATGATGGCACAATGCATTCGCCTCGACCGTGAATGCGCGGACATCTGTGCGTATCTTGAGCACGCGATTACCCGCAACTCGCCATTCGTTGCAGAACTGGCACAAGCTTGTGCGAGCATTTGCGAGGCATGCGCCGCAGAATGTTCGAAACACGACCACGACCATTGCCAGAAATGTGCAGAAGCCTGTGCAAAATGCGCAGAAGCTTGCCGAAACGTAGCCTAATTTTTAACCAAGTGCCCGGCTGTTGGGAAATTCCCTCGCAGCCGGGCTTTTGTATTGGCAGGCTTTGCGATTTATCGCCATAATGGAGTCAAAGGAGTGGATTCGGATGGCACGAACAGTATTGGTAATAGGCGCCGGCATCGGCGGGTTGACAGCGGGTTCACTGCTGGCGAAAGCAGGATGGCCGGTGACGCTGCTGGAAGCATCATCAGAACTCGGCGGCTGCGCTGGGAAATTCAAGCGCAACAAGTATCTATTCCCCGCTGGTGCAACACTCGGCATGGGCCTTGAACCTGGGGGCATCCATGAACGTGTCTTCCGTTTTCTTGGTACGCCGCTGGCCATCGAACCGCTCGAACAGGTGATGGAAATGGTCCATCCGGAAGCGACATTCGTGTTTCATAAAGACCGGGCACGCCATGTCGACGGCGTAGCGGCGCATTTTCCCGAGCACAGCGATCGGATTCACGCGTTCTACAAAGAGATCCACCACACCGCTGCCATCGTCCGGACCTTGATGGATCCGCTCCCCTCTTTGCCTCCCGCAACGGCAAAAGAATGGGCATTCCTCACAAAATCCATGCGCCCCAAACATGTCAAACTCCTGCCTTTCTTCAATCAAACCTTGGGGCAGCGGCTGAAAAAGCATGGCCTTCATGATTTGAAAGAGTTTCGCCATATGCTTGATGGCCTGCTGATCGACAGCATGCAAACCGGCAGCGAAGATGTGGCGTATTTATTGTCCGCAGTGGCGCTTGATATTTACCACGAAGGAGCCTATTACGTGCCTGGCGGCTTGTACCGTTTTTCCGAATTGATGGGCAACAGCCTGAAGGATAGCGGCGGTGTGCTGAAAAAGCGGCGCACCCTCGAAAAACTGGAAAGGCAAGGCGATTTATGGGTCGCTACGGATCATCGCGGCAATATCTATGAAGCAACGGATGTCATCCTGAACGTGCCGATCCAGCAATTGCCGAAGATTTTGGCGCCGGAACTCGTAACCAAGCTGAAGGTTTCTTTGCGCGACGGCATTGCCGGAGAAACCTGGACGACGCTGACGCTTTATTTGGCTGTCGATTCGAGCAAATTGAGCGAGCCGCTTCCGCCGTTCCGCCAGATTTCTACAGGTGATGGCCTTGCAGAAGGGGCACATTTTTTCATGTCTTCGTCTGTTCCCGGCGACGAGCTTCGTGCGCCTGAAGGTTTCCAGACAGTAACCATTTCCACGCATTCGCGCGTCCAGGAATGGAACAACCAGGAAAAGTATGAAAATACGCGGGAGCTTTTAACAGAGCGCATGCTCCAGGCCATTCAAAGTGTTGTCCCTGAATTCCGGGAGGCCGTCGTCCATATGGAAAGCGGTGCACCGAGAGCCTGGGAGCATTTTGCCGGACGGACAAACGGTTTGGTCGGCGGCTTTCCGCAAACATTGGATGCCGCTTTGTTCAATTCCATATCGCATCATTCCGGCTTGCCGAACCTTTACGTCTGCGGCGATCACGTCTTCCCTGGCGGCGGAACCATCGGGGCTGCAGCCAGTGGCATCCACGCCGCGCGGTCGGTTTCGGGCGAGCGATTGGTTTAGGTTTTGGATTTTCATGTGACACTGTGGATTTGCAGCCGTACAGATGGATTTGCAGTCGCTCGGCGAGATTTGCGGTCGTTCAGAAAAATTTGTGGGCGCTTCGAAAGATTTATGGGCGTTTAGCCGAATTTGTGGTCGTTCGGGAACTTCCCGCCACCATTCAACACAGAATGCCCAAACAAGCACGGCAGAAAATATTGCCGCGCGAAAAACCGCTGCAGAGCCTATCTGCAGCGGTTTTCTAATTGACCCATTTATAGCCGATGCCCCATACCGTCTGAAAATGTTCATCGATGGGAAAGCCAGCCTGACGGATTTTTTCACGAATGTTGCGGACATGCGAATCGACGGTGCGGCCCTCTGTTTCTGAATCAAAGCCCCACACCAGTTCCAGCAGCCGATCGCGTTCAAATACTTTATTAGGATTTTTCATCAGGAGGCCGAGCATCGAAAACTCTTTTGGGGTCAGGCGAACAGGTTTGTGGTTGTAGCTCAACTCGAAACGTTCCTCTTCCCATACCAATCCCTGCAATTCAATGCGTTTTGCCGGGAGGCTGCGGCGCAGCAGAGCTTCCATCCGCGCAAGCAGCTCTTCTTCACCAAATGGCTTGGTCATGTAATCATCGGCGCCGAGGCGCAGGCCTTTGACAATGTCTTCCTGCTGTTCACGGGCTGTCAGCATGATGATCGGCACATTGGAGGATTTGCGGATTTCGCGGCATACTTCCCAGCCATCCATGTCCGGCATCATAATATCGAGCAGCACCAGATCGAAAGCCTCTTTGTTCAGTAAATCCAATGCCTGTTTACCGCTGTCGGCTTTTGTGCAGGCATAGTCATGCGGCCGCAAATACAGCGCGACCAGGTCGAGCATCCGTTTTTCATCGTCCACCAGCAGAACTTTATGAATGGTCTCCACCCCTTTTCAATCGCACAGTAACAGCCGTCCCTTTGCCGAACTTGCTGTCGATGCGGATCCTTCCGCCATGCGATTCAACGATTTCCTTGGCAATTGCCAAACCAAGACCTGAACCGCCCCGTTCGCGCGATCTCGATTTTTCCACACGGTACAGCCGGTCAAAGACAAAAGGCAGCTCCTCTTCAGGAATTCCCTGCCCTTCATCACTGATGCGGATGGCGATGCCGTCAATTTCCCTACAGCATTCCACCACCACACGATCGCCGGCCATTGAATGTTTGCGGGCATTATCGAGAATGTTCAGCAGCACTTGTTGAATGCGCTCCGGATCGATGGAAGCCTGCATATCTTCGCTGCAGTCCATCGACAGCTCAATTTGTTCCTCATCAAAAGCTGGTTTTACCAAAACTGCAACCGACCCCAATAGTTCTGCGATGGAAACATCCCGTTGTTCAATCGTAAATTGGTTGCGGTCGAGCTTCGCCAAGTCGAATAAATTTCCGACCAGCATCGTTAAATGAGCAGCTTCTTCCCTGATGATGTTCATGTATTCCTCACGCTCCTGCTCTGTCGTGTCCGGCCGTGCCAGGATATCGGCATAGCCTTTAATATAGGTCAGCGGCGTCCGCAACTCGTGCGAAATGCTCGACAGGAACTCATTGCGGGCATTTTTCAGCCGGTCAAGATCGGCCGACAGTTTGGTGATGGCATTCGCCAATTCCCCTAGCTCATCGTTTCGTTCATTCGTCAAATCGACATGGTTGTTGCCCTGGCTCAATTGCTCGGTCGCTTCTTTCATGCGGATCAGCGGCAAGGTGATGAGCCGCGACAGCAGCAGAATCGTGCCAATGGTCAAAAGAACGGTGATGATGCCGACCAGGAGAAACTGGCTTTTCAAGTGATCAATGATGCGTTCAATATTATCGGTCGGCGCAAACATAAAGACGTGGCCCTCATGCACCCCATCAATCGTAATTGGGCTGTCGGTCGCTATATAACGCTGATCCTGCCAATTTTCTTCTATTATTTCTCCATCTATAGGCACAGCTGCAAAATCAGTATGGCCCAGCACCTCAAGCATTTCAGGTTCCAACGCATCGGAATTGACCAGAATCTCACCTGTCTCGTCAGTAATTACAACAATAAAATCAGATGCCGACTCCATCATGCCGACATGCTCCAGGGTCATCTCCTCAAAGCTGTCTTCCAGCACATCGCTGTGCGTTTCCCCCCGCGCCAATAAATTCTCCATCACTTCATCGACGCGTTCATTGACCAACGTAAAATAAAGCGTTGAAAATAGGAACGCTTCAATGATTAAAATAAAGATAAAAAACAACAAACCGATTTTCAGGGATAATTTATTGAACATAGGGACCTCCGTTGTTATTCTACTTGGCCGGCATTCAGGATTTGATTCCACGTGCCCCCGCCGTCTTCGGAAAGAAAAGCATGGCCCGCCGCTGTATAAATAGCCAGTTCTTCTGCGTTGGACGTGTTTTGTGCAATGTAAATAATGCCGTCTTCCGGAAGGTCAGGCAATTCGAACGTCTGCTGTTCACCATTTTCCCAAGTATACTCGATGAGCTCTGCCTCCGTGCTATAAGTTGCGTAGTACAGCGCCTCTTCACCAAAGAATACGGCAGTTCCATAAATCCCATCGTCCGTCAGCAGCACAAAGCTGTCACCGCCGTCTTCCGACAAGAAGATTCCTGCTGTCGTCGCAGCAGCAATCAATTGCGAATCGCTCGGATGCATGGCAAAAGCCGAAATTTCGCCTTCCAGTCCGCTGCCCTCTACTTGCTGCCACTGCTCTCCGTCATCTTCGCTGCGAAAATACCCTGGTCCCATTTGCGAATTTTCCTGTGGATTCATGACAAACAAGTGGTGGCTGCGATAGCCGGCTGCCATGCCATGAAAATCGGTTTCGCCTTCAAAGCCCATATGGTCGAGCGAACGTCCACCGTCCATGCTGCGCTGTATCCCGATTGGATTTTGCATCATAGAACCGGATCCCGGGTGGCCAGATGTGTAAAAACCATCGTCGACTGCGTTAAATCCCATGTAATCATGAAAGTGGTCGCTCGTTTCCAGCCACTCCCCATCGCGGTAAATCTTCAAGCCATGATGCGATGCAAAATAGAGGCCTTCTTCACTTTCGATAAATCCCATCCCATGGACATGGTCCAGGCGGCCATCGAACGCCACTTCAAATTCTTCTGTAGTTTCATTGGCTTCGGTGCTTGTTGAAGTTTCTGAGTCTGGTGCTTCGGGTTCCTCAGTTTCTGTACACCCAGCAATCAGCAAACCCATCATCAACGGAGCCAACATCCATTTTCTGTTCATGCCATTCATCCTCCTGTCGTCCTGTTATCTTTTATTGTACAAGAAAAGTTTTGATTTTTTGTGCAGATTCTGCACAGCATTTGCATAATATTTGGGTACAGTGTAGAAACTAAGCAATGAAAGAGGGATTCCTATGACAAAAAACAAATTTCTGCTGATGGCAATGTCAGCGCTGACCGCTGTTATGCTGGCAGCTTGCGGTGATACGGACGAAGACTCGATGAACCCGGCTGATCCTGACAACCAAAGCGAAATGAATGAAGACATGGATGACAATATGGACGAAGAAATGGACCACGGCGGGATGGATCACTCCAGCTCTGGCGAAGTGCCGGAAGGCTTGTCAGAAGCTGAAAGCCCAACATTTGAAGTCGGCAGCCAAGCCATCATGAACGCTGACCATATGCCGGGCATGGATGGTGCGACCGCGACCATCGTTGGCGCATACGATACAACTGTCTACGCATTGAGCTTTACACCCACTACAGGCGGCGAACCGGTAGAAAACCATAAATGGGTCATTCACGAAGAATTGGAAGATCCGGGCGATACACCGCTTTCTGCTGGCGACGAAGCCGTGATCGCTACTGATCATATGGAAGGCATGGAAGGTGCCACGGCGACCATCGATTCGGCCGAAGAAACCACTGTCTACATGGTCGACTTTACAACTACCGACACAGATGAAGAAGTCACCAACCATAAATGGGTAACTGAAAGCGAGTTATCCGCTGAATAAATAGAGCCTCCCTTGTGCCTTTGGCATTGGGGAGGCTTTTCTTGTGGAGATGGACGGCAATTTCCATCTTTTTTGCTTTTGCGGGCGTTCAAATGGATTTATGGGCGCTCAGAAAAATTTGCGGGCGCTCGTGCGGATTTACGGGCGTTCAGGAGAATTTGCAGTCGCTCAGCGAAATTTGTGGTCGTTCAGCCCAAATCACACAAAAAAAGCACGGCAGACGAACGTTGCCGCGCGCTGCAAAATCCCTTTCTTTTTATTTGTTCGTCAATATTTTCCAACAAGCAGAACTTCTCACCCAAAGAGCCTCAATCACCACATATGGTATTATTACAAAAAGCAGATTGATAGTAAGGAGCTTCTCCACATGATCCAATTCCACAAAGCCGATATCCAGAAGCGACCGGCTCCACCAAAAAATAGGATGAATTTAAAGATGAAGATGATTGCATTGATTGGTTTATTGATCCTGGCAATTGTGCTGGTCATCGGCATTTTTCTCGATTATTTCGTCACCAATACACTTGAGGCTCAGTTGGGTGAACAAGCGCTGAGTGTGGCAGAAAGCGTGGCGCTCAATCCGAACATTGCGCAGGCCTTTGAGACCGCGGATCCGGCAGCTATTATTCAGCCGCTCGTTTCTCCAATACAGCAGTCGACCAACGCCGAGTTTATTGTTGTCGGCAATGCGGAAGAAATCCGCTATTCGCATCCAAATCCTGAACAGATTGGCAAAAAGATGGTCGGCGAAGACAATGAACGGGCGCTCTTTTCTGGCGTTTCCTATGTCTCTAAAGCTACCGGATCGCTCGGCAATTCGCTGCGCGCCAAAGTGCCGATTTACTCGGGAACTGACATTATCGGCGTAGTGTCGGTCGGTTTTCTCGCCACTGATATCCAGACACTCATTGGTGATTACAATCACGAGCTGTGGCTGATGCTGGTGATCATCACGGTTGTCGCAATCCTGGTCGCTATTGCCATTGCTACTTATATTAAACGAAAACTGCACGGCCTCGAACCCGAGGAAATTTCACACCTGCTGTTTCAAAAAGAGACGATTTTGCAGTCGACCCACGAAGGCATCATCGCAGTCGATGATGCCGGCAAGATCACCCTGCTCAACCAGATGGCACAGCAATTGCTGTTCGGCGGTGAACAGGACACTGGTAAACTTATCGGCCAGCCTATCCGCCACGTTCTTCCTACCTCCGATTTACCGGACATTCTGGAAAGCCGCAGGAGCCGCTTTGATCAAGAAGAGGTCTATGGCAGTTACGCGGTCTATGTCAACTCGGGGCCAATTTACTATGAAGATGCGCTGGTCGGTGCGGTTTCGACTTTCCGCAATAAAACTGAAATCGACACGCTGACTAAAGAGCTGTCTCATGTAAAGCAATACGCCAACGCGCTGCGCGCACAGACGCATGAATTTTCGAACAAGCTATACACCATTTCAGGACTGGTCCATTTGAATAAAAAACAGGAAGTGCTTGATTTTATTCACATGGAACATGATATTCAGCAGGAATGGATCCAGCAAGTCATCGACAAAGTGGCGGACCCGTTGATCAGCGGCATTCTGATCGGCAAGCTCAATCAGGCAAGCGAGCAGCAGGTACAGCTGTTGATTGATCCGGACAGCCGGTTGAAAACGCCTATGCCGGACGCGCAAAGCCGTGCTTTGATGGCAGCGATCGGCAACTTAATCGACAATGCACTGGATGCTGTCAGAGACTTCCCGGCAGATCAGCGGCAAATTACGTTATACTTCACCGATGTCGGCGACGATGTATTGTTTGAAATCGACGATGCGGGACCGGGAATTCCGCCTGGACATGTACATCTTTTATTCGAAAGAGGCTTTACCTCGAAAACAGGGGCAGACCGCGGCTACGGTTTAAGCACGACAAGACAGCTCATCGTCCAAGCCGGCGGCGAACTGCATGCAGAGGAAAGTGAACTCGGCGGAGCCTGCTTTGTCGTTTCATTGCCGAAAAAGGAGAATTACTTATGAAACAAGAGCTTCATGTATTGATTATAGAAGATGATTTCCGGGTTGCCGAAATCAACCGCCAGCTGGTGGAACAAGTGGAGGGCTATGTGGTGGACAGTATCGCGAAGACGGGTGGTGAAGCGATGGCTTTTCTCGCCAACAGCCGACAGTTGCCGGATTTGATTTTGCTGGATGTATTTATTCCTGACCGCAAAGGACTGGAATTGCTACGTGAAATCCGCGGCAGTTTTCCACACATCGACATCATTATGCTGTCGGCGGCCAAAGAAGCCACGACTATTGAAGAAGCGCTGCGCTGCGGCATTTTTGACTACCTTGTCAAACCGGTGGATTTTTTCCGTTTCGAACAGGCACTGCTGCGGTTCCGTGAGCAAATGCTCTTCTTTTCTTCCCGGCTGGAGCTGGAACAAGCGGACATCGACAGGCTAATTGGCATCGGGTCCATCCCCGCTTCTGCTGAAACACTGGACGGTGAACTTCCAAAAGGCATCGATCAGCTGACATTGGTCGGCGTCGTGGAAACCTTGCAAGGCTCGGCCGACGAAGGCATCAATGCCATGGAAACCGGGAAAGCGGTCGGCGTCAGCCGCTCTACTGCCAGGCGCTACTTGGAGCATCTCGTGTCTATCGGCGAAGCGAAGGCGCAATTGAATTACGGTGAAATCGGCCGTCCTGAGAGACGCTATATTCCGTGGACAAAATGAACAAAACCATCTAAAGGTTCTTTAGTTTACTTAATTGAATAATCTTATTTCTCAAATCCCTCTGTGCTAAGTTTAGAGCTATAACTTAGAAGCAGAGGGATTTTATAACGGATGCATTTTTTGTATGCGTTTACAATTCTTCCTTCAAGTCAATTTTTTACTCTGGGAGGAACTCTTATGTTAAGTATTATTGGTTTATTGACCATTGTGGTCATTGTCGCATTGCTCATCAGCAATAAAATAACACCGATTGTCGCGCTTGTTCTGGTGCCGATTGTGGCAGCTTTCGTCGCAGGATTCAGCTTTGTTGAAATTGGTGAATTTTTCAACAGCGGCATTGAATCCGTGATGAGTGTCGTCATCATGTTCATCTTTGCCATCCTGTTTTTCGGCATCATGCAGGATGTCGGCTTGTTCGATCCCCTGATCAACAAGATGATTGCGGTATCACGCGGAAATGTCATTGCCGTAGCAGTCGGTACAGTACTCATTGCGGCGGTTGCGCAGCTTGACGGCTCAGGCGCATCCACTTTCCTTATCACGATCCCAGCTCTATTGCCGTTATACAAACGATTGAAAATGAATCCCTACTTATTGCTGCTGCTGGTCGGGACATCCGCCAGCATCATGAACATGCTGCCCTGGGGCGGACCGCTTGGCCGTACAGCCGCTGTTCTTGGCGTTGATGTTACGGAATTATGGCGCCCATTGATCAAAGTTCAGGTCATTGGCCTGTTCCTTCTTATCGGGCTTGCAATCCTATTGGCCATCCGTGAAAAGCGCCTGATTGCCAAACGCGGCGATTTTAATGACGAAATTTATGAAGAAGCACAGCCCCTGGTTGATGGCGCACAGGACGAAGCATCACTGAAGACAGCTTCTCTCCGCAGGCCGAAACTGCTGTGGGCCAACACCATTCTGGCCATTGCCGTCATCGGCGTTCTCGTATGGGGCGTCATCCCAGCCGGTTTTGCCTTTATGATCGGCGTCAGCTTAGCATTGCCGTTAAATTACCCGAACATGAAAGATCAGATGGACCGAATCAAAGACCATGCACCCAACGCTTTATTGATGGCTGCTATCATTTTAGCAGCCGGTTCGTTCCTTGGTATTCTAAACGGAACGTTAATGCTCGATTCGATCGCCAATGATTTGGTGACTATCCTGCCTGCTTTCGTCATTCCATACCTTCACATCATCATTGGATTTTTCGGGGTGCCATTCGATTTGCTGCTCAGTACCGACGCCTATTATTTTGCATTGTTCCCGATTGTCGAGCAAGTGGTTACAGAGTTCGGCGTTTCGTCAGTTTCTGCAGCCTATGCCATGATCATCGGCAATATCATCGGTACGTTCGTCAGCCCATTTTCGCCGGCACTATGGCTGGCACTCGGCTTGGCTGGCCTTGAAATGGGCCGCCATATCCGCTACTCACTTCCCATCATGTGGGGATTCAGCATTGTGCTGCTTGGAATTTCAATTTTGATCGGTGTTGTATAAGAAATTGCTATCGAGCCAGTCACGGTTTACGCCGCGGCTGGCTTTTTTATGGGGATTTCTTTGGTTGTTTGCATAATATTGCGATTTGCGGGCGTTCAGACGGATTTATGGTCGCTCCGGAAGATTTGTGGGCGTTCAACAAAATTTGTAGGCGTTCACCCGAATTTATGGGCGTTTAGCACAAAAAAAGCACGGCAGAAGAAACTCTGCCGTGCGCTTAAAAAATTTAGGACAACAACGGAATCCGCTCGCGGTACTTGTCGATCAGCTGCGTATTGTGTGCGTCTGATCCGTCGATATTGCCGCTCAGGAAAATCGGCGGTGCAAAGTCTGCATCGGCCATTCGCTTGATGGCTTCGGCAAAAATCGCATTCAGGATTGTTGCCCCGACAACAGTGGATGTCGGGCCGAATGGAACGTCGACGCTTTCATACGACAAGATCGCGTCGCCAGCAACTGAGTGATTGTCGATGACTAAGTCTACCGAGTTGAACAGGTGCTTGCCGGTTTTGTGGCGCGAGGACTGGCTGCCCGAATACTCCAGCGACGTGATGCCGATAACAAATGCCCCTTTTTCACGTGCTGCCAGTGCTACGTCCACTGGCACCGGGTTGCGGCCGGAAGTGGAAATGACAAAAACCACATCGGCGGAACGGAAATCCTGTTCCTGCAAGAAACCTGCTGCATAATCGTTTTTCCGCTCCAGCTGTGATGATTGGACCGCACCTTCATGAAGCATTAACGGCTCCACGAAAATCGGCTTGATTGGCACCAATCCCCCGGCGCGGTAAAACACTTCTTCCGTTAAAATATGCGAATGGCCGCACCCGAATAATTGAATAATGCCTCCCGCTTGAATCGCGTCCGCCACTTTTCCAGCCGCCGCAAGCATCGCTTGCTTTTCTTTTTCCTCCACAAGCTCCAGGCGTTCCTGTGCTTGTTTGAAATAACTGCTTAACATAGTACCAGCTCCAGACAATTTATGATTTGCACGTTATTTGTTACCCAATGATTTTTTCGCTTGTTCAATCTGTTCCACCATATTGGCCAAAGCAACTTCAATAATCGCCTCGCCTTTTTCTCTGCTCGCCAATGTCGCATCTCCGAGAACCGCAGAAGCTGTAAACTCTTCCCACGGAGTTGGCGTCACATCTGCACTCGGCGGAATGTCAGGTATGTCGGAAATAGCTTTTGCCATGTCTACATGCTGCTCTGCCAAATATAGCATATATGAAGTTTCAATTTCACAGGCATGAAAATAGCTGGCATGAGCTGAAGGGGTATCTCTCAGCTCATCGGTGATCGCTTTGACTCCCGGATAAAACAAATACAGCACTTTCAGATCCGGCACCGTTTCATACAGTTTGCGGGCCGCTTCTTTTATGGCCACCGCGTTTCCCAAATGGCCATTGATGAGAACGAAGACGCGAAAGCCTTGATGATGGAGGCTTTCGCCAATATCACAAATTAAGCTGATTAAGGATTGATTGCTGACATTAATGCTGCCGGGAAAGTTCTTCAAGCTCCACACCTGTCCGTACGGCAGAGTCGGCAAAACGAAAGCGCCGGTTTTATCGGCTACTCTCTGGGACAGCTGTTCCGCTAAATAATTGTCGGTGCCAAGCGGCAGGTGCGGGCCGTGCGCTTCAACCGCACCAATCGGCAGGATCGCCACTCGACTGTTCTCAATCTTTTCTTTTACCTCATAGGAATTCTCATTTTGAAAAATCAAAACTGCTCGCCTCCTATTTATTGAACGTAAAGCATCTTGCCGGATTTTCAACAAAAAATTTATTGATCAGCGCTCTTCCGTCAAAGCCCTGGCGATTGGCGTCGTCAATAAACCGAGGCACCCATTTCGCAATAATGTATTCAAGGCCAAGACCATAATCATAATGTTTGTAATAGGATTTTCTGGCTGTGTCTCCGCTGACCAGGATTTGGTCTTCATAGCCTTTTTTCACCAGTTCCAATATGCAATGGATGCGTGTACTTTCAGGTGCGTATTTGATCTTGGCAACTCCGTCAAAGCTTAGATAAGCACCAGTACTTGCAATCTGCTCATGGTAATACGGATCCGGATTGCGATCCATGTGCCCGAAACTCATATGGGACAAATCAATGCCCTCTGATTGAAGCAGCTCAATCTGCTCAAGGCCCATCGTTCCGGCTTCTGTATGCGAATGAAGCGGTGCTTTCGTTTCCAGATGCGCTCGCGCCACCGCACGCAACGTTTTTTCTTCGAGTGGGGTGATGCGGTTGTAGCCGGTACCGAACTTTACCTGTCCCGCCTTATAGGGCGTTCCTTCAAGCCCATCTTCCACTTCCCGAATGACAAAATCAGTCAAGCTGTTAATGCTTGTCGCATCAATCCATTCACTGTAGGTCCGGTAATCACCGATCATCGGCTTGAGCCGTTCACTGATTCCAGCATCCCACAGAAAGCTTTTATTAAAGCCAGCCGTTCCGACGATGTGGATATCCAATTCCTCTGAAATTTCTTTGACAGCCTGAACATCCCGGCCATAGTCGACAGCGGTGGCATCAACGATGGATTTGCCGCCATGCTGTTTAAAGTCTGCGACATCCAGCTTGGACTTTTCCTTGTCGTCCAGCAAGAGGTCGTCTGCCTCCTTTTCAACCCAATAAGCCGGCCGGCAGACAATATGCTCATGGGAATAGGTGAAACCTAGATCTTCCGGGCGGATATCTCCGCGCAATGTCCGAATAAAACTCATTTCGATTTCCTCCTCTTTTAAAACTTACAGCAGCAATTGTGCCAGCAGGCGAACGATTGGGCCCAAAATGAACATATCAGAATCGGCTGCCCACATCGCAGTGTCTGGAACTGTACCTGCCAGCAGGAACCGGACCGTAAAAAATTGGCCCCATGCCACGACAGTCGCCGTAACGAATCCACCCATGACAGCTCCTCGCACTCCACCTGTCAAGTTGCCGAATACGCCGGCTGAAGCGGAATGGAAGAACAATACAATCATCGTCGGCACAAAGATATAACCTACTGCGTTGCCCAGAACAATCAGCCATAAGATGGCTCCGACAAATGAACCAAGAAATCCGAGAATGACAGCGTTTGGTGCATAAGGAAAAAGAATCGGGTTATCCAGCGCCGGTCTCGCTCCAGGTACAATTTTGGTGGCGATCCCTTTAAACGCCGGGACAATTTCCCCGATGAACATCCGAACACCCGTCAACACAACTGCAATCCCTGCCGTAAAAGTGAACGACTGGATGATTGCATAGACGATAAAACTTTGCTCTCCTGAACTTGCGACCAACTCTGCCGCTCCCGGCGTATCTCTGAATGACACAATAATGGCTCCGGTCAGGAACAATAAGCCCATCGTCAATGCCGTGATTACATTGGAATCTCTCAGGAACTCCAGGCCTTTTGGCAAATTGATTTTCTCCGAATCATTTTCTTTGTTGCCCCATAGCATCCCGCCAAAAGCAGCCAGCAATGCAACAGAAGCTGATGTATGCCCCAGTGCAATATTGTCATTCCCTGTAATTTTCCGCATAAATGGCTGCGTCAATGCAGGCTGCACAGTCCAGTAAATCCCCATAATGACGGATAGGAAAATTACCAGTCTCCAAAACGATACGTCCGGAGAAGCGTGAACAGCAATTCCCGCAAAAATAGTCGTTGTCCAAAACATCATATGGCCTGTCAGGTAGATGTATTTCAACTTTGTAACCCGTGCCAAGAAAACGTTCAGCAAGAAGCCCAAAGTCATGGCCAATGTAACAGCACTGCCGTATTCGGCATTAAATACTTCCTGTCCCATATACTCGCTCAATGTCTCTCCTGAAAGATTGAACACTTCTTTCCAAAGAGGCTCAAAAACTGTCAGAGCACCAACAATAATAGTAGCGCCGGCGCTGATGATCAAGAACCCGATAATCGCTTTAAAAGTTCCGCTCACCCTTTGGCTGGCTGTCTTTTTTTGAAGCAGCAAACCGATTAAGACAATGATTCCCAATAAAATCGCTGGTGTTCCAAATACGTTATTTGCTAACCAGAAAATAATATCCATAGCTGTTCTCCCCCGCTTTGTAAGTTACTTGCTGTTAGATTATCGTCGTTACTGCTTGATGTTCGCATCGATTGCCGCTTTAATTTCTTCCATATCGAAATAATTATTCACCACGATCACTTTTGCCGGCTGGTCCTGCAGGCTATCGGCCAATTCATTGCTGGTGATGATGTAATCCGCTGACATGCTGGTCGCTGAGGACAAATCGATATGTTCGACATCTGCCATAATGTTTTTTTCACCTAATACCTCTTCCACGTTCATTTTCAAAATCAGGCTTGTTCCTTGTCCTAGACCACATACGCATAAAATTTTCATTGTTAATTCCTCCCAATCAGTAGTTGTAGTTCTTCATAGCTAGACAGTATTTTCAGCTTCTCGACATTCTCCGGCTTGCTTAGCAAAGATACAATTTTTCTCATCACCAACAGATGCTCTTCGCTGGAAGACGCTCCCAAGGCAAATATGAACTGAACCGGGTCATTGGCTTCATTTCCAAATTTCAGTGAATCCTTTAAACGAACCAGCGACACTGAGGCTTCCTTGACACCGTCTTCAGGTCTGGCATGGGGCATCGCAATCAGTGGCGCCAGCACAAAATATGGACCGTTTTTCTCATAGGATTCAACCATCGCATCCACATATCTTGGTTCTATTAAATCTTCAGCGACCAACAAAGCTCCTGCTGCACGGATTCCCTCTTCCGGAGTGGCAACCGGCAAATCCAGCACAACCAGCTTTTCTTCCAAAAACTTCATGGCAAAATTCCTTTCTTTGTTTTGATAAGACCATTCAACTGGACTGATCTGCAAGGAGTCTGTAAATTTCATTTGGAGACTCCGCCGTAATCAACTTTTCTTTTAAGTTTCTATTGCTTAACATCTTCGTGAGCTGGTGCAATGCCTTCAGGTGAGCATCTCCGTCGACAGCAGCCAACACGATCACCAAATTTACCGGTTTGCTGACGTTTCCAGAAAATGAAACACTCTTTTTGAGCTGCAATAATGCCATTCCAAGTTTTTTCACCCCATCCTGTGGACGTGCGTGGGGAATCGCCACTTTCGGTGAAATCACGACATAAGGACCCATTTCATTCAACGCGTCGATCATCGCTTTTACATAATTTGCTGTAATCGCTTCTTCGTTCAGCAGGGGCTGAGCAGCTTCATGAATGGCTTGCTGCCAATCCACGACTTCCGAAAGGCATTGAATATTTTCGATGGGCAGCAGTTCTTTCAAATCAGGTTTGTGCGTTTCTTTGGCTTTTATCAAACCAGGCTGCAGATATTGCTTCAGATCGTTCTTCAAGGCTGACTCGTTTTTTACGACTGTATGCTGCCGAATGATATCCATTACTGCCGCCAACGAACTAGGGGCAGCCGCATCTGTTCCGACAAAGGAATTGATATTTTTCAGAAGCCTTTCTTTTTCTGTATCCGTTAATATGGGACTTACTACGAAAACCGGTTTCCCTTTTTCAACCAGGGGAATGGTCGAGATGACAAAGTCTGCTTCCTGGTCATTTTCTTCATAATCCCTCAGAGATACACATCCAATGATATCCACAGTCGAAAGGAGTCCTTCCAATTGATTCTGCAGCAGCCGGGATGTTCCGACTCCTGTATTGCAGACCAATAACGCATTTTTTCGGTCGGCAGGCTGCACGCCCATTTTTTCCATCCATCCTCCGAAGTGCATCGTTATCAGAATAAGCTCTCCATCATTGACCGGTTTTCCTGTCGCTTTTTCTAAATGCCTCGACACTTTCTTGGTGAGCCTGAAAATGTCAGGATACTTTTCCTTAACCGGATCTTCCAAACCACTTTCGACTTCTAATCCATACAACACCCGGTAATAGGCCGTTTTGACATGCAGCAGCAAATTCCGTTCAACTTCTTCCCGGTTGTCAAAAATGATGCAAGCATACCGTTGAAAATCGATAACCATCTTCGACACAATATCTGAAAGCATATTATCATTCTGAAGATTACTGCTTTCGAAAATTGTTTGTGAAAACTGGATTCTTGAACTCAGGATATGCTTCGTCATATAAAAAACTTCATCCTGCGGATACGCCACTTGGAACAGATCCGCAAGCTTTCTACTAATCTTTATGGCCGCCCCATATTCAGGAGTCTCTGCCAGGACCTGCTGCTCAACCAAATCGACTCTTACTTGCTTGCCTTGGGACAATCTACATACAAACACCAAGATTCGCAGTGACAAACTTTGAAGAAAATCATCAGTATATTGAATGCCTAACTCCTCTTCACTGGCGGCAACAATTTTCGTAACCTCTTCCACTTTTTCAACATCCAGAAAGTCGGCATTGTCACTGAAAACCGTTAGCAACTGCTCAATCAGAGCCTCCCAGCTTTGTTTCGGCATCAATTGCTGCAAGTAAAAGACAAGGGCTTGACGTTTGTTTTCTTCAAGCCCCTTGATGACATAGCCCAGCTTCCTATCAAACTCCAGCTGCAGCCCGTAATGGCTCAATTCATCTCTCAAACTTTTTAAATCTTCAATGACGGTATTTCTGCTGACCCTGATCTTCTCTACCAAACTCTCTAAATACAATGGTCTGTTTCTCGCCAGCAAGTAAACCGCCAACCATGCTCTCCTCTCTTTTGCAGAGTATTCGTAATGCCATAGCTTTATCGTGTCAAGCTTCTCGGGGATTTGCCTTGCCGCTTGCCGGTCCAGTTGAAATCCGGCAGTCCGTGCATGCTGGACGACTGGAAGTTCATTTGCCTCCAGCCAGCCGTTGATCTTGCTGATATCGTAGTAAATGGTGCGCCTTGAAATGTTGAAGGTTTCCATGATTTCGTTTGCGGTCACATAGCCTTGCGCCTGAGATAGATGAGACAGAATAGCTCGGCTGCGATGATCCAACGCCATATTCCTTCCTCCTTTCTGATATGCAGCAATTAGCAATATTTCAGAATAATTCGTTAAATTAAATATAACGTCAAATCTTTGAAAAGTGGAGACCAAATACCCCCTGTTGCTTTGTGCAAAATTGGACTGTACAAAAAAATAAGACAAGTGCAATCCGCAGATTGCACTTGTCTTATTTACTAGTAACTATTTAGTTTACCTACTTACGCTTCTCCAAGCCCTTCAGCCACAATCAATTCATCGACCTTGGCCATTAGGGATTCTTCGTCGCTTCCGTTGGCTGTAATTTTAATGGTGTTGCCTTTTGAGACGCCTAGAGACATAACGCCCATAATGGATTTCAAGTTGACTTCTCTTTCTTTATAAAGCATTTTTACATCAGCAGAAAACGGCGACACCGCTCCTACCAGTTTTGATGCTGGGCGGGCGTGCAGTCCTTCGTCGCTGGTGATTGTGTAGTTTTTTTCAATCATGTCCATTTCTCCTCTTTTGTTATCTCTGGATATCTGTCGTAAATTTGTAGCGGTCGGCCCGATACGTGCTGCGGACCACTTCGAATGGCAACTCGCCTTCCAGGTAGCTGATGCGTTCAATCATCAGAATCGCTGCCGGCGGTTTGATCTGCAGCAAGTCAGCATCTTCCTTCTTAACCAGCCCAGCTTCCATTCGCTGAGTCGCACGGCTGATTTTCAGCTGCTGATTGTTTTCTATTATCGCATACAACGATCCTTGAAACGAATCTTCGGTCAAATCAGGAAAACGTTCGACAGGCAGATAGGTGCGTTCGATTGCCATCGGCTTGTCGTCGGCAAAGCGGATGCGTTCGACAAAGTAAACTTTGTCGCCTGCAGCCAACTGCAAATCCTCTGCGACATCTGGTTCAGCCTCCAGGATTTCAAAGCCGATCAGCTTGCTGCTAGGTACCATGCCGCGCGACACCATATCTTCCGTAAAGCTCGTCAGGCCATTGAGCGGCTGTTCGACTTTCGGAGAAGCCACAAATGTGCCGCGCCCTTTCTCACGGTACAGGAGGCCGTCATTAACCAAATTCGTGATCGACTGGCGCACCGTCATCCGGCTGACGCCGAAGCGTTCGGTCAGTTCGCGTTCTGAGGGGATTGCTGTGCCGATTGGAAAGTCGCCTTGCTGAATCTGCTGCTTCAGCTGTTCTTCTATTTGAATATAAATGGGAATGGGCGATTGTTTGTCCAGCACAGCTTTCACTCCTCTTCTGCCGCAGCCAGACTATAGGCATCCTGGTCTACAATCAGTGTAACATGATTGTGATTCCATAAAAATGATGCAGGAAAATCTTTGCTGACACGTCCGTCTAAAAAGTGCTTTACCGCCTGGGCTTTCTTTTTGCCGGAAGCCAATACGAGGATCCTTTCACTTTTCAAAATCGACTGGATTCCCATCGTGATGGCATGTGTCGGCACTTCGTCCCGGTCGCTGAAAAATCGTGCATTGCTGTTTCGTGTCGATGTTTCAAGCTGTACGCAATGGGTCAGACTCGTTTCCGGCGTGCCGGGCTCGTTAAAGCCGATATGGCCATTTGTTCCCATGCCCAAAATTTGCAGATGCGGCGGCCCGATTTCATCAATCAAAGCCTCATAACGCCGGCATTCCACTTCCACCGGTAAGGCTTTGCCATTTGGAATATGGGTATTTTCCAATGGAATGTCGATGTGCCGGAACAATTTGGCATTCATAAAATGCCGGTAGCTGTTTGGGTGATCCTCCGCCAGTCCGCAATATTCATCCAAGTTAAGGGTTTGCACATGCTGCCAGGAAATGTTCCGTTCGCTGACGCCCCGAATCAGCTGTTCGTAAAGGCCGAGCGGTGTCGATCCAGTTGCAAGGCCCAGGACCGAATGGCTGTTGTTCAGGATCTGCTGTTCCACCAATTGTGCCGCGCTGCTGCTCATCTCTTCGTAGTTTTCGACTCGTATCAGTTTCATTACAGTCACTCCTTCGTGTAGGCGATTGTTCCCCTGCATATCGTCAGTTGAACATTAAAGTTGTCGTCAAGAATTGCCACATCGGCATCGGCACCATCCTGCAGATGTCCTTTGTTCGCTAAGCCAAGCTCTTTTGCCGCATTGGCGGAAGTCATCGCCACCAGCTCGTTCACACTGCATCCGGTGATCGACTGGACATTCCGGACAGCTGTATCCATCGTCAGAATGCTGCCAGCCAAAGTTCCATCAGCAAGCCGTGCGTCTTTTTTGGTAACCTGCACATCCTGTCCGCCCAAATCATAAACTCCGGGAGGCAAGCCTTTAGCGCGCATGGCGTCGGTAATGAGCATCAGCCGGTCTGCACCTTTTTGCCGAAAAGCCATTTGAACTGAAGCCGGATGGCTGTGAATAAAGTCGGCAATGATTTCCACCATCAAGCCCTCTTCCATCAAAGCTGCACCCACCACCCCGGGATTGCGGTGATGGAATGGGCTCATTTGGTTATAGAGATGGGTCACATGGCTTGCACCTGATCGAACAGCTGTCTGTACCTCTTCTAAGGTGGCATCTGAATGGCCAATCGACGCAATCACGCCATCGTCCGTCAGCCTCCGGGTAAAGACCATTCCATTTTTGGTTTCGGGTGCGAGAGTGACCAGGCGGATTTGGTTGCCGCTGAGTTTTTGCCATTTGCGGAATAATGGATATGACGCTTCTGCAATGTGTTCAATCGGCTGTGCCCCAGCACGTTTGGCTGAAATGAATGGGCCTTCCAGGTGAACGCCCAGCAGTTCAGCCTGGCCTTCCTGCGCGCTGAACTTTTGGATATTCTGCAGAGCTGCTGAAATGGCGCTGTCCGACTGCGTCATTGTGGTCGCCAGAAAACTCGTTGTACCTTCTTTGGGCAATGCCCCGGCTATACCGCTCAACGCTTCCGATGTTGCGTCCATGGCATCATATCCTGCAGCACCGTGAATGTGGACGTCAATAAACCCGGGAAATGCCGTCCAATTTTTTCCGGCTGCCTCTATACGAATGTCTGCCTGCACATCAATGCTTTTGACTGCCCGGATTATTTTTCCATCTTCGATCAAGATGTCTCCTATGAAACTTTCTTCAACAGCATCCGCAATTGCGATGCCGGTAATCACTATGCTTTTCTTCATTTTGAACACTCCTTGCGAAAAACCAGGAAAATCACAATGGATGTCCCTGGTTTTTCGGCTTTAATTATTCGACCCTCAAGATGGAATTTGTTCCTTGTTCTTGATGGCCATCTTTCATGAGCGTGACTTTTTGTTCGGTCAGGTTGGTGAAAATAACTGGTGTCGCAAGAGAAGGTGCATTGGCGTTCAAGAATTCCAGGTCAAGCTTCAACAAAGCGTCTCCGCGCTGTACCAGCTGACCTTGCTCAACCAATGTCTCGAATCCTTCACCTTTCAGTTTGACGGTATCCAGGCCGACATGAATCAAAATTTCAATTCCGGTATCTGTTTCGATGCCGATGGCGTGCTTGGTCGGAAATACACTGACGACACGGCCATCAACTGGTGAATGCAGGATGTTGCCGGAAGGAATGATGGCAAAGCCAGGACCCATCATGCCTTTTGCGAATACTTCATCCGGCACTTCCGATAACGGAATCATTTTCCCTTGAATCGGCATTTCAAAATCTTCAGCAATAATTTCTTTCATTGCCGGTTGGTCGCTGACCGTTTCTTCAGCAGCTGCGGTTTCCGTTCCACCTGCAGGAGCCGGGTTGCCGTTTGCCAAACGCGGCTTCATGGCGTCTCCCAGGAATTCGACAGCTGTTCCAATAACCACTTGCACGTTGGTTTTATTGATTTTCATGACACCCATGGCACCGTGGCGCTTGAGGGCTTTTTCGTCCACACGGTCTGAATCTTTGACCGTCATGCGCAAACGCGTCGTGCAATATTCGACAGCGACAATATTCGCAGTGCCGCCGAGTGCTTCAATGGTGTTATACGCTCTGACATCAACAGCGTTATTGCCAGAATCTGCATTTTCTGCACCTTCTTCATCTTCGTCTTCACGGCCAGGCGTTTTCAAGTCCAGCTTGACGATCAGGAAGTAGAAGATTACAAAGTAAATGGCTCCGACAACCAGTCCCATCACCAATAGGATCAGTGGATTGGTGGCCAGCCCATAATTCAGCACAAAATCAATGGCTCCGGCAGAAAAGCCGAATCCGTGATGGACATCCAAAGCATAAGCGACCATCATCGAAGCACCCGTCAATAATGCGTGGACAACATACAACATAGGTGACAGGAACATGAAAGTAAATTCGATCGGTTCTGTGATCCCTGTCAAAAATGACGTAAAAGCGATACTGAAGAGCATCCCGCCGACAAGGGCTTTACGCTCTTTTTTAGCTGCAGCATACATGGCAAGACATGCAGCCGGCAAACCGAACATCATGATTGGGAAGAAGCCGGACAGGAATGGCCCTGCTGTTGGGTCGCCCCTCAGGAAACGGTTAATTTCCCCACGGACCACTTCTCCAGTTGCATCGGTGAAAGTACCAAAATCAAACCACACAACAGTGTTAATAACATGGTGTAAACCGGTCGGCAGCAAGAGACGGTTCAGGAAACCGTAAGCGCCGACGCCGAACATGCCGGCATTCAAGATCCAGTCACCGGCACTGTCAATGCCTCCCTGGATTGGCGGCCATGCATACCCGAGCACACCAGCCAAAACTGTCATGGCTGCCGCGGTAATGATCGGCACAAACCGCCTGCCGCCGAAAAAGGCCAGCCATTGCGGAAACTTCACATTATAGAATTTATTGTATAAAAGACCTGCGACAATACCGGATATAATACCGGCAAATACGCCCATATTGATTGACTCATTGATCGTGACGATCGCCGAAGTCAATACGAGATAAGCGATGGCACCAGCCAAAGCCGCTCCTCCGCTGCCGTCATGGGCAAGGCCCATCGCAATCCCGATGGCAAAGATAATTGCCAGGTTGTCGATGATCCCTGCGCCCGCAGCCGACATGAACGGAATCCCAAGCAAATCATCCTGTCCAAAACGCAGCAGCAAAGCAGCAGCTGGCAATGTAGCAATCGGGAACATCAACGATTTTCCTATTTTCTGCAAAAAACCAAACATAAAATTTCCACCCCTTTATGTATTCTTAATTGTCACTATATAGATAATCGGTATAGTTGTCTATACCAATTTTAATTATTAAACAATAAAAGTAAGCGTTTACTTTCAAAATCATTACAGCAATAGCGGAATCTCTTAAGTTATCCGAAATAAACGGATCTTTACATAGAAAGATGCAGATAGCAGGAGATCGTTCACCCCCTTCTTTCTGCATCTTTCTAAAGCATTTCCCAACTTAGTACAATAGGTATTGTCTTCTGACTTCCTTGAACTCCTTCAAATCACCTTGCCATCTCTCTTTCATTTCTTCCACTGTCATGCCATCTTTTATTCCTTGGCTGATCCAGTCGTTGCCTATCAGGTTATTGAAGAATGTGGTCAGTTGCACCTGATCGGGATACAGGTCGTAAATGGTTTTGACGACATGCAGTCCGGTTTCAACCGGCAGGTAAGCTTCGCGGTCCGTCACATGAACCTGTACGCCATGCGACAGCTGTCCGGAATGTTTGGAAAATGCCGGGGTGAATGATGCTGCGCGGAAACTGACGCCCTGCAGTTCCAAAGCATTCAGTTTTCCAGCAAGTTCGGTGCTGTTGATGAAAGGAGCACCGATGAATTCGAAAGGCTTGGTGGTTCCGCGCCCCTCTGACACATTGGTTCCTTCAATCAATGCCGTGCCCGGATAAACCAGCGCAGTGTCGAGTGTCGGCATGTTCGGTGAAGGCGGTACAAACGGCAAGCCGGTTTCATCGTAGAAGGTATTGCGTTTCCATCCCTTCATTTCCACTACTTCCAGATCTGCCCCGATTCCGATTTCAGCATTAAAGAATTCAGCAAGTTCGCCGACGGTCATGCCGTGGCGAAGTGGAATAGCGTACTGTCCGACAAATGAAGCAAATGCAGGATCAAGTACGGGTCCTTCCACTTTCGTTCCACCAAGCGGATTGGGGCGATCCAGTACGATGAATGGAATGCCTTGCTCTTTTGCGGCTTCCATAGCCAATGCCATGGTGTAAATATAGGTATAGAAACGTGCACCCACGTCCTGGATATCAAAAATCAGTACGTCAACGTCTTCCAGCATTTCAGGTGTCGGCTTGCGCGTTTTCCCGTAGAGGCTGTAGACTGGCAAGCCAGTCACTTCGTCAATATAGTAGTCTACATATTCCCCTGCCTGCGCGTCTCCCCGAACGCCATGTTCCGGACCATACAGCGCGGTCAAGTTGACTTCCGGATCCTTATCCAGAAGGTCCACTATACTGTTCAGCTCCTGGTCAACCCCCGTCGGATTGGTGATCAAACCGACATTCTTTCCACTTATCAGCTCTTTATGATCTTCCAGCAGCACTTCGATTCCGAGTTTGAATTCCTTGTGGTCTTTCCGCTTATCTTTGGATTTTCCGTTGCCCTGGTCATGATCGGCAAACGCAATGGACAATGAAGTCAATATCAGCAGAACAGTCGTCAGCAATGCAATCCACTTTTTCAAAGTCAGTCCCCCTTTTAATGTTAATAGCTTAAGCCATGGCCATATTCATAAAACGTATCACCCGCAAGATTCGGAATGGTTACAGGCAATTTGCCTGTCGGCGTCAATTCGCCCACTATCGCCGAGGCCATCGCCTCATAGCTTGCCGTCCGGAAGCTGTACTGTGTCAAATAGCCATCAATTTCCGGATACGCCATGATGTCATAGGGATTGCGGACCCCTACGCCAATAACTGGCGATTCCACTTCTTCAATCAACTGGTTGACCATTTTCATCTGGCCGCTCTCTGGTGATCGTTGTGCCAGGCTGGATGTGGCGGTACCGACAATGACCGCTTTTGCTGCTTTGGCCGTCTCCAACTGCTGATCGGTCAGCGGTACCCCTGTTTCGATCCTCACTGTATTGTCGTGGCGTGCCTTTAGCCCGGCATACAATTCATCTGAATAGGCATCTCCGACAACTACAAGCAAGTCTTCCGCAGTCGGTGTCAATGGCAATACCCCTTCATTTTTTACCATGGTAATGGATTTCTCTGCAGCTCTTTTTTCTATTTGCTGATGTTCTTCAGAGCCGACAACCTGCAATGCATTCGCTGTTTTTTCCTCCAATGAGATCGGAGATTCCTCTTTCAAGATGCCGCGTTTCATCTTCAAATCCAGAATCCGCTTGGCTGATGCGTCGATGCGCTCTTCCGCTATTTCACCGGAACGAACTGCTTCGTAAAGGCCATTTGCCACACTTTCCAGCCCGACCGGCATAAGCACAATATCAGTGCCCGCGTTAACTGCGCGGATAACAGCGTCAACTGGACCAAAATGGTCAGCAATTGCCTGCATGTTCAGTGCATCAGTGAAAATGACGCCGTCATAGCCCATGTCTTCCCGCATCAATTCTGTCAATACTTTGTAGGATAACGTCGCAGGCAGGTTGATTTCAGTGCCATCCTTCTGGGAAATGACTTTTGTTCCATCAATTTTCGGGAATGTGACATGTGCCGTCATGATGGCATCAATATCCGCTTCCATCGCTTTTTGGAACGGATACAATTCCACTGCTTTCAGGCGTTCCAAATCATAGGGAACTTCCGGCAGGCCGAGATGCGAATCAACCGCTGTATCCCCATGTCCCGGAAAATGTTTTGCTGTTGCAGCTGTCCCTGTTTCCTGAAGCCCTTTCGTATAGGCAACTCCCAGTTCAGCGACAAGTTCCGGCTTTTCGCCGAACGAACGCACACCGATCACTGGATTATCCGGATTGTTGTTGATGTCGAATGATGGTGCAAAGTTCATGTTGATGCCAAGAGCAGACAGCTCTTCGCCGATGGCTTTTCCGACATTTTGAGTAAGTTCTGCTGAACGTGTTGCGCCAAGCGCCATATTGCCAGGCATATCGGTTCCCGACTGCAAACGTGTAACGATGCCGCCTTCCTGGTCGATGGTCATCAGCAGGCTATGCTTTTGGGCTGCCGCCTGATAATCCGCAACCAGTTTAGTCGTCTGTTCAGTCGTCACGACATTTTCGCGGAACAAGATCACTCCCCCAAGATGATAGTCTTTAACCAATTGCTCAATTTCCGGCAGCATTTCCGTTACATTTTGCCCTTCCCAATTACGGAAGTCCGGCATCAGCATTTGGCCTACCTTCTCTTCCATAGTCATCTGTTCGATTGCATTGTTGACCAAATCGTACCGTTTGCCGCTTTCCTTGATCACCTTCGCGCTGAGCGGTGGTTTCCCCTTGCCGTCTTTCGTTTTGGCATCCGGTTTCACCTGCACAGCAATCCGGTCCTTATACATTCCGTCTGAAACGGTGATGAAGGTTTTTCCCGGCTTTCCTGATAACGAGATCGTTCCCTGGGAATCTACAGATGCCACCGTCTTATTGGCAGACTCCCATGTCAGATTTTCCGAAACCAGCCCATACTGGCCTTCCTCGTAAACATGAACCGCTTTAAGCTGGATACTCTCTTCTACTTCATCCACATCTACTTCTGGTACATTCTGCAGAATTACCAGGTCTGCAACAGGGCTTGCCGCAGCAGTTTGCCCTGTTCCTGTAAATAATGATGAAATGACTAATGCCACAAGCACTGCCGGCAGTAAAACAATGTTTTTCAGTTTATGCATGTTCCATCCCCCTATCGACTAATAATTGCGCAGTGTCCATCCATTCCGTTCGGCAAGCGGCTGCATTCTCTCATCGCCTGCTTCAATGTTCTTGATATACCAGCCGCGGCCGTTGACTGAAGCATCCGTCACATAGCGGAATCGGACAAATTGCGTCCCTTCCGGCAGGACAACTTCATGTGCTGTCCATTCTTCGCTGTCGCCCGTCAATCGAAGCATTGACTCGCCCCAAATTTCGCCATCCGCAGACGTTTCAATATAGCCATAGTCCGAATCTTGTTCGATGCGGTTCCACGCATCGAAAGTTAAACTTGATGCTCCTCTTGTCGCTACAGTCATCGAACGATTGAGGTTGTCCCCGTATCCCGAAAACCAGGCCTTGTCTTTTTTATTCATCGGTGCTGGAATTGAATCTGCTACTGCACGCGCAAAATCGCGTCTGATGAAATTGGTGGATACCGTCATCCGTGACGGATGCACCCGGTTGGTCAACAGAATTGCGGTCGTGTGATTGTCACGATTGATGACGATGCTCGTTCCTGTGTAGCCCGTGTGGCCGAATGATTCCGAATCGGATAACGCATCCATATACCAGCCTTGATTCAACTCCCAGCCGAGGCCATGATCGTTCCCTGGAAACTCAGGAATCTGATTGATTTCCAGCATGCGGACCGTCTTTTTTTCCAAAATCCGCTGCCCACCATATTTCCCATCATTCAGAAACATATGCGCGAGTTTCCCTAAATCCAAAGCTGTTGAAAATACTCCGGCATGACCGGCCACCCCATCGAGCGCCCAGGCATTTTCATCATGCACTTCTCCCCACACCAATCCCCTGCCAATTGCCGGCTGATATTCTGTTGCCGCAATCCGCTCTTTCAGCGAAGCTGGGGGATTGTACATTGTGTCTTTCATGCCAAGCGGACGAGTGAGCTCTTTTTGGATAAACTCATCGAGGCGCATGCCTGAAAATTTTTCAATCAATGCGCCAAGTGTGATCAAATTGAGGTCGCTGTATGTATAGTTCTCACCCGGCAAATTGGCGAGCGGATAATTCAGCGCATACTCTATGCGCTCTTCACGGCCGCCTTCCTGTTCATAAAGAGGCACCCAGGAAGTAAAGCCGGATGTATGCGTCATCAATTGACGGATGGTGACCTGCTCTTTTCCATTTGCTGCGAACTCAGGCAAGTGCAGTGCAACCGGATCGTCTAAATCAAAAAGTCCATCCTCATACAAAATCATCGCTGCGGTGGTCGTGAAGATTTTACTGATTGACGCTACATCGAAAATCGTGTCTTCTTTCATTTCAACCGGATTGTCCATCTGCCCCCCTTGGTCATCCGTATAAAGAGCCAAGTGGCCATAAGCTTCGTGCTTCACAATATGTCCGCTCTTTGCTGCAAATGCCACAATCCCAGGCGCTGTGCTGTTTTCCACCGCCGTTTCCATAATTCCATCAATCCGCTCGAGCGGTTCCTTTACTAATCCGGCTCCTTTGGCAGAACCTTTATGGAGCACAGAAGACAGCGGAGCCGGTGAATCCCATTGCTTGGCTGCTGAAGCCCAAACTGGTGCTGCATTGCTTGAAGAAAAAATCAGTGAAGCTGCTAAGGCTACCGTTAAAACTGTAAAACACAATCCTTTTTTCATATAATCCCTCCAGAATAAAGTGTGTTTAAGATGCATAGTCCTTTATTCTTTAAGGGTACAGAAAGCCTTGGTGACTTCCTATCCATCAATATAGGTGTATTTACAATATATTCCGAATATTTTATTTTTAACTCTATTCCCAATTACTTACTCTTGTGAAATTTAACTAATCAAAAAGTAATAGTATATAAGAAATTAAATTTCACCAAAAAAATGAACAGCTCATGAAAAGCTGTCCATCCCGTTATTCAAATCCAGTCGATTTTAAATTTCACACCGCCTTTAATATACATCAGCAAAGCCAGATCTTTCTCAATAATCTTTCCGATGACGTTCACTTTGTCATCTTCGGGCAAATCACGTTTGGTGATTTGCAGCTCGCCCCGGTAGCGGCCATAGCGTTCATTGTCTACAGTGATGCTGCCTTTATTCCGGGCAATGGTGTTGTTTGGCTCCAGCAAGTGGGTGCCGATCAATCCATATTGGCGCGACTCCATGGAACGGATGCAGTCCCGCGCAGCATCCCAGCGGTTGGTTTGAACATCCAGCGTCCCGATCTCCACCAGTGGCTCCGCACGCAGCGGGATTGTTCCTTGGTGGAACACAGCAAATTTGTTCAGGCTCTCGTCGCTGAGTGTAATGTCACCGACCAGAATTTTATCCACTGCCCCATCTGCCTTCAAGTGCAAATACGCATTAAACGGGCTGACATTCCGGTGTTCTTCGAGCGTGGGCAGACCGCTATGCAGCGGACCGCGAAGAACGCCGTCTCCTGGAATAAAAGCCATCACCGTCAGCCCTTCACTTTTCAGCCACAGATTGGTTTTCACAAACTCCACAGGATCCAATCCGGTTTCCGGCCGCGGATAGAAATTATGCCACATCTCGACAGCGTCCCGCTGCAAGCCTGCTCGAATCAAAGCAGCCAACCCGTCTTTCGTTAACGTACTGGCGTTCAAAGCGATTTTCATCTTATGGGACAGCTCGGCAATTACGTTATCGTCGACACCATAATCGATCCGCAACCCCGTCACACCCCATTCCAGCAAGCCTTCTGCATTGTCCCAGCCAAATCCAAGGTGAGCCAATGATCGCGGCGCGATGTCCGCCATCAGTTCCATATCAAACTGTATTGCCCAACGCCCTAATTGCTGCAGCCGTTCTTTATAGAGGAGGGGGTCGTCCTCGGGAATATGCAGCGATGTGAAAATGGAGGTAAACCCGAGCTTGCTGACCTTTTCAATATAAGGCGCCAAGCCCTGAAACGAATCGTCTCCTAAATAAACCGAAATCCCACGCATCCTGCCAGCTCCTTTTCCAGTGAACCTCGTCACTTTAATTCAAAAGAAAAAAGGGAGATTTCTCTCCCTCTCCCTCAAATTCCTTCTGCCATCTCTTCTTTGAATCCGAATAGGTAAGTGAAGATGAATCCGAAAATATAGGATACGACCAAGCCGACAAAGTACCAGACGTATTTGCTTTCTGCAATCAGTGGAATCAATGAGATCCCTGATACTCCGATTCCAAGCGCTGCCGTATGCATCACTGCCTGGAATGCTCCGCCAAAGGCAGCACCCATGCAAGCCGTGATGAACGGCCGGCCAAGCGGCAAGGTTACACCGTAAAGAAGCGGTTCACCGATGCCAAGAAAACCGACAGGCAGCGCTCCTTTGATGATGTTTTTCAGACGCTGATTTCTTGTTTTCACATATACGGCAATTGTGGCACCAACCTGTCCCGCTCCAGCCATCGCCAAAATTGGCAATAAGGCTGTAGCGCCAACCGTGTTCATCAGTTCCAAGTGGATAGGCGTCAAGCCGTGATGCAGGCCGAGCATAACAAGCGGAAGGAAGAAACCAGCCAGTACGCCGCCTGCCAATACACCGCCGACATCAAGTACAGATGTCAAAACAGTCATGATCGCATCCGACAAGAGGCCTGCGACCGGCACCACCGCGTAAAGCGAGAAGAATCCGACAACCAATAGCGTGATGAGCGGTGTAAAGAGAATATCGACCGAGCTGTGCATCACTTTGCGGACATTCTTTTCAACAAAAGTCATCATCCAGGCTGCGAATATCACCCCGAATAATCCGCCTCTGCCGACAACCAGCGGCTCTCCGTAAATGACGATATCGGCCAGCATCGGGTTGAACAGGATTCCTCCTGCAATCGCACCAAGTACCGGTGTTCCGCCAAACTCCTTCGCTGTGTTCCAGCCGACCAGAATAGCCAAATAGGCAAATACTGTACTTCCCAGCAGCAATAGGATTTGCATCCATGTTATGGTCTCATCCACTCCGGCATTTTTTGCAAAGTTGGCTGCTCCATTGATGATACCTGAAGCGACCAGACCTGGAATCAGCGGGATGAAAATATTACCGACACGGCGCAGGAAAAGCTTGAATGGCGTCTTGTTCTTTTCTTTCAGCTTGGCTTTTTTCAAAGCGGCTTTTTCCGTGAAGTCCATATCGTTTTCATCGACGTCCGCCATTTCACCGATGGCCAATCCGGTTTCACTGCTCATTTCAGCAGCAACTTTATTGACTGTTCCTGGACCTACGACAATCTGAAGTGTATCGTCCTCGATAACGCCCATCACGCCATCCACACGCTTTAGTTCATTAAGATCCACTTTGCTGTCATCTTTAATCGACAAACGCAATCGTGTCATACAATGCGCTACTTGATTGACATTCTCTTTTCCCCCGATTTTTGCGAGAATGTCATGCGCCATTTGCTGTTCTTTTTTCATGCTACCCCTCCGCTCCCCCAAGTGTTATAAAGCTTTTCGAACAAAGCCTCCGGCTGTTTCCAGTTTGATGATGGCTTGTTCTTTCGTGCAATCCAGCAGACTCATGACAATTGCCGTTTTTACATGGCCGTCCGCTCTTTCGTAGTAGCGCTGCGCTGTTTCGTAATCAACTTGAGCAGCATCCATGATAATCCGTTTGGAACGCTCCACCAATTTTTCATTGGTAGCCTGTACATCCACCATCAAATTGCCGTACACTTTGCCGATGCCGATCATCGCAGCTGTCGAAATCATATTCAGCACGAGCTTTTGGGCAGTTCCCGCTTTCAGACGGGTCGAACCGGTCAATACTTCAGCTCCTGTTTCGATTTCAATCGCTGTATCGGCATAGTCGCTGATTTCCGCCCCTTTATTGCAGGAAATCGCAACGGTTTCTGCACCGATCTGCTTGGCGTATTGAAGCGCCCCAATGACGTAAGGTGTTCGGCCGCTAGCTGCGATGCCGATAACGGTATCAGCCGCCGTTAAAGAAACCGCTTTCAAATCATCCATTCCAAACTGCGCCTTATCCTCTACGCCTTCAATCGCCGTCTTGATCGCTTCTGCACCCCCGGCAATAATGCCGACTACCTGTTCAGGCGAGACGCCAAAAGTGGGTACACATTCAACTGCATCGAGAATCCCTAAACGGCCGCTGGTTCCGGCTCCGATATAAATCAGTCTGCCGCCTGCCTGGAAAGAGCCAATCGATTTTTGTACCGCATGTTCAATGGTTTCCAGCTCATTTTCGATTGCTTTTGGAACAAGAGTGTCTTCACGGTTCATCGTCTGCAATATTTCCAGCACAGACATTTCATCCATCTTCATGGTGTTGGTGTTGCGCTTTTCTGTGGATAAATTCTCCAGCATCAGGTCACCCCTTTTACATTTATTTCTTGTCTTCATTTTATCCATAAGAAATTCAATGTCAATATAAATTATCTAAATTATGAATTTAAATTTCACTATACCACATAAAAAAAGAGCCAAACCATTGGCTCCTCATCTTCTTAAGCTTTCCATTTCGCTTCTGGTGTCATAATATTGCTGCAAAACCTTTTCACCGACATGATGGAAAATACTCATATACAAAGTATCGATGACGGTCAATTGCGTCATTCGGGAGGAGATGCTGCCAATGCGGAAATCCTGCTCGACATTCGGCGTGCACAGACGGATTTCCGCTTCTTTATACAGCGGTGACTTGTTGATATTGGTAATGGCGATAACTTTCGCCCCTTTTTTCTGCGCAAAACGGGTAAGCTCCAGAACATCCTTGGTTTTTCCGGAAGTGCTGATCGCTACAAAAACATCGTTTTCCGTTAAATGCGGAATCACCGACAGCATATAATGGAAATCGAGTGAGGTGATCGAATGATAGCCAAGTTTTGTGAATTTATACTGGGCATCGACTGCAGCAGTGGAGGAACCGCCAACACCGAAAAAGACAATCTTCCCGGCATGCTGAATCGCTTCAACCGCTTTCGCCAGTTCTTTCCGATCCATCGAGTCCGCACACGACTCAATCGCGGATTTATTGACATGGATAACTTTATGAAAAAGATCATATGGAGAGTCTTTTTGATTCAACACCGAAAAATCAGTGAGGTTGGTATCCGTTAAGGTCAAATCTTTCATGAGTGCAAGCTTGAAAGATTTAAAGCTGCCAATGCCGATCGATTTGCAGAAGCGGATGATGGTCGCTTCACTGACACCTGATTTCTTCGACAGTTCTTTTGTGGTCATGTGCGGGATCGCTTCGGGATTTCCATAAACATACTCACCGATCCGCCTCTCTGCCTCCGATAGCTGCGGCAGCACTTCTTTTATTTTCTGCATCAAAGAAGTCATCTTTGAACCTCCTGTAATTCTTTTTCTGATGTTGGGTGATAAAATGCTTAGAAGCCCATAATGGTCCAATGTTCCGTTCAACTTCTCTAGCATACACGAAAGTCCAGTATAAATTGAGCTATATTAATTTGAATTTGATAACCATCATTTTCCACTGAGCCGTTCGATCACATTCGCCAGCAGCAAAGTCCGCTCGGTCAGCGAGGAAACCACCAGGTACTCGGTTTCCTGATGGGCGTTGCCGCCGACTGGCCCCATTCCGTCAATCGACGGAATGCCGATATGGGCCGTCAAGTTGGCATCCGATCCGCCGCCGCTCTTTTCATGCGACAGCGTGATGCCGAGTTTCATACCTTCTTCAGCAATCACATCGATTAATGTCCGTGCAGCATCCGTCAATACCCACGCCGGACGGGTGATATGGCCAGTCAATTCCACAGTCGTCCCCGGTGTTTCCGTATAGCTGCAGATTTCCTTGATGGCGCGGTCCAAGCGTTCGCCGTCTTCTGGCGTTTCAATCCGCAGATCAATTCCGGCTTCCGCAAATGGCGCAATCGTATTGACTGACGTGCCGCCTTTGATCAAGCCGACGTTGACGGTAATGCCTCCCTCAGGCTCACTCAAAGCGTGCAGCTTGAGGATTTTCCGGGCCAGCTCTTCAATGGCACTGGCACCATTTTCCGGTTCAATGCCGGCATGCGCCGACTTGCCATAAGCTTTTAGGAAATACTTGCCGCCGCCTTTGCGTTCACTGACAAGCTGGCCGTTTTGTGCCGGCTCCAGCACAAGGGCGTATTTTTTGTCGGCTGCAACTTTTTCAATGAGGCTTCGCGACGAGATGGACCCAATCTCTTCATCTGTATTCAAAACCAGCACGACGTTTTTATAAGCACTGCTGCCGCTGTCCATTAAAGCTTTAATAGCAAATAAAGCTGTAGCGTGGCTTGCCTTCATGTCAATAACACCCGGTCCATGGGCCAAGTCATCTGCCACATGGAATGGACGTTTTTCCGCCGTTCCTTCTGGGAATACGGTATCAAGATGCGCAATCAGCATAATTTCTGGCGCTTCCGCTTCCGGGTGGCGAATGACCAGGTTGTTGCCAAATACTTCTTGTTCGTGTACTTCGGTTTCAAATCCGATCATCTTGTATTCCTCAGCAAGAATTTCGCCTACTTTATCGATGCCGCTTTTCAAATAGGAACCGCTGTCGATATTGACCAGGTTTTCAATCAGTTCCAGCATCGGCTGCTGATTTGCTCCAATAAACTCTTTCATAATCGCAGATCCCCCCTGACTTTTCTTTATTCTATCAAAAAAAGCCGAACAGCAAAGGTTCTGCTGTCCGGCTGCTATGAGTTGTCTACGAGGCAGCGGCTGCCGTATTTTCTTTTTTGTTCTTCATAAAATTGATGACGAATATTCCGAGCACAATTGTCAGGCCGATAATATCCGTCAAAGTTTCCGGAACGATCAGCATCAAAGCGCCCGCTCCAAGCACAATGCGGAACAACACATTAAGCTTGGTCTGGAAATAGCCTTCTGCAGCAGCACTCAAACCGATGATACCGATGATTGCAGTAATCGTGATAGTCACAATTTCCAATATCGGCGGCAAGGCAAATTCGGTGGCATTGACTGCAATGTCCGTCGTATCGATCATCAGCATCGCTGGATTATAGACGAACAAATACGGAATTATGAAACCTGCGATCGACAGACGCAGCGCATTCAAGCCCGTCCTCATCGGATCGCCTCCGGATATCCCGGCTCCGGCAAATGCAGCAAGCGCGACCGGCGGCGTGATATTGGCAAAAATCCCGAAATAGAATACAAACAGATGGGCAACCAGAACCGGAATGCCAAATTCAGCAAGTGCCGGCGCCGTCATTGTGGCAGTGATGATATATGCCGGGATGGACGGCAAGCCCATTCCCAGAACAATCGATGCCAGCATCGTCAGGAACAGGGTCCAGAACAGCGACCCTGCCCCGAAGCTTGTAATTGCAGAAGTCATGACCGTACCAAAGCTTGTCAGGCTGACCACGCCGATGATGATGCCGACAACCGCACAGGCGATCATGACGGACAAGGATTGGCGTGCGCCATTTTCCATCGCTTCCAACACATCTTTAAAGCCCATCCGCGTTGATTTTCTGAATCCTGCCACGACAACGGTCAGGACGATGGTATAAAATGCTGCATAGGCGATTGGCATGCCCGTATAAAGCATGAAGACGAGCCCCACAATCGGCAGCAGCAAATGGCCTTTTTCTTTCAGTACTTCTTTGGTTCTTGGCAGATCCGCTTTCGGAATGCCTTTCAGGTTTTCTTTGCCTGCACGGAAATGCACCTGCATGATTACTCCCAGGAAATACAACACTGCCGGCAACAAAGCCGCAAGGGCAATCGTCCCGTAAGCGATTCCTGTTGTTTCCGCCATAATGAATGCGCTCGCCCCCATGATCGGCGGCAGGATCTGCCCGCCCACGGAGGCACTCGCTTCTACGGCGCCGGCAAAGTTTTTATTGTAGCCGATTTTTTTCATTAACGGAATCGTGAAAGCACCGGTTCCCACGACATTGGCAATCGCTGAACCGTTGATGCTTCCCATGAATCCACTGGAAATGACCGCCACTTTGGCAGGGCCGCCCTGCTTGCTTCCTGCCAGGGCCATGGCCAGATCATTGAACAACTGTCCCATTCCCGACTTAGCCAGAAACGCCCCGAACAGGATGAACAGGAAGATGAACTGCAAAGAAGCGGAAATGGCCGTCGAATAAAGACCTTCCGTCTTCAAATACAGCTGGCCGAAAATATCGCCAAGGTCAAATGGGCGCGTCATCAGCATATTCGGCATCCAGATAAAATGGCTGATGAACGGATAAGCCAAAAACACCAGTGCCAGAATCGGCAGGATGATGCCGGTTACGCGCCGGGCCGCTTCAAGCACCAGCACAACCGTCAGAATGGCGAACACGATATCCAATGTGTTCGGAATCCCGCCGCGCGTCGTCATGATGTCATTGTATTCGTACATTAAATAGCCTGCGGTCCCTAAACTGAAAATAAACAAAATCCAGTCATAGAAAGGAATCTTTGTACGATCCTGCTTTTTGAATGTCGGGTAGACCAGGAAAATAAGTCCCATCCCAACGGCCACGTGAATGGATCGCGCCTGAAGGGCAGGAAGCGGATTGAACGTTACGTATAGATGGTAGACAGAATAGGCGATGGCAATCGCCGCAATCAAAAAGACTAATTTGCGGTTTTTCAATTTGCGGACTTTGGCATCTGTATCGTATTTCTCCAGCACTTCCTGGCTGAGGTTTTTGTCTTCTTCATGGGCCGAGACGCTTTCAACATCCAAATCCCGGTTGTCTTTTGTCATAGTTTGTTCCCCCTTACATAATCCCAAAAATCAACAAATTCAATTGTGATCGTCACGGATTCGTAGTCCTCCGTATATTCGTACAAAGGAATTTCCTTGTCGGGCGTCTTGATCGTTGTTTGCGCATTTTCAGAAACGGTCAAATTCATTTCATTAAAAGAACGGCCGATTTTCATATGGACAAAGCCGTCTTCTGAGGAAATGATCTCCCCGTCAGAAGGAACACCTGCACCATATGTTTTGAATTTTGTTTCTGTCAGCAGCAACTGGTCCTCGTCCCGTTCATAAAATTCCAGCCATTCCTCTTTTTCCACTGAATGGATCCATTCCAGAGCAAAGCCTTCTTCCTTCAAATAATAGCGCTCTTCCCCAAAATCGAATTGCACGACCGGAATCTGCCATAGCAGGAAAAAAAGGAGCACAATCAAGCATGCTCCTCCAGCAAAAACCTTATTGTTCATCGAAGTAACGCTGTGCTCCCGGATGCAACGGTGCTACTAAGCCTTCCTGTGCAGCTTCCAATGTAATGTCAGCGGCTGCCTGGTGGGAGTTTTCCAAAGTATCCAGATTTTCGAAGAAGGTTTTAGTCAACTCGTAAACATCGTCTTCGCTCATATCCGAGTGGACTACCAGCGCGTTCATGATGGCAGCAGTCGGTACGGCCTCTTCATTGCCGTATGTGTCGGCTGGAATATCAAGTGCGATGAAATAGGACTGGTCTTCCGCAACGCGCTCAACGTCTTCTGGTGAGATGGAAACCATACGGATATCCAGCGTTTCAGAAAGTTCCAGCAGCGATGCGTTCGGCAATCCGCTTGTCAGGAAAGCCGCGTCGATCTGTCCGGCACGTAGGCCGTCCGCTGCTTCCGCATAGCCCAAATAATCCACATCAATGTCGTCATACGTGATGCCATAGCCTTCAAGCAGCATGCGCGCATTCACTTCTACACCAGAATTCTGGTCACCTACAGCGATTCGCTTGCCGCGCAGGTCTTCAAAAGTTTCGATGCCTGAATCCGCAGTTGTTACGATTTGCACATAGTTAGGATACAATGCAGCAATTTGACTGATTTTATCTGTCGGCTCCGTAAAGCCTTCAGTTCCTTCTACCGCCTGGCTGACAACATCGCTCATGGTGAATGCCATCTCAATTTTGTCTTCTTTGATCAAATTGACGTTCTCAACCGATGCTCCGGTTGTCTGGGTTCTTGAATTGACGCCATATTGTGAACTGTAGGTTTCAGCCAGTGTCGATCCGATGATGTTATAAGGGCCGGAAGCTCCACCGGTTGCAATCGTTACAATATTTGTTTCAAGTCCAGCGGCTTCTCCTCCACCGCCTTCTTCCGGATTTGTTGTCGCATTGTCTTCTCCGCACGCTGCTAGGATCATGCTCCCGGCAACTATCACCGAGAAAGCGCTTACTTTCATTTTTTTCATCTCTCTACCCCCTAGGTTTTCCCTCAGTATACCGAAATTATACAAAGAATAACAGGGAATATTCATTCTTTTCTGATTTAACGAACATTTTATGAGTCATTATGCATAACCCAGCTTACTTAAATGAATGAATTACCGTTCTTTTCATGCAAAATAATTGTATTGACAGCCTCGCAAAACAGGCATAGAGTAAGCTCATATTTTATATCTATAAGATGAGGAAGTGTCCTGCATGCGTTCCTGGAAGAAAAAGCGGATAAGCATTTCTCCGCCGTTGCTGATTTCCGGAAGTTTTTTGTTTTTGATCTTGGTAGGTACAGTTTTGTTGAAGCTGCCATTTGCGACAACTCAGCCGATTTCCTGGACTGACGCCTTATTTACCGCGACATCCGCCACTACTGTAACCGGGTTGAGCGTCTTTGATCCGGGCACCGTCCTCACCGGCTTTGGTGAATTGGTTCTCCTTGTACTGATTCAATGCGGGGGCATCGGCTTGATGACTTTTGCTGTAGCCATCCTTATTCTGTTCCGCAAAAAAGTCGGCCTTCAAAGCCGGATTTACCTGCAGGAATCGCTGACACAAAATACAGTGGGCGGCATCGTAAGGCTCGTCAAATTGATTTTGACATTCGCTTTGACGGTGGAAGCAGTCGCCGCGGTGCTATTGACCATCTACTGGATACCGGAATTCGGCTTTAAAGATGCCCTGAACTACAGTGTCTTTCATGTAATTTCCGCCTTTAACAATGCCGGATTTTCTTTGTTTCCGGATAACATGATGAGTTTTGTTGGAGATCCGTTGGTCAACTTGCTGATTTCCTTGCTGTTCATCATTGGAGGCATCGGGTTTACCGTGGTCATGGATGTCTCACAAAAAAAATCGTTTCATCGATGGGCATTGCACACCAAGCTCATGGTAGGCGGCACCCTCATTTTAAACGCTGTCGCCATGGTTGTAATTTTCGCGTTGGAATATGGCAACCCCGGTACAATCGGCAATATGTCCTTGCATGATAAGTTGCTTGCTTCTTATTTCAGCGCAGTGACACCGCGTACCGCTGGATTTAACACACTGAATTACGGCGAATTTGAAGATCCGACTTTGCTCTTTACCATGCTGTTGATGTTCATCGGCGGAGGCAGTGCTTCGACTGCTTCCGGCATCAAGCTGACAACTTTTGTCGTTGTGATCCTGGCGACGATTTCCTTTTTGCGGTCACGGCGCGAACCCGAAATTTTCGGCCGTTCCATTCGGCTCGAGACGGTCATCCGCTCGCTAGCCATCACAACCATCAGCGTACTGCTCGTTGTCCTTTTCCTGTTCTTATTGACCATAACCGAAAAAATCCCGTTCCTGCCGCTGGCGTTTGAAGTGGTCTCGGCGTTCGGGACCGTTGGCTTGTCGATGGGCATTACCGCAGAACTCAGCGATCTCGGCGAAGTGCTGCTTAGCCTGGTGATGTTCACAGGCCGCATCGGACCGCTGACATTGTTCTTTATTTTAATGAAACCACGCAAAGAAAATTACCGTTATCCATATGATCCGGTGTTCACCGGTTGAAAGCAAAAAGCGCAGCTTCTGGAAAATCCAGAGCTGCGCTTTTTTCATTCATGACCGCGGCAAGCGGACTGTTCCACATAATGCAAAAAAACCCTAATCAACCTCCAATAGTTTGAGGCTGACTAGGGTCTAAAACGTTACTTGTCCGAAACTTTGACCATGCCGTACGAAGTGATTAGGTGCCACATGTTTTGCGGGATATCCAGTTTCCCGACCATTTTCGGAGTGATGACTGGATGAATTTCCTGTTCTTTACCTTGCTTCACTTTGTCCGTCCACTCAGGATCGATCAATGCTTGGCGGCCGATCACTACAATGTCTGCGCCTTCTGCCAACGCCGTTAATGCATCTTCCGGCGTTTTCACGCTGCCGACTGCAACAAAAGCCACACGTCCGTTGATTTGATCTGCCAGGATACGGACGATGCTGTTGCCTTCTTCCGCCCCTTTTGGTGCTTTCATAATTTCCATCAGCGATACGTGGATATAATGAATGCCCTGCTGGATCAATTCTTCCACCAATACTTTGGTTTCTTCTATTGTATAGCCGGCTGATGTTTCATTGTTTTCTTCCGGTGACAGGCGGTAGCCGACGATAAACTGTTCATCCGCATATTTGGCGACAGTTTCCTGGACTCTTTTCTGAACGGCCAGTGGAAATTTCAAGCGATTTTCAAGGCTTCCTCCCCATTGATCCTGCCGTTGGTTCGTTGCCGAAGAAACGAATTGCTGCAGCAAGTACGTATTGGCACCGTGGATTTCCACGCCGTCAAAGCCAGCTTCAATTGCGCGCCTCGTTGTTTCGCCAAAATCTTCGATGATTGCTTCGATTTCGCTTTGCGTTAATTCACGAGGTGTCGGCTTGCCCGCTTCACCTGGAACTGCACTTGGCGCAACCGTTTCATTGGCTTTTATCAATGAAGGCTGTCCTTGGCGTCCGCCGTGTTGGATCTGCAAAATTGCTTTACTGCCTTTTGATTTCATTTCTTTAGCCATTTGAGTCAGGCGTGGAATCGCGCTGTCGTCAAAGCCGATAAACTGGTTCGGGAAGGCGATGCCGTTTTCTGAAACCGCGATGCATGCAGAGATGTACAAGCTGCCGAGACCGGCGCGTCGGTTGTAATACGTCAATTCCTCATCCGAAACAGTGCCGTCTTCATTTCCTGAATAGGTCGTCATTGGTGCAACGCCCAGGCGATCGTTCAACACGATGCCATTCGGCAAGGTGATTTCTTCAAACAACTCTTTATATAATGGATTCAATGGACTTCCTCTTTTCTGCAATCTAATATCTTCCGAAAGGCTTCGGTATTTCAAAATAGCATACGGATTTTAAGGAATCAAGAATACACGCTCACCCTCTTTTTCCAGTACATTATTTTTGACCACCCCCGATTCCAGTGGTACGCTTTTCATCGAATTCGTACACATTAGGAGGAATTTTCCATGACAACTCAAACACATAAAGAAATTCATTTGGCTAATCGTCCCGAAGGCATGCCAACCAACGATGATTTTAAATTTGTCGAAAAAGAAATTCCCGTACCCGGCCAAAACGAAGTGCTCCTGAAGACGCTTTATCTTTCAGTAGACCCTTATATGCGCGGACGAATGAGAGATGTAAAATCGTATATCCCGCCATTCGAATTAAATAAAGTATTGGTCGGCGGCGTTCTTGCCGAAGTGATCCAATCGCATTCGGATTTATTTAAACAAGGCGATATCGTCAACGGCAACCTGAACTGGGCCGAGTACACCGTCGCAGATCCTGAAAAACTGCAAAAAGTCGATCCATCTGCAGCACCGATCACTGCACGCTTGAGCGTCCTCGGATTAACAGGACTCACTGCTTATTTCGGCTTGTTGGACATCGGCAAACCGCAACCCGGTGAAACGGTCGTTGTTTCAGGTGCTGCGGGCGCTGTCGGTTCGATTGTTGGCCAAATCGCCAAACTCAAAGGTGCACGCGCTGTCGGCATTGCAGGTTCAGATGACAAAGTCGATTACTTGATCAATGAACTTGGCTTTGACGCCGCAGTCAATTACAAAAAAGACAGCTTCAATGAAGATCTGATCAAAGCTCTTCCAGACGGTGTTGATGTTTATTTTGACAATGTGGGCGGAGACATTTCAGATGCCGTCATCAACGAACTAAACAACAACGCCCGCATTTCCTTGTGCGGTTCGATTTCGTCTTACAATTCGCCAGGCGAAGATGTAGGTCCTCGCATGCAATGGAAATTCATCAAGACCAGCTCAATGATGAAAGGCTTCACGCTCGGCGACTATGCAAAAGACTTCCCGACTGGCGCTGCGGCACTTACGCAATGGCTACAGGAAGGCAAATTGAAGTACGATGAAACAATCGTTGAAGGCTTTGAAAACACGCCGGAAGCATTCCTTGGCCTATTTAAAGGCACCAACCTCGGCAAGCAATTGGTGAAAGTCGCGGATCCTGAGTTCACAAAGCTATAAAATGTTGAAAAGCCGCCTATCTTGGCGGCTTTTTTCCAGTTATTTGGCGATACTGTCCGGATTTGATGAAATACTGTCCGAATCAAGGCAAATACTGTCCATTCCGAATGAAATACTGTCCAAAACGCTAAAATACTGTCCAAACTAAAAAAGCGGCTGCGATGTGCATGCAGCTGCTTCTAATTATTTGGATATACTTTCCAAACCCGAAAATCCCCCTACCAATTCATCAAAAATCGCAAGACCAGACGTGGAAGATAAAACAAAATCTCAAAAATGCTGACAAAGAATTCAAACACATCTGCAATCCACCAGCGATCTTTCTTTTTCTTCTTTTCTTTCTTTTTCTTCTTTTCTTTCTTTTTCATCTCAATTTCCATCCGCCATCTCCGCCCCTTCTGCTGTTTTTTTCTTTATACGCAACAGGAGCATAAATGGTTTCATTTTCCAGAGAGATTAAATGCAGCCGCCAATAAACGCAGTTCGTTCATGCGGTTGTCCGCTCCAGAAATGTTCGGGATGATGGTAATTTCATCCGTAGCGTATTGCTCGGCAATAGCGTCAATCCGGGCTTTCACCTGTTCAGCAGTGCCAATCAGCATGCGCTGCCGATTGCGCACAACTTTTTCCTTCTCACTTGCGCTAAAGCCGCGTTTTTTCGCTGTCTCAATAGAAGGATAATAAGGAGGAGGCGAATCGGATTCGACAAACAGCAGCCACAGATCAAATGCCATCGCCAGCTCCTCCGCCTTTTCAGCCGTTTCAGCGACGACCGCAAATACGGCGATAATCACTTCCGGCTCTTTTAAAAACGTTGACGGCCGGAATTCCTCCCGGTACGCTTCCACCGCTTCCACTCCTTGCTGTGACGGCTTGGCAAAATGGGCATAGGCGTACCCCATCCCTTTTTCAGCAGCAAGCCGGGCACTCCCTTGCCCTGTTCCAAGCAGCCACATCTCGGGTGTGGTGTCGATAACCGGCATAGCTTGCAGCGATTGGAACCGGTGCTCGCTCTCCGTGTCATCAGCAAAATACTTTTGGAGGTCGGTCAATTGCTGTTCATATGACAACCTTTTTGTTTTGCTTTCATTTAATGCCTCGTTGACAATCCGATAGCTGCGGGAACGGCCGATGCCAAGGTCAATACGGCCAGGATGCAGCGCTTCAAGCGTCCGAAAGTTTTCGGCCACTTTATAGGCGCTGTAATGTGGCAGCATGACACCTCCCGAACCGATGCGGATGTTCTCAGTGGACGTAGCCAAATGCATCATCAGCATTTCCGGTGTGCTTCCGGCAACCGACGCCACATGATGATGCTCAGCTACCCAAAATCGCTTAAATCCAACCCGTTCTGCCAGCTGCGCTAGCCGCGTTGTCTGATTCAGCGCCCCTGCTGCCGTCTCGCCTTCATCAATCGGCGAATAATCCAGGATATTCAATGAAATCATCTGTCAGCCCCCTTTACTCGTTCTTGCATCTTAGCACGGCAATCTGAAACTCCTCCACTCCAATGTCTTCGTGGCGTCTCCAAATCTTCTTTTTACAAATCAATTCTCCTTCAGCAAATCATAAATCTATTTTGTGACAACCCGAACAAGTTAACAGTTTTTTCCGAACCGCTTCAGTTCCTCTTTCACAGGCATTCGATTAAACTGAAGATAGAAACAGCACGATAACGCTTTCAATCTCCTTTTATTTTTGACACATTGGACTCATTTCTGGAAATGTGCGATGAACGGATTCACAAGCACTCCATCAGGAAAGGCAGGAGATTTGATATGAAAAATATTCTATTTGCAGGATTTTTATTAGTATTTCTTATAGTGCTTGCGGGCTGTTCAGCTGAGAGCGCAGATAATTCCAGCACTACTTCTGGACAGACAGCATCTACAAGTACGTCCAAATATCCCGATAATTCGAATGTGGATCTTGATTTCGACACGGACAATCTTCAGGACATCTGGCTTGCCGGCGGCTGTTTCTGGGGAGTCGAAGCTTATATGGCAAGAGTTTACGGCGTTTATGACGTAACATCCGGCTACGCCAACGGCAACACCGAGAACCCAACTTATGAGGAAGTCATCCGCGAAAATACCGGACACGCCGAAACTGTCCATGTCCGCTACGATCCGGAACGTGTGGATCTCGAAAAGCTACTCGGCCACTACTTTATGATCATCGATCCGACCCTATTGAATCAGCAAGGCAATGACCGCGGCGAACAATACCGTACTGGCGTTTATTATGAAAATGAAGCCGACCGGGCTGTCATCGATCAAGTGGTCGCTTCTGAAAAAGAGCGCTACGATGACCCGATTGTTACTGAAGTCGAAGTGCTGGAACATTATTACCTGGCAGAAGAATACCACCAGGATTACCTTGAAAAAAATCCGGATGGCTACTGCCACGTAGAGTTTGATAGTCTGGAAGGTCAGGAAGTCGGAGAGGATGCCCAACCACTGATCGATCCGGCGCTTTACCCAAAACCAAGTGACGAAGAACTAAAAGAGCAATTGACCGACATTCAATATGAAGTAACGCAGGAAGACGCAACCGAACCCGCCTTTTCCAATGAATACGACGGCTTTTACGAGCCGGGTATTTATGTAGATATCACCACCGGAGAACCTCTTTTCTCTTCTGCGGATAAATACGACTCCGAGACCGGATGGCCGAGTTTCACCAAGCCAATCGATCCGGATGTTGTCACAGAACATGATGACGGTCTGCTGTTCATGAAACGGACTGAAATCAGAAGCCGGGCAGGCGACAGCCACTTGGGCCATGTGTTCACTGACGGCCCCGAAGATAAAGGTGGACTGCGCTATTGCATGAACAGTGCCGCCCTGCTGTTTATTCCCGAAGCGGAAATGGAAGCAGAAGGCTACGGCTTCTTGTTGGATAAAGTGAATTGATGCACCTTGCCGAAAAGGCAGTCAGCTGAGAGCTGACTGCCTTCAGACTGTAGACAAACTCGATTCATTCGAGGTGTCTGCGGTCTTTTTTGTGTTGGAAAATAATCGCTCCGGTCGCTTTGGGGATGGCTCCCGCCAGAAGCCAGAAGACCCCCTGTCTTCTGGCTTCGCCTACCCCGTGGACGCGCCTTCGCTCATGCATGGTTTTCATGTTTTAGGATAGGGAAATAGCCTCTTTCCCTTGAAGGGTTTCGGATTATACTAGAAGCATAAAAAACCACGAGGTGATCGACATGATGACGAAATATACGCCCATTCATCGAAATCAAACGGAGATGGTGACGCTCGATCAGTTAGTACCCCCGAACCATTTGGTTCGCAAAATGGAAGCTGCACTCGAT
>NZ_JAUSWB010000002.1 GCF_030814955.1 Planomicrobium stackebrandtii | reverse complement strand
GTAGGAGCAATTCCATCTCCATCAGCGTTTATTACACTAAAATCCAAGTTTTCTTCGAAAACATTCGAATAATACATCTCATAGTTCGAAGCGTTATCGTATGCCGCTACATAATTAAATTTCCAAAGTCCCCCTTCATCCATTGCTCCTACGGTGTAAGAACCTTCAAATAGACCACTGACTTCATTCAAGTATAACCTGATGCTAATTCCTCGATTTCCAGACGGAGGATCAAAACTTGCATTCAGGTATTTCACTCCCGAATTATCATCTTCTGCCTGGGCTTTTACTGTTATTGCTTCTCCAACAGATACTTCCTTAGAAGATACATTAATATTTTTAACTATTGGGGGAGAACCGTCTCCTTCCGCTAAAGTCGGAGAAATACTGAACACAAGTTGAAACATCAATATAAGTATTAAAAATGAAGCTACTTTTTTCATTTTAGGTCTTTTGACCATTACTAATAACCACCAATCCTGATTTTATTGAAATATGTACCATATTTATTATATAGTTATTCCGCCACGATTATAAGAGTAACTTACTATTAGTGTCGAATAAGTTTATACATAAGAAAAGTCACTCGGGATTTAGAATCCCAAGTGACTTTTCTCAAAATATTTACCTAAAGTCTTCATTCATCGCTCGTGCCAAGAACACCGAGTACTCGGCTCTTGTTGTAGAAGCGCCAGGTCGGAACGTCTCGTCCGGGAATCCGGTGGTAATGCCGTTTTCATACAGCCCCGAAATATACCCTTTTGCCCAATGACCTGCTTTTACATCATTGAAATGGTTCTTGTCGCTTGCATCCAGTTCATATGCGATGCTGATGACCTTGGCCATTTCAGAACGCTTCAAAACATCATTTGGCGCAAAAGTGCCATCCGGGTTCCCAGTGAACAAACCTGCTTTGGTCACGGCCGCAATGTAGTTTTTGCCCCAATGCTTATCTGGAACGTCTTTGTAGCCAGAAGAAACGTCTTCAATCGGTAAATCCAATGCCAAAGCCAGCATCTTCGCCGCTTCTGCACGTGTCGTATCCTTGTCAGGTTGGAAACCGCCATTCGGGTAGCCGCCAATAATTTGGTCATCCCCTAAGTACATGATTTCATCCAATGCCCAATGAACCACTTTCAAGTCAGGGAAGTTGCCGTCGACGACTGTGACGCTAATGGCCGCACTGCTGTTGCCATCAGCATCCATTGCGGTAATGGACAGATTCGTTCCGACTTTTTGTTTCTTGATGTTCACTTCATAGCTGCCTTTGGAATCGGTTGTTGCCGTTCCGATGGTAGTTGAGCCGTTTTTCACACTCACTATAGACGCCGCTTCCGCTGTTCCGATGATGCGTGTGGAGTGATGTGTCACCTTGTTCTCGAATGAAAGGGCTGGAGCTGTGCCGTCTACGACTCCGGTTTCTCTTGCTGAGCTGACATTTCCAGCCGAGTCTGTGGCAGTTACCGATAAAGCCGTGCCTGTTTGTTGCTTAGCAACCGCAATAGAGTATGCTCCGTTGCTTGCCGCTACAGCTTCGCCTAATAAAACACCTTTTGATATAACTTTCACAGTTGATCCGGCCTCTGCCGTTCCCGTTACTTTAACAGCGCCTGCAATTACTTTGTCGACTACTGGTTTTGCCGGGGGTGTGGCGTCTGTCACTGTAGTATATGTGGATTCACTGATGTTCCCTGCATCATCCATAACATAAAGCACCAGCTCCGTACCCGCAGCCAACCGTTCAATTGAGCTTTCGAAATGACCATTGCCGTTCACCTGTATGGTATTGATGATGGCATCATTGGCCAAGATCGTTAATTCTGAGTTCGCTTCTGCTGTTCCTGTAATGGATGTCGATTGATCTGTCACTTTTTGAACTATTGGTTTATCTGGAGACGTGGCATCCACTACTACTCGTTCCGTAGCTTCACTTTCATTTCCATTCGCATCCATGACAGACACGTACAATCTAGTTCCGGCGATTTGCTTAGGAATCTCCATTTCAAAGTAAGAATAACTTGAATATCCTTCCTGCGAAGAAATTATAGTACCAGCTTGATCGCGAACAATAACTGTTCCATTATCTATTTCAAATGAAAGATAACCCGAAATGCTAGTTGAATTATCCTGGATTTCATCAACTGCAGGTGAAGGAATATCTACAATCTTCAATGCCTGTCTAGCGTTAACCAATCCGTTTCCATAGTAATAATCTTTGCCATAAGCGCCCAAATCTTTTGTAGTGGTCAGTAACCGAGTCACGACCTCATCATTCGTCAGATCTGGTTCATTTGCTAAAACCAATGCTGCAACACCTGATACCACTGGCGCTGCCATAGAGGTACCACTCATCCAACCGCCTGAATTGTACGGAAGGGTCGAGTAGATGGAACTGCCGGGTGCAACAATATCGACATCATATCCATAGTTAGAAAAATACGACTGATAGTTTGAAGAATCTGTTGAACCCACCGAAATAACGTTGTCATAGGCAGCTGGATAACGTGTTTGGGAACTTGAGTCATTTCCTGCAGAAGCCACGATAACCAAGCCACTTTGATAAGCGTATTGAATCGCATTATTATAGGAAGTATTGTAAGTGTAGCTGCCAAGACTCATATTGATAATATCAGCACCGGACCATACAGCCTGGTAAATGCCTTCAATTACATCGGATGTATATGCCGTTTCTCCTTCAAAAACATCAATCGGCATAATGCTTGTTTGCGGAGCCACCCCAGTACCAAATGCATAGTTATCAATTGAACTACCAATGATACCAGCAACATGAGTTCCATGATCATCGACACTAAATCCTGTGTCTGAAGTAAAGTGTGGCGAAACAATCTGATTTGCTAAATCTTGATGATTGATATCGAACCCTTGATCTAAAACCGCCACAACAACATCAGAAGACCCCATGGTTTTATCCCAGGCTCTTTCTGTCTCTATATTTGTGTGATGGTATTGGTAGTAATTGAAATAAGGATCGTTCGGTGTGTAGGTCAGCTGAACCAAGTGATCAGGCTCTACACTTTCAATGTCTTTTCTTGCTTCTAATTCCTCAATAAAAGCATCAACCGTTTCCCCTTCCGGAACTTTTAATGTCGCGATTTCATCAGTATCCACAGTGTTTACAGTCACAGCATCCAAATCCTTCTGTTCACTTTTCACACTTTCTTTAAATGTGACGATGACTTGGTCCGTCTCTTTTGCTTGCGTGACAATCGGTTCTTCACCTTCAGCATATACACTAGTATTCAAAGTATTGCCTAATAAAACCACACTCAATAGTGCAGCTGAAATTTTCATGCCTCTTCTCATTCTCTTGTCTCCCTCAATTTATCCTATTATTGCTAAGATGTTTTATATTACCTATATTATTATACTTTATACCTAATAATAAATACTATGTAAGAAAAAATAAAACCAGCAAAGTCAGTAAAAGTACTGACTTTGCTGGTTTTTCGCATTTAGGATACTGCCGAGATTTCTCATACTAAGTTGTTTTGCCTAGTGGCGCAGTTTCTTCACTTAATGCCATTTATTGCGGTTCTATTTTCCAATCGGCGAAGAAACCTTGTTCAGGAACTCTCGAACAAGCACCAAATAATCTTCGTTTTCTTCATGCTGCGGGGAATGTCCGCTGTTTTCAAAAATGACCAGTTGCGAATTCGGGACTTTCTCTGCTATCAGTTCGGAGCATTCGACCGGGGTGATCCAGTCATGTCTCCCCACAGTCACAAGAGTAGGTACCGAAATTTTATAGAGGTCATTGTCTAAATTGAAATTCGGCTTATTATAGCGGAAGGCATAGTTATGTGTTTCATAGCGGTAATAAATAGAGTCGAGCCGCTTCTTTACCGCTTCTTCGTCAAACTCAACTGTATACAGCGGTTGGATTGCGGTGAACATTTCCTTCAGTTCTTCATTGGATTCTGTTTTACCAGCGAATAGCCGGCGGATGCCGTCTTCTTCAATGCCTGGCAAGTTGCTGTCTAATGCACGATCGATCGATAAATGATCAAAGCCGTTGTTCGAACCAGTGTCCCTTAGTAGCACATGGGTGACATTATCGGGATATCTTAAGACATATTCCAAAGTCAGAAAGCCGCCATATGACCCGCCAAGAATTTTTATCGGACCATCCACCAGTTTTTTTCGCATTTCTTCAATATCGGCCGTCCATTGCTCATGCGTGAACGGCGGGTTTCCTTGCGAGCGGCCTGAACCCCGCATGTCCATAAAGACCAGGCGATACTCATCTCCTAAAGCTGAAAAAGCCTTAATATCGCCGCGGCAATCGCCTAATCCAGGCGCTCCATGAATAAAGAAAATCGTTTCCCCTTCAGGATTGCCATGGACTTCATAATAGAGTTCATTGTCATTAATCGTTGCGAACAAATTGCATCTCTCCATTCTTAGATTATTTTTTGACGAATTTAGGGTCCAAAGCATCTCTTAGACCGTCTCCTAAGAAATTATAAGCAAGTACGACAATCGTAATGGCGACTCCCGGCAAGATTCCAAGAACCGGCGCAGTCCATATATATTGCTGAGAATTCTGCAGCATATTCCCCCATGTCGCAGTTGGTGCCTGAATTCCTAATCCCAGGTAACTGATGGCACTTTCCGTCAAAATAGCTGCAGCAATGGTCAATGTCCCGGCCACAATGATGGAAGGAACAATTTGAGGAATAATATACTTGGTTAAAATACGAAATGGCGTTGCCCCAGAAGCATTGGCGGCTTCGACAAACTCGTATTCTTTCCATTTCAACGTTTCACCGTATACAACACGCGCAATTTCCATCCATCCGGCTAAAGCGATGACCACGATAACCATAGTTGGGCTTGTGCCAAGCACGGTCAGTGCAACAAGGATAAAGAAGAAAGTTGGAATAGCCATCATGGCTTCGGTGATTCTCATCAGGATCGATTCAACCACTTTCCCAAAAAATCCTGCACAGGCTCCGACAACTGTTCCGATCAATAATGAAAACAGCATGGCAACTAATCCAACGATTAACGTTACTCTGCCTCCATGGAGCATACGGGCAAACACGTCGCGGCTTAAATCATCGGTTCCAAAAGGGTGTTGAAATGACCATCCTGCCAATGACCCCGCTGCCTGCAGTTCTTCAGGATTTACTGTCCAAACGACTGGTCCCAGAAATACCGCTACATGAATAAGCACCAAAAACCAAAATGAAGCATATGCGACTTTATTGTTGCGCAAAGCTTTTAAGACACTTGTTTTCCCTTGGCTCGGATTCGCATCAATTTCCCCAGTCAACGTCGGTTTTACTGATACCATCACTTCTCACCTCCTGTTCAAACATTTTTAACCCTAGGATCCACTCGAGAATACAGGATATCGACAAGTAAATTACAAACCACCACCACTACCGTAATAACCACAGTAACACCCATAACCAGCGGATAATCTCGGCCTCTTGCTGCTTCGATGATCAATGTGCCGATTCCGGTCCAGCCGAAAATGGCTTCAGTAATTACTGCTCCGCTCAATAGCCGCGGAATCAACATGCCAATGATGGTAATGATAGGGATCAACGCATTGCGAAGGGCATGAACGTATAAGACGATAGATTCTTTTGCCCCTTTTGCCCGAGCAGTACGAATATAGTTTTGAGAGATGACTTCAAGCATCGACGAACGCGTGAAGCGGACAATATTCGGCAGCACGGTTGTGGTTAAGATTAGGACAGGCAAGATTAAATGGGATACATATCCCCATAGACTAAACTCTCCCCCTCTAGAACCTACTCCAGAAGAAGGAAGCCATCCCAAATTTATCGAAAACAGCAAAATCAGCATAAGGCCTAACCAGAATGCCGGCACTGATAACCCAATGACACTAAAAAAATTGATGACATGGTCTTGGGCTTTTCCACGCTTGATCGCGGATAATACCCCTAAGAATATTCCAAGCAAGACAGAAATTATAATGGTGAAGACAGTCAGTTCAATCGTATAGGGAAGCCGTTCTAAAATACGCTGGGTAACGGGTTCGCTCGTATTAAAAGAAACTCCAAGGTCACCTTGTACAGCATTCGTGATCCAGTCGACATAACGCACCAACACCGGTTGATCCAATCCTAAGTTTTCAACCATGGCTTGGCGTTCTTCCGCAGTTGCATCCATCCGCATGGTACTGGATGGCCCGCCAGGAGCAAGATTGATGAGAAAAAAAGTAATAATGGTGACAATCAGCAATAAAATTATACTCTGCCCTAATCGATTAACTAAAAATCTTAACATTTCATGTCCTCCTCCCTCTAGATAGTAGGAATGGAAGTGCACTCAAGAGCACACTTCCATTTTTTATTTATTCTTCAATGTACCACTTATGAATATGGTGAAGAGCGTCGCCAAAGGCCAGATCTGGAACACCTTGTAAGCTATTGACACGCACTTGTGCTTCTTGCGGATACCAAAGGAAGATATACGGAAGCTCTTCTGACATGAACTTTTGTGCTTCAATATAAATTTCTTTTCGTTCTTCAATATCGCTGGTTTGTGCACCAGCCTCTAATAGAGCATCCAATTCAGGATTTTGATAAGCCGGTATGTTATTTCCAGCTACACTATTTGAGTGCATGTATGCAGATAGATCCGGATCCGCAGGATATCTCCACCAGTTTAAGCTCATTTCATAATCGCGGTTTACGACCACATCTTGGATCATGGAATTCCATTCCATTGCATTCAAGTTGACGTCGAACCCTGTCGACAGCAGGTATTGCTGAACCATTTGCGACACTGCTTCTAAATCGCCTTGAATTCCGATTTCAAAATCGATTGTAAATGGTTCTCCGTCCTTATCAACAATCCCGTCGCCGTCCGTATCTTCCCAACCTGCTTCTGCAAGAAGTTCTTTCGCACGTTCAGGATCATACTCGTATCGGGTTACATCATCCGTATAATAATCGGCTAATGCAGGAGCGATTCCTGCATCGGCAATGGTTCCATATCCTTTCAGAACCGTGTCAATAATATTTTGGCGATCTATTGAGTGAAGAATCGCCTGCCTCACCCGTACATCCTGATACTTCTCCACTTCCTGGTTTGCAATGATCCAGAAGAATCGAGGAGTTTCACGGGCTTCCACCGTTACGTTTTCTGCACTTTCAATTCGATCAATCGCTGACAGGTCATCCAAAGCAAAGATGGATAATTCTCCGCTAAGCAGCTGTGCAACGTGTGTGTTGGCATCGGCCAATACTTTGTATTCCACTTCATCCAAAAGTGCAATATCGCCATAAAAGTCGTCATTGCGCTCTAACACAACACTTTGTCCAGAAGTGTAGCTCTTCAATTTAAACGCTCCCGTACCAACCGGATTTTCTTTATTAAACGAAGTTAAATCCCATGGGTCTTGCCCTTCAAAAATGTGCTGGGGAATAATTTCTGTATTAAAGCTCAAATAGGCGGGTAATGCTGCCACGGGGCTATCCATAATGAATTTGACCGTGTAATCATCCACTACTTGAACCTCTTGCAGCATCTGGAAATAAGAAGTGTTATTTGCACCTAACGTTTCATTCAATACAATTTCATTAAATGTGAAAGCTACATCTTCAGCTGTGAACTGTTCCCCGTCATGCCAAAGAACATCGTCTCTCAGATGGAAGGTCCATTCCAGTTCGTCTTCCGATGTTTCCCATTCGGTCGCCAAATCAGGAATCGGCTCTAAATCTTCACCGGTTTGGGTCAACCCGGAAAAAAGGACTCTGTTTACAACATTCGATTCCGCATAGGCATTGGGGTGCCACGGATTAAATGTGGGATCGGCTACAATCGGGATTGACACGCTGCCGCCTGATTGTGGTTCACCCTCTGCCGCTTGTTCACCTTCGCCTTCTGCACCTTGAGTCGAGGTCTCGTCACCGCCCCCATACGAACAGGCAGCAAGAAGCACGATGGACATCAATAAGGTGAATAAAACAATCCATTTATTGTTTTTCATCTTCAAATTCCCCCTTAAATTATTTTGCCCATGTTTCTTCCAGCACTCTGAAAATATTGCCTCCAGCTACTTTTCGGATATCTTCTCTGCTGTATCCCTTTTTCACTAACCAGCGGATAATATTCGGGAAACATTCAGCCGGATTTTCCAATCCTTCCACATATTCCACTCTTTGCATTCCGGCCATTTGTGCACTTTTTATAGAAAGCTTTCCGGACAGCAGCTCGTGCGTCCCTACATGATCACCAAAAAGTGTATCCGGCCCAAATGCTACGTGATTAATCCCGACCAGATTTGCTGTATATTCGAAATGCTCCATAAAAGATTCAATGTTGTGCTTTGGATGATTGTGGGTAATCGTCGAATGCGGAGCCGCTTCAATTGCGATGACTCCGCCTTTTGCCGCACACGCCACGATTACATCATCAGGCTTCATGCGTTTCGTATCCCATAGCCCACGTGCGCCAGCATGATTGATGGTGACAGGCTTTTCACTCGTTTCAATGGTATCTAGGGACGTTTGGTCGCCTGCATGGGAAACATCGATGGTAATTCCCAACTTGTTCATTCGTTGAACTGCTTGTTTTCCAAAAACTGTGAGTCCACCGTCATTCGGTTCCCTTAAACCCGCTCCTAAGGAATTGGCTTCAGAGTAGACGATTCCCATGGTGCGTATGCCAAAGCCATACAGAACATCCAGGCGATCAAGTTCATTTTCGATCATCGTGGAAGATTCCAACGCTCCGACAAAAGCGATTTTCTTTTCTTTTTTGGCACGATATAAATCTGCTATGCGTTCCGCTTTAATGACCATGTCCTGGTGTGCGATATCACTGAACCGAATTCCGATATCGTGGATTACATCTGACCATTTCCAACCGGCCTGCGAAGTGACCATTGCTGTTCCATCCATGAAGTTTTCAAAAATTACATCTAATCCAGATTGGCTTAATGCTTCAAACGCTGTCCAATCACGGCCTTGACGCCTGAATTCATAAAACTCCTGTAAATTATCCGGCATGATAAACGTATGTTCATGCATGGAAACCATATAATCTTCTTCCATAATGGTTTGCACTTGTTCTTCTTCAGCCGCTGAAACCGGGTATTCATAAGGCGCAACACGATCGTTTTCTTTAGAAAGCTTGTACTCTTTATAATCCGTCCCTGCTTCTAAATACTGAAAAGATTTGTAGCCATCATAATTTTTCTTGTTTCCCTGTTTTTCGATTCGCTGTGTCATACTTACACTCCTTTTGTTTTCTATGTTTTTTTATGAAACCATAGTTAAATAAAGCTGGACTATATCGTTACAGACTCTTGGCTTTGTTCTTTGGATGAAATTGCTTGTTTGAGTGTTTGGCCTTTTTCTAGTGGGTAATGGCATGCGGCAAAATGTTTATCACGAACTTCCAGTAACGGTGGCTCTTCAATTGCACAACGTTCCGTGGCGAGTGGACATCTTGTTCTGAAATGGCATCCTGAGGGTGGATTTGCAGGAGAAGGAACTTCTCCTTTTAAAACAATTCGTTCTTTTTTAAGGCGGGGATCGGCTTCTGGTACTGTAGAAAGCAATGCAGCCGTATACGGATGTGCTGGGTTGTCGAAGATATTATCCGTTTCGGAAAGCTCTACGATTTTCCCGAGATACATGACTCCGACCCGATCCGATATATGGCGAACTACATTTAAGCCATGTGCGATAAATAGCATGGTCAATCCTAACTCTTCTTTGAGTTTCATCAGCAAATTGAGAATTTGCGATTGCACCGATACATCCAAAGCGGATACGGGTTCGTCCGCTACGACGAATTCAGGATTCAACGCCAGTGCCCGGGCGATGCCGATTCGTTGGCGCTGCCCTCCAGAAAATTCATGAGGGTAATTGTGGTAACGGCTTGGATCCAAACCAACCAGTTCAATCATTTCTTTAATCTTCTTTTCTTTCTCAGCTCCTTTCGCAATTCCATGAATGTCATACATTTCACCTATGATTTCGCCCACTGTAAATCGCGGGTTTAGTGAACTAAAGGGATCCTGATAAATGATTTGCATCTGTTTCCGAAGTTTTCGCATTTCATGGCCTTTATACGCTAAAATGTTTTCTTCTTTAAAGAACACCTGGCCATCTGTTGGTTCTTGCAGTCTAAGGATATTCCGGCCCAGGGTCGATTTTCCACATCCTGATTCTCCAACAAGGCCTAAGGTTTCGCCTCTGTAAATTTCAAACGTTACATTATCAACCGCTTTGACTAGTTTCTTGGAACCGGTAAAATAACCACCTCCTTTAATCGGAAAATATTTCTTCAAGTTCTCGATCTTCACTAAAGGTTCTGCTTGTTCAGTAGGAAGGCTCTTTGATTCCGGATTCAATAAATTCACCCCCTTTTCTGTCGTTGCTCAATGAGTCGTTTTCAAGCAGCTGGTCTACATGCCAGCAAGCGACTTGCCGGGTTCCCCTGAATTCCAAAGGCGGCATTTCTTCATGGCATTTCTCGGTAGCAAATGGACACCGTGGAGAAAAGCGGCAGCCGTCCGGGACTTCATTCAAACGGGGAATCGAACCTTCAATCGAATTCAAAGGAACACCCCGCTCGCCATCCATTCGAGGCACTGAATCGAGCAGACCTTTTGAGTACGGGTGCAGAGGTTGGTCAAAAAGGTCCTGAGTATCCGATATTTCCATAATTTTACCGGCGTACATAATGATGATGCGGTCTGCCATCTCAGCTGCGACACCGATGTCGTGTGTGATCAGCATGATCGACATATTGCGCTCCCTGCGCAATGAGCGCAACAGTTCCAAAATCTGTGCCTCAATTGTGACATCGAGTGCCGTTGTCGGTTCGTCAGCAATCAGGAGTTCCGGTTCAGACGCCAATGCGATGGCGATCATCACCCTTTGCCTCATCCCGCCGGACAGTTCATGAGGGTATTGCTTTAAGCGGGCTTTCGGGTCTGAAAGCCCGACCAGCCGGATCATTTCTTCCGCTCGTCTCCAGGCCTCTTTTTTGCCGATCGGATAGTGGAACAGAATCGCTTCAGTGATTTGTTTGCCTACGGTGAAAACCGGATTTAATGCCGTTAGCGGCTCCTGAAAGATCATCGAAATCCTCGAGCCGCGAATTTTCCGCATCTCCTCATTGCTTTTCTTTGCCAGATCTTCGCCGTTGAACTTAATCGTCCCTTCACGGATTTTTCCGTTTTCAAATTCGACGAGGCGCATGATGCTCATGGCTGTGACACTTTTGCCGCTCCCGGATTCTCCTACGATGCAAATCGTATCCCCCCTGTTCAAGTCAAAGGAAACGCCATCTACAGCTTTTACAAATCCTTCTTTTCCTTGATAAGCAGTCACCAGATTGTCAATTTCCAAAATTTTATCCACTTGCAGTCACCTCGCCTTTAAATGAATTTTTTAGTCAGGAAGTTTCTTCTGGACGGAAAGTTCACCTTGCCTAAGATGGCGTTCAGTTTTTTCACATGCTCCTGCAGGATCGGCAGCTTTTCTTCGCTTTGTTCCTGAGATAAGCGATATTTAGGGCCCGCGATGCTTAATGACCCTAAAATTTGATGCTTGTTGTCAAACAGCGGGACCGAGCAGGCAGCCACATCGTCGAAAGTTTCTCCTTCGCTATAGCACCAGCCTTGTTCTTTCACTCGTTCCAAGTGCCCAAGAAACGTTTCTTTGGATTTGATGTGCTTGGCGCTATGGGCAACCCCTTCATCTACAATGTTATGTTGAATTTCAAGAGGAAGGTACGCCAATATCACTTTATGAGAAGCCCCGATATACAAAGAGCTTCTTTTTCCCACCGATTCCGCAAAGCGCACTTTTTGTTCACTTTCAACAATTTTGACAAACACCCCTTCCTCTTCATCCAGAATAGTCAGCACAACACTTTCGCCTGTCTTCAAGGCAATTTCTTTCATAATCGGCTGAATGATGCTCGATATGTTCAGATGCTCTTCCACCACATTATTCAACTCGATGAATTTAATGCCCAACTCATATTTTTTTGTTTCCGGGTTGCAGTACAAATAGCCTTTATCCTCAAAGGTCGTCAGAATACGGTGAACGATGGTGTGGTTCATGTCTATCTGACGGGATAATTCTCTTAGCCCCCATGTTGGCGTTTCAACTGTGAAGGCATCCAATATACTTAATGCCTTATCAACTGTTTTCGAACTCATTTGTCCTCATCTCCTTGGTTCTATAATCGAACCACTGCTTCTAATAGTGTTATTAGTTATAAATTTAACACTTTTTCAGAATAAATCAATAGATTTTATCAAAATATTCTGATTTCTTTATTAAGTGTTGGAGGGATTCCGCTTCAAAGTAAGTATATCGTTATATATGGAACTAACTCTTTAGAAGAACCAAATACGTATTGCCTCCACAAACCGAAAGAAAGCCCATTCCAGTTCTGGAATGAGCTTTTTACTATTTTCTTTGGAATCTGCTTAACGAAAATCTTCATTCATCGCGCGTGCCAGGAATACAGAATACTCTGCTCTGGTTGTTGATGCGCCAGGCTGGAATGTCTCACTTGGGTATCCGGTGGTGATGCCATTTCCGTAAAGATCCAAAATATAGCCTCCCGCACAATGTCTGGTTTTGATATCACTGAAATAGTCTGTTTTGCTCGATTTCATTTTGTGCACATTAGTCGAATAAAAATCACGTTTTACGTTTAGTTGAGAATACCAGATTTTTTCTAGCGGTTGTGACATCTTCAGCTTTTAATCAGATTGGATAATTCATGATGAGCTTTTACACTTTACATCGTAACCTATTGACGACAAATAAATGGGATTTACTCATAAGAATAATAACGTGACCCTATTATTCTTATGAGCAGCGCTCTAATATCTGAAGAGGTTCTCTAACAGATTCCAACAAAGTTGTACAAATTAATAAAAGTTATCAATATGGTAATATTTTAAAAATAGTAATATACATTAACTATTAACGAGGTTATAATATAAGTAATTTGAATTACTAAATATTTTAAAAACAGTATATTATGTTTATTTTTATACCAAAAAATAAGTTAAATTAATCAATTTTAGGAGATGAAGATATTGACTAATTGCTACGTTCATAAAGAAGCCCTTTCCGTTGGTACTTGTGTATCTTGCGGTAAATTTATTTGTGAAAATTGTAATACCGAGTTAAAAGGAAAAAACACCTGTAAAAAATGTGTAGATGAACTATTTGTAGAAAACCTAAGAAAAATGGACAAATTAGAAGATACCAGTAAAGCCCAACAACCTATGGTGTTTATGAATGCTGGAGGTGGCGGTGGTGCGGCAAGCTCCTCGTCAAGCGGGAGTGGAGACTTAGCACGAGATCCTGTTTATACAAAGAGCAAAGTAGTTGCGGGCTTACTTGCTATTCTTCTAGGAACATTCGGAGTCCACAAGTTTTATTTTGGCAAATGGATTCAAGGGATTCTGTATTTAATTTTCTTCTGGACATACATCCCAGCTTTACTTGGAATTATCGAGGGAATCCGATACTTGGTGTTGTCTGATGACGACTTTGCACAAAAGTATGATAAGGGATATAGAGCTTAACTATTGTCTACTTAAGTATAAAGAAGCCGCAACCGTAAAACCTCTAGGGTTTTACGGTTGCGGCTCTTCTTTTGTGATCAATTTCCGGTCAAATAATATTATCAACTTTGGGACATTAAGAAACAACATTAGCAATTTACACAAAATTGCTGTCCACCGAATTCAAAACTATAACCTTTTTAAGTTTCGAAGAGCTTTTGGATGGTATCAGTCATATGAGATTTCTGCATCTACGCTAATTAATACTCCCTAAATATTTGTAATAGATGCTAGCGTAATTAGAAGGAGCAGTTAAAGTATTATTATAGAAAAATGAAGCTTAACTGCCCTTCTCCACGTTTTCGTTATAACTAACTTCTGTTTTTATCTGAACTCACTATTTAATGCTCTTGCAAGAAACACTGAAAACTCCGCTCTTGAAGTAGCCGCACTAGGTCTGAAAGTATTGTCTGGATATCCAGTAGCGATGCCGCTTTGAGTTATTCCTGAAACTGATTCTGATGCCCAATGGGTGGATAGTACGTCTTTAAATACTTGCTCATTATTAGCTTCTAGATTATACGCTAAGGCCAAAACCTTCGCCATTTCAGCACGAGTAATATTTCTGTTAGGCTTGAAAGATCCATCAGCATAACCATTGAACAAACCCGCAGATGTTACTGCGGCAATATCACTACTTGCCCAATGGCCATTTATTAAATCTGAATATTCAGTCTTTTTATTCGAAGCCGGTATCTTCAGTGCAGTTGCAAGCATCTTTGCTGCTTCAGCACGCGTTGTGTTTTTATTCGGCTGGAAACTTCCATTGGGAAATCCTTGAACTATATTTTCTTCTGTTAGATATAGTATTTCATCATAAAACCAATTACTGAACTCTAGATCAGAGAACTTTTCAGCTACTACGGTTACAGTTGTTTCTTTGCTTACATTTCCAGCTGCATCTTTTGCTGTTACAGATAAAATAGTTCCTGCTTTTTGTATTGGTATTGAAATTGTGTAATTCCCACTACCTGTCGTTTTAGCGGTTCCAATTACTGTTGTTCCAGCTTTAACACTAATTGAAGATCCAGCCAGCGCAGTTCCTGTTATGGTTGTTGATGTACTTGTTGGTATATTTGCTAATGGTTTTGATATTATTTCTCTATCAGACAAGTAATAGTATCCTCCTATTAATATTGTTCCTTTTACTCCTTCAATTTCTTTTACAGCAATCCCATCTGTGATATTAGCGATAGAATCTACTTCGATACTTACTGGATTTTCACTTAACTTTAGATTTCTTAAAAATATTTTAAAACCATACTGTGCATTATCTTTTGTTGTCAAATTAGTAATCCGTATGTTCTGCAAAAGTTCTTCGGGAGTATTCGGTTCAATATCTATACCACTTTCTGGTAAAGTTCCATTTGTTTTTGAAATATTGGCATTGACAATTTCTAAATTCTTTGCAGATATTATAGAAATACCTTGCCTACGATTATTAATTAAAGTTGGATTTAATATCTGTATATTTTCACTAAATTTCGCTTCTAATGAACTTCCTATATAAATTCCATCTCCCCAGCAGTTAGATATATGTGGATTCTCAATGGTAATATTTTTTGCCCCCCTTATACTTATACCAAATCCCCATTCCCCAGTTTTCCCTAGGTGGTAATCCCTGTCACCTTGTATTTTTAGTTCACCCAAAATTTTTACATTTTCGACATCAATTATTCTGATAACTTCATAATGATCTCTATCATTTGCAATAGCTTTCAAAATAGAGTTTTTTTCAAAGTCTAAAGTAATATTACTTTTCAATACTACCGAGTTATTAGTATTTATCAGATATACACCTTCCGGAACCTTTACAATTCCTCCTCCGGCTTTGCTTTGAAAATTAATGGCATCTTGAAATGCTTTTGTATCATCCGTAAGGTTATTTCCTTTAGCACCAAAGTCCATCACATTTACAGTCTGTTCAGCTTTCACTTCAACCGAGAAAAACACCATAAAAGATAACAAAAAAATAGAAATAAATACCCACAAATTTTCATAAATTATTTTTTTCATATTTTTAATGCTCCTTTAGTTGTATTTTTTATAATTATATTTTAAATATATATATATAAATATCATTATTTTTGTTTTTTTTAAAAATAATATATAATACACATTATTTTTTTTACAATAAAAAATACTAAAGTCTCTTTTTTTTAACAATATATTTAAATTTTTAAATTTTTAGTTTTAATTAAAATGACTTTTTACTATAATAAAAATAGTTTTTTTAGTTATCTTGATTCATTTTAACCGAAAATAATATCCTATTTTTTTCTTGAAAAGTAATGATATACATTTATATTTCATATATTTTTTAACAAGTTATACTTTAATGAATATTTAGATATAATTTATTAGAAATTCCAAAACATTTTCTTTATTTGATACGTAAGTGTCAAATAGTGAACACGTTGTTTCTTAGAAAAGAAAATGCCTTTCCGTTTTTTTGTCGGAAAGACATTTTTTCTTTTGGATATAACAGCCTTTCGGAAGTACCTTCGATTAGGGCATGAGATAATCGATGTTCCGTTCAGCCGTCATGTCCAGCTGCGGAAGTTCTTCAAAAAGAAATTGAAGGTAGAAAAATGGATTAAAGCCATTCTCTTTGGTGGTCTCTACGAGACTGTAGATGATGGCACTAGAATTCGCTCCGCTTGTCGAAACGGCAAACAGCCAGATTTTTCGACCGATTAAGAACGGTTTAATCGACCGTTCGGCGCGATTGTTATCTACCTCGATATGTCCACCCTTCATAAACGTTGTCAGCTTGTAGTATCGATTCAACGAATAACTTATTACTTTGCCGGTTGCTGCTTGAGGGAAATGATTTCTTTTTGTTCATTTAGCCATGCTAAATAAGCATCCAGCACAGGCTGGCTGTCTTTTTGTCTTATTTTCAACCGCTCTTTTGCGTCCAGATTTTTGATTTTACGTTCAATCGTGAATAATTGTTTAAAGAAGTTGAGTCCCTTTTGGGCAATCGTCGAACGGGCAGCACTTGATGATGGACTCTTCAATGTCTACAGCGCCTCATCGAATTTCCGGCGGACATGTGCCCAACAGCCCCCGAATTCCACATTCTCAAGCGGATTCATAACCGGCATATCCGTCAACGTTGAGATAGCCTTCGTAGCCCTTCAAGAAATCCTTCGGATTTTCACTCGACCGGCTCACTCGGTAATTGAAAAGGACCATTGGTTTTTTCGAAACGCCACTCGTTCGATAGAGCCACATGTACGACTTGGATTGTGTAGTCTTGTCAGGCTCATCAAGTATTTGTAAGCCGGTTTCATCGGCATGAAGCAGCTCTTCTTGCAGGAGTTGCCGATGGAGATAATCGTAAGATGGGTTGTGCTCGAAATCATCCAGTTCGAGAGGATCCGGCCTATCGAACAGCCCTTTTTCCAATCGCCGGTAATAGAACCAGAAACCATTGTAATCTCGGAATAGAATCTTGAGTTTGTCTTTCTTCCGATTACAGAACACAAAAAGCACATTGGAAAAAGGATTGAGCTGAAACAATCCTTGGACGATGACCGGAGATCCGTCGTTACAGTAACCAAATACACCCGCTCAACGATCCGGCTGTTCACCATAATGGGGTAAGTGTCCAAAGGACCTTTAGTAACAGTACGTCCTGGAAGCCACTCACCACCTCGATTTCTCCGTTTTTTATTTTCAATGTAATAATCCTGTCACTGCCGGTGATAAAATACCCAATAACGCGTTTTAAAATTCCCCATTCATCAAGGATAATCGACATATACCAAGTTGTAGAGGAGTGTGTGTCGATGTTGAAAATGGAGGAATTTTTTATAATTCGGAAACTGCACCAAAAGGGATGGTCGTTAACAGCCATTGCCGAAGAGACCGGCTTTGACCGGAAAACCATAAGGAAATACATAAATACCGAAAAGCTCCCTCGGAGCTCCAAGCGAACGAAACGGGCAAGCAAATTAGATCCGTATAAACCCTACTTACTTCAACGGATTCAAGAAGGCACCAACAATTGTGTGGTGTTACTCGAGGAGATGCGGGCGCAAGGCTTTGACGGGAAAAGTACAATCCTGAAAGATTTTGCGCAGCCGCATCGGGAACAGCCGAAGATACAGGCAACCCGACGCTTGGAGACGCCACCTGGTCAACAGGCGCAGATGGATTGGGCAGAAGTCGGTCTGTACGACGTTGATGAACGTCTTCAAAAAATCTATGGGTTTTTGATCGTGCTGGGGTATTCGCGGATGAAATATATCGAGTTCACCACCGACATGAAATTGGAGACCTTGATGAAATGCCACATGAATGCCTTTGCCTATTTCAACGGCATTCCGAATCAAGTTCTCTACGACAATATGAAAACGGTTGTCATTCGGCATACAACGGTAGAAATCCGCTTCAACCAAAAGTTTGAAGACTTTCTCGCTTACTACGGCGTCACGCCCAAAGCGTGCAAACCCTACCGTCCGCAAACGAAAGGGAAAGTTGAACGAACGGTCGATTACATGAAACGAAACTTCTTGTAAACGTCAAGCCAAAAGTTGACCAGGTCGCTCATTTAAAAGTTGACCACCCTCTACTTAGATCGACCTGGATTCCAAGGTCTCTCGTAAACGATAACTCTCGCCGTTCATATCGAGGATATGAGCTTTGTGAGTGAGTCGATCCAACAAGGCGGCGGTCATCTGATCATCGTGGAAAACTTCGTTCCATTTATTGAACTCCCGGTTGCTGGTGATGATCATGCTGCCTCTTTCGTAACGGCTGGAGAAAAATTGAAACATCAATTCAGCTGCTCTTTTGTGGTATGGAATGTATCCCAATTCATCGACCAGAACCAAATCAGCTGCTAACCACTTCTTTTCGAGTTGGAGGAGCTTTTTCTCGTCTTGTGCTTCCATGATTTCGTTGGCCAGCCCGGCGGCGGTATAATACCTGACCTTGTAGCCTTTCTCAATCGCGATTTGAGCCAAGCCAATCATGATATGCGTTTTGCCGGTCCCCGAATTTCCGATCATCAGGACGTTGCGTTTATCATAAATATAATTGCCTTCGGCAATTTCCAATACTTTTCTTTTGGGCACATGGGGCGCACGCTCAAAATAGAAATTGGCTAAGGTCTTCTCGACAGGGAACCGAGCTTGCTTACGCGCCAGTTCCTTCCGTTTGATTTCCCTTTCCGCCACCTCCAGTTGGAGGAGATGATAGAGAAAGGACTCATAGGTCATTTGTTGTTCGTTTGCTTCCCGAAGATAGACCTCCAGTTGCGCTCGGATGGCCGGAAGGCGCAACCGTTTTAAGTAATCTTCCAGCTGGAAATGATGCTCATTCAATGATAGATACCGCCTTTCAATAATTCATTGTAATCTCCCAATGCAGGAGGCTTTACGCGAATGCTTTCCGTGACTTCGTACATCATGGGCAGGGGATTGGCGATGGCCGGATGCAAGGTTTGATAAAGAAACTGTTTAACCGCATCGCAAGTGAATAACTGTTTCTCCACGCTCTGACGGACGGCGTTCTCGACTGCCGAAGCCGGATAATCCCGATGCAGCTTCAATACACGAATCAGTTCTTTGCCATGACCATACCGCAGGTTGGTTTCCCGGTAAAACGACTGATAAGAGGCGGGCAGTGTGTTCTTTTTCAACGGACGCGCAAAAGGGATGGCACGTGGTTTTCGCTCCAATTCATCCAGGTAATGGTCGATGTCCAATAATTCGCCGTGTTGCGTGTAAAGACGCTCGTGTTCGGCAATCGTTTCTCCGTCGATTTGTACGATGATTTTATCGACATACGCATGCAGAAACGCATCCTTCCTGCCGGAATAGCGGGTCGGGACGGAATACCGGTTGGTCTCGAAATTCACCAGTGCCAGCGTGTTAATGTTTACCCGAATGCGGCGTGCACAGTCAAACCGACCGAGAATCGGCAGGAGAAGTGCTTTTTCCTCTGTGAACCGTTGGTGCACAAGTTCAGTTGAATTCGGTACTTTATGTAAGTCGTAACGATCGCAACACATTTTCAAGTAATCATTCAGCTCTTCGAAGCTGGTCACTTTAGGAACGGGCACCAGAAATTGCGCTCTGGCTGTTTGAACGAGCTTCTCCACTTGCCCCTTCTCATTTCCTTTTGCCGGAGCACAAAATTGAGCATCGAACAAAAAGGCCGAACGAAACGCGATAAACGCTTCTTGTTCTTCCCGTTTCGTCCCTTCCAACACTTTTTTGACCGCCGTCTTCATATTGTCGTACACAATCGTCTTCGGTACGCCACCGAAATAATTGAACGCATCGAGATGCCCCTGGAATAACGCCTCTTGACGCTGGTGGGGAAATACTTTCACAAAGATTTTCCGGCTATATAGAAGTCGCATGCAAAAAAGCATGCATTTGATCTCGCTGCCATTGAGTTCGATGATGACTTCTCCCCAATCAAATTGGCCGAATTCACCCGCTTGAAATTCCAACGGAATCGAGGATGGGGGCGACAATAAATTCCACTCCTGTTTTACCTGGCGAACGAAATGGCGGACCGTCGATTCACCACCGGTGAATTGGTAGTCGTTCACAAGGCGGCGATAGATTTGTGCAGCTGAATGGCGCTGCTTCAAAGGGGCTGTTTGATCTTCCTGCATCCATTGAAGAATCAAGGGTTTGACGGCATCGATCGCTGGCCTTTTGATGGGGGCGGTTCGGGTATAGCGAGGAACCTCATTCTGTTCCAATGCTTTCCGAATCGTCTGTCGTGAATACCCCAAGTCTTTTGATAACTGCCGGATTGATCTTTTTTCCACATAATGAGTTTTCTGATAAGCTCAATATTAGCCATCTTTATCATTCCTTTTCCTCCCGAATCATGCTTGTTCTAGACAAACATAATGATACGGGAAACATGATAAAGGTGGTCAACTTTTTGATGAGCGAAACCCCTTCAAGTGGTCAACTTTTATATTAGCGTTTACACTTCTTTCAACGCCGGCATGAACCGACACTTGAAGCATTGAACCAGGACATGCGCAAATGGCTGGATCAGATCGCAAACAAGAAAAAGAATGAAACGACCCAGGAACCGCCGGTTCAGCGCTGGCAAAAGGAACAGTCTTTTCTGCAGGCTTGGGGAACGAAGGAGTTGTTCCCGACCACGCATTGGGAAATGCGTGAAGTCAGTCGCGACTGTTTCGTCTCCTACTTGGGGAATAAGTATTCCGTTCCGTTTCGGTATGCCGGTCATCAAGTGAAAATCAAGGTGACGCTGGAGAAGCAATTGGAGATTTTTGACGAAGTGGAATGCATTGCGCAACACCCGATTCTTTCTGGTGAAACACGTACTCATGTCCGCTTTGAACATTACGAGGGAATGCAGGAGGCAAAAGAAAAAGAGCGAAAACAACAGAATCCCATCGGTTTGGCGACCCAGGATTCAATCGTTTCCACTCCTTACGTTGAAGCACGTTCCCTCGCAGCTTACGCCGCCTTTGAAGGAGGTGATTTCGAATGAAATCCCTTCTGGAAGAACGGCTGCATCAGCTGAACTGGTCGCATACGGCTAGCCAGCTCGATGATTTGGTCGAGAACGCTTCTACCCATAATGTATCATATTTCGACTTTTTACACACGGTGGTTTCGGGGGAATGGGAACACCGAGAATCCACCGAATTGAACCGAAGGATTCACCGAGCGAAACTCCCTTACACCAAAACCATCCATGATTTTGAGTTGGCATTTCAACCTAGTCTTAACGAGCAACGCATCAACGAAACACTGACCTGTCGGTACATTGCGAAGGGGGAAAACCGCCTTCTCCTGGGACCGCCAGGTGTCGGCAAGACGCATCTTGCGATCGCTTTTGCATTGGAAGCCCTCACCCAAGGCTATAGTGTCCTGTTCCTCACCGCAGCCGATCTGGTCGCGGAGTGTCACAAGGCAGAAGCCAAAGGTACGGTCTCCCGGCTCATCAAGAAATGGACACGGCCGGATTTGATCGTGTTGGACGAGGTCGGCTACTTTCCGTTTGACGAGTTCTCAGCGAATATCTTTTTCCAAGTCATCTCGAAGAGATATGAGCATGGCGCGATGATTCTCACCTCGAACAAATCGTTTATCGAATGGGGAAAGGTCTTCGGGGATGATGTCTTAGCCACAGCCATTCTCGACCGCCTGCTTCACCACTCGGTGACATTTAACATCAAAGGCGATTCTTATCGCCTGAAGGAAAAGAAAAAAGCCGGAATTTATCCGGCTACCCCACCTGCAAAGTAGCTCAATTGGGGAATTTTATTCCGGCTATATTAGGGAAAAGTAAACCGGCATTGACACCTTCCACATCACTGGACCAAAGGATCTCCACTTTGCCGATATTGGCTGATTGGGGCTGTCCAATACAATTCTTTCTCTTTTCTTTTCAAAAAACTCCTCCCAGAAATTCAATTCTGGAAAGAGTATCTCATTAAGAATCTTCTATTAGAATGTGTTCGCTATTGGACGCGCTTGCGGTAAAAAAAGTCACTACCGTCAGGTAGTGGCTCTCTTGTTTTCTCAAGTGGCTCAAAATATGACATAATTAGCTCATTTCGTTGGCAGTATTCATAAATCAAGGCGCTTTTACCGGCAGGTAGTTACGTGTAAGAGCAGTGTGATAAAATTAGTTAAAAACACACATAGTATTAAGGTAGCTTAATAAACAATCACCTTAAATAAAGTTGTCTCCTTTTTTACAATATCGAATTCACATGATAGCATGTTGCTTTTATTAAAGTGTCTATTAAACCGTAATTAGTCAATAAGTTAAAGTAGATTTCAATTAAAGATATTTCTTTACTGCCTAATAGAAAACTTCTGCTCCGCCAATTTTCTCTCAAATAATTCTAATAACTGATCTTTAAACTCCGAACGCTTTAGAGCAAACTCTATCATTGTTTCGATAAATCCGAATTTCTCCCCCACATCAAAACGCTGTCCTTCAAATTCATATGCAAAAACGCGCTGGACTTCATTCAACTTCTGGACGGCATCGGTCAATTGAATTTCCCCATGAGCCCCAATCTGATGCTCTCCTAAGTATTTGAATACTTCTGGAGTTAAAATATAGCGACCCATGATGGCGTAATTGGATGGAGAAGTTCCATAAGTTGGTTTTTCGACAAATCTTTTAACCTCAATCAATTTCCCTTCAACAGAAACAGGATCAATAATACCATATCTTTCCGTATCTTTTTCAGCTACTTGCTTTACGCCAATAACACTTTTACCTGTCTTTTCGTTCTGATCCATCAATTGAGCCAGGCATGGTTCATCATTTTCAACAATATCATCCCCTAATAATACAGCGAAAGGCTCGTTACCGATAAACTTACGTGCAGTCCAAATTGCATGGCCCAAGCCAAGCGGTTGCTTCTGACGAATAAAGTGAATTTCTACTTTAGAAGTTTCTAAAACAGAATTCAGCATTTCTTGTTTACCTTTTAACATGAGTGTATTTTCCAACTCAAATGCATGATCAAAGTGATCTTCAATAGCACGCTTGCCTTTTCCGGTCACGATGATGATGTCTTCAATACCAGAAGCAATAGCTTCTTCAATTATGTACTGAATCGCTGGTTTATCGATGATTGGCAACATTTCTTTTGGCATTGCTTTTGTAGCTGGTAAGAATCGAGTTCCTAGACCTGCAGCAGGAATGATGGCTTTTTTCACTCGCATATTTGCACCTCTCGTAATCTAACTTTTCGAGACTACTTAGTTTTACAACTAAGCTAAAGCTTCTTTTACTACTAATTATATATAACACTAATTGTAAACTTTTTTATTCGAAGATTCAAAACATCCAGCAACTACTTTACGGTAGTAGATAGTATAAGAAGAAACTTAGGTTGAAATTGTTTAAACTATTTTTTTAGCTTTTAAAACTTCGACGATTCTATATATTTTAACTACTCTACGTTATTAATCGTATATTTCACAAACTTATAGTTCAACTAAACCAAACTTAAAGTTTCAAGAACTGTTCCATCTTTAAATAATAATTTGGTTATAATAAAAAAATCAATTTATTTTTTCAATACTTTCTTCTTTACTTTATTAAATAACAAAACTATTTCTTTATAGTTAATTAAGACAATTACAATAAATATAAATAACTCTAATAAATTACCTTGATTAATATTACAGTACATAACAAATATTTGGAGGAAAATCAAAGAAATTGTAAAGGAAAGTTTGAAAGTATTTAGTTTTATTTCTACAAATTTCTTAGTGTCTCTAATTCTCAATACCCAAACTATAAAGAAACTTATCATAGTCGCTATAGCTGCTCCGTTTATACCCAATATTGGAATTAGAATAATGTTTAAAATTATATTCAATAGTCCACCTATTATTGAAGTCTTAAGAACTCCCGCAGTTTTTTTCGATGCTATATAATTAGTACCTAAAAACCCAGAAAAACTAGAAAAAACAACTCCAAGAAGTAAAAAAGGAACATACCTCCAAGCTTCGAAGAAAGCATCTGAAACAATTAATCCCATTAGTAACTTCAAGAATAGAAGTATGAGAGATGTCACAATAAGCATTGTAAGCGAAAAAACATTAAATACTGTTGTATAGAATAAAGATTTTTCTTTAGAATCTGCTTCTTCAATTGCTGACATCTGCCAAGCTTGAAAAAATACTGAGTTAATAATACTTAAAATACTTGGTATTCTTACCGCTACTGCGTACAAACCCACTGAACTCAAACCCATATAATACGTAATTAAATAACGATCGGATACCCCCATAATCCACCACATTAGTGCATTAGGAATTAAGGGGATACTAAAAATTAACATTTCTTTTAAAAGTGATTTATTAAATTTTTTGATATTGATATCTTTTTTGATGTTCCCATAAAAAAAGATAAAGACACTACTTAAAGTAAATGCTGTAATAAAACTCAACAAATATCCTTTAATTGACATTTCCAAAATTACTAAAAAAAGCAGATTACTTATTAATAGAAGTAGCGACGTTACAATCCCATTTATTGCAAATAATTTAACACTGCCATTTGCCCTAACATATTGTGCTAGTAAACTATTTAAGATTTGCACCACTAAAAAAATGTAATAATACTCGATATATTCTTTAAATGGAAAAATTAATATTACAAGTGGATAACTTAGTATTAAAACAAATATACCCAAAGCGCTCACAAATAAAGAATTGATTAAAACTGACTCTTTATCATAGTTTTTGTCCATTACAAATCTTAAAATAGAGTTACTAATACTTAAAGTAAAAATGGGAATGACAAGAGTGGCTGTTACTGTCATTAAATCTACAGTGCCGAATTGGCTAGGCGTTAAATAAAATGTATATAAAGGAAGAAGAAATAAAGATATTAATTTCACACCTAAACTTCCAACAGCGAAAATCAAAGAATTATTTAAAAGTTTCTTATAAATATTCATTTTATCTCCTTAACATTTACCACTTTCATTCTATTACAATAATATAGTGTTTTATAGAGTGGTAGTTTACACTGGAAAACCTATTAAACTATAACTTTTACTCCTTAATATCTTTATACAACTTTTTAAAATTCTCATTCGATTCTATTTGTACATCTTTAATTTTTTTAAATACATCTGAAAATTTACTTTCGTTTACAAAGTTACTTAAAACTGTATCAATTTCTCCAGAATGATTATAATCTATCGAATATTTCTCGATATTTAAGTATTTGTAACTCTCTTTTCCTTTCTCCTCATAAGATATGTTAAGTGCAGGAGTACCAGATAGCCATGATAATATACACATATGTAAACGTGTTCCAACTACAAAATCAAAATTTGTTAATCTTTTTCTAAGATCATGTAAGTTATAAAAGCTGTCATCCACTTTTACACTATTTTGAACTTTTTTATCCAGTTCACTGTAGATTTTCTTTGCTACTAAAGAATCGTCTTTATACATAGGCTCTCCTTGACAAGTTGATAGGAAAGTAACTTCATATCCGTTTTCATAAAAATAATTTACAATACTCTTGATTAAATCAAAATAAACTTTCTCACTTCTATCATCAAATTTCCACTCTCTAACCGAAATTGCAACTTTATTGTTCTTGATTTTGGAATAATCAATAGTTTTCAATAAAAATGCAGCATCTTTTGTTTGAAACAAATTCTTAAAGTTTCCTAATTCCAAAGTTCTATTCATAGAAATGTCATCTCTTACATAAAATAAATTAAAGTGTTTAACATATTTAGCAAATATTTTTGAGTCTTTTTCCTTAAAAGGCCCTATAGATTGAGAATACATATAAATTTTTTTCCTTAATAAAAATTTATATAAAGTCATTAATTGAAGACGTCTTTTGAAGCTATAGTAGCTATTGATATATCCTCCTGGTGCTGAAATTATTGCATCAAAATTTCTATGTTCTTTTGATGAGATCAACAACATACTTAATATAATTAGTCCAACTACTGGAATTTTAATTACTCTTAATGGTAAAAAGGATTGAATCCAGTTTTTTTCTGGATATATTTCCTTGATTTTCTTTAAGTGAGGAACACTATAATAAACTTCATTCCCCGCCTCCTCAAATTTTTCACCTATCGAAAAAATTAAAGCTGCATCACCATTATTTAATGGAACTGTGTTCTCAATTAATATTTTCATTGTTTCTCCTATCTTCACTTAAATTTAATTAAATATTTTTTTGTATTTTAGGAACTGCTCTCTTACATCAATCTGCACTTAAGATTTCAAAGAAATCTTTTCTTATTTTATCCGAATTAAAATTACTTTGATAGAATTCTGATGCACTTAACCTCATATTATCCTTTTTCTCAATTGAAAGATTGTTAATAGAAATAATGGCTTGCTCAATTTCTGAAAGACTCGGATTTTTACTAATAATTTTTCCAAAGTCACTCTTTACAATTTCAGAATTTCCTCCTACATCAGTAGCGACTACTGGTATTCCATAAGCAAGTGCCTCCATTATAGTTACTGGTATTCCTTCAGATGCACTAGTATTAATAAATATATCAACAGGATTATTTATATAAAACTCATGAATTTTTTTGTTTTCTATAGATCCGAGTAAGTTTACTTGCAGTTTAGAATTTTTTTTTGAGTTAACTAGCTTCTTAACCTTTTCCATCTCAGTGCCGTCTCCAATATGAGTCCATGCAATTTCAATCCCAGTCATACTATCCAAAGCTCTAAATATCATGTCTATTCTTTTTATCGGAACTAGGTGAGAGCATGATACAATTCTTAACTTATTATCTGCCGAAGCCACACTTTTTCCTTTTAATAATTTTTTTGTTCCTAAATAGTTAATATTTATATTTTCTAAAGTGAGTTTTAAAGGATTTACTACATCTGCCTTATACATTTCGCATACGTTTCTGCTAATAAAGCTAACTTGATCCAATAGGGGGTGATATAGCTTTCTAAACAGTAAGTTTGTATAGAGATTTTTTTCTCCATCAATTTCGAAAGAGTGGGCCAATGAAATTACTTTAATACCAGGTAATTTTTTTTTGGATAATGCCATTGCAAAGGCCGTTCCATAATACCATGCAGAATAAAAAACCCAATTTTTTGAATCCTCTTTAGAAATTTTAATACTTTTTCCTAAAAAATCATCAAACATTTTTTGAAATGCCAAAAAACTTAATACTCTCTTCAGATATGACTTTGTAAATAATCCACTTCGAATTCCCTCGAATAATTCAATTAAGACATATTTGTTTGTAACTTTTTTTATAGATTTCAATAAACTGTTTCTTAAAGTTATACTGTTAAAAGATAAGTATTCCACATTCGAAAAGCCATTAATAGTTTCTTTTAGTTCTGCGTCATAGGGTGATATAAATATGACTTTTTTAAATGTATTAGCTGCATAAATTATTTCATTTTTTAAAAAACTATGTGTATTATGTGAGAATATAATAATATTATTACGCATGCTTTATTTCTCCTATCTACTACAAAACTCTTTTAGGATTTAAAATAAAAAACTTTTTTTGGATTCGCAGATATCTCTTCTTTTTTATACATTTCATTAACTCCAATTGCCACGCCCATTAGAATCCATGGAAACAGACCAACTCTTATTTCTCTATAAAAATAGTATCCTGTAGAAAAAACTTGATAACTTAAAAGGCCTACTAAAGAAGCTATGATTAATACTAAAACTTCTTTATTGTTTATGTTTTTCTTAATGTTTTTCAGGAAATACATTGAAATAAACAATATTAAAGAATATTGAAGGAAAAATCCTAATCCACCGTAAAGAACTAGTATATTTACTGGTTCTACTTCAATGAAAAAATTTAAATCCCCCTGACTTTGAAATACTTTAGATAATCCAAATAAATAATCCATAGGACTATCTAATAAACTAATTCCATATTCTATTTGATCTGTTCTTTCACCGCCATTTGTTTTAAATAACTCAGTCCATCTAAATACTATAGTTTCAACAAATTCGTTTCCTGCTTGATACAAAGAATATCCGAAAGCGTAGACGACTATTATCAAGACAGAAAAGTATATAGTGGGTTTAAAGCTTTTTTTATAAATATAGACATCTATTAAGTATAATAAAATTACAGCAAATACAAGAGCTAACATCCCTGCTCTGGCTTGGCTTGTGACTATATTTAAAATAGAAAGAAGTATCAGAGAAATTGAAAGTAGTTTGTACTGATTTAAGTATTTATATACAGAATATGCAAATATAAAGAAGAAAGTGGCTAATCCACCATTTGCTGTGGCAAATTGTGCTATTCCATGAACCCTTATTGCATGTAAGGATCTATCTAGATGAGATAACTGAATATCTACTTTCGTGAAAGGATACATTTCTACAAGAAATAACCTTCCTGCCCAAGGTATCCACTGTAAAACACCTATCAACATACCTACGTTTGCGATTATTAAAAAGTATTTAATAAAAACTTTAGCACCTATTTTATTCTTATAAAATATTATTAAAAATGAAATTAAAAACAAAAAGCGTACAATATACTGAATAGAATCTGTTGGAAATTTAAAAGTTCCAAATGCTGAAATTGAACCATAGAAAGCTGAAAGAAAAACTTCTAGAACTATCATTCCACAAATAATTAAAATTGGCTTTAGTACATACGGAATCGCAATTTTTCCTAGTAGAAGAATTAATAGTACAAACATTCCAATTGGTGTTAATAAATACAATACGGGTACTCCAAAAGATCCTATATTTAAAAATGGAAGTATTGATAAGAAAAGAACGAAAAAAAGTGTCACTTTGTTTAAGTTTATAGTGTAATCATTCATTTATATCTTCCTTTTCCGACACTATACTAGTATAAATTTCATTGTATGTACCTTCAATATTAGACCAATTAAACTTATTAATACTTGACACACAATTAATAGACAAATAATTGTATTTATTTATAATTTCAAGAACTTTTTCGGCAATATTTTTAGGATCGAGCGGGTTTACTGAGTATCCTATAAAACCATTTTTGAATTGTCTATCAAATCCTTGGTCTACTGTATAAATAATTGGCAGCCCTTGACTCATAGCTTCAGCATATACTAATCCAAAGGTTTCTTTTAATGAAGGCATGACAAATATATCGTGACTTCTATATACATTTAATAACTCCTCCTTTTTGAGAGGTGTTATGTAATTCACATAAGATTTTCCTATAATTTTTTTATAAATATTTTCGTCTGTAATTTTTCCTACTATAGTAAATTCAATTGAGAAACCTTTTTGTTTCAGCAACTCAATAGCCTGAAGTGTACTTGTTATATTTTTATTTTCATTAATTTCTCCAACATATAGTAATTTGAGGTTAAAGCTTTTTTCTAATCTTCGGTTACTCCCTAAGTTATTTATCCAAAAGTCATCTATTCCATTCGGAATCACAACGGATTTTTTTCTAACTTCCTCTTTTTTAAATTCGGGAATATACTTTTCAATAACAACCTCTCTATAAGCTTCCGATAAAAATACGATTTTTTGTGCGTGAAATAATATACTAAGTCCAGTTTTTCTTAAGTAAATTACTTTTTTAAAGAATATATTCACATCTGTATTTCGCACTGCTACAATATAAGGCAAATTATACTTTTTTTTCATTTTCATTGCTATATATCCATTAGAAAAAAGAGAATGAGCATGTATTAGAGAAAAATTTTCTACATCATATTTTTTTTGAAGATTCTTTTGAATCTTATAATGTTTTATATGATAAAAAAATCTATCTATTTTTTTGAAGTTAGGGCTTACCGTTATATATTTCCCATGATTAGAAATGTTTTCCTTATCATTTTTCGCTATCGGAACAAAGACATCTATATCCATCTTCTTTTGTATTTGTTTTTCATATAAGTTTTTATAAAAAAGACTTCCATTAAAGTAGGAATTTACATGTAGAACTTTTATCTTAACCAGTCCCTCCTTTTAATAATCTACAATCTCCAGTAACTATAACCTCTGTCTATAATTTCTTCTTCATTTAATATGCTTTTTATATCAATAAGCACTTTTTCTTCTTTTTTCATTTTTCCATACAGTGAATCCAATTTAGTAAGTGAAATTTCTTTGAACACATTATGTGCCACCGCTAAAATTATGCAATCAGCATCTTTGATATCATTAAAATTTGTTAATTCAATATCGTATTCTCTTTTAGCTTCTTTTGGATCTGCTTCAGAATCCACGATAATCGGATTTATTCCATACTCTCTTAAATTTTCAATGATATCAATTACTTTAGAATTTCTAGTATCTGGTGTGTTTTCTTTAAATGTAAGTCCTAATATTACTACTTTTGATTTTTTAACAACTTTGTTTGCAAGTATTAATTTTTTTATAGTGGCTTCTGCTATAAACTTCCCCATACCATCATTAATTTTTCGACCAGACAGTATAATTTGACTATGATATCCTAACTTCTCAGCTTCATATATAAAGTAATATGGATCTACACCTATACAGTGTCCTCCAACTAAGCCTGGATAGAATTTTAAAGCATTCCATTTAGTGTTCATCGCTTCTATCACTTCATTAGTATCAATATTCATACGATCAAAAACCATAGCAAGTTCATTCATAAATGCAATATTTATATCACGTTGACTATTCTCGACAACTTTAGCTGCTTCTGCTACTTTTATAGAACTTGCTCTATGTACTCCAGCTTCAATGACAAGTTCATATACTTTTGCGATTTCTTCTAAACTTTCTTTATTAATTCCTGAAACAATTTTAATTATTTTTTCTAAAGTATGTACTTTATCACCTGGGTTAATACGTTCTGGGGAATAACCTACACTAAAATCAGTTCCGCACTTTAGTCCGGACTCTTTTTCTAAAATCGGAATACATATATCTTCAGTAACACCAGGATATACTGTTGATTCATATACCACTATGGAACCTTTGCTAAGGTTTCGTCCAATAATTTTACTTGCCCCTTCTACAGGTGCTAAGTCTGGAGTTTTATCTGAATTAATAGGAGTAGGAACAGCTACAATAAAAAACTTAGCTTCTCTTAATTTCACCTCATCTGACGTAAAATCGACTTTTGCATGCTTAATAGCCTCATTACCAATTTCATTTGTTGGATCAATACCTGATTTATATAAATCAATTTTACTAGTATTTAAATCAAACCCAATTACTTTTACTTTTTTTGCAAATGCAACTGCTATTGGCATACCTACATAACCTAAACCAATAACAGCTATTTTTTCTTTATTTTTTATAATTTCTCCAAACAATTTCATTTTTATATCCCCTTTTTATATGTTTTCAATTATCCTAATAAGCTTTTTAGTTAGTACTTTAAAATCGTAATTGTAAGCTACTTCTCTTGCATTATTACCCATTTCACGGCTGCTTACTTCACTATCGAAAAGTCTAATAATTGCTTTGGCAATGTCTTCAGGACTCTGTTTAATAGCACTTATTCCGCATTTAGTACTCTCACAGATACTGTAACCGGTAGAGTAGGTCTGAATTATAGGTTTTCCAGCAGCTAAATATTCAAAAAACTTATTTTGACTTTGACCGTATTTATCCAAAGAAGTACTAGAATTATGTAAAATATTAGCATGTGACTTTTTTAAAATTGCTGGGATATATTTTTTTTCAACTCTACCTTTAAAAATAACATTATTTATATTTTCTATTTCACATCTCTGTTTTAACATTTCACTTTCATCACCTGAACCGTAGATGAGTATTTTGATATCTTCTATTCCTTCGGACTGAATAATCTTAGCTGCATCTAAAAGCATTCCAATATTGTTTACTTTCCTTATAGATCCTGCATAAACTATATTTCTAAATTTTTGGCTATCCAAATCCGAGTCACTTATTTTATTCTTCAAACTATTTTTATCAAAAGTATCTATTATGACACCGTTACTTATATGACTAACTTTGTTTAAATCGATTTCCTCTTTCCAGCCCTTATCAACTATATAGTCTTTTCCACCTTCCCAAGTCATAATTACAGAGTCAGCATTCTGATAAATCCACTTTTCACCCTGATATAAAGCTTTTATGACAGGGTTTTTTCTGCTTAATAGACCATACGCTACTATGCTTTCTGGCCATAAATCTCTTACCTCACAAATACAAGGTACGCCAAACTTTTTTGCTATCTTTATACCCGCTACCATAGTCAAAGGATGGACACTCGAAGCTAAAATCACATCTGGTTTCCCATATTTTTCAGCATATTCTTTTGCAACTACAAAAAGATTCTTATAAAAGGTGAGCATGTTCATTACTCTTTTTTTTCTATCATTTCCGTATTTAGTTGTTTTGACAAAAACAAAAGGTATGTCTCCCGAATTTTTACTCAAATACTTTTGATTTCCGGTATCAATACTTTCTTCAGAATTATGTATTGTTGATGCGCAGAAAATAGTGGGATTATATCCTTCGTTCTTTAAATTTTCTGCAAACCAATAATGTCGGCCTGCTTGGTCTTTAAACATATTTGTCGCATAATGATTCCATATCCATACATTCTTTTTCATACTCTATGCTCTCCTTGCCGGTAACCCGATATATAGACCGGCTTCTATCGTATCTTTCACCATTACTGCACCCGCACCAATTTTGGAATCTCTGTGTAAAGATATATTATTGCTAACTATGCTACCTATTCCTAACCAACAGCGACTACCCACTTTTACTGTCCCAGCTAAATGAACCCCTGGAGAGATATGAACAAAATCCTCAATAAAATTATCATGGTCTATAGTAGATCCAGTATTAATGATGCAACCTCTACCGATTTTAGTTGAAGAGTTAATAACTACACCACCCATTACTACCGTACCTTCCGCTATCTCGACTTCTTCTCCGATAACAGCTCGTGGATGAATTAATACTGGTATAGTTGCAATTAATTTATCCAATGTTTCTTGGATTTTCTCTCTTGTGGAATTACTACCTATGGCCACAAAAATATCCCATTCATCAACATATTCCTTCAAATTTTTTGTATTACCAATCACATCAAGACTAAGAGATTTTTTCAGAATTTCATCATCGTCTAAAAAAGCAATACGCTGCCATTCATTCATCTTAAGAGCAATATCTGCTACTACTTTTCCATGACCGCTAGCACCAATAATAAGAAGTTTCTCTTTCTCACTTTTGTTCATGTTTTTCAGTCCCTTTAAAAGCTTCCATAGTAACAGCAGTATTCGAGCTAATGCCTTCTCGAAGAAACACTTTCTTTAAAGTAAGCAATATAATTTTCCAATCTCCAATGAAGCTAACTTGTTTAGTATATTTTACATCGTACTTAAATTTTTCTTCCCAGCTAATAGCATTTCTACCATTTACTTGAGCAAGCCCTGATAGACCTGGTCTAACATCATGACGTTGCTTTTGATACTCACTGTATAAAGGCAAGTATTGTACTAATAAAGGTCTTGGTCCGATAATAGACATATCTCCTTTTAAAATGTTTAAAAGGCCTGGCAGTTCATCCAAAGAAGTTGATCTTAAAAACTTACCATACTTGGTCAATCGGATATGATCGGGTAATAAGTTTCCACTTGTATCTTTTTCATCAGTCATAGATCGGAACTTATACATTGAAAAGATTCTTTCATTTAATCCTGGTCTTTCTTGTTTAAAAAGTACTGGACTTCCTAATTTTGTTCGAACAAGGATAGCTACAATAAAAAAAATCGGGAGAAGAACAATAATAGCTAATAAGGAAAGAATGAAATCCATTGGACGTTTTAAAAATCGTTTATATATTCCACCTTTAGAAACACTCATACTTATTACCACAACCCTCGAATTATCTTCACTATTCTTTCTAACTGCTCATCCATAATCTTTGTATCACTAGGCAGGCAAACCCCATTCTCAAACAATTTCTCTGAAACATCCGTCCCGACAAAATCATACTTCTCAAAGTATGGCTGTATATGCATTGGCTTCCAAACTGGTCTCGACTCAATATTTTCGTTCTCAAGAGCATCCATGACATCAATTGGGCGAATCTTTCCGGTCAAGGTCATAGCGCTCAACCAATAATTCGGTTTATCCCATTCATTGTTTGGCATGAATTCTATACCTTCAAGGTCACTAAGATTATTTTTATAAAAATTGTATATGTAATTTTTTTTCTTAACTCTATTGTCCAAGACTTTAAGCTGTCCTCTACCGATTCCAGCAACTACATTGCTCATTCTATAATTGTAGCCTAGTTCGCTATGCTGATAATGTCTTGCTTGATCTCTGGATTGAGTAGCCCAAAATCTTGCTTTTGAAATACGCTCTTCATTGTTTGAAACAAGCATCCCACCACCTGAAGTGGTAATGATCTTGTTGCCATTAAAGGAAAAGATACCGTAATCACCAAAAGTCCCAGTATGCTGACCTTTGTAATAAGTTCCCAGCGATTCCGCTGCATCTTCAATCAAAGCAACGTTATATTTTATGCAAAGTGCTACAATTTGATCCATATCTGCTGATAAACCGTATAGATGGACTAACAGTACTGCCTTAACTTGGGGATACTTTTCAAAAGCCTTTTCTAAAGCCTTCGGAGACATATTCCATGTCTCGTAATCACTGTCGATAAACACCGGAATGGCATTTTGATAGATGATCGGATTTGCAGTTGCTGAAAAAGTCAAAGTCGAACAAAAAACGATGTCGTCTTTTTCAATGCCTGCGGCTTTCAAAGCTAAGTGGATAGCTGAAGTACCAGATGATAAAGCAGCGGCGGCTTTAGAACCGACTTTAGCCGCTAGTTCGTTTTCGAATCTATCTACATTTGTACCAAGAGGAGCAATCCAATTTGTATCAAATGCTTCTTTTACATATTGTTGTTCATAGCCTTCATCGCTCATATGAGGTGATGATAGAAAAATTCTCTCGGTCATTTTTGCTTGCATCCTCCCATGGTCTACGTATTATTTTATTAAAACATAGTATTCCTATCAGTTACTGACTTTTAGTAACTTTTTATCATTCAAATCAATGTTTTTTCTGTTTGCTAACTCAATCAAGACATCTTTTACTTCATTACCTTGCATCCGAGGAAATTTCTCCAAAAGATATTTCAACTCACCCTCACTAACCGGATTCGCTTTCCCAACATAAATCTTCGGAAACACTTGCTCTGTTTGAATTTCGTTTTCATTTAATAGTTCTTCAAATAGTTTTTCTCCTGGACGTATTCCGGAAAAATTGATACCAATTTCACCCTCAGAATAACCAGACAAGCGAATCAAATTCTGTGCCAAATCGACAATCTTCACAGGTTCTCCCATATCTAAAACAAACACTTCTCCACCTTCTGCTAATGTTCCAGCCTGTATAACTAAACGAGAAGCTTCAGGAATCGTCATGAAATAACGAGTCATACGAGGATCTGTCACTGTAACTGGACCACCAGCCGCAATTTGTTTCTTAAACAAAGGAATAACTGAGCCACGGGAGCCGAGTACATTACCAAAACGTACAGCCGCAAATTTCGTATCGCTACGTTTAGCAAGGTTTTGAACAATCATTTCTGCAAAGCGCTTTGTTGCACCCATGACGTTCGGCGGGTTCACTGCTTTATCAGTCGAAACCATAACGAAATTGCCTACGCCGCTCAAATGCGCCGCTTCTGCAACGTTCTTTGTACCGTAAACATTGTTCTTGACCGCTTCCATCGGATTTCCTTCCATTAACGGCACATGCTTATGCGCCGCTGCATGGTAGACAACATCAGGTTTGTACGTTTCCATAATTTCCAGGATACGTTCACGATCTTGAACATCGGCAATTATTGGAATGATTTCAGTATCAGGAGGCAGCTTTTGACGAAGCTCCATATCAATCAGGTAAATCGAATTTTCCCCGTGCCCTAAAAGCAATAGCCTTTTTGGACCAAAGCGGACGATTTGGCGGGAAATCTCGGAGCCAATCGAACCGCCTGCGCCAGTCACCAGGATGGTCTTGCTGGTCAGTTGATTGGCAATTTTGTCCATGTCCAGCTTGACTTCGTCGCGACCTAACAAGTCTTCGATTTTGACATCCTGGATATCTGTCACCGACACTTTACCGGTCATGATATCTTCAATTAGGGGAATTGTTTGTGTGCGTATTCCTGAATCCATACAGGTTTTAATCAACTCGGCGGTTTCCTGTTTGCCGAGTGATGGAATCGCAATGATGATAGTATCAATTAAGTTATCTTTCGCAATATCAGCTATGTCCTGCGTACCTCCATGCACAACACGTACTCCGTAAATATCAAGGCCTTGTTTATTTTTGTCATCATCAACGTACAAAACAGGCAATAAACCATTTTCAGGATTTGTCAATAACTGACGAGCCACTAAGGTTCCGGCTTTTCCCGCCCCTATAATTAAGGTACGTTTCAGCTCTGAATCCTTATGCCTGATTTTTTTATCCCGGAACAAGCGCCAGGACAAGCGCGAACCACCAATTAAGATTAGATGCAGCATCCATGTGATAGCCAGTGCACGGAACAAGACATCTCCTCTGTACATATACTGCACAAGACCAATTACTACGATTGACCAACTTACAGCTTTGAAAATTGAGGTTAGTTCACCAATAGAAGCGTATTCCCACACTTTGCGGTATAAGCCATAGTACATAGCTAAAGCGTGATGTGCGATGAAAATTGTTAAAGCGCTTGCCAAAAGAAACTGATTTTGAAGTACATCCGTATAGGGATAAAGCACATAATAGCCGACAAACACAGAGAAAAATACAATTAATGAGTCCACTATTAACAATAATGAAACACGGTTCTTCAGAGACATAGGGTCAATCCTTTCGTTATCCAGTACTATATTCATAAGTCAGTAAAAATCTTTTCTCATTCTAGCATACTATGAATTGGAAATGATAGGATTTTATAAACAAAATAATACTTTTTTATTATTTATTAAGCAAATATATTCCACCATTTCCCTTTACGGATGTCTTCCGGCTCTAAAACATGTAAATGATCATCCAGTAGGATGCGGTCATTGTTCTCCAGGAAAATATCAACCATGTCGTGCTGATTCTTTTTCTCGAGGTAATCCAGGCCTTCGTTGAAAAGGAACGGCCGCTTGTCCAGGCTGTGAACATCTGAGCCATAAACATGAATCAAATTAGCATCAATTAGAGTCATTGCAGTGCGTTGGATGGCTTTACCGAAGCTCCCTGCTACGGATCCTGCAGTAACCTGAGCCATCGCACCATGGAGAAGCAGCTTTTTCAACCGCTCAGGTTTTTCGATGATGCCTTGGTTGCGCTCCGCATGGGCAATAATCGGCACATAGTTGCGTGTGATCAATTGCTGGATGATGGGAACGGTGTACGCCGGAATTCCAGAGGATGGCAATTCCAGCAGAACATAACGTGATCCCGCCATCGTTAATGCTTCTTTTGCTTCCAGTTTTTCCGGCAGCTTTTCACTCAGCCGGCATTCCTGTCCGCTGTATATCTTAATTGGCAGCTGCTCTTGTGCAATGTAGCTGTTGACCAGCTCTAATTGTTTTTTTAAGGCAGCGAGGTTTGTATTGAAGTTCGGATGAAATGCGTGAGGCGTGGCAATAATGCCCGTCAATTGTTCTTCGACTGCTTTTTCCAGCATTCGTTTTGTCTGTTCCATCGTTTCAGCCCCATCATCAAGACCGGGCAGTATGTGGGCGTGTGTATCGATCATTGTGTCGTCCTCCTCAGGTGCTTAAAAAAAAGTAAAAAGGAAAATCCTTTTTACTCTGTATTTCCATAATATTGATAGTAGTAGCTGTCTTTTGCCAAGGCATAGTTATTTAACACCGCGCCAATCAGGCGGCTGTTAGAAGATTCAATGGCTTCTTTTGCTTTTAATGCCATTTCTTTTTCCGTATTGCCTGAACTAACCACTAAGATAGTGCCTTCACATTTGTTTGCAAGAATCTGTCCATCGGTTACAGAAAGAACAGGCGGAGCATCGAAAATTACAAGATCATACATATCTTTCAACTGTTCGATTAACGCTGTCATCGATTTAGAAGCAAGCAATTCAGCCGGATTCGGTGGAATTGGGCCGCAAGTCATTAAGTCCAGGCGCTCAACCGCTGTTGGACGGATGACTTCCTGGATAGAGTTTTGGCGCGTTAAGACGCTTGATAAGCCCACTGTGTTTCCCATACGGAATGTGTAGTGCGTCGTCGGTTTACGCATATCGCCATCCACCAACAAAACTTTTTTGCCTTCCTGGGCAAAAACAACTGCCAGGTTTGCGGATGTTGTCGATTTTCCTTCTGACGGTGCCGCTGATGTGACAACCAATGTACGGATTTCTGCATCCGGTGATGAAAAGTTAATATTTGTGCGCAAGGTACGGAATTGTTCCGATACGAATGAACGTGGTGTTGTAAATGAAATCAGTTTACGCGCAGTTTCCTGCAATACCTTTTTCTTTCTCGCCATTGCGTTATCCCGCCCTTCTCTTCGATGTAGTAGTTTGTTCCAGTTTTGCCTCTTCTTTAATAGGAGAAATGATTCCAAGCATTGGAATTCCAAGAATTTCTTCAATGTCCTGTTGCGTCTTAATGGACGTATCCAAGTACTCAAGCAAGAATGCGATACCAACTCCGAGCATCAAGCCAATCACAGCCGCAATGGCCATATTCAAAATTGGATTCGGTGCAACTGGCGCCGGATTTTCTTTTAAAACTGCTGGTGAAAGAATTGAGACGTTATCGACATTCATCAATTCCATGATTTCGCCTTCGAACACTTCAGCTGTTGTATTGGCGATGTCCACTGCCACTGCAGGATCCTCATCTTGTACAGTAATATTGACCACTTGAGAATTCTCAGCAGTAGCGACAGTAATTTTGTTATTTAGCTGCTCAACGGAAATATCAAGGCCAAGTTGGCTTGATACTTCGTCTAAAATCGCCGGGCTTTTGATGATAACGGAATATGTATTGATCAATTGAAGGTCAGTTTGGATGTTCTGGTTTGTCAATTGGCTGGCTTCTGTCTCTTCCTGATTAACCAAGATTTGTGTCGAAGTCTCATACATCGGGGTTAAGACTAAAAATGATACGACACCTGCGATCGTAATAGCTAAAATCGTCATAAGTGCAATTAACCCGGCCCTTTTTTTCAGGGTTTTAAAGAGGTCTTGTAAGCTGATGGTTTCTTCCATGTGGTGATTATCTCCTTTTATTTTCAAATTCTTATCATTTTTGATTCATAAACAACTTAAAATAGTATAGCATAGGTAAGAGTCGAAGGAACTTCCAATTTTAAAAAGTTATGTAGGCTATTAGAATTATTTATGCTATCTTTATTTGTAAGAATGGGTTTTTTTGAAAGGGGTATACCATGAAATTGTATAAAATTGGAGCAATAATTGCTGTTATTATTTGTATCATTGCACTAATATTTAGCTACTTAATCTGGCAAGACAGACTAGAAAATGTATTGGAGCAGCCAAAAGAAGCTGACGCACAGACTTCTGCCGAACCACAAGAAGAGCCTGAAACCTCAGAAAGTGTCGATTCTGTGAACATCGAAGACTTAACTGTTAATATGGATGACGAAGTCCAACAGTTATTTGCAGACAGAAGCGACGGCGAGAGCTTGAAAATGCTCATTGCCGGTTCGGCAGCACTTGAATCCGGTGAACCCGGCTACGCAGAGCAATTGCAAATTTCTTTAGAGGAAGCGTATGGCAACTTTATCGAAATTGATGTCGTTACAGTAGTAAGAACTTCCGAGTTTTTGGTTAACGTTGATTTGTCGGCGGGCTATGACTTAGTGCTGTTGGAGCCGATGACGTTGATGAACAATGACCGCATCGCCATTGAACAAGAGCGTGAACATATCGGTGCTTTTGAATCTGATATGACGGCTAAAGTTGCAGATTCCGTTCTTGTGCTTCATCCGCCTCAGCCAATATACGGCGCTGGCTATTATCTAGCACAAGTTACGGCACTTGAGGAATTTGCATCGATTAATGGTTATCCTTATATTGACCACTGGTCCGCATGGCCAGATACAGATGACGAACAGCTCCAAGATTATTTAACAGAAGATGGGTTGCCGAATGACAGAGGCGCAGAGACATGGGCACAAGAATTGGAAGCGTATTTTATCGCTGACTAAAGGGGAATTTGTTAAATGAGCAGAAGAGAGAAAAAGAACAAGAAGAAAAAATGGCCGTGGGTTTTAGGAATTTTAGGATTGATCGTTATTGGCCTTGGCATTTACTTGTTTACTGTCTACAATAGCTTCACCAATACACTGGAAGAAATTCATGAGCCGATCGAACGCGAAGCATCAGAAAAACGCACAACCGATCAAGGAGTAGTGTTGAGCGAACAAGATCCTTTCTCCGTAGTGCTGCTTGGCGTTGATGAACGCGAAGATGACCGCGGCCGTTCAGATACCGTGGTTGTATTGACAGTAAACCCAGCAGAACAATCCACGAAGATGGTTTCAATTCCGCGTGATACGTATACCGAGATTGTCGGACGCGGTACGATGGACAAGATCAACCACGCGTATGCATTCGGCGGCATCGAAATGTCGATGGCTACTGTTGAAAACTTATTGGATATTCCGATTGACTATGTGATGCAAGTGAACATGGAAGGCTTCCAGGATATCGTCGATGCAGTCGGCGGCGTGGAAGTAAACAATGCGATGGCGTTTGACGAGTTTGCGGCGGGGAACATTGAGTTAAATGGCGAAGAAGCATTAGGCTATGTGAGAATGCGCAAGCAGGATCCAGAAGGCGACTTTGGCCGTCAGAACCGGCAGAAGCAGGTGATCCAAGCAATCATGAAAGAAGGCGCATCGGTTAACAGCCTGTTGAATTATAGAGGCATTTTTGACGCTCTCGGCAACAACGTCCGCACGAACATGACGTTTGACGAGATGATGGATGTGCAGTCGAACTACCGTGATGCGATCGGCACTGTCGATCAGATCATTGTTGAAGATGGTACTGGTGAGACTATCAACGGAATTTGGTATTATATGATGGATGATGCTGAACTGGCAGAGATCCAGACGACGTTAAAAGAGCATTTGGATATGTAATAGATTTGAGCGCAGTCCTTTTATGGATTGCGCTTTTTCTTTTTGTGAAGTTTATGTTTTAAAGGATTTTATAAGCCGCTTCGGTCGCTTTGGAGTGGACTCCCGCGATAAGCCAGTCAGCTGAGAAACGCTGCCAGTCTTATCGCTCCGTCCCCTCCTTTTACGCGCCTCAGCTTAAGACTTGAAATACTCAGCAAATAACAGGAGTTTGTTGGGGATAGTAGAATAGTGGTTCTGGAACCGCATGGCGGCGAAAGTGCACGCGCCTGCGCTTAGATATGAGAGCGAACTTGCTATCATTGTGGGTATGAATTGAGCGGGTGCCTGGCACCTACACAACATTTTATCTATCCCTCTCAAATTTTCTCCACACAAAAACCCGCTCCTGTCGATCAGGCAGCGGGTTTTGTGGGCTATTTTACTGGACCATCTGGCGCTCCGATAAAATCATCACTTTTTTTATAGTCACCATACTTGAGTTGCTTTAAACCGTATTCTTGAACAAAGTGCATAAAGGCTTGCCGCGGCATACCAAGCTGCTTTGCGCTAACCGATGGCCCTAAGTTGTTCTTGACGTAGAGGTCTTCCATGACTTCTACCAAGGCCTTGTTATGTCGCCGCTCTACTTTTTCTCTGTAAGAGTCGTACTCCGTCATAAGCCTTTCATCTCACTTTCCTATTGATCTATATAGGTCCGTTGCATCTTCCTCCTACTAATATTTCCATTATAGTATCTTCTGACTAAAATCACTAGTCAAAATGGCATATTTCACTCCATAAATTTCTAATATCCGAACTAATAGCTCATATTGGTAGAACTTTCAGCCTATTACAAGACTTAAGGTTACTGCTAATACTCAATGCAGCCGGAAGGAAAAATCCTTGATTTCCGCCTCTTTGATGAAGTTCTCCATAACATGATCGCTTTCAAATTCACGGGCTTTGATGCGATCGCGCTTGGACATTTTCCGGTATTCCGTTTCACTCGACAGCAGTTTTTCAATTTGCGTTTGGACGCTGAAAAGTTCGCTGTCTGCGGAGAACGAATCGCCGCTTTCATACGGCGGCAATTGGTGAAGGAATCCTTCCGTCAATCCGAACGGATCGTTGATTTTGGCCGTGATTCCCGGAATGCCGCAGCCTGCCGCTTCAATGAGTGGTACGCCCATTCCGACAAAACAGAACGTATCCTGCAGCGCACGTTTCTTATCTCCTATTGTGGCAAAGTCTCCGTGCATCACGATATGGTCACGCGCCGGGGAATTGGCAATTTTCTCCCGAAGATCGTCTTCGTCCTGTCCAGACCCGTAAATATGGTATGTAAATTTCGGATCGAGTTGGATCAGCTCTTCCATGATATCAATCATGTAATAATTATACGTCCGAAAATGTGCCAGCCGTCCTATAGAGACGATGCGGCGCGACTCGAAGTTGCCCTGCGTTTCGCTGTTCGAGCAGAAATCCAGCGGCATCGGAAAGATCGAATTATTCAAGGGCTCTCCGATCGCCTTCTCGGTCATTTTCTGGATAGACGGGTTCATAAATAACAGCCTTGTATGGAACTTCGGATCGATCAGCTTGAGTGTTTTGATGACCTTTTCCGTGCGCTCTTGTTTGTAGCTTTCGGGGTGGTAGACGCCAGACAGCCGCTTGCTTGCGGGCAAAAGATACGACAACAAGAACGACTTTGGACCAAACGAATACACCAAATCGAATTTGTCTTCGAAACGCGTACGCAGCATTTTGGTGACAAGCCACATATTGACCGAAGGATCTGTCGTGTCTTCGTCCACTATGATGGTCACGCCTTTAACGGTTTCTAATTGACGCAGCAAAGGACCTCCGCTGCTGAACAGAAACAGCGTGACGTTATAGCCGCGGGCGCTGAGCCATTTGACCATGCGGACCACCAGCATTTCCACACCGCCCGGTTTCATATTTTTATGAATAAGTGCAATCGACTTGATCGGACGTGCTTGTTTTTCGAAATCGAAGAAATGGTCATTGCTGAATGTAATCATCTACTCACCCCGTCTAATGGTATCCCTTAGCGTCTTCTGAGAAAATCGGCATATTTGTATTTTTGAATGTACCAGTCGAGTGTAATGCGCAGCCCGCTTTTAAATGGCGTAAACGGCGCAAATCCAAGAACCGGCTTTTGTACAGGTGGGGATGCTCTTGAATGGAGACCGTCTCCATTTTCTTCATTGCGGTCCGGAGAAGAGCCAGGTCCCTGGAAATGTTCGTTCAGCAAGGCCGTGATGTGCTTTGCAAGCTCTCGGTCATTCAAACCGGCATTGTAATCGATTTCATAGCGAGATCCCGCTTCTCCCAAATGGAATACGGTGTCGACCGCTTCGCACAAATCAACGATAAACAACCAGTTGCGTTGGCGCCCTTGTTCTGGAATCACCAGATTGCCCTCCAGCGCCTGGCGAATCGAGCGTGGCACAAGTTCATCTTCCTGCTGCATCGGCCCAAAAACCTCCGGGCTCGCAGTGGTCACGACATTCAGTCCGTACTCTCTATGGAAACTTTGGATCATGGCACCGGCCCGTTGTTTGCTTTCGCTGTATAAGGTGCCGCATTCCGTTTCTGCAAGGGACAAATGGTGGAAACGCGACGCTGCATATTTTGGATTGGACTGATGCGGCCCTGCCATCCACGCGCTTTGCGCGGCATGCAGCAAGTTCATCGTGCCGAGCACATTGGTTTGTTCGTAGAGCCGGATTTCCCCGACCCGGTCCTGGCTGCGCGTTTCCGCCGCAAAATGGATAATGTCTGTGATGTCATAAAGCTCAAACAAATGGCTGATGGCGTAAGCATTCCGGATATCGACACGGTGGAACGAGTAGCGGTTGGCCTGATCCGGACAAGGAATGTTATCCGGGTTGGCGGCTTCGGTATTGTAATCGATATTGACCAGCTGATAATCCGGATATTTGTTTAGATAATAATGGATCATATTGGAGCCGATAAACCCGTGGCCTCCGGTGATAAGTATGGTTTTTGCACTCATAGCCGCTCACCCCCTTGCTGGATTATTAAAGAATGTCAGATAGTGTTATTAGCTTGCACACATCCTGCGTACTGCCATTTGTACCAGGAATAATTCTTATAATGAAACATTAGAGTTAAATCTAGGTTAAAAGACGTTATTTTCTAAATTTTTAATTAGTATACATCTAAATTGGATATTTTGCATCATAATATACGAAATATATAATTCTTTATGTTCATATTACATCAAAATAGTCGTGACTATCTGTATAAATGGAAATAATTTAATATTTTTTTATTTATTTTGGGTCTATTACTCGATGCTCTGTATAACCTAAACCAGTCTTATAGATCACTCATTAAATGTCTGATGCTGCTTTAAACAGCAAAATGGGTGTGATAGCGAAAAATCTGCTGCAAGCGACATTTCATAAACAGTGCCGTTGTTGAACTAACTCCTTCATTTGACCTGCAGGGATATCAAAGTGATTTTTTCGCTCATTGAAATCACTTTTTTTATTTTTTCCTTCTATATAATAAGAATCGTTTTCTACTTTGTACATAAAAAAACAAGCACCCCTTTCAGGATGCTTGCTTCTATTACTCGATTGTTATTCCGTATTTCGCAAAGCCGTTTGCTGCGGCTTCCAGGTAGCTGATGCCGCTGTCTGCAGGAATCAGGCTCTGGGCTGCTGCTGAAGTTTCAAATACCAGGCTTGGATCGCCTGTGAGTGGTGCGAATGACCAGTTGCCGTCAGCTGATGGATCGATCGTGCCGAGCTCTTCCATATAGTCCTGGATGACTTGGCGATTCTCATAGGCATAGTCAATCGTCTCCGTGGCATTGCGGACACCTGGGAAGTTGCCGCTTGCACGGTAGTTGTTGGTTACAACCAAGAACTCCTGATCCGCCGCTACAGCCTCTCCCGCGTAGGAAAGGTTCTGGATGCGGCTTGCGGTTTCGTTGACCGTGTTGCCGTCCGCATCGTATTTCGCGGGCTGTGTAATGTCGATTTCGTACGTAACTCCGTCGATGACATCAAAATTATAGGTGCGGAAATCAGGATTGATGAGCTGCTGCTCGCCGGTTGCTGCTGGGTCTACCTGCAGGAACTGACCGGCTGACATCTCGAGCCATTCTTTCAAATCCGCTCCGGTCAGTTTTAACGCGAAGACTGTGTTGTCGAAGACATACAGATCCGCTACGTTTTTGATGGCGATTTGGTCGGTTGCGATATTGGTGTAATAGTCGCCGCCGTTGCGTCCGCCTGCTTTAAACGGAGCTGCAGCTGACAACAATGGCAAGTCCGCGTTCGCTGTGCCTGTTCTCTGCTGTTCCACGTACCAGCTTTGGGCATTGTTGACGATCTGGATGGATGGATCGTCCTGCACCAATGAGAAATAGCTGTTGATCGGTGCAGTGGTTTCGCCGACCGGGCTGCGAACATATTCGATGGTGCCTTCATGCGCTTCTTTGACGGCTTCCACGACCTCTTCCGCTACCTCGTCGGTAGTGGCATCAATGGCGCGCAGTTCTGCCTGCTCGTCGGTCACTGTCCAATTTTTGCCCTTTTTCTCCAGTGTCAGATCAATGACGCCTAAATGGCTGCCGAATTTACCAGGCATCACCACAGGTGTGCCGTTGATCAAGCCCTTTTCCTGGTCGACGTTGGCTAATTCTGAATACGAGCCTGGGAAGACGTCATGGTTGTGGCCGGTGATGATCGCATCAACGCCTTCGACTTCCGTCAGCTGATAAGTAATGTCTTCTTCCCCAATGTCGTGGGTTTCGTCGCCCATCCCGGAATGCGACAGGACGACAACGACATCAGCGCCTGCTGCTTCGACTTCTGGAAGGAATTTCTCGACGGATTCAACCGCGTCTTCTGTCGTTACCTTGCCTTCCAGGTTGGCGCGGTCCCATTTCATGATCTGGGGCGCAACAACACCGATGACACCGACTTGGATGGTGTGTTCCTTGCCTTTTCCATCCACGACTTTTTTGTCGATGATGGTGTATGGGTTAAAGCGGTTTTCGCCAGTTTCGGCGTCATAGACGTTAGCATTGAGTACTGGGAACGGCGCTTCTTCTAATGCGTTGTCCAAGTAGTCCAAGCCAAAGTTGAATTCATGGTTGCCGAGTGTCGAAGCATCAAAGTCGAGTGATTCGAGCGCCGCGTATGCCGGGTGCAATTCATCGTCTTCGAGTGCATCCACAGAAACTTTATAGCCGCCGAATGGGGTTCCTTGGATCAAATCGCCGTTGTCGAACAGCAGCGTATTGCTGTTTTCTTCACGCGCCTGTTCGATCAACACGCCAGTTTTGGCGAGGCCGAGTGAGTTTGAGACTTTATCCTGGTAGTAATCATAGTTCACAAAATTGGTATGAAGGTCGGAGGTGCCGAGAATTTGCAGGGAGACTTCCTTGGCGTTTTTCGGGTTTCCACCTTTGCCCCAGCCATGTCCTTTGCCTTGCCCATGCCCTTTGCCGTTGCTTTGTGCTTTTTCCGAGACTGCTTTACCGGGTGCGTCAGGTGCTGAAAGTGCAGGCACTGCGGCAAACAAACTGCTCATCGCCAACACGGAGGCTGCGGTTGCAGCGGTCAGCTTCTTGTGAATCGTCATCAATCCATCTCCTCGTAGTAAGAATTGCGAAACAACTCCAGTATACCCTTCGCCTCCCGAAATGGAATGTGAACAGAGACCTAATTTTTGTAAATGTTCGTGAGTCTTTTTGTAAATTTAATGAATTGGGAGTGAGGAGGAAAGGCTTATGGAGGCAAAAAGTGCATCAAAAGATAGGTATTGAGTAGAGTATAGAAGAAATCGCTCCGGGAGGACGCTTTCGGGCCCACAGGATGTGGGTCATGCAGCTGGCGCGACAGGATGTCGCGGTGCCAGCTGCCGCGGGCTTGCGCCGAACTAACTCGGGCTACTGCCCGAATGGATTTCGGCACTTCGCTTTCCCCGCAGGAGTCGCCTCCCTGCGTGATTTCTTTAGTATTTTGTTAAAAGTGATGATGTCGCTGTTGTATTTAAGACAGTAACTTCTACTGTCTTACTATTAGGCTTATAAGAATGTGGCAGAAACATCGATCTATCCTATCAGTATCCAGCGAAGGCGCGTGCAACACCGCCGACAAGCGATTCTAAAACTGCACTCCATCTATCTCCCCCAAACTTAGTTAGTTTCTATTTATTAAATAACCCCAAGCTGAGCTGCGTCCACGGAGTGGGTTCCCACAATAAGACTGGCAGCGCACCTTAGCTGCCTGGCTTATTGTGGGAACCCACTTCAAAGCGGCCGAAGCGTTTATAGAACTGAAGGAAAACTACCACAACCTGTTCAGCGGCAGAACCTGATATTGCGGCGTTCGATGGTATAATAGAGGCAAAGTTTTATAGAGTTACAGGAGGGCTTGGCATGTTTCTGAGTATTCTTCTTTCACTGGCTGCGATTGCCGGCATCATCTATGGAATCAAGAAGAAAAGCGAGAAGTGGATTGTTGGTTCCACTGTTTTGTTGGCTGCCGTCATCATTGTGCTCCTACTCTTCAGCTTTATTTATTTAAGAAATCCTTATTAACAGGCAAACCTTGGTTATAAACGTTTGCTGCATTTCAATTTTTCAAAATATGTTCTATCTGCACATGCATAAATACAAAACCAGCCTTCTTATATACAGAAGGCTGGTTTGTTTTTGCTATGGGACCAATCGGTTGATCACTGGCAGTTTTTGCATGGCCAGGATGATGCCGAACGAAATGGCGAATATTAAGATCCAGACGAGCGGCACGCTGATAATCGGGTTGAACGTGGTTTCATTCAGTCCGAAGAATTTATTCAAGTAAATCTGGATGAGCGGGTGAATGACATAGATGCCGAATGTCGCCGTGCTGATCCGTGTGATCAAAGCGCTCGGTTTGATCTTTTTGCTCATGTGCTGGAATCCGATAAAGATGAACAGCGTGATGAATAAGGCGTTCGGGCGGTAATGCTCGTAGAAGAAATCATCAAACTCGCCTGCCGGCAAGCCTGCGTTCAAGTAATACGTTCCCCCAAGCGTGACAAAATAGCCGATGATGGCGAGTCCGCCAAGCGGCAGCAGGTATTTTTTCGGCACCGGATACAGCACGAGATAGGCGCCTAGCAGGAAATAGCCGATGTATGGCTCGAACAATCCTGCGGTAACGGCGAGTTCAAACTCGAAGAACTTTGGCAGGAACGGCAGGAAACAGGAAAAGCCGATCCAGAACAGCAGGAATGCCTGGAAAGTTTTCTTGTCCATGTGGTCGACGAGCAGCTTCAAAAATGGCGCCATCAAGTAGAGACCGGTAATGGTGTAGAGGAACCACAAGTGGTAATAGACGTCGTCGGTCAGAAATTGGACCAGGATTTCATAAGGGGTATACGACTCGCCCAGCTCGTAAATATTGTACAGCGTGTAGATGATGCTCCAGAAAACCAGCGGAATGACGACTTTCGCCAGCCGCTTCTGCAGGAATTGCCAGACGCTTTCTTCTTTGTCGCGCGTCAGCAGCAAGGCACCGCTGAGCATGAAGAAAATCGGCACGCACCAGCGGAGGCCGGCATCGAACACATTGGCGAAATGCCAGATCCAGTCGTCCGTGGTGGTGCTGTTGATGATTTTCGAAACTACATGAATGCCGACTACCACAAAAATCGACAAGACCCGCAGCCAATCCATATAGTCGTATCTTCTGGCCATGTGGGCAACTCCTTCTTCTCTATATGTAAAACGTTTTTCGTGAAATGATCGTTTTTGGGGTGTTGCGCCGGAGTTCCACCCTTCACCACTATCGGAATGCTTCGATATGCAGCGAGTTATTTTCTCGACTCTTTTATTCCCTTTCTCATTTTAGCCTGTCGCGGGTGTTTGAACCACTACGATTTGATTACAACTGTATGACAGACTCTATTCCATTAGCTGCCGGCATAGGTTGCGGATGTCTTCGCGGTTGGCGTCGAGCAGTTCCTGGCCGAGTCCGACCAGGGCATTCAGGTTTTCTTCCGAGCCGTCGTCGAGCTTTTCTCTGCCTTTTTCGAGCAGCTCAATCTGGAACCGGTAGTAGCGTTTGGCATCTTGCCGGTCCGGCAGCACATGATTTAATTGATGGTGGACGACGTCCGAACTGCCGTCCATCAGGATATACCAGAGCGGGCGCGCCCAGCCGAGCAGCCCCCATGTTCGGACGCCCCCAAATTCGATGGTCAGCTGCGGATTTCCGGTGCCGAGCGACACGATCAGCAACTCTTCTTCCGGGAAAAGTTCTTTTGCTTCCGCATAGGCGCACATTGCCGGGTTGTTGGCGAAAACACCGCCATCGATAAAACTGGAACCCGGATAGGCTGGAATCTTTTTCGGTACAAAATAAGTCGGAGCTGCAGAAGCCGCCCGAGCCACATCCCGCATCAAGACATCCTCTTCAATCTTCTTCGTATGCACGTCACGGCTCTTGAAAAAAGTCGTGAAACGCCCATGAATTTCATAGCTCGGAATCACGACATACGCCAAGGCTTCAGACAGCATGGTGTGCCCAAAGTATTTCTTCAAGGCTTTTTCCAGCGCACGCGCGTGGTAGCGGCGAGAAAAAATGCCGCGGGTGATTTTATAGAACAGGGATTTATCAAAAATTTCGTGAGACTCCTCCAAATAAAACCCGAGAAATTGCTCGGCTGTGTAACGGGGGTTAGCCGGAGTTTTTCTGTCCGGCGCAACCAGCCCGAGTGCCAAAATTCCACCTGTCGAGGTCCCTACCACCAAATCAAACAGCTCGGCAATCGGCTTTTCCGTCTGCGCTTCTATCTCAGCAAGCAGCATCGCCGGAATAATCCCCCGCACCCCCCCGCCATCGATGGATAAAATCTTTTTCATATCTCCCACCCGCTTTCCGGTTTTTCCAATCCTTAGAATTGTAAGAAGCTGTATAGGTTGAACATGAGCTTTTTCCGTCGCTTTGGACGCGCCGGCGCTAAGAGTTAAATTGGAGCACTTGCAAGTCTATAAGTTTTCCTATTTGTTTCATAAAGATATGTAACTGATTTGCGGGATAGCAGCAAACAAAAATCATAAGTTCAACAAAATAGCGGATTTATATCAAAAATAATAAAGTGGATATTATTCTAGTGTAAGTATTCTTATAATTTAGATAGTATCTTATTTTTTTGATAATAAAATGATCGTATACTGGGTCCTGAGATATAGTCCACGATCCAGTTTTTTACTATCTTTTTTGCATAGCTAAAATAAAGCTGGAAGGAATTTAAAATTTGGATTTATTAGGAGATTAATTGTAACAAACAAACTAAAAAAATGACTTGAAACTCATTTTTCATAAAAATAAACCTTTATTTCATTTTTTATTTGTTTGAGAAAGCCTGCTGTTATAGGGTTTCTGGGGGTAGTATTATTTTGTTATACAACTGTAATATAACTGCAATTGAATTGACGTTGTTTTTAATGTGTTCTCTCTATATAGTAAATGACAGAGCAAAATATTATTAATTCATATACTTGGATAATAAAAAACTTGGAGGAACCAACAACAATGAAAAAACTTTTCTTTACGCTACTTACAGCAGGATCATTGCTATTTGCTAACTCAGCCACGGGTGCACAAGCCGCTCAACCAGTTCAGACTAACGCAGCTTCTTCTTACGAAACTACTACTTCATCTGTACAGCAAGTTGCAGCAAGCAAAGCAACTGCAAAATCAGGTACTTTTAAAACAAAATACAACTCAAACGTTCGCGCTGATGCGGGAACAAAATACAAAGTCGTGACAATGGCTAAAAAAGGTTCAATCGCTACAGCTACTCACCAAAAGAAAGTCGGCAACTCGACTTGGTACAAAGTGAAAGTCAACGGCAAATCAGGATGGGTATTAAGCACATTGCTAACTTCTACTACTGTCAAGAAAGCTTCAGTTTCAACAGCTTCTTCTTCATCAGTCGTTTCAGCAGCATTGGCACTTAAAGGCATTCCATACAAATTTGGCGGAACGACTCCATCTGGATTCGACTGCAGCGGATTTATCCAATACGCTTTCAAACAAGCAGGCAAGAGCGTTTCACGCACAACGCTTTCACAATATGCTGAGACTTATAAAGTAAGCAGCCCGCAGCCTGGCGATTTAGTATTTTTCGCCAACACATACCGCGCTGGCATCTCGCACGTTGGTATTTACATCGGCAACAACCAGTTCGTACACTCTGGCGGAGCGAAAGCTGAAGTCAAGAGCATGAACGATCCTTACTGGGGCAAGAAATTCCACAGCTACAAACGTTTCTAATCAAATAGGATTTCCAAAAGGGTGACCCGAATGTCTGCTGAAAGCAGGCCTTTGCTGGTCCCCTTTTTTTATTTTGTTTTTAAAAAGGGACAAATTAGTTTGAAGAAATCGCTCCTGGCGAATACTTTCGGGCCTACAGGATGTGGGTCATGCTATCCCCGCAGGAGTCGCCGCCTTCCGTTCTTTCTTCCAGGTTATTTCATACTAGCAGGCGTTTAGTATAAAGCAGCTTCATAAGATAGTAGTTTCGAAGAGTGAAAAGCAGAGATTAACTCAACAGTTCTGGATTCTTTTATGCTAATAGTTGCGTCTTTTAATTTCTTACCCGGATTTGATTAGTTTTACACAGTTTCTGCTGATAGGCTCTTCAGGCATTAGCGAAGGTGCTAGTACTATGATTTCAAACCTTACACGATCTATTGCTCCTAAGATAAAGTTCAGTTTCTTCTATATAAATAGCATTATGTTGAGGCGCGTTATGATAGAGAGTGCTTATAGAGGTTAACTAACGTTTTCCGAACAAAAAAACCCATATTCTCTGAGATATACATCTCAAGAATAGGGGCTTTAAGAACTTTTTAAATTTAATTATTCTTCTACAGATTCCTTATAAATTACATTATGGTGAGAATCGTATATATAAAGAGAAGCCGGGACTACTTGATCCTCAAAAAATTGGCTGGAATCATATAATATAGCATATGGACCAGGTTCTGAAAGAATAAATTCAGAACTGAATACTCCACCTTCATATTCAATTTCCAATTCATGTGCTTTTTCCAGTAGTTCATCATCATAGATTACTGCATACGCTACGGAGTTAAGTGTTCCGAATTTCACACCTTCGCTTCCCGTCAATTTTTCAGTGCTGCTAGTGAATTCTCCGTTGTCATCCTCGTACATCAGATAAACGTCATGTTCCCCAAGAAATGCAGCGTAGTTGTTATCTTTCGTATTTAATAACGCCAGTGGTTCAATCTTTTTTTCTTTTGCAAAATCAAAAACTTCCTGATCAGTAAAAGGCTTTCCAACTTCGCTTTCTGGCTGTTCTGCCGCACTTCCTGGCAAGCAACCCGCTAACATCATTGGCAGCAAAAGTAACAGTAAATACTTAATAATAATACCTCCTTCAATTACGGAACGCTCTTTGTTGATATGAGATTGCATTAAATAAAAAGAAAATCCGTTTACTTTTTTACTTCTAACAAAATAACATTGATCACACAGGAGCCTGTTCTTTATTCATTTACAATGTCCTCAATCTGGTAGTCTCCGTACTCGTCGATAACCACCGTATAAACACCTTCATGTGAAACTGTAGACGATTCACCACTTGCTTCCCCATGATAAGTGAACTCGGCTTCCGCTTCGACGGTTGCACTGTCGCCGTTCACTTCTACACTCGTTACCGTTGTCTGGACGGCGCCGTAGATGCGGTCCTGCTCTGCGTGTTCACTAATCAGATCGGTGGCTTCCTGCTCTGCTTCACTGCCAGGCAAGATATAAGACAGATAATACGAAGATGCGGCATCGTTCAGCGAATACGGAATTAATTCGTAATAGGCGGAGATGAAGTTTGTCAGCAGGTCGTCAGCAAAATAGGCGTCTTTGACATCCTGCAGCACAACCTCCTGTTCTTCGGCAGGGATCGGGTTTTCGACCCACTCGGTCAGCTGATCCCAGATGGTGTAGATGGGAATCGTGTAGCCGGATCCCGGTTTTTCCTCGAGGATAATCGAGTTGATGCCGAGGATTTTGCCGGTGTCGGCCGCAATGAGCGGTCCACCGCTTGATCCTTGAGCGATTTCTGCATTCATTTCGTACAGGCCGGTGTATTCGAATTGGTCCAGGAAGTCAAGATCGGTGCCGGTGATTTCGCCGGTGGTGGCCGTATTGCTTTGGTCGTTGGGGCTGCCGATGGCGACGACTGGCGTTCCAATTTCCACCGGCTCCATTTCAATCTCCAAAGGCTCTTTGCCGGCCAACTCATCGACGCGGACAATGGCAAGATCCTGTGTGTCGGACATGCCGATGATCCTGCCGTTAAATTCCTGGCCGTCGCTGTTTTTAACAGTAATGTAGGTCGCGTCCAGGACGACATGGGCATTGGTCAGGATATCGCCTTGTGTATTGATCAAGAAGCCTGAACCCTGCTCAAGGTCAGTGTACAGTGTGTAGACATGCGTTTTGGCGTTGGCGATCATCGAGGACAGCTCGGTTTCTGCTTCAGGGGTCTCTTGGTCCGTCTCTGCAGGTGCTTGTGGCTGCGCCTGTTCGGTGTCAGGCGCTTCCACCGGTTCTTCTGTGTTCAGCAGCAAATAGACGCCAAATGCGATCACCAGCAGCAACACTGCCGACAAGATGGCGATAATCCGATTGTTTTTATTCATTTTTGGGGATGGTTTTTGGGTCATTGCAGGTCAGCTCACTTTTTTAATTGTTTGGGTGCCTGGCACCCAAACAATTTTTTTTAATCTTTCACCAGATCCTTGATCAATTCTTCAGTCGAGGCGTACTGTTCGCGTTCCCTTAAAAAGAAGCGGACCGGGTTTCCTTCCCGTTCGGGATCGACCATCACCAGATCAACGGCAATCAGCTTGGGCCTGATGCTGTCGAAGAAATCGAAGATGGCGTCCAGATCTTCCTCGAGATGAGGATTTTGCCGGCTGAGTTCGCCTGGAGCGAAAGTGATATTTGCCAATAGATTGATGCAATCGCCTGCGTCATTCGCCTGGTGGCAGCTGATCCATTGATCGTTCCACTCATCATAAAAGCGGAAACGCTCGGTTTCGGATTGAATGGCTGATTCCTGCCATTTGGCTTGCATCCGTTCGCCTGCCGGACCCAACTCGCTGAGAATGCTGACATTGATATAAGCCGCCACTTCTTCGATACTTTGAACCTCGTCCATTTCGCGCAAGTCCATGGCAACGCCATTTCCTTTCTGGCCATCGGAAACATTGATGATGTGGACATCAATATTCTGTTCCCTTACAAGCTCCAGAAGCTTTGTGAGTGCCTCAATTTCTGCCAGTTCGATGGTTTCAAAACTGTTTTCAGTCCCCAGCCCCAGCCAGCGGACCGCTTCATCGGTTATTGTGTTTTTCACTACTTGTTCAATGAGCGCCCCCTCTGGAGGAGCTGTAAATCCGAGCTCCTCCAACTGCGGCATGAGACTCTCTGCCTTCTGCTGCGCTTCGTAGGCCTTATGCAATGGCTTATAATCGTCCCGATAAATGGTGGCGTAGTTTTCTTCATGTTCGGTGACGGTGAAGACCAGGTCCTCCTGTTCTTTAAAGGCCATTTCGTAGCTATGCCCGTCCACGAAGTTTGGCTGGGTTTCACTGATGATTTCAACTTCCATCCCATACTTTTCTTCTATATATTCTGCAGCCAGCCTGTTGTCTTTCTGAAAGCTGAAGAATACCCAAATTACGGCTGCTAGACTTGCTAGTATAAGGATTGCCACGCCAGGTTTGATTTTTTGCCTCATGTTCCCATTTCCTTCCTCGCTTAGTCGTCAACCTGAACTGGATCGCCAGGAGTCTTTGAAACGATATACGCCTCTACTTCTTCAACACTCTGGATCCCTTCTATTTCGCGAAGGTCCAGGACGATTCCATCCGGCTCCCACCTGTTCGAAAGCTTGATTACTTGGACATCGATGTTTTGATTTCTTAATAAATCCAACAGCTTCATGATTCCTTGGAGTTCATTCGCCTCGAGGGTTTTATAACTGGTTTCCGTCTCTAAAACCAGTCTGCGAGCCGTCTCGCCTGTTTTTGTATCTTTTGCCGCATGCCGAACCATCGGGCCGCCTAAAGGCTTGGTAAAACCGAGTTCTTCGATTTGCGGCATCAGTTTATTCACTTGCTGCTGCGCTTCGTGAGTTCCGAGTACCGGTTCATAATCATCCCAATAAACGGTGGCACCGTTTTCCCGCTCTTTTTTGACGGTGAAAACCACATCTGCCTGCTCCTCAAAAGCCATTTCATAGCTTTGCCCTTCCACAAAATCCCCTACGTTAATACTGACAATCTTGGCTTCCATGCCGTACTTTTCTTCAATAAACTCTATCGCTTTGTCATCTTCGATTTGAGAATCGTTCGCGTGGCCAACAAAAAGCCAGAACAAGGCACCGAAGATGATCAGAATGCCTAGAGTCACCGCCACTACACATACAGCTAAAATCATCGGGAGTTTCTTTTTCATCCGGTGTGCTCCTTTATTCTGCTATTGGTTTTAGTTGTACAATATTTTCTACTCCCAATGCAGCATGTCTTCAATCAATTCTTCAGTGGATTCAAAATCCTGGCGTTCGTGCAAGGACAAATAGCTTGGATCCATGTCTGACCCAACTTCAGCCAACTCCAGATCTACTGCGGCAGGGGCAGGTTCCATAGCGTCGAAAAATCCAAAGATTGCTTCCATATCGTCTGCTAAATTCGGGTTCTGTTTGCTAAACTGTCCCGCTTCAAAAGTAACGGTGGCTTTGAGGATGATACATCTGCCCTTTTTGACTTGTTGGCACACGAGCCAGTTTTCGTCTGATTCGTTGTGAAAACGAAAACGTTCTGTTTCGGCTTGCGCCGCGGCATCTTGCCACGTGGCATTTAGTTCATCATTGAACAGCCTTGGATTTGTCTGAAGGATGGCAGCCTGAATTTCTTCAATGCTGTCAACGTCCTCCATTTCGCGCAGATCCATGCCTATGCTCGACGCATCCTGTTTACTCGCCAAACCAATGAGATGGATGTCCAAGTTATGCTCTTTCACGAGTCTGAACAGTGTGGCCATCGCCTCAATTTCAGCCATTTCCAAAGTTGCGTAGTCGCTTTCAGACGACAAGTTCAGGAAGCGAGCCACCTCGCCTGTCGCTATGTTCTTTAAAATGTGATGGACCAGTTCTTCAGATGGATTTTCCGTAAACCCGAGCTCCTCGAGTTGCGGCATCAGCTCTTTGACTTGCTGCTGAATTTCCTGAGTTGCCCGGATAACCTTATAATCATCGCGGTAAACGGTAGCATAATTATCTAAGTGCACTTCGACGGTAAAGACCAAATCTGGCTGTTCCTCAAAAGCCATTTGATAGCCAAGAGATTCGACGAAATTCGGTTCCGTTTTATTGACAATCATAGCCTCCATGCCATATTTTTCGCTAATATACGCCGTTGCTTTGTCATCCTCGGCTTGAGATTCTTCGGCCCGTTCCAGGTATAACGAGATTAAGAGACCGATGATGATTACAACAGGTATAGCCAGTGCCACTGCAAAGCCAATCACAATTTTTTTCATCCGGCTTGCCCCTTTTTCTTCTATTATATATTGTTTGGGTGCCAGGCACCCAAACAATTCTCTTCTTGGCTTTTTATGTTTGGAAGATCCGGCTCTTCGCAATACAACAAATAATCCGCTAAACAACTGGAATAGGGTGGGAGTAAAATTGTGGGCAGGTACGTTAAATCGAGGAAATCGTATGGAGAACGGTGGGACGCTGCGTATAACCTGTAGGAGCTGTATGGATAATCCTTCATATCCTCCACCATCGGTTCAGCGGTATTGATAGGGTTTCTATGGATGTAGCGGCTGATGGCAAGAGTACTTTTATGGGTGATGGCTTTACTGGAGTAATAGCGGCTTTCGTAAAAATAGCCGCTGTAGTTATATTTTTTCTTATAGTAATCACTGTACCGTTTGTTAATAAGGGCCATCAGTTTTCCCAACGGCACTTCGGCCGACTTTATCAACAAGTGATAGTGGTTTGTCATCAGGCAATATGCCAGAATCGTAAATGGATATTTGTTGTGGGCATAGGTTAATACCCTGAAAAAAGCAGCTTTATCCGCTTCTCCCTGGAAAATCGCCTGCCTGTTATTGCCTCTCATCACTACATGTTCATATGCGTCCGGATTCCAGATGCGCCGGCTTCTTCCCATTTTTCATCCTCCTTCTTTGAACCTTCTTTTATAGTAGAAAGAACGTCCATTTCCGTCAATTGTTGCGAAAAGGGAATAACTTATATTTGACTATGGATAAAGAGTTCAAAAATAGTTTTTCATCATTAAAGCTTCTGGAATCTTGCCAAATTGGCTTCAAAAATTTTTTTGAATTGTTTGGGTGCCAGGCACCCAAACAATTCCAAACAAAAGCCGGGAGAAGTTTCTCCCGGCTTTTTACCATGCATGCTCATTATTCTTTTGTGATAACAAAAGTTTCTTCTGTGATGAGCCCTGCCGCATCCACTACTTTCAAGGTGAACTCGTTTTCTCCAGGACTTTCAACAGGCACTGTAATGGTGATTTCTTCGTCAAATTCTCCTTCGCCATATGGCTCGGTCATCGTTTGGCTGTAGACCTCACTGTCGGTCAAGTAGACCCGGATATCGTCCATATTGTCTGTGACACTAAAACTCACTTCCGCACTATCCTGATCGGCTTCTACTGTCTCCGGTACGTCCAGCAGCTCGAGCTGGGCCGGCTGGGTATCGATGAGCACTTGGCTTCGTACTTCAAGTTCATTGCCTGCTTCGTCAATCGCTTTGGCTGTGATGTCGTTGCGGCCGTCTTCCAATGTTAAGGTATGCTGGAAAAACAGGCCGTCAAATCGATCGGCTTTTTCATCATTGATGGTAACCGAGACGATGCGTGATGGGTCTTCCACGCTGCCGAACACATCCACGCGCTGAGTGCTCAATACTTCAAACAACCCCGGTGAAATGATGGACACTCCTGGTTTTTCGGTATCAGCGACTCCCCCTGTCAGCGGTACTTCGGTTTTATTGCCAGCGGTGTCATGGAAAACTGCTTTTAGCACGTCACCTTCTTTTATGTCGACCGGCACAACATAGCTGGTGGTCACTGGTGCCAGTGATTCGTCTTCAAAGGTATCCGGATTTTCCGTCAGCTCGACGTTGTTGAGGAACACTTCCCAGCGATCCGCTCCCCCGCCCCCTGTATTATCCGCAAAACTCGCGACTGTCACGGTTTTGGTTTCCGCATTGAGCGCAGCGCTTGCAGCAGGCGCTACCGTATCAACCAAAATCGGAATCTTCAGCGACTGCCATTCGGCATTCGGATAATCAATAACGGCGCGCATTTCAATCTGATACTTGCCGTCTGCCACCATCTCACCCAATACTTCTCCGTTCCACTCATTGAGCGGGTCATAATAATAGGCGAAAACGTCGGTATAATTTTTCACTAAATTTTTTCCGGTCTGCAAAGTCCGCAGCTTTTTGCCGTCCGCATCCAGCACGTTGATCTCCAGCCCCTTGGCGTTGCGGAGCAATGAGAACACCGGAATGATCGATTCACGGCTGCCATCGCCATTTGGTGAAAAGGCGAAACGTTCAGGTGCAAAGCCTTGCTGGTGGCTGCCGCCATTGATGATCATTCCAAAGTCATCAGTCAGGAATGTGGAGGCGAAAAATGTATTAGGATCCCATGCCACGTCGTCAAAAACCGGTGCATCGTCCCATCCCCCGTTAAATCCGAAATACGGAACGGCAAGCGGCGTATTGCCGGTCACGCCTTCATTGGCATCGGTCAATGTAATAAATCCGTCAATGAAGAAGCCGTTGGTGAACCCTGCAAATTCCGGACGTCCCTGCAAGGCCGTGGCATCGATCGTCACCTGGACTTCGGCTGTGCCGTTCGCTGGCACCGTCACGGTTTCGGGTGCTGTGATGTTGACAAGATCGGTCACCACATTGGCACCGGAACGGTTTGGATCCGTCACATTAATGTTCCGCTCCGGAAGCTTCGTGACGTAATCTGTTTGGGCATTGACCGCCACGGCGTATGTTGCTTCAGTATCCGAGAAATTCTCAGCCTGCAGCGTGAAGGTCATGCGGTTGTTCTGAATTTCCTTTAATGCCACTTTGGCTTCACCGCTGTCCTGGTCGGTCAGCATGATGTCCGTTGACAGCGCGTCGTGCAATTGCATCAAGCCTGCCCCTTGCCGGCGCGGAGAAACAAATTGCCCCGCCGTCAATTCGACTGGATTGGCGGTATTCATCATGAGGTTTTTCGCAAAATTCACGCGATCCCGCCCTTCTAAGCCAAGCTCTTCAATGCGCTGGAACAACAACGCCGCTCCGCCCGCTACGTGAGGAGCCGCCATCGACGTTCCGCTCATCAAACCGTATTCATTGTCATTGAGTGTAGAGAAAATATTGCCGCCCGGTGCTGTGATTTCCGGTTTAAAGTCCAGGTTCGGCGTTGGCCCCCAGGACGTAAAATCACTCATCTTGCCGGCGGTCGGATTTGGCGTTTCCAATTTCTCTCCGTCAAAAGAAACAGTCACTCCTTTGCCGCCATCAAGCGCCGCTTTCATGGCCAGACCATCCGCCTGGAGCGTTGACATGAACGGGATGGTGATTGCCGGATCCGATTCCATATTGATCGGCCCGGTCGTGTTGTTGTAAATGATCACGCCTGCTGCCCCCGCCGCCTGAGCCGCAAACGCTTTTTCCGTAAACGCAATCGTGCCGCGTGCAATCAAAGCAAATTTGCCGTTGACGTCTTTTCCTTCAAAATCTGCCGGCTGCCCCAGCCCTGCATCCACTACTGCATAAGAATCCGCGGGCAAACTTTCCGGCTCTGCTTCATTCGCCAGCAAGTACAGCGCACGTGCGGACTCAGCGCCGGCTATTTGGTAGACAAAGCTGTCGGTGGTAATGACGCTGTTTTCAAAAGACGCCACTCCCAGCGAATCAATGGCTGTCCCCGGTGTGCCGATCAGGCCATAATCCTGGTTTTCCGCAAACGGTGCCAAGAAGCCGGAACCGCGCAGGTCTTCATTGCCTGCGGAAATGGCTACCAGAATTCCGTTGTTTGTTGCCCGTTCCACTGCCTGCTGTTCGGGGCTCGACGTATCGACAAACCCTGCCGTTGCACCGAGCGACATGTTGATGACATCCACGCCAAGTTTGATGGAATCATCGATTGCCTTGATGTAAATGTCGCCAAACGTCGAAGGAGAGTTGGCATCATTCCCGAACACCTTCAGCGCCAGCAACTGCGCTTCTGGTGCGACGCCTTTGATGCCGCCATTTTCTTCGTTGCCGTTAGCGCCAATCGTTCCGGCCACGTGCATGCCGTGCATCGACGCGCCCGGTGCTATGTCCCGGATTTCCGTATTGGCATCCATGTAGTTATAGCCAAACGGCACTTTCTGTGTAAAGAACTTGCCTTCTTCTATTTCGCTGCCGGAAACAAATGCCTCTACTTCCGCTTGTGTCAACGCAGCGGTTGTGTTATTGGTCAGCACCATGTCCTGATGATCCGGGTCAATGCCGGAATCGATAACGCCGACAATCATGCCTTCTCCTTTAAAGCCATAATCGCGCCACGCCTGCTGCGCCTGCACGAGTTCTTTTGAGTGTTTCATGGTCGGTTTGATTGTGGGACGCTGGTATTCAGTCGCTTCGTATACCGCTTTGACACTTGGCAGCTCTGCGATTTCCGCCACCTGCCCCGCCTCGACTTCCGCCGAAAAGCCGTTAAAGACGGCGGTGAAGGTTTGGAGATAATCGATGGCCGGCGCCACGTCAGCAATCGCCGTCTGTACGGTTTGCTGCTTCGCTACAGCCGCCGCTTCGATGCGCTGTTTCTGCTCATCCGGCAGCTCTTTGTAGAGCACGCCTTGTGAGGTTGCCGCTTCGATCGTCGGTTCTTCCTGCAGTTCGATGATGACCCGCACTTTCTCTTTCGGCGATTCCGGCTTGAGCAGCGTCTGCGCCAGCTTGACTTCCGGTTCCGGCGCTGCCTGCACCTGCGGACTGCCGAATCCACCCAGACCGCTCACCATCAATAATAAAATCGCCATCAATACTAACATTTTTTTCATACTTGTTCCTCCTCATTCTGAGATCCTTATCTAAATTATCAAATAATTAAGTCAACTTCATTTTTCCAGTTTATCAATCAAAAGTCCATGGTTCCAAAGCTATCTTATTTGTTAATCCTCTTCGAATTTTTTAGGTACTTTGGGTTTTCGGAGTCTCTGCTTATTTCCTTTTTTTAGTAGTATTGGGAGAGTGGTAAGTACGGGGTAGAGGTTCTATAAATCGCTTCGGTCGCTTTGGAGGGAGTTCCCACAATAAGCCAGGCAGCTGGAGAACGCTGCCTGGCTTATTGCTCCACCCCCTCCGTTGACGCGCCTCAGCTTGGTGGTTGTTTGGTAAAAAGAATCTGACTTTGTTTGAAGCAGATAGGTGGAGGGCAGTTCTGGAATCGCTTGGCAGCGGTGGTGCACGCGCCTTCGCTTGGAGAGTGGTGTGAGTGTTTGGGTGGGGTTCTATAACTCGCTTCGGTCGCTTTGGAGGAAGTTCCCACAATAAGCCGGGCAGCTGGAGAACGCTGCCTGGCTTATTGCTCCACCCCCTCCTTTGACGCGCCTCAGCTTGGTGTTGTTTGGTAAAAAGAATCTAACTTTGTTTGTAGTAGATAGATTGAGGGCAGTTCTGGAGTCGCTTGGCAGCGGTGGTGCACGCGCCTTCGCTTAGTGCTGATGAGCGGGCGATGTGTTCTACAGGAAGTTTTTGTGTTGCTACATGAAAGATCGGCGTTTCTACATGATCCATTGATGTTTCTATCTCACTATTTTGCCTCTCTACATGAACCTTTTGCCCTCTTACATGGATTCACAAAAATTAGCATTCTACAATGCCACAAGGATCCATCACTTTTTGTGAGCGATGTCTGTAAAAAAGGTGCCGCTTCCTATCCCCGGCTGTTCGACACGCGAACGGCTTCCATCTATGGGCTTGAACTTTGTGAAAACGATAAAGTTTTGGTAGGAATGGAGAAGTTTCAGATAAAGACACGAAAGGTTCCTGTAGCCGCTTCGAAAGGTAAGGTAAGAATCCAGAAAGTGACGATAGAAACTCGTCATCAGCTATGCTCTCTATCAATTACTAATAGAAAAGCAATCCATACTAATATGAAAGGAACAAACCAACGAACGATCCGCTTCGCTCCTCCAAGATTGCCCGCTTTTCGCAAGCGAAAAGCAAAAGTGCAAACCCACTATTGTCGTGAGGCTTCCTTCTGCTTTCTATCTTCACCCGCTACTATAGATATTTTCAATGTCGTAGACCCGAATGCGTCCGCCTGGAACGATTTCTCCATCTCCACGTCACACTAAAAAAACAGGCAAGCAATCAACGTTCTGATTGCTTGCCTGTTCTGTTTTGATAAGATGTTAATCCAATAGCTCCATCTTTTCGAGTGCGCGGTAGAGAACTACTGCTGTTTCAGCTCGTGTGATTTTTGCTAGTGGGTCGAAGATGTTGCCTTCGCGGCCAGTGATTAGGCCGAGTGCGTATGCTTGCTTGACGGACTCATCTGCGTAGGCTTTGATTGCTGCGTCGTCTTCAAATTCGTGAGTTGTGTCCAGGCCTTCAAGCAGTGATGCTTCCTGGTATTCAACTGCACGCATGATCATGACGGCTGTGTCCTGGCGGGAAATTTGCGCTTTTGGATTGAATGTATCTGTAGTCACTCCGCGAACGATGCCAGCACGGGCAGCTGCTTCGATTTCTTCGGCAGCCCATGTTTTGTCTGGATCTGCATCTTTGAACGTGCCTTCATAGTCTTCCAGAGGCAATTCCAGTGTACGGACCAGCAAGGCGGCGAATTCAGCACGTGTCAAATCGGCTTTTGGCGCGAAAAGTGTGTCTGTTTTCCCTTTGATGATGCCTTGTGAAGCCAATGTTTCGATTTGGGTTTTCGCCCAATGCGTCTGGATATCGGTGAATGTTACTTTTGATGCTTTGGTGATTGTGAATGTTTTTTCAGTAACGTGGCCAGCTGCATCTTCGACTGACAATGTGTATTCATTTTTGCCGATTTTGCTTACGGGCACTTTGGTTTTGATGTTTTGGTTAAAGCTTGCTTTGCCGTATGGCTCGGACATGTCTTTTTTGAAGACTTCGCTGCCATTCAGGTAAGCATAGATTTGGTCCATATTGTCTTTCACATTGAATGTCACTTCGACTTCAGATGTGTTGGCTCCCACAGTTTTTGGCGCATCCACTAATGTGATGACGGCCGGAGTTGTATCTACCAATACCTGGCGGCGAAGTTCCATTTCGTTGCCGAACTCATCTACTGCTTTGACGACAACGTGTTGAGAGCCGTCTTTGAATGTTAGGGTGTGCTCAAATTCTTCGCCATCAAACTTGTTGGCTTTGACGCCATTGACTGTCAGGGAAACGATTTTTGAATCGTCTTCCACAGAGCCTGTGACTTTCACTGTTTTTGTATCAAAAGTTTCTAAAACTTCTGGTGATGTGAAGTAGATAACCGGTGCCTTTGTTTCATTTTTAGAAGTAGCATTGAGTTCTACTGCTGTTGTGTTGCCGGCACTGTCATAGAAAACTGCTGTTACGACATCATCCGTTTTCACTGGCGCTGCCACTTGATAAGACGTGGTTGCCGGTGCAAGAGATTCATCTGCAGGCGTATCTTCGTTTTCCGTTACTTCTTCGTCGTTGACGTATACTTCCCAACGATCTGCACCAACGCCTGAAGCGTTGTCTTCAAACTTCGAAACGTTTACTGTTTTTGTTTCTGCATCGTAAGTTGCTGCCGCTTCGGGTGCTACTGTGTCGATAATGATCGGGAAGTTAATCGACTGCCACTCTGCATTCGGATAATCAATGACGGCACGAAGCTGGATCTGGTAAGCTCCATCTTTTGCTGGTTCGCCGTTGATCATGCCGTCCCAGCCGTTGAGCGGGTTGAATGTGTAAGGCAAAGTAGACGAATAATGCTTAGTCAAACTTGAAGCTGTACGGATTGTGCGCAGCTTTTTGCCTGCCGTATCCAATACATTGACTTCAAATTCTTTGGCGTTTCTCATCAAGGAGTAGACAGGGACTGCCACATCCTGCAATTCATCGCCATTTGGTGAAAAGGCGAAGCGTTCAGGAACATATTTGCCGGCATGTGTGCCGCCAGTGATATCGTTGCCTGCTTCATCTGCCAGTAAAGTCGTTTTGTAATATGAGCCGGCCTCCCACGTAAATTCGTCGAAGATGCTGGCATCGTCCCATCCGCCGTTAAAGCCGAAGTAAGGAACGACCAATTCTGTATTTCCTGTCACTTCTTCGTTTTCATCCGTCAACGTTACAAACCCGTCCACGAAGAATCCGTTTGTAAATGCGGCATATTCTTTCATGCCTTCAAGCGCTGATACGTCAACTGTCACTGAAACTTCTGCTGTTCCGTTTGCCGGAACTGTAATCGTTTCAGGTGCATTGATTTCTACATCTTCTGTTACTACATATGAACCTGTAAGGTTTGGTGCAGTAACTTCATTTCCTGCTAATGGCGCTGTATTATCGGTTTGAACGTTTACATCCACTGCATAAGTTGCGGCTTCATCAGAGAAGTTTTCAGCTTCCAATGTGAATGTGAATTTATCGTCTGCAATTTCTTTCAAAGCAACTTTTGCATCGCCTGTCGCTTTATTCGTCAACATAACGTCTGTTGATAGTGCGTCGTGCAATTGCATCAAGCCAGCACCTTGGCGGCGTGGAGATACATATTGATCTTTTGCGAATTCAACCGGATCTGATGTGTTCATCATCAGGTTCTTCGCGAATTGAACACGCTCGCGGCCTTCAAGGCCAAGCTCTTGGATGCGTTGGAACATCAATGCTGTTCCGCCGGAAACGTGAGGAGCCGCCATTGACGTACCGCTCATCAAGCCGTATTCATCATTGTTTAATGTAGAGAAAATATTGCCGCCTGGAGCTGTGATTTCCGGTTTGAAATCCAGGTTCGGAGTTGGGCCCCAAGATGTGAAATCACTCATTTCACCAGCGCTCGGGTTTTGAGTTTCAAGGAATTCCCCGTCAAATGCAACGGTCACTTTTTTGCCAGCATCCAACTGTTCTTTCATCGCAACGCCATCTGCCTGAAGTGCAGACATGTATGGAATTTCGATGGATGGATCTGATGCCATGCTAATGGTGCCTGTCGCGTTGTTATAGATAATAACGCCGATCGCGCCAGCTTCTTGTGCCGCTATGCCTTTTTCAACAAAGCCAATTTCTCCGCGTGACACTAACGCAAATTTACCAGAAAAATCTTTTCCTTCAAAATCTGCTGGTTTACCAAGTCCTGCTGCCAATACTTCATAATTGGCATTCGGCAAATCGCGCGGATCTGCATCATTGGCAAGCAAGTACATGCCGCGTCCGGCTTCTGCGCCATCCACTTGATAAGCAAAACTCATCGCTGTGATGATGTCGTTTTCAAATGACGCTACGCCAAATGAATCGATTGACGTACTTGGTGATCCAGTCAAGCCATAATCCTGGTTATCTGCGTGCGGGTAAGAAAAGCCCGAACCGAACATATCAGAGTTACCTGCTGAGATGGAAACCAAGATGCCGTTGTTTGTCGCTCTTTCAACCGCTTTTTGTTCAGGATGTGAGGAATCCACAAATCCTGCAGTCGATCCAAGTGACATGTTGATGACATCTGCACCCAATTTGATCGAATCATCGATCGCCTTTATGTAAATATCGCCATAAGTTGACGGATACAATGGGTCGTTGCCGAATACTTTCAGCGCGAGTAGCTGCGCTTCTGGAGCAACGCCTTTGATTCCGCCATTTTCTTCATTGCCATTAGCCCCTACTGTTCCGGCAACGTGCATGCCGTGCATGGAAGCTTCCGGTCCAAGGTCAAGAATTTCGTCGTTGCCATCCATGTAGTTATAGCCGAATGGCACTTTTGCTGTGAAGAATTTGCCGCTCTCGATGGATTTGTCAGCCACAAGCGCCGCTACATCAGACTTTGTGATGTCGCCTGTTGTGTTGTCTGTCAAAACCATGTCTTTGTGGCTCGGATCGATTCCGGTATCAATGACACCAACAACCAGGCCTTCACCACGGTAGCCGTAATCTGTCCAAGCCTGTTGCGCTTGAACCAATTCTTTCGAATATTTCATTTCCGGCTGAGCTTCAGGACGCTGATACTCAGTCGATTCATAGACCGCTTTAACGCCGCTTAACTCAGCGATGTCTTCCACAAGGCCTGCTTCAACTTCAGCAGAAAATCCATTGAATACGGTTGTGAAATTTTCAAGATATGTAATGCGCGGAGCGATTGAAGCGATGGATAGCTGAACGGAATCCTGTCCCGAGACAACTGCCGCTTCCAATGACTCTTTTTGGTTTTCAGGAAGGTTTTTATAGAGAACGCCTCGTTCGGTAGCGTTTTCAATCGCCGGTGCTTCTTCAAGCTCGATGATCACCCGGACCTCTTTTTCCGGATCTTCTGGATTTACGAAAGTTTCAGGAATGTTCAATTCCCCTTGTTTCAACTCCACGTTCGGCACTTCCGATGAATTTACGGCTGCCGATACCCCGGTAAGGCCGAAAACAGCTGAACTAAATGTCATCATGAAGACCATCGCCAACAATAAAAGCGGTTTTAACTTCGTCAATTTTTTTCCCCCTTAGTTCTAATTCGCAATTATAAAGAATCTTTACAATTGCACAACAACTTAAATTTACCATATTTTTTCAATGTTGCAAATAAAATTTGGTGATATTTCCTTGTTATTAGAGGTTAATTAAGAGGTTTTTACTAGATAGGGCTTGATATTATTTAGTTTCTCGAATTAATAAAAATATTTTTTTGTGGTGAATTTAAAGTTTAAAGAAATCGCTCCAGGTGGACGCTTTCGGGCCCTCAGGATGTGGGTCATGCAGCTGGCGTGACAGGACGTCGCGGTGCCAGCTGCCGCGGGACTTGCAGGAGTCACCGCCTTCCGCTCTTTCTTTAGGTTTCTTCATACAATATAGGTGGGGAGTAGAAGCATCACTGTTGACTTAATTTTGAAGAGAACATAAGGAAGCGACGGGCACTTAGTGCTTTTCGCCTGCGAAAAGCGGGCATCTAGGAGGAGCGAAGCGAAGCGGATCGCTCGTTGGTTTGTTCCTTTCATATTAGTAATTGATAGGAGCATAGCGGATGACGAGTTTCTATCGTCACTTTCTGGATTCTTACCTTAACTTTCGAAGCGGCTACAGGAACCTTTCGTGTCTTTAGCTGAAACTTCTCCATTTTTGCCAACACGTTATCGTTTTCACAAAGTTCAAGCCCATAGATGGGAACCGTTCGCGTGGCGAACAGCCAGGGATAGGAAGCGGCACCTTTTTCCAGACATCGCTCACAAAAAGAGATGGATCCTTCTGACATTGTAGAATGTTTTTTATGAATCCATGTAAGAGAGCCAAAGGTTCATGTAGAGAAGCAAAAGGGTGAGATAGAAACATCGATGCATCATATAGAAACGCTGATCTTTTATGTAGCAGCATAAAAACTTCCCGTAGAACTCACCATCACCAAGCGAAGGCGCGTGCCCTACCGCTGCCGAGCGATTCCGAAACAGCCCTCTTCTTATCTACTACACACAACATCAGATGCTATGTATAAAATACACACCAAGCTGAGGCGCGTCCACGGAGTGGGTGGAGTAATAAGACTGGCAGCATTCCACAGCTGCCTGGCTTATTGCGGGAACCCACTCCAGAGCGACCGAAGCGATTTAGAAATCAGCACTAAAACTATTTCCACTAGACAAAACCTGCTCAGCGAAGGCGCGTGCCCTATCGCTGCCAAGCGTTTCCGAAACAGCCCTCTTCTTATCTACTACATACAACATCAGATGCTATGTATAAAACCCACTCCAAAGCGGCCCCAGCTGATTTTAAAACTGCTAGAAAACAATAAAAAAACCCGATCAGAAAATCTGACCGAGCTGATTGGAACGTATTTTATTCTGTGATATATGGACGGAAAAGCGAGAACATTTTTGCGATTTCTTCACGTGTAGTGAACTGGGATGGCATGAATTTGCCGTTATAGCCTTCAACAATCTCCAGGTCATACAGCATTGTGATCGCCCGTTTTGATTCTGCGTTAAATTGGCCATAATCGCTGAATGGTGCGTAGTTGTCGATTGGATACTCATCGTTTTTCAACTCATATACACGGTTCAGCATCAAGGCGAATTGTGCACGGCTGATGAATTGTTTCGGTTTGAATTCGGTAGCCGTGACGCCGTTGATGATGCCGGCATGGTAAGCTGCGTTAATTTCATCCTGACGCGTTTGGTGAATATCCGAGATGTCGGTGAATGGCGATTTTTTCGCGTCTTCAATATCCAGCTCCAGGATGCGTGTCAGAATTGTCACTGCCTGCATGCGGCTCAAGTTTTCTTTTGGTGCATAAGTTGTGCCGGAAGTTCCTTTGATCAAATCTCTATTGTATAGATCTTTGATGAACGGGAATGACCAAGCTGTTTCTTTCACATCAGTGAACGGGAAATCTTTTTCTGGAACTTCTTCCTCTTTTTCAAATGCGATTTGTGCAAGCAATGGATCGTGATCCGATGCGCGGCCATGTTGTTCCATGAACATTGCATTGATGTGGACCATGTCCAATTCTGTGCGGTCTGCCAAATTGTTTGTTACCAACAAGTGGTCAAGAACCTGTGAGTTGCCCTGGTAATAATAAGAGTAGCGGTCTTCCACTGGCACATCTTCGACTTTATTCGTTAAAATATCGCCTTTTAATGCTTTCATTGCCGGTGTGAACTCGAAATCGTTCATGTCGCCTGCAACGATGACGTTCAAGTCTGGATCCTGCTCAAGCCCCTCAGCGATAAAGCCGTTGATGGCTTTTGCCAATTCGATGCGCTCAGGTTCAGAGCCAAGTACTGGCGGCTGGTTCTGGCCGAACAGAGGCTGGTCTCCGCCTTTTGAGTTCAAGTGTGCGCCGATGACAACGACTTGCTCGCCTTGGAATTCAAATTGTGCAGCAATTGGCTTGCGTGTGTTCGGCATAGCGATCGGCTGGACGCGGCCCGGGTTCAAGGCAAGTTCGCCGTCTACCCATGAGTTGTCCTCGGTCGCCGTTCCTTTTGTTCCTTCTGAAAGAGTTACGCGTTCAGGGTTGTACAGGTAGCCGACGCGGATGTTCCCGCCTGGCTGTCCGCCATCCTTGTTGTATTCAGGTGCAATGTCGGTCCAGGCATAAGTCGGGCCGCCTGCTGTTTTGATGCCTTCGATTAAACGTTCATAGCTTCCTGTTGCGTCGCTGTCGTTTGAAGCGATCGGGCCGTCAGTATCCTGTACTTCTACCATAACGATTACGTCAGGCGAGTTCAGGTCGTCAACGAACGATTCTGCAATGCGCTGTGCTTTTGCGTCACTTGTATGGCTTGGGTCAGCAGAAAAGTTCTCTACATTATAAGCTGCTACTGTCAATTCATCTTCTTTGTTCTCAATCCATGTTTGTTCCGGCTGTGTTCCGCCGTCTGTCAGCTCTGGCAGATCCGTTTCTTCCGCCCAAAGCTTGTAATTGCCGAAGCCGAAGCCCATGACGCCGACGATGTCGCCATTGAACGAATCGCCTGCTTTGGCTACAAAGTCTTCATTGTCGAAATCGACGGTAATGCGTTCCGGGTTGTAATCATTTTCCGAGATCAGGATTCCGCCTTGTTTATGGAATTCTGTGTTCGGCGAGTTTTCCGCTACGACAACCACTTCGCCGTAGTTTTGCGGTCCAACGACTTGTGCGTTCGGTACTGCTAAACGCATCAATTCAAGTGATTCCCAGAAATCGATGCCGTCTTCTTTTGGATCAAAAGATGTCAAACCATCGTTGTCAATGATCTCAGATGGCGGCTGTACGTCTTCTCCGATGACAATCGGTTCAGGAAGTGGAGCAGTTCCTGTTTTTACTGCGTCAGTTGCGCGGATGCGCGTGATCGGCAGGTCATTGTCTCTCATATCTGAATAGCCTTCCTGGAAATGTTCTTCCACCGTTCCGTTGACCGTTACAAGGTCACCGACTTGAAGGCCGTTTGATGCTTTGTTGACAATCAATGCTTCTGAAGTCGTCAAATCGTCATCCGGGTTAGGGTCTTGGATAACAAAGTTTGCCGAGTTGTACAGATGCGTGACAACGCCGACGATTTCATTAACGGCTACACCTTCGTACTCCGAATAATGGCCATCGCCTTGGATGTCACGGATTTTTAAGTCTCCTGTTTTCAGGACCGTGTATTCGAATGTAAAGACATCGGATGTTTCATCAGTGACCGCGATTGCTTTGATCGCTGTATCTTTTGTCAAAACGATTGGTGCTGTGTATTCAGTGCTGGCGGCAGTCGGTGCTGAACCGTCAAGCGTGTAATAAATGCTCGCATTTTCCCAGCCGGAAGCTAACGTGATTTCAGCCCCTTCTGAAACAACGCCTGGGAAAATATCGGCGTATACTGCCGGTTTGTTGACAAGTTCAAAGCTGTCAAAGCCAAGTGTTTTCACCTGGTAGGAATCATTGAATTTCGAAGCGATTCCGTTTACATGGATCAAATCGCCTTCTTTGTATTGTTTCGTGAATTGTTCAAATGTCAGTCCGTTGCGGTTATCGTTGCGGATTGTGATCGATTCGCCGTTTTCAGCAAGAGCCGAAAACTCGAACGTACCGTAATCGTTTACCGATTGCAGGCCCGTGATGGTTACGTTCTGCAATTCAACGCGCTCGCCTTGTGTGTCTTCATTGACACCGGCTGGCTCAACTGTTTGGACTGCCGGTACTTCATTGTCCGAAGACAAAACTTCTACCGTGTTCGGCTGCAGCTGCAATTCGCCGCTGTACTCAGAAACCGTACCTGTTAAACGAACGATGTCTCCTGGTGCAACTGCTGCACTCGACGTATAGACGTAAATTCCGGCTGTGTCATCCTGTGCGTAAAATGCGTTGCCGCCCCAGAATCCTGTTCCAGTTGTAACGGTTGCGTCAACCTGGATCAGTTCACCTTCCATAGTACGGGCTTCTGCCAATGAATCTACGACAGTTGCCTCGGGTGGTGCTTCGCCTTCAGATTCGATTGTGAAAGCTGAGGCTGAGCGTAGTCCTGGAACTTGGAAATAAGCGCCTAAAGTTCCAGTGATGGTAACTTCAGCTTTAAAGTTGGTCGGGTTGTCGACCAAGTTCAATCCTGCACGTGCAGCTCCTGTCGGCAATTGAACCGGAAGGATTTTTGTTGGATCCGTTTCATCCGGAGAATCGGCAAGACCTAGATTTGTAGCAGATGTAAAAGGTGCTTCCTGATCGTAATTGGTTCCGCTGGTAGCTGTTCCAACAATAAAGCCTTTGACAGTGGCCGAACCTGAGTTGTTCGCAATCGCGTCAGCGACCGTAATCGGTTCTGCGGCATTTGCCGTTGTCGCCATGTATGGCAGCATTGCGGACAATACCAGGACAAGGCTCAATAAAATCTTGCTGAATGCATGTTTGGACAAGTTTTTCACTCCTTAGTAGGGTAGTAGGATCTGCTGTAATTGTACAATAAAAAATAGGTTTTTATCATCAAAAATTTGTAATTTTTAATTTTATAAACAATTATTTATATTACTGAAATAATTTTTACAAAGTTATCCAATGGTAGACCAAAAAATTTCGTAGAAAAGCATCTTCACTGCTGGAGTTGCCGGCAGCAAAGATGCCATGATTAACGTTTATTCTTGAACATATGGTGCAAAAATAGAAATCATTTTTGCAGTTTCTGCACGGGATGTGAATGCACCTGGTCTGAATTTGCCGTTATAGCCTTCAACAATTCCCAGTTCATCCAACATTGTGATAGCTTCTTCATCGTACTTGCCGTAATCGCTGTAATCCGCAGGGTCTGTCACTTCATATTCGCCATTGACGTTTTCATAAACGCGTTTCAAAATCAAAGCGAAATGAGCGCGTGAGATGTTGGCTCTTGGATTGAATTTCGTCTCACTGACACCATTGATCATACCAGCTGCATAGGCTGCATCAATCTGTTTTGCCAAAGTTCCTGGAAGATCTTTCGTATCCGTGAACGGTGAAGCCGGTGCATTTTCAATATCTTCTACCCCCAACATACGGTTCAGGATAAGCACTGCCTGCCAACGCGGCAGCGTTTCTTGTGGCGCGAACATTGTATCTGATTTCCCGGTCATAAGGCCACGGTTAAAAACATCCGTGATATATGGTGCTGACCAGTTGTCCATGTTCACATCCGTGTAAGGAATTTTTGGGCTGATGCGGTTTTCAAGCATCGGCTTCACGCTGTCCAATGATTGGATGTGGTCAATAAACATTTCGTAATCGATGTTTCCTGGTTCACTTACACGGCCATCTTCATAAGCTGCAGCGAATGATGTGAAACCGTCGCCGCCTTTAGCAGTGAATGTGTTTGTGGCAACTTTGTAGTTTGCCTCCAAATCCAATGGTGTCATTGTATCACCCGTCTTGATGTTGACAGAAGTGACACGTGATCCCGCTGCCGCTTTAGGATCGAATGTCATTTCCATGCCTGCTACATGCAGGAAGCCGCCGTTTTCAGCTGGGAAAAGACGCACGCTGTGTTCAAGCGCCGTTTTCAGTTCTTGACCTGTCAGCTCCATGATTGCCAACGCGTTGCCGAATGGCATTGTTGTCAATACTTCCCCAACAGTGATGTCGCCGATATCGATGGATGCACGGATACCGCCGCCATTTTGAAGAGCGATCACTGTGTCAGAATCGATCGTTTTGGCTTTTGCCAACATGCCGTCTGTAATCAGGTTTCCAAGGTTAGTTTCAGAAGCTCGAACGCCGCCTTCGTTGCGTCCGCCGTTAAGGAAGATTTCAGCAGATGCTTCGGTCGACTGGTTTTTCACTTCTGCCACTTCTTCTGCAAATGGAGCAAGAAGTTCAGCTGCTTCAGCATCCGGAACGATGTCTTCTGCGTTCACGTCATGCAATTGGCCTGCGTGAGATGTGATAACGCCTTCTTCATTGAATGTCAAATCCAATTGGCCAAGGAATTTATTGTATTCATTTGCCTGTACGATTACTGTCGGATCTGTGTTTCCTTCATAAACAAAAGGTGCATCCAGTTTCACATGCGTATGTCCACCAACGATTACATCAATGCCTTCAACCGCTTCGGCCAGCAATTGATCGTTATCGAATTCCGCTGAGTCGTTAAAGCCGATATGCGTCAAAGCGACGATTTTGTTGACGCCTGCTTCTTCAAATGCTGCAACTGCTTCTTCAGCCGCTTCGATGTAGTTGGAAAATGTGATGTCTCCAGGGCTTGAAATGGAAGCTGTTTCTTCAGTAGTTAAACCGAAAACGCCGACTTGTTCGCCGTCAATTTCCTTGATGATGCCGTTATAGACCTCACCGTTATTATAGTCTGCTGTGTAAACTTCATTTTGGAGTCCGCCCATATTTTCGTCTGCTGATAAGTCAACGTTCGCTGCTACGAATGGGAAGTCAGCGCCTTCGACAAACTCAGCAAGAGATTGATGGCCGCGTTCGCTCGATCCTAAATCGAATTCATGGTTCCCGAAAGTCATAGCGTCATATTTCATCAAATTCATGAATGGCAAATCTGCCTGCCCTTCAAAGGTATTGAAGTAAAGTGTTCCAGAAAAAACATCCCCTGCATCAAGCAATAGGTTGTTCGGTTGCTCTCCACGGATTTTATTCACTAGAGCTGCCCGATTTGCGACTTTGTCCAAGTTTGCATGCGTATCGTTCGTGTGCATGATCGTCAGTTCAAAATCTCCTTCTGCCGCACTGGCTGTTTGTGGTGATTGGACACCGACCACACTTGCAGTCAGCGCAACAGCGATTGCTGATTTAAACATTTTTCCTTTCATTCGACACCATCCTTTAGAATTTTTGAGCAATTGCAGCCTATGCTGGACTGGCTCACTGGAGCTGGAGCTAGCGGAAACGGGCAAGGCCCATTTAATCAGTAAGCGCAATCATTCATTTTAAGTTTAGCATGACGAAATATATTCAACAATAGAATATTTGGAACTTTACTAATAATTTAACAATTCCTTAACAATCTTCATAGAGCAAAAGTCTTACAAAGCTTGGACTCTTCCCAGAACCCTAAACGTGTTATGATAGGTGATGTGCTTGTTTCAAAGCAGCGCCAGATTTTAGAAAGCCAGGTGATCCGATGAATTTATCCCGAAAGTATTTGAATGAAGTCCAGTATGCACGAGCCCTTGCCTTGTTTGGCGTGTTTGCTGTTCATTCCTCTTCCACCGGTCTAGGCGGAAGCGATCCAAGCTCACTTCCCTTCGCCTTGTATAATTTTTTCAACATCGCCGGAAAATTGGGCACGCCGACATTTATTTTTCTGAGCAGCTTCATCTTGTTCTATACCTATTATCACCGCGACTTGACGGTGAACTTGTTCCAAAAGTTTTATAAGAAACGTCTGTTGTATATTCTTGTTCCTTATATTGTCTTTTCGGTCTTTTATTACGTATTGAAATTGAACTTATATGATACTTTTGTGGATTTTCCCACGCTGATTTCAAGCTTCCTGACCGCACTTGCGACAGGCAAAGCACATACTCACCTGTATTTTGTTTTTGTCAGTGTACAGTTTTACTTGATGTTCCCGTTCTTGCTGTATTTGTTCAAACGCTTCAAGTTTGTCCGCAAGTATGCCATCATCCTCGGGATCATCATTCAATGGACATGGGTCACCATGAACGCGGAAATTTTCCAGGTGACGGCAAAAAATTCAATCGCTCTGTCCTATTTCATGTTCTACTTTTTCGGGGCATTCCTCGGCGTCTACTATGAACGTGTCGCTGGGTGGATCCACGATTGGCGGAAACATTGGGCTGTGCTTGCCGGAATCTTTATCGGTTACGGTGCTACGATTTTCATGTACGTAGGCATGATGTTCATGATTCGTACCCAGCAAGGCAGCTACAGCAACCGGCTGCTTGAGTTTGCATGGAGCACGCACGCATTTTTTGCGGCTGCGGTAATTTTCATTACGGTTCATTTTATCCAGAAATGGAATGTGCCAAAGTTCAAGATGTTCCTGACCGAGATTGGCGCCGTGTCTTTCGGCATGTACTTGATCCATCCGCTCTTCCTGTTATTCCTGCGGCAAATGCTGCCTAGCGGCGAACCGTTGATATTCCATTCATGGCAGCTGTTCACGTTTGCGGCGACGTTCTTCAGCAGTTGGCTGATCGTCCGTTTCTTCTATGAGTTTGTACCGCACAGCTGGATTGTCTTTGGCCAAGGCAACCGCGTGTTTAATAAACCACGAAAGACGAAAGAAGCAAAGGCATAGGTTGTGAGGCATTCCTTTTAGTTTGGGAATGCCTTTTTTATTTGGGAATAAGTTGGGGCGGGTTCTATAAATCGTTTCGGCCGGCAGCGGTGGTGCACGCGCCTTCGCTGGGAGAGTTTAGTGTGGTAGGAGTTATTTTGGCAGGTTTCTAAAGTCGCTTCGGTCGCTTTGGAGAGGACTCCCGCACTAAGCCGGGCAGCTGAGGACCGCTGCCTGTCTTAGTGCTCCGCCCCCTCCTTTGACGCGCCTCAGCTTGGTGATTATTTGAGAAAAAGAATTTTATGTTGTTTGTAGTATATAAAAAGGGGGCAGTTCAAAATCACTCGGCAGCGGTAGTTCACGCGCCTTCGCTCGGAAATTATTGGTTGCCGGGAATAGTTTTGGTGGTTTCTAGAGTTCGCTTCGGTCGCTCTGGAGAGGACTCCCGCAATAAGCCAGGCAGCTAAGGAACGCTGCCAGTCTTATTGCTCCGTCCCCTCCTTTGACGCGCCTCAGCTTAACGAGTTTTCGCAGATAGCATCTGATGTTTTTGGGTGTAGATAAAATGAGTGCAGTTCTGGAATCGCTCGGCAGCGGTGGTGCACGCACCTTCGCTTGGTGTTGCTGAGCGGGCGGTGAGTTCTACAGGAGATTTTTGTGTTGCTATATGAAAGTTCGACGTTTCTACATGATGCATTGATGTTTCTATCTCACCCTTTTGCTTCTCTACATCACACTTTTGCTTTCTTATATGGATTTGGGGAAAGATATGGTTCTTTTTCTATGAGCGAAGTTCGGCAAGAAAACGCCGCTCCTTATTCCTGGTTGTTCGCGGTGCGAACAACTTCCATTCAGGGGCTTGAACTTTGTGGAAAAAATCGATTTGGATGAAGAATAGGGAACGTTCAGGTAAGGAAGCAAAAGGTTTAGATAGAAATTTGAAAGGTTCAGGTAGCCTCGTCAAAAGTGAAGATAAGAAGAGAAAGTGTGCAGGTAGAAACACGAAATGTTGAGGTAAAAGCATCCAACCCGTCATTTACTGGCAACACCAACCAACAGCGATCCGCTTCGTTCCTTCAAGATGCCCGCTTTTCGCAAGCGAAAAGCACTAAGTGCCCCATCGCTTTCTTATGTTCTTCTCGAAATAAAGCCAACAGTGACGCTTCCATTCACCCCTCATATTGTATGAAGAAGACTAAAAGAAAGCGTGGAAGGCGGCAACTCCTGCGGGACAGTGACGGAGCAAAGCGACAGAGCGACATTAGCCGGATCCACTTGGACTGAGCGCAGCGAAGAGAGCGACAGAGGCCATGCCCACCGAAAGCGGCCGCCTGCAGCGATTTCTATACTAGAACCCAACTCATCCATTAACAGCAAACTAAAAAGGCTGTCCAAAAGGGATTTAACCTTTTGGGACAGCCTTTTTGTTTATCGGTTCTTAACTTTAGTTTTTGCTTGGTATGCCAGTGGTGCTATGCTGGCGGATGGTGCTGTAATAGCGTCGATCACGGTGCGTGCTGTAGCGTTTGCACGTTTTTGAAGCGGCGAAACGGCAGCGGTGATTTTCTCGAGCTCGTCCGGGTAGTTTGTGAAGATGCGTTCGATCGCCTGTACAAGGTCAGCGCCGTTCCAATCTTCCGCCTCTACGTGGCCGAGGACTGGCTGGGCGGCAATTTCAGCGAACGAATCGATTTTCGGGTCATAAGATAAAGCTACAAATGGCGTACAGCCGACAGCTGCAAAGATCAAGGCGTGCAGGCGCATGCCGAACAGGACATCGGATTCTTTGATGATGGCCATTTTTTCTTGGATTGTGCTGTCGAACGGTGCTATGTGTGCTTTATTTTTCATTAAGCCCTCAACGTCTTTAGAGATTTGGAAATCATGTTTTCCATGCATGGGGACAAATACGATTTCGTGCCCTTTATTTGCCAGTTGATCAAGCCCAGCTGCAATTTCCTGGAAGGCATAGGCATCACCTGCCCATTCACGAACAGATACCGTGATAACTTTGTTCTGAAAATTTTGCTGCTGGAGCCAGCTGCTGTGAAATCCGCTTGCATCGAGGCCCATAACCGGATCCGGAACCAAGTGAATTTGAGATGTAACACCGATTATTTCCAGAAGTTCTCGGGACTGCTGGTCACGCACTGTCAGCATTTTCACGGAGTTTAATACATATTTGACGATTCGCTGATTCAGCTTGCTGTTAATGGGACCCATTCCCTGCGCATAGACGAACACCGGCTTTTTCAGCTGCTGGGCAATTTTCATGACGCCTGCATAATAAGGGATGCTTTTGCGGCCGGTTTCGTCCTGCAGCAAGCTGCCTCCCCCGCTGATCAGGCCGTCTGATGACTTGATCGCTGCGTGCACTTCTTTCAGGCTCCATCTGTTGATGGCATTTACGCCATAGGTTTCAGCCGTTTGTTCCGGCTTATGTGATAGCACTGTAATTTCAATTCTTGGGTGGTACTCTCTCAGTGAATGGATAATGGCATAGAGAATCGCTTCGTCTCCCACATTGTCAAAACCATAGTACCCAGATAAAACGACTCTCAATCCTGCCACCTCATTCTTATTATAGTAATCATTTTCTTCCAAAACTTTTCATACAACCAGATCAGGATAAGTCCTATTATAAACCCGAAAACTATACTATAACCACTTCTAAGCAATGAAATCAATAGCGGAATGTGAAGATGAGTAAATGTATTCACTAAGGACAGGAAACCGATCACTCCCGGAATCAACAGGAAGTAATAAGCTTTCGGATAACTTTTCGCTACATGGAGCGCCAGGATGAACAGCGGGAAGCCAATTAGAAATTCCTTTGTTCTCGGTCTGACGTAAAGAATCTGCTCCATCAGCAACCGGGCTTGAAGTTCGATAGTGGAAACTTGGCCCGCGTTGCCTGTTCTGCTCATATAATACAAAGCGACTGCAGCGACAACGGCAATAACGACTACATGCCAATAAATCACATTTAATTTCAAGAGTTTTTTAATATTCCCGAAAATTGCATAGATCGCAACAAAAGCAATCGGCACAATATAAATTAGCGACACACCTCTGAACAAATCAATTCCCAATAAGTATTGATTGCCATTCAGCAGCACGACGATGAGCCAGATGCCGATGGCGGAAATCGCAAGCGCCTGTGCGTAAGACCGAAGCAGGTACCATTTTTTCTCTGGCTCTTTTTTCAAAAGCACAGCCCAAATCGGTGCCGTGATGGCAATTGCCAACGCAAACGCTTTGAGGATCATGCTTTGAGCTGTCACCAGGTAAAGGATGGCAGCGAGGGCTGAGCCCACCAATGCAGCCAGTGTCAGCCATTTATTTTTAAAGACGGACTGTGCCGCCAATGTCAGAAACGCGATAGCGCCAAGCAAAGCCATTGCGGTTTGCCATAGTGGCACGCTGTACGTGTCAAAAGTGCGGGAATCGCCACGGACAAAACTTGCAGGCAATGCTCTATCCACTTCCGTTTGAAGCTCCCGCAACGCGGACAGTGCCTGCTCATATTCTACTATTGTCATGTTGACGAAAAAGGCCCGCATATTGCGCTCTTTTGCGGCGCGGACAATTTTCTCTGCGCTTTCGGCGATATTGTCATTTGTGAGCCCCAGGCTGTGGAGCCGCACAAGATTCAGGTCATTGACATAAGCCAACTGATTCAAGCCCTCTTGTCCAGCAAATTCGATGCTTAGCAAGCCATAGCCGGCCTCTTTCAGCTGTTCGCCGAATTCTTTCAAACGGACAGGATCTGAACCAGCCGGTACAGCGTTTCCGCTGAACAAAACTTTATTGATGTCAGGCTGTTTAATTGTAAGAAGTTCACCGATCATCCGTTCCGTCTGTTCTTCATCCGAATAATCGCCTAACCGGGGAACCACTTTCAAGCCGGCATCCTGAATTGAGGCAATCACTTCCGAATCATAGCCTATCGGCGTTGACTGGATGCTGCTGGCTTCGCCTGGAATATACAAGTATTCTTCATCGTTTACCGTATAAGTAAATTTCTCTTCAAAAAAGCCGGCTGTGATTTCTTCAAAGTTAAACGTACCATTTGAATGCACGAATAGGCCGGGCTTATCAAAAGGCGCTTCCAGCGGATCCTGCTGGGTCAGCAGAAGATGTTCCCGCATGCGGGGGGTACTGACAGCTGTAATCAGTCCTTTTCGTTCAAGAGAACTGACCGTATCCGGCTCCAGGCTGACGCTTTGGATGCCAGCGTTCTTGAAATCCGCAAGTATGTCGGCCGGTGTAAGCGCAGGATCCTGGACGATCCAGTCTGTCATCAATTTATAGGGAATGATGGTTTCGATTTTCTTATTCGATTCTTCTATTTGTATGCGCTGGAATGCTGAGGGAATGGTCAATAGCAATGCGGCAAGGAGAATTCCGATTAAAACTTTCTTCACGTAAGTACACACCCTTAACTTTTCTTGGTTTGGCCCGGATTGCAGGCATTATTTCTTGGTGATGAATTTATTTATGACAGGAATGCGCTGCAGTACGCTTTGGTCCACTGCTTTGGTAACCAGCAGCAGAACAAAGTAGATGATGCCGCCGATTGCTGCTGCTGCCCCTACATACAATAAAGCTGCAAGTCTCGGCAGCTCTTCAAAATCCAATAGTAAACTTGGCAGCCAGATGGCTGTCCCCATGACAAGTGAAGCGAAAACGATGGTTCCGGTTTTTTTCGGGAAAAAGCTGAATCCTGTGTATTTGCGGATGGCTAGGCCATTGAGTACAAATAGGATTACATAGATGAGTGCGGTCGAAAGGGCTGCGCCTTCCAGGCCGTAAAGATTGACCAACACCACGTTCAGCGCCAATTTAATGAGCACTCCGATGATGATGATCCACGCGCCAAGGCGCGCTTTGTTAATGCCCTGCAAAACACCCGTTCCAAGTACTGTCAAAGAAGTGAACAGTGAACTGAACGACACGATGGCCAGCACTGTGCTGCCTTGCAAATCCGTGAACAAACCGAGGTTGATCGGCAAGGTCAGAACCACCAGGCCGACAGCCGCCGGAACGGACAGGAGATATGTCAGGAAAAACGTACTGTCTATCAGTTTGGCCGAACCGATTTTGTCGTTATTTGCCAACTTAGCCGAAATCGAAGGAATCAAGGGCAAAATGACCGAAGCGGCAAAAACCGTAACGATTTGGACGAGCGCCAGTCCACGTCCGTATATGCCGTAGAGTGAATTGATGTCTCCAGTTGCTTCCCCGTGCATTTTCAATGCAGTAGGGATGGTGATCGAATCGACCAGGTTCAACAGGGCCATCGTGATGGCTCCGATGCAGATCGGAATGGAAATTTTAAGGATGGTTTTGGCCGTCCCTTTGAAATTCGCCAGCTTGTACGGCAGCCCTTTAGCCACTCTCACCGCTGAGCGGTTGTACAGGATGCGCAGATAGATGAACGAACCAATTGCACCTATGATGGAGCCGATCATGATTCCGCCCGCAATCTGCTCATCGCTGTAGAGGCGGTCGACCATGAAAATGGCCACCAATAGAATCAGCCCAACGCGGATAAACTGCTCGATCACTTGCGACACTGCAGTCGGGGTCATGTCCTGATGCCCCTGGAAATACCCGCGGTAGACAGCCATATAAGGCGCCACGAGCAAAGTGCAGGATACGACGATCAACGCCAGGCGCGTTGTTCCGCCGCCAAGAACTGCAGCGATTTGATTGGAAAAGCCATAGATGACCAGAAAGCTTGTGACACCGAAAATCAAGGCCAGAATGCCGGATGTGAAAAAGATATTTTTGACTTGCTGTTCGTCCCCTTTGGAACGGGCTTCTGCAATCAGTTTGGAGATGGCGATGGGAATTCCGGCGACAGACAAGGTCAAGGCGACCATATAGACCGGATAAACCAGCGTAAAAATGCCCAGCACTTCATCTCCCGCAATATTCTGAAGCGGAATCCGGAAAAGGCTGCCGAGTATTTTTGACAGCAATGCTGCAATAGATAAGATTAACGTACTTTTGATCAGGGTATTCTTCATTATTTGCGTAATGCCTTTCGCCCGATCACGGTCGCTGCGAATTTCGGCAGCACCAGCATGCGTTTCCATCTGGAAGGCTGCTTGACCAAACGGTAGAACCACTCGAGGTTCATCTTCTGCCATAGTTCCGGTGCGCGTTTGACCGTTCCGGAAAAGACATCAAAACTGCCGCCGATGCCAATGAATACCCCTTTATCGAATTTATCGATATTGGCGCCGATCCATTGCTCCTGCCTCGGGAAGCCGAGTGCGACAAAGACGATGTCCGGAGCTGCATTTTTGATCTGCTGCGTCAGAACATGGTCGTTCCAATCAAAAAAGCCGTTGTGGCTGCCGGCAATTTGGATGCCCGGATAGTTCTGTTTGGCTTTTTTCACTGTTGCCTGCAATACTTCTTCCGCCGCTCCCAGGAAAAAGACGCTGGAGCGATTTTTGTCTGCCGTTTCAAGCAGGTCGAGCATCAAATCATAGCCGCTGACGCGTTCAGGCAATGGTTTGCCGATAATGGCTGCAGCTTTTACGATGCCGATGCCATCTGCTGTTATGTACTGGGCTTTTGCCAGAGTCTGTTTGTATTGATCGTCTTCCAGGGAGTGCATGACGATTTCAGGATTTGCGGTTACCACGAAGGTCTTTTCCTGTTTGGCGATGCGGCTTTGAAGGGTGCTGATAAAATCTTTCTGGGATGTGTTAACAAACGGCACTCCCAGTATATGGACGAATTTTGAAGTCATGATTAATCTCCTCTTTAGGGCAAAATATCTTAGGCTAGTATAACATAAAGAAGAACCCTGTGTTCAAGCTATGACCGCTTGAACACAGGGTTCTTCTATTAAAGTTGTGTAAATATTATTACTGCGCAAGCGGCAGCATTTTGATATACGAGCCATGGACATAAGCTTTCGTAAAGGCTTTGTCTTCCGATGCGACTTCATACCATAGCGCTCCGTTGGATGCTTTTGTTTCGTTGTTGATGATGACCGGAACCCCTGCCGTCTTCAATGTATAGATAGAAGCAAAGTTTGTGCTCGCATCCTTTCTGAAGTTCAGCGGAGCGGTCGTCGTGTAGCCAAGTTCATGCTTGTTCAAGTCCTTGTTTCCAAGGTGGGCATCTGCACGGAACATGTGGCCCGCGATTTTTTCTCCCCAGAATGCATCAGACGCATAGCGAACGTTCATGCCAATGCCTTTGTTGCCCAGGACCGAGCCGTTGTAAAAGCCGCCAGTTGGTACTTGGTAGCCTTTGTTGATGCGCGTTGCTGCGTCTTCAATCGATTCTCTGAAAGTAGCATAGGAATAAGCACGGTTATAAGCATCGCCGTCCACCGCTCCATAGCCGAACAAGTTGAACTTGTCCTGTGCGATTTTGCTGACTCCCCAGCCGCTTTCATGAATGGCGTGGGACATCAGGTAAAGTGCGTTGATCTTATAGGTTTTTTCCATTTCTTTAAAGAACTTTCCAGTGCCGACAAGCGGACTGGTTGTCCATTTCTTGCCATTGAGAGTCTGGTTATAGTACGGGAATTTATCCTGCAAGTATTTGTCCAACTCTGCAGCTGTGTAGCTGGTTGCGGATTGGAGCGGCAGCATGTTGAAATACTGATGGCTCTCAACCACTTTGGCGCCGGATGCGTTGGTGAACGTCGCTCCGTCCCAGCTGTAATACTTCATGCCGCTGACAAATTCTTTCGGTGCTTTGCCGATGACGCCGGTTGATGCATAGCTGCCTGTTGCATGGTTGAAGATTTTATGGACCATGTTGCTGCCGGACGCTTCATAATAAGACTGCCCTTTTTGCATCAGTTCCGGAATCAGTCGGACCACTTTTGAACTGACATAGCCGACTTCGCCAGCCAACTCCACTTTGACGGTCGTCGCTGTAGCATCCAGGAATTTCAATTCTGTGTTGGCCGGTACGTAAGGACGGAAAGTTCCGTTGGCTGCCTTCAGGCTGTCCGTTGGATAAATTTCCGTAAAGGCGTTGGTAGATGCAATCCCCTGCTTCATCCAAAGGATCTGGTTGCTGCGCTCGACTGCCTGAACTTTTGCGTTATTTTGAGCATAATCTTTTGCCTGGGCAAACGTATCGAAATGCTTTACGACAGTTGTTTTATCTGCCGAAACCGCTGACGCCTGGAACTCCAGGTTTTGAGGCGGGAACACTTCATCTCTGGCTCTCAGCATAACTAACGCCACCATCCATCTTTCTGAGCTGTCTTTCGGTCTGAAAGTATTGTCTTTGTTGCCCGTAATGATTTCCAAATGGGAAAGAACACGGACATCGTCTTTATGTTCATTTCTGATTGTTGAAGTATCGGTAAAGTTTAACGCCGGTGTTTCTGAAACATTAATGACGATGCCTTTTGCTGTCAAAGCACGAGACACCATGGTCGCCATCTGTTCGCGGTTGATCAGTTCGTTGGGCTTGAAAATATTATTCGGGTAGCCTTTGATAATTCCAGCATCTACGGCTGTAGCTATGTCATTGTAATACCATTTTTCTGGAAAAACATCCTTAAAGTCCATCGTTGCTGCTGCTGTTGCTGCTGCCGTAAACCCTGCATTTTCAACAGAAGCACTTTCTGCGTCTGCCCCAAATTCAAATGATTGAACAACCATTTTAGCGAACTCTGCGCGTGTTACTTCTCTATTAGGCCGGATTGTTCCATCATCATATCCCTTAATGACACCCAGTTCCATCAATTCTCTTATTTCATCTTCATATGCATGGCCCGTTAAATCATCCGCTGCTTTTGCAGTCTCTTGCGTGAAGGTCGAAAGTGCTAGTAGCACCACCAGGAATCCAAGTAGTAGTTTTTTCATCTTTTAATAAATCCCCCTTTTACAAATTAAACCAATTTTTCTTTATCCATAAAACAAGCAACTTAAGGTTAGTATCTCTTTCTCCTACAATAAATCATATTACCCGGGCAAACTATACTTCATATTATCTATATTTATACATTTTTACATGGACAAATAATTAAATAATACCTACAAGTGTACCATTAGAGGGAGTATAGGAGTAAAGACAAATTTTTATTAATTTTGTTTCGTTGTAAAGTTTTTAGATTAGTCTGATATTATTACCAATAAAATAGGCATAAAGTATTAGATCAAAAATCCCTTTCCAAAATTACAACTTTTAAACCATACTATTTTCTTATTTATTAAAAAAAGGCATTAATTACAATAAATATCTGCTAATATCACTATCAGATAGAAATTACTAGGAGGAAATGACAAACCCATGAAAAACGTATTATCAAAAATTACTTTATTTCTCGTTGCTGCTGTTATTGTGATCTCGAGTTTAGGCATACAACCCGCTTCCGCTGCAAGTAATCCCTTTAAGGATGTTTCAGCTTCAGATGAAGAAATTTTGTATTTATGGAATAGAGGCTTGATTAACGGAGTCAGTAAAACATCATTTGGCCCAGAACAGGCAGTAACCCGTGAGCAAGCCGCAGCATTGATCGGACGGGCAATCGGACTTAATAAAACACTCCGCAAAACAAAGTTTTCGGATGTGGATCCAGGCCGTTATAGTTCTGGCTATATCCAATCAGCTGTTGATAAAGGCATCATAACTGGAGATTCAGATGGAAAGTTCCGCCCATACGATACAATGACGCGTGGCGAGATGGCTTTTCTCTTAAGCCGTGCATTCAATTATAATAAAACTGGCAATGTCTTCTTCTCAGACATCACGACCAATAATACTTCAACAAGCCTTTATACGGCCGTCAATAAAATTGCGGTTGCAGGCGTTTCAAACGGAACAGGAACTGGCACTTTCTCCCCTACTAAGAAATTGATCCGCAGTGAGTTTGCTGCTTTTGTAGCACGTGCACTGAACGCTAATTACAGAGTTGCTTATAAGAATACGACCGTTGCAAACTTGAACGTAACAGTCAACGCTTTGAATGTCCGCACTGGACCAAGCACAGGTTATGGTTCTATCGGCAAGTTGAACACAGGCGCTCCATTCCAGGTCTATGGCTATAACGGTTCATGGGCATACGGCAAAAGCGGCACCATCACTGGCTATGTAAGCACTGCCTACTTGGCAAAAGCGGCACCAGCCACTGCCAATAGCCGTTTTATCACAATTGACCCAGGCCATGGCGGTTCAGATCCTGGAGCAGTCGCTAACGGATTGCTCGAAAAAAGCATCAACCTTGATGTATCAAAACGTGTCGAAACTAAACTGAAAGCTAAAGGCATCAAAGTTTACATGACCCGCTCAACTGATGTGTTCCATACGTTAGGCGCACGCGTCGATAAAGGTGTCGCAAGTGGATCCAACGCATTTGTCTCCATCCATACAAACGCGGCTACTGCTGCTGCGAGCGGATCTGAAACGTTCTATTCTGCTTCAGTCGGCAACGACAGCAAGCAATTAGCTACATTTATCCAGAACCGTCTTTACAAAGCAATGGACCATCCAAACCGCGGCGTTAAAAACTACGGTTTCCAGGTTCTCCGCACTAACCCACTTCCAGCCGCTTTGGTGGAATTAGGATTTATTACAAACCAATACGATGCAGCTAAACTGGCATCCGGCACATACAAAGATCGTGCTGCAACAGCCATTGCTGATGGAATACAAGATTATTACAACTGGAAAGCAAAAAATTAATTTCACAAACGGACTTTTTAGTCCGTTTTTTTGTTGTATACTACAGGAAAGTTTAATGTATGCAGGAGGGAATCTATTGAAAAAATTATCATTTTTAGCAATTTCCGCTGTCCTTTTCAGTGGGTTGGCCAGCACCGCCGCCGCCGAAACTGACAACGCTTCAGAGCGTGTAATTATTTCATTTAAAGAAGAAATCGATTATGAGCTGCTCGAGGAAATGGGAGCAGAGATTCACGAGGAATTTGACGCTATTTCTGCAGTATCCGTAACGCTGCCGGATGAAGCAACAGTCCAGTCAGCAAGCATTGATTCTTCCATTGAGTACATAGAGGAGAACTCTGTAGTCCGTGCCGCAGCACAGGCAAGCACCTGGGGCTACCGCTCAGTCAAAGCAAATACGGCTTCGAGTCTTGGCTATACCGGCAAGGGCGTGAAAATTGCCATCATCGATTCAGGCATTAACTCCAAGCATCCTGACCTGAAAGTTGCCGGCGGCGTTTCCAAAATCGCCAATTCAAGTGCCTATACAGATGGACTGGGACACGGCACGCATGTTGCTGGAGTCATCGGCGCCCAAAACAATTCGATTGGCACGGTTGGTGTCGCACCAGACGCTCAGCTCTATTCGGTCAAAGTTCTTTCCACTAAAGGCCTCGGCACTTTAGAAGGCGTGGTCGCGGGCATTCAATGGGCCATCGACCAAAAAGTGGACATCATCAACATGAGTTTAACTACCGTCACCAACGACCAAACTTTGCGCGACATCACCAAAAAAGCGTATGACGCTGGTATCCTCATCGTAGCGGCTTCCGGCAATGAACGCGAAAGCGGATTGTACAGCGATGTCCTGTACCCGGCACGTTTCCCTTCCGTTATAGCTGTCGGCTCGGTTTCACAGCTCAACAGATTGTCCTATTTCTCAAATTACGGCCCATCACAAGAGCTCGTGGCGCCTGGCGAAAACATTCTAAGCAGCTTTGTCGATGGAACCACCACATCGCAAAACGATTATGCCATCTCTGAAGGAACGTCAGTCGCTTCTCCTTTTGCAGCCGGCACTTTTGCCCAATACATGGAAGCTTATCCGCACCTTTCAAACAAACAGCTGCGGGAAACCGTTAAACGCGCTGCAACGGATCTTGGACCTAAAGGACGCGACAATCAGTTCGGCAATGGTCTGGTGCAATCCCTCGAGACCAAAGCCGCATTATTTCCAGATTTAAAGAATGATGTCTGGTACTCAGAACCGATCCAAAAGATCTTTGACCGGAACATCATCACCGGTTTGTCGGACGGAACATACCGCCCGAACGCGACCATTACACGGGCTGAAGCCGTCACGATGCTTGGCCGTGCGCTAAACTTGGACAAGAGCAATACAAAACACCGCTTCAGCGATGTTTCAAAAGATTCTTTCGCAGCCGGCTATATTAACAGCGCCTTTGAACTGGGCTATATTAAAGGTGTGACTGCCACTAAGTTCCGGCCGAATGACCCGATCAAGCGAGGCGACATGGCAATGATCCTGCAAGCCGCATATGGGCTCACCAGCACACAGCAAACCGCCTTTACTGATGTACCAGAATCGATGTACTATTACGACGCCATCCAGGCAGCCTTTTCAAGCAATGCTGTAACAGGCTATAAGGACAATACTTTCCGTCCGAAAAACCCCATCACCCGTGCAGAGAATGCACAATTTATGAGCAACCTAGTGAAATAAGCAAAGCCAGAAGCCAACGGGGTTGCCGCTTGGCTTCTGGCTTTTTTGCATCAGCTTTTGCTTTTACCCTATGTTCATATTGATACTTTACAGCTTGTTGAGTGCTGCACGAAGTTTTGCATTTCCAATAATTCTTCCAACAAAAACAGCAGGACATCCCGGGTTAATAGGCTGTCCTGCTGTTTTTGATGCTTCCTATAAAAGAACTTTAGTTGCTTTCGATAGACCGGTAAACAAATGCGGTGAATTCTGATCGCTTAGCATTGGCATTTGGCTGGAATGACCCGTCTTTATGGCCAGTCGTCACTTTGCTGGCAGCCAGGATTTTGATGGAGCTTTCAGCCCAATGGCCTTTAGTATCCGTGAAGGATACGGCTGAAGATGCAGATACATTTTTAAATTCATATGCTGTTGTCAACAGTTTGCTGATTTCTGCACGGGTGATTTTAGCACTTGGTGCAAAATAACCCGGCGAACGCCCTTTGACAATACCCGCTTTCATAACCGCGTTAATATTGCCGGCTGCCCAATGTTTAGCTGGCACATCTTTAAAGGTAGTACCTGAAACCGGCTTTAGCTTTAATGCTCTCGCAATGATTGTCGCGGCTTCCGCTCTTGATACATTGTCATTCGGATTAAAAATACCGCTGCCGTCTCCTGTGAGAATTCCCTGTACAGTCAACGTTTTAATTTCATTAGCTGCCCAATACCCTGTTGGCACATCATAATACTGCCCAAGCGAAAGAGCCGGCTTTGCTACTGGTTTCGCCACTGGTGTAGCTACGTTTTTGACTTCGCTCAAGCGGCGTGCGCCCGTGTATTTAGGAGCCCAGTATGGATTGGTATTCAAGTTGGCAATTGTGACACCACCGCTTGTGGCAGAAATGAAATTGCCGCTTCCGACGTAAATGCCGGCATGTGAAATTCCTGCTTTATAAGTCCCTGAAAAGAAAACCATATCGCCTTCTTTCAGATTGCCTTTGCTGACGCCAGTACCCATTTTATACTGTTCTGCGGCTGTCCGTGGAATTGAAATATCAAAGTTGTTGAATACATAACGCAAATAACCTGAACAGTCAAAGCCTGAAGGTGTTGTCCCTCCAAATTTATAAGGTGTGCCTTTGAATTTCTTAGCATATGTCGTTAACTCATTTGGTGTCGCTGCACTGGCTTCGTTGGAGTTGAATGGATTTGCTGATACTAAGAGTACTGCGACGATTAGGAACATTAATAGTTTCTTCACTTGGCACCTCTTCTTTTGGAATTCGGGATGTTGATCAGACATCGACCGCTTTTTTCTTCTTTAGTATATTTTTGATTGTATCAGTAAAAACTACCATTTTATGTTACATTTATATTACAAATGTGTAACATGACCTATTTGTATGTTTAATTTTAGGAAATAAGGGGATACTAGTGTTTATTTTCTAAGCCACTGAAATAAGCATATAAACCTGTCAGATTTTATGGAGATATTTCTTTTCTTAAGTGGCATGCACCTATGTTTTTTCAGTCTTTTAATGCAAGCACAAAAAAGACCTTTTTGCACTTTGGCAAAAAGGTCTTTTGGTTTTATTTATTCGTGTCGGCTTTCGCTTTCGCCCCAGCATTCGGTATTTTTCAAGCCGGGGATGTTTTTCGCAAAGAACTCCGGATTTTTGCCCGCTTTGCGTTGAGCGGTGTAGTCGTCCAGCACCTTGAAGGCAATTTTGCCGAGCATGGCGATGACGACAAGGTTGAGAACAGCCATGAAGCCCATGAACAGATCGGCCATGTTCCAGACCAATTGAACCTGCGCCAATGCACCGAACATGACCATAGCCAATACGCCAAAGCGATATGCGGTCAACCAGCCACTGTGGGCGTTGATAAATTCGATGTTGGTTTCACCGTAATAGTAGTTTCCGATGATTGAACTGAACGCGAAGAACAGGATGGCAATCGCCAGGAAGTAAGGCGCCCAGCTGCCAAGATGGACATCAAGCGACGCTTGTGTCAGCAAGATCCCTTCTTGTTCTCCGTTGGAATACAAGTCTGCCAGGATAATGATGAAGGCAGTTGCCGAACAGATGATGATGGTATCAAAGAATACACCCAAACTTTGCACAAGGCCTTGTTTCGCTGGATGCGAAACGTTGGCAGATGCGGCTGCGTTCGGTACAGAGCCCATACCGGCTTCGTTTGAGAACAAGCCGCGTCTTACGCCCTGCATGATAGCTGCACCGATACCGCCGCCCACTGCTTCTTCCAAGCCGAATGCGCTTTGGATGATCAACGTGAATACTGCAGGAATTTCAGTGAAGTTCATGATGACGATGTACAAAGCAACAAAGATGTAGATTGTCGCCATAATCGGCACTACGACTTGTGTAACACGCGCAATGCGTTTAACACCGCCAAATATGATTACAGCCGTTAAAAGTACAAGTCCTAATCCAACAGACCAATCTGGAATATCGAAAACATCCTCGAATGATTGTGCAATTGTGTTTGATTGGACCGAGTTGAAGATAAACCCGAACGCCAACGTCAAAAGAATCGCAAAAACAATCCCGAGTTTACGGTTGCCGAGCGCTTTTTCCATGTAGTAAGCAGGGGCGCCGCGGAATTGTTCGCCGTCGCGGACTTTGTAAACCTGCGCCAATGTGCTTTCAATGAAAGCGGTGGCCATCCCGATAATAGCAACCATCCACATCCAGAAAACCGCTCCCGGTCCCCCGATGGCGATTGCCAATGCAACGCCGGTGATATTGCCGGTTCCTACCCGTGACGCTGTAGAAATAGTGAACGCCTGGAAAGCAGATACACCGCTGTCCCCATCTTTTTTCTCGGTGATGACACGGAACATTTCACCGAAAAGGCGAACTTGAACGAATTTGGTGCGAATCGTAAAGTACAGGCCAAGGCCCATCAGAAGTGCAATTAGTATGTATGTCCAGAGTAAAGTGTTGACGTTATCAACGAACCAAGTGATTCCATCTAAAAAAGCATCCATCCATATTCCTCCCTTTTTTAATTAAACTTGTCTACAATACCCTATTTGAGGCAACCAAAACGCTCTTTGCCCATCGGATATAAAAATGAGACCCTCTAGTAAAAGAGGGTCTCGGATATCGGCTCACCTTCATCATAGCATGATATTTGGCGAGATAAGAGTTGTTAGTATTTTAAGTTATTTCCCGGGGAATAATGCGTTAGGTAGCTCTAATGGTATTTGCCAGCACCTGTGCACCGATCGCCAGTGCTTTCGGGTTGAAACTCATATTGGGATGATGAAGCCCCGGCGACAAATCTGCGCCGATGCCGATCATGGTCGCATTAAGTTCAGGCTTTTTGATGGTATAAAAATGAAAGTCATCAGCACCTGTCGTGTGGATTGGCAGTGCCGTCGCTGCGTCTCCAAGTGTTTTGCGAATGGCGCCATCCGCAATTTGCATGGCGGTTTCCGATACTTCTGCAGCAGGCGTATAATCGGTCCATTCGAAGCTGATCCCAACATCGTGCAGCTTGGCAATGGAGTGCAAACCATCGGCGATTTTCTGCTGGAGTTCCTTCATTAATTCATTCGACTGGGAACGGACATCCATTGAAAACAGGGCAGTTCCCGGAATGATGTTCAGGCTGTCCCCGCCTGTCTGGATATGGGTCAGTTTCGCCGAATAGGATTCGAACGGCGAGAAATAGATCGATTTCACGAATTGATGTATTGCTGCGATGACATCGATGGCGTTCTTTCCTTGATGCGGGCGCGCTCCGTGGGCATCGACTCCCGTAATTTTTCCTCTCAGAAAAATTCCGGATCCGTGGTGAAGCGCTGGTGTCACCTGGCCAAACGGCAACTCTTCGATTGGACGCAAATGGACGCCGTATAAATGCGTAACATCGTCAATTGCCCCCCGTTCAATCATGGACAGCGAGCCGTTGCCAAGCTCTTCCGCCGGCTGAAAAATAAAGCGCACACGCTTCGTCAGTGTTTCATCTTCCAAGTGCAGGAGTGCTCCGAGCACCATCGCCATGTTGGCATCGTGTCCGCACGAATGATTGGCTTGCAGCGTGCCGTCCACTTCCTGCCAAAGCGCATCGATGTCCGCACGCACCGCTACAACTTGCTCTCCTTCACCAATTTCCGCAATCAATCCGGTGACATCGGGGAATGTATGAAAGTTTACGTTGAGGCCTGTCATAATCTCGGCCAGTTTCTTGGTGGTCTCCACTTCTTTCCAGCTGACTTCGGGATGTGTGTGGAAATGGTTGAAGTACTCGAGTATTTGCTGTTCGATTTCCATTTAGTCGTCTCCTTTTGTGTGAGAAATTCTGTTTGATTGTTTAGTTTGATTGTACACGAGTATAGGTAGTTTGTGAGTGGATTGGGCTGGGCGACGAGTGTGTGTGAGTGGGTTCAACCCGGGTGTTCGTTGTGTATACCCTGGTGTTCGCGTGTTATACCCAGGTGTTCGCACGGGCTACCCGGGTGTTCACAATTTCAACCGAAAATCCAATAGTTTTCACTATTTCTCCAGTGGTTCACGGATATAATGCCGATATCGCCGGCTGCCGACCGGCTTACAACCACTTTTGAGGAGAAAATGTTTGGCGTTATCCAAGTTTTTTAGGCCGATAAAATCGCGGCATTCGGCTGTTGTGATGCTCGGTTTTATAAGCATAAACCAATCGTTGAGAGCTTCAGAGTGAGCGTTTCTGCTGATCAGCCGACACGTCTCGCATTCCCAGGCGACGTGCGTTCTTACCATTTTCACGAGCAGGCAGCGCGGACAAAAGACACCGGTTTCGATTTCTGAGATTTCAATCTGAAACTTTGGAGCCAGGGGAAATGGCTGGTAGTCCCGATGGGCGTCCAGGAATGCTTGCCCAAGCCGATGGAGTCCTTCTATAGAAAGGATCGGCTTTGCTAATTTCATCTTCGACAAATAATAATTGACTTCTCCTGCTGAAAGAACTTGCGTATTATGCGGCGCATCTTCAACAATCTGTGACGGATGCGCAATGACAATCAAACTGATAATCGGCAAGCGGCAAGCGAGCATTTTCAAAAAAGCATACATCCGCATAGTGGTTTCATTCATTTGCGTAACTGGGCTTTTATAGCTCATGATCTTTCCGTCCGCAAGCACGGAATGCAGCGCGCTCGGATTTTTCTTGAATTGCAGTTTTCCGGTAATGTTTTTGACTTCCAGTAAGAATACACAACTTTGAGTTAACACTACCGTATCTACCTGAATTTTGAACGGTGCTGGCAATGAAAAATCCCGAATGATTTGATGCGCATATGGCGGGGCGAAAAATTCCATGGCTTCGTCCAACCGCTCTTCCCCTCCAAACCCTGCTTTGGCGCTATTGAGGCTCCTTTTAACCGCATGCCGCTTCGGATGCGTTGGCGGCAATCTTTTTAATAAAGCCTCGTATCCAGCAATTTTTACGGGCTCTTGTCGATATTTAATAATCATGAAACTCCTCCTTTTGTTTCTAGTTTAGCAGGAGTAAATATAAATTACCATTTATATCCAAATATTAGATTTAAACTTTCTATAGCTATCAAAAATGAGATTTGAACTGCCTTCAAGTGCAAATATGCCAAGCCCCAAACACGCTTTTCGCGCGCGAAAAGCCACAAACCAAAAAAGGCTTAAAGACAGGTGCCTCCAAGCCTTACTGATCAAAGAAGTAAACATTTGTTATTCTTTTTTTAACAAAACTTCTTTTGAAATTATCCTTATTATCAATTGTCCTACCAGCGAAACAACTGCCACAAATACTACTGCACCGCCTCTACCTACCGGCTTAAACCAACCATCATCTGGAATAAAGTAAATGGCCAAAACCAACGAAATTATCAATGAAATAGTATTAACCAAGATGACCGAACGAATTTTAATATGACGAGAAAGAAATCCAGTTACGACAACATAGAGTATAGAACCTACTAATAAAAAAGGGGCTTCTTCTCTTTGAACGTGTTGTCCGTATTCATAAAAATGAAAGAAGAATGCCGCGGGTATTAAAGTGAGTATCAACCATGTAACTTTCATAAAAACCTCCATTATAATTTAAAATATACTTTATTTAAGCTACCAAATTTATCAAGCTCCATTTTTATATTTACATAAATATCCAATAACCCTTATCAAATTATAACTTCTATATTATGGCTCGCACCTTGCCCATCAACTATTTCTAACTATTAAGAGAGTCCTCACTCTGTTAAAACTCTTGGAATTTAATAAAAAAGACCAGTCCAATAAAATGAAAATTGGACTAGCCTCTGGTGTGTTGTTTAGCTTTGTCATTGAAATAGAATTTTTACCTCAATGGCGGCTTTTCACTGGAATCGACAAAATCATTTCTTCTAACAGGATCGGCATTTCTTCGAAGGTGTTTTTGATATGAAGGCGCTCTGTTCGTTTGTGGGCATCTTTTCCGTAAGGGCCGACGTTCAGGACCGGCGCTTTCAGCTGCTTCATTGCCTGGAACGGGATGCTGTAAGGATCGCCGTAGACAGGTGTGTTGTTTTCATAGGTAATCCAGCCGTCGCTTTGGTTGTTGTAGTTGACGTAGCTCAAGTCTGAGATGCCGTTGAAATAATGGACTTGTTCGATGTCCAGATCAAACTTCTGTTTGGCGTTGGCTGTGACTTGCTCAACACATAGCTTGACCAGCTCGTTTTCTGACGAATTGACGGGCGGGTAGTACGGCGGCGCGTACATCAGCACCATCGCAGGCGTCAGTTCCTGGCAGTTGATCAGCAGGATGTCTGTCACGTGCATGGATTTTTCACGGACGTCCCATTCCGGGTGCATCAATGTGTCGTGCAGCAAATCAGTGATGTAGTCGTGGCCGAATTTATTGAGTGCGTAATCCATCAGTTTTTCATAGCGCATCACCGTGATTGGGCCGACGGGCTGAATGTTTTCTCGTTCGCACATGGCGTGGTAATCGCGCTCGCAATGTGCAGCCGCTTCTTTTGCGACGTTTTCAAAAATCTGAAACACTTCTTCAGCGTCTCGTTTCATTGTAAATACATTGTACATCGCGGATGTGCGGTAAGGCGTCTGCGCTGAGTATTCCAGCTTCAAGTCACGTTGCGTCAGAGTTACCGGCAACGGCGTTGTTTCACCGTAAACGACTTCTTTGAAATTCGGGTTCCATTCCATGCGATGTGTCAGGTAAGTCGAGATGTAGCTTGACGTAATTCCTGACAGCGGTTCGCCAACATGGGTTTCCTTGCCATAAAACAGTGCGGATGGCATGATTTTGCCGATCGACCCTGTGTACAGGTAATGGGACTTGTCGCCAGGTTTCATTGCAAAAACGGGTTCGCCGTTCAGGAACAGGGTGTATTCGAGGCCATGTTCGCGCTCCAAGTCGAGCAATTTGGACACGCCGTAGCGCATGCCCGCCGAGTTGACTTCCTCATCCGGAACCGTCATCAGCAGCAAATTGATCGGCCATTCTTCAATCGAGGCCTTTTCAATCAATGCCATGTGCAGCGCAAGTCCTGCTTTCATGTCCATGGTACCGCGTCCGAAAAGGTATTCACCAGAGTCAAGATCGCTCAACGTGTCCGCATCCAGTTCATCGCGTATTAACTTAAACGCTTCCGCCAGTTTATAGGGGCTGCATGCCAGAGGTTCCAAGTCGCCATATTCTCCTGTATGCACGGTATCAAAATGGCTGATCAGGACGATGGTATCGACCGCTTCCGGGTGCTTGTAGAGAGCCGTTACGTTTTGCCGCTCCCAATTCACTTCACCCAATCCAATGTATTCCGGATGTTCCTGGAAATATGGAAGCTCCATCAGCTTGTCTTTCAGCTTATAGGCAAACTCCACTTCTCCATCGGTCAATGTCAGGCTTTTCCACCCGACAAGTTCACACAATAAATCCTGTAATTTCTCTGGCGTCCCCCATAATGTGGCCACGGTTATTCACTCCTCTAGTTGTTCAAAGCTATCTCACTTCCTTCTATTATAATGAACTTACTTCTAAATAAAAAGAGGCTGCCCAAAATAGCGTGGACATGCCGATAAAGCAAAAAAGTTGCCAAATAAAAAAACGGCTCAACTTGAGAGCCGCTTTCTGCGTTTTTTCAAAAGGTCTTCCGCTGCTCCCGAACCGAACAGCACGCCGATGACAATCAGCACCAATCCATAAATATGGCCCACTGTAATTTCTTCATTCAAAATCACGCTGGCGCCAACTAAAGAAAACAAAGTATTCAAGTTCATAAAGATAGCGGCTTTTGTCGGTCCCGCCTGTCCGATTGAATAGTTGTAAAGCATGTGGCCAACTGCTGTGCCAAGCATCGCCGAGAATGCGAAAGCAATCCAGAACGATGTCGGGACAGTGGCGAACGTCCGGATTTCACCCGGTTCCTGAATCAGTGAAATGATAAACAGCACCACTGCACCCACTATAAACATATAGCCTGTCAATAAACGCGGATCCAAGGAGCGAGCTGCGTTGGCGATGACAATATAGCTCAGCACCTGTGCCAAAATCGAAATGAACACAAACACATCGCCGACGTTCAAGCCCGTTGCCGCGCCGTTTCCCACCAGCACCGTAGCAGCTACACCTGCAAAACCAACCACAACGCCCAGCCATTGCAGCTTCGACGGGTAATTGCGCATAATCAGCGACACCAGAACCGCGGTCAGCATCGGTCCTGTGCCCAGGATCAGCCCAGCATTCGAACCCGTTGTCAGAGACAGGCCGTTCGACAGGAAGTAATGGTGCGCGACGACATTGAGCAGCGAACCGAGGAAAATGAACTTCCAATCGCTTTTGGCTGGCCATCGCAGCATTCTGAAGCTGGCGAGAATTCCCATGACCGACAGCCCGGCCAGTAAAATACGGAATGCCGTCAAGGTGACAGGATCGACAAATTCCACCATGTATTTAACAGAGGCTAAGTTAAAGCCCCAGACAATCATCACTGCTGTCAGGATGCCGTAAATTTTCCACTGAGTCAATTGCGAAGACCTTCTTTCGTCTATCTGAATATAAGCATTTATTTTACGCCTGTTTTCGGTTTCTGTAAACGTCCGATAATTTACTTTAGAGCTGGCGCATTGTATTGATAAGCCTTCCTGCCGACCAACAAGCTAAAGATGATAAAGGCCACAAGCGACAGCAACACCGGCAGCGTCACGGTATGGACGCCGAACAAATTGCCGTTTTCCAGGTTGTAAAAATGCAGCCCGATATAGCTGACGATTCCCGTCGCCATCGATGCAATCGCCCCGTATTTATTGCCCCATTTCCAATACAGCCCGAGGACGATCGGCCAAATGAAAGCTGCTTCCAATCCCCCAAAGGCAAAAAGATTCAAGAAAATCAGCAGCTCAGGCGGATTCAATGCCAGCAAGAAGACGATGATGCCGAGCATGCCCGTGACACCGAACGAAATGCGCTTGATGGTTTTGATGGAGGCATCGGGTTTTATGTAATTCAAATAAACATCTTTGACAATCGACGAGCTGACCAGCAGCAACAAGGAATCGACGGTCGACATGATGGCAGCCATTGGAGCGGCCAAGACAATCCCCGCTACCCATGGCGGCAAAGTTTCCAATGCAATGAGCGGAATGACTTTGTCGCCGATTTCGATTCCAGGCATGACCGGACGTGCAAAAACACCGATCAAATGCATATTGAGCATGATAAGTCCGGTAATGATCGTTCCGATGATCAATGCCCGGTGCATCGAACGCGAATTTTTATAGGACATGGCACGGACGGCAATCTGCGGCAGGCCGACAACGCCGACACCGACCAGAATCCAGAACGACGACACATACGCAGCCGTCAAATCACCGTTTGCTCCGTACGGCGTGACCAAATTCGGGTTTTCATTGAGCAGGTCATTGACGATGTTCGGAATGCCTCCGCCTGCGATAATGACCGCAATCAGCAGGATCAGGGTCCCGATGAGCATGACGGCCCCCTGCACGGCATCGGTGAGTGCAACCGCACGGAAACCGCCGATCGTGACATAAACGAGTACACTGACAGCAAATAAAAATAAGGCCGAATTATACGATAAGCCCGTCAGTGATTCCACCAGGCGCGCACCGCCGATCCACTGCGCTGCCATTGCGGAGAACAGGAAAATGATGATGCTGAAAGCCGACAGCAGCACGACGGCTGAACTGTCATAGCGTGATTTCAAAAAATCAATCATAGTGATGGCTTTGTAACGGCGCGCCATAATGGCGTATTTTTTGCCGAGGATCATTAACACAAAATAGCCTGTTACCACTTGTGCCATTGCCAGCAGCACCCAGCCAAATCCCATGGTGTAGGCAGTTCCCGGACCACCAAGAAAACTGGACGCACTGCCATAGGTTGCCACCATGGTCATCGCCAGCACGAAGCCGCCAAGTTCCCGTCCGCCCAGGAAATAGTCGCTGATAAAATTGGACGATGCTGTCAGTTTGCGGCTCGCCCAATAACCGATAAAGAAAATAACCAATAGGAAGACGATCATCGGGACCAATACTTCATAATTCATGGCGAACCCTCCTCATCATCAAATGGCACTTCTGTAAAAAAGAAGTGGACAATTACGATGACCAGAACCGCAATCACTAAAAAGCCGAGGACGCAGCTATAGAAAAACCAATCCGGCAAGCCGAAGACGTAGCTGTATTCCTCGACTGGCCGAGACCCCATTCCGTACGCAAATCCAAACCACCACACAAAATTGAACAGCGCCAGGCCGACGCCGATTTTCGCCTCCCGGTGAGCTATTTTAAACCGCCAATCCGTTTCTTCCATTACACACACTCCGTTCAATCGCTTTTTTCGTCCTGCTTTCGTGCTCATCAACGTTTCTCTTTAACGGGAGCACGCTTTGTCTGAGTCTATCGTACACCATTGCCAAGTGAAGATTAACCCAATTTCTGTATTTTTGGCCAGTCAAAAACCCGAAAGCTGCTGCTTCCGGGTTGATCTGATGAAATTTACCGTGCCAGCAGGTATTCGATATAGGCACGCCAATGCGTATTTTTGGCGTATTCAAAATCAGGCTGATGGCTTGGAAACGGCATGAAGACTTTTGGAGGCGATACGAAATTTTCCAGCTTTTCTTCATTGATGACCATTGTTCCAGCTTCCGGGCCTTCGGACAGCACAGTTTTTGCCCCATCTTCAAAATCGGCTGCTACTGTGAGTGTCTGGGGGCGGCCATTGATGTTCAAGAGATGGGTTTTGCCGTCAACCCCGTCGTAATCGAAAAGCCAGCCAGTTGGAAGTGCAACTGCATCTTCAGCTGTTTCCAAAGTGATAGCCGCATTGACATTGTTGCCATATGGCATGGCGTGATCGAGCGGCTCGTCTGCAACAATCCGCACTTCGTAGTAGGCCAGCGGGTTGTTTTGCTCTTTTGGATCCAGTTGATGATAGGCTTCCAGCCATTTGGACTCTTCAGCCGGCATTTCGGAAACGCTTTGGACAGTTCCTGTGGCAACGCCCTCAATGCCCTCGCCTTGGATTTTCACCACGTCTGCCACTTCCACAAGCGGCCATTCATCTTCCAGCACATAGCTCAGGAACACTTTGTCATTGGAATAAATTTCAATGCTTAGCGGTTCTGTATCCCGGTTGATTTTAGATATTGTACCATCCACCGGACTGATAACTGCCGGATTTGAAAGATTTTGCGATAGTTGCGCATCAAGCACAGCCAGTTGCGAATCGATGGACGCCAATTGCTGCTCGGCCTGAGCGATGCCGGCGGCGTAGGAACCGTCCTGCGGAACCGCTACCCCAACCGAAACATTGACATCAAACTGGATGGTTTCATCGTCTTCATTGGTGATTTCGGAATTATCGGTTGCGTCCTGAGACACTGGACCTCCTTGGGCTGCTCTTGCCTGTTGAAGAGTGGCAAGCGAACTTCTCACTTCGGTCTGCTGCCCTTCCAAAGCGGTTTTCTGGGTTTCCCAAATCGCACGCTGTTCTTCGGTTTCTGCTTCGTTTAAGGTAGCCAGTTCAGCTCCTGCAGTGACGCTGTCGCCTTCACCCACCAGCCATTGCTGGAGCGCTTCATGGTCCTGCACGTAGATTTCGACTGTTCCCTGCGGCGCAGCCAAAGCTTCTTTGTAGAGGTTGGTCTCGTATGCCCGCGTATAAGCCTGCTCATAGTCGCTGACATAGACACTTTTGGATAAGATGCTTTTCTCGCCGAACATCAAAAGGAAGTTGGCCGTCAAAAAGGCAATAACCGCTACGGATAAACCGATAAAAAAGAACCTATTCAAACGGATTCCCTCCTTCCATGAAGCCGCTCAGCATATCGTCCACTGGAATGAGGCTGAATGATGCCACAATCAAAGCAGCAATAATGTGAAGCATGATCAAGCCGAATAACACGAGTTTCGGATTGATTTTTGTAAAGCTGCGAATAAAACGGTACTGTATTGCAATAACCAGGGAAGTGAATAAAGTCAGCTGGTTAAAGAAATAAATCAGGAAATCATTGTCCAAAAACGTGGATGCGATCGGCCCGAATGAAAAAATTGAGACCGACATCGTAAAACCCGTCAAGGCAAATAAAAGGAAAATCAGTCCCTTTTCGATGACCAGCAAAGCGGTGACATAAGTCTGCATAATAATTGCGGAACGCCATGGCATCCGTAGAATTTTGCTGAATAAAAAAGCGGCACCGTAAAGATGGAAAGCCAAATAAAAGCCGGCCCATAGGAGCGTACCCGCAAGCGAGGTCCAGCGCGCCAATGTATAGGCATCCCACATGCCCGCTGCCAAAAGCGGTGTCAGCGACTCGGTGTTCATGCCCCAGATTTCACTGAGCGCAAAGACCAATAGGCCAATCGCAATGATACAAGCAATACGCTTATTGACGTTGCGCATTTCAGTATGTTGGATGTTATGTATAAGTTGCCCTTGTCTTGGGAAAAAGTGCCAGAATCTAAAGTCTGATATCATGCGTATAGTTCCTTTCAAGGCAATTGACGTTCTGCTTCACTTTACTTTACCAAAAAAGCGTCCCCTTTGGAACGCATTAGCTGGTACATTTTTCAATATTTGAAACGTTTGAGCCAAAAGGCATAGGAGCGTGGTTATTTATTTCCGAACAAGCCAGCAGACTGGGTCTGAGTAGAGAAATCGCTGCAAGCGGAGACGTTCTTATCAGTAGTCAAGCATTTTTTCTGGCGGATTTGCCGGAAGAGGCGAAGGAGCGAGGAGTTCGCAGGCCAAATAAACCTGACAATCCCTTTTTTTCGCAGGCGTTTATTGATAACGGGATGGGAGCCCACTCCAGAGCGACTGAAGCAGTTTTATTAAGTGATCTCTTTGTTCAACTTATATATTTAAAATTCATCTAAAAATACAAAAAAGGAAGGTTGTTCTTGGTGAACAACCTTCCTTTCAATCGTATTAAGCTTCGATAATCCGGTATTTCTTATGTGAAATTACGGTCATGTTGGATGCAGCACCAATTTCTTTTGCATCTTCTGGTGAAATTTCAACAATCACTGAGTTATCCATAATTTTAAAGATGGTGCCGTTAACATCGACGCCGTTGCGAGTGAAAGATATCCATTCACCGATGTAGCGGGCCGCTACGAATTCTGATACTTCTTTTTCATGGGGTTGGAATGCCATCATTACCACGCCTCTCTTTTGTGAAACACTATCTGTTTATTATAGCACAATTTATCAAGGATTTCACCTTTTAACGAGCTCTGCAGCTAAATCAACCGATTCGGAAAGCTATTGCTGGCAGGTGTTTTGGAAAATACAGAGAGGTAATTCTTCATTAGTCCCGATTTTCTGTTTCTGTAAATCGGCGAACTGCACATAACTCTGCTTCATGCTTTGTGCCGGCCAGTTCGATGATTTCTACCGCTTTTCCAGGAGTCGGGGAATGAAGCATCAAACCGTTGCCGTAATAAACACCCACGTGATGCAGCCTTCCTTTCCCTTCCTCGTAGGCAAAGAACAGCAAGTCGCCGATATGCCAAGAGTCTTGGGTATGCTGATCGATTTCAAACCCTTCGAGTGCCTGATCGACCGCATCGCGTGATATGATAACTCCGTTTGCTTTCATTAAATTATATGTGAATCCCGAACAGTCAAAGCCATAGCTCGACATGCCTGCCCATAAATAAGGAAGATCCAAAAATTCACTACCCAGCCGGGCAATGTCCAAGCCGCTTCCGAGGGGGACTCGGTCATAGGCAGCGACGATTTCCACAGTGTCTGCCTCAATCATGGCATCGCCATCCGGTGTTTGAAGCCGGACAAACTCGCCCAGTTCCTTGACCGGCAATAAGGTATTAAACGATACCGTTTTCAAAGGCTTGAATTCCGCAGTCCAAAGCTGAGCTTTGTTCGCCGTTACGCGTGCATAGCCGAGTTCAGTCAAAGCTTCAACTTTCTTCAATTGGCTCATCGGCACCCAGCCCGGATAGCCGCGTTCGTCTTTTTGGCAAGGCTGCCAAAGTGCCGCGATTTTCGCCCAGCCTTCCACCACTCTATCAATCATCACAGGCTCCCCGTAGAGAAGCTGCGTCTGGATTCGGTTGCTGTTGGTCAGGTCGCTGTTCTCTTCGCGGCTCATTTCCTGCAGCCATTTATTGATATTTGGGTTTTCCGCAATGTTTTCCGCATCGACAGAACGCACTTTTTCCGGCGCTGTCCAGACGGTTGCGACCGGAACACTGCATACCCATGCCGTTGATTTTGTCTGTGGCAAACTCTTCACCCCACCTCTTGTTTGATTCCCCAGATTTTATTGCACACCGGGAAGGATCGTCAAAGTTTTAGCGTCCCCATCCAACCGTGCAAGTGCACCAAGCGGCACAGAAAAATGCGGTTCGCAGTGGCCAATTTTAAAACCTTTGACCACCGGAATTTTCAACTCGCTAAAGTAATCGGCAAACACTTGATCCAAAGTCAGCGAAGGGGTGTCTTGTGGGGAAACGGCATTCTTAAAATCCCCGATAACAATTCCCGCTGCTTCATCGAACTTGCGAGCCAAACGCAGTTGGTTAAGCGTCTCGTCCACTTCGTATGGTTCTAAGTTAATAGCTTCAATCAATAAAATTTTGCCTTTGACATCCAAGTCGAACTTAGTGCCGACTGCGCTGCGGATCAGCGACAAATTGCCGCCTACTAGTTCGCCTTTCGCAACTCCACCCACAAGCGTTTCGAGCGGCGCCACTTCTTCTGTGTAATGCAGCTCAAAAGGCTCGAATAACTGGCCAAACATGCGCGCGCTGCGTTCGTGAAATTCCGGTTTGGCAACATCGGATGCCAGCATCGGTCCGTGGAATGTGACCATTTCGGCATACTCTCCGATTGCTGTATGTAAAAATGTAATATCTGAATAGCCCCAGAACACTTTTGGGTTTTCCATGATCATGGCATAATCAATCCGATCCGCGAAACGCGCCGAGCCGTAACCACCGCCTGCACAAATAATGCCGGCCACTTCCGGATCTTCGAACATAGCATGCAAGTCATCCAGACGTTCTTCATCAGTTCCTGCCAAATAGCCGCGGGAAGCATCGATTGATTTGCCAAGTTTTATTTTTAATCCAAGTTCTTCGAGAAACGGTAAAGCTTTCCTCAGATTTTCTTGATCCGGTGGACTAGAAGGTGCAATTACACCGACTGTATCCCCTCTTTTTAGTCGCTTCGGCAATTTCCTCAACATCATCTACTCCTTTATTCTTTATGTTTTCTTTATTATAGCCTTTTAATGGCATTTTTAACCTATCAAGCCACGGCAGGTTTTCAAAACTCTATAGATTAAAGGTAATGTTCAAATCTTCCGAAATCTGCAATCAGGCCCCTAACATGTCTCAATGTATCAATACCTGCATGATAGTTCAAACAAGCTCCTCGCGATTCTTGTATAAATTTTGAAAAATATTTTGTTTTTTGAATTTTTAGTCATTTTGTACGATGTTTATCATAAATCAATAATTTATACTAAAAATAAGTTAGCGAACATCCTAACTTGCTGTAAGATCTTCCATTTACAGACCCAATCGAAAAGGAGCGGATGGCGATGAATTTTGACAAAGTACTTGAACTCGGCTGGGAAGATCTTGCAATTGGAGTAGCGGGCTCTACAGCAATAATGCTGTTTATCAATTTCTATACTTTGATGTAAGGGGTGACCTATGAATTACGCAGAATTATAAAAGCTCTTTTCCCATAAAAACGGAAAAGAGCTTTTCATATGCTTTTTTTTATATTCAAAAACGCCTCCCCATTGATCCGGAAAGACGTTCTTTATCCATAGGCTGCTAGTTTCACTTTACAAACCTCCATATAATTGTTTTGATTCGCGCTGCTGGGCGATTAATTCATCGAACATCGTCCGGTCTCCTGCACTTAATGCTTCATCAATCATTCGGCTGTAATTTTCCTGCTCCAGAAAATAAATAGCATCGGCTGCTTCTTTTCTAGACTGTTCGTTCACTTCGATCAACTCGGCTCTTTCTTCCTGCAGGATCGCTTGAAGATGCCTGTGAATATCCGACACGAGCAACAATTGATAAAGAGGCAAGCGGATAAAACGATTGCCTTTTTGGAAAACGAAGACTTCCGAAAGGTTTTCCACCTGGAACGTATTCAGGTTGACGATAATCTCTTTGCCTTCCACGGGAATAAAGTGGAACAGCTCATCGTCTTTCATGATGGAAAAGTATTGATAGGCAAAAACAAATTTCACTAAATGCCCTTCTTTCTTTGTATAGAACGGCTTCATGAGCTTCACATGCAACATCTGACTCACCCCCATTTTTTAAATATTCTGATTACATATATCATACCATAAAAACCTCTTTTCGAAAATAGTATTGCATAAGAACCTCCTTATATAGTAGACGTTTCAGAACATATTTTTGTCACATTTTTTAATAAAAAAGTCACGAATTTATTTATAATATTTTCTCCTTCATTCTTTAGGGTTCTTCCGGTAACAGATGGCAATTTTAAAGGCCAAAATCATCAGTTCAACATCTCTATGGAAATTTGAAAAATTTTGCACTTGCGCTTTTAGCGAAGGCGCGTGCACCACCGCCGCCAAGCGGTTTTAGAACTAATCTCTCCCTACCTTCTGAACACAACACCAATAGTATCTTTATCAACCAATTGCCAGGCTGAGGCGCTCCAAAGCGGCCGAAGCAACTTATAAAACCCACTAAAACTGCTATACAAAAAACTTTCCAGCGAAGGCGCATGTACTTTTTTAGCTCGAGCAAGCTGTAAAAATCCGCTCTTTTGACAACACCCTTTCCAATAAAAAACCTCCCGGCTTCCCAATAGATAGGCAGACAAAAGGCTCTCAAAAATAGCTATGTTATTTTTTGCTGCGCGTTCGTTGATGGCGATGGCGTGGAGCTGCCACCATGAAATGCATTTCGTTTGGATTAATGTAAATTGAGACTTTCTCCATGATATAAGCCACCAGACTATGGAATTCTTCATCAGACAATTGCCGCTTATAAAAAATAATTCGATTCATTTTGAAATCAACCTGTACCTGCTCCAAGTAATCCGGAAAAAGCCGGGGGTTATAGATGCTGTAACAACTACCATCTGATGAAATTTGCCAACTGATCTTACCAAATACCAAATCGGCTTTTGCATACACTACTTCCCAGGCCACAACGTCCTTCGGATGCAAAACGGACCGCAAATCGGGGATTTCCAAAACAAACGAATTGAACAACGATCATTCTCCTATCCATATATCTAAATTAGGTATTTATTACTTTCATAATACCATTTAACTTACATAAAACAAGGACTCTCGAAAAATAATAGAATAAGATAATGTTCTCTAAAGCAATAACCTATTCTTCACCGTTTACGGAGCAGTCAGAAAGTCGTATAATAGAAGGAAAGTTTTATTTTGGGGCGATGCATATGGCTACGGTTCAATCCCTGGCGAAAAGATTCGAAGATACGATTCACAATTATATGGCTGCTATCGACAAATCGCTTCTCCCGACTCGTGCGTTGGATGAAGAAATGGTTCGAAAAGCAGTCTTTTTAGTGCGCCACGACGGCGTTCAGATTCAGTCGTTCAATGAAGAGCGGCTGCTTCTTGAAGCAATCGTCAAAGATGCACATGCAGTTAAAATTATTCTCAACTTCGATAAGCTGACGGCAATTTGCGCTTGTCCGCAGGAACCGATGTGCCGTCATCGGCTGGCGGTCATTTTTTCGCTGTATCAAAAGATTGGCTCTCTTTCAGAATGGGTAGCCGCATGGCGGGAGCCTGAAAACAAACAGCTTACTTTATTATCCGAAAAGCGATCTCCGGAACAGTGGACAAAATTGATCCGAAGTGTATGGCGTGAGGCCATTCCGGATTATACGACCCGCAATTATTTTTATTTTGAACAAATGTACGATGGCCGTTTGAAGAATGCCTTGTCTTACGTACCTTTAGAACGTGAGTGGAAAGTGCTTTACCGCACCTATGCCCACTTTATTTCCTTGACTGAAGTATGGTCAACTTTTATATCAGGCACCCAAGAAGTCCATCATTCCTTTTTTAAGACGTGGTTTGACGACGAATTGCATGAATTGCGCGACCTGCTTGGACAGCTGCGTGTGCAGCACCGCACTTTCGAAGCGGATGCTTTTTTTGAGTACTTGAAAACCTTGATCCGCGAATTCATAGAAGTGAAGGATGCTTCGTTTTCGCAGCGTTTTACACTTTATCAACTGTTCTGGACCAATTTGTTTACCACCAGCAAACTGCGTGAAGAAGAACTTGCCGCATTGAAAAATCCGGATGAGCGGTTAAAAGCGTTTTTCTCCATCCTATTGAAAAAAGATTTGGATATCCGGAAAATCTCACCCAATGAAACGCATGATTGGGTCGAACTGGCGGTTCTTGCTGAAAATGAGGGGCACCCACAAGCATTGTCCAGCATCTTGCTGGCGATTAAGCCGCATGTTAAAACGTTCCTGTTTGAAGGACTTTATACGCAATACCGCCACCAGTATGTGCGGACACTCAGCCGCCTGTTTTCACAAATTGATTTGAGCGAGCTGGACTGGGAAGATTTGTTCAAGCAATTCGGCCATTATGGCCTTCCCGCCTATTCGGCTTATTTGATTGAAAAGCAGCTATACAAACAGTGGGCAGAGCTGCATCATCTTCACAATTCTCCCTTGTACTTCGCTGAGGAATGCGGGCTAAAAGAAGTTCAGGCAACCGCGCCCGACTACGTGCTGCCCTTGCTCCATCGGTACGCGCTCGCTCATTTGGAGGAGCGCAACCGCCCAAGCTACAAGCAAGCCGTACGCGTCTGGAAAAAGATGAAAGCGGCATGCAAGAAAAGTGGACAAATGGAGTTTTGGACTGCGTACATCAATGAAATCCGCACACAGAACAAGCGCCTTCGTGCACTCCAGGAAGAGATCGAGAAAGGAAATCTGATATGAATCAATTCCAAACTGAAGGAAGCCGCCTCTATTATTTAACGATTAGCCGCGGTGAACTTTTTCGCATCCAGGCGACCAATGAAGCAGGCAACCGGATTCCACCGGAAATCTGGAAACCGTATTTGTATTTTCTCGACAAAGACAGCTTTTTCGGTTTAACGGCAGAGACAGATGGCTTGGACCTGGTGCTGACACCCGCTGATTTTGTCCGCCTGTTCCAGCGCGAGCCACATCATTATGTGTTGTTTGCCGGACAGCGTGCAGAAGACGAAGGTTGGCTGAAGCTTGCCGGAAAAGTCGCTGATTCCTTAAGCGATCCCGATTTATGGGACCATGTGACCGTTGAAGACGGAGACATCATCATCAGCAACAAATATGGTGATGAAGAAATCCGCACTTTCCTTAGCGATACCATTCACCATCAATTGCGCCAAAAAGGATTATCGGTGGCCCAGCTGCCTTATATCCAAGGATTTATCCAACAAGCCGGCTGGCAAGGCTGGCCGGATGCGGATGACTACGTCGTCGCGGTGCAGCTGAGCGAACCCGACGCAGATGAATTTTGGTCCTTTAAAGTCGTCATGCGGTCCAAACGGGGCAGTGTCTACTGGTCCCCTTCCAAACGGCGCGCAGACGAACCGATCGATAAGGCGTTGCCGGAAAAATGGCGCCCTTTTGCGGAAGATATTCAACAGCGCCAATCACTGCTATTGAGCTTATGCCCTTCTGTAGAGCGGTTTGACGAAGAACGTTTTTACCATGTGGAATGGACAGATGCGGAAATTCTCGAGTTCCTGCGCAACGACGCTGAAATTTTGCAGGCATTCGGCATCGAGGTATCGATTCCTTCCTGGCTGAAGGCAGTTCAGGAATCAAAAATCCGTGTCAAAGCCAATGTCAATTCGCCGATTAAGAAAGCATCGGTTGTCGGGCTTGATCAAATCATCAATTTCGACTGGCAGTTTTCCCTTAATGGCCACGAACTGAGCATGCAGGATTTCCAGCGCCTCGTCTCTGAAAACAAGGAATTTATTCGCATCGGCAATGAATGGGTCCGTGTCGATTCAAACCTGCTGATGCAATTGCGCAAAATGATCGAAGAAGCAGAAGATGCTGATTGGACAATCAAAGACATGCTGTTCCAGAATGTTCCGGAAATTATGTTGGAAGAAGCAGCGGACGAAGACGATCCATTGGTGGAATTCCATTTGAACCGATCGTTGAAAACACTGCTCGATAAGCTATTGGACAAACGCGATTTGCCGGAAACGCCGCTGCCGCAGAATTTATTGACGGAACTGCGTCCTTACCAGAAAATCGGTTTTGATTATTTGGTATTTATGCGCGAAGAAGGCTTTGGCCTTTGTTTGGCGGATGATATGGGGCTTGGCAAAACTGTTCAGCTCATTACGTATCTGCTGCATGTCCACGGGAAAAATCCGGATCAGCCCTCGCTGATTGTCTGTCCGACTTCTGTGCTCGGCAACTGGCAGAAGGAATTAGAGCGTTTTGCGCCTGATTTGAAGGTTGTCACCCATTACGGCAGCATCCGTCCGAAAGGCGAAGAATTTAATGCCTTTTTAGCGGAAGAGCAGCCGGATGTCGTCTTATCAACTTATGGAATTGTGTCTTCTGACGGGGAGGAAATGCAGAGCCTGCACTGGTCGAGCATCACCTTGGATGAAGCGCAGAACATCAAGAATATGTACACAAAACAATCGCGGACAATTCGGAAGTTCAAAGGCGACCACCATATTGCTTTGACAGGTACGCCGATTGAAAACCGCCTGTCGGAATTATGGTCGATTTTTGATTTTATCAATAAAGGCTACCTGTACCGCATCAAGCAGTTCCAGGAAAACTTCATGATCCCGATCGAACGCGACAATTCTGAAGATCATAAAGAGAAGTTGCGCCAGCGGATTCAGCCATTCCTGCTGCGCCGGACGAAGAAAGACCCGGACTTGCAGTTGAACCTTCCTGAAAAACAGGAACAGCTGGAGTATTGCCCATTGACGCCTGAACAGGCTGCTCTTTACGAAGGACTTGTCCAGGATACGGTGCAGAAAATGGAGACGCTCACAGGTTTTGAGAAAAAAGGGCTGGTACTGAAAATGCTGAGCAAATTAAAGCAGCTATGTAATCATCCGTCTCTTTATTTGAAAGAGCCATATACGAGCGCCGCTGAAATCCTGCCCCGTTCTCAAAAACTGGAGCGCATTGTGACCTTGGCCGGGGAAATTGCTGAACGCGGGGAACAATGTTTGATCTTTACCCAATACATCGGAATGGGGCATTTGCTGCAGCAGGCCATCAATGAATTGTATGGCCATGAAGTTCCCTTCTTGACCGGCAGCATGCCGAAACAGCAGCGTGATTCCTTGGTAGCTTCTTTCCAGGCTGGAAAATTCCCGATTTTCATCCTGTCCTTGAAAGCGGGTGGCACCGGCCTAAACTTGACGGCTGCGACACACGTTCTTCATGCCGACAGATGGTGGAACCCTGCCGTGGAAAACCAGGCAACTGACCGTGCTTATCGGATTGGACAGACGCAATTCGTCCATGTCCATAAATTTGTGACGATTGGGACCATCGAGGAAAAAATCGACTCCCTGTTGGTGCAAAAACAGTCCATGTCCGAAGAATTCATTCAGTCCAGCCAATGGATGACCGATCTTTCGGATAGCGATTTGAAAGAACTGTTCACTTATTCACTTTAAATAGCTTTAAATAAATCCGGCCAGGTCCCCACCTGGCCGGATTCCCCTTTTAGACGTGAAAATTCACCCTTTTTGAGCGGAACGGAAGATCGATTTCAGTTCACTTAGTTCCCGCTCCGCCTCTGCCAGTCGCTGATGGAGCAAAGCCGTTAACTTTATCAATTGCTCCATATGCACTTCCAGTTGCAGCTGTACATCTTTTGGCATCGCTAAGTGCCTCCTTTGTGTAATCGCTTATGCGTTCACCTGTTCCGTCCCCGGCGGCTGGAAATCGAAGTCTGCATCAGACTGCGGTGTTTCCTGCTGAGGGACGGTTTCTTCTTGTGTTTTTCTTCTGTCGAGAAAGCGTATCTGGTCTCCGAGCACTTCTGTTACATAGATGCGCGTGCCATCTTCTTTGTCGTAGGAACGTGATTGCAGGCGCCCGGTGACCGCGACGAGTGAACCTTTGACGCAGTATTTTGACACATTGTGGGCTGGTTTGCCCCAGGTCGAGCAAAGAACATAGTCTGTTTCCGTTTCTCCTTTCTGGTTTTTATAGTTCCTGGAAACTGCGACGATGAAGGATGTATGTATTCGCCCTTCCGTCAGCACGCGCATGGATGGATCTTTTGTTAAACGCCCTACAATTCCAACTTGGTTCATTTTCTCACCCCCTTTCGCTTATCTAGAGCATACTAAGAAGATTGAATTCTTTGCAAAACCGAAAAAATTATTTTTTGCGCTTTTTCCGCTTTCATATTTCATTTTTGGAAGCATTCCAAAACTTTTTTTCAACGCTGTCTACTGGCTTGGCCGCATTCCAGCTTAAATGACTGCTTGTACCAAAAGTAGTTTTTAGCAGAACAACCGATTTTTTTCATCCATCTTTTCAGTTCGCGTGCTAAATCTTCTCTATGCTATACTGAAACAAAGTAAGCATTGGAGGCATCGCCGCATGAAAACATTTAAAATGCTGTCACTGGGTGTTGAACAAGACGATCAAGTAGTCGATTATCCGGTGCATGACGGCATCATCATCAACCAGGAGAATACTGAGAGATCGTGGATTCTTGAAATGCTCATTGATTTATCCCATCAGGAAATGTTTGAAAAACTAAAGCAAACAGAAGAAGTTGTAGCCGTGCAGGTTGTCATTTCCTATCCTGGAAATGAGCCGGCTCCCTTTGAAGTTGTGGTTCATGCAGTAAAGGCCATGGGCGACCATATTTCTGTATTGATGAAAGGCACCTTGAAACGGGCCCGCCGGAAATACGCGGAAACCTTGCTGTCAGAGCTGCTGGAAGATGGTTTTGAAGGGCAAGAGCTGCTTGAACGCTTTGAAACTGATATGCGCACCCGCCCTGGCTTGAGAAAAGACGAGGCAAAATCCTAGTTTGCCATAACGAAAAAACTGCCGAAGTCAATGTGACTTCGGCAGTTTTTTATGAGAGCGACAATTACTATATGTCAGTCGCTCCTCTTATGGATGAAAAGTTTAATTATTTTGCTGCTACCGGTCCTAAAGCGAAGAGGATATCACATTCGCATGCAATTTCTCCGTCTACTGTCGCAATGGCATGGCCTTTGCCCATTGAACCGCGCAATTTCGTCAATTCAACTTCCAAACGCAATTGGTCGCCTGGAGTGACTTGGCGTTTAAAGCGGCAATTATCAATGCCGGTGAAAAACGCCAGACGGCCTTTGTTGGCATCCAGCTGAAGAACAGCCGCGGCTCCGACTTGCGCCAGTGCTTCCACAATCAAGACACCCGGCATGACTGGATACCCCGGGAAATGTCCATTAAAAAACTCTTCGTTTGCAGATACGTTTTTTAAACCAACCGCTCTTTTGCCTGCTTCGATTTCCAACATCCGATCCACCATCAAAAATGGGTAGCGATGCGGTAAAATTGCCTGAATTTGCTCTGTTGTCAACAATCGATTCCACTCCTTTTATCCCGCTTTAACGGTCAACTCCCGCTTCTTAAAGCGGAAAATCAACTGACCGTAAAAGTCCGATTGGATCAACTAACACTCAGTGGAAATGAAGAACTCCACTGAGTGAAGTTTCTCTTTATTTTCCGCTCATAATATCCAATATGTGCTGCCATGTCTCCCATTTCAGTGCATCCGCTGGCCTGCCATCTCCGATGACGCCAAAGCCCACCATCGCACCCAGAACAGCCGCTAAGGCAATCAGGGCGATGACGAGGATGATACGGAGCCAGATTGGAAACAGGCGAATTTGAACCCACCATGTCTTTTTCGGCTCTGATGTGTCTGGTACTTCTTTTTTCGCTTTTTTCCGAAGAGAAAAGTTTTTTTTCAGCTCAGCCATTCACTCTGCCAACCTTTCCATCTACTGAATTCTCGACTTTGCCGCGAAGCAAACTCGTACAAATTACTGTCATTATACTAAAATGAATTATTTTTGCCATTCGCTAATTGGCTCTGTTTTTTTTTGGCGAAAGATATTTTCTTTTGCTTCCAGCATCAAACCTGTACCGAGTACAACACATTCCATTGGATTTTCGGCAATTGAAACTGGCACTTCCAACTTTTCAGCCAACAGCTTATCCAGTCCGTCCAACAAAGCGCCGCCACCCGTCAAAATTGCTCCGCTTTCAATGATATCAGAAGCCAGTTCCGGCGGTGTTTTCTCTAACACCATCCGCGCAGCCTCGACAATCAACTGAATCGATTCTCTTAAGGCTTCTTCAATTTCTATCGATGTGATCATCAGCGTTTTAGGATATCCTGTCAGAATATCACGGCCACGGATTTCCATCTCTTTTTCTTCAGTATGCTTTAATACTGTACCGATTTCCACTTTAATTTTTTCAGCAGTTTTTTCGCCGATCAGCAGCTTGTGATGTTGTTTGACGTACCGCATGATTTGCAGGTCAAATCGGTCGCCAGCTACTTTTATCGTTTCACTCGTCACAATGTCTCCCATGGATAAAACCGCAACATCCGTTGTCCCACCGCCAATATCGATGACCATGCTGGCACTTGGCTGATAAATATTAAGGCCAGCCCCGATGGCAGCGACTTTCGGTTCTACTTCTACATACACTTTTTTTCCGCCCGCTTTTTCTGCCACTTCACGTATGGCATTTTGTTCAATGCTTGTTACGTTTGTAGGGCAGCAAATCAAGATGCGCGGCTTGGTCATAAACCCTTTTAGTTTTAAGATGTGTATAAAGTGTTTGAGCATCGCTTCGGTGACATCGAAGTCGTGGATCACGCCATCTTTCAATGGACGGATAGCCACAATATGCTTTGGCGTTCTGCCCATCATTTTACGCGCTTCTTTTCCGACAGCCAGTACTTCTCCGGTCTTCCGATCCATGGCCACTACCGAAGGCTCGTTCAAGATGATTCCTTTGCCTTTAACGTATATCAATACATTCGCTGTTCCCAGATCAATTCCAATGTCTTTAGAAAACATCAAGCCCGCACTCCTTTTAAACCATTTTTCCTGCTTATTCAATCGAAAGATCCAGTCCAGCAGCCTAAAAACCTGTTTAGATTGCTTGCATTCATTAAGGTGAGCCCAGCTGAATAAAGTTTCTCTTTGATCCTATGTATGTTCAAAAAAGATTCTCTTAACTCCATATTTTATCATAGTCAGGATCGCAATGACAAAAATTCCTGAATTCAGCCAGTTCATAAAAAAAGCTTGCGGGGCTGGTAAAAGCCTCGCAAGCCCATATGAAAATCGATTAGACCAATTGTTCAACTTTCGTTTCTGCCTGTTCAACAGTTACACGCTCAATATCTGCACCTAAAGCTGCCAGTTTTGAATGAAAGTTAACATATCCGCGATCTAAATGATATAGTTCGTTGACACGAGTAATGCCATCTGCAGCAAGTCCTGCCAAAATCAAAGCAGCCGCCGCACGCAAATCAGTAGCTGCAACTTCAGCACCTTGAAGATTTGAAGGGCCTTCCATGATTACTGAACGGCCTTCAATTTTAACAGAAGCATTCATGCGGCGGAATTCTTCCACGTGCATGAAACGGTTCTCAAAAACTGTCTCCGTCAGAATGCCGCTGCCAGTAGCTGTCAGCATCAAAGACATCATCTGTGACTGCATATCTGTCGGGAATCCCGGATGAGGCATCGTTTTAATATCAATTGAACGAAGCGGACGGCTTGCACGAACGCGCAATCCTTGTTCCGTTTCCTGAATATCAACACCCATTTCTCCCATTTTGGAAATCAAAGCAGTCATATGTTCAGGTACAGCGTTCTCAATGATGACATCGCCTTCTGTAATTGCAGCAGCAACCATAAATGTCCCAGCTTCAACACGGTCAGGAATAATGTAATGCTCAGCTCCGTGCAATTCTTCGACGCCTTCGATACGCATAATATCCGTACCCGCACCAATCACGCGTCCACCCATTTCATTGATGTAGTTCGCTACATCTACAATCTCAGGCTCTTTAGCCGCGTTTTCAATAAGTGTCGTGCCTTCTGCCAATGCAGCAGCCATCATGATGTTTTCGGTTGCACCAACACTCGGGAAATCCAAATAGATTTTTGCTCCGCGCAGACGTCCAGTTGTTCTGGCTTCAACAAATCCGTTGCCAAAAGTGATGCTTGCGCCCATTGCTTCAAAGCCTTTTAAATGCTGATCAATCGGACGTGAACCGATTGCACAGCCGCCTGGCAAAGCTACACGAGCAAATCCATTACGTGCAAGAACTGGTCCCATTACCAAAATCGAAGCGCGCATTTTACGCACATACTCAAATTGGGCTTCGCTTGATAATGTTGCTGAAGAATCAATCAGCATTTCATTTTTTTCAGGTGAATACTCAACAGAAACATTTAAGCTTTTTAAAACTTCCTGAATCGTGTAGACATCTGCTAAATTTGGTACTTCTTTAATGATGCTCTTGCCTTTTGAAGCTAATAACGCTCCAGCCAATACCGGAAGAACTGCATTTTTAGCACCCTCGACCCGTACCTTCCCCGTTAATTTTTTTCCGCCTTTTACAATGATTTGATCCACTGATATGCCCTCCATGTGTTTAATAGTCATCTATATGTATCCCATATACGTTTAAAAGTCCAATGTCATTATTTAGAAACAAAACCTTTCTCATACTAACCTGTTTTTTAGTAAAAAACAAGCAACTATACTCTCATTTTGCGCTACTATTTCGTCCTGACAAAACATTATTCGATTGGGATATCATATTTATGTCCGTCAGGGTGAGAAAAGTCACGTTTTAAATTCATCCTTCTAGACCTTTTCCCCACTGTACCATGCTTAAACATGGAATGAAATTTTATTTCCCAGGAAATAAAAATTTTGCCGTTTTGCCATAGCCATGAGCTTCAGGACCATGGCAAAACGGCAAGTATTAAAACAGATAAGGCAATTGCCTTGACCAAGATGAAATATTTAGGAAAAAAGTAGATACCATGGTCCCAATTGCAATACTAAGAAAAACATAGAGAATTTGAGCCTGCAAAACGTGATGTTTGTGGATCCACTTTTCAAACATTACTGCCCGCATTGCGTAAAAAGCGACGCCGCTAAAAAAAATATGGCTAAATATTGAAATTAAAGCCGTTTGCCCAATCATGGTCTCCATCTTATCCATCCTCTCACAAAATAGAAAAAGCGGACAAAAGTCAATTGCCCTTCTGTCCACTTCTGCTTTTCTTATTGTCCAGCCTCGGCGGCTAGATTCTAGGGTCATAAGCTACTCTGGCTGTCCAGTTGCAAGTGCCTAGCTCTTCGGGACATAAGTCAACCCAGCTGTGTGGCAAAAAACGCCACACTGCTGGTCTGCCTTATGCCTGTCAGAGCTGAACAGGCACTTTCACTTTTCTTTCTGTGCGGCTGAAAAGATGCCACTTCGCCATTCTGCCTTAAGCCCGTCGGAGCTGAACGGCCGCTTGTGCTTTTCTTTGTCTAGACTCCAACGGCCAACTCCTCGAACTTAAGCTGCCCTTCCTATGCGGCAAAAAGCGCCGCTTCGGAAGTTCAACTTAAGCCTGTCGGAGTTGAACGGCCGTTTTCGCTTTTCTTACTTTAAATGTTACCCTCATAAACGTTGATACGATTCATCGCACGCTTTAACGCCAATTCTGCACGTTTAAAGTCGATTTCATTTTTATTTGCCTGCAAAAGTGATTCTGCACGTTTAGCGGACTCCTGAGCACGTGCCAGATCGATGTCTGTTGCGCGTTCAGCCGATTGTGCAAGAATGGTCACTTTTTCAGGGCGGATTTCAAGAAATCCACCGTTTACAGCAACCAATTCTGTCGAGTTCTCTTTTTTCAATCGGACTGCACCGATTCCAAGAGGAGCTACTGTCGGAATGTGGCCGGGCAGAACGCCCATTTCGCCTGTTGCTGTAACTGCAATAACCATAGATACTTCTGAATCGTATACCGGGCCGTCGGGAGTGACAATATTGACTGTAATGGTCTTCATTTTTTTCCCTCCTGGTCCCTGGTTTTAGACTTCTACGCCCATGCCTTTTGCTTTTGCAATAACATCTTCAATGCGTCCGACCAAACGGAAAGCATCTTCTGGCAAGTGGTCATATTTTCCATCAAGAATTTCTCTGAATCCTTTGATCGTTTCTTGAACAGGAACATAAGAACCTTTTTGGCCAGTGAACTGTTCAGCAACGTGGAAGTTCTGAGAAAGGAAGTTTTGGACACGGCGTGCACGGTTAACCGTCAGCTTGTCTTCGTCACTTAACTCATCCATACCAAGGATTGCAATGATATCCTGTAATTCCTTGTAGCGCTGAAGCGTTTCTTGAACTTCACGTGAGATGTTGTAATGCTCTAGGCCAACAATTTCAGGTGACAATGCACGTGAAGTAGAAGCCAGAGGATCTACCGCTGGGTAGATACCCATCTCAGAAAGTTTACGTTCAAGGTTAGTTGTTGCGTCCAAGTGGGCGAAAGTTGTAGCCGGAGCCGGATTCGTATAGTCATCGGCTGGCACATAAATCGCCTGGATTGAAGTTACAGAACCAGTGCTTGTTGTCGTAATACGTTCCTGCAATTGACCCATTTCAGTCGCAAGTGTCGGCTGGTAACCAACGGCAGATGGCATACGGCCAAGAAGGGCCGATACCTCAGAACCTGCTTGCGTGTAACGATAGATATTATCAATGAATAGGAGTACATCCGCGCCTTGTTCGTCACGGAAATATTCAGCCATTGTCAAAGCAGACAAAGCAACACGCATACGTGCGCCCGGCGGCTCGTTCATTTGGCCGAAAACCATTGCCGTTTTCTTGATAACGCCGGAATCGCTCATCTCGTGGAATAAGTCATTTCCTTCTCGTGTACGCTCACCAACACCGGCGAATACTGAAAGACCGCCGTGCTCTTGAGCAATGTTGTTGATCAATTCCTGGATAAGAACTGTTTTACCTACACCAGCACCACCGAAGAGACCGATTTTACCACCTTTGATGTAAGGGGCAAGCAAGTCAACAACTTTGATACCTGTTTCAAGAATTTCAACTTCTGTGGAAAGATGTTCGAATGTAGGCGCTAAGCGGTGAATCGGATCACGGCGCTCTGTAGCAGGAATCTCTTCCCCTAAATCGATAATTTCACCAAGTACGTTGAATACGCGGCCCAATGTTGCTTCTCCAACTGGAACAGTAATAGCGCTGCCCAAATCGGTTACAACCGACCCACGCTGCAATCCATCAGTGGATTCCATCGCAATTGTACGGACTGAATCATCACCGAGGTGAAGAGCCACTTCAAGCGTCAAAACGACTTGAGCTTGTCCGGGACGATCAATATTTACAGTTAGGGCATTGTAGATAGCTGGAAGTTGGCCGTTAGCGAACTTGATATCTACAACCGGTCCCATAACTTGAAGAACGTGTCCTGTGTTCATGCTGTTCCCTCCTGTCTTACTTTTTTAAAAACTTCCTGTCAGGGAAGCTCGCAGTTTTTATTGTCCAGACTTCAGCCCCCAGATTTTCGGGTCATAAGCCGCCCCATGTCCAGTTGCAGTGCCCAGCTCTTCGGGATGTAAGCCACTCTGGCTGTGCGGCTGAAAACATGCCGCTTCGCCAGAGCGTCTTACCCCTGTCAGAGCAGAACAGGCACTTTCACTTTTCGTGCAATGTGGCAAAGAGCGCCACTTCGCTGTTTCGTCTTATGCCCGTCAAATCTACACGGGTGCTTACGCTTTTCTTTATTCCAATGCAGCTGCTCCGCCGACAATCTCAGAGATTTCCTGAGTGATTGCCGCCTGGCGGGCACGGTTGTATTGAAGTGTCAATCCGCCGATTAAATCAGACGCATTGTCGGTCGCGCTCTTCATTGCTGTCATAGATGCAGCATGTTCACTCGCTTTGCCGTCAAGAAGGGCCCCAAAGATCAAGCTTTCCGCGTATTGTGGAAGAAGAACTTCCAAAATCGCTTCTGCTGAAGGGTCAAACTCGTAAGATGCAGTAGACCCTGTCGGTTGAATATCCGTCAGCGGCAAGACTTTTGTCTCTGTGACTTCTTGTTGAATAGCTGAAACAAAGTGATTGTAATACATATAAACTTCGTCATACGTACCATCTGAGAACATACCAACAGCTTTGCGCGTTATTTCTTTAATATCCGAAAACGTCGGATGGTCCGGAAGCGCGATTGCACTTTCAAGGATGGTCATTCCCTGTTTTGTAAAGAATTCCTTCCCTTTCCGGCCGACACTCAGGATAACAAAGTCGTCATTGGATGTATGCCGTTCACGGATTCTGCTCGTGACAGTACGAAGAATATTACTGTTATATCCACCTACAAGGCCACGATCTGATGTAATCACTAAATAAGCGGTTTTCTTCACAGGCCGCGCAATCATCATCGGGTTGCTTGTGTCCGAAGACCCAGCTGCGATGGATGCTACTACATCCTGGATTTTGTCCATGTAGGGAACGAACGCTTTCGCATTCACTTCCGCACGGCTTAGTTTAGATGCAGAAACCATTTGCATGGCTCGTGTAATCTGGCTCGTTTTCTTGGTTGACGTAATTCGTGTTTTTATATCGCGTAAAGATGCCACTGGTATTTCACCACCCTATTATTTTTTCTTCATATTCGACTCTAGAACTACTCTGATTTTGCGAATGTGCGTTTGAATTCATTGATCGCTGCACCAAATGCGTCATCAGCAGGTAAACCTTGAGTTGTACGAATAGTATCCAAAATTTCTGTGTGGTTTTTATCTAACCAGCTTGTCAATTCAGCTTCAAAGCGAGAAATGTCGTTGATAGCGATATCGTCAAGGAATCCACGAGTCAACGCATAGAAAATAACAACTTGTTTTTCAACTTTGATCGGGTTGTTCAAATCCTGTTTCAAGACTTCAACAGTACGTTTCCCACGCTCGATTTTCGCAGCAGTTGCAGCATCAAGATCTGAGCCGAACTGAGAGAATGATTCAAGTTCACGGAAAGATGCTAAGTCAAGACGCAATGTACCCGCAACTTTTTTCATTGCTTTGATCTGAGCTGAACCACCAACACGTGATACAGAAAGACCCGCGTTGATCGCTGGGCGTACACCGGAGAAGAATAGATCCGATTGAAGGAAAATCTGGCCATCCGTAATCGAGATAACGTTTGTTGGAATATATGCAGAGATATCGCCAGCTTGCGTTTCAACGAACGGCAATGCTGTGATTGATCCTGCTCCAAGAGTTTCGTTCAACTTCGCAGCACGTTCAAGCAACCGTGAGTGCAAGTAGAAGACATCCCCCGGATAAGCTTCACGGCCTGGTGGACGACGAAGCAATAGTGAAAGTTCGCGGTAAGCAGATGCTTGTTTTGTTAAATCATCATAGACGATCAACACGTGCTTGCCTTCAAACATGAATTCCTCAGCCATTGTGATGCCTGCATAAGGAGCAAGGAACAATAATGGAGCTGGCTGTGAAGCCGAAGCGGTTACAACGATTGTGTAATCAAGTGCTCCGTTTTTGCGGAAAGTTTCTACTACGTTACGGACAGTAGATTCTTTTTGTCCGATTGCGACATAGATACAGATCATGTCTTGGTCAGATTGGTTCAAGATCGTATCGATCGCTACAGAAGTTTTACCTGTCTGGCGGTCACCGATGATCAATTCACGCTGTCCACGGCCGATTGGCACAAGTGCGTCAATCGCTTTGATGCCTGTTTGAAGTGGTTCATGAACCGATTTCCGGGCCATAACCCCTTGTGCAGGGCTTTCAATTGGACGTGATTTTGTCGTGTTGATTGGTCCAAGACCGTCAACAGGCTGTCCAAGTGGATTTACTACGCGTCCGATAAGTTCAGGTCCTACCGGTACTTCCATAATGCGGCCAGTTCGACGCACTTCATCGCCTTCTTTGATGTCTGTGTATGGGCCAAGGATAATGATACCAACGTTGTTGGCTTCCAAGTTCTGCGCCATACCAATAGCACCAGTTGAGAATTCTACAAGTTCTCCAGCCATGATGTTGTCGAGGCCATGAGCGCGCGCGATACCATCACCAATGGTGATTACTGTACCAACGTCGTCAACTTTCATCTCTGATTGATAATTTTCAATCTGTTGTTTGATCAGACCGCTGATTTCTTCAGCTTTGATGCTCATGTATGTCACCCTCTCATAATTTCATAGATTAACCGATCAATTGACGCTGCAGACGTGCCAACTTCGTGCTCACGCTGCTGTCGTAAATGCGGTTTCCGATTTGAAGACGCAATCCGCCGATTAACGATGGATCGATGATGTTTTCAATTCGTAAAGATTGTTTGCCGATTTTGCTTGCAAATACAGTAGAGATGGATGCGCGTTCTTCCTCAGTCAAAGGACGTGTAGAATAAACTTTCGCATCTTCAATTCCCTGTGCATCGTTGGATAAAGCGACGAACTCGTCAACCAGTGAGCCGACTTCGTTCAAACGTTTGCGTTCTGCCATCAATTGAAGTGTATTTACGACAAACGGATTTGCCCCATTGAATACTTCATTGATCAAGTTTGTTCTTTTATCAGCAGAAAGTTTTGGAGAAACGATCAAATTGTAAAGTTCTGGAGTCATTTCAAAGACTTTTTTCACTTCACGCAGATCCTGTTCTACATCCAATGACGATCCATGCTTTTGAGCGACTTGGAACAATGCTAGAGCGTAGCGTTCTGCAACTTGACTCACTGAACTTCGCCTGCCTTCGCAATCGTTTCGTTAATCAACTGGCGGTTGTCTTCCTCAGAGATTTCTTTTTCAAGCACTTTCGTAGCAGCAAGCAATGACAATGCCACAACTTCTTCACGAACAGCTGAAATAGCTTTATCTCTTTCGTTGGCAATTTCCTGAACCGCAGCATCTTTCATGCGGCCAGACTCAGCGCGCGCTGTTGTAATGATTTCCTCACGCGAAACTTCGCCTTGCTTTTTAGCGTTTTCGACGATTTCCTGTGCTTGCGTACGCGCATCTTTAAGAAGGCTGCGCTGCTCTTCAAGCAACTTATGAGATTCTAGACGGCTGTTTTCAGCAGTTTCGATTTCACTTTTGATCAAATCTTCACGCTGCTGCATAATGCCCATCAAAGGACCCCATGCGAATTTCTTCAAAAGCAACATTAGCAAAATGAAGATAACAAGTGTAGCGAGAATGTCTCCAATATTCAAAAACTCCCCGGTTGCACCGAGTACAAGGTGATCAAAAAACACGATTGTTTCACTCCCTTCAAGAGCCTAAAATACAATTTCTTCTATAGTAAGATCTTTATCTGTTATAAGATGAATTTTCAAAAGAAAATGGGTTCATACAAGTTTAAATGGCGAAAACCATATCGAAGCATCCCCACCATTTAACTTTTTGTATAAAAATACTATTGGTTCATAACGATGAACGCGATAACTACAGCGATGATTGGCAATGCTTCAACCAATGCAACACCGATGAACATTGTTGTTTGTAGAACGCCGCGAGCTTCTGGCTGGCGTGCGATGCCTTCAACTGTTTTTGAAACGATAAGACCGTTACCGATACCTGCACCTAGTGCTGCTAAACCTACTGCGATTGCTGCTGCTAATAAACCTAATGAACCTGTCATTGTAATGTGTCCTCCTCAGGATAGTTGTTTTTTTGTTTGCTCGATGAGCAGTTTATACTCAATGGTCGTCGGCAACTTTATGCGATAAATAGACCATCGTCAACATAACGAAAATAAACGCTTGGATTGCCCCGATAAAGATCGAGAACCCTTGCCATAACATCATTGGCAAAATGCCTGCTGCAAATCCGAAAATACTTGCTGATGCGAGGCCTGCCAACAAAGTTAACAGGATTTCCCCCGCGTAGATGTTACCGTAAAGACGCAGACCGAGTGTCAGCGTATTTGCGAATTCCTCAATGACTTTTAGCGGGAACAGGAATGGCATCGGCTTGATGTAGCCTGCTGAATATCCTTTAAGCCCCTTCAGCTTGACGCCATAATAATGGCTCAAGATAAGCACCATTGCGGCTAATGTCATCGCTACTGTCGGATCTGCTGTTGGTGATTTCCACCAAAGATCTCCGTTGACGACTATTGCAAATGGAAGCCCTAACATATTCGAAACAAAAATGAACATGATCAGAGTGATTCCAAGTACATGGAATCGGCCACCATCTCTCCAATCCATATTGCTGTTGATAATCCCTTTTACGAAATCCATGATCCATTCCATGAAGTTCTGCATGCCCGTTGGTTTGAGCTGCAAATTCCGTGTAGCGATAAAAGCAATAAGGAAGACGATAAGAGCGGCTACAAGTAGCATCATAACGTTGGATAGGTTGAACCAGATCCCGAACACCTCGAGCATAGGAGCGCCATGATCCACGATAGTTTCACCTCTCTTTCCACATTGTTAATGGTGTTTCACGTGATACACAATCCGCTCTGTCAATAACAGAACGTAAGGGACCATCAACCCAATTACTGTACTGACCAAGTGAATATGCTCTGCGAATAAAATAGCAATCGCTACAGCTGCAACACCTGATGCAAACCGTAATGCCGTTCCAAGCGAACGAACTTTCGAGCCTTCAGCCACCGCACGGTCGAATTTCTCCATCCGGCGAACCAGAATCCACATATTGTAAATGCCGAACAAAGTTCCGATTATGAGACCCGCGAACACCTCTTGATAAGGGGTAAACCCCCAACCAATAACGCAGAACGCCAAGATGAAGAAAATCATCTTTTTCAGCCTGGTATATATCTCCCTAAGTCCATCCATTTTACTTGTCTCCTGATTCGAATTTGCGGACAGTCTGAAGCATTGCCCAAACACCGGCAGTGATGCCTATGAATAGGCAGATGATCATGAAAAACGGGGCGGTCCCGAGCCTGTCATCGAGCCACATACCTGTGAACACACCGATGAGCACGGACCCGACAAGTTGTGAGAGGATGGCGCTGTAAATTGCCATCGCTTGTAAGGGACTTTTTGTTGGGCGCATGATAACCCCCTCGAACTTCGTTGATTTGACATTAAACCCTTAAAAAGAGCCGTCGCATCAGGCTTCCAAAACAACATAATCTATGTAAGAAAACCTTCTCATGCATACCCTTTGTAAGCATACATTAGGGGTAAAATCATGTCAATTAGTAGAAGTGAAAAACTTCACAAGCGATTTTCCTCTGACATATTGTTGACAAACTTTAAGAAAAATGTCCAATTAACCGTTTCTTTTACAGCTTCGAAAAATAAGCATGAAGCCCTTCGACGATCCGGATAGATGCTTTGCCGTCTCCGTATGGATTGGATGCTTGGGACATGGATTTGTAAGCTGCCTCGTCCGTCAGCAATTCCTTGGCCATTCCGTAAATCGTCTCTTCATCTGTCCCCGCAAGCTTCAAGGTTCCTGCAGCAATGCCTTCAGGACGCTCCGTTGTATCCCGGAGAACCAGCACCGGCTTGCCGAGTGAAGGCGCTTCTTCCTGAATTCCGCCAGAGTCAGTCAATATAAAGAACGAGCGGGCCGCAAAGTTATGAAAATCCAAAACTTCGAGCGGTTCAATTAAATGAATTCGCGGATCACGGCCCAATACTTCATCTGCCACTTCACGTACAGCGGGATTCATATGCACCGGATAAACCACTTGGATGTCGTCATGCTCTTCGATCAGCCGTTTGATGGCACGGAACATATTGCGCATCGGCTGTCCCAGATTTTCACGGCGATGTGCCGTCAGCAGGATCATGCGGTCAGTGCCGATTTTCTCCAGTATGGGATGCGTATACGTTTCACGCACCGTCGTTTGAAGTGCATCGATGGCCGTGTTCCCAGTAATGTAGATGGTTTCCGGCTTTTTGTTTTCGTCCAGCAGGTTCTGAGCTGATTTTTCAGTTGGTGAAAAATGAATATCTGCCAAGACTCCCGTCAATTGACGGTTCATTTCTTCAGGGTATGGCGAATATTTATTGTGCGTACGCAATCCTGCTTCGACATGTCCAACGGCAACCTGATTGTAAAAAGCGGCAAGGCTGGCAGCAAAAGTTGTCGTTGTATCGCCATGCACCAGAACAATATCCGGCTTTGCTTCTTTCATGATTCCATCAAGCCCCTGCATCGCACGCATGGTCACATCGGTTAATGTCTGGCGATCTTTCATGATGTTCAGATCAAAATCAGGTGTGATTTTGAACGTCTCCAACACCTGATCCAGCATTTCGCGATGCTGAGCCGTAACCGTTACCAACGGTTCGATGGTTTCGGGGTATTTTTGAAGTTCCAAAACAAGCGGCGCCATTTTGATGGCTTCAGGACGCGTACCAAATATCGTCATTACTTTCCATTTTTTCGTCAAGCTGATGTACCCCACTCTCTTATTTTGTTCCGAACAAACGGTCTCCAGCGTCTCCCAGACCTGGAACGATATATCCTTTTTCATTCAGCTTCTCATCAAGTGCCGCAATGTAGATGTCCACATCGGGATGCGCTTCCTGGAGCGCTTCTACACCTTCAGGAGCTGCAATGATGCACATGAAACGAATTTTTGTTGCGCCCCGTTTTTTCATGGAATTGACAGCTTCGATTGCAGATCCGCCTGTAGCAAGCATCGGATCGACAACGATAAAGTCACGCTCTTGCACATCAGATGGCAGTTTCAAATAATACTCGACCGGCTGCAGCGTGACAGGATCACGGTACAAACCGATGTGCCCGACTTTAGCGGCTGGAATCAATTTCAAAATCCCATCGACCATGCCGATGCCCGCACGCAAAATTGGTACAACACCCAATTTTTTTCCGGCAAGCACTTTGGATGTAGCCATTTGAACCGGCGTCTCCACTTCGATTTCCTCTAAAGGCAAATCGCGTGTGATTTCAAATGCCATCAATGTGGCAATTTCATCGACCAATTCACGAAACTCTTTGGTGCCTGTAGACTTGTCACGGATGTACGTCAGTTTGTGCTGAATCAGCGGATGATCAAAAACGTATACTTTTCCCACGGCCTATCTCTCCTTTTCAAACATTATCTTAAATAGTATAACAGAAAATCATTGGCCCTAGTTGCCAGATCCCGCTTTGGCATTATTCAGTTATTTTCGCCTATACTTTATTTCTCCACAGAAAAAAACCGGGAAGTATTTCCCCCGGTTCTTCTTTAGTGCAAAAGATTTTTGAAAAAAGGCTCGAAATTTCGCCGCAGGCTGCGGACTTCTTTCTATAATAAAAATGCTTCGTTCAGCGGCATCGGTTTGTAGAACAGATAGCCTTGCCCTACTTTGCAGCCGAGAGCCAATAATGTCTGGCGATCTTCTTCAGTCTCCACACCTTCTGCAACTGCGCGCATGTTCAGATTTTCCGCAAGCTGAATGATGGTTCGGATGATTGCCAAGGTTCCCGGCTCACTCATATTCGCAATGAAAGAGCGGTCGATTTTTAATTCTTCGACGGGCAGCTTCTGCAAATAGCTGAGCGATGAATAGCCTGTCCCGAAATCATCAATCGATGTTGTAAAACCGCAATGTTTCAAATGCTTGAATACTTTATTGGCCGTTTCAATATCCACAAACCCAATCCGCTCTGTAATTTCCAATTGGATCCACTGCGGATCTATGCCGTACTTTGCCGTCATATCCATCAGATGCGGCACAAAGGAATGATGAAAAAAGTGATCGGCAGATATATTGATAGCTACTTGCTGGAGCTTCAGGCCCTGCTCGACTCTCTTTTTCATCCAGGCCAATACATGCTGGAGAACATTTCGCTCCAATAAACGAATCTTGCCGTTTTTTTCCGCAGCCGGAATAAAGATATCCGGAGGAATTATCCCCAGCTCTGGCGATGTCCACCGCGCCAGCGCTTCGAAACTTAGGATTTTGCCGCTTGCCAAATCAACTTTAGGCTGCAGGTGAACACCGACTTCGTTGCGCCGGAGTGCGGCTGTCAATTCGTTGGCGACGCGCAGATCTTTCATCATGAATTCGTCATGTTCGCTCTCAAAATAACAAATGGATTCGCCTGTCCGAAGCTTTGCCTGAGACAATGCACTGTCAGCACAACGAATCAGTTCTTCCGAATCCTTCTGATGCGGAGTCACAATCGCTATCCCCATTTTCAAAGTCAGGAACAATTCCATATCTCCGACAGTGATCGGCTCAATCAGCCCATGCAGCAAATGCTCCAGGTACTCTGGAATTTTCGTGAAAGGCGTCATGCTGTACATCGCCAATGTTGAATCTGAAAACCGTGCAATCAAGTCTTCCGAAGAGTGTTGCGACAGCATCAACCGTTTGCCAATTTCGTTTATGATGGTATCACCTGCACTATGGCCGTACTGGTCAACCACTTTGACATATTCATCTGTTGAAATAAAGGCGACAAAGCCTTCCTTGTTTTCTTTCAGCAATTCAACGATTTCGTTTCTGAAGAAATTCCGGTTGGGCAAATCGGTGTTTTCGTCTATATAGGCAAGCCGCAAAATCTCTTCCTGCTGCTGGGAGTATTTGATCGCCAATGAAGCAATTGAGGCGATTTCTTCCATAAACGCCAAATCTTTTTCATGGGGTATTGATGATGCAGGAAAGTACATGCCAAAGGTGCCGATTGCGGTTCCTTCCACACTCTTTATTGGAATAGACCAGCTTGAAACAAGGTTAAATTCCTTCACTAGATGCTGATGATTCCGCCATAAATAATCTGTACTCATATCCTCAGTAATTACCGGCTGCTGACTATGATAAGCCGCTCCACAGCTTCCAATATCTCCCTCAGCTACAAGGCCGCTGATTGCATCCAAAAATCCTTGCGGCATGGAATTTGCAGCACCAATTTTGTAAATTTCAGTCTCATCGATCAACAAAACCGTGCATTTTGCGCCGTCAATAAAGAACGATTCCGCAGTATTGCAGATATTCTGAAGGAGCGCACTCAACATATAGCCTTTTTCAATTCCCGTATAAGTCTCTTTTTGGAGCTTAATCAAGGCTTCTGCACGCTTACGGGCAGTAATGTCGTGCTGCAGCATTAAAGTAAATTTAAAGTTTTTCTCTGGAAACGACAAAGGTTGAACCGTTATTTCATTCCAGAATGGCGTCCCGTTTTTGCGGTAATTGACGATTTCCACGATGCCGCTTTCGCCGGCATCCACGCAGGCACGTATTTTGTCGCTTGCTCCTTTGGCGGTTTTTTCGCCATGCAGAAAACGGCCATTTCGTCCGAGCGTTTCCTCTTCGCTGTAACCAATCATTTTATAAAAGGCGTTGTTGGCATAAACGACAGGCTGGTTTTCCATTTCCGAATTGACGATCAAAAACGACGTGTGGAATTCAACACCAAGACGGCGCAGCCACTCCATGATTACCTTTTTATCTCTCTTTAGTTCATGCGTATGCATACGACGCGTCCCTCCTATTGACAATTCTATGTATTCAAATGGGTTAAAGGATTATCTTTTCTCACGGCTTTGGACATCGTTGAGAAACTCCTTAAAACTAAGAGGAAATTTATTTTTCTGGTATCTGGGTTAAAAATTTTGACGCAAATCAGCTCTGTCTTCTGGCCCATAGGTTGTTTAAAGTTGGGCTTCAGTTTAACTTACTTAGGGAAAAAATACAGCTGCCAAGCGTCATTACCCGGCAGCTGTATGGATTTATTTATATAAAGGATGTGCAGCAGTCAATTTGGCTGTACGTTCTGCAGCATCCCTTTTCACTGATTCGTCTTCCGGGTTTTTCAAAAGCATGGCCATGATGGAAGCAATTTCCTTCATTTCCGCTTCTTTAAAGCCGCGTGATGTAACAGCAGCGGTTCCTAAACGGATACCCGAAGTAACAAATGGGCTTTCCGGATCGAAAGGAATGGTATTTTTGTTTGTCGTAATACCGACTCTATCCAGCACGTGTTCTGCGACTTTCCCTGTCAGGTTCAACGAGCGAAGGTCGAGCAACAGCAAATGGTTGTCTGTGCCGCCTGAAACGATATTGACGCCTTCAGCGATCAAGCTTTCAGCAAGGGCATTGGCATTTTTTACGACTTGTTCAATATAGGATTTGAATTCTGGCTGCAGTGCTTCGCCAAATGCGACAGCTTTTGCTGCGATGACGTGCATCAGCGGCCCGCCTTGAATTCCTGGGAAGATGGTTTTATCAATTTTTTTCGCAAATTCCTCATTGCAGAGGATCAACCCGCCGCGTGGTCCGCGAAGTGTTTTATGCGTAGTCGATGTAACAAAATGGGCGTGAGGGACAGGGTTGGAATGAGCTCCGGTTGCGACAAGGCCGGCAATATGGGCCATGTCGACCATTAGGTATGCTCCGACTTCATCAGCAATTTCACGGAATTTAGCGAAATCCAACTGGCGTGAATAAGCGCTTGCTCCAGCAACCACCATTTTAGGCTTGTGTTCCAAGGCTGCCTGGCGGACTGCTTCGTAATCGATCAATTGCTCTTCTTCAGTGACACCATACTCAACAAAGTTATACTGCATACCGCTGAAATTTACTTTACTGCCGTGCGTCAAGTGTCCGCCGTGGTTCAAGTTCATTCCAAGAATGGTATCGCCTTTTTCCAAAACTGCTGTATAGACAGCCATATTGGCTTGTGATCCGGAATGTGGCTGAACGTTTGCATGCTCCGCTCCAAAAATTTCTTTTAAGCGGTCGCGGGCGATATTTTCAACAACGTCGACAAATTCGCAGCCACCGTAATAGCGTTTGCCCGGATAGCCTTCCGCGTACTTGTTTGTCAATACCGATCCCTGTGCATCCATAACGGCTTGTGAGACAAAGTTTTCAGAGGCGATCAATTCAATATTCGCTTCCTGTCTTTCTTTTTCTGCGTTCATCGCTTCATATACTGCTGGGTCTTGCGCCTTAATCAATTCCATCCGTATATCCCTCCCGTGATTGAACAAGCTCACGATTGTAGCTTGCACGTTCACCGCCGATCAATTTCGGCCGTGTTGTTGCAGCTGCCACAATCGCTTCACCTACTAGTTTAACAGATGTTCGCAACGGAACGGCAACTCTTTTCAAATGCATGCCGATCATCGTTTGTCCGATATCAATGCCTGCATGGGCCTGAATTTCTTCCACCACAACCGGATCGGCCATGTTGCTGAATGCATAGGCACTCATCGAACCGCCTGCTTTTGCAACAGGAATAACAGTGACAGGTTCCCAGCCATATTTCTCAGCTGCCCGGCGCTCTACCGTCAATGCACGGTTGATATGCTCACAGCCTTGAAAAGCCAAAAACAGGTGATGGCGTGCCGCGAATTTCTCTAAAGGTTCAAACAGGCCTTCTGCAATATCAAGCCCGCCGCCTGTACCGATGCGTTTTCCTGCTACTTCTGATGTCGAACAGCCGACTACAAACACTTGGCCTTTCCTGAATTCGATCTGCTGCTCCAATTCGCTTAAAACCTCTTCAAGTTGCAATTGCCATAATGTTTGCATGCCGACTCCTCCTTATTTTTCGAGGTCTGTGATTTTTTGGATGCGTTTTTCGTGCCTGCCGCCTTCAAATTCTTCTGTCAGCCAAGTTTGAGCGATTTCGCGCGCAAGCCCTGGGCCTATGACGCGCTCACCCATTGCCAAAATATTGGAATCATTATGCTCTCTTGTCGCTTTTGCGCTGAACACATCATGCACAAGTGCACAACGGATGCCTTTGACTTTATTGGCCGAGATGGACATGCCGATGCCCGTTCCGCAAATTAGAATACCGCGATCAAACTCCCCGCTCGCGACACGGTCTGCAACCGGTTTTGCATAATCGGGATAATCGACCGAATCGTCTGTATGCGGACCAAAATCCTGATATTCGATGCCGATTTCGTTCATTAGGTTTACGATTTCTTTGCGCAGGTTATTGCCGCCGTGATCTGATGAAATTGCCACTTTCATAATATGCCCTCTTTTCTTAAAATCAAATTTATGGATCAGCCAAAAGCGCATTGTCGAATCATGCCGAATGCCCATCACGCTTTTAATCAATTCTAACATTTTTACGCAAAAAAGACAGACTAAGCCTCGAGGGGCTCGCCTGTCTTTTTAACTCATGTCAATTTTATGATTAACTTATCAACTAAAACCTGAAGTTCCTGAAATGTCTGCTCATAAAGCGCTAGTGGGCCACCATAAGGATCACTGATATCCTCCGTTGATCCATCGGCAAATTCCTTCAGCGTATACATTTTTGTCGCTGCTTCAGGATATGCTTGCAAAAGCGTCATTTTATGCGTATGGGTCATGGTCAATATCAACTCAGCCCAATGCATATCCTGCGTATCGAGCGGCTTTGATGTATGTGTGAAAAGAATTTGCTGTTGGGCCAATACGGCTTGCGCATTTTTGGATAGAGGCGCAATGCCGGCAAATATACCGGCAGACCTCGCTTCAATTCCGGGCAGGTTTCGGGCAGACAAAATGGCTTCAGCCATCGGACTTCGGCACGTATTGCCTGTACAAACAAAAAGAATCTTCATGCTGCACCCTCCTTCAACAAATCAGCTGAACCACTTGTGGTCGGCTGCTTTTTCGAGCCTGTTCATCAATGCATCATTTTGCTGCATGCCGCTCTCAACCGAAGCTAAAATCAGATCCGCGTCCGTTGAATCGCATTTCCGTAAACTGGCATACAGGCTTTCTGTGGAGAGCGGGAAATTATAGTCGGCTGTCGGATATTCACTTTCACTGATGACAGCCACGCGCTTCCCTTTTTTCTGGACATATTCAATTGCTTTTTCAATCAATCCCGCTTCGTTTTCAATCAAATACAGCGGTGCAGAAGGTGCATAATGCATGTATTTCATTCCCGGCGATTTGGGTGCGTTCGTTTTGTTTTGAGACGCTGATCGAACCATTCCAATAACTTGTTCAATCTGCTCTTTCGAAACTTTTCCCGGACGCAATATGATCGGCGGTTCGCAAGTCATATCCAAAACCGTAGATTCAATGCCGATTTCCGTAGCGCCTCCATCTAAAATCAATGGGATTTTGCCATTCATATCATGATAAACATGCTCAGCTAAAGTCGGGCTGGGCTTTCCACTGGTATTGGCGCTAGGGGCAGCCAAAGGCAGCTGCAGCTCCTGCAACAGTTTGAGCGCTACTGGATGATTGGGAACACGAATGCCCACCGTATCCAGATTTGCCGTAACATTACCGGCAAAAGTTCCTGGTTTTTCCTGCATGATCAAAGTTAGAGCGCCTGGCCAAAACGCATCCATGCATTGCAGCGCTTTAGCTGAAACTTCCTGCACATGAGTCAATGCTGCCTCTTTTGAACCCACGTGAACTATCAAGGGATTATCCGCTGGCCGTCCTTTCGCTTCAAAGATCTTGCTTACCGCTTCCGAATTGGTAGCATCAGCTCCCAATCCGTAAACCGTTTCGGTTGGAAACGCGACAACATCACCCGACCGAAGGATTTCCACAGCCTGTGCATAATATTTTTCTTCATCCACATTTTTATCCACAGAAATAACTTCCGTTTTCACATGAACAACTCCTACTTTTTAAGGGTTTTCGTCACTTTATCAACAATAAGTGGATAACTATCTCTTAATCATGCACATTTTGTGCATAACCTACTTGATTATTGCAAAAACCATCCGATCATTTTTGTTGATATCTTTTTTACTATAGACTAAAGCATCTGGAAAAGCGTCTTTTAACAATTTTTCGACTGCTGCTCCCTGTTGATAACCTATTTCGAATCCGATGATCCCCGGCTTGTGGAGCAAATTCGGCAGTTGTTCTGCCATTTTTTCGTAAAGATCCAAACCTTCTTTATCCGCAAACAAAGCACTGTGAGGTTCAAAGTCGCGAACGCTATCCGATAATCCAGGTGCTTCGGCATGAGCAATATAAGGCGGATTGGATAAAATAACATCCCATTTCCTGTCTTGAATCGGTTCGCTTAAGTTGCCTAAGCGAAAGTCGATTTCAGCATTCAATAGTCCTGCATTTTTTGCAGCCATCTCTAATGCAGCCTGCGAAATATCAGTGGCAGTTACTTGTGCTGATGGCAGTTCACATTTCATTGTGATGGCAATAACTCCGCTGCCCGTTCCAATATCAGCAATGAACAGTTCTTTTTTTGTCAGATAGCGACCGATTAGCCCCAGTGTTTCTTCTATTAACTCTTCGGTTTCCGGCCTTGGTATCAGTACATCCGAATTTACCAGAAAGTTTCTTCCATAGAATTCTTCACTGCCGGTCAAATGCTGAACAGGAATTCCTTTCGCGTGCTGCTCGACATTTATCCAGAACTTTTCAAATTGCTGCTCTGTAATTTCGTCGCGCATCGCAGCAATCAAACCGGAATACGTTAGTCCCAACTCGTGCTGCAGAAGGATGCGTGCTGCTCCTTCTTCGCGGCCGTTTGCCTCTAAATAAGAAGAAGCCCTCTTGAGGGCCTCATAAACATACTTAAGCTTGGTCATTGTTCAGGCTTTCCATGCGAGCAGATTGTTCTTCCACAATCAATGCATCGATAATTTCATCCATCTTGCCTTGCAAAATCTGGTCCAGCTTTTGAATCGTCAAGCCGATCCGGTGATCCGTTACCCGGTTCTGAGGATAGTTGTATGTCCGAATCCGTTCAGAACGGTCGCCCGTCCCAACTGCAGATTTACGGACTGCGTCGTATTCAGCCTGAGCTTCCTGCTGGAATTTCTCGTAGACGCGTGCACGCAATACTTTCATTGCACTGGCTTTGTTTTTGATCTGTGATTTTTCATCCTGACAAGTTACCACAGTATTTGTCGGAAGATGCGTTAAGCGGACGGCTGACATCGTCGTGTTGACCGATTGTCCACCAGCTCCTGAAGAAGCATAGGTATCTGTCCGGATATCGTTGTCATGAATTTCAATTTCCACTTCTTCCACTTCAGGCAAACAAGCCACAGTTGCAGTGGAAGTATGGATTCTTCCGCCAGATTCAGTTTCTGGAACCCGCTGTACACGGTGTGCGCCATTTTCATATTTCATTTTCGAATAAGCGCCTTTCCCGGTAATCATAAAGACGATTTCTTTAAAGCCGCCAAGTCCGGTCGGGCTCGAATCCATCACTTGTACTTTCCAGCCATTGGATTCGGCAAAACGAGTATACATGCGGTAAAGATCGCCGGCAAACAAAGCCGCTTCATCTCCCCCAGCCGCTCCTCGAATTTCCATAATGACGTTTTTGTCATCGTTCGGATCTTTAGGAATCAACAGTTTGTGAAGACGCTCTTCGACTACTGTAATTTGCCCTTCCAGTTCGCTGACTTCTTCTTTGACCATTTCACGCATGTCGGCATCCATCTTGTCGTCGAACATGGCTTTCGCTTCGGCCAATTGGGCAGTCAAATCTTTATATTCCCGGTATGTCTCAACCGTATCCTGCAAATCGGATTGTTCTTTGGAATACTCGCGCAGTTTATTGGTATCGCTGACGATATCCGGGTCGCTCAGTAATTCGTTTAAACGGTCATACCTATCTTCTACTGATTGCAATCGATCAAACATGGGTGTCACCTCGAGTTCTATTTTTTTGTTTTTATTTGTAATGAAGAAATCGCTCCAGGCGGACGCTTTCCGCGGGGCGATCCGCGACGTCCTATCTCGTCAACTGCATGAACCGCATCCTGCAGGTCCGAGAGCGAAGTTGGTTTGCGGACTATCAGCAGACTACTATCATTAGTTCAACTTATCTATTCATTTAACAGTGACGCCAGTCGGCACTTCGTGGTGATGGCGGCAACGAGGCTCGTAGGCTTCTGAAGCACCTACTAAAATTGTCGGATCGTCCGAGCCTGCCGGTTTTCCGTCGATTAAGCGCTGCGTACGGCTAGCGGGAGAACCGCAAACTGTACAGACGGCTTGAAGTTTGGTCACTTGTTCGGCGATTGCCAGCAATGCCGGCATCGGGCCGAATGGCTGCCCTCTGAAATCCTGGTCAAGTCCGGCCACGATGACACGGAAACCGTGGTTCGCCAGTTTTTGGACATTTTCAATAATGTCTTCGTCAAAAAACTGGGCTTCATCTATGGCAATAACATCGAATTCATCTGTAATATACTCCCACATTTCATTGGAACGGGAAATTGGCAAAGCAATCACAGTAGCTCCATTATGCGAAACAACCGCTTCTTTACTGTAACGGTCATCAATTTTCGGTTTAAAAACGGCAATTTTTTGTTTGGCGAACTGGGAACGGCGGACGCGGCGGATCAGCTCTTCTGATTTTCCGGAAAACATGCTGCCACAGATCAATTCAACCCATCCTGTTTGTTTCATGACGTACATAGGTGAGACCCCTTTCAAACACTTTGTTGTTTTTTGTTATCCTTCTTGTTAAGGAGAACCTAGAATTTTTCGTATCCGAGTTATAGAAACGACATGCTCTGTTGCAGATGAAGTTTCTCTTTATTCTACCAAAAATAATGCGGCTACTTGCTGTTTTTTGGAATATGTAAGGTGATATTTCAGATAGAAGGCGAAAAAAAATACCCGCCAGGCGTTTGCGCGCTAGGCAGGTATATTTTTATTTACTCGTTGATTTCTTCTTTTAGGCCGTATTTTTTGTTGAAACGATCTACGCGGCCATCTGCTGATGCGAATTTCTGACGTCCAGTGTAGAATGGATGACATTCAGAGCAAAGCTCAACGCTGATGTTTTCTTTTACAGAACCAGTTGTGAAAGAGTTCCCACATGAGCAAGTTACTGTAGCTTGTTTGTAATCTGGATGAATACCTGTTTTCATACTATTTTCTCCTCTCGCCCTGAACCATCTGGAACAGAGTTTAATCTATTTTACTATTGCCTTACACGGTTCTTTAGACCGTATATGCAATAGCTTTGCTTTGATTCACTTTCATAATCATATCAAATTCCCACACATTTTGCAAGCAATTAAATCATCTTCTTGTTGCTTCGATGGGTCTTCATTTCCGTTGCCAATTGCTCAAAGAATTCTTCGTTTGTATCTGTTTGGCTCATTTTTCTCAAGAAACGTTCACCAAAATCATGCGAATCCGAGAAGGTTTTTCGAATGGACCAAAGCTTTTCGAGCTGCTTCGGCTCAATCAGCAATTCCTCTTTGCGTGTTCCGGAACGGCGAATATCAAGTGCCGGGAAGATACGGCGTTCTGCCAAAGATCGGTCAAGATGCAATTCCATGTTGCCCGTCCCTTTAAATTCCTCGTAAATGACTTCGTCCATGCGGGATCCGGTCTCTACTAAAGCAGTGGCTAAAATCGTCAAACTGCCACCCTCTTCGATATTGCGTGCTGCTCCAAAAAAGCGTTTCGGCCGATGGAAAGCTGCTGGATCGATTCCTCCTGATAGTGTACGCCCGCTCGGCGGAATAACCAAATTATATGCTCGCGCCAAACGTGTAATCGAATCCATCAAAATGACAACGTCACGTTTATGTTCGACAAGGCGCATCGCACGTTCGAGAACAAGTTCTGCAACCTTGACATGATTTTCTGGCACTTCATCAAATGTTGACGAGACAACGTCTGCATCTACCGACCGTTCGATATCCGTCACTTCTTCAGGACGCTCGTCAATCAGCAGGACAATCAATTCCGCTTCCGGATGATTGGTTGTGATCGAATTGGCGATTTCTTTCAACAGCATCGTCTTACCGGCTTTTGGCGGTGCCACAATCAGACCCCGTTGGCCAAAACCGACCGGTGCGACCAAATCCATGATACGCGTGGATAAATGATCCGGCGTAGTTTCCAAACGGATGTGGCGATCTGGGTAAAGCGGCGTGAGCCCAGGAAAATGGACGCGTTCTTTAGCCACTTCCGGATCTTCGCCGTTTACCGCTTCCACTTGAAGCAATCCGAAATAGCGTTCATTTTCTTTTGGCGGACGCACTTTGCCGGAAACTTTATCGCCATTTCTCAAATCAAAACGGCGGATTTGGGAAGCGGAGATATAGATGTCCTGTGAACTGGGCGAATAATTGATCGGGCGCAGAAAGCCGAATCCTTCTGATTGGATAATCTCCAAAACACCTTCCATAAAGAAGAAGCCTTCCTGCTCTGCACGCGTTTTCAAAATCGCGAAAATCAACTCTTTTTTTGTCAGCTTGCTGTAGTTGGTCAGCTTGTATTCTTTTGCTAAATTATAAAGTTCTTTTAATGTCATGTTCTCCAATGCGGAGATCGTTATCGTTGCCATATATCGGACACCACTCTTATTCGTATTATTTTTTTGTTTGTAGATAAGTTGAATGCCTGCATTAAGTTTTCCAGCTCGCTCAGAAGTCTTCAGAATCACTTTTTTTCCAGCGCAGGGGCAATCGTCTTTGCTCTACCCGAAGCGATAGCTGAAAGCTGATTTTTTTAGTTCAACATAGATAGATTCAACTTATATGATTTGAGGATCAGTAGTGAATGATTGAGAAGATCTTTAAAGAAGAAGCCCGGCAATTTGCCGGACTTGTTTTATGAAGTAGGATCATTAATCGTTCATTACAAGATTGGGCTTTTTCTGCAGGCTGTGGCGCCCTTCGATAAAGCGGATCGTTCCTGATTTCGCGCGCATAACCAATGTATGGCTTTCGGCGAAACCACCTTTAAGCTGAACGCCTTTTAATAATTCGCCGTCTGTGACGCCTGTAGCCGCAAAAATGGCATCATCGCCTTTGACAAGGTCCTCCATCATCAGGACTTTGCTTACGTCAATGCCCATATCGATGCAGCGCTGCGCTTCTTCTTCGTTCTGAGGAACCAATTTCCCTTGGATTTCACCGCCCAGGCATTTTAAGCCGACTGCTGCGATAACGCCTTCAGGTGCTCCGCCAGTTCCAAACAGTATATCGACACCCGTTTGGTCGAATGCAGTGTTGATCGCACCGGCTACATCGCCGTCATCGATCAGTTTGATGCGGGCACCCGCTGCGCGGATCTGGCCAATGATATCCTGATGGCGCGGACGGTCCATAATTGTGGCCACGACTTCTTCGATGTCCTTATTTTTGGCTTTTGCCACTGCACGAAGGTTGTCGATGACGGGGGCGTTAATGTCGATTTTGCCTACTGATTCCGGCCCAACCGCAATTTTTTCCATGTACATATCAGGAGCATTCAGAAGGTTGCCGCGATCCGCGATTGCAAGAACAGCCAAAGCATTCCATCCACCCGCAGCGACAATATTTGTTCCTTCCAAAGGATCTACGGCAACGTCCACTTCCGGACCGTTGCCCGTCCCCAACTCTTCCCCGATATACAGCATAGGTGCTTCATCCATCTCACCTTCGCCGATGACTACGACGCCACGCATCGGAATGGTATCAAATACCGTTCTCATTGCAGTGGTCGCTGCATCATCCGCTTCAATCTTCATGCCGCGGCCCATCCATTTTGAAGCAGCAATTGCTGCCGCTTCAGTGATACGCACTAATTCCATCGAAAGACTTCGTTCCATATTATAAGTTCCTCCAGTTCAGCTTTAGCTCTATGTCACCATTATTGTAGCACAAATTTTTGCGCTAAATGAGAGTCAGTTTGCGTCCTGGCTAAGGTCAGACTTCACGCTTGCAACCGGGTCGATCGTCTCTCTCCGGATGTCAGCGCCAAGGCCTTGAAGTTTTTCGATAATCGACGAATAGCCGCGTTCGATGTGATAGATTTCACGAATCTCGGTTTCGCCTTCTGCCAGCAGTCCAGCAATAACCAAAGCTGCTCCTGCACGCAAATCAGATGCTACAACGGTTGCCGAGGTTAATGGAGTAGGTCCTGTAATAATCGCTGCTCTCCCCTCAACGCGGCCGCTTGCATTCATCCGGCGAAGTTCATCAATATGCTTAAAGCGTGCTGAATAGATGGTATCGGTGATCATGGAAGATCCTTGAGCCTGCGTCATCAATACCGAAAATGGCTGTTGAAGATCTGTCGCAAATCCTGGATACACTAAGGTCTTCACATCTATGGCATGCAAATTTTCGGATTTAGGAATGTAAATCGATTCTTCACCTTCCTGCACATCAACGCCCATTTCGCGCAATTTGGCAGTTAATGCTTCCATATGGAAAGGAATTACGTTATCGATGGTGATGCCATCTCCAGCAGCAGCAGCCATGATCATGAACGTCCCGGCTTCGATCCGGTCAGGAATGATTGTATGGTTGGTGCCGTGTAATTCTTCCACGCCATCAATTCGGATGACATTTGTTCCGGCTCCTTTGATTTTTGCGCCCATATTTGTCAACAGGGTCGCTACATCAATAATTTCAGGCTCTTTTGCCGCATTTTCGATGGTCGTTTGGCCTTTTGCAAGAACTGCAGCCAGCATGATGTTGATCGTTGCACCAACACTAACGACATCCAAATAAATTTTTGCGCCGCGAAGTTCATCGGCACGCAAATAAATGGCGCCGTGTTCGTTCGTCACTTTTGCACCAAGCGCTTCAAAACCTTTAATATGCTGATCGATTGGGCGGGGCCCTAAGAAACAGCCCCCTGGCAAACCGATTGCTGCATGTTTGAAACGGCCTAGCATTGCACCCATCATATAGTAAGAAGCGCGCAACTTTTTCACATTGCCGTTCGGCAAAGGCATATCAATCATTTTCGACGGATCGATGTTCATTGTCCCATCTTCAAACGATACTTCCCCGCCGATTTCTTCCAAAATGCTTTTCAGTGTCCATACGTCGGAAATTCCCGGCAATCCTTCAATCGATACAGGCGAATTCGCCAAAATCGATGCAGGAATCAAAGCGACTGCACTGTTTTTAGCGCCATTGACTTTGATTGTTCCGGAAAGGCGATTACCGCCCTTTATTTTATAAACATCCATTAAATTTCTCCTTTATCCACTTTTCCGGCAGCTCAATTGGCCTGAAAAGTTCCATTGGTTCGGCTTCCAGGCTGGCTGCCGATTTCGATTATTCCACTTTAACGCCAGCAGAATTCCCGCTTTTAATGCTTGGAAATCCACTTGCCAGTATTCTTTATTTTACGCCATCTTCTACAGAGCGTTTTTCCCAGTCCGCAAGAAATGCTTCGATTCCTTGATCTGTCAACGGGTGTTTGAACATTTGGTGCATAACTTTAATCGGCATCGTAGCGATATGCGCGCCGTTCAACGCAGCTTCTGTAACGTGCTGTGGATGGCGGATTGAAGCAGCGATAATTTCTGAAGAAATGTCATGGATAGCAAAAATCTCTGAAATTGTTGCAATCAAATCCATACCGTTGTGTCCGATATCGTCAAGGCGTCCAAGGAAAGGTGAAACGTATGCCGCTCCGGCACGTGCTGCAAGCAAAGCCTGGTTCGCGCTGAAGATCAAGGTAACGTTTACTTTTTTGCCTTCTGAAGCCAAAACCGCACAAGCTTTTAAGCCGTCTGGCGTCATCGGCAATTTCACCGTGATGTTTGGAGCAAGATCAGCCAGTTCGCGGCCTTCTTTGATCATGCTTTCTGCATCAAGTGCGATGACTTCTCCGCTGATTGAACCGTCAACAAGTGCTGCGATTTCTTTCAAGCGGTCATGGAATGAAACATTTTTCTCTTTTGCCACCAATGATGGATTGGTTGTAACTCCTGACAGAATTCCCCAGGCGTGTGCTTCTTTGATTTCGTCAAAGTTTGCTGTATCGATGAAAAATTTCATAGTTTTTCTCCTCCGGTATGACGGGAAAAAGAGAAGGTGCCATTTGGACGCTTCTCTCCCATCTTTTTTTATTGCCTTATTATGCTTTTCCTGAACTTCCGAACTCACGCATTTTGCCGATTACAGTCTTTTTGATAGCATCGCGGGCTGGTCCCAAGTATTTGCGTGGATCGTAAACATCCGGATCGCTGTTCAATTTGTCGCGTACTGCTTGAGCAGATGTAATTTGGCTTTCAGTGTTGACATTGATTTTTGATGTACCAAGAGAAACAGAGCGTTGAATATCCTTTAACGGAATTCCTGTTCCACCGTGCAATACAAGCGGCACGTCACATAGCTGTGAAATTTCTTCCATTTCTGCAAAGCCCAGGTTTGGTTCGCCTTTGTAAGGACCGTGTACTGAACCCAGTGCTGGTGCCAGGCAGTCGATTCCTGTTTCATCGACCAGTTTCTTGCATTCCTGCGGATCCGCATAAATAACGCCATCTGCAATGATGTCATCTTCTTGTCCGCCAACAGTTCCTAATTCCGCTTCTACGGAAACATTATGTTTGCGTGCATATTCGACAACTTGTTTTGTAATTTCGATGTTTTCTTCAAATGGATGGTGAGATGCGTCGATCATAACTGATGTGAATCCAGCATCGATCGCTTCTTTACATTTTTCAAAGCTTGAACCGTGATCCAAATGGATTGCCACAGGAACCGTAATTTTATAGTCATGCATCAAACCTTTGACAATATTAACAACTGTCGTAAATCCACCCATGTAACGGGCTGCGCCTTCTGAAACTCCGCAAATCACTGGAGAATTCTCTTCTTGTGCAGCTTGCAGTATGCCCTGAGTGAACTCCAGGTTATTTAAATTGAATTGACCAATTGCGTATCCTTCTTGTTTTCCTTTTATCATCATTTCTTTCATTGAAACTAATGGCATTTAGTATTCCTCCTCGGCAATGTATAAAGCGAATATCTTTTATACTATATCAAAAACCCTGTACTTACGCTACTCTTCGCTGCTTACTGTTCCAATAACTCTCTAACTGCGTCACGAACTTCAAAGACATCAAACGGCTTCGTAAAATAACGTTCCGCTCCCCATTTCATCGATTCTTTAATAAGATCGAGTTCGCCGTAAGCGGTCATCATGATGACATGGACATCGGGATAGCTTTTTTTTAAGCGCTTCAAGATTTCAATACCATCCATTCCCGGAATTTTCATATCCAATAAAACCATGTCCGGATACGTTTGCTGTACTTTTTCCAGGGCTTCATTTCCGCTTCCTGCTGTAATCGCCTGATATCCTTCTTTACTGAATACTTCTTTTAATAACAGCCGAATGCCTGGTTGATCGTCTACAATCAAAATGGTTTTCAAGTAGAGCCACTCCTTTATCTGCTATACTTTTTGCGAGGTGAAGATTATGAATCCACTAACTTTTCAGTTGAACCGTTTATTCGAGCAGCTGTCACAGCAGCAACCGGCAATCGACAGCACAGCCGCCGTCTTGGCGCAGGCTGCGGTTTCGGAAGGCACCATCTTTATCGCCGCCTTCGGTGAAATGAAGGCCGTGACGGCTGCTGCCCTACTCAGTGAAGAACCATTGATGGCTGCAGCAGAATGGTCGCCTTCCAGCATCGTTATGAGCACCGACCGTGTCTGGATCCTGGCAACGAATAAAGAAGGCGATGAGCTGGCCGGAAGGTTGTCTGATGCCGGTATCCCGTTTGCATTAGTTTCATCTCAGTCAGATGAAAGTGAACTAGCTGACGCATTTCTGCCGTTGGACAGCGTCGTTTTGCAGGACGATGGCGATCCTGTTTGGGTTCCGCGTGCCATGGCTGCGCTCTATATTTATTATGCTGTTAAGCTGAGCATCGATAAACTGCTCGCTGAATAGATTCCTTTATACACAAAAGCCTTCCCTTCGAAAAAGGGAAGGCTTTTGCCATGTCTTTATTTGTTGGCAATCGATGCTTTTACAAATTCACGGAATAATGGCTGCGGACGGTTTGGTCGTGAAATAAACTCCGGGTGGAATTGGCAAGCCACGAACCATGGATGATCCACAACTTCGATAATTTCTACCAGGCGGCCATCCGGGCTCGTGCCTGTAAATTTGAATCCGGCGTTTTCGAATGCTTCGCGGTATTGATTGTTGAACTCGTAGCGGTGGCGGTGTCTTTCGTAGACCAATTCCTCGCCATAAGCTTCGTGCGCTTTTGAACCTTTTTCAAGTTTTGCCGGGTATAAACCAAGACGGAGCGTTCCGCCCAAATCTTCGATGTCTTTTTGCTCTGGCAACAAATCGATGACCGGGTAAGGCGTTTTGGCGTTCAATTCAGAAGAATGTGCGCCTTCAAGGTTCATGATGCTGCGGGCAAATTCGACAGAAGCCAATTGCATCCCGAGGCAAATGCCAAAGAACGGCACGTTGTTTTCGCGCGCAAATTGGGTGGCTGCGATTTTCCCTTCAACTCCGCGGTCGCCGAAGCCACCTGGAACAAGAATTCCGTCGCAGTCTTTCAATTTTTCTGCTACGTTATCCGCATTAATGTGTTCGGCGTTGATCCAATCCACTTCGATTTCAGAATCGAATGCGAAACCGGCATGCTTCAACGATTCTACGACAGAAATATACGCATCCTGCAATTCTACATATTTTCCGACCAGGCCAATGCGTACGCTGTTTTTGAGTGATTTCACTTTATCAACAAGCGTACTCAATTCCGTCATGTCCGCTTCTGGCGCTTCAATCCCGAAATGATCAAGGACAATCTGATCCATATGCTGTTCCTGAAGGCGAAGCGGCATTTCGTAAATTACGTCAACATCGCGTGATTCGATTACTTCTTCCGGCTTAATGTCACAGAACAGTGCAATTTTATCCTTCATGTCCTGCGGCACTGGGTGTTCTGTGCGCACAACGATCAGGTTTGGCTGAATGCCAAGGCTGCGAAGCTCTTTTACGCTGTGCTGCGTCGGCTTTGTTTTCATTTCCTTAGCTGCTCCAAGATATGGAATCAAGGTGCAGTGGACGTACATAACTTCGTCGCGCCCAAGATCTGAACGCATTTGGCGGATCGCTTCGAGGAATGGCAATGATTCGATATCGCCGACGGTTCCGCCGATTTCCGTAATGACTACATCCGCATTGGCTGTTTTGGCAGCACGCAACAGACGGTCTTTGATTTCATTGGTGATATGCGGAATGACTTGAACCGTTCCACCCAAGTAATCGCCGCGGCGTTCTTTTTGAATAACAGTCGAGTAAACTTTCCCTGTTGTTACGTTAGAGTATTTGTTTAAGTTGATGTCGATGAAACGTTCGTAATGGCCAAGATCCAAATCCGTCTCTGCCCCGTCATCCGTCACAAAAACTTCACCATGCTGGTATGGGCTCATTGTTCCAGGGTCGATATTGATGTACGGATCAAATTTTTGAATCGTTACATTCAACCCTCTGTTTTTCAATAAACGCCCTAATGATGCTGCTACAATCCCTTTACCGAGTGATGATACAACGCCACCCGTTACAAATATATACTTCGTCATGCCCGCTTCCTCCTCGAATGGTAAAAATAAAAAGCGCTCCACCTGCTGCGTATGCAGGGGGAGCGCGTAAACTGTACGAATCATCTCTCCTATTTTAAGGAGCCCAGTAAAATCTTATCCAGTCTAGCCTCATAAGTCAAGGTGAAAAAATGTTCAGTTTACTTCACGTCATCTTCATCTTCGTCATCATCGTCGTCATCTTCATCGTCAATAATGTTGCCGTCCAAATCTTCGACCAACACATCAACATCTTCTTCGTCATCATCGTCCGCATCAAAATCGAGAACTTCCACTTCAACCGGTGCTTTGATCACTTCATCGTCATCATCGTCATCGTCGTCTTCACCGAAGTCCTCAAACTCCAATTCGTCTTCCAATGCCAATTCGTCCAGATCGTCAAAGCCTTCATCGTCAGCCACTTTGGCTTTCTTCTTGCGCGCTTTAACAGTCGGCGCTGATTCTTCTTCAATTTGTTCAACCGGATACCACTCGCGAAGACCCCAGCGGTTTTCGCCTAAAATCAAAAAGCGGCCGTCAATATTCAAGTCTGTATAGAATTGAACCAAGCGATCCTTCATATCCTCTTTAGACAAGTTCAGCAACTTTTCGATTTCTGCAACCAGTTCAGCATACGTTTTTGTTTCATGCGTTTCTTCCAACATAGCATATGTTAAGTCAACAAATGACTCTTCTATTAGTTCTTCCTTAGATAATTCACGAATTTTCATTCCGTGCACGTCCCTTCTTCTTTCTTAACTTAATTCATTATATACAAACAACCTAGTCTCCGCTACCGTGTTTTCTTTTTTCTCGGATCTATTTGTTTCCATCCGAAATAAAACAAATAGAGCGCCAGAATCATAAACGGAATCGATCCCAAAGCTTTATTGTACAGGAAGAAAATCAGTATGACACAGATAATGATGATTATGTAGTGGACAGCTTTGCGCATGGGATCCATCCTTCTTGGTTTCTGCGGTGCATATTCTTCTAGTATACAGAAAAAGCGGCGGGATATCGACTTGACATGTCTTTGGATGAGCTTTAGGGAGACTGTTTTTCTTACCGTTTGGAAATTTTTTCTTAATAAAATATATTATTGGATGAAATTTAATTAAATTTTAGTTTTTCCTGCTGAACGTGCATACCGCTTTCCAAAACAATGAAAAGCCCCGCCACTTTGGAAATCAGCTATTCCCCTCTTCTCAAAAAAGGCGAAAAGCCGGCTTTGACGGGTTTGCGTCTTTTTTCGTGTTTTGATCCATTCGGCTTTTAGGTCGTAATTCAGCTGAACGACCATAAATCTATTTGAACGACCACAAAACTTTCTGAACGACCACAAAACTTTCTGAACGACCACAAATCTTTCTGAGCGACCATAAATTCTCATGAGCGACCACAAAACTTTCTGAACGACCACAAATTTTATTCAGCTCGCATTTCCACAAAAAGAGTAAGTGGAATCCATTTGAAGATGGATTTCACTTACTCTTTTCTTAATTTATTTAGCTTTTCTTCCCCAAAATTAACTTCTGTGGACAGATCCGCTTTTCCCTTGTCCAGCTTCTTCGCCAAGTCGCCTTAAGCCTGTCGGAGCAAAACGGCTGTTTCCGCTTTTCTTTGTCCAGCTTCTCCGCCCAGCCCCTCGGGGTCTTAAGTCAACTCGGCTGTGCGGCTGAAAAACGCCGCTTCGCCAAGTCGCCTTAAGCCTGTCGGGGCTTTCATGGGCGGATCCGCTTTTCTACCTACATATTCCGTCTATACTGCCCGCCTACTTCATACAAAGCGGTGGTGATTTGGCCGAGGCTTGCGACTTTTACGGTTTCCATCAACTCTTCGAAGATGTTGCCGCCGGTCTTGGCTGCCTGCTTGAGGCGCTCGAGTGCTTCAGCTGAATCGTTACGCTCCTGGAAAGCGCGCAAGTTGTTGATTTGTGTTTCTTTTTCTTCCACTGTAGCGCGGGCGATTTCCATCGCGTTGATGTCGTCGTCCGACTGCGGATTCGGGTTCAAGTATGTGTTGACTCCGATGATCGGCAATTCGCCTGTGTGTTTCTTCATTTCGTAATGCATGGATTCTTCCTGGATTTTGCCGCGCTGATATTGTGTTTCCATTGCGCCCAGGACGCCTCCGCGGTCGTTGATGCGGTCGAATTCCGTCAGAACCGCTTCTTCCACCAATTGCGTCATTTCTTCGATAATAAACGCGCCTTGCAGCGGGTTTTCGTTCTTCGACAAACCGTGCTCTTTGGTGATGATCATCTGGATCGCCATCGCGCGGCGAACCGATTCTTCCGTCGGTGTCGTGATCGCTTCGTCGTAAGCATTGGTGTGCAGCGAGTTGCAGTTGTCCTGCAGTGCCATCAAGGCTTGCAGCGTCGTACGGATATCGTTAAAATCGATTTCCTGCGCGTGCAGACTGCGTCCTGAAGTTTGGACGTGGTACTTCAGCTTTTGGCTGCGTTCGTTGGCGCCGTATTTATCACGCATGACGACTGCCCAAATGCGGCGTGCCACACGGCCGATCACCGTATACTCCGGATCCAGCCCGTTCGAGAAGAAGAACGACAGGTTCGGTGCAAAATCGTCAATGTTCATGCCGCGGCTCAAATAATATTCCACGTACGTGAAGCCGTTGGACAGCGTGAACGCCAATTGGGAAATCGGGTTCGCACCCGCTTCGGCAATATGGTAGCCCGAAATCGAAACAGAGTAGTAATTGCGCACTTTGTGGTCGATAAAGTATTGCTGGATATCGCCCATCATGCGCAGTGCGAACTCGGTCGAGAAGATGCACGTGTTCTGTCCTTGGTCTTCTTTTAGAATATCAGCTTGAACTGTTCCGCGAACGACTTGCAGCGTGCTTTCACGAACTTCCGTGAATTCTTCAACTGTCAGCGTGCGGCCCAGTTTTTCTTCATTTAACTTAACCTGCTGATCAATGGCGGTGTTCATGAACATCGCCAAAATGATCGGCGCCGGTCCGTTGATGGTCATGGAAACGGAAGTTGATGGTGCACACAAGTCAAATCCTGCATAGAGTTTCTTCATATCATCCAACGTACAGATCGACACGCCCGACTCGCCAACTTTCCCGTAAATATCCGGGCGGTGATCTGGGTCTTCGCCGTAAAGCGTCACAGAGTCAAATGCAGTCGACAAACGTTTCGCATCATCGTCCTTCGATAAATAATGGAAGCGGCGGTTTGTCCGTTCAGGCGTTCCTTCGCCGGCAAACTGACGCTTTGGATCTTCCCCTGCACGTTTGAACGGGAATACCCCTGCTGTATAAGGGAATGAACCCGGTGCGTTCTCCAAATAAACCCATGACAAGATTTCACCGTAATCGACGAATTTCGGCAATACGACTCTCGGCACTTTAATGCCTGACAAACTTTCTGTACGCAGGATGGTGCGGATTTCCCTGTCGCGCACCGATGTGACGAATTCGTCTCCAGCATACATTTCTTTCAAGGCATCCCAATTTGCAAGAATGCGCTTGGATTCTACAGTCAATTCATCGCGGACGCCGTCAGCCAGAGATTCGAGTGAAGCGACCAATGCATCGTCCGGAGCTTTTTCTTTGACCGCTTCGATGGCGCCTTCCAATTGGAACAGGCGGCGCGCAAAGGCGGATTGTTCTTTCGTTTTCGCATGGTAACCGCGGATTGTATCCGTCAGCTCACGCAAATAATAGCGGCGATCGTTTGGAATGATCAGGTTCTCTTTTTGGGTTTTGACAAATTTATCGTAATCCGTTTCCCAGTCAGTTCCGCATTTCTCATTGACTGTAGCCACTAATGCTGCGAACAGGGAGTTGGTTCCTTTGTCGTTGAATTGGCTGGCGATTGTACCGTAGACCGGCATATCGTCTAAATCTTTTTCCCACAGCAAATGGCTGCGCTGATACTGCTTCTGCACTTGGCGAAGCGCATCCTGCGAACCGCTGCGCTCGAATTTATTGATGACAATCAAATCTGCGTAATCGATCATGTCGATTTTTTCAAGTTGTGACGGTGCACCAAATTCGCTGGTCATGACGTACATGGAGATGTCCGAGAAGTTAGCGATTTCCGCATCTCCTTGGCCTATCCCGCTCGTTTCGACAACAATCAAATCAAAGTCGGCTGCTTTCACGACATCCAGCACGTCCCCAATAGCACCGGACAGTTCCGAACGCGAACCGCGCGTTGCCAAACTTCTCATAAAGACACGTTTGTTGAAGATGGCGTTCATGCGGATACGGTCACCCAGTAGCGCCCCGCCCGTTTTCTGCTTGGTCGGGTCGATCGACAGAATCGCGATTTTCTTGTCCGGAAGTTCAGACAAGAAGCGGCGAATCAATTCGTCGGTCAATGAGCTTTTTCCGGCTCCGCCTGTTCCGGTGATGCCAAGAATCGGTGTGTTTTTCGTCTGTTCCCGGACTGCTCTCAACAGATCGTCGGTATCGGTATCGCGCGTGTGGGCTTCTTCTGCTGCTGTAATGATGTTCGCCAGCACCACCGGTTCGTCAGTTGACAGATTTTCGATCGGTTGATCCTTTTTCACCGTTGAGAAATCACATTCCTCAACGATTTCTGTGATCATTCCTTGCAGTCCTTTTTTGCGGCCGTCTTCCGGGGAAAAAATGCCGGCAATGCCGTATGCTTCAAGTTCTTTGATTTCACGCGGCAAAATAACGCCTCCGCCTCCGCCGTAAATGCGGATATGCGAAGCACCTTTTTCTTCCAGTAAATCGTGCATATACTTGAAGTATTCCATATGGCCGCCCTGATAGGACGAAATGCAGATGCCTTGGACATCTTCCTGAATTGCAGCATTGACCACTTCTTCAACTGAGCGGTTATGGCCCAAGTGAATGACTTCGGCACCGCTCGCCTGCAGAATGCGGCGCATGATGTTGATGGACGCGTCATGGCCGTCAAAAAGACTCGAAGCTGTGACAAAGCGGATATGGTTTTTCGGCTGATAGGTTTTCGTTTCTTCAATTGTAGCCATTATGATCAAGCCCCCTGTATTGAAATGTTTTCCCCTGCCATCCCCTGCAAGAGAAATTTGGTTTGCATGTCGATAAATTCCTGAATGGTGAAATCGTTCAATGCCCACCGTCTGAATGCCCACATCTGCCCCTGTACAAATATATGATGGGAAGCCATAGCCACTTCTTTCGGCGTCATCTTGATTTCGTTGTTGTCAACGCATTGCGTCAATAGGCGCTCGAAAATTGCCACCATTTCAAGTTCTTTATCCAGCACATAGCTTAATGCGTCTTTTGGCAGTGATTTGGATTCCTGGTACATGACCACGAATTCATCCTGCATGTCATCGATCAAGGTGTAGTAATGTTCTATTGCCGAAGCCAGGACGCTTATCGATCCCTGTTCGATATCAAGCCGGTTCAAACGCGTATGCACTTCGTCATATATAGAGTCACAGACAAGATACAGTACGTCTTCTTTGGTCCGGATATATTCGTATAAAGTTCCGATGCTGAAACCGGCTGCTTTGGCAATTTCCCGCGTCGTCGTCCGGTGAAAACCCTTTTCTTTAAAAAGCGTGACCGCCCCGCGAATCATCTGTTCGCGGCGTTTTTCAATCAGGCTTTCGTCTTTCACGGAAGACTCAATTTCACGCTTTTTGTTCATAAGGCAACCCTCCGCTTATTTCGTGACCATCCGGGAAATAACCAGACGCTGAACTTCCTGTGTGCCTTCGTAGATTTGTGTAATTTTCGCGTCGCGCATAAAGCGTTCGACCGGGTAATCTTTCGTGTAGCCGTAGCCGCCAAATACTTGAACCGCTTCTACTGTCACTTTCATTGCCGTATCGCCAGCCATCAATTTCGCCATCGCAGACTCTTTGCTGTAGGACAGCTTGTTCGACTCAAGCCAAGCCGCCTGGTATGTCAACAAACGGGATGCTTCGATCGAAGTTGCCATGTCCGCCAATTTGAATGAAATCCCTTGGTTGGCCATGATTGGCTTGCCGAATTGCTCACGCTCTTTCGCGTAGTCAATTGATGCATCAAGCGCTCCTTGTGCAATGCCGACCGCTTGTGCTGCAATGCCGTTGCGTCCGCCGTCAAGCGTCTGCATCGCGATTTTGAAACCTTGGCCAAGTTCACCCAGGACGTTTTCTTTTGGCACGCGGCAGTTGTCAAAAATAATTTCAGTTGTCGGGCTTGAGCGAATGCCCAGCTTGCGTTCTTTTTTGCCGACCGAGAAGCCTTCAAAGTCTTTTTCAATGATGAAGGCTGTTGTGCCTTTATGCTTCGATTCCGGATCTGTTACTGCGAATACGATGTAGATGTCCGCAATTCCGCCGTTGGTGATAAAAATCTTTGAACCGTTCAAAATATAATGGTCGCCGTCTTCTTTCGCCGAAGTGCGCATCGAGCCAGCATCAGATCCTGCAGATGGTTCCGTTAAACCGTATGCACCAATTTTTGTACCTTCAGCCATTGGGCGAAGGTATTTTTGCTTTTGCTCTTCTGTACCGAATGTGTAGACCGGCCATCCTGCAAGTGAAGTATGCGCTGACAAAGTAACACCCGTTGATGCGCAGACGCGTGACAATTCTTCCACTGCGATGCAATACGCCAAATAATCCGATCCGATGCCGCCATATTCTTCTGGCCACGGAATGCCGGTAAGGCCGAGTTCCGCCATCTTATCAAAAATCTCACGGTCAAAACGCTCTTCTTCATCACGCTCTTCCGCTGTTGGCGCTACTTCTTTATTTGCGAAATCTCTTACCATTTTGCGGATCATTTCGTGTTCTTCAGACAGTTGAAAGTTCATTTTCTATTCCTCCAATTACTTGATTAGTTGTTTGCTGATAACGATTCGTTGGATTTCACTTGTGCCTTCGTAAATTTCTGTCACTTTTGCGTCGCGGAACAGGCGCTCGACCGGATAGTCTTTGGTATAGCCGTAGCCGCCGAATACTTGGATGGCTTCGATGGTGACATCCATTGCCGCTTTTGAAGCAAAAAGCTTCGCCATAGAAGCTTGTTTGTTGCATTCCTTGCCTTTTGAATAAAGGTCCGCAGCGTTGTAGACCAGCAGTTTTGCCGCTTCCACCTGCGTTGCCATGTCTGCCAGCTTAAAGCCGATGCCTTGCTGCTGCGCGATTGGTTTGCCAAATTGCACGCGCTCTTTAGCGTAAGCCACTGCGTATTCGTACGCCGCTTCAGCGATGCCAAGCGCTTGTGCCGCGATGCCGATCCGCCCCACATTCAAATTCGCCATTGCGATGCTGAAACCTTTATTTTCCGTACCTAAAAGGTTTTCAGCCGGTACCCGCATGTTTTCGAAAGTCAATTGAACCGTTTTCGAACCATACAGCCCCATTTTCTTTTCGTTTTTGCCGATAATCAAGCCCGGCGTATCTTTTTCGACAATAAAAGCCGAAATTCCACGGGAGCCTGCAGATGGTTTTGTGGAAGCGAACACGATGTAAGTATCTGCTTCCCCGCCGTTGGTAATAAAGACTTTTGAGCCATTCAACACATAGTCATCGCCGTCCAGGACGGCTTTTGTCTTCAGGCTTGCTGCATCAGAACCTGCTGCGGGTTCCGTCAAACAAAAAGCTCCGAGATATTCACCGCTTGCCAGTTTTGGCACGTATTTCTCGATTTGCTGCTGGGATCCAAAATTGAGGATTGGGTTGGTGCCGACAGACGTATGGACTGACAAGATCACGCCGATTACGCCGCTCGCTTTCGACAATTCGTGGATGGCTGTGATATAGGAAGTGAAATCCATTTCAGATCCGCCGTATTTTTCCGGAGCCGTAATTCCCATCAATCCGAGTTCGCCCATTTTCTTCAGAATGGCGGTTGGAAACTCGCCGTTTTCCATGTTTTCAATAAATGGTGTAATTTCTTCTTTTGCGAAATCACGCACCATGTTGCGCATCATAAGCTGTTCATCTGTATAGTGCAAATCCATTGCGGTTCCCCCTAATATTATGTGTAATCGTAGAAACCGCGTCCGGTTTTTTTGCCGAGCCAGCCGGCTTTCACGTATTGGCGCAATAACGGGCTTGGGCGGTATTTGCTGTCGCCGAAGCCTTCGTGCAGCACTTCCATGATATAAAGGCAGGTGTCAAGGCCGATAAAGTCAGCCAATTGCAGCGGCCCCATTGGATGGTTCATGCCGAGTTTCATGATGTCGTCAATCGCTTCTTTGGTTGCGACACCTTCCTGAAGAGTGAAAATCGCTTCGTTGATCATTGGCATCAGGATGCGGTTTGCCACAAATCCTGGAAAGTCATTTACTTCCACTGGCGTTTTCGACAGCTGCAACGTCATTTCTTCCACTTTTTTATAAACTTCGTCCGAAGTTGCCAAGCCGCGGATAATCTCCACTAACTTCATCACCGGTACCGGGTTCATAAAATGCATGCCGATTACCTGTTCCGGACGATTCGTGACTGCCGCAATTTCGGTGATTGGCAGGGATGAAGTATTGGTTGCCAGAATGGCATGCTTTGGCGCCACTTCGTCCAGTGTTTTGAAAATGCTGTGCTTGATGGCCATGTTTTCGACTGCCGCTTCGATAACGATATCGACATCATGTGCATCTTTTAAATCAAGTGACGGCGTGATGCGTCCAAGGACCGCTGTTTTTTCCTCTTCCGTCATGCGTCCTTTTTCGACATTGCGGGACAAGTTTTTTGTGATGGTTCCAATGCCGCGCTCATATGCTTCTTGTTTCATATCATTCAATTTCACAGTTAATCCTGCCTGCGCACAAACCTGTGCGATGCCGGAACCCATTTGTCCCGCGCCGATGACCATTACGTTTTGAATCGACATGCTTATTTTGCCTCCTTAGGAACTTCAATCATGATGGCGTCGCCTTGTCCGCCGCCCGAGCAGATGGCTGCGATGCCAATGCCGCCGCCGCGGCGTTTCAACTCGTAAGCCAGTGTCAGGATAATGCGCGCACCACTTGCCCCAATTGGGTGTCCAAGTGCTACAGATCCGCCGTTGACATTTACTTTTTCAGGATCTAGATTGGCGATTTTCGAGCTCGCGAGTGCGACTGCTGCAAATGCTTCGTTAATTTCGAACAAATCGATGTCATCCAAAGATTTGCCGGTTTTTTTCAATAGCTCGTTGATAACAATTCCAGGCGTTTCCGGGAACCGGTGCGGCTCGATGGCCACTTCTGTGTGAGATAAAATATGGGCCAGCACTTTTTTTCCTTCGCTTTGCGCGCGCTCTTCGCTCATCAATACGAGTGCCGCAGCCCCATCATTGATGCCAGGCGCATTTCCAGCGGTAATCGTGCCGTCTTTTCCAAAAGCCGGCTTCAGTTTCGCAAGTGCCTCTATTGTGGAATTTGCACGCGGCGCTTCGTCCACATCAACTGTGATTGGATCTCCTTTGCGCTGCGGAATGTCGATAGCGACGATTTCTTCTGCAAACAAATCTTTCGCTTGGATAGCGCGTTCATGCGAACGGGCCGACCACTCATCTTGCGCTTCGCGCGTCAAGTTAAAATCTTCAGCCGTGGAGTTTCCGTAAGTCCCCATATGGACCTTGTCGGGATGGAACGAGCAGGACAACCCATCATGCACCATGCCGTCAACGACTTGAGCATCTCCCATGCGCAATCCCCAACGTGCTTTTGGCATATAGTAAGGTGCGTTGGACATGGATTCCATGCCGCCTGCTACAATCACTTCTTCATCACCTAGGCGGATGATCTGGTCTGCCAAGGTAACGCTGCGCATGCCGGATGCACAGACTTTATTAATAGTTTCAGATTTGACGCTGTAAGGAATGCCTGCTTTTGACGCTGCCTGACGGGAAGGGATCTGCCCTTGCCCTGCCTGCAAAACGTTGCCCATGATAACTTCCTGAACATCTTCCGGTTGGATCGCTGCGCGGCTCATTGCCGCTTTGATCGCTTCCGCTCCCAGTTCACTTGCGGTCAAGGTGCTCAAACTTCCCCCGAATTTACCGAATGCTGTACGTGCCCCATCGATGATGACTGTTTTTGCCATGATAATTTTTCTCCCCTTTGCGTTTTTTGTAAACGGTTTCAAATACACTAAAAAAATATAAACACTAAGTTTTATACATTTCTATAAAGCTCGAATTGATTGACTGAACGCTCGCTCGGTTTTAATGCAAAAGAAAAGGGAGCACTTTACTCCCTTTCTTTTTTCTTCTTATGCTATTATTCTACTCAATTTTCTGTTATTAAGCAATTATTTATTGTCAGGAGCTTTATTGGACAACTTCTTCGGGCATTGGTGTTTCATTGCCAAGAACCGCCATCTCCAATAGCTCTGCAACGTCGTAAGTTCCAACTTGTTCTTCGACTTCCTTGGCTTTCGTGCCATCTGACAGCATGGTCAGGCAGTACGGGCAGCCGGAAGAAATCATCGTCGGATTAACTTCGAGTGCCTGTTCGGTACGGGCAACGTTGACGCGATGGCCTGCATCTTCTTCCATCCACATCATTCCGCCGCCGGCTCCACAGCACATTCCGTCCTGCCGGTTACGAACCATTTCAACCAATTCCACACCTTCGATTGCTTTCAATATCTCGCGCGGTGCGTCATAAACATCGTTATAGCGGCCGAGGTAGCAGGAATCGTGGAACGTGATCCGTTCGTTAACCGGGAATTGCGGTTTTAACTTGCCCTCCTGGACCAAATCGAACAGCATTTCCGTATGATGGTAAACTTCGGCTTCAAAACCGAAATCCGGATATTCGTTTTTAAAGATATTGTAGGCATGCGGATCAATCGTGACGATTTTCTTGATTTCCGCTTTTTCGAACTCTTTGATGTTGCCCGTCGCCAGTTCCTGGAATAGGAATTCGTTGCCGAGACGGCGCGGCGTGTCTCCTGAGTTCTTTTCTTTATTGCCGAGAATTGCGAATTTCACACCGGCTTCATTCATCAGGCGAGCAAACGACAAAGCGATTTTTTGTGATCGGCTGTCAAATGAACCCATTGAACCAACCCAGAAAAGGAACTCGAATTCTTCTCCTGCTTTGTTCATTTCTTTCACTGTTGGAATGGAGATATCCGGACGTGCATCTCTCCAGTTTTCTTTTTCTTTGCGGTTAAGGCCCCAAGGATTGCCCTGCTTTTCGATGTTGGTCATCGCTCGCTGAGCATCTTTGTCCATTTTCCCTTCCGTCATTACCAAGTAACGGCGAAGGTCGATAATTTTGTCCACGTGCTCGTTCATAACCGGACATTGGTCTTCACAGTTACGGCATGTCGTACATGCCCAGATCTCTTCTTCGGTGATAACGTCTCCGATCAGGCTCGGGCTGTAAAGTTCGTCGATGCTGACCCCTTCAGCACCGGCAGCCATTGCCAATTGGTTTCCTTGCGTATTGTTGAATGCCATTGCCGGCACCCAAGGTTTTTTCTGTGTCATGACTGCACCGGTATTGGTCAAGTTGTCACGAAGTTTCGTAATCAGATCCATCGGCGACAGCATTTTTCCTGTTCCCGTTGCCGGACACATATTGGTGCAGCGGCCACATTCTACGCAAGCATAGAAATCGATCATCTGTCCTTGATTGAAATCGGTGATTTTCCCGACGCCAAATGATGGCATGGCGTCCGGATCTTCTTCGTCTTCCATTTCTTCAAAGTTGATCGGCTTCAAGCGGCCGACATGGTCGACTCTGTGGAACCACGTATTGACGGGTCCAAAGATCAAGTGGGCGTGCTTGGATTGCGGTACGTAAACCAGGAATGTCAGAAGGAACAACAGATGCGCCCACCACATGACGTAGAAAATCGTCACAACTGCAGCTTCAGGCATCCAGGCAAATGCACCAGCGACAAGCGAAGCAACCGGTTCGGTCCAAGTAGCTTCGTGTCCATGCCAAATCATGTTCATTCCGTTTCCGACAAGCACCGTCACCATCAACCCGCCGATGAAAATAAGCACAAGCCCTGCTTTCCAACCGCGCTTCAAGCGGACAAGCTTTTCGATGTAACGTCTATAGAACGCCCAAATCACGGCTACCAAAATCGTCAGCGTGACGATTTCCTGGAAGAACGTAAAGGCCGGGTAGAGCGGGCCTAGCGGCAAATGTGAATCCGGTGATAAGCCTTTGATAATAAAATCGATGGCGCTTGCCTGAACAAGCAAGAAGCCGTAGAAGAACATAACGTGAATGGTTCCGCTCTTCTTATCTTTCATTAATTTCTTTTGTCCAAAAACATTGACCATGACTTTACGCAGACGCTCGTTGAAATTTTCTTCAAACTCGACTTTTTTGCCGAGCTGGATAAAATCATATCTCGACTTCAATAAATAGAGGAAGAGATAAATGGCGTAAGCGGTTACAGCTATGAATAAAACCCAGTTTGCAATCAGCAATGGCTCCATCGCGATATCCCCCTTATGTGTGTAGATTCTAGAAATTACTTACCCAAAGTTTACGTGAACAGCAACAGCTTGTCGATACTATGTTCTATATTAAAATATGAATGAGCATTCAGTCAACCTATATTTAGAAAGGATTTTAAAATAAAAGCCCTTTACTTGTTGCGTTAGAGGCACATTGGTAAGCGTTTACTGAAAGAAACTCACTGAACAGCGGCTTTGCTCCTTCTTTCCGCAAACGAAAAAAACATCACCCAAAGAATGGATGATGCTCTTCCTCTATTTAAATTCCATCAGAAAAAGATTTTTCCCGAAATAACGCTGCGCTCGTTCTTTGTTTGCCGGATTCACGCCAAGGAGAACACAAGTTGCCGGGCCTCCCGAACAGTTCAGGTCAAGATCCGCTGAAACTTCCACGTGCCTGTCCATCAATAAGGCGGCTTCCTGCGCGATTCCTTTCGAACCAACCGGCCATATGCGCTCAATAACAGCTGAGTCGAAGGCTTTCCTGATGAGTCCCAGATCGGCTATTTGGTCTGTCTTGGTCAGAACTTCTTCTCCGACAAGCGGGACTCCGTAGACAAACCAGCGCAGAGATTCAGCTGGCGCCAGATCCCTATTCTGCTTGCCGATCATCGTCACGGCAATGCCGGATTGCAGCGTCGGCATATTGGTTTCCGTACTACCGGAAATCGGGGGAAGCACTGTCTCCGCTTCAGCGAAAAGTTCAGTAAGTCCTGCCAAATAGGCATTCCATTGCTCGACACCGCTGAAATTATGGAGCAGCACTGCCTGCGGTTCGCTGCCTGCTGCCCATTGTTCGAGCAGCGCGACCCGCGCCGCAAATTTAGCTGTGATCGAATCGGGAGCGTACACAACATCCTGCAGTTTTTCACCGATTGCCGCTGAATTATCTGAAGTAATGACGAAGCCGTCTATTAACAGTTCATGACGCATGCAGTGAACCTCCATGGACTTTCAACACGTAGGGCATCAAAAGAGCCGCAACTCCAGCATTAATGGAAGCAGCAATCACAAGAGCCGGAACCGAGGCATAGAAAAATGCCGGCGACAACAGAAAATAAAACGGTACTGCCGCAAGCACTCCGTTGCCGATAATGAACGCCGGCCATTTCAGCCAGCGTTTGTCGGCTTGGTGCAGTTTTGCAAACAGCCACACTACTGCCCACATCTCAGCTGCAATAATCAAGTGAAATGGCCCAAGGGGCATGCCGCCGAATAATGCCGAAATCAAATGGCCAAATGCCGCAATGGTTCCAGCAAGCGGCGCTGAAAAGAACAGCACGGCAACTAGTGCCGGCATCGAGTCGAGCGCGATGGACGCGATGCCAAGTGGAATCTTAATCATGCCCCCGATTGCGGATAAGCTGACGAATAATGCGGCAAGCGCCAGTTTTCTGGTCGTCATCCTATTCCACCGACTTTTTGCTGCGGCCGCCGTTCTTGAACACCTTGGCACTGCGCACATATTCGTTGTCCGGCACCCCGGCACGTGAATTGACGACACGCGATGCGGCGAACAAATAATCAGACAGACGGTTCAAATAGCGTTGGACAACGAGCGGGAAATCTTCTCCAGATCTCATCAAAGTCACCGTTTGGCGTTCAGCACGGCGTGTAATGGTACGCGCAATGTGCAGCGTCGCAGCTGCCGGAGAACCTCCCGGCAAAATAAACCGTTCGAGCAATGGCGGTTCCTCCATCAATTGATCGATGCGCTGTTCCAGTACCTCGACTGGCCCCTCTGTCATTTTGTAATTGGGTTCTTTCCGGACATCAGCCAAATCGCCGCCGCAGTCGAATAATTCGTTCTGGATGGCTTCTAAATCTTCCAGCAAATCAGCGTACTTGTCTGGTGCCAGTTCGGTCATTGCCTTGCCGATAAATGAATTCACTTCGTCGATGGTGCCGTAAGCTTCTACGCGCGGCGCATCTTTATCCGTGCGCGCTCCGATCAAACTCGTCTGCCCTTTGTCTCCGGTTTTTGTGTAAATCTTCATCTTGATCCGCCCCTTTTCCTGTACTTTGACAGACAGTAAATGCGCTGTCTTTAAAAGTCTGTATGATTCATTTCTGTCACTTTATCTTTTGTGGAATGCCATACCAAATTCGCGTAATGCGTTTAGCTTCGGCGAATAGGAATTGATACAACCTGCCGAGAACGTCGCGCATTTCGCGCTCGATCCGTTCGGTCGGCACGATGCCGCGATTCAAATCTGTTAAAATCCAAGTTTGCTGAGTTTGTTTTCCACGCACGATGCTTTTCACTTGCTCCATCAATTGTTGTTCTGAAAAACCTTGTTCGAGCTGCTGTCTCACCCAATGCTCCAAACCGGCAATGACGATAACTCTTTGCGCTTCTTTCTGATCAGGCAGCCGCCCTTCATTCCAGTCGGCTTCCCGATCTTTCAATTGCTCTCTCACATATTGCCGTTTGCCGTTAAAGGCTCCACCGAAAACGATGTGCATAATGCCCGCTCCTCGAACGCTTGCCGGCTTTGCCACGTCAGCGTGTGGCAGCCGCCGTGCAGCGCAGTTTGATCTTGAAACCTTTCACCCAAGGCTTTGGCAATCAGGTAGCGGATTGGCCCTCCGTGCAGAACCAGTGTAACTTCCTGATTTTCCGGAAGTTTCCGGATGCCGCGTTCGACACGCTCCGCCATTTCCGTGAGGCTTTCACCGCCAGGCGGTTTGATGTGCCAAGGGTCATCAATCCAGCTTCGATACAGTTCGATGCCTTTCAGCTCCTCATAGGTTTTCATTTCCCATTGGCCAAAATGGCATTCCCGCAAATCACGGTTAGCCCGGTAGACCGCATTCGGAAACAGCACAGCTGCCGTTTGCCGGCAACGCTTCGAATCACTGCCCATGACCATTTCCAACTGCAGGTTCGGCACTGCGTCAAAAGGCAGAATTGCTTCGTCGGTCCAGCCAACGTAACGTTTTTGCTGATTGCCTCTAGTCGGAGCATGCCGTATTAAACGAAGAACAAAAGACTCGTCCATAGTAAAATTTCCACTCCTTCCACATAAGCACCAAACAAATCGCCCGTCACTCCGCCAAAGTTCTTAAGGCACCATGTGCGGTAGAGCCAAAGCGAAACGAGCAGCAGCACCAGCAACATGCATGCCAGCCAAATGCCGGCAGCCCAAACCACTCCAGCCAAAAGGATGCCCATAAAGACCGTTGCAGTCAGCCGCAGCGTCCGCTGGTCTGACCGTTGCTGAAAAAATGCGGCCAGTCCACTTGGCTTTGCAGGAGAGGTTGAACTGAACAGGGCCAATAAGCCGATTCTCGATAGTATTGGAATCATTAATACCAAAATCAATGAAATAGTATCAATAGATTCAGCAATGATTATAATTTTACCGACAATCGCCACCAGCAAAACCATGGTCCCAAAAGCACCAATCCGCGGATCGCCCATGATTTCTAAACGCTTTTCCCTGTCCTGATAAGAAAAGTAAGCATCCGCCGTATCTGCGAGTCCGTCTAGATGCAAGCCGCCACTCAGCATCACACCGATACCGACAACGGCAAAGCCAATCAGCAGTGAACTGCTGTCGGTCGTTTCGCGCAACAGCCATGCCGATGCTGCCAGCACACTGCCAAAAAGCAAACCGAGTATCGGCAACATCGCATACATTGCGGTAATATGAGATTTTTCCATCGGCAATTGCTTTTTCACCGGAATCACCGAGAAAAATTGAAGCGCCAGTAAAAATCCTGTTCCCAGGTGCCGGTTCATTGGTCCGCCTCCATAATTTGTTCGACTTTTTGCCAGTCCAGATGCTCTTTCACATGTTTGGCCCAGCGGTCAAAAGGATCGGTTACGGTTTCTGGCAATGATTCCGGCAAGTTCTTTTGTTTCCGGATTGGTGCTAGGAATGCGTTGCGGCAACGGGGATCACGGAAAAACCCGTGCAGATGCGTCCCCAAAAGCCGATCATGAAAATAGCCTTCTGTAAAATCTTCGCTTTCAATGAGTGGATAGGCGGTTCCCGTGACGACGCCGTGATGGATTTCGTAACCTGCCACCTTTACCTCCGTATTTGGAAACTTAACTATGCCACTCGTTCGTTGGACAACTTTCTGTTTTTCAAAATGAACGTGCATGTTTTGCACCAAACCAAAGCCAGCTTCTTTTTCGGCTTTAGTGCCGTCATAGCCTTCCGGATCGGATAAAGTGTCAGCAAACATTTGAAACCCTCCGCATAAACCGACGATCCAGGTGCTTCCCTTCAATGCTAGAAGTTTTATTTCTAGCCCCTGCTCCTTCCAGTAACGCAGATCCGCAATGGTGCTTTTAGTGCCTGGCACCAAAAGAATATCCGGTTGTCCGATGTCTTCGACCGTTTCTGCCCAGCGTATGGTGACATCCCGCTCGTTCAGGAACGGTTCGACATCCGTGAAGTTTGAAATATAAGGATGCCGGCAAATAACCAGTTCAATCGCATTTTCAACACCGGATACCCGCTGCACCGCCTGAACACCAAGTGAATCTTCCTGCTCGATTTCGTGGCTGGGCAGATGGGGAATGACGCCCAGCACCGGAATGCCCGTATAGGATTCCAGAAAACGGATGCCATCTTCAAAAAGCCGGATATCACCGCGGAATTTATTGATAATCAAACCTTTCACCCGTTCGGGCTCCGGCATCAAAGCGAGTGTTCCCACAATCGACGCGAACACGCCGCCCCGTTCGATGTCGGCGACTAGAATGACCGGCACATCCGCACGACTTGCGACCGCCATATTGACCAGCTCCCGGTCGTTCAAATTGACTTCGGCAGGGCTGCCAGCCCCTTCGATGACGACATGAGTAAAGTCTTGAGCCAAATTTGCCAGCGCCTGATCAATTGCGGCCAGCCCTTTTTCGTAAAACTGTACACGGTAATCCATGCCATCCATCGTCTCCAGCTTTTTGCCGAACAACACCACCTGAGACTTCATGTCACTTTCAGGTTTCAGCAAGATTGGATTCATGTTTACCGTTGCCACCGTCCGCGCCGCTTCTGCCTGAACACCTTGCGAACGGCCTATTTCTTCTCCCCATATGGTTACATACGAATTGTTCGACATGTTCTGGGATTTAAAAGGCGCCACTTGGAGTCCCTGATCAGAAAAAATGCGGCAAAAAGCTGTGCAAATCATGCTTTTTCCAACATCTGAAGCAGTTCCTTGAATCATTATTCCGCGCATTTTTTCACTTCCTTCTGAATGCCAGACCGTTTTCCATCTCGATGGCCTGGCCAGCTTGCTGCACGAGCCAAATATGGATGCGCCCGAGCCAGCTCTGATAAAGTTCGTCGCGCACGAAGTCGTCCAGCACTTCGTTCGAGACGACCGCCAATACATCGACCGTATCCAGCATTTCAAGAATGGTTTTTTGCAGGCTGCTCCATTTCATTTCCATGCAGCCTGGTATTTCAGCGCACATGCTGCCCTTTTCCCAACCCTCGTAAAGTTCATTGGCGAGCCAGGTTGTCACGCAATCCCAAAGCACTAAATCATTTGGCTGGAGGTTCTCTAAAACTCTGTCCATCCGATAAGCTTGCTCTACTGTATGCCAGCCATCTTCCTGCCGATCTTGCCGGTGGCGTTCGATCCGCTCTTTCATTTCTTCATCATGTGCTTGTCCACTCGCCAAATAAACTTTCCGTCCACTGCCGGCAGTACGCACAAGTGATTCGGCATAAGCACTTTTGCCGCTGCGGACGCCGCCGCTGATAAAAATTAGTTCGCCTCGAGCCATTTCGCAATCGCCTCCCGAAGTTTTGCCATGTTTCCCCTTGATTTCATGCCAATTCGGAACCACTTTCCGTCCATTCCCTGAAATGATTCGGTATGCCGCAGGACGATTCCTGCCTTCAGCAGATCTGTGAAGAATTCAGCGGATTGGTCCGGATCCGGCAGTTGAAACGTTAGGAAATTAACGGCAGAATTGCTTGCACGGCAATTGTTTTCTGAAAAAAACCGCTCCATTTTCAGCCGTTCTTCCGAGGCGGCTTTAATGATTTTGCTGCGGTATTCCGACTCCTTTAAAAGATCCGCACCGATTGCAGCCGATAAGGCATTGACGTTCCAATGCGCTCCTCCGTGTTTCAGTTGTTCAACCGTTTGGCTTTCGCTGATCACATAGCCAAGGCGCAGTCCAGGAATGGCGTACATTTTAGTCATCGAACGGACAATGATCACGTTCGGAAACTCTTCCAAAAACGGCATAAAGGATGCCGATTCCCCAACAAAATCGATAAACGCTTCGTCGATGACGAGTTCGCACTCGTGCTCCAGGCAAATCTGCGCCATTTCTCGCAGTTTATCTAAATCCAGCAAAACACCGGTAGGATTATGAGGGTTGCAAATATACAGCGCAGCACATCCTGGAACAGCCATCCGAACATCTTGAACCGACAACTGCCAACAGTTTTCAGGCTGCAGCTGAATCGCTTGGATTTCGACATGTTCCGCTTCCAAGGTTTGGCGGTATTCTGAAAACGCCGGTTCCACCAGCACGACCCGTTTATTGCGGTATCTTCTGGCCAGCCAAGTAAATACTTCAGCGGCACCATTAGCGGCAGCGACTTGGTTGGCTCCAACCCGGTGAAACTCGGCAGCTGCAGTGCGAAAAGGCTCACCGTCCGGATCTGGATAGGAAGCAACTAATTCCAGCAGCTGCGGCCACCGCTCCGCAAGAAAACCAGGAGCTCCGAAAGGATGGACATTTTCGCTAAAATCCAAAATTTGTTCAGGAGGGTTGATACCGGCCTGTTCGTATAGGCGCAGTGGATTGGCTCCATGATTAGGCAATTCCAAACAAAATTCCTCCTATCGCGAATAAAATAAAAAAGCCGGTTGTGACCGTCTGCATATGGGTGATGGTTTCCGTAATATGCCGGGCTTCCAGCGGATAAACCGGCGTTCCCATCTGCGCGCGGTGCGACTCGACTCCACGGTAGCTGTTCCATCCGCCAAGCTCGATTCCCAATTGCACGGCTGTTGCTGCTTCCAACCAGCCGCTGTTTGGGCTCGGATGCTTTGGTGCATCCCGCAGCCACTCCGCCAAACGCTGACGCAAGGTGAGTGACCGGCTGTTTTGGGTCATCACCAAAATCAAAAAGCCCGTCAGGCGGCTCGGAATGAAATTCAGGACATCATCCGCTTTTGCTGATGCATAGCCGAATTGTTCAAATTCATCGTTCTTGTAGCCGACCATTGAATCAAGCGTGTTGATGGATTTATACAGCCATAATCCTGGTGCGCCCAGCAAAAAAGCCCAGAACAGCGGCGCAGTCACGCCATCGCTGGTGTTTTCCGAAACTGTCTCCACGACGCCCCGAGTGACTTCGCTTTCATCCAACCTCTCAGTATCCCTGCCAACAATCCAAGACAACTTTTCACGTGCCAGTGCCATGTTTTTATCCACAAGCGGATTGTAAACATCCAACGCTGCATCTTTCAGGCTCTTCTGTGCAAGCCCTGAGGCAATCAGCAAGGCTTCAACGGCAATTCCTAAGAAGATATTCACTGAATAGGCAAGCGAAACAATCGAGTATACTATCAAAAACACACCAAGTGCAATCGTACCAAGCAATAGAAAACCATTGCGAAAAGCATTCGGCCTATGATTCCATCGTTCGGTCAGCCTGCGGATTGCGCTGCCAATCCAGCGAACCGGATGCGGCCAATTTGGCGGATCTCCAACAATTCGATCAATGACTAAACCTAGAGCAATTGCCATAAGATGCGAAATCATACGCTTTTTGCTTTCGCCATTTGATAGAGTTTGAGCGCTTCAATGGTACATTCGAAAACACCGACACCGATCAATTTCCCAAGCTCAGTAATTGGACCCGCGTAAGGCAGGTGTTCGCCTTGCTGCGTTGCTGCTACTAGGCAACTGTCGGTAGATGTTCCGGTCGCAATCGTTCCCGTCAGCGGATCTTTGATTTGCTCCTGCTGAAGTGCTTTCGTTTTGGCTTCGGTCGCGGTAATCATTGCCTGAATAAAGGCTTCATCTGACAAAATACCATTGACTAGGATCCATGTATTGATGGTGCCGACGCGAAGCGTACGCTCAACTGCTTTCGAAACATCCACACCATTTCCGGCGCCTGCGGTTACAGCAATTACCACGGACCCGAAAGGACCCTCATATTCTTTGACGATGGCGTCCTGGGTTTGGACTGCGGTCATCATTCCTACCGTATCCGTTGTCTTCAGACCACTTTGTTCAATAAACTCGGACATTTCTTTAACGCTGTCGTTGATGTTGTAAAAAGCATCCACATGCCGGTTCATGAAATTGCGGAACCAGCCCGAACCCGCATTGACGACTGCCGACGATACAGTTTTTAACGGAATGGGACTTTGATAAAGCACCATCCCATCATTAATATCAAATTCTTCGGCACGAATGCGGACGCTTGCGGATTCACGTTCCACTCCCGGCAATAATGTGATCTGCGGCTTCGGCAATTCCGGGTGCGGATGATTGCTGACACGGGTGTTGTATACCATCTCGATATCGCGTTCCCGCACCACTTCGTGCGGTTCACCAATGCGGACGACGCTCCCCGCATCCAGCAGCAGCAACTGGTCACAATACATAGACGCCAGGTTGATGTCGTGAAAAATAGAAACAATCGTCAAGTCTTTTTCAATGGCCTGCTTTTTGATGGTGTCGAGCAATTCTTTCTGGTGGTTGATATCCAAATGGTTGGTCGGTTCATCCAATAGCAGAATGCCTGCATCCTGTGCCAACGCCTGCGCCACAAAGACGCGCTGCTGTTCGCCGCCCGACATCCGATCAATTTGAGTCTTCTCGTAATGGCTGATGTCCATTAGGCACATCGCTTCCACAACAGCCTGCTCATCTTCTTCTGACCAGGAAGAAAACCAGCCGCCTTGATGTGGATACCTGCCAAGCGACACCGTTTCCCGGACCGTATGAGCAAAAGCATGGGCATGCAATTGGGGCAATACCGCCATTTTTCTCGCCAATTCTTTTGCAGGAAAATCTGCGATCGATTTGCCGTCGATCTGAACTTCTCCACTTGCTGCTGGCAGCACCCCGCTAATCAGTTTCATCAAGGTTGATTTGCCGCTGCCGTTCGGTCCCAAAATACCAAGAATAGAGCCTTTATTGACAGTAAAGGATACGTCTTTCACAATGTTTTTATCGCCATAGCCGCCTGTTAATCCAGTTATTTCAAGCATGGTCAAGCCCCTCCTTTGCGTTGTCGGAAAAAGATGAAGGCAAATACCGGCGCCCCGATAAATGCAGTAATGACTCCGATCGGCAATTCAGTTGGTGAAATGATGGTTCGCGACACCAAGTCACAAATGATCAACAAAGCCGCTCCATTAATAAATGACAGCGGCAAAACATGCCGATGGTCCGAACCCCAAAGCAGGCGGGTCATATGCGGAACAACCAAACCGACAAAGCCGATGGTGCCGGAAACCGAAACAGCTGCTCCCGTCAAAACGGATCCGCCAATCAATATGGCCATTTTGCTCTTTCTGACATCCACACCCAAATGCTGTGCACGTTCTTCACCGAACAACATGGCGTTCAACTCACGTCGCTTCAGCCACAACACGAACGAACCGATCAATACGAATGGCAGCGCCATCCGCACATATGGCCACCCACGCATCGACACACTCCCCAAAAGCCAGCCGATGATTTGGCGCAGCTCTTCCCCGGTTAACGCAATCATCAGAGAAATAATGGAGCCGAGAAACGAACTGAAGATAATCCCAGTCAATATGACGGTTTCCATTTTCATGGAGCGATCCACCAGCTTGGCAAAGCTCATGACAGCGAGCATCGTCAGCAGCGCTCCGATCATGCTCATGACCGGCAGCGTGAATGGTCCCAAAAATGGAATGGTAATGCCAAAAAAGAGCGTCATCACAGCGCCGACGGAGGCACCGGAAGACACTCCCAGGGTGTAAGGATCGGCCAATGGATTTTTCAGAAGCCCTTGGAACGCAGCACCGGCAATTGCCAATGCTGCACCGACAAGTCCGGCTAAGATGACACGGGGCATGCGGATATTCCATAAAATATTGGCAGCTGCCTCATCCGATGAAGGATTCCACAGCACGACCGGTGATATCGATACCGTTCCGACCGTCACCCCAAGCAAAACAGCTCCTGCCAAAATCAGCAGAGAGACGCTGTATGCTAAAACATTTTTACTCATTGAAAACCTCAGGATAAACAGCCTGCGCCATTTCCATCAGCCCTTCCGATAAACGTGGGCCTGAACGGGTGAGCATATCCGAATCCAGGTTGTAAACGGCGTCTTCTTGGACAGCAGTCACTTCCGCAAAGCCGCTTCTTGATTTGATCAAATCAACTGCGCCTTCAACATAGCCGCCTTCTGTCGTAATAATGACGTCCGGATTAGCTGCAACAATGGCTTCCGGGTCCATACTGACCCAGCCTTCCAAATCGCCGGCAACATTTTCAGCATTGATGAGCGTCAGCATTTCGTCCATGAATGTACCGCTTCCTGTCGTAAAGATATCTGGCTGGCTGCCGACTTCCAAAAAGACGGTTTTCGGCTCTTCAATTGTACTTGCCAATTCCTCGATTTCTGACACTTGAACTTCCATTTCTGAAACGAGGCTTTCCGCCTCTTCCATCGTGCCTGTCGCTTGCGCGATTACCGTGATGGAATCATAAACTTCTTCAAAGCTGACTGCATTATTGACGACAAATACTTCGACGCCAGCATCACGCAATTGCTGCAGCCCTGCGTCCCCAACACCGAGTCCAGATTCATGTGCAAGCACGAGGTCCGGCTGAAGGCTGATGATTTTTTCCACATTGAATTCCTGGCCGCCGATTTTCTCGACTTCTGCAGCTTCTTCAGGATAATTATCAAAATCCGAAACGCCGACCATTTTGTCGCCAAGTCCTAATTCGTAGGCAATTTCTGTGTTTGACGGCACCATGGAGACGATTGCTTCCGGTTCTTCTTCAATCACTACTTCATCCCCGACCGCATCTGTTAAGGTCACCGGATATTCAACTTCTGCCACTTCTGTTGGCGGCTCTGCTGGTGTTTCAACGTCCTGTTCTTCTTCAGGCGCTGCCGTTTCTCCGCATCCTGCCATTAAAACCGCGGCCAATCCCGCGGTTGCTCCAAACTTCCAAATCTTCTTCATGAATAAATCCCCCTTGATGGTTGTATCGTTTAAGTTGGCAGTAAGGTATGGTACTTCTTTAAATCGCATACCAGGCGAACGATCTAAAAATCACTTCATTCAACATAAAATCCCCCGCAGCAAACTGCGGGGGATGGAAAGGACGACATAAAAAAGCATGTGCATCCAGCCTTTCCTCGCAGGCGTTTGGGTGTGTTGTCATAAAGGCAGGTCTCCTGGCTTGTGGTCGTCGGTTTCTGCACCTTCCCAAAGCATTGCTTCAGTGGCATTTTGCAGATTCCTCTCACATACAGTGGCGGGACCGCGCCGGAATTGAACCGGCTTCCCTTTTAACTCATGTTCTTAGACATAAGCACCTTTATGAATCGTTATCATATTCTATTTGTTGTCTTCATTATACACATAAATGATTGTCTGTCTCTTACATTTTTTCTGGAGCTGCGACGCCTACTGTTTTCAATGAGTTGGCCAACGTCGTTTTCACAGCTGTGATCAATGCCAGGCGCGCACTTGTCAGTTCAACATTGGACGCGTCCAATACTTTATTGGCGTTGTAAAAGCTATGGAAATGAGATGCCAGTTCATGGATGTATGTTGTGATGCGATGAGGTGCACGCTGTTTGGCTGCATCTGCGATCACCTGCGGGAAATCCCCGATTTTCTTCAATACATCGATTTCCTTTTCAGAAGTCAATAAAGCTAAATGGTCCTGTGAAGCGGTTAAGCCCTGTTCTTCCGCCTGGCGCAAAATTGACGAGATGCGCGCGTGAGCATATTGCGAATAGTAGACCGGGTTTTCGTTGGACTGTGAAACAGCCAAATCCAAATCGAAATCCATATGCGAATCGCCAGAACGCATCGCGAAGAAGTAACGTACAGCATCCAAGCCGACCAGTTCAACCAGCTCGCGCATCGTTACCGCTTTGCCGGTACGTTTGCTCATCTTCATTTTTTCGCCGTCTTTATACAATTGCACCATTTGGATGATGCTGACTTCAAGCGTATCGCGGTCGTAGCCAAGTGCTTGAATCGCCGCTTTCATGCGCGGGATGTAGCCATGGTGATCAGCTCCCCAGACATTGATGAGCTTGTCGAATCCGCGCTGCAATTTGTCTTCATGGTAAGCGACATCGGGCATTAAGTACGTGTATGTGCCGTCATTTTTGATCAGTACGCGGTCCTTATCGTCTCCGAAAGTTGTCGAACGGAACCAAGTCGCGCCATCTTCTTCATAGACATGGCCATTTGCACGCAGTTTAGCCAAAGCATCGTCAATTTTGCCGTTTTTATAAAGAGACGATTCTGGGTACCAGACGTCAAATTCCACACGAAAATCCGCAAGGTCCTGCTGCAGTTTGGCCAATTCAACTTTCAAGCCGTGCTGGCGGAATGCTTCAAAGCGCTCTTCGTGGGTCAAGCTGACGAATTTGTCACCATGTTCTTTGACCAGGTCGTCTGCGATATCTTTAATGTCTTGTCCGCGGTAGCCATCTTCCGGCATACTGTCGCCTTTGCCAAGTGCTTCAAAATAACGCGCTTCGATCGACAATGCCAAGTTGTTGATTTGGTTGCCGGCATCGTTAATGTAATATTCGCGGGACACTTCGTACCCGGCAAGGTCCAGCACATTGCACAACGAATCACCTACGGAAGATCCACGGGCATGGCCCAAATGCAGGTCGCCTGTCGGGTTGGCTGAGACAAATTCCACTTGGACGCGTTCGCCGCCGCCCGCTGTTGAACGGCCATATTCACCGTTCTGCTCCAGGACGGTTTTGATGACATCCAGTAAATAATCCTTTTTGATGGTGATGTTGATAAATCCAGGTCCAGCGATTTCAACTGTCTGAATGTTCGCCGCCTCTTTATCAAGGTTTTCGACAATCGCTTCGGCAATTGCGCGGGGCGGTTTTTTCGCCAGACGCGTCAGCTGCATCGCAATATTTGTGGCATAATCGCCATTGGCTTTGTCTTTTGGTGATTCCAGGCGGACTTCAACCGGTTCGTTCGTCAATTCCGCTTTTTCGATCGCTTCTGCAAATGCTGTTTTTATTGCCTGTTGAACTTTTTCTACTGCATTCATCCTTTAGCCTCCATAAACTGTATTTCCATTTCGTATTCGCCGACATGATCCAAACCCAATGTCAGATCGTAGCGGACCATGAACCTCGTATCGCTGACTGACAGCTCGTGCGCTTTTGTCGTGAGCATGAACGACCCCTGTTCATTTGTCAGATTGCCGGTTTGTTCTTTATGTAATAAAAAAGGGAGCCGCATCTGCAGGCCGCCGCTTCTCATAATCACCGCTTCATCTTCTTGAATTTTGACCGTCGTCCGGATTTCAAGATCGTCCTGCTGTTCTGCGTATTGCAGGTAGCGCAGCTTGTTTTTTTCCGTCAACGTTCCATGAGATTCCAGTACCATCACTTGCTCTTCCATATGCGGCTGACGGATCGTCGTCGTCAGTTTGATCGTCACTGTCTTTTGCATGGCTCTCCGCCTCCCCGTCCTTTGATAACCTTTATATTATAGCTTGACTGGCCTGTTTTTTTCAATGAAGGATTGGCAGGAACTGCAGATTAAACAAAAGACCACACAGTTCGGCATTGGCCGAATCCATGCGATCTTTAAGTATTGCTGTTTATATAGCGAGTTTTTCATCTTGTATAGGTCGTCACAAACGAAGGGCGCGGGAAAATATTCGGACGCTTGTCGATGCCTTCTGCAGTGCCGCGCTTGGCATGTGCCTGGCCATAAGCCTGTGATTCCTGCCAATCTTTAAACGATTGCTCGTCTTTCCAAATCGTCAGGATCGCATATGTATCCGAAGACACCGGACGCAATACGCGGATTGCTGCAAAGCCCGGTTCTTTCTCGACCATTCCGGCGCGGTTCTGGAAGCGTGACTCAAAAAGTTCACGTCCTTCTTCTGTCACCGGAATATTATTGAATACCGCATAGTAGCCGTCGTTGATATCTCCCACAGCATTCAACACTTCATAGGCTTCCGCACCTTGAATCCCCGGGCCGCCTTCAGCTTCATAGAGCAGCACCGCTTCATCGTCATTCACCAAATAGATTAACCGTGCATTTGCCAAGTTCGCCATCAACATTACAGCCTGATCGCGGTGGCCGGTCCATTTATACAATTCCATTGTCAGCACCTCTTCCACTAGTTCGTCCATTCCATCTTACTGCTTTTAATCTTTAGAATCTATTCTGACCATTCTTTATGAAACGCAAAGGAGCTGTCCCATAAGTCCCTAAACTAAAACCGCTGGAGAAAAATCAATGATTTTTCTCCAGCGGTTTTGCTTTGTACACGTTTTTTCTAGATGCCAGCGATCTTTAGGAGATTATTAGGAGGCTTTTTTGTGTTTTATTTGAAAAAATGAATTGATTTATTCCATTAATAGAGCTTACTGTCCAAATTGGCTGAAATACAGTCCAAATACGGAAAATACAGTCCAAACGAATGAAATACAGTCCAAACCCGGCACAATACTGTCCGCGAGCTAAAATACTTTCGGAACAGGGCGCTCATGGACTATCTATTGCATCGGCTACATGGTGTGGAAACACAATCGAACAGCATAAGAAAAAGGGGCTGCCCCTAAAAAGATAAACTGTATGATTTGAATACAAGCTTCTAGCCCTTGTCGGAGCAAACCGCAGCTTCCACTTTTCTTACTGTCTAGCTCCAGCGCCCAGCTCTTTGGGTCATAAGCCAACCCGGCTGTGCGGCAAAGAACGCCGCTTCGCCAGTCTGTCTTATGCCCGTCGAGGGGCCGCAGGATGCGGGTCAGCTAACCGTTGCGACAGGAAGTCGCGATCTTAGGTTAGCTTCTGCTATTGGCTGCCTCCGCTTCTCTTACTGTCCAGACTCCAACGGCCAACTCCTCGGGTCATAAGCCACTCTGACTATGCGGCAAAGGACGCCGCTTCGTCAGATCGTCTTATGCCTTTCGGAGCTGAACGGCCGTTTCCGCTTTTCTTTGTTGTCTAGCTCCAGCGCCCAGATTCTAGGGTCATAAGCCATCCCAACTGCGTGGCAAAGTACGCCACACTGCTGGTCTGTCTTATGCCCGTCGAATCTACATGGGCGCTTGCGCTTTTCTTTATTTAACCCAACCCAAAATCATTTCGCGCATCAGCTTGCTGGCTGTGTTGGCAGTTTGGTCGGAATGATCGTAGACAGGTGCAAGCTCGACGAGGTCAAAGCCGACAACGTTGACGCCTGATGCTGCAATCGCATGGATCGAAGCCAGCAGTTCGCGGGATGTGATGCCGCCTGCGTCGACCGTGCCAGTACCCGGTGCGTGCGCAGGGTCCAAAACATCCATATCAATCGTTACGTAAACATTACGGCCTTCAAGAGTCGGCAATACTTTTTTCAACGGCTCAAGCACTTCAAATTTCGAAATGTGCATGCCTTGCTCTTTTGCCCACTCAAATTCTTCTTTCATGCCTGAGCGGATGCCGAATGAATACACATTTTTTGGTCCGATATGGTCCGCAATTTTACGGATCGGTGTGGAATGGGAATATTCCTCGCCTTCATAGTTTTCACGAAGGTCCGTATGTGCATCAAAATGGATGATGGCTAAGTCGTCGTATTTGCTGGCGACTGCTTTCATAACCGGCAATGACACCAAATGTTCGCCGCCCATGCCCATTGGGATTTTATTGTCAGCCAACAGTGTATGAACGTAAGTTTCGATTTCAATCAGGCTTTTTTCCGGATTGCCGAATGGCAATGGAATGTCGCCTGCATCAAAAAACTTTACATCCCCCAGCTCGCGGTCCAGATACGGGCTGTATTCTTCCAGTCCGATCGACACTTCACGGATTTTGTTTGGGCCAAAACGGGATCCTGGGCGATAGCTGACCGTCCAATCCATTGGCATGCCGTAAAGAACGGCTTTCGATTCTTCGTAATTCGGATGGCTTTTGATGAATACTTTTCCTGAGTAGGTCTCGTCAAATCTCATAGCTTATTCGCCTGTTAAATCTTTCACGAATTTCGGCAATACGAAAGCAGCATTGTGCAGCTCAGGTGTGTAGTATTTCGTGTCGATTTCATGGAAACGCTCGGCTGGAACTTCAAGCGGGTTGTATTTTTTTGAACCTATTGTGAATGCCCACAGTCCGCTTGGATACGTCGGGATGTTCGCCAAGTAAAGCTTAGTAATCGGGAATATTTCCTTGACATCGCTTTGGACTTGTTTGATCAAATCGGCTTTAAACCAAGGGTTGTCGGATTGCGCCACAAAAATGCCGTCTTCTTTCAAGGCTTTTGAAATGCCTGCGTAGAAGCCTTTTGAAAACAAGTTTACTGCCGGTCCGACCGGTTCAGTTGAATCTACCATGATGACGTCAAATTCATTGTCCGATTCTGCAATGTGCATAAAGCCGTCTCCGACAATCACTTCCACACGTGAATCTTCCAAGCCTGATGCGATGCTTGGCAGGAATTTTTTCGAGTACTCGATCACTTTGCCGTCAATGTCGACAAGCGTCGCTTTTTTAACTGATGGGTGTTTCAGAATTTCACGGATGACGCCGCCGTCTCCTCCGCCAACTACCAATACGTTCTCCGGATTCGGGTGCGTGAACAATGGAATGTGCGCAACCATTTCGTGATAGACGAATTCATCTTTTTCAGAAGTCATGACCATGCCGTCCAAGAACAGCATGTTGCCCCATTCCGCTGTTTCTGCCATTTCCAAGTATTGAAAATCCGTTTGTTCCGTGTGAAGCGTCTTGTTGATCTTCATCGTAATCCCGAAATTCTCTGTTTGCTTTTCTGTATACCAAAATCCTGCCATCTATAATCAAACTCCTTTTCAATCTGAATAAAATCCACTTAAAAAAGTATAAGTGTTTTCAATAAAAGTGCAATATTTTTTTGCCTCTTCTTCTTTACCCGCTGGAAGTGCCGCTACACAAAAAATAAAAAGGTTTCCTGTACAGGGAATCTTTTTTCCCTTCACAGAAAACCTTTTTAAAGCCTGATGGTGCGGAGAAAGAGACATGAGGCATTGGGCTTGGGTTTTAATCGCAATGGCTCACGGCACTTGCTCGCTATCAGGTGTCCTAGCTTTCTATTGAAAAGCTGTATTTCTAGTGTACTGCCTTTTATAAACAACTTCAACCATCCAATGGAAGCAAATTGAAATGTCACATTCTGTTCAAAAACCTGCAATTTTAATAGATTTTCCGCTTTGGCATTTCCATCATTTATTGGCCAAGCAGAACTCCTTTACTTGCGGCCAAGGTCCAGGTGGAGCTGTTCTACGCTGCGCTGCCACATTTCCGGATTGTGGGTTTCCAAGTATTCAGCCAGCACCCCTTTCGATGGTTCATCCATATGGTCAACAAGAATTTTGCGCTTCATCGATTTGTCCATGCGGTTGACGTGATCCGCTAAAATTTTATAGCCGCGCCGTTTCTCACGATTGACGACCATTTCACATGCTGCAACTCCGGCGTAGTATGGGCCTTCCGGATTGAAATCGATGGTGATCCATACAAGCCAGTAATCTTTGCCGCCTGCAGAATCTTCCCGGTTGGTAGTGAACTTAATGCCGCGCTCCACTTCGCTGCGGGCGTGCATCGCGCCGATATCAATAAACGCTTCCTGCTCTTGCACGTCAATGAACAGTGGAGAGACATTTTCCAAGGATAAAGACCCGATGCCATAGCCTTTATGGCCAGCTGTCGGATCGTTTTTTATAATGGTAAAGCCTACTTTTTGTTTTGGTTTTTCTTCGTTCGCCATTGTCTGAATCCTCCGTTCTGCTATGATGAAAGTATTCTCAAGAAAAGGAGCTGTACCCATTATGCCATACGTAACTGTAAAAATGCTCGAAGGCCGCACAGAAGACCAAAAACGCGCGCTTGTCGAGAAGGTGTCCGAAGCTGTTTCTGAAACAACGGGCGCACCTATCGAAAATGTCACTGTCTTTATCGAAGACATGAAGAAAACCGATTACGGCACAAAAGGCAAACTGTTTTCAGATCAGTAAAGAAAAGTGAAAGCAGCCGTGTAGATTCGACTGGCATAAGACACTCTGGCGAAGCGGCATTTTTTCAGCCGCACAGCTAGAGTGGCTTATGACCCTAGAATCTGGCTGCTGTAACTAGACATTAAGAAAAGTGGGAATGCCCGTTCAGCTCTGAAAGGCATAAGGCAGACCGGCGAAGTGGCGCTCTTTGCCATACAGCTGGGTTGACTTATGACCCGAAGAGTTGGCCATTGCAGCTAGATACCAAAAGAAAATCAACTTCTATCACGCGAAAGCTCCTGTTGCAGGAGCTTTTTCATTTCCACTTTCTCTACGCGCTCAATTCTTCAATAAAAGCAAGAGCCTCATCGATTTCCTCTGCGGTAAAGTTCAGCTTGCCTTTGACCACATGCAGCTTGTCGATTCTCTCCTGGCGGTTCAAGTTATCAAAATACAAGAGAGTTGCGGTCAATTCCAGGAATCGGCCGCTTTTGGCATTCAGTTTTTCCGCGGTCACTGGGTTATCCAAAACAGATTTCCCTAAAACTTTGCGGAACTCCATGCCTTCTTCCGTTACGGTGTATTTATATTGAACGTAAGAGCCTTTGTCTTCCAACGCTTCGGACAAAAAGCCCATATCGCATAATTCCTCTACACGGGCAGTCAGTTCTTCTGAATACGGACCATAAATATGGAACTCGTATTTTTCCTGGAACGGCATGTCCATCTTCTTCATTATGTAAATCATTTTCTGCAATTTCTTGCGGCCGGTTACACCTTCCGCTGTGGCAATAAAGTCCACAATTTTTGCGTGTTCCTGGAGCAACTAGAGCCCTCCTTCTCGAAGCATTTCCAAAATCTGCTGCTTGATGGCTTTTTTCTTACCATCGATCAACAGCTCTGCTGGAAAATATAATTTATAATCGGTTCTGCGTTTGCCTGAAATGGCGTCCACAATCTGAGACAAACGTGATAATTCCTTGATGTCGCCGTTTGGCATAAGCAAATGGATCGGCAGACGCTCTTCTTCCTCACCCGGTCGGTAAAAATCGTAAGGCAGATCGGACGTAGAGTCATCAATCAAATAATACTCCGGATCGATGCCGGCAGAATGAAACAATTGTGCCAGTTCGCCCAGCTTTTTGTAGTCCTTGCCCGGGTCGAAATCCACATATTGAAACAGGCGCCGGTTAACAAACCGGTCACAAAGGTCCGCCAAAATGGGATCACGCTCCGTCATCCACAATTGGAAATACGTCATCAGAACGCCTTCGTCGAGAGCCAAATATTCTTTCAACGTAAAACTGCGGTCAAAAAACGCCAGAAAATGAGTCGGCGGCTGCGCAAATTTATAGCCGCTTTTGCTCAATTCTTTTGCACGCTGCAGAATTTTCCGCAAAATCACTTCTGCGCTGCGGGCAACCGGGTGGAAATACACTTGCCAGTACATCTGGTAGCGGCTCATGATGTAATCCTCCACGGCATGCATGCCGCTCGATTTGATGACAACCTGGTCATCCAGTGGGCGCATGACCCGCAGAATCCGTTCCATATCAAAATGGCCGTAGGAAACCCCTGTATAATAAGCATCGCGCTGGAGATAATCCATACGGTCTGCATCGATCTGGCTGGAAATCAATGAGACGACTTGTTTATTCGAATACGTTTTGGCAATAACTTCTGCCACTTTTTTCGGAAATTCCGCAGACACCTTCAACAGGATTTCATTGACCTCTGTGTCGCCCAGCAGGATTTCCCGTGTGAACTCCTCGTGGTCGACAGAAAAGACTTTTTCAAATGAATGCGAAAACGGACCGTGCCCCAGGTCGTGGAGTAGCGCTGCGCACAAAACAACGAGACGTTCGCTTTCATCCCATTCCGGACGGCCATGGAAAATGTCATCTGAAATTCTTCGGACGATTTCGTAAACACCAAGTGAGTGGTTAAAACGGCTGTGTTCCGCGCCGTGAAAGACTAAATACGAGGTGCCCAATTGCTTGATCCTGCGCAAACGCTGAACTTCACGCGAATTGATGAGATCCCAAATCACTTGGTCGCGCACGTGGATATACCGGTGAACCGGATCTTTGAAAACTTTTTCCTCAGCTAACTTTTGCGTTGCGTAGCTCACTCGCGCACCTCCAGATTTTTCATGTACCAGCTATTCTACACCAGCGCCGCTCCTCTATTCAAGGGGGCGTTCCAGCATCTTGCGGTTGCGTTCGACTACCCGCTCCAAATAAAATCCGTACAATGCCGTTTCATCCGGCTGCAGCGGCATTGGTGACGGTGCGCCCATCAAGGCATGGAGGTCCAGCACCACTTCCTGGACCGTCATTTTTCTGCCGAGCAGCTCACTGAGCGACGCCATCGTTTCGGGTTTTATTTCCGGATAAGTGAATTTTGTTTCTTCGCCTTGCAGCCCGGCCTCATAAAAGTCATGGATGACTCTTGCGCGTTCTGAACCGCTTCCTTCGATACATAAATAAACTTGCACCGCGATGCCGCGGCGGATCCGGCGCTGTGAGATGCCGGCAAATTTACGGCCCCCAATGCTCAGGTCATAAGATCCCGGACAATAGGAACCGACAATTTCATAGGCTTCAATAGCCGCTTCCGGAAACAGTTCACGGACCAAATCGAGCATCAGTTCATAGCCCGCTGAAATATCGATTGCGTTCTCCTTTTCTGATAAAACGAGGGAAATGTTCAAGACGCCTGCGTCCAGCACGACCGCCAGTCCGCCTGAGTTCCGAACAATCGGTGTAAAACCATGTGCTTTCAGTGTATCCATGCCTTCATCGATATGCGGCAGACGGTGATCTTGAATTCCCAGGACCACAGTATCGTCGTGCACCCACGTACGGACCGTCGGAGCACTTTTCCCCGATCCCACCAGTTCACAAAGTGTATCGTCCGCTGCAAATGACTCCAGCGCGGAACGGCTTTTGGCGCTTAGGGACTGGTCCCAAAAACGCCAGGATGTTTCTTCAAAAAATAACGGCATGCCCATTTCTCCTCTTCCTGCAATTCCTTGTCTTCAGTTTACCCTTTTCGCCATCCGCTGAAAACCCGTGCGCGTCATGTCAAATTGGTGACAGCCATTAGTTTTAAAGGCAGTTGGAGGGGCAATGTGATAAACTGTTTGGTGAGAGAGTTACATTAAAAGGAGTGTTTGAGCAATGAATGAAGCAGCGATTACATTAGACGGCTGGTACGTCCTGCACGATTTCCGGTCGATGGACTGGGTATCATGGAAAATGCTTGAGGACGAAGAGCGCCAATTCGCGATCGACGAATTCCAGGCATTTATGGAAAAAGTGAACCAAGCCGATGAAAATAAAACCGGAGCACATGCTTTATATTCAATTGTTGGCCAAAAAGCTGACTTGATGCTGATGATGCTGCGTGAAACAATGGACGAATTAAACGAACTTGAAACAGAATACAATAAGCTGACATTGATCGCTTATACCGTTCCTACGTATTCATACGTTTCAGTTGTCGAGCTTTCCAACTACCTTGCTGGAAAATCCGACGAAGATCCTTACCAAAACCCACATATCCGTGCACGCCTATACCCTGAACTTCAGCGTTCACAGTACATCTGCTTCTACCCGATGGACAAACGCCGCGATGGCGATGACAACTGGTACATGCTTCCGATGGACACGCGCAAAGAGTTGATGCTGTCCCACGGCAAAATCGGCCGCAGCTATGCCGGCAAAGTAAAACAGATCATCTCTGGATCTGTCGGCTTTGACGACTATGAATGGGGCGTCACTCTTTTCGCAGACGACGTTCTTCAATTCAAGAAATTGATCTACGAAATGCGCTTTGATGAAGTCAGCGCGCGTTATGCCGAATTCGGTTCATTCTACGTAGGCACACGACTGGATGCCGAAAGAACCGTTAAGTTTCTGGAAGTTTAATACATTTTATGTGGGAAGCCGCCTTTTGGGCGGCTTTTTTGTTTGATTTTATGTAGACCGCACCTCGCGGAGTGATTTCCGCACCTCAAACGGATGAAAGCGCACCTCGATGACCCATTTCCGCACCTCAAACGTCCGGAACCGCACCTCGCCAAGACTTAACGAAGGCTTCCCCCCTCTAAAATTTCCAGTTATTTGGATATACAGTCCAAATTAAGTAAGATACTGTCCATTCCACCTCAAATACTGTCCAAACTTCGAAAATACTGTCCAAACAACCACTTTTACTGTCCGCACCGCAAAAAAGAGGGCCATCCGCATAAAACGGATTGCCCTCTTGCGCACTATTACAATGCTTTTACTGCAGCAATGATGACCATTACCCAGGCTGCGATAAATGCAACGCCGCCGATTGGCGTAATGGCACCGAGAATGCTGATGCCCGTTAAACTCAAAATATATAGGCTTCCTGAAAAAATGACAATTCCAGCGAGCATTAAATAACCTGCCCAGTTCAGCGATCCGAGATTCCCAAGAAGAGACGAGCTCATCAAAATCGCGATGACCATCAAGCCGACTGCGTGGAACATCTGATACTGTACAGCAGTCTGCCATGTATCCAAATACTTGTCCGCAACGCGCCCTTCCAGCAGATGTGCGCCGAACGCGCCAAATGCGACAGACAGGAGGGCGTTAACCGCTCCGGCAATCAAGAAAAATTTCATATTCAGCTTCCTCTTTCCATTTAAAATTCAAACAGCGAATCGCCGTTTGCGTCTTCTTCTTTCAGCTTGTTGACAGCAGTTACCGTCTGCGGCTGAGGGGATGCAAGCGGCACAGCACGCGGTGCTTGCTTGTCGATTGCCGGTTGATCATCCTCCAGCAGCAAATCGCATAATGCGCGGATTGCCGCGACAGAGTCACGCACCTTTGCCGGATCGCCGCTTCTCGCACGCGCCGTATGCTTGTCAATTTCATTTAAAATACGCATAGTATCGATGGCCATGTAACAGCCCCCTCTCCGTTTCGAATTAACTTCAGTTTACCACGGCATTCTATCACTGGTCAGTCTAAACAGAAATCGATGGGCTGCTGTCCGCGGTTTTGTAACAGACTGTTCACTTTTGAATATGGCCGACTGCCAAAAAATCCCCTACTGGCGCTTAGAGGGCTCGGATGCGGTGCTTCTAACACATCATGCTTATCAAGGTCGATAAGCCTTTTTTTCGTTTGGGCAGGTTTGCCCCACAACACAAAAATAATCGGCTCCTCGCGCTCGGACAATTTACTGATCACTTTATCCGTGAACGTTTCCCACCCTTTATTGCGATGCGAATTGGCTTCACCGGATCTTACCGTCAGCACGGTGTTCATCATCAGCACGCCTTGATCAGTCCATTTCGTCAATGTGCCGTCCTGTGGTTTCTCGCAGCCAACGTCTTCTTTCAATTCTTTGAACATATTGCGCAAACTCGGCGGATGCGGCACTCCCGGCTGAACCGAGAAGCTCAGGCCATGCGCCTGGTTCGGCCCGTGATATGGATCCTGTCCCAAAATCACCACTTTTACATCCTTGTACGCGGTATGTTCGAATGCCGACCAGATGCTTTCCATAGCCGGGAAGATGGTTTTCGAAGCATACTCTTCTTTTAAAAACTCTCGCAGCTCCAAATAATATGGTTTTTCGAACTCTTCACCCACGACTTCCTGCCAGTCGTTGTGGAAAATCTGTTTCTTCATATTCCTCACTCCTCAAACTCTACTGTTACATCATAGTCGACCAGGCCAAACATATCTTGGACCGAGCGCGCGGCATTGTCTTCTGCAGTTTGCAGCACGCCTTGGCCCTCCGTTTCCTCGAGCATCAAGGTTTTCGCCTCTTCTGCCAGTTCATAGGCTTCCGAAATGTCAGCGCCGTCGCGGAACAGCCCTTCATACGAATAAACTTCTACCTGATCCATGAACAATTCCGGTCCTCCGAGAAATTCTGCCGGCGGCAAGGTCAGTGTGGCTGTCTTGGCTTCTTCATCAAGAACGATGTCGTCCTCGCTCACTTTGGAGAAATCGATGCCGGCGCGGACCGATCCCGGAATCACAACAAGCAATTGCCGTCTCGTGCCGGGCAGGTCCAGACCGATTTCCCGGCCAAATACCGCATTGTCTTCGCGTTCGATGATAACTTTCGAGAAAGCTTCCGCTGTGGACAATTCATTCAAATCCTGTACCTGCTCCAAAAAAGCGCCTTTGCTTTCCGTAAAGGTGCTGCCCTGGATCATCCAAAATGCACCTAATGGCAAAGCCACCAGCAATAGCAATAAAACCGCAAGCAGCACAAGAAAAGAATTGCGCCATACGCTCATCATCACTTTCGTACTTTTCCAAAAGCCCGATTCTTTTGTATTTCCCTGTTCTTTCATTTCCGCCAATAAACGTTCAATTTCTGTCATCTTCGGATCTTTTGCCAATAAAACCCCTACTTTCCTATGTTCTATTCATCCTGGCTTCATGGTACGATTGCTTAAAGGAGCGATCAGGATGGCCGATTGGCGCGAAAAAATCACCAGTGTTTCAAAAACTAAAGGCACGAGTGCTCCAGAAGGCGCAAAGCGCGCCGGATTGGGCTGTCTCGGCCTAATTGTAGCAGCTATTTCCATTCTAACATTACTTATTACGATCGGTCTTTTCAAAAGCGGCTATGGATTGATGGGGGTTTTAACAACCGCATTTTTGGTTGTCTGCATTGCCACAACCGTCCTGCTGCTTGCACCGAGTAAGCGCAATCCATTGTAAATGTTCGAATTTTTGTTAAAATGAGGGCAATGACATAATCCATTTAAAGGAGATATTCGAATGACACTCAAAAAAACTTTAACAATCGCTGGGTCCGATACTTCCGGCGGAGCAGGTATACAGGCAGACCTTAAAACGTTCCAGGAGCACGGCACGTACGGCATGAACGCATTGACCGTCATCGTAACCATGGACCCGGAAAATGGCTGGAGCCACGGCATCCACCCAATTGCGCTGGATACGCTCGATGCCCAATTAAAAACAGCGTTCTCTACCGGCGTCGATGCTTTGAAAACGGGCATGCTGCCCACCGTTGATATCATCGAAATGGCCGGCAAAGCAATTGCCGAGTCCGGAATCAAAAATGTCGTCATTGATCCGGTTATGGCCTGCAAAGGCGAAGATGAAGTCTTATTCCCTGAAAATGTCGATGCCATGATCAAGTATTTATTGCCAAACGCCAAAGTGGTGACACCAAACCTGGTGGAAGCAGGGCAATTATCTGGACAAGGCACCTTGCAAACTGTTGAAGACATGCAGGCAGCTGCAGAAAAAATTCACGCGCATGGCGCTGAGTTTGTTGTCATTAAAGGCGGCAAGCAGTTAAAGCATGAAAAAGCGGCAGATTTGCTGTTTGATGGCAAAACTCATTATTTGCTGACATCTGAAAAAACCGATACTACTTACAACCACGGCGCTGGCTGCACATTTGCGGCAGCAATCACGGCCAACCTGGCAAATGGCCAATCGGTCAAAGACGCTGTCCTCAACGCCAAAGTTTTTGTGGCAACAGCAATCCAGCACGGCTGGAAGCTGAATGAATACGTCGGCCCGGTTATGCACGGCGCTGCCTCGAAATTTACGAAACCCGAAGTTGAAGTAACTGAGTTATAAGAAATAATAAAAGCGTGCCGGATTTTTTCTTCGGCACGCTTTTTTGCGACCGGATTTTATTGTTGTCGGAATGAAGTGCGGTTTTCATGTCGTGAGGTGCGGTTATTGTCGAATAAGGTGCGGTTTTCGACCGGTGAGGTGCGGTTATTGCAACATGAGGTGCGCTTAACAACATTTGAGGTGGGGTCGGGAGAAATCTCAGCATGATCCTGGCCCCGTAAAGCATCCTAATCGCATTCTCTGCCATAATTCCCTATACTGTTAGAATACCGATTCTATAGGAGGAACATCATGGAACTAGTTGAAGTAAAAAAACTGCAGGTTGAGCTGGACGCATTCGCAGGCAGAGATGTCTACCTTCATTTGGAAACGACAAACGGCTCGTATGCGACACATTTTAACGAAGGCTTTTTCAACGCCGGTGCTTTTATCCGCAACGTTGTCATTAATTATGAACTTGGAAAAGTAGTCGGTGACAGCCCGCATCGCGTTGGATTGAAATTGCCGCACGGCTGGGTCTATGCGCAAGGCATCACTCATTACGAATTGGACGATCAGGGCCGCTTGCTTCTTGCAGGACACGACGGCACTGGGAAATTGGCGGTGGCGCTGCAGATCAGCGAAACACCGTTCAGTTATTAAGGGAGGCACTCACTATGACAATTTCACAAGAACGCCATGTGCTGGTCGTCTTCCCTCACCCGGACGATGAAGCGTTCGGAGTTTCCGGAACGATCACCACACATATCAAACAAGGCACCCCCGTTACATATGCGTGTCTGACACTTGGCGAAATGGGCCGCAACTTGGGCAACCCACCATTTGCTACAAGAGAATCACTTCCCGTAATCCGCAAAAAGGAACTTCAGGCCTCTGCAGATGCAATGGGACTGACCGACCTACGGATGATGGGGCTGCGAGATAAAACCCTTGAATTCGAAGACGACGAGAAGATGGTCGGACTGATGACGGATCTGATCGAAGAGCTGAATCCTTCGAAGATCATCACCTTTTATCCTGACTTCGCTGTCCATCCGGATCACGAAGCGACTGCCCGTGCAGTTGTCCGTGCTGTCCGCCGGATGACAGATCGCCCGACACTGCATTGCGTCGCTTTTGCAAATAATACCCTTGAGGTGCTCGGCCAGCCGGATATCGTTTATGACATCCGGGAAGTCCGCGACCAAAAGATGAATTCCATGAAAGCCCATATCTCCCAAACCGCCTGGATGCTTGAAGAAATGGAACACAAGCTTCAGCAGGGCGATACGGAGACGGAAAACTGGCTGACAAAAGAGCGATTCTACAATTATCGTTGGCATGAAGATTTCGAAAAGTCCTTTTAAGGAACCTCCCTCAACTTTTTCTCAGTTGGGGGTATTTTTTATGGACGTTTTCAGATAATATAAACATTGGCTGTAAAGCGTTTTCATAGGGGAAAACCGCTGTATAATCAGTTATAATCTTGTGTATTCATACACGAAGAAAAGGGGAATTAATTGTGAAAAAGTTTTCAGCATCAACATGGATCCTGTTTTTAGTACCATCCTTGTTGGGGGTTCTGCTATTTATCGTTCCGGTAAAGTATGATGGCGAATGGATTGTTTCAATCGCTTTACTGGCAAATCTTATGGCTGATGCCATTGCACCTATCGCACCTTGGATTATGCTTGTCATCTTGTTAATTGCCGCCATAGGCTCAGTACTGGCAATTTTTAGGAAAGTCAACGAAAAACATGATGCACCTTTCTTTGAAAAATTATTCAATGTGAACTTATTCTGGACCATTGTCCGGGTTGTAGGTGCTCTGTTTGCCATTATGGTGCTCTTCCAGATAGGCCCTGAAGCCGTATGGAGTGAAAATACAGGTGGCCTGCTCTTATCAAGTACGGGGCTTTTGTCTTTCCTCTTCACCATTTTCCTGTTTGCCGGATTGTTCCTGCCGTTGCTGATGAACTTCGGATTGCTGGAATTCTTCGGAACGATGATGGTAAAAATCATGCGTCCTTTGTTCCGCCTTCCCGGCCGCTCTTCTATTGATGCTTTGGCTTCCTGGGTAGGAGATGGAACTATCGGAGTTTTATTGACAAATACTCAATACGTCCAAAACAAATACACACAGCGCGAAGCCGCTATCATTGGTACTACTTTCTCTGTCGTTTCAATTACCTTTGCTATTGTCGTTATCCAAGAAATCGGGCTCGGCCAATACTTTCTTCCTTACTATGCGACAGTAATTCTTGCTGGTATCATTCTGGCATTGATTATGCCGCGCATTTACCCTTTGGCCCAAAAACCAACCACTTTCATGAATGGCGATGCTCAGGATACCCAATCGGAAAAAGTGCCTGAAGGCTACAGCGTAGCTTCACACGGAGTTGAAAATGCTTTAACAAAAGCTTCCGAAAATAAATCTGTCAGCAAATTCTTCAAAGACGGCTTTAAAAACGTTCTGGATATGTGGATCGGAGTTGCGCCGGTTGTAATGGCTTTCGGCACAGTTGCCTTGATTCTGGCTGAATATACCCCTGTATTCTCTATCCTGGGAACTCCTTTTGTTCCTTATTTAAACTTGCTGGGTGTTCCGGAAGCAGCTGAAGCAGGACAATTGATGGTTGTCGGTTTTGCCGATATGTTCCTGCCAGCTATTCTCGGCGCAGACATCGAGTCTGAAATGACACGTTTTGTTGTCGCCACTATGTCTGTAACACAACTAATTTACATGTCTGAAGTCGGCGGATTGTTGTTGGGTTCCAAAATACCCGTCAACATCTTTGACCTAATCGTCATTTTCCTGCTTCGTACAATCATTGCTTTGCCGATTGTTGTCGGTGTCGCACATTTGTTATTTTAATCAAATCAAAAACGCCATCCGCGGCATGCGGATGGCGTTTTTAGCATTTCGGCTCTTTTAGTGGGATTCACTTAAACGAGCTGAAGCTTTTTTTTTAATTTTTCCAGCATATCGAAAGTCATCGCATCCAAATCGTAAGAAGCCTTAAAGCCCCACTCCGATTTAGCGGCAGAAGCGTCAATGCTGTCCGGCCAGCTGTCTGCAATTTCCTGTCTAGCGGGATCGACCGCATAAGACATTTTGAAATCAGGAATGTGCTTGCGGATCGATGCTGCAATTTGTTCAGGCTCAAAACTCATGGCCGTTACATTAAATGCATTGCGGTGAATCAGTTTGGCAGGATCTGCTTCCATCAAATCAACGATGGCTTGCAATGCATCCGGCATATACATCATGTCCATATACGTACCTTCTGCAATGTATGATGTATAGCTGCCCTGTTCAATCGCTTTGTAATAGATATCGACGGCATAATCTGTCGTGCCGCCGCCGGGCTGTGCCACGTTTGAAATCAGTCCCGGGAAACGGACGCCGCGCGTATCGACGCCAAACTTCGTATGGTAATAGTCACACAGCAATTCGCCGGCTACCTTATTGACACCGTACATAGTGGTTGGCCGCTGCAGCGTGTCCTGTGGTGTGTTGTTTTTTGGTGTTGATGGACCGAATGCGCCAATGGAACTGGGTGTGAAAAATTGCATGCCAAGCTCACGAGATGCTTCGAGCGCATTTACAAGGCCGCCCATATTCAGGTTCCAGGCAAGAAGTGGTTTTTCTTCAGCAGTCGCCGACAGCAAAGCCGCCATGTGGACCATTGTATCCGCTCCAAAATCCTTTGCCAAATCGTGCATTCTCTGTGCATCTGTCACATCCAAAATTTCAAATGGGCCTGATTGATCGGCAGTCTGTCGAATATCTGTTGCCAGTACATTGTCATTGCCATAAATGCTGCGCATTTTCCCGACAAGCTCCGACCCTATCTGTCCCAAAGCACCTGTAATCATAATTCGTTCCATTTTCAACACTCCTTTTCGATAAAACATTTGTCCTGTCTAAAAAAACAAAAAATCTCTTATAAACCTTGTTAATTTAAGCTTTATTATTAAGTTATTATAAGATGTTCTCTTTAAAAACACAAATACTTTCTTAAAAAAAGAATAGCAAACCGGCTATATTCGTTTCTTAAAGCGCTCTTGGTGATTAGGCTCGTGCGTTTTGACAAAACGGCGTAAGAATAGGATTTTTTTGCGTTCGCTTCATTTGAGACTGGCTTAAAGGCGTGCTATAATAAATCAGCTTCAGGATTCCGATGGATTGAAAAATAAATATTCCTTTTTTTAATTTTTAAACCAACTATTCCAGTTGGTGAAACTGGCTTTATTATTTGTAAGCATTATTTATGGGATGAACTAAAGGATTATCTACAGTCGCAGCGGGATCATGAAACACAAAACTACAAAAGAATAGAGGAGAATTTTTATGAAGAAATTTAGTTTGGCATTTTTATTATTAGTGGCAATGCTGGTATTGGCGGCTTGCGGCGGTGGATCGACTGAAGAAGATCCAACTACGGACGATGCAGCGGAAAACAGCGGAGCAGAAGACGATCTATTGGCTAAGGTTCAGGAAGAGGGAACATTGGTTATCGGTACCGAGGGAACTTACCCTCCTTTCACATTTCACGATGAGTCAGGCGAACTGACTGGCTTTGATGTTGAAATTGCACGTGAAGTGGCAGAACGCCTTGGCGTCGAAGCAGAATTCCTTGAAACGCAGTGGGACGCAATGTTTGCAGGATTGGATGCTTCCCGTTTTGACATGGTTGCCAACCAAGTCGGCATTAACCCGGATCGTCAGGAAAGCTATGAGTTTTCAGATCCATACATCACTTCTACTGCAGTATTGGTAGTTGCAGAAGACGACACTGAAATTCAAAGCTTTGAAGATTTGGAAGGCAAGTTATCTGCGCAGTCTTTGACAAGCAATTATGCTGAAACAGCAACTTCATTTGGTGCTGAACTTGAAGGCGTTGAAGGATTCAACCAAGCAATCGAATTATTGAACTCTGGACGCGTTGATGCGACAGTCAATGATAATTTGACCGTTTTGGATTTCCTGAACCAGCGTCCGGATGCACAAGTAAAAGTTGTCGACGAGTCTGAAGATGCTGCACAAAGCGGGTTGTTGTTCAGACAGGACAGCGGCGCAATCGTGGATGAAGTCAACCAGGCTTTGGCTGACATGATCGAAGACGGCACATACGACGAAATTTCAGAAAAATGGTTTGGTGAAAATGTACTTGAATAGTATTTTCTCGGATCCGGTCAGAATGGAACGGCTTGTGGATATTGCGCAATCCTCATTTCTTCCATTAATCGAGGCAACGATTCAATTCACTTTGCCTCTATCGATCATTTCCTTTATTTTCGGATTGGTGTTGGCGATTTTAACAGCCTTGGCGCGAATTTCAACGGTGAAAATCTTTCAGATCATCGCCCGGGTTTACGTTTCCATTATCCGAGGTACGCCGCTATTGGTTCAATTGTTCATCCTGTTTTACGGATTGCCGACACTCGGAATTACGATTGATCCATTCCCAGCGGCAGTCATCGGCTTTTCGTTGAACGTCGGAGCTTATGCTTCCGAAGTGATCCGGGCAGCCATCCTGTCGATTCCAAAAGGCCAATGGGAAGCAGCAGACACGATCGGCATGTCTTACACACAATCTCTGCGGCGCGTCATTTTGCCGCAGGCATCACGTGTATCTTTGCCTCCCCTTTCGAATACGTTCATCAGCTTAATTAAAGATACGTCGCTTGCATCTCTTATCCTGGTTACTGAGATGTTCAGAGTCGCCCAGCAAATCGCCGCGACCAATTACGAGTTCCTGCTGTTATATGGACAAGCGGCCTTGCTTTACTGGGTCATCTGCTTTGCCTTGTCACTCGTGCAAGGAAGGCTCGAAAATCGCTTTGACCGCTACGTTTCCAGATAATAAAAGCAGTTTACTGATTGCAGTAAGGAGTCCAATATGATTTCAATCAAAAATTTGCATAAAAAGTTCGGCGATCTTGAAGTGCTGAAAGGCATCGACGCAGATGTCCAAAAAGGGCAAGCTATCGTGGTCATCGGGCCTTCCGGTTCCGGTAAAACGACGTTCTTGCGCTGTCTCAATACATTAGAGACACCGACTTCCGGTTCCGTAACAATTGACGAGCAAACCGTCGACTTTTCCAAATCGTTGTCGAAAAAGCAGATCATGGCTTTTCGCAAGCAGTCGGCAATGGTCTTTCAGCATTACAACCTGTTTCCTCACATGACAGCTCTTGAAAACGTCATGGAAGGTCCCATCACGGTCCAAAAACAGGATAAAAAACTGGCCAGAAAAAAAGCCGAGCAGCTGCTGACGAAAGTCGGGCTCGGCGAAAAAATCAATGAATATCCGTTCCAGTTGAGCGGTGGCCAACAGCAGCGTGTCGGCATCGCCCGTGCGCTGGCACTCGAACCAAAAGTCATGCTGTTCGATGAACCGACGTCTGCCCTCGATCCCGAGCTGGTCGGCGAAGTGCTGCAGGTCATGAAAGATCTTGCAGCTGAAGGCATGACGATGGTCGTGGTGACCCACGAAATGCGCTTTGCCAAAGGCGTCGCAGACGAAGTGCTGTTCATGGACGAAGGACGCATCATCGAACGCGGCAAACCGGAGGACATTTTCAATCACCCGAAAGAAGAACGAACCCAACGTTTTTTGAATTTGATCCAGAAAACAGATATCATTTAAAAAACTCGCGCCCCTTGGGGTTCGCGAGTTTTTTTGTTATAGTTGGCTGCTCCACTGTTGAACGGTCAGTTTCTCCAATTGCGCTTGGTCGACTTCTACACCAAGGCCGGGTTTGCCCGATAACAATACGTAAGGATGCTGGTAGTCTAAATCGCCGATTTCTTCACTGAACAGCAAGGGACCTGTAAGTTCTGTGCTTTCAATATTGATGCGCGACATCGCCACATGATAACCAGCAGCTGATCCGACGGATGATTCCACCATAGAGCCGATTTGGCATAGCATGCCTGCTGCTTCGGCGGTTTTTGCCATTTGCGTGGCGTGGAAAATGCCTGCGCATTTCATCAGCTTGATGTTGATGACATCGGCCGCTTGCAGCCGGATAATTTCCAGTAGGTCTTCCATTGATTGAATGCTTTCGTCAGCCATGATCGGAACGGCTGTTTTCGAACGAACCTCAGCCAGTCCACGGATATCGCCCATCCGAATCGGCTGCTCGATCCAGGCAATGTTTGCCCCTTCGAGCTGTTTGATCGCTGCTACGGCAATGCCCGGTGTTTTCCATCCTTGATTGACATCCACACGTATCGGCATATCTCTGCCAACTGCTTCGCGAACCGCTAAAATCCGGTCCACATCTTCCTGCGCCTGTCCTTTGCCCACTTTTAGTTTTAAAGAAGCATAGCCCATTTCAACTGCGCTTTTTGCTTTCGCTGCCATGACGTCAGGCGCTTCGATGCTGAGAACTCTCGGGTAATCCAAGTGAGTAGTCGCTTGTCCTCCAATCAAGTTGTAGACTGGCTGGCCCACCGCTTTGCCCATCAAGTCGTAGCAAGCGATATCCACAGCGGCTTTAGCTGCTGAGTTTCCTGCCATCATGTTCTGCATTTTTGAATGGATGGCTTCAATGTCGAACGGACTCATTCCGATTACGGCCGGCAGGAACAACTCCTTCAGTATTTCAAATGCTGATGAAAAATATTCTCCTGTAACGTGCTCATCCGGTACCGCTTCCCCGTAGCCGATCAAACCCGTATCAGTTTCCAATATGACGATCAATGCCGGCATATCCGGATAAGTTGCATAGGAAACGATGAACGGCTCGTTGAGGGGAAACCTCACCGCATGCAATGTTGCTTTTGTGATTTTCATTTGACAGCCTCCAATAGATTTAACTTCCTGTATACTTCTACTATAGTGAAATTTAGGACTGATTGATATTATATTTTTATAGCCAAAGGAGTTTTAAGAAATGACAATAACCCAGCACATTGAATCGCTGTACAAAGAAATGGTGGACACAAGAAGGCATTTGCATATGCATCCCGAGCTGTCGCATCAAGAAGCGGCCACCCCGGCTTTTATTGCAGATCGACTGGAAGAGATGGGCGTAGATGTTCGCCGTGGTGTTGGCGGACGCGGAGTTGTTGGGACAATCCGTGGCGGCAAGCCTGGCAAGACAATTGCGTTCCGTGCAGATTTCGATGCACTGCCGATCGACGACCAAAAAGATGTATCTTATAAATCCACTGTGCCCGGCGTCATGCATGCATGCGGACACGACGGACACACTGCCGCTTTGCTGGGCTTTGCGAAAGCGATGATGGCCATTCAGAACGAATTGGCGGGCAGCATTGTGCTGATCCATCAATTCGGTGAAGAATTGTCGCCCGGCGGTGCACGTGCCATGATTGAGGACGGCTGTTTGGATGGTGTAGATGCTGTTTACGGCGCTCACTTGCAAAGCAAACTGGACAGCGGAAGCATTTATTTGCGTGACGGCTTTTTACAAGCTTCCGAAGATACCGTTAAAATCGTCGTCCACGGTTCTGGAGCTCATGGAGCAGAGCCGCATAACGGCGTCGATCCGATTTTGGCCGCCAGCCATATCATGATCGCGTTGCAATCGATCGTCAGCCGCAATGCTGACCCGCTGAAAGAATTGGTCGTCTCGATTGGCAAGTTTCATGCAGGCGATGCGGACAACGTTATTCCGGGAAAAGCTGTATTAGAAGGCACGATCCGCGTGTTTGATCCCGAGCTGCGCAAACTTGCCAGCCAGCGTCTGCGGATCATTGTGGAGAACGTCGCCACCGCGATGGGTGCCACGGCTGAAGTGTTTATTGAAAACGGCTATGATGCGCTCTGGAACCATCCGGCCGAAGCTGATCTGATCCGCAGCGCTGGTCGCAAGTTGATAGGTGAAGAAAACGTCGTGGAAATCGATCCGGTCATGCCGGTCGAAGATTTCACTTATTTTACACAGGCAAAGCCCGGAGCTTATTTTTTTGTCGGAGCCAAAATGGAAGACGGTGATGCCGTTTACCCGCATCATCACGAAAACTTCGATTTTAATGAAACCGCGATGCTGGTGACAGCGAAAATGTTCGCCGCGATCTACTTTGAGGCGCATGGATTGGCTTTGGACAGTATTCCGGCCGTTTCGGACAGTATTTGACGGAGTTTGGACAGTATTTTCTCCGGTTGGACAGTATATCACCACATCCGGACTGTATAGGTTATATTTGGAAATAAAAACACGCCGGGCAGCATGTGCCCAGCGTGTTTTCGTCTATTACTTGATAACGCCCAATTCTTTGCCGACTTTTTCGTACGTCGCAATGGCTTCATCTAACATTTCTTTTGTGTGGGCAGCTGTCGGCATATTGCGGACGCGTCCAGTGCCTTTTGGAACGGTTGGGAAGACGATCGATTTGGCATAAACGCCTTCGTCGAACAAACGCTTGGAAAATTCCTGCGTCAGCTTCTCGTCGCCGATGATGCAAGGCGTGATTGGCGTTTCTGAATGGCCGATATCGAAACCTAATGCATCGAGGCCTTTCTTCAAGTAATCGCCATTGTCCCATAACTTATCATGTAATTCTGTTGAGTCGATGATCATCTGTACCGCTGCTGTGATGGCTGCAACGTCGCCAGGAGTTACCGCTGTCGAGAATAGGAATGGACGTGAACGGACTTTCAGCCAATCAATGAGATTTTTCTTGCCGGCTACATAACCGCCGACAACGCCGACCGCTTTAGACAAGGTCCCCATTTGCATGTCGATCTCTTTTTCAAGACCGAAATGCTTCACGGTTCCCTTCCCTTTTCCAGTAACACCTGAACCGTGTGCATCATCCACATACGTAATCAAGTCGAATTCTTTCGCGATTTCCACGATTTCCGGAAGCTTGGCAATATCGCCATCCATTGAGAAAACGCCGTCTGTGATGACCATAACTTTATTGTAGAGACCTGACTCTGTTGCTTCTTTTGCTTTTAGGCGCAGGTCTTCCATATCAGAATGTTTGAACGCGATGATTTTCGCTTTTGACAAGCGGCAGCCATCAATGATTGATGCATGGTTCAACTGATCGGACAGAATGGCATCATTTTTATCCATAACAGCTGAAATAGCTGCCATGTTGCAGTTAAATCCAGACTGATAGGAAATAGCAGCTTCTGTGCCTTTAAACTCGGCCAGCTTTTCTTCCAATTTCACATGCAGATCAAGCGTTCCGTTGATTGTCCGGACCGCACCTGCGCCGACTCCGTATTTATCGATGGCATCTTTTGCCACTCTTTTCAAGTCTTCGTTGGTCGCAAGCCCCAAGTAGTTGTTCGAAGATAAATTGATCAATTCTTTGCCGCGAACTTTTATGATCGCGCCATTCGGTCCTTCAACCGGATCAATCTCATTGTAAAGGCCTTGTTCTTTTAGTTCTGTTAAGTTTTCATCTAAAAATGCATCTAATTTTTTTGACAATGTCCTCTTCCTTTCACAAACGATTTCAGTTTCCATCTTACCATAACGGCAATTTTCTCCAAAAGAAAAAGCGGACCGGGGTCCGCTTTTCGCCTTATTTTTTGCCTTTGTTATTGCCTTTTCCTTTGTTTGGGTTGTCCGTCTTGTAAATCACTTCGTACGTGAATTCTTTCGCTTCTTTCTGTCCTTCTTCCGCAGCATAGGAAGTGATCATTTTGACATTGCCTTCGCGAAGCACCTGTTGCAAATCAAGCGCCTGTTTTTCCGTTACGTTGTAAGGATCAACATGGAAGACACGTTCCTTGCCGTTTTTCTTCGTTTGGATAAATGTTGTGGTGAAATTTACATAGTCACCTTTCAATTGGCCTAATGACTGGAAAGCCTCTGTTGAAGATCCGTCAGCCGAGAAATCACCCAATTGAACGTTCTTGATGAACCATCCTGTATCGTTATAGCCCCAGTCGGTCAAGTTCCGGAATGACACCAATACGTCTTGTCCAGCATACGCTGAAAGATCAAATGTTTCTGTAGACCAATCCAATTTGTGGCCAGTGAAACCTGGTACATTTTCCTTGATTGTCGGGTAACCCTCTTCTACGACATCACTGCGCGTGTTGTCATTTTCAAGAGACGTCCATGTTTCACCATTATCAGTCGAAACCTGAACTACAGCATAATCCCAGCCTTCTTCAATATCGTAATAATGGTCAAACGTCAGCTCCGGGTTATCTGCTGGAACAGTTGCCCCGAAAATCAATGCCTGGTCCGCTTCGTCGCCGTTGTTGGCGTGCAATACTTGTTCAGAAGCATCTAATGGATTTGCAGCAGTCTCCCATTGCAAAGGAAGGAAATCAACGCCGTCAAATTCCAAACCGCGAACATCTTTGCCAAAGTTGAATTCTTTAAAGTCACCGCCCCATGCTGGAACGCCTTCTTTTTCAAAAGTTTTCGCTTTTTCAAAGTCTACTGTTTTGCCGCGTACTTCGCCGGCAGTGCCAACTGGCAGACTGCGCAGGTCGATGCTGTCGATATTGTAATCGCTGCTGACGTCTGAATTGTCCAAAGTCAACGCCGTCATGAAGTTTTGATAAACTTCTGTGAATGTCTTATTGGTTCCATAGTCTTGCAGCACTTTGTTGACGCTCGCCATTCCTTGAGTGTCGCCATCTGTCGCTAGCTCACGGATAAATTCCTGTCCAAATTTGTCGTACATGTAAAGAGTGAACAAGTAGACCTGGCCATAATCTGCAATTGTTTCAGGTCCAGTTGCTGCCGTACCATGTTCATCCCAGTTTACTAGAGAGTTTTCTGGATGATCCAAATAGAAGTTGATCGATCCTTCACCGTGGCCATAGCCGCCAAGAAACTCAGAGAATGTTGACATGCCCTCATTCAACCAGGTTTCTTCAGATCCATCGTTATCTGCTTGGATCAAATGCTGCAATTCATGGATTGTCGTTGCAAAAAACGTATTTTCAAGGCGAGTTTCCCAAGAATTCGTATCAATTGTGATGATGTTGCGGTCTGTGTAGTTTTCAAGTGTCTGCCAGAAGAAGCCGGCCACAAAGAATGGATAGCTTGGGTTGTTCCAGCCTTCATCCTGAACGTTATCAACCAGCATGATGACTTTATCGGATCCTTCGTAATAGCCTTCAGGTAGACCCACCATGCCAGGAAGCGGCGAGTTGGAGCCATCCAGCTCATCTGGTGTTCCGAAGAAATCAGTCGCAACTGGATAGATGTTGCCTTCGAATTCGTCACGCAATTTATCTACCTGACCTTGCGTCACCACATCAGCGGGTCTCGGATTATCCGGCCCATAAGCCAAATCTTTGGCTACCCAAATCTCTACATTATCTCCGACACTACGCAGTGTAAATTCTTTAAAAGCTAAATTGCGGTCCAAGAATAGTTTAGTACCGCCATCGTATGTAAATGTCCCCTCGGCTGCCGCTTCAGACGTTTCGCCTGTCACATCATCAGCCTGCGCTTTTATCTTTTTATCCGCTTCTTTTTTGAAGTTTGCATCTTGCGTCAACTCATTCAGGCTTTGATCGATATCGATCCGGTCCCCGTATCGTTCACTGTTCCAGTCATTCGCTGTTGGTACTGCCTCGGTTGGTGCCGCTGCAGCTGCTGGCGCGAATAAAGATAAGGTTAACGCACTAGCCGACAAAATCGATATCCATTTGCTGTTCTTCATGTTGCATCCCCTTTCGAACTGTCAGAATATTATTTCTTTGGAAATCTTACCATGACAGAATAGTCTGAAGAATAGGGAAGAAGATATATTTCGAGTCACGAAATTACAGGCGATTAGAGTTATATTCCTGGCTCGCCGTTAGTTAAATAGAGTCGGAAAAAGAAAAGAGAAAAAGAAAAAACCGCCTGGCATAGGCGGTTAGTCACTTATTTTAATGCATTTTCCAGATCTTCTATTAAATCTTCAACATCTTCTATACCGACTGAAATCCGGACAAGCCCTTCGACAATGCCCAGCTCTCCGCGGCGTTCGATTGGAATCGAAGCATGCGTCATTTGTGCCGGCACGGAAATCAAGCTTTCAACAGCACCCAGGCTTTCAGCTAACGTGAAGTATTTCAGCTTGGCCAAAAGTTCACCGGCTTTTTCCTTGCTGCCTACATCAAACGAAATCATACCGCCAAAACCAGTTGCCTGTTTCTGCATTAATTCGCGTCCTGGATGGCTTTCAAGCCCTGGGTAAATGACCTTGCCAACCGCGTCATGCCCTTCCAGGAACTCAGCAATTTTCTGTGCATTGGAATTAGCTTCTTCCATGCGCAAGCCCAATGTTTTCAACCCGCGGATCAGCAGCCATGAATCCTGCGGCCCTAAAATGGCGCCGATTGAATTTTGGACAAAATGGACCTCTTCGGCCAATTCTGCTGAATTGACAACTACCAGTCCCGCGACAACATCACTGTGTCCACCGATATATTTGGTCGCACTATGGACGACAATATCAGCACCCAAAGCAATCGGGTTCTGCAGATATGGCGTCATGAATGTGTTGTCGACAATCGTCAGCAAGCCTTTCGATTTCGCGAAGGCTGCGACTGCTTCGATATCCGTTACTTTCAATAGTGGGTTGGTCGGCGTTTCAATGAAAATCGCTTTCGTGTTTTCTTTGACTGCCGCTTCCACTTCCGCTAAATTTCCTGTATCGACAAATGTGAATTCCAAGCCAAAACGGTTTAGCACTTTGTTGATAACACGGTAAGTTCCACCGTAGACATCATCTGTCAGAACAACATGGTCTCCTGCTGAAAACATCATCATCACTGACGAAATGGCGGCCATTCCTGAGCCGAACGCAAAGCCGGCGTGGCCGAATTCCACATCTGCAATCAATTCCTCGAGTGCATGGCGGGTTGGATTTCCCGTCCGTGAATATTCATAGCCTTTAAACTTGCCAACCGCTTCCTGCTTGTACGTACTGACCTGATAAATTGGTGTGGATACGGCGCCCGTTGCTTCATCTCCAACGATGCCGCCGTGGATTAATCTTGTTTTTGGTTTCATTGCTGATCCTCCTCAAAACTTCTGCCATAAATATTTTGGCTCATATACCGTTCGCTCGAGTCTGCAAACACAGTCACAATATGGCTTCCCGGTTTCGCAACTTCCGCTTCCCGCAGCGCTGCCACAAAGGCGGCGCCTGAAGAGCTTCCCACTAATAAACCTTCGTTTTTCGCCAGCTCGCGGACGGCCATGAACGCTTCTTTATCCAGGATGGTGTGGATGGCTTCAAAATAGCGGTCATCCATATAATCCGGCAAAAACTCCATGCCGATGCCTTCCGTCAAATGTGGCCCTGATGGACCGCCGTTTAAGATCGATCCTTCCGGTTCCACAATGACTGTTTTGATGGCTTCGTTTTTGGATTTCAAATAACGTGCGGTGCCCATAAAAGTGCCGCCGGATCCAGCTCCCGCAACAAAAACGTCAATATTGCCCTCCAACGCTTCCCATACCTCGGGTCCAAGTGTCCGGACATAAGTTTCCGGATTTGCGGGATTGGAAAATTGAGAAGGAGAAAATGCCCCTTCCGCTTCCACCAGTTCTTTGGCTTTGGCAATTGCGCCTTTGATGCCTTTTTCGGTCGGCGTATTGATGACTTCTGCTCCCAATGCACGCATCAGTCCCTGCTTTTCCTGGCTGAACTTTTCCGGCACGACAAATTTCACGTGGTAGCCTTTGCCGATTGCGGCGATGGCAAGTCCGATGCCGGTATTGCCGGCCGTCGGCTCAATCATCGTCCCGCCCGGTTGGAGCAACCCGCGCTCTTCGGCATCTTCTATCAGCGACACACCCAAACGGTCTTTGACGCTGCCCCCTGGATTAAAATACTCTAGCTTGGCAAAAATGCGGCAGCCGTTCGGAATTTCACTGTGTGTCAATTCCAACAGCGGCGTGTTGCCGATCAACTGCTGAATTTCAGTAACATATTTCATCGTTATTCTCCTTAGATCGCTTCATCTGCGAAAACTTGGCGCCATTGGTCTTTTTTCTCCAGCATTTCACGTGCTAACTCTTTTGCCCCTTCAAGGCTATGGCTTGCAGCCCAACCGCATTGCACTTCGTTGCAGGCCGGCACTTCGTCTGCTTCGATAACGTCTTCTAATGTATTTTCCAAAATGCGGAGAACATCTTCATAATCGTCGTGATTGATGACAGACAAGTAGAAGCCAGTTTGGCAGCCCATCGGCCCAATGTCGACAATGTCTTCCGAATGGTTGCGGCTATGTTCAGCCATCATATGCTCAAGCGAATGAAGCCCAGGCATATCCATGTGTTCTTTGTTCGGCTGCTTGAAACGAATATCGTATTTGCGGATCGTATCGCCTTTGGCTCCAGTTTTTTCTCCTGCCAAACGTACATATGGTGCTACTACTTTTGTGTGGTCCAAGTTAAAGCTTTCAACATTCATTTTTTTCATCTAAATCGCTCCTTATTTTTTAGTTGCGTCAATCAGAAATACGTAATTGTTCATCCTCGACAATTTTACCGTAAACCCTGCATCCGTGGCCAGCTTTTCCATGACAGGAACCGTTGTGTAATATTCACGGTTCAAGTCCTCTACTAGATTAGCATGACCTCTTGTTTGTTCAAATGCAACGATTTCCTTTTTAGCACTCTCTGAAGCAAACAAGGTATCCGCAAAAACCACTTTACCGCCTGCCGGCAATTGCTCCGCATAAATTTTGAAAGCTTGTGCTTTTTCGGCATCCGTCAAGTGATGGAACGCGTATGAGCTGACAAAGCTTTGCGGTTTGATGCCTGCTTGAAATTCTAAAAAATCACCGTCAATGAGCGTCAGGTCCGCTAACTTTTCTGCCGTTGCTTTCCGCATGGCTTCATTTGGTTCAACGCCCACCACTTCCAGCCTTCTGGCCAAAAGTTTTTCGGTCAAATTGCCGGTGCCAACACCAAACTCTACAACCGGTCCAATTGTTGCATCAGCTACTGCCTGCAGAATCTCATTATATTTTACGAATACATCCCTGTACTCCTCGTCTTTTCCACTGACTGAATCGTCATACGTATGAACCCACTCATCAAATATTTCCACAAATTCTCTTCCCATAAAAATGCTCCTTTTTGTTTATATTCAACAAAACCAATAGAGTTACTCGGCTTTATTTATAACATATTGCGGCAGCAGTTTCAACTATATGAAACGGTTCTTGAATAGAGGTTTTCCAAAGGCTTTGCTGCTCAGATTCCGCAAAAAAAGCCAGGCTATTTGCGCCTGGCTTGCCGTTTCGGGCAATATCACTGAAGAATTCATTGATTCGAAAAGGAAGTTGGTATTTCTTTAGAAAAGATGGATGGAGCTCCGTTTACTTATATTTTGAGAATCGGTGGAACCTCTTCTTTTTTGCCGATGAGCGTCACCAGCAATTTTTCAAATTGCGGCAAGGAAACTTGGACAATTCTGCCCGTCAGCAAGGCGACCGCAATGGTTCCGATGCCAACAGGTCCCCCCAGCAGCCAGCCGAGCAACGCAACACCCACTTCGATGCCTGCCCGAACCACGCTGATGCTGAGCCCTGTTTTATTGACCAGCAGCATCATCAGGCTGTCCCGCGGTCCAGCACCAATTTTCGGCGATACGTACAAGCCTACGCCATACCCCGAAACAACAATGCCAGCTGATAAAATTAGGATTTGCCCGACCAGCGTCTGAATATCTGGAATGAGGAAATTAAAAATATCAATAAAAATGCCAACCAGCAGCATGTTCAAGAAGGTGCCAACTTGTGGGATTTTCCGTGTGAAGAAAGCCGTACAAGCGATCAGCGTAAAGCCAGCAATGACAGACCAGGTTCCGATCGTCAAACCGAAATTCAAATACAGCCCGACATGCAGCACATCCCATGGGCCAATGCCCAACTTGCTCCCTTTGATGGTCATGGTAAACCCAAGAGCCAGCACAACCAATCCGACAATAAAAAACAACCAGCGGTAAAACAGCGAACGCTTCATCCAAATCCTTCTTTCTTCTATTGTGATATGAAAAATCCACCCATTCAAAAAGAACGGATGGAAGCTTCATTGACTTGGCGCTGTCAATTCAGCAAATTGGCCATTTGTTACAGCTGTCAGTCTAGCTGGAGCCAGTTTAAGCTGCATGCCGATTTTGCCGGCAGACACGATCATTTCAGGCAATTGCTCAGCTTCGGCCGAAACAAAAGTCGGAAACGGTTTTTTCATTCCGACCGGCGAACAGCCCCCTCGGATGTATCCGGTCAATGATAGGATATCCTTGACCGGTGCCATCTCGATTTTCTTTTCGCCGACCGCTTTAGCTGCTTTTTTTAGATCCAGCTCTTCCACAACCGGGATGACGAAAACATAGGCCTGCTTCGATGCACCGATTGCCACTAAGGTTTTGTAGACCAGTTCGGCAGAAAAACCGATTTTAGCGGCAACGGAAACGCCATCCACTTTGCCGTCTTCCGTGCTGTAGTTGAGCAATTCATAAGGAACATTTTCTTTGTCGAGCATGCGTGCTGCATTGGTTTTTGCAATTTTCTTAGCCATGGCGAATTCTCCTTGCTTCGAAGTTCTTTTCTCCTCAGCATACCACCCTATTCAGTTTGGCCCAATAGCTTTTTCAGCGCATCCGCCATCGCGGTATTTTGCGGCGCCTCGTCTTGCTGGTTCAAGTATTTATTAACGTCTTTTTTATTGGCTTTGGATTGGCCGGATTTTTTGCGTTTTTCAAAGGCTGACAGTTTTTCGCGGTGTCCGCATTTGCAGACGAAAATCTTGCCGTCTCCTTCACCTTGCATTTCCAGCTTTTTGTGGCAATTCGGGCAGCGCGCATTGGTCTGCATCGCCACTTGTTTTTTGTATCCGCAGTCGCGGTCCTGGCAGACGTTCATCTTGCCGCGTTTGCCGTTGACTTCAAGAAGCGGTTTGCCGCAATCCGGGCACATTTTGCCGGTGATGTTGTCATGCTTGAATTTCTTGTCGCTCTTTTTGATGTCCGACACTGACTTTTCGGCAAAGGCGATCATTTCTGTCATAAATGCTTCTTTCTTCATTTGGCCTTTGGCGATTTTGGTCAGTTGCTGTTCCCAGTCGGCTGTCAGCTTCGGCGACTTCAAGTCTTCCGGGACAAGCTCCAGCAGTTGGCGGCCTTTCGATGTAATTGTCAGATCCTTGCCTTTTTTCTCAATCAAGAACGTATTGAACAATTTATCGATAACATCGGCACGCGTCGCAACCGTTCCGAGCCCGCCCGTCTCACCGAGTGTCTGGATCAGTTCTTTGGATTCGCCGCTCATGAATTGCGCCGGGTTCTCCATGGCGCCAAGCAGTGTTCCTTCATTGAAAAAAGCGGGCGGCTTGGTTTTCCCGTCAGTCAGGGCGATGCCTTTGATCGCCAGCTTCTGTCCATTTTCAAACGGCGCAAGCGTCGTATCGTTGTCGTCTCCTTCATCCTTGTAGATGCGTTTCCAGCCTTCATTGCGGATCGTGTTGCCTTTTGCCTGGAAGGTTTCCCCGCCGGCAGTCAGCTTGACCGTCGTTTGGTCATATTCGTACTGCGGGTAGAATACCGCAAGAAAGCGTTTGACGATCATGTCGTATAATTTGATCTCTTTATCGGACAAATCGTGCAGCGGCGGCGTTTCCTCTGTCGGGATGATAGCGTGGTGATCGGAAACTTTGGCATCATCAATAACGCCTTTTTGCGGCGCCACCGGATTTTTCAAAATCATCGCAGCCAGACTGCGGTAAGGTCCCATCTGCACGGCTTTGACGCGGTCTTTTAATGTATCGCGCATATCGCTCGTCAAATGCTTTGAGTCGGTCCGCGGATAAGTCACAATTTTATAGCGTTCGTATAGGCTTTGCAGCGTATTTAGCGTCTCTTTCGCCGACCAGCTGTAGCGCTTGTAGGCTTCTTTCTGCAGCTCGGTCAAGTCGAATAAAGGCGGTGCTGGCTGGCGTTTCGGCGAAATTTTGATATCCGTCACTGTTCCTTCATGCGTGTTCTGAAGTTTATCAAATAGGCGGTCGACTTTGTCCTTATCGAAGGATTGCGTCGAGTTGCCGTCCGTCCAGGTGAAGGCTGCCTTATCAGTGATGGCTTGCATTCCGTAATACGGCTTCGGCTGGAAATTGCGGATCTGTTGTTCGCGTTCGGCAATCATTGCAAGTGTCGGCGTCTGCACACGGCCAGTCGACAATTGCGCATTGTATTTGACGGTCAAAGCGCGCGTCGCATTGATGCCTACGACCCAGTCCGCTTCTGCACGCGCCACAGCTGCTTCAAATAAATTCTCATAGGCACGGCCGTCTTTTAGGTTTTGAAAACCGTCTTTAATGGCTTTGTCAGTAACCGACGAAATCCACAAGCGCTTCAAGGGTTTGCGCGTATTCGTTTTCTCCAGGATCCAGCGCGCTACCAGCTCGCCTTCGCGCCCGGCATCTGTCGCGATGATGACTTCGTTGACATCGCCGCGCTGCAAGAGCGACTTGACGGCATTGAACTGCTTCATCGACTGCTTGATCGGTACCAGTTTGAACGGTTTTGGAATGATCGGCAGCGTATCCATCTTCCATTCCTTGAAGTCATTGTCGTATTGCTCCGGCTGCGCATGCGTCACCAAGTGGCCAAGCGCCCACGTGACGATATACTGTTTGCCTTCCAAATACCCGTTGCCTTTTTGTTCGCATCCAAGAACGCGTGCAATATCACGCGCCACGGATGGCTTTTCTGCTAAAACGATTGATTTCATTTAGATTCACCCTCATTTCTGATGTGGTTATTGTAACATTTTCTGATTTTAAAGGAAAAAGATGCGGCAGAATTGTATTTTTTGTTCAATGGAACGCATTTGCACACCTGTGGATCGTATTTCAGAACTAACGGAACGTATTTCATTCGCAATGGATCGTAAAGCCAGCTTTTCCAAAATTAACTCAAAATATTCTTGATTTCATTCACTGGCAAGGCTATATTAATTTCAACTCTCTTGAAAGGAATGATGTTAATGCAATTGATTGAACGCCGACGCCCCAATATCCTTATCTATTTGGAAGCCCTGCTGGCCCGCACTCCTTCCTTTCATCCAGCCTATGCCGATGTGAAAGAAAAAGTGAGGACCTGGACTGCTGGCTATGCCGGCGAAACTTGGTTTGACCGGATGTGGCTCGATTATACGAGCGATGAAAATTTTAGAGTAATCCCTGATTATGTCACCACTTCTCATCAAATGGATGCCATCTGCGTCTTCTCAAAATTCATTGCCATCATCGAAATTAAAAATATCGGTGGAGTCATTGAAATGGACGGGACGACCCGTCAATTTACTCGTACATTGCACTCTGAATCAATTGGCATGAGAAATCCGGACGATCAGCTGTATCGCCATGAAAAAAAGATTCGGCAACTGACAAATTACAAAATCCCTGTTATCGGCATCGTTGTATTTACCAATCCCTCCAGCATCCTTAAACTCAAAGCTGTAGAACGACGAGTTGTCCACCTCTCCGGATTACCATTCGTATTAGATCAACTGATTGAACAGTACACCACCTATCCTTCATTTGACGTTCCTCAACTATGTGACCTTCTAATGGCTCATCAATGTCCTCCCGCACCCTATCAGCACGAATCCATACCCTACCCATTGCAAACTGGTGTTTTTTGTTCCGCCTGTTCTTTTTCGAAAATGGTTTATTCTCGCGATTTATGGCGTTGCCTGAATTGCAGCAATAGGCAGCAGGATGCTCATTTATTGGCATTGCAGGATTATCGCCTGTTGATAGGAAGCACGATATCCAATCAGGAATTCCGAAGGTTCACGGAGATGGAATCAAGATCGAATGCAGTGAAAATACTAAAGCGCTGCAGTTTCGAAACTGTTGGCACTCATAGAAGCCTCAGATATTTGATTCCCGAAATGGATTTGCGGAATAAAACCAAATAGGCAGCAAAATCGTATTTATGACTCAGTTGGTCGTAAATGAGTTGCAACGGATCGTATTTCCAGGCTAACGGAACATATTTTAACCACAGCGGATCATAAACCAAAAAACCTCCCACAAAGGGAGGTTTTCTCAATCAATCATGGATTATCCAGCGTTTCCTTCGACAAATGCGTGCTCATCTCGGCATATTGCACGAAGACGCGTGCCAATTCGCGCAGGCGGTTGTGGACGTCTTCGTTGATGATGGTGTTGGTGTCGTCGAAATGGCTGGTGTGTGTGTAGACGTAGTTCGGTGTCACCAGGCAGCGGAAGTAGTCGAGAATCGGCTTGAGCTGGTTTTCGATGACTAAGTGATGCTGATACGTGCCGCCATTTGCAACGATGGATACCGGTTTGTAGCGCATCGTACGCGGGTGCAGCATATCAAATGTGTTTTTCAAGACACCTGGAATCGATCCTTGGAAGATCGGCGACGCGATGATGTAGCCGTCTGCATCCTCAAAGCGGCGGACAATTTCCTGCATGCTGTCATTGTATTCGCCGAGCGGCCGCCCATCGACAAACTGATGGTCGTAATCGGCCAGCTTTAAAATCTTTAATTCCATTTCAGGAGCGAATTCTTGAATATAGGTTTGCACCTGCTCCAAAATGGCGCCGGTTTTGCTCCCGAGAATCGTTCCATCGACTAATAAAATCTTCATAATCCTATGTCCTCCTCAAAATGCGTGGAATACCAGTTATTTATGTGCCAAGCCGTATCATTGCATGCAATGATCCGTTTGTTTTCATCATAACAAACCCTGTTTCACAATACGCATCGAAAAGCTTAAAAGCGAATGATTTCATGCTTTAGTCTGAGTGGCGATTTTAAAGCGCTTGTTCTCCAGGCGCTCCTGCGTACGGTCCGATTGACGGGCAGGTGACGTAAAGCTGATGATTGCATCCCCGGGCTTGGGCTCGAGTTTATTGCTTTCAGCAAAAAATTCAATTTTGCCTTGTGGCCGTTGAACAAAGAGCGGGATGGTGTCATCCGTCCATTTTTCCAGAAAATCTTCGTAGCTGAACTGCTCTGTCAATTGCGTCTTGCGCATTGTGTAGCCCTGCTCGGCTTTTCTTTCCAGCTCATGGATGTTCCACTGGTCCCCGAACAAAGTCCGGCCGCTTAAAGAAGAATGGAAATCGGCCGGGTCCCCTTCATGAATAGCCGTCTGGTACAAGTTTGTACGCCCTAATTCAGGAACAAAATTATTAACGACCAGCGCGTTATAAGAATCGGTTTCCGTCGCAACAATCATCGTTTCATACGCTGTCATTTCCACTTCATAATCAGTATGCTCTGACAGGATCTCCCCTGCATAGGTCGTCAAACCGACTTGCCGCGCTCCTTGCAGGCTGCCCCAGGAAGGATCTACAATCATGACATTTTTATTGAGATCAGCCAACACTTCGCCAAGCTTTACAGCAAACCGGCTGGCGCCCACAATAATGATGCCCGGCTCTTCTGCACTAGCAAGACCGAGCTTCCTGCCCAGCCAGCCAATCGTAAAACCGTGCGCAATAACGGTAGAAAAAACCAGCGCAAAAGTCAGGGCCGTCAGCAGTTCTGCATCTGCAAATCCCGCCTCAAGCAGCACTCCCGAGAAATAACCGGAAACTGTCAATGCCACGATGCCGCGCGGCGCAATCCAGCCAACCAGCGTTTTCTCCTGAATCGTCAGGTCGGTACCGATTGTCGATAACCAGATCGACAGCGGCCGGACGACAAACAGCGTTGCCAAAACAAATGAAATGATTTGCCAATTGAAGATTTCAATCAACACATCAAGACTTAACGAAGCGGTCAGCATGACAAAAATACTGGATATCAAGAGAACCGAAATATTTTCTTTAAAATGGCGCATGTCATTGATTGAAGCAATGTTCATATTGGCCATGACCATGCCCATAGCCGTAACTGCCAAAAGCCCGGTTTCGTGCATGACCATATCCGACACCACAAACGTCAGCAGGACCACTCCGAATACCATAGGCGCTTTCAGAAATTCTGGAACCTGCCCCTTCTCGAACAACATCCCCATCAATCCGCCAGCACCGGCACCGAGCGCGACTGAAAACAAGGAAGCCAAGAAGAACAGCCCAAAAGCGGCCGCTGTTTCATCGCCAATTGCGAACAGCACGAACTGGAACGCGAACAAAGCGAGTAGCGCACCAAACGGATCCACAACGATGCCTTCCCATTTCAGGATTGCAGCAGGACGCGTTTTTAATTTGGCCTGCCGAAGCAGCGGCAAGATTACGGTAGGGCCCGTTACGATAAACAGTCCGCCAATGACAAATGCCACTGCCCACGATAAGCCAGCGATATAATGTGCCGCCAGAGACCCAACAATCCAAGCGATAAACGCACCCAGCGTAACAATTCGCAATATCGGCTTGCCAAAGGTACGGATTTCCTTGAAGTTCAAGTTCAGACTGCCTTCAAAGAGGATAATGGCGACTGCTAATGAAATGAAAGGATTGAACAGTTCTCCAAAACTTTCAGCAGGATCAATGATCCCCAGAATCGGTCCCACCAGGAGTCCGGCAATCGACATTAGTACGATTGCCGGAAGCTGAAGACGCCAAGCGATCCATTGAGAGAGCACTCCCAGAAAAATAATGAGCATTAAGTCGAATAATAAACTATCGATGGCTTGTCACGTCCTTTTAATCTTTTTTGGAATTATACAGGTTTTATATAGTGAAGGAAAATCGTTAAAGATTCAACTTTTGTGATTTTGTGTTACAATGATAGAAAAATAAGGGTGATTTTGTGAACAAGCAGGAATTGGAATACGCAATTGCTGAGCTTAAGATGGACTATGTCCGCCATCAAGGCGATATCGAAAAGCTCGAAACAACTGGACACGCCGGTATGGTGGAGAAAGCAGAATTGCGTCTGGAAAAAATGGAACTACAACTTGCGGAATTAAACCAAAAACTCGCGGATCTGTAACCGCGATTTTTTTTATGATATTGGAGGAATTTATTAAATGAGTTTATTAACAGTAGAAAAATTAAGCCACACGTTCGGTGACCGGACCCTTTTCAACGACGTATCGTTCCGGCTGGTCGAAGGTGAACATGTCGGATTAGTTGGAGCCAATGGCGTCGGGAAGTCGACAATGATGAATATTTTAACGGGCAAGATCATCCACGATGATGGGCGCGTTGAATGGCAGCCACGGACACATTACGGTTACCTGGATCAGCACACACAGCTGCAGCCTGGCCGCACAATCCGCGAAACGCTGCAGGATGCATTCCTGCCTCTATATATGAAAGAAGCGGAATTGAACGATATCGCCATGCAAATGGGCGATGCCGACCCTGAACGCCTTGAAGAGCTGCTTGAGCAGATGGCGGAAGCACAGGACGCTTTGGATGCCGGTGATTTTTATACATTGGATGGCAAAGTGGAAGAGATTGCGCGCGGATTAGGCCTTGATGCAATCGGACTTGACCGCAACGTCGAAGCTCTTTCAGGTGGACAGCGCACGAAGCTGCTCCTTGCAAAGTTGCTGCTTGAAAAGCCGAAAGTACTGCTTCTGGATGAGCCGACCAACTATCTTGACGAAGAGCATATTCAATGGCTCGTCAATTACTTGAAAAACTATCCGCATGCGTTCTTATTGATCTCGCATGATACGGAATTTATGAGCAGCGTCACCAGTGTCATTTTCCACTTAGAATTTTCGCGTTTGACTCGCTATACAGCTACTTATGAGAAATTTATTGAGCTTGCCGAATTGAGCAAGCAGCAGCATTTGGATGCCTATGAAAGACAGGAAGACATGATCAAGAAAACTGAGACCTTCATTGCGAAAAACAAAGCGCGTGCTTCCACAACCGGCCGTGCCAAGTCCCGCCAGAAACAGCTGGACCGTATGGACCGCATCGACAAGCCTGAAGTTGCAGCAAAACCGCAATTCGCTTTTAAAGAAACACGCAGCCCAAGCCGTTACGTGGTCGAAGCGGAAGCCCTTTCCATCGGCTATGAAAAACCACTCCTGCCCCCGCTAACGTTCATGATCGAACGCGGTGAAAAAATCGCGCTTGTCGGCATGAACGGCGTCGGGAAATCGACCTTGCTGAAAACAATGCTCGGCAAGATCAAGCCGCTTGACGGGGATGTTCTGCGCGGTGAGTATTTGACGCCAAGCTATTTCGAACAGGAAGTCAAAGCACCAACCCACACACCGCTCGATGAAATTTGGGCCGCATATCCAAGCATGGACCAAGGCCAGGTGCGTGGCGCACTTGCCCGTACCGGTTTGAAAAACGAGCATATCTCCCGTCCCATGACGCAGCTGAGCGGTGGCGAACAAGCCAAAGTCCGCCTGTGCAAATTGATGATGGAAGAAAGCAACTGGCTGATTTTCGATGAGCCGACCAATCACTTGGACATTGATGCAAAAGCTGAACTGAAACGTGCGATGCAAGCCTATAAAGGTACCATTGTTCTTGTAAGCCACGAACCTGAATTCTATGAAGGCCTGGCAACTAAAGTCTGGGACGTTGAAGAATGGATTTCGGCCGGCAAAACGGTACAATCATAAAATACAAAAATGCCTCTTCTGGTTTTCCAGAAGAGGCATTTTTTAATAGGTCGTCAGTTTAAATAGTTTTTGGAAGCCATAGATTCCTCGCTGCCAAAAGGTGAAATCATCTTGATATTCTTCTGTCTCCAGCGTGTATAGGGCATCTTCGTTATCCCACAGGCGATCGAAATAATTCTCCATGTCTTCAGTCAGTTCACTGTCATTTGGTGCTACAATCCGGATATTGCTTTCCATATTGTAATCGTTGAATGCTCGCTCCGTATAGTTGGTGGAGCCTCCGGAAATGACTGTTTCATCTGAAGTTTGGATCATAATTGATTTTGTATGGAACTGTCCGACAACGGCATTGTACCAGCGAACCTCCAGATGATCTTCTGATTCTGATAGCATCTCGTGGACTACTGGGCGGTTTGGCAAACCCGTTTTTTCATTGCCAAATGCATTTTCATTGGCATCCAGAATCAGACGGACATTTACTCCGCGATTGGCTGCGTCTGTTAATGCATTAACAACACTGCTCTCAGAGATATAGAACATCGCCAATTGAATAGAATCGCCTTCTGCCGTTTTCTCAATATCTGAAAGCAGAGCGTCCAACACTTTTCGCTCTGTCAAGTATTGCACCTGGTACTCTCCCTCTTGTTCAGCTGCTTCAACTCTAGGAAATTCAGGCCCTCCTGAAAACAGTGATACGGCTTCTTCCGCTTCCAAAATATCATTTAAAACAGGTCCACTGACTTTAAACGCCATATTGCCATGCAGCCCACTGGCATTATGGGGATTCGCTGAACTGATGATGGCTTCTTTTTCAGTAATGACCGCTTTTCGGTGATTGGCTTTGATGTTCATCATCTTCAAGTAAGAAGATACTGTTAAATCAGGGGCATCGCTCGACATCCCATTCGGCACCCAGCCTCTGCCGCCAGCGTCAAACCACTGAAAAATGACGCGGTAAAATCCGGAATACAACGGCGTCGAGTCACGAAGCTTGTCCAAATCTGTAGTGATGACTTCTACTCCTTCATCTTCCAACGTACCTAAAAACTGATTTTCATAAGATCCATAGCCGTAATTCAACGGATCGGTAATAAAGTAAATCGGAAAATCCGGATTTTCTTCTTTTTTATCCAACAAATGGTTGGTCAAAGTTTCCGCTACTGCTGGAAAATCGGTCTCCTGATCGTTGTAATTATCAAAAAGAAAAAGATCGATGACAACAAATTCTTCTGCCTCATCAATCATGTCGTAAATTTCATTGAATATCCGCAGTTCACTTTCTGTTTCGGTGCCTTCTTTATCTTGGGCATAAGACAAGTCATAAATCATTTCGATTTGTTCGATGGCATGAAGATCCCCTTCACTTGAAACGCCTTCTGGCAAAGGCTTAAACGTCTGCCATACAATAACTACAATATAGAGGAATGCCAGAATACCGACGGAGCCCATTACAATCCGTCTTCTTCTGCTCCAATCCTGGAACTTTCTCTTTTTCATCATCTTTCCCCCTCCTGTTTATTATAACCAGTAGGAGGATAAAATTCTTATAATATTTTCCATTAAAAAAACCAACCGGAAATCCGGTTGGTTTAAGTCGCTACCACATATTCACGCGTCCGGTCATCTTCCATCAGCATGTCTTTTAATCGCTGTTTTCCACGGAATAGACGGGATTTAACCGTGCCGATTGATACTTTCATCGCATCCGCAATTTCTATCAACGAATATTGATGAACATAAAAGTAAAGAATAGTGGTGCGGTAAATAGCATCCAGTTCTGAAATCTTGTGGCGAATCATGACAGAAACGTCCTGTTTCTCCAATAGTTCAGCAGCACCTGCTGAATCAGAAGGAATCAAATCCAGCAACGAGACATCCAAGCCTTCCGGCTGTTGAATCAAATGCTTGCTGCGTCTTACGTTTTTGCGGTAACGATCACGGAATGTATTCATGCAGATTGTTGTCAGCCAAGCTTTTACGTGATCTACTTCAGCAATAGAAGATTCGTAGCGTACAACTTTCAGCCAAACTTCCTGCATCAAATCTTCCGCTTCAGCTTTATTGCGTGTCAGTTTTAAACATAAATGATAGATGTACCGATTGTATTCTGTGTATAGCGTTTCCATGATCGTGCCCCCGTCCGTTCTGCTTGTCCAGCGAAGGCATTTTGCTTTCGCTTTCTCTTATAACCTTATATTGACGGAAGTGGAGCTTTCACTCTATCGCTTCTACTTTCATTTTCCTTACAAAGGTGTAATAAAAGGAAAAAATCCCCTGTCCCAAGACAGCGGATTTTCTATGCTAAAACTTCTTCTTTATGATCTATTTTCATAATTGTTAAGCGGACAATGCGGTTACGGTCCATTTCGTTGACTTCAACCTGAAGATTTTCATACGTAAACTGTTCGCCTTCATCTGGCACATGCCCCAATTGCTGCATGACAAAACCGGCAATCGTATCGTGATCGTTCGGCACTTCCACATTGAACATGTCGTTGACATCTTCAATTTCGAGGCGGCCATGGCATGACAGCAAAATATCCGTCAGCTCAAACACCAGTTCGTCGTCTTCTTCATCTGTCTCGTCTTCGATATCCTGGCCGATCATTTCCTCAATAATGTCTTCGTGAGTGACAATACCGAGTGTTCCGCCGTATTCATCCAAAATCACAGCCATATGCTTTTTCTTCGCCATCATCAGTTTAAAGACTTTTTCTACACTGACTGATTGAACCACAAACAATGGATTGTCGTCCATCAGTTCCTCCAGCGTCAAATTCGGATTCATCGACCATTCTATCAGCTTTTTCGAGTAAAATAATCCAACAACATTATCCATACTTTCCTCATAGACCGGGTAGCGCGTGTAGGAAGAATCCAGAATCAAATCACGTACCTCTTCATAAGTAGAGTCGAGAGCAATCCCCACTGTGTCGGTGCGGTGAGTGGACATGACATCCGATACATCTTTATGAGGGAAATCCAAAACCCCTTTGATGCGCTCAGATTCATCTTCCTCAAACGTTCCTTCAGTGGAAGCAATATCAACCATGGTACGCAATTCTTCTTTCGTCATGCTCGCTTCTTTCACTGTGCCTTTTGAGATAATGCGAATGAATATGTTTGTGAATTGCGCCAATAGCCAAGTTAATGGCTTTAAGATGACTACCAAGAAGCTGATAACAGGAAGCACAATATAGGCCACTTTATCAGAGAATGTAGCAGCAATTGTTTTTGGCAGCACTTCTCCGAAAATAATCAAAACGATTGTTAGAATAGCAGTGGCAAGTCCAACTTCCCATCCTCTTGTGATGGCAATGGTCGTCACCAATGTTGGCAGCATGATATTGGCAATATTGTTGCCGATTAAGATTGTCGTAATCATTCGGTCCGGCTTCGCAATTAACTTTTGCAGTTTCTGTGACTTAATATCACCCTGCTCTGCGCGAAGTTGGACCTTCATCCTATTTACTGCTGTCAATGCCGTTTCGCTTCCCGATAAGAAAAACGACATGAATAAAAAGATACCTAATGCTATAAACAATATTGTTTCCTCCAGTGTTATAAACACATAATTTTACGAACTCTTTCCGTATTCAACACTATACCATAGCCGATTTCCACTTGTCGAAAACCAAAACTTGGTATGTTATAATTTTTTCATACTCAAATTTAACGAATCGAGGGATCTAGATGAACGCTCAAGCCATAGACCAATACTTTAAAGACCATCGGGAATCACACCTGGAAGAATTAAAAATGTTTTTGCGCATCCCTTCTGTCAGCTCTTTATCCGAGCATAAAGCGGATATGCAAAAAGGAGCAGAATGGCTGATTGCCGCACTCGAAAGTGCTGGCCTGGAAAATGCTAAAATTGATAAGACCGATGGACATCCGGTGGTTTATGCCGACTGGCTCCATGCAGAAGGCAAACCGACAGTACTGATGTATGGCCATTACGACGTTCAGCCGGTGGATCCTCTTCACCTATGGGAATCAGCACCTTTTGAACCTCAAGTCCGCGACAACAAACTCTATGCCCGCGGTGCAAGTGACGACAAGGGCCAGGTTTTCATGCACATCAAAGCTATCGAGGCCCTTTTAAAAGTAGATGGCGAATTGCCGGTCAATATTAAATTGATCATCGAAGGCGAAGAAGAGATTGGCAGCCCCAACCTTCCGAAATATGTGGAAGAAAATCAGGAATTGCTGAAGGCCGATGTCATCATCATCTCCGATACCGGCATGCAAGGACCAGGACGGCCAGCTGTCTGTTATGGCCTTCGCGGACTTGCCGGCATCCAAATCGACATCAAAGGACCAAAAGGCGATTTGCATTCCGGACTATACGGCGGCGCTGTTCAAAATCCGCTGCATGCCGTTGTAGAAATCCTCCAGTCGTTCCGCGACCAGGAAGGATTGATCCAAGTAGAAGGGTTTTATGACGACGTCCTTGAAGTTTCCGATAAAGAGCGCGAAGAATTTGCGGCGCTTGAGTTCGATCTAGAGCATGAGAAAAAAGAAATCGGCATTGCAGAGGACTTTGGCGAGAAAGGTTATTCTTTCGTTGAACGTACGTGGATTCGCCCGACCCTAGAAGTCAATGGCATCACCGGCGGCTTTTCAGGCGAAGGCATCAAAACCGTCCTGCCTGCAGAAGCCAGCACTAAAATCACGTGCCGCTTAGTGCCAAATCAGGATCCTGATGACATTGTCGCCAAACTAAAAGCGCATGTGGAGTCCCACAAGCCAGCAGGAGTCACCGTTGAGATTTCTGAGTTTGATAAAGGCAAACCGTTCCTGACACCTTATGACCATCCTGCCATTCAGGCAGCTGGCCGCTCTTACGAGAAAGTCTATGGTGTGCCGACCGCGTTTACACGAATGGGAGGATCGATTCCGATCGTCGCCGCATTCGACGAAATTCTAGGTTTGCCTGTCGTCTTAATGGGCTTCGGACTTGCATCTGAAAACTTCCATGCACCAAATGAGCATTTCCATCTGGAGAACTTCGATAAAGGGCTTCGCGTCATCAGCGATTATCTTTTTGAAGCTTCTGAATTAAAATAGTCTTTTCCATAAAGGCCTTCCCGTTATGCAGGGAAGGCCTTTATGCTCTATTCATATTTCAAAACAAGGGGGATTCCTAATGGTCGTTTACTGGCTGCTTTCGTATGTTATCGGGAATTTTTTGACGGCATGGTGGATCGGCAAATGGAAAGGCATCGATTTGCGGCAACAGCGCAGCGGCAATCTTGGGGCCAGAAACGCTGGCGCCACTCTTGGCAAATCAGCCTTTCTGCTGACCTTTCTCGGTGATGCCGGAAAAGGCGCACTCGTTGTCTGGCTTGGCTTTGTTTTTGATTTTTCTATTTGGGAAATAGCTGTGGCTGGGTTGGCCGTCATCTTGGGGCACTTATTCCCTTTCTGGCTCAAATACAGAGGCGGCAAAGGAATTGCGGCTTTTGTCGGTGTAAGCTTTTGTTTAACACCCGATTTGTTTTTGGCGATGTTCATCCTGTTTTTCGCATTTTTCCCCTGGTTTAAGAGTGCGACTTTATCCATGCTTGCCAGCTTTGCAGGCTTTATCGCCATGTCAGTCATTCTTCAAGTATGGCTCATTACCTGGCCGTTAATTGCAGCCATTATTATTATTGTGATTAAGCACAAAGGGGACATCGAAGAATCGTTCAATAGCCGGTTTCGCTCACCTTCTGTCTAGAAAGTGCAGTTTATTCGACTATTACTATCGCTAAAATATTATACATGTTATAGTTTTTATAATCTAACTATTCTAAAAAAGGGGAGTTTTTGTATGAAGAAACCGATTGCATGGGTTATAGATACGACAGGATTTGTAACAGAGGAGTTTAAAGCACATCCGGACGTTTATATTGTTCCATTAAATATTCATTTCGGTACTGAAGAATTTATTGATGACGGTGTGGATTTGACGAATGATGAACTTTATCAGCGCATTAAAGATTCCGCTGATTTCCCTAAAACCTCGCAGCCCTCAGCTGGGAAATTTTCGGAACTGTACGACAAACTGAAAGAAGAATATGAATGTGCCATTGCTGTGCACGCTTCTGCAAAACTCAGTGGAACAATCGCTTCGTCTACTGCAGGTGCTGAAATGAGTGAATTCAAGGTTTATGCCGTCGATTCGCTGGCATTGTCTTACGGTTTATCCGGCTTGATCGAGCGTGGCTTAAAGCTGCAGGAACAAGGAATTGGAGCAGAAGAGATTGCGCAGCGGCTTGAAAAGGAAACTGCGGATTTCCGGAACTATATATTAATTGGCAACCTTGCACAGCTTTATAAAGGCGGCCGAATGAGCGGCGCCCAGTATTACCTGGGCAGTTTGCTGCAGATCAAACCGATTGTCCAACTTACCCCAGAAGGTGAACTAAAGCCCATCGATAAAGTGCGGTCACATAAAAAAGCGATTCAGTATTTGATCAACCACGCCAAAAAGGATTATGAGGAGCACGGAGTCCGGAAATTCCAAATCATGCACGGACATGTGAGCAATGAAGCCGAAAGTCTTAAGCAGGAAGTACTGAAAGAAATGCCGGATGCTGACATTTTAATCGGCGATTTAAGTTCTTCGCTTGCTGTCCATGCAGGAGAAGGCACTCTCGCTTTCCAGTGGCGGCGGGAAGCTTTGTAGAATCCTTCTATGACTAATGATGGATAAAGTTATTTAGTTTTCAGACTTTTCGGCTGAACTCATTGGTCCTGACCGGATATTACACCTTTGTTCTGCTACAATAAGAGTAGAAGAATGATGGTGAGGTGGATTTAATGCAACATGTGGAACGAGAGCTTACTGAATTTGTAAAACTTTGTGATGCAAGAGGCCAATTAAATCCAAAAGCTATTGGATATGCTAAACAGCCACTGGTGGAAAGCAACCTAAGCGGCAATTTTATGCGCAAGAAAAAATGGAATTACTGGTGTGTCTTTGGGGATGAAATTTTATTTTCAGCAACAATTTCCCATCTGGATTATGCCACTGTCTGTTTTGTTTATTTCCTTAATTACGAAACGCAGCGTTTTTATGAGAAAACCGTTGTGATTCCATACACGCGCCATGTGAAATTATCTGAAAATGCATTGGATCCCTGCCATTTCCGCAGTGATTCCATGACCATCGAGTCCATTTTCAGTCAGGATGCAACACATTTAACCGTCAGCGTCAAAGAGTTTGACGGCGAGGACCTGGAAGCAATTCTGGTTATTTCACACCCCGAGGATTACGAATCCTTGAACGTGGTCGTTCCATGGAATCGCCAAACCTTTCAGTTTACAGGAAAGCATACTTCGCTTCCGGTCACGGGAATGGTCAAAATAGGCAGCCAGCGTTTTGAATTTGAAAAACTGGACAGCTTTGCTGTATTGGACTATGGGCGCGGTATTTGGCCTCGGGAATCTCTCTGGAACTGGGGAATGGCTTCTCAGCGTTCACTTGGCAAAGTAATCGGTTTGAATTTAGGTGGGAAATGGACAGATGGCACTGGAATGACCGAAAATGCTTTTTTTGTGAACGGCAAGATGACGAAAATCCATGAAGATGTTCTTTTTCATTATGATCGGGAAGACTTTAAAAAACCGTGGCTGGTCCACAGTAAATTTTCCGATGATGTCCAGCTGACATTCTCCCCTTTTTTCGAGCGTGTATCCAAAACAGATGTGCGGCTCGTCAAATCGGAAGTCCACCAGCTTTTCGGCTATTATGACGGTTATGTCCGTTACGCCAATGGCAAAAAACTAAAAATCACCCGTCTTCTCGGTTCTATTGAGGAGCATTATGCAAAATGGTAATACGAAAAGCCGAATTGGAATCCTCCAATTCGGCTTTTCATATTATTATAGAAATTTTAAGAAATCGCTTTATAATGCTGCTTTCTGCGAGCTAATCTACGTATAGAAGACTGATTCTTCATTTTTCCTCATAAGATTCTTTTAACTCAAAATGTGCCAGCATCTTTTCCGGATGATCAGTAAAGATGCCATGCACACCAATTTTGTGCAATTCTTCTGCGTAGTTTACATCGTTGACTGTATAAACATAGACAATAGCACCTTTTCGCAGTGCATCGGTGGTCATTCTTCTGAAAGCCGATGGCAGAGATATGTGAATTCGCTTCGTGCCAATGACACGTGCGTAATCATAGACATCCACCAGCACTTCAAAAGTCAAAATGGCGCTTTCCACTTGTTTTCCTTGCACCAGCGACTGTACGTCTTCATGATTAAAGGAAGAAATCAGCACACGATCCGTAAATCCACGTTTTGCTGCCAGATCAACTACTTTGTCAGCTAAGCCATCATAAGGAAACACATCTGTCTTTAACTCGATATTCAGCCTGTGATTGGTTTCTTCAAAAATATCGAATATTTCGTCCAAGGTCGGAATTTTTTCATCGCTCCATTCCTCAGAACGCCAGGATCCACAGTCCAATTCTTTGAGTTCTTTTAAAGTCATGTCTTTCACATAGCCTTTGCTGTTTGTGGTGCGATTGACTTTTTCATCATGAATGACGACAATCTCGCCGTCTCTCGTTAAGTGCACATCAATCTCGACACCTGTAATCGGCAATTCAGCCGCCGCCTGAAAAGCCGCAATTGTATTTTCCGGATAGGTGCCTGAGCAGCCTCTATGCGCGTAAATTTTCACAAAACCCCTCCTAAATATCAGTCCGTATTTCCCAAAGCTCCGGGAAAAAGTATTGATCTAAAACTTTTTTCAAATAATTGACTCCTGATGAGCCGCCAGTGCCTTGCTTAAAGCCTATTACCCGCTCTACAGTCTTCATATGGCGGAAGCGCCATTGCTGAAGCCAGTCTTCGATGTCCACTAATTTCTCTGCCAGCTGATAAAGCTCCCAATGCGCATCTACATCGCGGTAAACCGTCTTCCAGGCGTCGCGCACGCTTTCGTTGGATTCATAGACCATGCTGACATCCCGCTTCAACACTTCGTCGTCGATGGCAAACCCGCTTCGGGCCAGTTTTTGAATCGCAGCATCGTAAAGTCCTGGCGCGTTGAATGCTTGTTCAAGCTCAGCATGCAGCGGCGCATCTTTTTCATAGATCTTCAGCACATGCTTGGTTTTATAGCCAAGAGCAAATTCGATCATGCGATACTGATAGGACTGGAATCCGCTGGCATTACCCAAATCATCGCGGAATTCCATATATTCAGCAGGCGTTAATGTCGACAGAACGTCCCATCCCTGGATAATTTGGGACTGGATCCGCGACACCCGCGCCAATTGCTTGAACGCCGGCTGCAGGTCATCTTTATGAATATTATCGATGGCGGCCCGCAATTCGTGCAAAATCAGTTTCATCCACAGTTCAGAGACTTGATGGATGATGATGAACAAAGTTTCATCATGGTGTTTGCTGACTCCGTCCTGAGCTGTCAACAGCTTGTCCAGATGGAGATAGTCACCGTAGGTCATGCTTTCCTTAAAATCTGTTCGGATGTTCTTTTCGGATGCTGCGGCGATGTTTTGCCCATTTTCGTAGTTGTTCATCAAAGTCGCTCCGTTCGTTCTCGGCTTTGGCTCTGCTGCTCTCAGTTGATACCTCTTCTATAAACGGTTGACTAAGCACTGAAATCCGGGAAACACTAAGTATAAGCTATATGAATAGATAAAATTAGGCAATACTTAATAAAACCGATGCTTCTGCTGCTTTACTCTTTACACTGTGCCATGTTTCCAGTAGGAAATGGTTTGTACCCGCCGGAAGCCCGATCCCTCATAGATATGCAATGCTTGATTTTTTGTTTCAACATCCAATAGGATTTCTTTCAGCCCGCGTTGAAACGCCAAATTCCGGCTCCATTTCAAGAATTGTTTACCGTAGCCCTGGCCCTGCTGTTCGGGATGGATGGCAAAAGCCGTCACCCACAAGCTCTTCTCTTCGGTTACAAGCGTTGCAGTGCCAATCAGCTGCTGGTCTTTCTGAAGCAGCCAAATCTCTCTTTCCGGATCTATCATATTATGCTCCATAATTGGCAAAACCGAGTCATCAAACGCAGCTGTCAACAGCTCCGCCAATTCTACTGCTTGTCCCGCATATGGAACCAATGCTAGGCCGTCAGGCAGGCTGTCGTCTGGCAAAGGCTCTGCAGAAAGCAGGATTTCATTAAAATCCGGGCAATATCCGATGCTTTCCATAAATGCAGCGATGTCCACCCCATTGACGAAAGCCACCAACTCGCTTTCCGCCTGCCGCTGAGCCAACGCATGAGAAACACCATCTGCCAAAGCTGTTCCGAGTGACAGCCTGCGGTAATCCGGATGAACAAAAAGCGACCACTCGTAATGATGCAGCCCCACCATATCGGCAGCAGCGGCAAAACCGATCAACTCTTCCTGGCCTGTGTAAGCAATAACGGCAAATCCTCTTGCAGCTGCTGCTTTCCAAAGAGAAGGGTGAAGGACCGTTTTATGCTCAGCCGGCAAGCCGTCCAGCAACTGCTCCATGTCGTTGGCCGTTTGTTCATCTAGTGGAAATGAAACGATTGATAACGACAAATCCATCTTGCGACCTCCTATTCTTTCCCATTCTGTTAAAACAGTATGGGGAACTCCATAATATATAGCACCTATCACCAACTGCTTCCTTGTCTTTTATCCTATCATAGAGCGGCCCAAATCGGTATGAGACAAAAAATGTGCCGAATACCAAAAACCTGCTCCGGATTTCCGGAACAGGCCTTTGGATCTCACTGTAATATTGCTTTTACAACTTTGCATCTTCCAGCATATTGGCGTAAATGCCGTTCTCATTCAACAACTGCTGCTGCGTACCCAATTCGACCAGCCGACCCATTTCCATGACCAATACCAAATCGGCTTTTCGCACCGTATTCAAACGATGGGCAATAACAAAGCTTGTACGCCCCGCCATGAGCCGCTCCAACGCTTCCTGTATCTTCAATTCAGTGACGGTATCGATGCTGCTCGTTGCTTCGTCCAGCAGCAGAATGACGGGATCCGCAATCAACGCACGGGCGATCGACAGCAATTGCTTTTGGCCTTGGCTGATCATCGATCCGTCGCCAGTCAGAATCGTGTCGTAGCCATCTGGCAGCTTTTCGATAAAGTCATGCGCGTTGGCCCCTTTTGCCGCCTTCACCACTTCTTCATCGGTTGCATCCAATTTGCCGTAACGGATGTTGTCGCTGACAGTCGCTTCAAACAGGAATGGATCCTGCAGCACGAAAGCGATTTGTTTACGCAATGTTTCACGTGGCATTGCGGCAATCGGCGTGCCGTCCAGACGGATCTCGCCTTCATTGGCGTCATAAAAGCGCGCCAATAATTGCATGATGGTTGTTTTCCCAGCTCCGGTTGCCCCTACAAGTGCTGTTGTTTGGCCAATGCCAACGGAAAAACTGACGTCGCGAATGGTCCAGTCTTCTTCTGCCCCTTCGTATTTAAATGAAACCTGATCGAAAACGACTTCGCCTTCCAACTGTTTATCCTCATTCAAGACCAGGTCGTCTTTCTCCTCTGTCTCATCCATAATCGAGAAAACCCGTTCAGCGCCGGCTATTGCAGACAATACTGTATTAAACTGATTGGCCAAGTCGTTTAACGGACGTGTAAACTGCCGGGAATACTCGGTGAAGATGACAATAACGCCGATCGACACAGAACCATTGAGTGCCAGGATTCCCCCAACACCCGCTACAATGGCAAAGCTTCCATTGTTGAGGAAGTTCATCACTTTCGGAATAAACCCGGCATAGGTCCATGCCCAAAATCCGGCACGGCGAAGCCGCTCGCTTTTTTCACGGAATTCTTCCATGACGCGGGGTTCCTGTGAAAATGCCTTGACGATTTTCTGGCCGGAAATGGTTTCTTCGATCATGCCGTTCAGCTCGCCAATCGCTTTTTGCTGTTCTTTATAGAGCCGCCCTGTACGCTTGGTGATCCATTGAATCGAGATGTACATGAGCGGAATGATGATTAAGGTCAATAAAGTCAATAACGGACTTAATGTCAGCATGACAATGGCCGTACCGGTCAACGTCAAAATGCTGGAAAACACTTGGATAAACGACGTATTCAATGTTGCAGAAACGTTTTCAATATCATTGGTCATTCGGCTCATCAATTCTCCGTGCTGCCGCTTGTCAAAAAACGTTACCGGCAATCTCTGAAGATGCGAAAAAAGCCGTGTCCGCATGCGGAAAATCACTTGCTGGGCGATTCCCACCATCCAAAAGTTCTGCAAATATAAGGAGACGGAATGGCCAATGTAGACCAATATAAGCCACAGCACAACGATTCCCATCCCATCGAAACTCTGCGGAACAATATATTCATCAATGATAAAGCCAATTAAATAAGGACCAAGCAACGCTAAAGCCGAGCTGACAAAGACCAGCGCCAATACGACAATCAACAAGAAGCGCTGTTCGTCGACCAGCTTCCAAACTTTTAATAAGGTTGATTTCCAGTTTTCAGCACGCTCAGACTTTTTCTCTTTCTTTTTGTTCAAATCTTCTTTTGTCAAAATCGGTTCATGTCCGAAAGGGCGGCGAATGGCATCAAACATATTCATCAACCTCCTCTTCTTGTTGGGACATGGCAATCTGGCGATACAGTTCTGAGCTCTTCAACAGCTCTTCATGAGTTCCGTAAGCCGAGATGCTGCCATCTTCCAAGAGCAGAATGCGGTCAGTTCTCATTGCCGTCCGTATTTTTTGAGTCACTACAAGCATCGTTGCCGCTTCCCGGTCCAGCTCTTCCCAAAGAGCCGCTTCGGTTTTGACATCGAGCGCACTTGTGCTGTCATCCAAAATTAAAATGGACGGTTTGCGCACCAGGGCACGGGCAATTGACAAACGCTGTTTTTGGCCACCCGATAAATTGACGCCTTTTTGTCCGACCCGGGTAAAATAGCCTTTTGGAAAACGCTCCACCGTTTCGTGGATCTGCGCTTTAGCCGCTGCGTCAGCCAATTCTTCCTGCACGACTTCATCTTTTCCCCAGGACAGATTATTGGAAATCGTTCCGGTAAAAAGAAGCGACTGCTGCGGAACAATGCCGATTGTTTTACGCAGCGCACGCAGTGACCAGTCTGTGACATCTCTGCCGTGCACCGATACCGTACCTTCAGTGGCGTCGTAAAAGCGCGGCAGCAACTGCAGCAAGGAAGACTTCCCAGAGCCTGTTGCTCCCATGATGGCCAGTTTTTCATTGGCCTTCAAATGGAACGAAACATCCTGCAGCACAGGCTGTGAACTTTCAGGATATGTGAATGATACATGATCAAACCGCACTTCTCCGCGGCGGAGGGCTTTAACCTCTCCGATTTCGTCTTTTTCACGAATATCTTCTGCCAGCAGCACTTCTTCAATCCGTTCAGAAGAAGCCTTCGCACGGGCAAAAATCATGATGATAAAGGAAAACATGGTAAAAGCACCGGTCATGCGCATTGCATAGTTAACAATGGCGACCAGTTCACCAATCTGCGCTCCCCCACTGCGAATTTCAAATGCCCCGAACCACAAAACGGCCAATAACGATAAGTTCATGCCGAATAATAAAATCGGCAAAATGATTTCCATGATTCTGAAGGCTTTTACCGTATCGATCTTTAAAGAATCCGCTACTTCAGAAAAGCGGTTCGCTTCATATTTCCCGCGGAGATAAGCTTTGATCAGACGCACTGCCTGCAGGTTTTCCTGGACAATGCGGTTGACGCGATCCAGGCGTTTTTGGACAAAACCAAAATAGCTGACGCCTTTTTTGACCATGACGTATAGAAAAATGAGCAGAAACGGAAAGACGATGACCAAATAGAAGGCCAATTTTGGATTGACGACAAACGCCATAATCATGCTTCCTACTACGAGCAAAGGCGCCCGCAGCATAATCCGCAGCCCCATGTAGAGGACCTGCTGGACCATCGTAACATCACTGGTCAACCGCGTAATCAAACCCGAAGCCGGGAATTTATTGAACATTGCCAGTGAAAAGGATTGGATCCGTCCGTAAAGGGCCTGTCGAAGATCAAAAGAGAAGCTTTGCGATGCGTGCGCAGCAAAATACGAATTGACGATCCCTGAAGCAAATGCGATGACGGATAAAGCCATCAAGACGATTCCTAATTGAATGATGACGTCCTGGTCCCTTTCCACAATTCCTTGGTCGATAATGCTGGCAATGACCAACGGCTGCAGCAATTCAACCGTCAATTCCAGAAGCATTAAAATCAACGCGATAACGATGTAAAATTTATATGGTTTAGCGTATGAAAATACCGTTCTCATGGAAATGCCTCCTAAACGTTTCGAAACTCGAACCTTTGTATAGAATAGTATGCCATAATTTTCAGATATCGAATAGGAATTTCTATTTTAAACCAGAAAAACGATGCCTCTTTGGGAGACATCGTTTTTCATAGATTGATCCTTACATGTTGAACTAAAGAAACGAGATTTTATTCATCGCTTCGGCCAGGGCTTTCGCGAGAGATGGCGTAGATTGAAAGCAAGCCTAAGTTTTTCTGATATGTTCATAAAAGATATGGAAAAAATCAGTGGAGACTCCCGCGGGGTCTATTGCTCTTAGCCCAAGGAATGGAGAATAATATAAGACGTTTCTATACCTACTCCGCCTCCAGCTTATTCTTTTTCGGATTGCCGGCCAGCGATAGCCAAGTGACAAAAATCAACATAGCCAGTGCACCGAATAATTGAACCGGCGACAAAACCTGGCCAAACCAGAACATGGAAATGACCATCGCGGTCAACGGCTCTAGTGATGACAGGATGCTGGTTTCAACGGCGGTAATGTAGCGCATGCTGCTGAGAAACAAGACGAAAGCGGCTGTTCCGATGACGATGATGGCCAGGATTGCGCCAATCACCGGAAGTTCGGTGAGGATCGGCCATTCGTCTGAAAGAAAAATTGGGTTTACAAGTCCGAGAAAAATGCCGCCAAAAAGCATCGACCAGCCGACCACGAGCAACACTCCCCATTCCTGCATGAGGCGCGCAGGATATAAAGTATAGAAAGTAAAAGCCAGACCTACCAGAATGCCCCAGAAAAATGCTTGTCCACTGATGATCAGCTGATCGGGTCTGCCATTGGTCAGCAGCAAAAACATTCCCCCCAATGTTCCAGCCATACCGATTATTTGATAGCTTGGCGGAATTTTTTTGTGAGTGATGGAAACAAACAAAATAATATAGACAGGAGCCAAAAATTGCATCAAAGTCGCTACTACGGCGTTGCTTGCTTCAATTGCGGCGACAAAGCTGTACTGGACGCCGAGCATTCCCAGTATGGAGAAGATCAGCAGCGGGCGAATCCAGGTTTTATTGCGGAAGATTGCTGTGACGCGGACACCTTTCAGCTTCAGGAACAAGAGCAATAAAAGACCCGCCACGATTAAACGGATGGTTAAAAGAAACGGAACGGAAATGCCATAGATCTCCATAGTCCATTCCATTAAAGGTCCCGTGGCTCCCCATAGCATGGCCCCGATTAATATCATGGAAACTCCCTTTAAACGTTGCATGCTCCCCACTCCTTTCAATAGAAAAACCAATCCCGAAAGATTGGCCTGTAATTATTTAAAATGATAGGTTCAACATTAACCCCACATAAAAACTGATGATAAATCCAACACTTAACAACAATGACAGCCAGGCATTCAGCTGCCGGTAAAAACCTACCAGCATCAAAGCCAGCAACAGCAGGCTAAGCCCCATCAAGAGCGAGCCGTTTAAGGTCAAATCCAATCCTGCTGCAAGCGGAATGTACAAAGGGCCTGCCAATTCTTCAATCAACCACCCGCCGCCTTCAATCCTCAGCGTATCATTAACATCGTGAGGCGGTGCCTGCTTGCTCATAAAAGCGGTAAAGATAAAGACGATCAGCAGCAGGATGCTTTCTACTTTCAGCCAAGCCTGCTGAAAAACTTTTTGCTTATTGAGAAATCCGTTGATCAAAGCTGCCATCAGCACCGGTATAATGCTGAGATGCTTTAGCAGGAGCAACTGTCCATAAGGCAAAGCCCAGGAATTGGCGTAATCGGCTGGAGCCACAAAAAAGAACATGATGACAACTCCGCTGCCGATTACTGCTGCTACACAGAAAAATGCAAACGGTGTGAACCAGGCCAAAAACCGCGCCCAGTTCATCCCTTCTTTTGCAAACCATGCCACGTGAAGCAGCACACCAGCCCACATAGCCATAAAAAGAATGTGGATGGAGTGCAGTGCAAATCCAGCCCACAGGTCAAGAGTCGAAATGTGGCTGTAGAATCCGACAGTCAGAATCAGCAGGAACAAATAAAGCGCCTGGATATAACGGCTGCCCCCCAAATAAATGGTTATAGCCAGGATGATTCCGAGCAGCAAGGTGATCAGCCATCCTTGACCAACGCGAAATCCAGTAATGGCATTCAGGTAAGATTCGCTCCACCCCTGGCTGCTTTGAAGAAATACAGCCAGTTCATAGACCGGACCAAATGACAGAAAAATAATTCCAGCTGTGCTGAGCAGCAGCAAAACCTTTGAAGTGGATAGCCTCGGTTTCCGGTCCTCGGGCACAAATTGCAGCACAACGGAACCCGCCAAATATGAAAAGGCAATATACAGCAAGACATCGGCAAATGCAGTGAAAAATGTCATTTTTTCTTCATCAGCAATTTATAGATTCCGAAAATCACTAAAGCAGCAATCAGCACAAGCACACTGGTTACGAGCAGGTTGCTGCCTTCTTCAGCTACTTCCGGCGCTGCCCCTTCCTCTGAAGCCGACACAGACTGTTCTGCTGGCTCTTCAGCTTTCTCTTCTGCCGCCGGAGCTGTTGCCGGTTCTTCCTCTGCCTCCACAGAAATACTAAAAGCAATTTCTCCTTCGATGGGATGGCCGTCTTCCCCAATAATGTTCCAAAGAATGCGGTAGTTTCCATTAGCCAATGGTTTACTAAACTCACCAGTCATCGAATCTTCGGCTACCGTGATGCCGTCAAATTCTAATGTTCCGCTTTCTCCTTCGATTGTCATTGTGCTGCCTTCTTCAATTCTTGTCCCAAAAACCAATTGCACCTCATCCAAAGCTTCGGTAACAGTTTCACCTTCTGCCGGTGTCGATGACATTAAAGTTGTATGCGCTTGAACCGAAAAAGGGAAAATTAGTATCAGGGATAATATTACAAAAAATTTATTTAACATTTTCTTACCTCTATTTTCATATGATTTATGCCTATTCTCTCACGATTGTCAAGGAAAGGATAGTGAAAAATCCATGAATTTCCTTTAGAGATTATTTTGAAAAGGATGACGATAGACCTTTTCTTCTCTATAATGAAAGTACACTACGGTTAAGGAGCGTCAAAGAATGAGCGAATTGCAAGGTAAATTAGCTGACACCCTCGTTTTTAACCATATTCCTTTCCCCATCATCATCTTAGACCAAGACGGCTTGATTGCATGGTGCAACCAGCATGCCGAGCACGTTTTTCAAATAGAGTCCGAAGCGGTCAAAGGCCAGCTTTCTCCTTATATGAATCCTGAAAAAGCAGCGTTAAGCAAGCATTCATGGGAAAAACTTCTGCATACTGAGGAACCGGTTAAATTTGAAGATGTGGAAATAGAATTGGGCGATGGAATAAAGGCCTATACAACAGTTGTAGCCAAGTCCTACACTTCAAACAATGAACAGTTCGTCATGACGATCTATGAATTGGATGAAGGCGATGAAGAGGGCTCTGCCCCTAAAGAATTAAACCATTTGCGCAATGGTTTGGACGACTCTTTCATGCTGCTTTATTTTGATCAGGAATTTTTGATTACATATGCGAATCCCTTATTTTTAAAATTGAGCAAGTGGACGCCAAAACGGATCTTAGGCAAGCCGGTCTGGCACATGTTTGGAGATGGTGAAGCGGATGTCAAATTTGTCGATTCCATTCTATCCACGTTAAGAGAAGGCAATGTCTGGAACGGCGAAGCGAAAAAAGTGAAAAAAGATGGCGAAGTTTATTGGGTTGATCTGACAGCCATCCCTATGCAGCTTTCCACCGATGATACGTATTACATTTTCCTGGAAAAAGATATAACTGCCAACAAAAAAGCCCAGCAGCATCTCGAGGAAATCGCCTTTATCGATCCGGTAACAGGGTTAGAGAACCGGCACCGTCTTGAGCAAGTGGTCAATGAATATATAGAAGAAGGACGCCATTTTTCCTTCATTTTTCTGGATATTGACCGTTTTTATACTTTGCGGGATGTGTCAGACACAGACACTGAAAACGAATTGCTCATCGAATTCACGAAACGGCTGCGGATGTATTTTTCCGACTCCATTATTACACGCGCCGGGCTGCACGAATTTGCTTTGGTGACACCGTTGAGCAACTGGTTTATCGAAGGCTTTCTTCATTACCTTAAGCAGCATCCGATCTATCTGCAGGGTACGGCGGTGCCAATGACCATCAGCGGCGCCATCACCAAATATCCTGAAGACCAGCAAAGCTTTATGCATTTGATCAAAGCTTCTTATGCCACCATCAAAAAAGTAAAAGATCGGGGCGGCAGTGCCATTTCTGCGCTGACATCCGATGACCATGAACGTTTGAATCGCAAAGCTCTTATCGAAAAACGGCTGATCTATGCATTGGATCGCAAAAACTTGCAGCTCCTGTATCAGCCGCAGGTAAACTTGAACAACGGCAAAGTTGAACGAGTTGAAGCTTTGGTGCGTTGGACGGATTCAGAAATCGGCGTAGTTACACCCGATGAACTGATTCCCATTGCAGAAGAAAATGGTCTGATCAATGAAATCGGCAGCTTTGTCATTGAAACTGCCTGCAAGCAATTGAGTGATTGGGAATCTAAAGGCATTGATCTGCAAATCAGCATCAACTCTTCCATCCGTGAGTTCCGAGACAAGGACATGGCAAAAATGCTGCTCGATCAGTTAAAAATCAATAATTGCAAAGCCAGCTCATTAATGATTGAAATCACTGAGAAATTCGCTCTTGAAGCCGAGGCTGAACGTTCAATCATGACTCAGATGAAGACACTTCACCAAGAAGGCATAAGTTTTGCATTAGATGACTTTGGAACTGGCTACGCTTCGTTCCGCTATATGCTTATGCTGCCAATATCTTCATTAAAGATAGATCAAATGATTATTCAGTCCATCACCAAGCAAGAAAAAATACAAAAGTTGATCAACGGTATGATTCAGTTTGGGAAGTCGCTTGATTTCCAAGTAACAGCTGAAGGCGTTGAAACCAACGAACAATTTGAACTACTGCGCGCCATGGGCTGCGACAGCCTGCAAGGCTACATTATCGGCCATCCGATGAATGCTGCAGACCTGGAAAAGTGGCTGGGGTAAACAGAAAAGCGGAAGCTGCCATATAGCCCCGACAAGCGCTGGAAGCCTTATCGGTAATGGCGATCTTTGCCATTGCTGATAAGGGTGAAGCGACTCGAGGGGCTGGCAGCTGGAGCTAGACAACACAGAAAAGCGGAAGCTGCCGTTTAGATTCGACGGGCATAAGACGCGCTGGCGAAGCGGCATGTTTTTAGCCGCACAGCCAGAGTGGCTTATGACCCTAGAATCTGGCAGCTGGAGTCTGGACAAAGAAAAGCGTAAGCGCCCAATCGCAGAAGCTAACCTAAGATCGCGACTTCCTGTCGCAACGGTTATCTGACCCGCATCCCGCGGCCCCTAGAATCTGGGCGCTGAAGCTAGACAACACAGAAAAGCGCATAAAAAATGGGTCTGACAAACAAGAATTACTCTTGTGTCAGGCCCATTTTTCTTTGTATTCTTTTTGCCTGCCGCTTGAAGAACAGCTGCATCAGCACTTCTGCAAAGACCAGTCCCATCGCAACCGCGCCTGAAATCATCAGTGCTTCAGATGCAAATGCAATAGCTTCCAGGTAATTATGCTCAACAATATTTCGCATCGCGTTATAAGCCTTGCTTCCAGGCACCAACGGAATAATTCCGGCGATGCTGAAAATGATCATCGGCATCCGAAATTTCTTAGCCAGCAAATGTGCCACAATTGAAACCACAAATGCTCCGGCAAAAGAAGCTTGTACGGAATCTTCGAAGACAAGGAAGAACGTGCGGTAGATGAGCCATCCGCTCATGCCGACTAGCCCACAGCTGATCAATGTTCTGCGCGGCGTATTGAAGATGACGCCGAATGCGCCAGCTGCCAAAAAGCTGAGAAATGCTTCCAATGGCCAGTTCATCCGATCTCCTCCTTAAAATGATAAAACTACCGCGATCCCGGCACCAATAGCGAACGCTGTTAAAAAAGCCTCTGCCCCTTTAGACAACCCAGACACAAAATGCCCTGCCATCAAATCCCGTACTGCATTGGTAATCAAGAGCCCCGGAACAAGCGGCATGATTGAGCCGATGATCAGGGTATCCAAATCTGTCGCGAATCCGGTATAAACCGCTATCGAAGCCAGTATTCCGACCACAAAAGAGCCTATAAATTCGGCAAATATCTTCACCCGTGTTTCTTCGAGAATGGTCTCGACTATGATAAAACCGATACCGCCAAACACAAAAGCAAAAGGAAGATCAATCCAGCTGCCCCCCAATAGGATCAGGAAACAGCCACTTGCTACTGAAGCTGCTAAAATCTGCAGCCATATATTGAATCGATAATTGGTTTGATCAATAATCAGCAGTTCATCGTAAGCCTGCTGCACTGTATATTCTCCGGCCACCAATTTCCGGGAAACGGAATTGACAAGTGCTACCCGTTCAAGATCGGTACTCCGGTTATTAATACGGACAAATCGTGTCGCCAGCTCTTCACTCGGAGAAAACATGATGCCTGTCGGTGTCACGAAGCAATGAGAGTTTACCATATTTTGTGAAACGGCCATTCGGATCATTGTATCTTCCACGCGGTAAGTTTCGGCACCGCTTTCCATCATGATTCGGCCAGCCAGCAAAAAACAATCCAACGCGAGTTCACGCCTGGTCTCTCCTATTTGTGTCACATGTTTCGCCCCTCTCGCAGTCGGTTTCAGTACCCATCATAACGCACATGGACAAAAAATTAAACGCCCCGACTCTGCGGGGCGTTTAATGGACTGCGAATTATGAGCCATTATGGCTTCAGTACAACTTTTGTACAGTTGTCCTGATGGTCATTAAAGATTTGATAAGCATCACTGGCACTTTCCAATGGCACAATATGTGAAATGATTTCGCGCGGATCAAATTCTCCATTTTCGATTTTTTCATACAGCATCGGCATCAAATGGATCACTGGAGCCTGCCCCATCTTCATGGTGACATTCCGTTCAAATATATTGCCTAGCGGGAATTGGTTATACGTCAATCCGTAAACTCCGGTTAACTGGATCGTCCCAAACTTGCCAACAGCATCTTTTGCGATGTCAATGGCACTTAAAGTACCACCCTGAAGCATCAATTTTTGCTGAACCGCTTCTGACGGTGATTTTTTGCCGTCCATTCCGACACAGTCGATGACAACATTTGCTCCACCTTGCGTGATTTCGTGGATCAGGGCACCTGTATTGTCATGCATGCTGAAATCAACAATTTCAACATTGTTCATTTTTTTGGCAAGTTCCATTCTGTATGGAATTTCATCAACTGCAATTACGCGGCTGGCACCTTGCATCCAGGCAAACTTTTGCGTCATTAATCCAATTGGGCCGCATCCAAGGACAACGACCGTATCACCTTTTTTAACGCCGGCATTTTCTACACTCCACCATGCGGTTGGCAAAACGTCTGACAGGAACAACAGCGATTCATCTTCCAGTTCAGAGGATTCTGGAATCAACAGAGGCATGAAATTTCCGTAAGGCACACGCAAATATTCGGCTTGTCCACCTGAATAATCACCATAGCGTTCCGTCAAACCAAAATACCCGCCGGTGTCAAAATGAGGGTTGTCATTTGAGTTGTCACATTGGCTTTCCATTTCGTTGCTGCAGTAAAAGCATTTCCCGCAGCTGACGTTAAAAGGAAGAACGATACGGTCCCCTTTTTTTACTTTGGTGACATCGGGTCCCACTTCTTCCACAATTCCCATTGGTTCATGTCCGATTACCGTGTCTTTTGTTGTCGGCAATGCACCTTGATAAATATGCAAATCCGTACCACATATAGCAGTTGAGGTGATTTTTACGATGATATCATCTTTTTTCTGGATTTCAGGATCTTTTACATTTTTTACCTGCATATTCTTTGCTCCTTGAAACGTTACTGCTTTCATCGATATCCCTCCAGTTATAGTTTTCAGAATACTCATCAACTTCCCTATTTTTGCTAATTAAAAACATAAAAAAAAAAGAGGCACCTGTAAATATGCCTCTTGCTGCTATTTATCAAATGTCATACTGCTGATTGGTTCAAAGGTTTCCAGGCTGTAGCTTTTGATTTCACCATTTGCTACTGTGTACAGTTCTTCCCCAATATATAGAATTCGCTGTATCGCGGTATTCCAATCTTCGTATTGATCATCAGTTTGTTCAATCAAACTGGCGGCTTGGGAAATCCCATCTGGAGTAATGGTGTAAATCAACGCGCCTTCACCATCAAAATCTATATAATCACCGGCAGTTTCTTCATAAAGTGCTGCTGGAAAACCAAACAAGTTCTTTTCCTGATGCGTAAACAAAGCTTTGTGATCGTATTGAAGCGTCGAGTATGTGCCAGGCCCTCCGATAATCTCCGTATCTTTTTCTACTGGAGCTGCAAAATCGCTGACATCGAATAAGGAGATTTTCATGCCGCCTGTCACGACGCGCGGTTCTCCATTCTTTACAGGCACCAATTTCGTATCATAGCCAAAACCGATTAAATGTTCCTCGTCCAACGGATGCAGATAATTTGAGAAGCCCGGAATCTTCAGTTCTCCAAGCACTTGTGGAGAGGAAGGAACCGAAACATCGATGACAAAAAGTGGATCGGTTTCTTTAAAGGTCACCATATAAGCCTTATCTTCGATAAAGCGGGCTGAATAAATCCGTTCGCCAGGTGCCAAATCTTCTACCGACCCCACTTGATTCATTTGCCCATCCAGAACAAATAGGTGGTTTTTTGATGGAGAAGTCACATCCCACGCAATCCCTTCTGTCGTTGCTGCACGGAAATAACCATTGTGTTCATCCATCGAAAACTGATTGAGCAAAGAACCAGTAATTTGTGCAGAAGCCAAAAATTCAACCGCAGTACCATTCAAACCGAATTTAAACACTTCCGTATTTGCCTGCTGCGGCATCCAAATTGCCATTTCACTGTTGCCGCTCAGTTCGTCATCGCCTAATGGAACATAGGCAGAGGCCGTCAAATAAAGATTTTCTTCATTCATATAAAGCTGTTCGCTGCCGCCTAAAAATCCTTCCGTCGAGACATCGTTGGTTTCAGGAACAGCCAAGTCAATCGTCGTGATGACACTGTAGCTGCCTTCCATGGTCCCCGGCAGAATTGCGATGCTGTCATAAGAAATAGGCTCAAGTTCTCCACCGTTTTTTGAGTCGTAGCGATGCGGACGCAGTTCCGGTTCGTCCTGTTCTTCCAGAATCCAATAATCCGGATAGACACTGGTCACAAAATAAAGAACATTACTGCTCAGCCTTGCGCCGCTCAAATTTCCTTCAGCGCCGAATTCACGGATCAGCTGAGGCGACTCAGGATTGCTGATGTCATATAAGTAAACGGTTGTCAGGCCCAGATATGGCTGCTGGCTGCTTGGCAGATGCCAATCGTCCATCGGCATGGCGGAATAGCTGCTGCCCAGGATGATCAGTGTATCTCCCGATAGAAACAGCTGCTGCGGATAGGTTTCCTGTGTAAAAGGCAATTCCGCGGCGACAGCCATTTCCTCGGGATTCCGTACATCTGAAATCATCACGCGCGATTCGCTGATCGAGTAAATATATGAACCATCTGTCTTTACTAAATCAGCTTCATCCACTCCCTCCACCTGATTGTTGGTGGTTGAATGGTCGCCTCCCACCCCTTCACTTTCGCCAGATGCAGAGTCAGCGGATTCTGCAGTTTCTTCTCCACTTTCAGCAATTGTGCCCCCGTATTGCTGGTTGTTCTGCTGCATTTCCATCAGCTGTGCAAAATAGTTCCGCAGCTCTTCTTCATCCGTAAGCTGCTCTAATTGATCCTGCACAACAAATGAAATTTCAGTACTGACCAAACTTTTCATGAAGTTGTTTTTTAATGCTGCTCTTTTCACATGCAACTGGTATTGGCCGGTGGCAATTTCAGGTATTTCCAATGTCTTGCCATTTTCAAGGATGATCATTTCCACATCGACCCGTCCACCTTGTGCATCTGTGAGATAGACATCGCCTTTATCGATGGCATCCTGCTGGAGCGAGGAAGAGAAGTTGGCTTTCCAGCCCTGCTCGGCTAAAGCGACAGACGAAGCGCTTACCGATACTTTGTCGTTAAAAAAGACAAACGCGAGACCTATTAAAATAGCTGCGATCGCGGCAAAAGCCCAAACTTTTTTCTTCTTCACGATGCTTCACGCCCTTTCAGACATCCCTTTTCCCATTAGACCCAGAAGCAACCGAAAAGTTACAAGCATTCACTTGAATTTTTTTAAAGTTTCCCGAAAAACCTCTTGAAATGCTTCCGGAGATTTCCCGGTCCTGCCGCCTCCCTGAGCAAACTGGGCGTTCCCTCCCCCCTTGCCTTCAGTCAATGCCAGAAGGCCTTTCAGCACTTCACGCATATCACCTGGTGCCTGTTCACCTTTGGCGCATACCAGACGCATATCACCTTGAGAAGAACTAATGAACAGCAGGGTCGCTTCTGCATGCTGACCGATCACTAGACGGGCAAGCTGCTGCAGTTCCTTGACTGGACGCTCTTCGAAAACTCGTTCGATCACGCCATTGGCCGGAAAGATTGATGCAGCTTCGAGGAGTAACACATGTTCCTGAAGATTCTTGATTGTTTTATTGGCTGCTGCTTTTTCAGCCAATAAGGCTTTGGCAGCCTCCGGCAACTGAGCAGCCGGCGCATTCAATTGGACGACTAATTTGTCTGTGGTTTCCATCAAAAAGTTAAAATGTTCCAAGGCCCGCGTACCACACAAAAAATAAACCCGCATGCCGCTTTTGGCTTTTTCTGTAGAAATGATTTTCAATAAGCCGATATCTGCTGTATTCTTTGGGTGAGTGCCTCCACAGGCATTCACATCGATGCCGTCGATTTCCACCAGGCGAATATCTCCTGCCACTGCCGGCGGCTTTCTCAGTTGGAGCATTTTCGCCTCGCTGTCCGTGATCCAGCGAGTCCAAATGGCCAGGCGTTGGCTGATCAGCTGATTGGCCCGATTTTCAACATCTTTCAGCTGAGCATTGGTTGCAGTATCCAAGTCCAAATCGATGGACACCCGTTCTTGCCCTAAGTGAAAACTTTGGGTCTTAAAGCCGTACATATCTTCCAACAAAGCGCTCAACAGATGCTGGCCTGCATGCTGCTGCATATGATCCCATCTTTTATCCCAATCCACTTGGGCGGAAAAACTTTCTTGAGGCAGCTGGATATCCGTATAATGGCGTATCTCGCCTTCAACGGTCTGGACATCCACTACTTTGGCAGACCCGATTTTTCCCGTATCCGCCGGCTGGCCTCCTCCTTCAGGGTAGAAGCAGCTTTGATCCAATACAGCATAAGGGCCGCTGGCGTCTTTTGCACTGCGAAGCACTTGCACATGTGCTTCTGAAATTTCCGAATCCTGATAAAACAGTTTCATTGTCATATCGACACCTCATTTTTATTAGTCCAGTTATTACGCTGGTTTCGATTGTTTACAGAATTACCGTTAGTGGAATTGTAGAAGTAAATAGAAGTTACAGGAGGGCACACAAAATGCCTAAGTTCAATCGTTCCGTATTATTGTATAACGGCAATGCCGGAGCGTCTACGATAGACGCTGTCCTGAAGCTTGCTGTTCCCCACTTGGCCGAAGCATCCAAGTCACTCGAACTGATCCAAACCGCTTCGCCCGAAGAATTCGAAAATGCTTGCCAGACCACCGCAACATATGCCGATATTTTATTTATTGCCGGAGGTGACGGGACTGTCCATTCTGCGGTCCGTGCGTTGTCCAGCCTCCCGGCAGCTCCGCCAATCGCCATTATTCCAAGCGGCACCTGCAACGATTTTGCACGCACTTTGAATATTCCGTTGGACTTGGATTTGGCGTCGTCTGAACTCGTCAACGGCGAAATCAAAGAAATCGATACAGGAAAAATCAATGGCGGTTCGTTTCTTAACTTTGCTGGAATCGGTCTGATTACCGATGCATCTTCCAATATCGATCCGCATCTAAAAGACCGATATGGGAAACTCAGTTACTTTATGAGCGCGCTGCAATCCATGCGGCAGGCCACTCCATTCTCGGTCTATTTGAAAATCGATGGCATCAGCTATGCTGAAGAAGGAGTACTGGTGCTTGTCATGAACGGCAAATCGATCGGCACCCACAACTTTCCGCTCTCGACCATCGACCCGGCAGATGGCCTGTTGGATTTGTTTATCATTCAAACGTCTTCACTGGCTGCATTGCGGGAATGGTTTTCACTGTCCCAGCCCGGGGTTGCAACAGAAGAACTGGAACACATCACCCATTATCAGGGCCGGTCCATTTCCATCAAAACTGATGAAGAGCTGGATGTTGATACCGACGGCGAAATCTACTTGAAAACTCCCTTGGAGATCGAGATTGAACCACGCAGATTGAAAATGCTCGTTCCGAAAAAAGTGGTAGAATTGATTTAAACGGCAAAAAGGATGGTTCCTGTCGGAGCCATCCTTTTTTATTTTTTAGAAGCAATGCATTAGTTTTGCAAAGCCGAACGGTGGATGGTTTCTTTAATATCGACACCACGTTTTGCCATCTCTGCTATATATTCCTCACCGGGTACGATCATTTCTGGAGGATAGGCACCCTGCTTGTCGATCGTTCCGTTACCAATCATCTGCGCCACAGCGGAAATGGTGTAAGCCGTCGCCTGTGCCATTGCCGTAACACCTGTGGCAGGATCTTTCACGGTCACCATATTGTATTCATAACTGATTTCTTCTCCTGCTTTCACACCCGTTACAAACACCCGCAAAACGACGGCATCCTGCTTATCACCCAGTTCCGTTATCGGTTCGAGCACCGCTTTTAACACTGAGCGGAGCTTGACTTCATGTCCGTCCACTTCCACTTTTTTTGTCCGGTCTGTAAAGCCCAGGTCCACCAACAGCCTGAACTTTTCGGCGTGGCCTTTATAGCGTAAGGTTTTGTACTCCAATGAATTTACATCACTGAAAGTATCAGTCAAAGTCGACGTGCCGCCGGATGTATGGAAAGCCTCCAGTTCACCAAAGCCTTCAAATTCCACATGCTCGATTTCAGATAAAGACTCAATCTCCAGCAGCCTGCCGCCGCGAATCACATATGATTTGTCGGTATAATGATCAAAAACGCCTTCCAGTGAAAAAACATGATTATATTCCAGCGGAGGTTCAGGATGGACAGGAATGCCCCCGACAAATAACCGGATGTCAGATACTTGATCGAGCTTGCTGGCGCCATACCCTGTAAGGATATTAATCATTCCCGGTGCTACGCCCAAGTCAGGAATCAATGTGATGCCTTTTTGCTGAGCTTGCTCATGCATGTCAAGCACCGCTTCTGTCGCACCTCCGATATGTCCGCCCAAATCCACTGCATGGACACCGCACTCGAGCGCAATGGCTGCCACTTTTTCGTTGAAGCTATAGAACAGGGCGTTGATGACAATGTCCCCTTTCGAAATAGCTGCTGCCAATGCCCTATCATCACTGGCATCCAGCTCCAGCACTTCAACTTTGCTGCTGCCGAGCTGCTCTCTGAACTGTTTCGTCGGAATGACATTCCGGTCCGCTAAAAAGACCTGTTCAACAGCATCATCTGCAACCAGGTCGCGTGCCACCTGTTTTCCCATCAAACCAGCACCTAATACGACGATTTTCATCTTCCACATCCCCTTTCGCCATTAAGTTTCATTATCGATCTGTGCACGCTGCAATTTCCCACTGTAGTCGACATAGACACTCTTCCATTCAGTAAAGACATCCAGTGCCGCGACACCTGAATCGCGATGGCCGTTGCCCGTGCCTTTTGTTCCGCCGAAGGGAAGGTGAATTTCGGCGCCTGTCGTCCCTGCATTTATATAGACGATTCCAGTATCCAAATCGCGCTGTGCTTTAAATGCCCGATTGATGTCAGCTGTATAAATTGAACTGGACAGTCCGTATTTTACGCCATTGTTTACTTCAATCGCTCTTTCAAAATTTGCTACTTCTATAATGGACACGACCGGTCCAAAAATTTCTTCCTGGGCGATGCGCATGTCTGGCGCCACATCCGTAAACAATGTCGGAGCGTAATAGTTTCCTTGGTCGTAAATGCCGCCTGTCAAAATTTCGCCGCCAACCAGCAGTGTTGCTCCTTCTTTTTTCCCGATTGCGGTATACGAATGAATTTTTTCAAGGGCTTTGCGGTTGATGACCGGTCCTACTTTGATTGATTCATCCGTTCCGTCTCCAATCGTCAACGCTGCCATCTTCAACAACAGACGTTTTTGCAGTTCCCCTTTGATATCTGAATGGGCAATAACGCGGCTGCAGGCGGTACAGCGCTGTCCAGCGGTTCCAAAGGCACTCCAGAGAATCCCTTCAACTGCCAAGTCCAAATCAGCATCATCCATGACGATCACCGCATTTTTGCCGCCCATTTCGAGCGATACTTTCTTCAAGTTTCGTCCACCCGCCTCAGCCACTTTACGGCCGGTTTCTGTTGAGCCGGTAAATGAAATAACACGGACATCCGGATGCTCAATCAAAGCAGTACCCACTTCAGCACCCGCACCGAAGACGACGTTGGCGACTCCATCTGGAAGGCCGACTTCTTTGAATATCTTTGCCATTTCATAGGCCATCATCGGCGTTTCGGTGGCGGGTTTCCAGATAAAGGTGTTTCCTGCCACTATTGCCGGAAACGATTTCCAAGTCGCTATTGCTACAGGGAAGTTCCAAGGAGTGATAAGCCCCACCACACCTATGGGAGAGCGGATGCTCATCGCAAACTTGTCGGCCAGTTCCGATGGCGTTGTTTCACCGAACAAACGCCTTCCCTCACCCGCCATATAGTAAGCCATGTCTATGCCTTCCTGAACCTCGCCGCGCCCCTCTTCAATGACTTTCCCCATTTCTTTCGTCAGCACTTGAGCAAGTTGCTCTTTTCGTTCTTTCATCAGGCGTCCAATTTCATATAAATAATCCGCACGCCTAGGTGCCGGTACTTTCGCCCATATTTTTTGTGCTGCGTGTGCCGCTTTTACCGCCAGATCAACATCTCCTGCGGTTGACATCTGTACCTGTGCCAGCTCTTCTCCATTTGCCGGATTCAAGACAGATCTGAATTCCGCTTGTTCGGCATGCTGCCATTGCCCATTCACAAAATTAGTCAGTTTCATGATTTTCCCCTTTCATCCAACATATTTTGATAGCGCTTTCATTACCATTATTCCACAGATAGTCCGGAAAGTCCCCGGAGATTTCTGAACTATCTGTTTTTATTTTCCGGTAAATAATCTCATGCCATTTATGTAAGTTGAACTAGTGATTTTCACCAGCCAACTTGCTTTCAATTCACTCCATTTCTTAGATTGCGCGGTGATTGGCTGGCGGTTTAAAAATGATGACTCCTAAGTTCTACCTCTTAAGATTGAAATTAAGCAGAACTGCATCCATTTACTTTGAAGAACCCAAAGTGGTTATAGAACCTCTTATTTTTACTGTTAGGAGACAAAAACAATACATTTTAGCGTCTTTTTCCATAAACTATTGACACTGACGGTGCGTTATAGTGTATTTTAAAGAGAGAGGTGATTAGATTGTACAAAGTACAAGAAGTAGCAAGAATAGCAGGCGTCAGTGTACGGACTCTCCATCACTACGACAGCATTGGTTTATTGAAACCATCAAATATTGGAACTAACCGCTACCGCTATTACAATGGGGAAGATTTAAAGTTGCTCCAGCAGATTTTATTCCTGAAAGAATTGGACTTTTCGTTAAAAAAAATACAGGAACTTGTGGCTGATGGTTTTGATCGAGAGTATGCATTGTCTCAGCACATCGAGTTGTTGGAACAGAAAAAACAGCGCATCGAAAACCTGATCCAGAATGCAGAACGCACGCAGCTGGAACTTCAAGGGTTGCAAAGCGTGACGGATGCGGAACGTTTTTCCGCGTTCACCAGCAGCAAAGCTGAAGATTTAATTGCAAGATACCAAAAAACTGGCATCAGTACACCTATACTTGAACAGAAAGAAGTTTCCCAGGCTGCGCATATCTTCGGCGACGATTCAGCTGTTGCTGTCGCCGTGGCTCCGGTAGAAACCGCTGTATCCGAAGTACCGGCTCCAGCAGTTAGCGAGCCGGTCAAACCTGAAAAAGAAGAAGAAGATTTGGAAGAAATCAACCGTGAAGGAGACCGTATTTACAATACAGTCGCCAGTTTGATGCATCTTCCACCAGAAACGCATGCCGTCCAACAAGAAATGAAAGCTTACTACACCCTGTTGAATCGATTCTACGACTGTTCGCCGAAGATGTTCCGCGGCCTTGGCGACTTGTACGCATCAGACAGCCGTTTTGCTGACAATATCGATCAGCACGGCCAAGGCTTGGCTAAATACTTGAAAGAGGCAATGCATGTCTACGCAGAAGGGTTACAGGATGCGTGAACTCATCGGCCCGTGCAGCAATTGCGGTAAAGATGTCTATTGCCGCGATGGATTTCTCGACGGAGTTTATCTAGAAGGAGAACTGGTCTGTTTTGACTGCGAAGAACAACAAGATGAACTGACGCAAAAGTAAATCTTTTGCGTTTTTTCTTTTCCTAAAAACATGGAGTTTTCATATCAATGACTATATAATTAGCCCATTAACTATGACAACGAACCGGAAATGAGTGATATCAAGATGTCTTTGCAGCGAAGGATTTTTTTATATGGAGCCCTATTCGTAGCCTTCATTATGATTTCGGCTGGGTTGTCGTTTTATTTTACGATTTCAGAAGCCATTGAAGAACAAATGGGAAAACGTGCTTTGAATATTGCTGTTACCACTGCCGATCGTCCAGATATAGTGCAGGGTTTTGCTGTTGATGATCCTCATGCTTCACTTCAACCAATCGCTGATGAAGTACAAAATCAGACAGGCGCTGAATATGTAGTTATCGGCAACGCTGAAGGAATCCGTTACACCCATCCCCTAGAAGATCGCATCGGCCAGAAAATGGTCGGCGACGATAATGAACGTGCTATTTTGAAAGGCGAATCTTATATTTCAGAAGCAGTCGGTTCGTTGGGTCCCGCTCTGCGAGGAAAAGCACCTATAGTTGATGAGCAAAATAATATAATCGGTGTTATTTCAGTGGGCTTTTTGAAAACAGACATGACTTCTATTTTTTTGCAGTATGCAGACTCTATTATAGTTATTGTGTTAATTGCAATTGCTATTGGCGGAATCGCTTCAATGATTCTGTCCAAAAACATTAAAAAGACATTATTTGGTTTAGAACCTGCAGAAATTGCAAGTTTATTCATAGAAAGAAATACACTGATCGAATCTGTAAGAGAAGGCATCATAATGGTCAATAAAAGTGGTGAAATCACAATGGCTAATGCGTCCGCCTATGAAGTTCTGTCTTTGCCGAAAGAAAAAAACCTTATTGGAAAGTTGATTGACGAAGTTCTGCCTAATACCTTGCTCCCTCAAGTCCTGTTGACAGGTGAACAGCAATTCGATCGTCCCATGACAATCCGCGGCAAGAAAACAATAGTCAACCGCATCCCAATTCTTATTGACAATGAAATTGCTGGAGCGGTTTCCAGTTTCCGATTGCAGTCAGACTTGGATGGTTTGCGCAATGAGCTGACACAAATTAGGCAATATGCCGACTTACTGCGTTCGCAGACTCATGAACATCATAATTTCCTCTATACTATTTCCGGACTGATTCAATTGAATTCACTCGATGAAGCGATGGAACTCATTCATGACGAAACAAAAGAACAGCAGTCACTTGTTCAGTTTATCGCAAATCGGCTGCAGGATCCGTTGCTTGGCGGAATTGTCATTGGCCTTTTTAACAGGGCGCGGGAATTGAAAGTGAAGTTTCTTCTCGATGAGGACAGCTACTTGGAAAAGCTTCCATCCTATCTTGAAAAAAGTTTATTTGTATCGATTCTTGGCAATCTTGTAACGAATGCCTTCGAGGCCGTTGAATACCTGCCTGAACATGAACGGTTGGTCAGACTTCTTTTTGTCGATAATGGCCATGAAATTTTAATTGAAGTCGAAGATACCGGAAAAGGACTGGATCCTTCCATCCTGCCCACTCTTTTTAAAGAACGGATCTCCACAAAAAACGGCGATGACCGCGGGTATGGGTTAGTAAAAGTTCAAGAAAATGTTCACGATTTACAAGGAGAAATAACCATGGAAAACGGCGATTTTGGCGGTGCTCTGTTTATTATTTCCATACCGACTGGAGGAAATGAATATGATTGAAATTCTAATTATTGAAGATGATAAGCGAATTGCAGATATACACAAGCGATTTATTGAGAGAATCCCAGGGTTTCAAGTAGTAGGTGCTGCACACAATGGCGATGAAGCGAAAGATTGGATACAGGTATTAAAACCGCAGCTGATTTTGCTGGATGTATTCCTGCCGGATATGAAAGGTACTGACCTTTTGCCGTATATAAAACTGGAAAGCCCTGAATCCGATATCATCTTTATCACAGCTGCCTCCGAAACGGCCATTGTCAAAAAAGCTTTTAGAGCCGGAGTTTCCGACTATATGCTCAAGCCTCTCACTTTTGACCGTTTTCAAAAAAGCCTTCTTGACTATCAGTCCAAAAGAGTATCTCTTGAAAAATCAGATTCTTTGAATGAGCAATCCATAGAGCAATTGTGGAATAAAAATCATGAACCTTATATGGAACAAGTTGTTACACCAAAAGGAATCGATCCGAGTACCATGATTAAAATAAAAGAAAAGTTGAATGATTCATCAACCGGGATAACGGCCGAAGAAATGGGGGCTGCTTGCGGCATGAGCCGTTCAACCGCCCGCCGCTATCTCGAACACTTGACAGCCGGCCAGGCAGCCAAGGCTGAATTGCTTTATGGCACGATTGGAAGACCCGAAAGACGGTACTTCCCTGCCCCGTGAACTTTATGAACAGTATTATCAATATGTACAGTATCCACCTTATGACTAGAAACATCGAATTGGGCATATATTCTGATAAGTTTAAGACAGCGCTGAAAGCGCTGTCTTTTTACTATTATAAAAGGGGATGAATTATATGTTGAAAAAAATGATTTCCGTTTCTCTTGCCGGTATTTTAGCGGTTGGCCTTGCTGCTTGTTCGTCTGAAGAAAGTTCTCAAGCCAGTAACAATGGTTCACCTGATTATCCTGAACGCGGATTAACCATCGTGGCACCTTCTGGAGCTGGCGGAGGCTGGGATTTGACTGCGCGGTCTATTGCAAAAACGATGAATAACTCAGGCTTGATTGAAGAGCCGATCATGGTCGAAAATAAACCGGGTGGCGGTGGAGCTGTCTACATGGCAGAATATGCAACCAAAGAAGTCGATAATGACTACATGCTCATGGTGAAATCTCCACCGATTCTCATCAATAACAGCAAAGCTGAAGGAAATAGTCCATACGGTTACAAAGATACAACCCCACTTGCCCAATTGACACGCGATTACGGTGCGATTGTTGTTCGCGCGGACTCTGAGTTTCAGACATTGACTGATGTACTCGATGCTGTAAAGGCTGATCCTACAGCGGTTACATTCGCCGGTGGTTCTGCTCCCGGTTCAATGGATCATCTGGTTGGTATTTTGCCGGCTTTTGAATACGGCATCGATCCAAAATCAGTGAAATACGTTTCTTATGATGGCGGCGGCGAAGCCGTTGCTGCATTGCTTGGAGACAATGCGGATGTCATCGCAACCGATGCGTCTACGATTGGAGAATACATGAAGTCCGGTGACGTCCGCGTACTGGCAGTAAGTGCTCCTGAACGCTTGGAAGGCGAGCTTAGCGAAATCCCGACATTCAAAGAAGAAGGCATTGACACTGAATTTACAATCTGGCGAGGCATTTTCGGACCTAAGAATATGTCAGACAGTGCATACAAATACTGGTCAGAAAAAATAGAGGAAATGTCTGGCAGCGAAGAATGGAAGCAGGAACTTGAACAGAACGGTTGGCAAAGTGAATACAAAAACGGCGAGGATTTTGAAGAATATTTAAAAAATCAAGAAGAGTTGATTGTTGAGTTGTTGACTGCACTTGATATGCAAAAATAATTTAAAAAACGGCTTCGGCCGTTTTCTAATTTAAGAGGAGTGAAAGACTATGAGTAAAACCTTCGATCGATTTGCTGGCATTATTTTTTTATTGATTGGCCTTTTATTTGTCATAGAAAGCCAGCGAATATCCGAGAGTTCCTACGGTTCAGAAGTCGGGCCAGACATCTTTCCGATCGGGTTGGGAACTATATTGATTCTCTTAAGTGCACGATTACTTTACGAAACTTTCCGCTATGAAGCAGTTATTAAGAATGAAGAGTCCATTAAATACAAAAAGTTTTTCATCATTTTTATCAGTGCTGTTCTATATGCTGCTCTCTTAGAGCCGCTTGGCTATGTCATTACAACATTCTTATTTCTGGTCATAGCATTTCAAACGATGGAAAGCGGAAAATGGCTTCAAACATTGGTCATTGCCACTGCATTTTCATTTGGTGTCTATTATCTTTTTGCCGAGTTTCTCGGCGGTTCACTCCCGGGATTCCCAGAATTTTAAAACGAAAGGCGGATGGCCATGAGTACATTACAATTTTTAATGGATGGATTCAGCATCGCATTCCAGTGGCAAAACATTCTCTTTGCCTTTGTAGGGGTCCTTATTGGAACAGCAGTTGGCGTATTGCCGGGTATTGGCCCGATGAGCGGCGTAGCCCTCCTTATTCCAGTGACCGCAACAATCACTTCCGGCATGCCGACAGAAGCTGCAGCGGCAAGCTCCATCATCTTATTGGCTGGAGTCTATTACGGAGCCATGTATGGCGGTTCGACTACATCGATCCTTCTGAACACGCCGGGAGAATCTTCTTCCGTTGTCACAACGCTTGACGGATACCAGATGGCGCGTCAAGGCCGCGCAGGAGCCGCTTTATCGATTGCCGCAATCGGTTCATTTGCAGCGGGTATTGTATCTTTGATTGGCCTTGTACTATTGGCAGAACCTCTATCCAATATAGCCCTCCAGTTCGGTCCTGCTGAATATTTCTCGCTCATGTTGCTCGGGCTCGCTGCAGTAAGCGGATTGGCCGGGAAGTCCATGACCAAGGCATTGATGATGACCGTGTTCGGATTGATGCTTGGAACAATCGGCATCGATGCTGTTTCAGGTATTGCACGGTTCACTTACGATTTGCCGATCCTATATTCCGGCCTAGAGTTTCTGACAATCGCAGTCGGATTGTTTGCACTGGGCGAGGTATTTAAGACCATTCTAGAACGTGAACACGAAGATGGTACGATCGCAAAAATCGGCAGGATCCTTCCTACTAAACAAGATCTGAAAGACAGTGCAAAACCGATCATGCGGGGATCTCTTTTAGGGTTCTTTATCGGCGTGCTGCCAGGTGCAGGAGCAACTCTTGCCTCTTTCTTCTCCTACATTGCCGAGAAAAAATTCAGCAAAACTCCTGAGAAATTCGGCACAGGCGCAATTGCAGGTGTCGCAGGTCCTGAATCAGCCAATAATGCTGCATCAGGCGGCGCTATGATTCCACTCTTAACATTAGGCATTCCTGGATCTGGAACTACCGCTATCTTAATGGGAGCACTCATCATGTACAATATCCAGCCTGGCCCATTATTATTTGATGATCATCCTGAAGTGGCATGGGGACTCATCGCCAGCATGTTTGTCGGCAACTTAATGCTATTGATTTTGAATATGCCACTGGTTAAAGTATTCGCCAAAATAATCGAAACGCCAAAAAAATATTTATTGCCAATCATTATCGCAATTTCTTTCTTTGGGGTATATGCAGTCCAGTACACAACATTTGACCTCTTCCTGTTGCTTGCTTGCGGAATTCTAGGTTATTTATTGGTTAAAAACGACTTTCCTGTTGCACCACTCGTTTTGGCTCTAGTGTTAGGGCCAATGATTGAAAACAACCTGCGCAGAGCTTTAACTATTTCAAATGGCGATTTCATGATTTTCTTCACTAAACCATTGTCTTTGATCCTGCTTATCGTTGCTGCCGCTTGGTTGCTGATTCCCTTGCTTCTAAAATTTAAAGGCCGCACTATTGTTTTGAACGAAGAAGACTGACGGACTATATCTCATGCAATACAAAAACGCCTCCAAATATATGGAGGCGTTTTTGTATTAGATTGTTGTCGTTTCTTTCAACGCATCCAAACGTGCCTGTACATCTTCCCCAGTCAAGCCATGCTCAAAGGCATAGCGGTTGCGCGGGTGCTCGCGGCATTCATCTGAACATGAGCGCATGTACTTGTGCTCGTTTTCTTCAGAAGCCAGGATTTTCGCATTGCATTCAGGATTTGCGCAGTTTACGTAGCGTTCGCAAGGTTCGCCTGTAAAGTGGTCTTTACCGACAATTGTATGCTCCAACTGGTTCACCGGTACGGCAATGCGCTCATCAAATACGTATAATTGGCCGTCCCATAGGTCCCCTTTTACTTCAGGGTCTTTACCGTATGTTACAATGCCGCCGTGTAATTGGGCAACGTCCTCGAAGCCTTCTTTTTTCAGCCAGCCTGAGAATTTTTCACAGCGGATGCCGCCTGTACAATACGTCAAAATTTTCTTGCCTTCAAATTGTTCTTTATTGTCACGGATCCATTCCGGCAAGTCGCGGAAATTTTCGATATCTGGACGGACCGAGTTGCGGAAATGGCCAAGATCGTATTCGTAATCATTTCGTGCATCCAAGACAATAGTGTCCTGTTCCTGCATCTGTTTGTAAAATTCTACCGGCTCTAAATAAGTGCCTGTCAGTTCGTTCGGGTTGATGTCTTCTTCAAGCCCAAGGTGAACGATTTCTTTTTTCGCACGGACGTGCATTTTTTTGAATGCATGGCCTTCAGCGGCATCAATTTTGAAAACGATGTCCGAGAAGCGCGGGTCGTTTTTCAACAGTTCCATATAAGCTTCTGTCTGTTCGGTGGTTCCAGAACACGTGCCATTGATTCCTTCTTCGGAAACAAGGATGCGTCCTTTCAGCTCAAGCTCTTTGCATGCCGCCAAATGTTCAGCTGCAAAAACCTCCGGATCTTCAATCGGTGTATATAGATAGTATAGTAATACGTTGTGTGTATGATTTTGCATGAATCATACCTCCTATTTCTCAATTTGTTTCTGCACCAGAAAAGGCAGCAAAAACCTCAATCATTTTACAATAAATAACGCTAAACTACAACTCCAGCCAAAAAGGAAAGCGGCAGGATTCCCGATAAACCCATTTTCTAGATCTTTCACTGGCTTTTACCATATACCAAAAAGGCAGCTGCACCCGCAGCCGCCTTTTCTCCGCCATTCAGCAGACTCTGTTTTTTACCGATCGGTTTTCCAGACAAGCTTTGATCGCTTCGGCATTCAGTGCCATCATCTCCAAGCGTGTTTGGATCGTTGCGCTGCCAATATGCGGCAATACCGTCACATTCGGCAGCGTCAGCAGCGGATGGTCAAGCGGAACCGGTTCCTGTTCAAAAACATCCAAGCCGGCTCCCCAGATTTTTTTATCTTTCAACGCTTCGTATAACGCGATTTCGTCAACGATGCCGCCTCTTGCCACGTTAATCAGACAGGCAGTCTCTTTCATCAATGCCAGTTCGTCTGCGCCGATCATCCCTTTTGTTTCCGGTGTCAACGGCGTCAAAATCACCACATAATCCGAAATCTTCAATAATTCCTCGAATCCGGCATAACGCACGTCTTCCAGGCTTCTCCGGGTGCGGTTATGATACAGCACATCCATTCCAAAGCCTTGGGCACGGCGGGCCACTGCTTCACCTATCCGTCCCATGCCGATGATGCCGAGTGTGGCGCCTCCAACATTTTGTCCGGCCATGCCCATCGGCGTCCAGGATTTCCATTCTCCCGAACGTACTGTTTTCTCCGCTTCGATGATTCGGCGAGCTGTAGCCAATAATAAAGCAAAAGTCAGATCTGCCGTGGATTCCGTCAACACATCGGGCGTATTGGTAACCGTCACGTGGTGTTTGCGTGCCGCTTCCAAATCGATGTTGTTGTGGCCCACAGCAAGATTCGTGACAATCTTCAAGTTGGGGGCAGCTTCAAACACTTCGCTGTCTATCTGATCGGACAGCATGGTCCAGAGCGCATGCGCTTCTTTTGCTTCTTCAAGCAATTTTTCACGTGGTGCGGGGGTATCTTCTTCTGGCCACATCCGGACTTCATATAGTTCTTTCAGTCCAGCTATTGCCTGATCCGGCAGTTTTTGTGTGATAAATACGATCGGCTTCATAGACATCCTCCATCCTTTATTATTCCATAATTATAACAACTTAAAAAACTGCCGGCAATTGCCAGCAGTTTCCTGTTAGTTCCGCACTCTTATTTTTTTGAAATAATACCAGACAGCAGCTATCGCCAATAAAACAATCAAGGCATAGACCATATTGGAATAGAGCTCCATTTGATGCATAATCTGTTCTCTGTTCTCGCCCACCGCTTCGCCGACAAACACCAAGACGGTATTCCATAACAGCGTACCGAGTGTGGTAAAGCTTATAAACAGCCAAAATTTCATGTTCGACATACCGGCAGGAATGGAAATCAGGCTGCGCACCAAAGGGATCAAGCGGCCAAAAAACACTGTCCAAACGCCAAAGCGATCAAACCAGGCATCCGCTTTATGTATATCCGTCTTTTTCACACGCAGCCAGCGCCCGTACTTGTCGATGATTCTCTCCAGCCGTTCAACATCCAGCAGCAAGCCGACGCCGTACAATATGACTGCTCCAAAAACTGAGCCAGCGGTTGATGCCAATATTACTCCCGGTATGGTCATAGTCGTCGTCGTTGTCATAAAGCCTCCAACCGTCAAAATCACTTCTGATGGAATCGGCGGAAACACATTCTCGAGCATAATAAGCAGGAATATGCCGAAATAGCCATACTCCGACATCACTGAAACAATCCAATCTTCCATGTAAACTCTCCTTTTAAGAAGTCGGCCGGAATCTCATTGTGACCGACCACAATTCAGAACGGCTGCCGATACGCAGCGGCGGTCCCCAAAAACCAAATCCTGAAGACACCACAAAATGGGTTTTTTCTATCAACCGATACCCATAATCCAATTCAAAAATCTTTTTGGTCAACAAACGATTTGGCCACATTTGACCTTTATGAGTGTGTCCGGACATATGAAAATCCGCTCCTAGTTCGGCCGGCGTTTTTAAATCGGATGGTGTATGGTCCATCACAATCCATGGCAATTTGCCTTTTACCGGCTGTAAATCAAGAAGCGAATGCCGGTTTCCGTTCGTCCGGTCTTCACGCCCCGTCAAATAGAAACGATTTGCCACCAGAATAGTTTCATCTCTCAGGATATTTACACCCGATTTTTCCATCAGCCGAACCAATAAAGAGATTTTCTTCCCGTAATATTCATGATTTCCTAAAACACCGTATACACCAAGTCGAGGCTTAAGCTGTTCCATAACTTCCCCCATGCCGTAGCGTGCATACCAAATCGGGTCATCATCCACCAGATCGCCTGCTAAAAAAATAACATCCGGATCAAGTGCATTGGTCTTTTCCACGAAACGCTTCAAATGGTTCTTGCCCGATAAAACACCTAAGTGAAAATCGGAACCGATCACCATATGCAGAGGCTCCGCCGCTTCCCCGTCGACTGTAACTTCCAACTTGCGGACAACGGGACTATAGGCCAAATACGTTCCAACGAAGAACAGCAACAGCAAAATCACTGCCACCGCACAACCGATCAAGAACAGATCATCTTGAAAATCCACCAGCAGCACAATGATATTCGCCACAGGAATCAGCAAAACGGCATACTGTAAAAATGCAAACCAATACGAACCGAGAATCGTAAAGCCAAGCCATCTATGGCCGATTCGCCCAATGATATAGCTAAAGGCGAGAATCAGCCAAAAAGCTGTAAAAAGCCATGGATTCAGACCGTCAGCAAAACTGTTCAGCCAGGAATATACCGTCCAGCCAAGGTATGTAACCAGCGTTGTATAAATCAGTAAGGCACCACCGATGCCTGCAAATAGTTTCATAGAAAAAGCGCCTCTTTCTTCTTTTAAGATGGACCATATATGAAGGGTTCAATGTTTTCAATGTGGTAAAAAATATTATAGCATTCTATTTGTAAAATCTGCGCAACTGAACTCTTGAAAATCCACAGTTCCCGATTGAACGGCTGTAGATGGTTCTACGCCCCAGGTCCTAGTAAAAGATGCAGTCAGAGACCGTATTGAAAAATACGTCCGCTTAGTATGATTAGGTTAGAAATTGAGAGGAGGAAAACAATATGAACAAGTTTTGGTTAATCACCCTCGGCATCATTGCCGGAATCGTCGCCCTTTCCAATTTGGGACCCATCATTGGCTTGGCAGTATCACTACTAGTCGTCTACGCAGGGGTGCATTACTACTTAAGAAGCATCTCGGCATTGGCAAAATTTTGGTGGGCTTTTGTGGGAGTCCTTGGTGGACTTGCAGCCATCTCCAATGTGCCGGCTTTGATCGGCGTCGCTGCCCTTGCCGCTCTGTGGATGATCTATCGCCAATGGAATGGCCAAAGCGTTTCGGTCACAGCAGTAAAAGAAAGCGATCCATTTACGAATTTTGAACAGCAATGGAACAAACTAAACAAATAAGGGGGAAACAACAATGACAACTTTATGGGACCGTTTCAAATTTGCCGTGGCAACCGACTTGGATGCTGTCGTCGCAAAAAAAGAGGAAAAAAATCCACTCGCTTTGTTGAACCGATACATCACAGAAGCAGAAAATCAGACCACCGCTACCGGAAAATGGGTGGAGCGCCAAGCTCAGCTGAATGGTAAGCTGGAGAAAGAACTGACTGAAGCTTCCGCTATGCTCGATAAGCGCCAAAATCAGTTGAACCTGGCACAGTCCTCAGGCGAAGCCGACCTTGCTGACTTTGCCGCTATGGAAGTCGACGCTTATGCTGCCCGGGTTGCAGCGCTGCAGAACAACTTGGATGAAAACATTGCTGAACTGACCGGCCTGGAACACCGCTACGAAGAAATGAAACATAAAGTGAAAGACATGAAAGTGAAACAGCTTCAACTGATGGGCAAGGAAAATGCAACGCGCGCCCATCATCAGATGGATAAAGTATTGAGTCCGGAACTTGTTGCCGAACGCATTGGCTCTTTTGACGACATGGCGTCCTACATTACAACACTTGGCGCTAAAGTTGAAGAACGGCACGAACGTTCAGCAATGGAACGACGTCTGGAATCTTTAGAAAAAAACAGCGCAAACCAAAAGGAAATTGTTTAAACTGGAGTGAGAAGAAGTTTTCTTCTTCTCATTTTTTCTGATACAAAGAAGGAGGCAAAAGCCATGCAGCACTTTACAACAAACAGACAAGCATTTTTCCTGCTGAGCGCTTTATTACTAATATTCGTCGAAGCTGCCTTTTTCGGAAACGGCAGCGTGTTTTTGATCCTTCTTGGTATCGGAACAATTTACTATGCTCTGAGAAATAACGTCAAATACCGCCGTTCTTATTTTTGGACGGGTGCCTTTCTTATCGGCGTTTCCATTTTGTCGATGTGGAGTTTGAGGCTGATGGTTTTTGGGCTGGCCATTTACCTTCTGCTCCGCCTATGGAAAGGTGAAGAGTGGCTGCAGACAGCGCCTTTGTACGGCTCCACCGATAAAGGCTTGATTCAGAACAAAGTGATGGCCGCCCAAAGTACGCCAATCGAATCTTATGAATGGAAAGACATTCATGTGCAAGGGTTTATCGGCGATATTCTGGTGGATACTACTCACACCGTGCTGCCGAAAAAAACTTCGCTCATTTCCATCCGGCAGGGTTTTGGAAAGGTACAAATCGTAGTGCCGTACGAAGTTCCTGTACGCGTCTATTATTCGACATGGCTGGGAGAAGCCCGTTTTTTCAACGGAGAAAGCCAGCGCATTCTTAATGGCACCATCCACGTTGAAGATGGCTATCCAACAGATGAAGGCAACAGGGTCGAATTGGTCGTTTCCATAACCACTTGGATGGGGGATGTCGAGGTGATTCGCAGATGAGGCAAATCCTCCCGCGCAGCCTGTTTTTTATATCGCTTTTCGCATTGATCGTCTTCAGCATTCTTTTTGCATTGCTTGGCTTGCCGGCAGTCAACAGCTGGTCTGTTCTATGGGAAGATTTTATTGCCGGATTGCCGTTGGGCATTTGGCTGCTTGTTTTGATGCTTGCGCTGTCCGTCGGCATCTCCTGGTGGACCGAATCCCTGTCACGCTCTAAAGTGCAGGAAATCGAAAAAATCTTTCAGGCCCTTCTGCGCAACGAAGACAAGACGGTTGTCCAAGCTGCCCAAATGAAAACCTTGCCGCACAATTTGTCCAATTCCATCCTAAAACTGCAAAAACTGTTGGAATCGCAGCGCAAAAGCTTGACCCGCATTGCCAATGAACGGGCTGAAACGCAGGATCAAATCATTCAGGAACGGCTAATCATGGAACGGCAACGTCTTGCCAGAGAACTTCACGATTCTGTCTCCCAGCAGCTTTTCGCCGCTTCGATGCTGCTGTCATCGATGACCGAAAATGAGGACGTGCAGCCAGGATTATTGCAGACTGAGAAGATGGTCCAGCAGGCTCAGCTGGAAATGCGGGCATTGCTGCTGCATTTGCGCCCAGCTGCTTTGCATGATAAGAGCCTGCGTCAAGGACTGTTTGAGTTGGTCAGTGAACTGAAGGAAAAAGTCTATTTTACGATCGAGCATAAATTGGAGGAAGTTCCTTTGCAAAAAGGCGCTGAAGATCATCTGTTCCGTATTGCCCAGGAAACTTTGTCCAATACGCTGCGCCATTCCAAAGCGACTGAAGTCCATATACTGTTTGTCGAACGCGATAACTTCGCAATTTTGCGCATCCAGGACAACGGTGTTGGGTTTGAAAGCGAACAGTCCAAATCGACTTCCTATGGCCTGAAGCATATTGAAGAGCGTGCCATCGAAATTGGCGCGACCAGCAAAATTGTATCGGTCCCTTCTGAAGGAACGATTGTGGAAGTAAAAGTCCCGATTGAAAGGAAGAAAACCCATGATTCGAATCTTATTAGTGGATGACCATGAAATGGTACGTATTGGCGTTTCCGCCTATCTCCAGTCCCAAAAGGACATGGAAGTTGCCGGTGAAGCAGCAAATGGCCAGGAAGCCGTTGAAATGGCGTTAGAGCTGCGGCCTGATCTGATTTTAATGGATATGGTGATGCCGGTCATGAATGGAGCGGAAGCGACAAAAGCCATTATCGACCAATGGCCGCAAGCGAAAATCATGATTGTCACCAGCTTCCTGGACGATGACAAAGTCTATCCGGCTCTTCAAGCGGGAGCCGTCAGTTACATATTGAAAACGTCAAAAGCCTCACGGATTGCCGACTCCATTCGCCAAACCATGGATGGTATGCCTGTTCTCGAACCCGAAGTCATGACTAAGATGATGAAACAGATGCGCCATGAACGCGTCCTGCACGATGAACTGACCGACCGGGAGATGGAAATCCTTTTGCTGCTGGCTGCTGGATTGACCAACCAGGAAATCGCCGATCAATTATTCATCGCCTTAAAAACAGTCAAGACGCATGTCAGCAACATCCTGGCAAAACTGGAGGTCCATGACCGGACACAGGCAGTCATTTATGCTTTTCAGCATCGACTCATCTCGCCGCCTAAATAGAGCCAAAAAAATGCCGGACAGCTTATATGCTGTCCGGCATTTTTACTTAGACATTCAGTTTTCGCAGTTCAACCCGCCGAATTTTGCCTGAAGCAGTTTTCGGCAGTTCATCCAAAAATTCGATGACACGCGGATACTTATAAGGTGCGGTAATTTCCTTTACGTGATCCTGCAGCTGTTTCACTAACGCTTCTTTGTCTGGGAAATCGTCTGGATTACGGAGTACAACATAAGCCTTGACAATATTGCCGCGAATCTCATCCGGAGCTGCCACAACTGCACATTCCTGAATGGCCGCATGTTTCATGAGCGCATCCTCGACTTCAAAAGGTCCGATTGTATACCCCGAACTGATGATAATGTCATCACTTCGTCCTTCAAACCAGAAATAGCCATCTTCATCACGCGTGGCCTGGTCTCCGGTTAAATACCAATCTCCCCGGAACGCCGCTTTGGTCCGCTCAGTATCACGGTAATATTCCCGGAATAGGGCCGGACAATCACGATGAACGGCGATATCCCCAACTTCTCCGACAGCAGTCGGTTTTCCTTCATCATTTATGATATCCACTGGATTGCCCGGTGTCGGTTTGCCCATCGATCCCGGTTTCACTTCCATCTCCTGCAGCGTTCCGACAAGCAAAGTGTTTTCCGTCTGGCCATAGCCGTCGCGGACGTTGATGCCAAATGCCTGCTGGAATGCCTCAATAACTTGCCGGTTCAGGGGTTCCCCTGCAGATACTGCAGATCTCAATGCCGGCAGTTTGTGTGAACTCAGGTTCTCCACTTTCGCCATGATGCGATATTCTGTCGGTGTACAGCAAAGGACATTAATATCTTCTTCCTTCAATAGATCCAAGTATTTTAAGGCATCAAAAGGTCCGTTATAAACAAAAGCCGTTGCTCCAAGTGTAATCGTCGACAGGAATGGACTCCAGATCCATTTTTGCCAACCAGGGGCGGCAGTGGCCCATACCATGTCGCCGCTTTGGACGCCCAGCCATTTTGTTGCAGCTGTCCGCACATGCGCATAGCCCCACCCATGGACGTGTACCACGCCTTTCGGATTGCCGGTAGTGCCGGATGTATAAGACAAGAATGCGGTATCTTCACGATGCGTCGGAACAGCGTCGAAATCCGGCGATTCTTTTTCTGCCAGCTCTTCGAAAGATTGCCAGCCTTTTTCTATTCCGCCAACGATCAATTTATTGTTCAGCGCATCCAGCTGTTCATCGATCGAGTTGGTTTCCGCGGTGGTTTTGTAATGTGCCACCACTCCTTTTGCGCCTGAATGGTGCATTCGGTAAATCAAGTCTTTTTTTCGCAGCATCTCTGAGCATGGAATTGCGACAATTCCAGCACGCAGGCAAGCTAAATACGTAATATAGGCCTCTGGAATACGTGGAAGAATGATCAGCATGCGATCACCTTTCTCAATGCCCAGCTTCAGCAAAGCCTGTGCGTATTGATTCATTTTACCGACCAGTTCTTTGTACGAAAGATCTTCCCTATTGCCTTCGCCGTCCAACCAACGAATCGCCAATCGGTCACTTTCTTCTTTGTATTTCTCCAACTCCGAAGTGATGTTATACTGCTCCGGGGCAATTAAATCCTTGAATTCCATATGATAGCCTCCAATCTATTTTCTTCACGCTGGCGGGATGATTAAGTAGTAGACGCTCGCTAGAAAAACGAATGCCGCTAACGCCGCCAGATAAGCTTTAGCAGCAGAAAAGTTTTGGGTGGTTTTAATAATTTTGGCACAGACCAGGTACATCCAGATCAGACCAACTGCCAGCAGTACATAAACCAACGGATGCCCGTTTCCAGCATTCGCTAAGTACGGGGCGCCCAATAAGCCTGGCAGCAGCGCAACCGGAACTGCCCGATTGATGTCACGCAGCATCCCTTTTCCGCCTAGTCCCCTTGAACCCGCCCAAAGCAACAGTGCCAGACCTATTTTTGTGATAAAAGCCATCAGCATCCCGAAAAGGATGAAAATTGCAGGAACAATGAAATTTTGCAGCAGTGCTGAATCGAAACTCGCTATGTATGAGGCATTTGACGCGATTGAAATCGCGCCATAGCCTAAGCCAACGATGAACAACAGCAGGTTGCTCATCCATTGGGTTTTCGGCAATTCTAAAAATGACCGAAAAGATGAATCATTTAATGCCACCATTTTTCCGACCATTTTACTCACCCTTTCTTTCATTCCTTACATCCCCCAAGGCATTAAAGCCCATATCGCGATAGCAGCTGAAACCACTACCGTCACTCCAGCGCCGATCGTGCTGTTATAGCGATATGATTTGATATCTTTCCAACCGTGGATGCGTTCAATCAATTCAATATCCGATTGCTTGGTCAGTTTATTTTGAAGGCCAGGCATACGGTTGGTGATGTAAGAAACGACAATCAGCAGGATAAAGCTGATTGGCACGGCAAGCATGGCACCCGACAAGCCCATTCCGTCTGTCACTCCGTGCCCCGTCAAGACGATACTCGGGAATACGAATGGCGATACGATGATGTAGATGGCACCACCGACTACAGAAGCGGCAATGGCGCCGAATTTATTGGCTTCTTTCCACCATACTCCTACGATGATCAGCGGCGCGTTCGTGACCCCCGCTAATCCGAATGCCCAGAGGATGCTCACAACCAGGAAGGCAGGCGGTTCAATCGCCAATAGGATACTGACCAAGCCGCCTGCGAAAATTGCGATAAAGCCAATTCGCAAACTTAAACGTTCAGGAATATTCGGCTTCAAGGTAGCGATGATATCCTGCGAAATCAAGGCACCAATCGCCAGTAAATTACCGCTTAGCGTTGAAAGTCCAGCAGAAATTGCACCGGCAATAACAAGTGCTGTCACCCATTCCGGATTATAGACCAGATTCAGGATGATGGTCAGTTTATCTGCATCCCCATCTGAAATGACCAATCCTTGAGTAGCCGTTGCATAAACACCAACAAAGCCCATTGCATAGGTCGCTGAGAACACCAACCCTAGAATGAACGCGAACCAGACCATTGCTGAACGTGCACTTTTCAGATTGGATGCGGTGTAGACGCGCATCGCTAAATGTGGAAGCCCCAAAGCTCCGATCGTCAAAGCTGGAATAATGGAGAAATACCATTTTGGAGAGAATTGGTAATCAAAAAATGTCGGCAAAGACTCCAGCATCGCCGGGACCATATCTGAATAGAACAAAGGCGGGAAGTACCAGCCTGTCGCTCCAACCGCTTTCATGATTGCGCCAAGCGGCAGAATAAACATCAAGGCGATGATGACCATCTGGATTGCTGCGTTGTTTGTCGCTCCTGCCATACCCCCAATTGTGATATAGCCGACGATAATGATGCCAAAAACAAAAAGTCCGGTTAAATAGGGAATACCCAATAAAGTTTCAAAGGTAATTGCAATTCCGATCATCTGGCCCAAGGCATACATGATAGATACCAAAATCATGAAAAGAGCAGCTATAATCGATGCTGTCACTCCATACCGGTCACGGATAAAATGTGTAGGAGAGAAAGCTCCCATCCGGCGCAGGCTTGTGCCGTAGATGATGGTAATCAGCGGGATCGCCAGAATCAATTGGATCCACAACATAATGAACGGCACTTGCAGCTGAAGAATCAGCGCCGTAATGCCCAGGAATGTTGCCAAACTCATGTAAGTTGCCGCCATCGCAAGTCCATTTGTGAAGGCACCAACATTCCCGCCGCCTATGTATAAGTCCTTAGCTGAGGCGCTTTTTCGGTTGGACAGAAATCCAACGACGTAAAACAGAACAAAAGTCGCTCCCACGACCGCTAAACCAAGAATTGGATTGGATAATTGCCAGTTTTGTGCTTCCATTACCTACACATCCTTTGCTTCGTCGGAAACTCCGAGCGCATCGTTTTCACTATCAATTTCATCATCAATCCGATTGCCGATTTTTCCAGCTACAATTGTCAAAAAGAAGACCCCAAACCAGCCCATCAAGATTGGTACAATATACATGACCGGGAAACCAAACAACATGCCATCCACCGGAAAGATAGAGAAAATCAGACCTACATTTCCTACCAGGATAAAGGCGGCCGTCATCCAAATTGTAAACTGCACTTCTTTTTTGTACGCTTTCATCGAATCCCCCGTTTCAACTAGATTCCTATTGCTATTCTTCTCCAACTGAGCGTTCGCTCAGTTTCAACCAAAGTTCCTCCCTTTTTTATTATATGATTGATAACTGTCTTGATTGTAACCGCTTGCATAAAAACAAGTCAACCGAATTTTTAAATTATTTAAAATATTGACGAAAGCTTATTCAACTCATTTTCTCTGATCTTTTTTATAAAAAAATCAATCAAATTTGCATAAAGAGTGTATTCTCGAAACATAAATAAAAAAACTTCACTATTCTAGTATACTTTTATTTTTAAACTATACTTATTGAACTATTGATTTCCACTTATTGCTATTCCGGAAATCAACTCCATTTTCATGCCCGCAAGATCCAAATCATGCAGTGGGCGCGACAGGACGTCACGGATCCTAAGGCTTTGTACCGAATCGATTTCTTATGTGTTGCTCCATCGCTGCGCTGTTCCCTTAGGAGTCTCTGCTGATTTGCTCTCTATCTTTTATGAATACTGTAGGAAAATATAAAATTACTTTCAATCCACCCCTTCACTTAGCGCTCGCGCGTCCAAGGGCGTGGCCAAGCTAGAAGACATGTGCCCTTTTCTTGTGGGAGAGCTGCCGAAAGCGGCCGAAGCGAAGGGTAAAGATTGGCTTCTTTCGTTCCCATATATAGTTGAAGTGATTTCATTATGCACAAATACTTTAAACACAAAATACCCCTCGGACAGCAGACTGCCTGAGGGGTATTTTATGGATAAACTTATAGATTCGGCTTATCGTTTTCTTGCTCCATTTTCTTTTCCAGCTTTTCAAGCTGGCGCTTCGCAAATTCGCGGCCGCCCATACCAAAAGAAATAGCGAACGCTACTGCAAGTCCGGCAATGATGAAAAGGAATGCCAGATTGACAATGTTTGTTGCAAAGTTCAACTGGTCCAAGGTCATGAATACGGCAATAATGATGATGGCGTATTTCACGATGGATCCAAGGAATCGGTTGCCGGAAGACTGTTTGATATAGTTCCCAAGCAAGCTGCCGCCGATGAGTCCAAGGCCCAGAATAATCAGTGAACTGATAAGAAGCGGCAAGTAGCCAATGATGGCTTCACCAATGCCATTCAATACATCAAGCTGCAGTACATTCATTGCCTCCACAGTAAAGAAGATAATGATAATTGTCTGAACTACCTTGCCGACGATGCTCGCAATATCAAAGCTTGGTGTTTTAGATTTGTCCGGATTCAGGTAAGTCGAGAATCGGTTGATGCCTGTGCCGTTCAACAGGCTGATCAATAGATCTCCAACAAACTTAGCGATTAGGACACCTACAAGTATCAAAATGATCGCTACAAAAATGTTTGGGATCATATTCAGAACCTGGTTGAGCATATTGACAATCGGTTCAGAAATCGATCGAATATTTAAGGTCTCCAATGCAATGGTCAAAATCGGAATCAATACGATGACGAAGACCACGTTAGCCAGAACATTTGCAAGCGTTGATTTGTCACTTGAATCCATTCTTGCAGTACCAGTTGATGTACCGCCAGTTTTGCTGGTAATCTTGTTGAACCACTTATCGATATTTATGGCTGCCAAAAGGCTGAACACAAGATTTTTTACAAACTTCGCTACAAAGTAGCCAATCACGATAATAATGATGGCCATGAAAAGATTTGGCAGGAATGCCAATAACTTGTCCATCATATTTGAAATCGGCTGTGCCACATTATTCATATTAAGCGTCTGCAAAACACTCGGAATAAACAAAATGAAGATCAGGTAATAAAGAATTTTTCCTATAGAATCCAGTTTGCTGTCTGCATCTTCTTTTGTTTTTGCCATATGGCCTCTGACCATTGCTTTGTCCACGCCTGCTTTTTTTAATCCTTTCGTGAAGATCGCCCGTACAATCGTCGCTACAATCCACGCAATAAGCAATAACAACAGTGCGCCTAAAACGTTTGGAATGTAATCAATGATCGTATTGCCGACTCCTCTGAAAGAATTTCCAACATCGTTCATACACTCAACCCCTATTATAATTTTTAGATCTTATTTACTATCCCCATACTCTACTGAAAATAAACTCCCGGACAATGAAAAACCGCTCAACCAGTGAGCGGTTCTGTTAAAAATCTTTAAGAAGCCAGCTTTCTTCTCTTCGCCATCGTCAATACAATAATGCCGCACAGGAGCAATCCTACTCCAATCCAAGAAAGGACGCTCAGCTCTTCTCCTACTACCAGCACACCCAAAATTGCTGCCGTCAATGGTTCCGCCAATGACAAAGTTACTGCCGAAGAAGAAGGAATCTGTTTTAAACCAAAAGAAAACCAAATATACGATAAGCTTGTCGCACCGATCCCTAAATAAATGAGCAGCCATAAGTTTCCTGAAACGGTTATGTATGATAAGTCGAAGAACAACAAAAAAGGCAGGAGACAGCAGGCGCTTAGTGAAAAAATTACTGCAACAGCAGAAACCGGTTCCATCGCTTTGAGTACATTTTTACTTGCAAGCGCGTAGACCGCAAAAGAAATGCCAGCACCAAGAGCCATAGCGATTCCTATCGGGTCCACCAGCTGCTGCCCTTTATTGGCAAATAGCAGGACACATCCCGCCAATGCCAGCAATGTAGCGATGCCCCACACTCTGTCCGGTCTCTTCTTTAGCGCCGCCCATTCAATCAGACCGGTTAGTACAGGAGCACTGCCGATTGTTACAACTGTTCCAATGGCAATTCCAGTCAATTGGACAGACGAAAAAAATAAAGGCTGAAACAATGCCATGCTGATAGCGGAAAAAGTTGCTGCCGGCCACGGAATCGAACGCACTGATAGTTTTTTTGCCGCCATTACAAAGATCAGCAAAGAAAAACCACCAATTGCCAAACGGAAAGCGCCAATTGACAATGGATGCGCTGTACCCTCAAAAAAAGATTGGGCTGTACCTGTTGTTCCCCACAAGATGGCTGCCAGCAGCACCCACAAATAGGCTGTGTAATTCACATTCAACACCTCTGACTTTCTATACTACCCTAGTAACATACCATGGTACTGTTGGATTGAGATAGCTGTCTTCTTCTATTATAATAAAAGAAAAGAGGAGGGGATCCTATGTATATGACAGTCAAGGAAACTGCCGCTTTTTTGTCCATGTCTGAAGAACAAGTCAATCGCTACGTATTAGAAGGCCGTATCCGTGCAGTCCATGATGGAGAACAATACATGATCAACACCTCTCAGTTCGGCACGCATTTCCAGCAGTTGGAAGAAGCTAAACAAGCGTTGGAGGAGTGGCGCGCTACGCCGATTCCAGACGATGTGGATATCAAGGATGAAGACTGACCGCAGAAAAAAGCATCCGATCGGGGGAAATATTCCCGGATCGAATGCTTTTTTTGTAATCAATTTCACCTATCTTGTGAGTTCCGGTACTAGTAAACTTTTTAACTTCCTCTCGATAAAACCGCCCCATTTTTCGAATTCCACTAAAAATCCATCGTGGCCAAAATCTGTTTCAACGATTTGCCAGCTTGCCGCTCTCTGCTTTTCAAGCCATGGAACCATCAGTTCACTCGGATAAAGCAAGTCATGAGTAAAAGATAGGGAAAACACCGGGATATCCAGAACAGCATCCTGTATATCATGGGTGTTCATGGCTTTCAGCAGCAGCACATAGCTGTTGGCATCAAACCGATCCGCAAGTTTCTTCCCCTGGTAGTTCAAGTATGACTGTACGTTAAATTCATCGCCATCATTGGTACGGCCAAATCGCTGATTAAACATGTTCCCGCTGCGATAAGTGACCATGCCTGCCATGCGGGCAACTTCGAATCCTTTTAAAAGAGCGGAATCCTCGTAATTTCCACCATTAAATGCTCCGTCATTTTCAATCGCCAAAATACCGATATGATTAAAAGCCACACCATAATCACTGTAGTGGGGTGTAACTGCTAATGGAAGAATCGCATCAACAAACCCCGGATACAACTTTCCCCATTCCAAAGTTTTCATACCACCTAACGAGCCCCCAATCACGCCTGCAAGGTGGTGAATTCCAAGCTTTTTCAAGGCATGATGTTCTGCACGTACCATATCACGTATGGTTAGAGTTGGAAATTCACCGCGATAAGGGGTTCCAGTCTCCGGATTTATCGAAAGCGGGCCAGTCGATCCATGGCATCCTCCCAAAACATTGAAAGTAATCACCTGAAAAACATCTGTATCCACCGGCTTGCCTGGTCCGATTAATCCTGCCCACCATCCTGGATTGTCCTTTGTGCCAACAGCATATTGATCGCCTGTCAATGCATGGCATACTAAGACAACCGGAGCTTTTTCGTCTCCATGACGTTCGTATGCAAGTTCTACATCGTTTAACACCTTAGCTGAATCCAGGGTTAACGCGCCGATGGCTACTGTGTTCATGACAATCCCTCCTTATGCATTTTCCAATACTGCCGCCTGTATCGCCTGTTCCAAATCAGCGATCAAATCTTCTGCGTTCTCTAATCCGACAGACAAGCGGATCAACTCTTCCGTTACGCCGGATGATTTTAATTCTTCATCGTTTAATTGCTGATGTGTGGTGGAAGCCGGATGAATGATCAGCGATTTGGCATCTCCTACATTGGCTACATGAGACCAAAGGTTGACGCTGTCGATGACTTTACGTCCTGCCTCACGTCCGCCTTTAATTCCGAAATTGACAATCGAACCGTAACCATTGTTTTCCAAGTATTTCTTTGCCAGTTGATGAGAAGGATGATCTTCAAAACCAAGGAAATTAACCCACTCGATTTGTGGATGCTGCTTCAAATAATTTGCGACAAGTTGGGCATTGCTGCTGTGTTTTGGAATGCGGAGATGCAAAGTTTCCAATCCTTGCAACAAAGCATGTGCACTTTCAGGACTCAGGGACGGACCAAAATCCCGCAGCAGCTGAACGCGAAGTTTTGTTGCGAAGGCCGCTTCCGGAACATCAATGCCATAACGCAATCCGTGATATGTTTCGTCCGGCTGCGTGTAATTCGGGAATCGTGGATTGTCCCAATTGAAGGTTCCGGCGTCCACTGCTATTCCGCCAATGGTCGTGCCGTGACCGCCAATCCATTTTGTGGCAGAGTGAATGACAACATCGGCACCGAATTTAATGGGATTGCTGCCATACGGAGAAGCAAATGTGTTGTCGATTAACAACGGAATGCCATTTTCATGTGCAATTGCTGCTATTTTTTCTACATCAAAGACATTCAAGCTTGGATTGCCAATTATTTCACCGAATAAAACTTTCGTCTTCTCTGTAATTGCCGCTTTGAAATTTTCAGGATTTGTCGCATCAACAAATTTGGTCTTAATGCCATAACGCGGCAAGGTGTTTGCAAATAAATTGTACGTTCCGCCATACAGGTTGCTGTCCGCCACGATTTCGTCCCCGGCTTCAGCAATATTCATAATGGAAAAGGCAATGGCGGCCATTCCGGAAGACAGAGCAACTGCCGCTGTACCGCCTTCTAATAATGCTACCCGCTGTTCGAAAACATCGACTGTCGGATTCATGATGCGTGAGTAAATATTGCCGGTATCCTTAAGGCCAAAAAGATCCTGTGCGTGCTGCGTGTCCTTAAAGACGTAAGAAGTGGTTTTATAGATTGGCACCCCTCTTGATCCTGTTGCAGGATCCGGCTGTTGTCCGCCATGCAGTAATAAAGTTTCTGGTTTTAAGTTTGTCATTTTCCATTCCCCCTATTTTTTATGGATACAATAATGCCGAAGAGAACAGCAAAAAGCCCTCTTCGGTAAGAAGAGGGCCGTAAATTACGGAGTTTCCTCCTCTTATCTGTCAGAACCTGTCGATCAGTTCTGTAGGAATTAGCACCTTTCCAGACAAAAACGTCTGTTGGTTGCCGGGCATCACAGGGCCTATCCCTCCGCCACTCTTGATAAGAGTATTTGATTTGGTTTTTCATCTTGTTGAGAAGTATAAAAACTTCCGCGCTTTTTGTCAAGTCCATTAGTCAAAAAATTTTGAAACCTTCCTTTCTTTCAAACGTTATCAATTACAGAGGAGGAATTAGCATGCTTATGTGGGTTTTGGTGTTGTTTATCGCGGGCTATATCATTGGTTGTTTTCATGGATCTCTTGCTGCGCAGGCTTTATCAGGAATCAACGTTAAAAAAGAAGGCGTGAAAAATTCTGGTGCTTCCAACGCTGCCATCGTTCTGGGCTGGAAATACGGATTGCTAGTTGCATTTATTGATATTTTTAAAGGCTTTGCTGCGGTTGCAGGTCTCCGTCTGTTATTGGAAACAGGAAGTTTTTCATCTGAAATGACCTGGGCATTATTGTTTGTGGCAGGCGCCGGTGTGGTTTTCGGCCATAATTTCCCCTTCTACATGAATTTTAATGGCGGCAAGGGCACCGCTTCGGTCATAGGCGTTATGCTTGCGCTTGACTGGAAGCTTGGGTTGCTTGGCCTGCTGCTGTTGATCGGCGTTTCGCTGGCAACAGACTACTTGGTAATAGGCGTACTTGTCCTCTATGCCATCTATTTTGTAATCGCTGTCGGCCCCGCTTCCGGAGCCTGGCCCTTGCTGACAGCATCTGCCCTGTTTGCTATGGCTGTATGGAAGCATAGCGAAAATATTATCCGAATAAAAGATGGAACTGAAAATAAAGTGTCTTCAGTCTTAGGCAAGAAATCTACCACATCAAATTGAGTAGATTTCACAAAGGTTTTATTCATATTTTAAAGTTTGTGAAATAAATCTCAATTTCCCCCTTGACTTTTTTGTTATTTCACCATAAAGTAAGACTCACGAATCGAATAGCATACATCACTTTCTTATCAAGAGAAACCGAGGGACAGGCCCTAAGACGTTTCGGCAGCAGATTTGTTTAACCGCAAAAACTGTGCCAACTCCTGCAAATGCCTTTGTGCATTTGGAAGATGAGAATTAGATGGTTTCAACTGGAGCCTTCTTTTTTCTTATGGATAAGAAAAAGGAAGGCTCTTTTTTGTCTATTATCTCAAGGAGAATTTGAGACACCGTCGATTTGATAAGATCCACTACAGCAAAAGGAGGCATTATCACCATGATTCAATTCGAAGGCGTCGCCAAAACCTACCAATCTGGCAAACAGGAAATCCATGCCTTGAACGGCATTGACCTCACCGTCGAAACCGGCGAAATATACGGGGTCATCGGCTTTAGCGGAGCCGGAAAAAGTTCGTTGATCCGCACCGTGAACCTGCTTGAGCGCCCTACTACAGGACGTGTATTGATTCAGGGAAAGGACATTTCCACCTTATCCAGTAAAGAAATTCGCACCATCCGAAAAGACATCGGCATGATTTTCCAGCATTTCAATCTGTTGAATTCTAAAACGGTGTACCACAATGTAGCGATGCCGCTCTTGCTGGCGAAAACGCCAAAAGCGGATATCGAAAAACAAGTCAAAGACCTGCTCGACTTTGTCGGACTTGGGGACCAGGCACAAAAATATCCGGATCAGCTATCCGGTGGACAGAAACAGCGAATCGGCATTGCCCGTGCGCTGGCCACAAACCCTTCCGTCCTATTGTGCGATGAAGCAACATCGGCTCTTGACCCTCAAACGACTAAATCGATTTTAGATCTGCTGCGCAAAATCAACAAGGAATACAACATCACCATCTTGCTCATTACACATGAGATGGGTGTGATCCGGGAAATCTGCGATAAAGTGGCTGTTCTAGAAGCAGGAAAAGTCATCGAGCAAGGCAGCGTCTTTGATATCTTCTCCAATCCGCAGCAGCCTACCACAAAGCGCTTTGTCCGCTCTGTTATGAATGATGAATTGCCTGAATCTCTGCTCCTGCAAATTCAAAATGCCAAAAGCAGCAATGCCATCTACCGTCTCCAGTTTACCGGCAATTCCGTCGGCAAACCGTTCATGTCCCGCGTGTCGCGTGACTTTAAGGTCGATTTGAATGTTCTGTTCGGCAATGTTACGGAGCTGCAAGGCATTCCATATGGCAACCTGATTGTCGAATTTTCCGGAGAGCCGAGTGAAATCGGACGGGCATTATCCTCTATTCGGGAAAGTGATATTCACATAGAGGAGGTCAATAATTATGTCAGTTAACTACGAACAAATCTTAGAAGCTCTTTGGGAAACCGTTTATATGACGGGTGCCGCATTCGGCTTTTCCTTATTGATCGGCTTCCCGCTCGGCATCTTGCTAGTGGTCACACGCAAAGGCCATTTATTGGAAAACGAACCGATTTCAAAGGTGCTCAACGTTGTCATCAATATTTTCCGTTCCGTCCCATTTATTATCCTGATGGTCGCCATTATTCCATTGACGCGCCTGATTGTCGGCACGTCCATTGGAACGGCAGCCGCCATTGTGCCATTAGTTTTCTATGCTGGACCTTATATTGCACGATTAATCGAAAACTCCTTATTGGAAGTCGACAAAGGGGTTATCGAAGCAGCCCAAGCAATGGGTGCCACACCGATGCAAATTATTTTCCGCTTTTTGATTCCAGAAGCTTTAAGCTCCCTGGTTCTCGCATTGACCATAGCTGTAGTCGGACTCATTGGTGCATCCGCCATGGCAGGTGCCATCGGAGGAGGCGGTCTTGGAGACTTGGCCATCACATACGGCTATCAGCGATTCGACACACTTGTCATGTTCATTACCGTAGCGATCCTCGTAGTGCTGGTGCAGGGTGTTCAATCTCTTGGAAATGTATTATCAAGAACTGTACGACGCAGTTGATAAGAAAAGCGGAGGCTGCCGTTTAGATTCGACAGGCATAAGACGATCTGGCGAAGCGGCATGTTTTCAGCCGCACAGCCAGAGTGGCTTATGATCCGAGAATCTGGCAGCTGGAGTCTAGACAATAAAGAAAAGCGGAAGCTGCCGTTTAGCTTCGACAAGCGCTGGAAGCCTTGCCGGTAATGGCGTTTTTCAGCCATTGCTGGAAAAGGTTGAAGCGACTCGAAGGGCTCGCAGCTGGAGTCTAGACAAGGAAAAGCGCAAGCGTGCGTGTAGCTCTGACGAATATAAAAGTTTAGAACTAATAATAACAACATAGAGAAACTGGAGGAATTAATCATGAAAAAAATTACAGCTACTGCCTTACTTTCACTAACAGCATTAACCTTGGGGGCTTGCGGAGACGACAGCAGTTCTGAAGGCAACACGACCGTCACTCTTGGCATCAGCGGATCTGATACGACCATTTGGGATTACATTGCCGATAAAGCCGAAGCCGAAGGAATCGATTTGGAAATCCAAACCTTTTCTGATTATGTAGCACCCAACTTAGCGCTTGCCGAAGGTGAACTTGACTTGAATGCGTTCCAAACAATTTCTTATTTTGACGAATTTGTAGCAGAACACAATATCGATATCGTACCGATTGGCTCTACTGTAATTGCGCCAATGGGCTTGTATTCCGATAAATACGAATCCATCGATGAAATTCCCGAAGGTTCACAAATCGCAATGCCGAATGAAGCAACCAACATGGGCCGCGCACTCCTGCTGCTTGATGAAGCTGGACTGATCACGCTGTCTGAAGATGCCGGACTTACCGGAACTGCCGAAGACATCATCGACAACCCGAAAAATATTGAAATTATGCCGATGGTATCTGGCCATACGCCACGCGCTATGCCTGATGTTGCCGGTTCTGTCATCAACAATGGCGTCGCAGTGGATGCTGGCTTGAACCCGACAGAGGATCCGATTGCCCGTGAAAGCGATACAGCTAAACCGTATATCAACCTAATTGCTGCAAGTGCTGACGAAGCAGACAATGAAGCTTACCAGAAGATCGTTGAGATTTATCAGCAAGAAGACACAGCCGACTTTATCATTGAGCATACAAAAGGTGCTCAGATTCCAACAGTTGTAACAGTTGAGGAATTGGTTGATTACGAGTAAATATTGTCTATTCACTGAACCAAAACTGCTTTTCTTGCAACATCGATAAACGGCATCAATCATCCGGCCAACTCAACCTTTATAGGAGGAATTCCAATGACCCTTACCAAGGAAGCAGCCCAGACCCTTTCCCAGTCAGTCGATTCCCGAAGCAAGACATACATTGAAACAAGCCAGGCAATCCACGCCAAGCCGGAAATTGGCAATGAAGAGTTTTATGCCAGTTCCCTATTGATCAGTTTGCTGGAGGATGCCGGATTTACCGTTGACAAAGCAGTTGCCGGCCATGATACCGCTTTTTTCGCCAGCAAGAAAAGTACTCTTCCTGGACCAACGATTGCTTATCTCGCTGAATATGATGCACTACCTGGAATTGGCCATGCCTGTGGCCACAACATAATTGGAACGACCAGTATCGCAGCCGCTATCGCCTTGTCAGAAACACTGGAAACTACCGGCGGACGCGTTGTGGTCCTCGGAACACCTGCGGAAGAAGGCGGGCCGAATGGCAGTGCCAAAGGCAGTTTCGTTAAACACGGTCTGCTCGGGGGCATTGATGCCGCATTGATGCTGCATCCTTCCGGCAATTCGGCTGTCACCGGCCCTTCCCTCGCTGTCGATCCATTGGAATTCCACTTTTACGGCAAGCCGGCCCATGCGGCAGGATCTCCTGAACAAGGCATCAATGCACTCGATGCCGTTTTGCAGCTGTTTAACAGCATCAATGCATTGCGCCAGCAACTGCCGGCCGATGCACGCGTCCACGGAATCATTACGCACGGGGGCGATGCGCCGAACATCATTCCAGAATATGCGGCAGCCCGTTTTTATATCCGCGGCGATTCCTGGAAGAAAACATCCGATACTGCGCGCAAAATCCGGGCCATTGCCGAAGGCGCTGCTTTAGCAACGGGTGCTACAGTGAAAATCGAGCGTTTCCAGAACGAAGTGCGTGACTTAGTCCTTACCCCAGCCTTAGATGCGATTGTCCGCCGCGAGCTGGAAGCACAAGGTGAAACTGTAGCCGACTCCCGCATCTCTGGACTTGGCTCTACAGATGCTGGCAATATCAGCTATGAAGTCCCTACTGCACATGGCTACATTAAAATCGGACCTGAAAGCTTGATTGCCCATACCGCTGAGTTCCGTGAAGCTGCTAAATCGTCCCACGGCAACGATGCCCTCATCAAAGGCGCCAAGGCATTGGCCTATACCGGCTATCGACTGCTCACGGAGACTGTTCTTTTGGAACAAGTCAAAGCTGCACATGCCGATGCTGTGAAAGCGAAACTACAAAATTAAAAAAACGATGCTCCTCACAGGGGCATCGTTTTTTTAGTCCAGAATTTTCATCATTTTCCCACTTCATGCTAAAATATTCTTATATAGGTTGAACTTGCTGTTTTTCAGCTCTATCTCCAAACAGTGGATTAAACAATTCAATTTATATATAACTTACTCAAGGGGGATTTTTACATGTTGGAAAACTTAATTGAGCGGCTTGTCCGTTATGCAAAAATTGATACCCAGTCTGACTTTAACAGTGCCACCACACCTTCTACGGATACCCAGTGGGATTTGCTCCGTGAACTCGAACAGGAAATGAACTCTATTGGCTTGATCGATGTTGGCATGGATGGATCGGGTTATCTTTTCGGTACGCTACCGGCCAATACCGACCAGGACATTCCAGTGATCGGTTTCTTGGCACATGTAGATACCGCCACGGACTTTACCGGAAAAAATGTTAATCCCAAGCGCATTAATAATTATGACGGACAGGATATCCCATTAAACGACAGCGTTGTGATGGCTGTGTCAGATTTTCCTGCCCTCCAAAATTACATAGGCCATACATTGATTACAACAGATGGCACCACGCTTCTTGGCGCTGACAATAAAGCAGGTATCGCTGAAATCATGACTGCAATGGAATATTTAAATGCCCATCCGGAAATTGAGCATGGAAAGATCCGTGTTGCGTTTACGCCGGATGAAGAAATCGGCCGCGGCCCCCATAAATTTGATGTAGAGCGCTTTGGTGCAAATTATGCCTATACAATGGACGGCGGCCCTCTTGGTGAATTGCAGTATGAGAGCTTTAATGCAGCCAGCGGCAAACTGATTGTCCAAGGGAAAAGCGTTCATCCCGGATCAGCAAAAGACAAAATGGTCAATGCCCAAACAGTGGCCATCCAATTTCAGCAGGAAATGCCAATGAACGAAGTACCTGAATTGACCGAAGGATATGAAGGCTTTATCCATTTGAATAATTTCACCGGCAATGTGGAAACTGCGGAATTGACGTATATTATCCGTGATTTCGATAAAGGAAAGTTCGAAGCCAAAAAGCAGAATATGCAGGCAGTTGCTGAAAAGCTGCAGCAGCAGTACGGCAAAGAGGCTGTCCGTTTGGAAATCGAAGATCAATACTACAATATGCGCGAGAAAATCGAACCTGTTATGGAAATCGTTGATAATGCAGAAAAAGCCATGATTGCATTAGACATTGAACCGAATATTGTTCCTGTCCGCGGCGGTACGGACGGTTCCCAATTGTCTTACATGGGACTTCCAACACCGAATATTTTCACGGGTGGAGAAAATTACCACGGAAAATACGAGTTCATCTCAGCTGAAAACATGGAAAAAGCGACCCAGGTCATTATCGAAATCGTAAAATCAGCCAAGTAAACTAATATTTTAAAAGCGTATTGGACTGGGTCCAATACGCTTTTTTCTTTAGATGATGCTTCGCCCGTTTTGCGCCAGCGCGTAATGAATGCCGTGCTGCAAGGTTTGGAAGCATTGAAATTTTGATAAATTGATGCCCGACTCTGTAATGGTCATGCTCATTTTCGCTGAGATGCCCACTAATATCGTTTGTGTCCCGATCAAGGATGCCGTCGATCCCAACTTTTCAATAAGCATGGCCGCGTGCTGAGTAAAATTGTTGTTCAAACCGGTCAGATCCAAAATCAAATACTTTGCTTTGTGTTTTGGCATGTTCTGCAGGGTTTTCACCAACAACTCTTCCGAACGGGCTTCATCATATGTTCCAAGCAAAGGCACAACCACGATATCTTCCAGAACTGGAATGAGCGGAGATGAAATCTCTTTGATCAGTGCATTCAATTCACTGGTTTTTTCCTCAACTAACCGTTCGAGCTCATTTATTTTTTCCGCTTCTTTTAAACGTGATAAGTGATGGATATTTTTTTCAATCGTCTCTTCTGATGGAAAATATTGAATCACACTTTCTGGAAATCCATCCAATTGATGATGCACAACCTTATACCACATGTTTTGCTTGAACAAAGAAGAAAAAATCCCGGCATAATGTGCCGGCAAAAAGCTGCCTCCCTGTTCTTTCTTCTGCGCCACATTAATCAGATGCTCCCAGCTGTTTTTTAAATGCACTTCCAATGTATGTGTTTCTTCATTGAGTTCTTTTATTTCCGCTAATCCCCATCCGGCAGAGGCGTAAGTGTTGGTGATCAATTGAGCAGCATCTTCAATAGTGACGTCTTTTATACCATGGAAATACTCACCTACTACCAGTCCCTGACGAAATCCTGTTGATTCCAGTACAACATTCGCCGCATCTTTTCCAGAAATCTCTTCCAAAGAATCAAAAAACATTTTCATTGCGGATGCTGTCCAAAAAAGAACAGATTCCTGCCCTTCAAACAAAAAACGGCCTTCTGCCAAATCCCATTCAAAGTTCAATCCGCCTACTGTTATTGCTGATTCCGTAGTCATCTTGCAGCTCCTCTCGCTAACTGGCTCTATTTTATCATATTCGTTATATTTCTTTCTGTTTAGAGGTTGGTTTTTGCAGTTCCTGAAAATTGGAAGTTAGTGCCGACATTTATTCGTTAGAGGCGTATATTATTTACTTCTTAAACACTATAAAAATGGTAGGGGCTTCATGTTTTAAATATTTTATTAAAGGAATACAAAGAATAACACAAAACGAAAGAGGTGCTTTACATGTCAGATAAAAAACCATTTAGTGAGGAAGACCGTAAAACAAGAGACGGCGCTTCTATGGACAATCCAGAACAGTTTAAAACAGATAAAAAGAGTCTTTCCGAAATGCATGAAGAGGAAATGACCGTCGATTCTATTCCAATGGAAGATTTAAAACAGGAGAAAAAAGAAGAAGGAAACAAACGGGCAACGAAGAGCAATTCTTCAAGCGAAGAGAAATTCCCAGAGTAATCAGTGTGAATTTTCGTAAAAGTGAATGCTTTCAAAAAAGACCGCGGAGGCTATGCTCCGCGGTTTTTTTATGCTATGATTCTCGTTTGAACAGGAGTGAAAGAAAATGAAAAATTGGATTTATCCGCTCATGGTCGTCATAGCAGCGAGCTCTTATGGAGTTCTCTCGACCATTATCAAAGTGGCCATGAAAAATGGATTTACTGCTGCGGAAGCAGTAACCGCCCAATACTTTATAGGGTTCGCATTAGCGGCTCTTTTATTTTTTGTTACACAACGCAAAATGCCCCGGATTAAAGGATGGAAGATATTAGTGCTGTCCGGTACCTCCACAGCTGTTACGGGAATGGTTTATGCCCATTCACTTAACTATCTTCCAGCCTCCTTGGCAGTAGTACTCCTTTTCCAATTTACATGGATTGGCATGTTCCTCGATTGTATCGTCAATCGCAGATGGCTAAAGCGCACTGAAGTATTTTCCTTAATCCTGTTATTTGCTGGAACACTTTTTGCAGCTGGCATCATCGGAACGGACTTGAGCGGAATTCCATGGCAAGGATGGGCTTGGGGAATTGGCGCTGCATTTTGTTTTTCAGCGTTCATGTTCGTTAATGGCAAACAAATTGAAGGCATGGATACTTCAGCCCGCTTGTTTTACGTATCGCTGTTTGCAGCAATCGTAGTCGGTCTTTTCCAAACGCCAGAGATTGTCTGGAACGGGCAATTGTTCAATGAAGGCCTTTGGATTTTTGGTGTGATGCTTGGCGTTTTCGGCATCATCATGCCCATTTACTTTTTCTCAGTCGCCGTGCCGCATGTCGGCTCCGGACTTGCATCCATATTAAGCGCCATGGAATTGCCGGTAGCTGTTCTGGCATCGGTGATTATCCTGAACGAAGCTTTAACATTCCTTCAAATTTGCGGTATCTTCATTATTCTTATCGGGATGGTGCTGCCAAGCGCATTTAACCGGACACCTAAAAGAGTCGAACGCATTTAAAAGGCCTGCTGCCTCAGCAGGCCTTTAATGTTTAGTTCGGGATTAAAAAGGAATAGATAAGTACAAAGATAAAAGGAGTGGTATGGATGAACCAGGAAGATGTAAAAAAAGCAGCTTTAAAGATCTTAGAGGAAAGTTATGTGGGGACACTGGCAACAATTAAAGGAAACAAACCCCACTCGCGCTATATGACTTTTTTCAATGATGATTTCACCCTCTACACGGCCACCAGCAAAAATACGCAAAAAGTTGACGAACTGGAGGCCAATCCGAATGCCCATATTCTCTTAGGCTATGACGGTGAAGGGGTCGGCGATACCTTCCTGGAAATTGAAGGAACCATGTCGTTGAATGATGACCGCGAGTTGATCGATAAAGTGTGGAACGAGCATTTAGAAGGCTGGTTTGAAGGACCCGATGATCCAAACCTCATCATTTTGGCGATTAATCCTGACCGCGTCCGCTTGATGAACAAAAAAGGGCAAGAACCGCAAGCACTGGAACTGTAAATGCAAAAACGGCTCAAATTTTTGAGCCGTTTTTTTATGTCTGCAGAATTTCACGAAGCCCTTCCCTGTTAAACAACAGGTCTTCAAGCGTGTATTCATCCAAAACAGTCAAATAAGCATGAAGCGCTTTTCCGAGCACGCCGCGCAATCCGCAAATCGGAGAAATCGGACAGCTGTTGCGCTCAGGATCAAAGCATTCAACCAAGTGGAAGTCGTCTTCCATTTGCCTTACTACCGTCCCGACATTAATATTTTGAGGAAGATCGGCCAAGCGGATGCCGCCGCCTCTTCCTCTTACCGTATGGATAAATCCGGCTTTCCCCAGTTCGAATGTAACTTTCGTTAAATGGTTCTTCGATATGTTGTAGGCGTCAGAAATTTCTTGTATAGTCGTCAGTTTTCCTGATTCTTTGGTCCCTAAATAAATCAAAACTCGTAATGAGAAGTCTGTATACATGGTCAATCTCATTTTCTTCACCTCTTCTGCCTGTTCATTATAACGGCTTTTCGAGAAGTCCGAAAGTAATTGAACCTGTCTTGTGCCTCATGCTTAAATCGGGTCTTTTTAGGTTTGGCAGGCATTCAAATTTCTTTGGAAAGTATTTCTGTTGTATTGGAAATTATTGGAGTCAACATAGAATGTATTTCTCCCCAAACAGAAAGTATAACCAATTTATAGAAATAAAAAATTCTATTTTAGCGTCTTATGCCCGTCGGACCTACACGGACGCTTCCGCTTTTCTTATTGTCCAGACTCCAGCGGCCAGATCCTAGGAGCATAAGCCACTCTGGCTGTGCGGCATAAGAAACACCGCTTCGCCAGCCCGTCTTATGCCCGTCGGACCTACACGGACGCTTCCGCTTTTCTTTGTTGTGACTTTTCTGTGAAGAGAGTTGTGTCCATAATTTAAAGATATATTTAAAATGTATCTTTAAAGAGATTGAGAGCGTATAGTCAAGATATAGAAAACAAAAGGAGAGATTGACTATGTTATCTCAAGAAACCATAACAATTATTAAATCTACGGTACCAGTATTAGAAGTGCACGGAACAAAAATTACGACTGTATTCTACAAAAATATGTTTGAAGCGCATCCTGAACTTTATAATATTTTCAACCAAGCTAACCAGAAAAAAGGGCGTCAGCAAGCTGCATTGGCAAATACAGTTTACGCGGCAGCTGTCCATATCGAAAATCTGGAAGCAATCCTTCCGGCAATTGTCCAAATTGCCAACAAACACGTAAGCTTGGGAATCAAGCCAGAACATTATCCAATTGTTGGAGAATACTTGTTAAAAGCGATCAAGGAAGTATTGGGCGATGCAGCAACTGACGACATCATCAATGCTTGGGCAGAAACTTATGGCGTCATTGCCGATGCCTTTATTGGTCTTGAAAAAGACATGTACGCAAAAATGGAATCTCAGGAAAATGGCTGGAGCTTCTTTAAGGACTTTATAATTGTCCGTAAAGAAAAGGAAAGTGAAAGTATCACTTCCTTCTATTTAAAACCGGCAGACGGCAAAAATGTACCTGCTTACCAAGCGGGCCAATATATTTCCGTGCGCATGTCAATTCCAGGCGAAGAGTACTTATTCAATCGCCAGTACAGCCTTTCTCAAGCTGCGCAACAGGATGAATTCCGCATTTCGGTTAAACGCGATGCAGACAATGACCCGAACGGCCGCGTTTCGGTTTACCTTCATGATGAAATGAATGTAGGCGATCGCTTTGAAGTAAGCGCACCGGCAGGAGAGTTCGTTCTGGATACGGAAAAGACTACTCCCGTTGCATTCGTCAGCGGCGGAGTCGGCATCACACCAATGATGAGCATGTTTGAAACGGTAGCAACCTTGACTCCAGAACGTCCAACTGCATTCCTTCACGCCGCGCGCAATGAATCTATGCACGCTTTTGACAAAGATATTCAGAAATACATTGCTGCTATGGACAATGCAAGCTACAAGACACTTTATTCCGATCAGCCTGAAGGCTACATCACACGTGTGATTCTGGAAGAATACGTCGACATCACTGGCGATGTTTATGTCTGTGGCCCTGTACCTTTCATGGAAGCCATGGTTCAGGAACTGCGGGCACTTGGCATGAGAGAAGAACAGATTCACTTTGAATTCTTCGGTCCAGCCATAGCTCTTCAAAACGCATAATTTCTCACGAAGCTGCCCGTTCACTGGGCAGCTTTTTACGTGTGGTCATTTTCACCCCAATCAAAAGGGACCTGCCAACATGGCAGGTCCCTTTGTCATTTTTCTCTTTTGTTCATTTCATTTTGCGCAGCAGGTAAAGCAGGTAAGGTGTCCCAATCAATGCGACAACCAATCCGCTCGGAATATCTTTCGGTGCAATCAATATCCGTCCGACAAAATCGGCGGTTACCAGCAGCAGTCCACCGATCAAGCCGGATGCCAGGAGCAGCGGCAAATGACGGAAACCGACCAGGCGACGTGCAATATGCGGAGCAACCAGACCGACAAATCCAATCGTGCCGACAATCGATACCGCCACCGTTGAAATGGCGACACCAACGATCAGCGCCCAAACGCGTGTAGAACGGATGTTCAACCCCAGACCGGCAGCTACATCGTCTCCGAAGGTCAGCGTATCCAAGCTGCGCGTGAGATAAATGGCCGGCCAAATGAATATCGCCAATAAGAGCAGCGCAAATTGGACATCTTCCCAGCCTTTGCCGTAAGTGCTGCCTGATAACCAAACTAATGCACTCGCGACTGCCAGCTTCGCTTTGACAATGAACACCTGTGTCGCAGCCGAACCGAAAGCCGAGATGGCGATGCCCATCAACGCAACCAGCATCGGCTGGAAATTATTTTTCCAAGCCGTCACAAGAATAATGCCAAGTGCCAAAGCTGCCCCTACAGTTGCACCAAGCGGCAGGAATTCGGGTGGAATAGCCGGGAAAATAACCAGCAATAGCATCGCTCCTGCTCCCGCCATTGAAGTGACACCGAGCACACTGGCATCTGCAAGCGGATTTCTTAAAACTCCTTGAAGAATGACGCCCGTAATCGCCAGCATTACACCGACAATAAATGAAGTTAAAACTCGCGGCACCCGGAAATTCCAAACTACCGGTTCTGTCCAGGCAAACGTCCAGGCAGAGCCGTTAAAGCTTAATGCCATCACCGTAATACCAGCGATAATCGCCACCAGTATTGGGACAATCAGCTTTAAGCGAACAGGTTTTGTTGTACCGCCCATTTGCCGTTCTCCGCGCTTCATTGATTTGGCCGTGCGCCATGCCAGATACAACAGCCAAGGACCGCCGACCAATGCCGTCATGGCACCGACCGGCACTTCCTGTCCCGGCTGAATCAATCGGCCAAGCACATCAGCACCGACCAAAAAGACACTTCCCCAAATAAAAGAGTGGATAATAATTTGCAGATGTCCCCGGATGCCCATCATGCGGACAATGTGCGGGGCCATCAGCCCAATAAATCCGATGGGTCCGACAACACTGACTGTAGCAGCTGCCAAGACGATGGCCACTCCCCAAGAAGCGAGCTTAACCAGGCGGACATTTTGTCCAAGTGAAGAAGCAATGTCTTCTCCAAGCGATAAAATGTCCATTGGTTTTGCCAACAGCAGTGCACAAAGGAACATCAAGAGAATGACCGGTGCAGCAAATATTACGCCTTCCCAATTCAGTTGAACCAAAGTTCCGGATCCCCAAAGGAAAAGCCCATTTGTCTGGTTTTCAAATAATAACTGGAGTGCTCCGGTAATGGAAGCGAACAGCAGAGAAATGATCATCCCTGTCAAAGCCACACGCACGGGTTCCATTTGTTTCCCGGCAAGGCCAACGACCAATAAAGAAGAAAGTACAGCACCTAAAAGAGCCGTAATAAAAGGAAAAGCACCAAATAATCCCGGAAAAAAGATGGTGGAAACAACCACGAAGAAAAAGGCACCCGCATTAAGCCCCAAAGTTCCCGGCGAAGCCAATGGATTATTCGTCAATGTTTGGAGTACAGCACCTGAAACAGCGAGAGCCCCTCCTGCCAATATGCCGATTGTTAGACGCGGCAAGCGAAATGAAAATACGATATCCTGGATGCGGCCTTCCGTCCAAACACCTGTCAGCAACTGGGGCACTGTGTAGTCTGCCTGCCCCTGCGTCAAGTGAACAATAGACAGCACAATAAGCAGGAAAAAGCCCGCTGTCAGAGAGACAGTGGACTTATTCAGCAATTTGCGGAGCATTAGTCTGTCACCAGTACATCGGTGATTTGGTTCATCAAGGTTTCAGCAGACAACGGTCCTCCATATAGCCAAGTATCAGCACCTAAATCGTACGTACGGCCCTCTTGGACAAAAGCTAAATTTTCCCAGACCGGATTGCCGCTAAGCTGATTTTCATAAATGTTATCTGCATCCGGCACCGTGTAAAGGTAATTGGCGTCTTCGTACTCTACCAACCCTTCTACATTAAAGGTACTGGATCCAAAAATTTCAAACTGGTCCGGTTCGTGGACATTATTCAAGCCCAGGCGATCCAAAATGATGGAGGCCATCGAGTTTGGTGTAAAGACACGAATTTCAGGAGCCTGTGCCCCTGAATAGGCAAGGGTTAAAATGACGTCTTTTGTTTGAAGATCAGCCGCTTCAAGTTCAGCTGCCTTTTCTTCATATTGCGCTTCCAGATCCGTTAAAACTTGTTCGCCTTCGGTTGTTTTTCCTACAGCTTTTGCAATCTCCAGGAAGGTTGTTTCCATTTCCTGATACAGATCAATGCTTTCATCTTCCGGATAGGGATTGAAAATTACCGTAGGAGCAATCGTCTCCAATTGATCAATCATCGCATCGTGACGGAAGCTTACACCGATAATCAAGTCCGGCTCTAAAGCAGCAATAGCTTCAAGGTTAGGTTCTTGGCGGCCGCCGACGTCAACTACCGTTTCGTCCAATTGAGGCTCGATGTTCACATAGTCCCCATACTCTGCAATGTCGGCCATTCCAGCTGGTTGTACACCCACTGCCAGCAAGTCTTCCGCATAAGTCCATTCCAAAACGACAACTTTCTGGGCTGGAGCATCTAATGTGACCTCACCATTGGTGCCTTGAATCGTTACCGGCTCAGCTTCTTCTGCCGGCGCTGCTGGTTCTTCTTCAGCTGATGAGCATGCCGCAAGAACAAGCATGAGCATTGCTGCAATTAATAGTAATAACCGTTGCTTCATAATTGGTATCCTCCAAGTGTTTGATAATGATTCTCAATAAGTCTTATTTTAGTGCTATCTGTCACATTTGTAAAGCTTTTTATAAAATTCGTAATGAAAATTGTTCTCATTTAATAAGAATTTATGCTATAGTTACGGTAATGAAAATCCTATCAATTAGATTTTGGTGAAAGATATGGAGGAATTAAGCAATGACAATAGCCGTCAAAACCAACGACTTGTCCATTGGATATACCGACAATTTACTTTTCGAAAATTTAAATCTATCGATTCCGCGCGGTGAAATTTCAGTATTTGTCGGCAGCAACGGCTGCGGCAAATCGACACTTCTCCGCTCGATTGCGCGTCTTCTTAAACCTCAAGAAGGTTCTATTTTATTGGAAGGCAAAGAAGTCCATAATATGTCTTCACGCGAAGTGGCAAAGAAAATGGGCATCCTGCCACAATCACCCGTTTCGCCTGAAGGTTTGACGGTGCATGACCTTGTCAAGCAGGGCCGCTATCCACATCAATCCTGGCTGAAACGCTGGACTGAAGAAGATACGGAAAAAGTAGAAGCTGCCATGAAAGCAACGCGTGTCGATCAATTCCGCGATAAGCCTGTCGATGAATTATCGGGCGGACAGCGCCAACGAGCCTGGATTGCCATGACACTCGCTCAGGATACCGAAATTATTCTGCTGGATGAACCGACTACTTATTTGGACATGACACACCAAATTGAAATTTTGGATTTGCTGTTTGAGCTGAATGAAACACAAGGACGCACGATCATCATGGTTCTTCATGACTTGAATCTGGCTTCCCGTTATGCACATAATATTATCGCCATCAAAGATGGAGCGGTATTCGGACAGGGAACTCCTGAAAATGTCATCAATTGCGATTTGGTCCGCTCTGTTTTTGGAATGGAATGCCAAGTTTCCAAAGATCCTTTATTTGGTACACCTCACTGCGTACCGTTTGGCAGAGGGCGCTGCATCGTCCCTGAAATCCAACAAGCATTAAGCAGCGCACAATAGTGGACAAACTGGATCTTTTTCAAGTACAGCTCCAAACAAATCCCAATGGCTTTATGACCTTATCGGAAAGCATGGGCAGCCGTTCTGATGAACTGATTGCGAAAGTCCTCGAGGAATCGGGAGCGCCTACTGAAACCGTAGCATCGTCTATCTTCATGCGGCGCTTCGGTTTTTTCATTTCGGCACAGCTTTACTTATTGGCGAATGGGCAAATGTGGGCTGGCCCAATGAGCGAGGTCTACTTGACGGAGGCTGAATATGGAATTGCTTTTGAGATGGACGGAAAATGGCTAAGACCTCGCCAGGAAGGCGATCTGGAAATGGTTTTGAAAGACTATGCCCTGCCTGTCGTAGAAACGTTCCGAAAGATTGGTCCCATCTCCAGACTGAACCTCTGGGAAAACATTTGGGGCTACGTAATCTGGATGTATGGCATGGAAAGTTCGGTGCAGGCTGAACAGGATGTTCGGGATTTGCTGAGCGATTCCTTTTGGCAGCCCGAAATGCGCAAATCGCATTTCAAGCAGTTTTTAGGCGTCCACAGCTTGGCGCAGTCAAAAGCAGAATACAAACGCGTAACCTGCTGCCTTTATAAAGAGTTGCCCGAAACGGATAAATGCTCTTATTGTCCTTTACGAAAATAAACGCCCTGCTGAGATGCAAGGCGTTTTTATGTTGACTCAATTCAACACGGTTATTTCAGGAATTCCAGCCGGTTGCCGAACGGATCGAAAACAAAAAAGCGTTCGATGCCCGGTATGCTGCTATCTTCCTGCCATTCAACTCCGTATTTGCTCAGGTGATCTTTCAGTTCATCATACCCGGCAACACGAAATGCCGGATGTGCTTTTTTCGCCGGTGAAAATGGCTCCTCCACCCCTACGTGTAATTGTTGCCCGCCAAATGCAAACCAGGCGCCCCCTCTTCCTTTTAACGATTCCGGTTTTTCAATTTCCTGCATGCCTAAAATATCCGCATAAAATTTTATCGCCGCCGCTTCTTTTCCAGCAGGTGCCGCAACTTGTACGTGATCAATATGCAAAACAGAAAAACTCATATTCTCACTCCTTTCTTTTTAGTTTATCGATTTTTCGGTCAAAAGAATATACGATTGTTTTTAAGCTTACCCATAAGTTTCTCTAATCACTTTGCAAACGGATTCAGTTTGCCGTAGCATAAGGTACAAAGAGGTGAACCATCGTGACTTTACCACAACAAGCCAGATACTTTCTGAGCAGCCAATCTGTGGCAGTAGACCGCATTCCGCAGCAGCCGCTCAGCCAACACATTCCCACCATGATTGAAGAACTGAAGGATTGGTGCGGAAGCGACAATGCCGGCGTAGCAGTATCCTATTTTTTCCGTCAATATGCGTTATTTGTGACTGCCCAGTTCCATCTGCTCCATCAACACGGCGGCTATTTTTCTTTGCACTGGCGGGAACTGCAATTTGATCGGGTCCATAATTACGGGCTGCCTCTTTTAGAAACGCATGCAGATTCAACCACCTTTAAAAAAGTCATGCCGAATGAACGATTCCAGGCTTTTCATGAAATCCTCAACCGGCAAGTAAACGAACTGCTGAATGAATTCAAAAAACACATAAAAATATCCCCCATTACCTGCTGGGAGAACGTCCTCGGTTCTGTTCTTTGGTTTTATGCGGGTTTAGAAACCCAAAATCCGCGAAAGACTGCAAAAGACCTGGAGTGGCTTCTTGAGTCTAACAATTGGAAACCAATCAAAACTTCGTATCTTGCCGATCTGCTTGGCACAGCTTCCCTGGAACAGGCTGTTTCAAAACCACTTAGAAAAACTTGTTGCATGTACAAGGAGATGCCCCATTTTGCTACCTGTACATTTTGTCCAAAACCTAACTAAAACACCTCAGCAAAAATGCTGAGGTGTTTGTTTATACTTCAAATACTTCGTGAAGGATTTGGCCAGGTGAATTGTTGATCAAGTTTTTGTAGACGCAGCTTGCAGGTTTTTTCTGCAAGACTTTAGCAAAGGACTTGGCATGTTCAGTTTCACCGACTACATGAATTTCATCCCAATGACGATCCCTTTTCAACTTCTCAACTTTGCTGCTCATGTCTTTGTAAAAACGCTCCAAATTCTCTTTTAAACGATGATCCAGATCATCAGCGTGGCTGCCGCTGTTGCCGCCTAAATGAGCACCGCCAGCAAACGAATTTCCTCCGGCACTGCGGCCTGCAGAATGGACCCCTGTTTGTTCGGTCCAAACCTCAAGCCCTGAATCAAATTCATAAAAGATTTCTTCATTGATGATTCCCATGGAAGTGTCAATGACACGTATGCCTTTAAAGCTCGGCAAAACAATTCCTGTATAAGGGTATGCTTTGTACATATATCTTAATTCATCTAATACTGGTTTCGTTTCCCAATGAAAACTTGTTTTAACCGGAACCTGAACATAATGTACAGACCACAAATCCTCATGCGGAGACGCAAAAATAATGACGCCCTTTTGGAGGTCATTTTGATTATCCAAAATTTCTTTTTCAACCTTTTTTCTCAAAGTTTTATACGCTTTTATTTCTTTCTCATCATCAGATGCTTTCAAGTATTCGTCCAGCCGCTTTAGACCGTTCTTCAGGTGGATTTTCCATGCCCCGTTTTGGGCATTTAAATCAGTTGGATTTGTATTCAAATAAACACTTAACACGCAGCGGTCTGGGCATTCAAAACTTTTCAATTCCTGGATTTCGTCGTATAAGGTCATTCAATCATCCTCCTTGTATTCCGTCCTTGTTATCTGATTACCCCCATAAGTTTTATTTAAACGAATCTTCTGAATGATTATCCGAACTGCGTTTAAAATTATCAATCTGTGGTAAATAAAGAGTACGTTAAAAAATTTGAAGGAGCGTGTTACAGGATGGAAAACATCAACAAACAAGTTGAAGATAAGCTGAAGAATACAGATGACAAGAAAAAAGAGCAGATTTTAGCAGATTTTTCGGTTTTCATTAATTACTTAGGAGACAAAGTGGAAATTGGCGAAAAAATGGGCTTAAGCGAGGAACGCATAGCTCAGTTGGCTGAAAAAGTGGCTGGCTACTTAGCGAAAAAAGAGGATCCGAAAAACAGTGAGGAATATTTATTGCAGCGTTTATGGCAGGTTGGCGATAAAGAACAGCAACATATGCTGGCACACATGCTGGTGAAATTAGCCAAAGACCAAAACAATTAATAAATAAAAGGCCATCCTTAATTGGATGGCCTTTTTTCATATAGATGAAACATGATCAGGTAGACAAAGCCGCTTGCCAGTGCGAGCATTCCTAACAGGCCGAATGTCCATGAAAAGCCAAACCACGCTGTCATCGGAATGGAAATCGGGGCAATCATTCGCCCGATTGTATACCGCAAACTGGCAGCCGCAAAATATTGGCCGCGCATGTCTTCTGGTGCCAGTTTGGAAATGAAGTTCTGCTGAAGACCGACAACCATCAGCTCTCCAAAAGTGAATATCGCCATGGCGACAACGAATATCCAAAACCACGAAGTCAGTGGAAATAGCCACATGGCCACCGCATAAAAAGCAGCAGAGGCGAAGAACACCCATTTTTCAGGGAACTTAGTCATCCAGCGAGTAATGATAACCGTCAGCAATGCGACAAACAAGCCATTCTCCGCTAACAGGATACCAAAAGACGTTTCTCCTGTAACTGTCCACTCCCGGTCAAAAAGAGTGGCTATGGTCTGGGTATCAATTGTTTCCTTCAAGTAGATTGGAATTAGCAAATCCAATTGCATAAAGGTTTGTGCACCCAAAATCCCGCCAATAATAAACAGCAGGAACAAGCGATCTTTAAAAATCAAGCCATATTCTTTAAATTGTTTGGACACTGCTCCCATCCAGCCTGCAGCCTCCTGTGACTGCCATTTGTCGACCATCACCTGAGACAAGGTTTCCTTTGTCAAGAGCCTTAGAACCAAGCCAAGCAGCATTGAAATCACTGTCACAACCAGCAGCAGTTCAAAGCGGTATGAAAAGAACAGTACGGCGCCGAAAAGCGGCCCTACTACAACGGCAATATTTAAGGTGGTATAAAAAATAGCAAAAACATCGCTGCGGTATTTTTCCGGAACGACATCCGCAATCATTGCCTGACTCGCCGGCCAATACAGAGACCCGCACATTCCAGCAAGCGTAAACGCGACAAACCCAAGTTCGGGAGACTGCAGCCACGGAGAGTTGGCAAAGGCAAACAATAAAAATGAAAAGCCTTGGGCAACAGAAGCCACGACCAGCATGCGTCTGCGGCCAAAGCGGTCTGCACAATAACCTCCAACCAAGTTTGACGCCACAGAAAACACTTGGGAAATTACCAGCAGCAATCCTGCTGTTCCTTTGCCAAACTCTTCCGCAAAATAAATCGCTAAAAACGGGAATACCATCCAATAACTTGTATTCATAAAAAATTCGCCGACCAGGCGAACTTTCAAACTTCGATCCCAATCTTTTATTTTCATTCCCATTTCCCCGCGTTCTTCTTTATGTCACCTCTGCATTTTTAAGGAGGCGCTATTCAATAATCTCAAGCAGTCTATAACTCAAGCAAATATCGATCATCAAGTCTTTCCGCTCTTTTGCAAATTGAATGGAAATCCGTTCTTTGTCACGCTCAACGATTTCTCCAGCCCCAAAAACACGGTGCCGGACCTGGACCCCTTCAAGCAATGCATCCTCTGAATTGATGGCATTCGGATTATCCGGTACTTTTACTTTAATGGGGGTTTTGGCCGCAGTGCGCTGCGGTTTGGCTTGCCGTTTTTCAGGAACAATTAAGTTTCGCACTTCATCCATAAAGCGGGACTCACTGTCGTAGCTGATCAGCTCCAAATGATTTTTGGCCCTTGTCATCCCAACATAAAACAGGCGACGGGCTTCTTCCAACGTATCCGGCGTCTCCGCATCTTCTTCAGTTGGAATGACCCCTTCCACCAAGTCGATCATATAAACGCGATCAAACTCCAGTCCTTTGGAGCTGTGGAAAGTTGATAAAGTCAACATATCATCGGTTTTTTCCACTTTTGCCTGCTGAGTTACCTGTTCCAGCTGTTTTAACCGCTTTGCAAAAGCGGTCATGGATTCCAAAGGCTCCGCGATTTGTTCCAAGGTTGTTAAAATCTGCGCCAAATACGTCATTTTCATGCCGAATTTTTCTGCACGGCTTGAGAGCATTTGATCATAGCCCATTTCTCCGCGGATGGTCCGTATCACTTTCAACGGTTTCATGCTATTTAATGCATGAAACCATTTTTTCTGCTCGTTCAGTATTTTAATTTGATAGTCTTTTAACGTGATGTTCAAATTGATTTCATCAAAAGCGGGCTTTTCTGTCGGCTTCATGCGGCTCAACATTTTCAACTGGCTGCCTGACCAATAGGCATTGGTTTTGGAAGCGACTTTCGCGTATATATCGACACGCTCCGGCTTTAAGCTGAAACGCATAAAGTTCAGCATATCTTCCACAATCCAATGAGAGAAAAAGCGGTTATCGGAATCCTTCATGTAAAAAGGAATGCCCAATCGTTCAAGTTCACTCATTAATAGCGTTGAAGATGAATTGTTTCGGTACAGAATGGCAACATTTCCGTATTCGGTCAGTTCCTTGAGTTCTTTTAAAACGTATTTGAATTGTGCGTCTTCTGAGGTTAAACGTTTTAAAACGATTGGATCGCCTTCTGGCTGCTTCGTAAACATATTTTTGTCATGGCGCTTTTTATTGGTTTTGATGAATTGATTGGCGGTATGGACAATGTTTTGGGAAGAACGGTAATTGCGCTCCATTTTCATGATGTAGGCATCGGGAAACACCGTTCTGAACTTTAACAAATACGTAGGTTCAGCAGCTCTCCACGTATAAATCGACTGGTCGTCATCGGCTACCACACAAAGATTCTGATGGCGGGCCACTAGCTTTTCCACTATAGCATGCTGAATCAGCGATGTATCCTGGCTTTCATCAGTCATAACATAATCCCATCGTCCTTGGTATTTTGCCAATAAGCTTTTGTCCTTTTCAAGTGCCTCATAGGCCAATGACAGCATATCATCGAAATCCACTAACCTAACGTCATAGTTTTCTTTGAAGGCTTCATACGTTTTCAAAATTTCAATCGCACCCGGAAATGGCTCATTCAGCTTGGCCCATTGTTTTCGTGGCAGCATTTTATTTTTGACAAAGCTGATAAATGAAGTCAGTTCTTCCAGTTGGTCATCGGTGATGGGTTCATCATTTTCAGTTTGGTACATTTCCCGAAGCAACTTCTTTTTATGAAGGCCGTTTGTCTCGCTGCCTTCGATCATGACGTAGCGCGATCCGGAAAAATAGTCACGGGTGATTTGAAAAGCTAAACTGTGGATGGTCGAAAAATCAATTGGCTGAAGTGAAGGAAAAAAACGCTTATAGCGTTCAAGCATGTCATTGGCGGATGCTTTGCTGAAGGTAATAGCTTTAATGCGCTGAGGCGGCACACCTTTCTCTTCAATCAGGTAACCGATGCGCATGATCATAGTGGTTGTTTTCCCAGATCCGGGGCAAGCCAGCAGCAGCAGAGGACCTTCTGTCCGCTCCACCGCTTTCCGCTGTATTTTATTTAATTGAACTCCAAGTTCCTGCTTTTTTCGTTCAAAGAATTGGCTCATTTTAAGGGGCTCCTTCATTTTTCAATAATCCTATATTAACACAAAAACGAACCCGATTATCGGGTCCGCTTTTATTCAAATCTATGGATATGTTTTTGTTGGCCTGCTTTTTATTTTCGTTGCTGTGCAGCAAAGAGCGCCGCTTCGCCAGAGCGTCTTATGCCCGTCAGAGCTACATGGGCGCTTCCGCTTTTCTTCTTGTCCAGACTTCAGCTGCCAGCCCCTCGAGTCGCTTCAGCCTTTCCAGCAATGGCTGAAGAACGCCAATACTGGAAAGGCTTCCAGCGCTTGTCGGGGCTAGACGGCAGCTTACACTTTTCTTTATTGTCTAGACTCCAGCGCCTAGCTCTTCGGGATGTAAGCCACTTTGGCTGTGCGGCTGAAAACACGCCACTTCGCCAAATCGTCTTACCCCTGTCAGAGCTGAACAGGCGCTTCCGCTTTTCTTTGTTGTCCAGACTCCAGCGCCTAGCTCTTCGGGATGTAAGCCACTTTGGCTGTGCGGCTGAAAACACGCCACTTCGCCAAATCGTCTTACCCCTGTCAGAGCTGAACAGGCGCTTCCGCTTTTCTTTGTTGTCCAGACTCCAGCGCCTAGCTCTTCGGGATGTAAGCCACTTTGGCTGTGCGGCTGAAAACACGCCACTTCGCCAAATCGTCTTACCCTGTCAGAGCTGAACAGGCGCTTCCGCTTTTCTTTTAAATAAAGTTTTTCTCGTCTGGCTTGCTGATTGGGTCGGCGTTGCGCTTGTCTTTTCTGTGTGCAGGTTCTTCGTATTGATGATCATCCAGTTCGACTGCTTTTTCTTCGCGGTCTTCTTCTATGGGACGCGGGCCTTGTGATTCCAGTTTTTCGTTTTGAATAGCCGTTTTTTTGTCTTCCGGCAATTCAAATGCATCCTGGGCGTCTTTGTTGACGTAAAGCAATAGCTTGCCGTCTTGAACGTCCCTGTAAAGATGCTCGGATTCATTTTCATCGATCCCCATATTCAAGAAAGCTTGATGAATCCTTTCATTTCCAGTTAAGAATGTGGCAAAGCGATCTGCCCATCCGCCTTCCGATGCATGAACTTCGACATCTGATTTGCCTCTTACAAGAGACAACTGGTCATCTGATTTAGCCATTACATACATGTCTTCATCTAAATAGCCATCTTTTTTCAGCTCTTCGATTTTCTTTAAGACAGTTTCCTGTCTATCATAAGTTTCGATAAATCGATTTGTCATTATGATCTCTCCTTATAGGGGTTATTGTATTTTACCCTTATGGAAGAGGCACGAAACACCGCTTATTTTGCGGAAAGAATCTCACATACACGCCCAACTTGCCCGTCCTCTAATCGCACTTTGATGCCATGCGGATGGGTGGCGGAGTTTGTCAATAAATCTTTAACGATGCCACGTGTCTTTTTTCCAGAGCGTTGATCCTGCTTTAAAATTACGTTCACTTCAATTCCTGGCTTTACGTCACTTCTTTTTTTGCCGTCCACGTTTATCCCCTCCTTGCTTTCCTTTACTATACGCTATTCCCATAAGCCGGACAAAAAATACTCTTAACACGCTTACCTAATTTCTTCTATCAAAATAAAAAAGGCGGGGATCAGTCCCCGCCTTACTTTATGCTTTACTGATTATAACCGATCACGGTCTGTACGTTTTTTGTTGGTTAGCTTGTCGTCTGTCAAATTAGTATCTTCGTCAATATCCGCTTCTTCACGGCGAACTGTTTCATTGACAGTTTCTGTGTCTTGCACTTTGCGTTTTCCAACCACAATCTCTTCAGCTACTACGTCTTTTTTCGTAACTTCGACGCGTTCTTCTGTTACCGGAATGTGAATGTTTTCGCCTTCTTGATAAGCATCTCCAGTTAACCCGGAATCCTTGTCGAAAGAATTTCCTGTTGTTTCTTCATTTACAGGGCGGCGCTCCACGTACACTTCTTCGCGTTCTACCGGTACTTCGATTGATTGAGTTTCTTCAACAACGTGTTTTCCTACGTTGACCTCACCAGTTTGCACACGCTCTTTGTCGACATTTAAACGTTCTTCGTGCAAACGAAGTTTTTCTTCATCTGTACCTGTACGGTTCAAGTCTTTATTTGTGTCATTGAAGCTGTCCGTACGGTTTAAATCTTTATCCTTATTATCGAAGCGATCTGTACGGTTTGCATCTTCAGCCGTACGATCCGATCCAAGTCCAAACCCTGTACCTGAATCTCTTCCGACACCTGCTGTTTCATTTGTATCTCGGCTGAATGTATCGTCTTTTTTATTGTAGTAGGTATCGTTTTCAGCATTGGTATCCACTGTCAGTCCGTCTTTGGCTACAGCTTCATCATCCATATGGTTTCTGCTGGTTCCTACTCCAGTTGCTCCAGCTGCTCCCATTGTGCCTGCTGCACCGCTTGTGGAAGTGTTGTCATATGGGGCTTTACCTTCGTAATTCGCGCCGTACTCACGGTCAACGAATAATAAAATTTTGCCGTTCTGCACTTCCTTGTAGTAACGGTCTGCTTCTGCATCATCTACACCCATTCCTGAGAATGCTTCACGTGAAGATTCGTTGCCTGATAAGAAGCCCATGAACTTATCCATCCAGTTTCCTTCAGATGATTTGTAATCTACATCTGTCCGTCCCCGTACCATGGAAATTTGATCTTTATCTCGTGCCATTACATACATATCATCTTCACTCGAGCCTTGTGCTTTCATTTCCTCGATTTTCTTTAATACTTCCGTTTCACTGTCGAACGTTCCCATAAATTTATTGTTGGCCATTTTTCTATTCCTCCAATTTTTTATGCGTATTTTGAAAATGCTTGCTTAGTTTAGAAAATACCCGACATGTCTTTTCTTAAACATCATGAACTTTTTACGAGTTGTTTTTCCTGTTTTTTTTACTCTTTATTCCACTTGTCTATCCCAGTGGCGGTGTGCTGTAATAGCTTCCAGGAAAGATGCGGTAAAACTTGAACCATCTCCCGCTGTCACTACACCCGGCTGGCTTTCAATACCTGCTGCTTCAAGCCACTGCTGGCCATCATGCGTTGCACCAATCGGCTTGTAATGGTCGAATGTTTCACCAATATAGCGCGCCGCTTCTTTGGCAAATTTTCTGCTGACATCCGGTCCGCCTACTGCATAGACCGCGTCATACAAAACGGGATCCGTGGTTGTGAACGTGTGGTCAACTTCCACTTCTTTGCCGCTTGAACCTTTCAACTTGCCTTGCATTTCGCTGATGATTTCGTATTGGACGCCTTTCACTTCGAGTCCTTCAAGAATCTTCAGTACTTCAGCATCGTTAAAGCCTTTATCTGCTAAAACTCCGACTTTGCGAGTTGCAGGTGACTTTATTGTATTGTCCAGGCTCAATGCCGGTGAAGATTTCGTAACATCAGAACCGCCGCTTGCCGGTGGAGTCACTCCAATATTTTTAGCGACTGCCTGCGCCATTTCCAAATTAACGTTTGTGAACATTTCGACAGCGCCTTCGCGAATCCAGGTCTCCTGGCATTTACCAAGTTCAAAACTGAAAGCTTCGATAATGTGCTTTCGTTCCGGTTCCGTCATGCTGTTCCAGAACATGGTCGCTTGTGAAAAGTGGTCTTTAAAACTCTCGCTGCGGGCACGCACTTTGCGCCCTTCCATTTTCTCCTGGTAATGAGAGTAGCCGCCGTCAGCCTCGCTCACCGGAGCTGGTGTATTGTTGGTAAACGAGCTCTTCTGGTAAGACACCCGCCCTTTATTGATTGTCTGGCGTCCAAAGCCATCCCGCTGGTTATTATGGAATGGGCAAACTGGCCGGTTTATCGGCAGTTCATGAAAATTTGGTCCGTTCAAACGAAGCAGCTGGGTATCGGTATAAGAAAACAGGCGTCCCTGCAGCAATGGATCATTTGAAAAATCAATTCCCGGTACGACATGGCCCGGATGGAATGCTACCTGCTCTGTTTCGGCAAAGACATTATCGACGTTGCGGTTCAAAGTCATCTTGCCGACAATCTGGATTGGAATCTCTTCCTGCGGCCATAGCTTCGTGGCATCCAGCAAATCAAAGTCGAAGTTATGCTCATCTTCCTCTGCGATAATCTGAACACCTAACTCCCACTCAGGAAAATCTCCTTGTTCAATGGAATCATAAAGATCGCGGCGGTTGAAATCCGGGTCTTTTCCGGCAATTTTCTGCGCTTCGTCCCAAACAAGCGAATGGGTGCCAAGCGTCGATTTCCAGTTGAATTTGACAAAATGTGATTTGCCTTCCGCATTGACGAAACGGAATGCATGCACGCCAAAGCCATCCATCATGCGGAAGCTGCGTGGAATTGCACGGTCAGACATCAGCCACATCATCATGTGTGCGGTTTCCTGGTTGTTGATGACAAAATCCCATAACGTATCATGGGCACTGGCAGCCTGCGGCATTTCATTATGCGGTTCGGGCTTTACTGCATGGACAAAGTCCGGAAACTTAATGGCATCCTGGATAAAAAACACTGGCATATTGTTTCCTACTAAATCATAATTTCCTTCTTCTGTATAAAATTTCGTGGAAAATCCGCGAACGTCCCGTACCGTTTCTGCAGACCCTTTTGATCCGGCCACAGTAGAAAAACGGACAAATACCGGCGTCTTTTTGCCTTTTTCTGATAGAAATTTCGCTTTCGTCAAATTCTCCAACGATTCATATGCTTCAAATTCACCGTGGGCAGCATATCCTCTTGCATGAACGACGCGTTCCGGAATGCGTTCATGGTCAAAATGGGTCATTTTTTCCCGAAAATGAAAATCCTCCAACAAAGTCGGACCTCTTTCACCGGCTTTCAATGAAAATTCATCTTCCGCCATCTTCAGTCCCTGGTTGGTCGTCAAGCTTTTACCGGAATCGTCCACCCGGTACTGCTCCAATTGTTCGTCTTTGCTGTTTTCGTTCACTTTGGGTTCTTTTGCCATTTCGCCACTCCTTCAGTTTTTTTTATTCTTTCTCCTATTCCCCTGTCTTCTTTTATAAAACACACTCTGTTTGCTCTTTTTCACAAAAAAATCCCCGCAGGCTATTCAAAGCCCGTGGGGGTTGGATTAAAAAATACTTAAATCCCATTCTTTTGAAATTTGCCGCAGCATCATCGTGCCTGCCGCACTGTTTCCCTGGACATCAATAGCGGGGCCATAGACACCAATGCCCGCTCCTGCTCGAAATTCATACGTTTGCGAGTGAAGCTTTGGCGGAACAGCAGCCATAATGCCGCCTGACACGCCACTTTTCGCCGGAATGCCAACATGTGCTGCAAAGTTTCCTGAGGAATTGTACATGCCGCACGTTACCATGAGCACTTTTGCAACTTGTGCAATTTCTTCTGAAAAATGCTTGACCTTCGTAATTGGATTGAAGCCATCATATGCAATGATCAAACCAATCAATGCCAAATCTTTCGTACTGACTTTGATCGAGCATTGACGAATGTAGATATCCAACGCTTCTTCCACTTCAATATCCAGGAACTTTGCTTCCTTCAAATAGTAAGCGAGTGCCCGGTTTCGGTGAGATGATTTCCATTCCGAATCGTATACTTCCTTATCAAGCTCAAGCGGATGGCCTACCAGCTCTTCCAGAAATTGCAGCAGGAATTCATATTTTTTTTGGCTGGTCTGCCCTGGCAGCAAAGCTGATATGGTAATCGCGCCTGCATTGATAAAGGGATTGAACGGCTTGTTCGGCCGATGGATCTCAAACGGAATAATTGAGTTGAAAGCTTCTCCGGTCGGTTCCACATCCACTCTTTCCAATACAAAGTCCAAGCCGTAATGGCGGCTCAATGCAATAAATGTCAGTGCTTTTGAAATGCTCTGCAGAGTAAACTCCTTTGTCGTATCTCCTGCACAATAATAATTTCCTTCATCGTCGACCATGCAGATCCCCAACTGGCTCGGATCTTCTTTTCCGAGTGCCGGTATGTATTGCGCGGTCGTTCCCAATATGGCATGGCCTTTGTTATCTTTTACCCATGCTTCTAGCTGTTCCTGAATGCGCGGATTGTTTTGCACTGGCATCCCTCCTCAAGTTCTTTCTTCTCATCATGAATGACATATGCTGCCTTTGTCAAAAAAGCATCGCCTTTTATAAAAGGAAATTCAAATACGAAAACACTCTTTGTAAATTCGTCTTTTGTACATGGCAAGAAAAAACCTTCCCTGTTGTTCAGGGAAGGCTAAGTTTATAGTTTATCGTACCATGCTTTGGCAGCTTCTACTTCCGGCATCGTCAGCTGATGGCCGAAATCTTCCCAATGCAGATCGACTTTTGCTCCAGCTGCTTTCAACAGTTTTTCAAGGTCTGTCGATTCTTCTGCCGGACAGATTGGGTCGTTTGTTCCTGCTGCAATAAATACGGGAATGCCAGTTAAATCAGGCAGATCCGCTTCACGGTTTGGCACCATTGGATGGTGCAGGCTTGCTCCTTTTAATGAATCCGAATAGGTGAAAAGCAGGTTGGCCGCAATGTTGGCTCCATTTGAGTAGCCGACCGCAATGACATTTTTGCGGTCAAAACCATGCTCTGCAGCAGCCTGTCCAATAAATTCATGCAGCTCTTCTGTGCGGAGTTTTAAATCTTCCATGTCGAATACGCCTTCGGATAAGCGTTTGAAAAAGCGCGGCATGCCGTTTTCAGATACATTTCCGCGAACGCTCAAGACAGATGCCTCCGGGTCGATATGGGCAGCGATTGCCAATAGGTCGGTTTCATTTCCGCCTGTTCCGTGGAGCATCAAGAAAGTTGGTTTTGCAGGATTTGTGCCTTGCTGAAAAATATGTTTCATTGTTAAATACCTCCAGTGATAGTTTAAGTTAGTCCGTTTTAAAAGATAACTTGTTTAACCTGCTCTACTTAGCAGAGCAGATTAATGAGTCCTTTTTTGTTTATTTTTAACCGTTCCCCATTTTTCACAAAAAGAAACTTATCTCGAATTCAAGATAATAATACCATAGATTTTCTATTCTTCCAATAAAAAAGATCCATGGCACAAATGTGCATGGATTTTTCCTTGGCATTATCCTTGTGGGTTCAGCATATCTTCTAAATTTTCTTTTGAGAACAAGTAGTTTTCATTGCAGAAATGGCATTGTGCTTCTGCTTTGCCATCGGTGACGATCATGTCTTCAATTTCAGCAGTTCCAAGGCTTTGAATCGCTCTGGAAATCCGGTCTCTGGAACATTGGCATTGAAATTGGACTGGAATTTCATCGAGTACATTTACATTCCCGACTCCCAGTACTTCGTTCAGGATATCTTCCGGCGTCAAGCCCGCACGGACCATATTGGAAATGGTCGGAATGACTTTCAAGCGCTCTTCAATTTCCACAATGACTTTTTCTTCAGTTCCAGGCAGCAATTGAATAATGAATCCGCCAGAAGCCTGGATGGTGTTATCGGGATTGACGATGACCCCAACGCCTACTGAGGAAGGAATTTGTTCAGATGTCACAATGTAATGGGTAAAATCGTCTCCCAGTTCACCGGACACAATAGGAACCTGTCCTACGAATGGCTGAAGCAATCCGATGTCTTTCGATACCGATAATGTCCCTTCCGTGCCCACAGCTTTTCTGACATCCAGCTTGCCTTGCTCATTCAAATCAAAATGGGTTAATGGGTTTGTCACGTATCCGCGAACTTCACCTTTAGCGTTTGCATCCACCAAGATGGTGCCGATTGGGCCTCCCCCATTGATGCGGATGGTTAATTTTTCTTCGCCTTTCATCATGGCACCGAGCATCACGCTCGCTGTCATGGAACGGCCGAGTGCAGCTGACGCTGTCGGCCATGTGTAATGGCGTCGCTGAGCTTCCCCTACCGTTTCAGTTGTACGTGCAGCATAGGCACGAACTTGCCCATCATAGGCTAAGGCTTTTACTAAATAATCGTTCATCGTCTTCTTCCTCTCTATTTTGGGCTTCCTATGAGTGGGCCGCTTGTTTTTTCAGGCGTACTTTATCAGGAGTGACGTCATCGCCAAGCGGATCAATGACCTTCATGCTGGTAACAGTCGATTCCACTTGTCCGCGGATTGACCGCAAATAGTCTTCACGCAATACTTGACGCTCTACTTTTTCAGCATTTGTCAGCCCTTCTTCACGTGCTTTTTTTGCCAATTGGTTGATGCGCGGTAAAATTCCAATCATTGTTTTCCCTCTTTCCCACTTTATCCGACCAGCTTTTGAGACAGCCATTCGGTTAGTTTTTTTGTTTTTTCCTGAAATTTCTCTTCCTTCATTTTCTCGGAAAGCAAAGCAATCGTTTCTTGTTCCATCCGGGAACGCCAGGCATTCTCCGCTTCCAGCATCAAATCCGTCAGCAGGCAGCATCGCTCAGGCTCTTCCAATTCCAACAAGTCGCCCAATACTCCACTGGGTGAATAAAGCGATTGCTGGCCCTCGATTGCTACATATATATCAAAAACACTGATGTCTTTTGGTTTTTTATTGAGCTTAAATCCACCTTTAACGCCTGGTACAGATGTGATCAGGCCTGCACTGACCAGCTTTCTCAAGAGCTTCTGAAAATATGTCGGGGAAGTGCCGAGCTGTTGGCTAATGGCTTCTCCCGGAAGAACTGCTTTGTCCGGCAGCATGTTCAACAGCAGAATGGCATACACGGATTGTTCTACACCTGGTTTCATATGCACCCAAATCACCCTCTTTCAATTACGGATATATTTTATCCTTGTTATCCACAATAAACTATCTCGAATTAAAAGTAAATAAGTATGCTCAAACTACTCAGCATACAAAAAGACCATCCAAATTGGATGATCTTTTCTTCTTCATATTATCTAAATCCTGCAAAAGCTAGACGATTCCGGATACCGCACCGTAAGCAAGCGCCAATAAAATAACAAAAGCCGGATGAATTTTCCTGATTTCCAGCAGCCAATAGCTGACGATAATCAGGATCACTGTTTGCACGGTACCTGAAGTATCGACTGAGGTCATGAAAAATTGCAGCGTCATAGCACCCAGCAATACGGCGATGACCGGCCTGACAAGCTTGGTGATGTTTTTGACTTTCGGTGAATCCTTGTATTTTAAAAGGGTGACCATTAAAAGAACCATCAAAATAAGAGACGGTGCCACCGAAGCGAACAAAGCAACTATCGATCCCAATATGCCGCCTTCCATATAGCCGATATAACCTGCCATTTTTGTGGCAATCGGCCCTGGCAGTGCATTTCCGAGAGCCAGAACTTCACCAAACTCCTGAGTTGTCATCCAGCCATAACGGTCCACCACTTCTTTTTCCACCAGCGGAATCGAAGCAGGACCCCCTCCATAACCCAAAATACCGGGGATAAAAAACGCCAAAAAGATGGACCAGTAAATCATTTCGACCCGACCCCTTTCTTAAAGGTAGTTAAGGAGAGAATCAAAACGCCTAATATGACAATCGCCGGATGAATATTCAATAGTTCCAAAAGGATGATGGCGATGGCTGTAAATAGAATCGCGCGACCGATTCCCAAAGACTTGCCTGACTTTTGAAAGAAGTCCCATGTCATAACCGCCAGCATGACGCCAACGACTGGCACTACTGCGGCTGACATGCTGTTAACCCATTCCAGATCTTTGTACTTTTGTAAAACCCCCAAAAGGACAATCATCATAACTACTGTCGGGATAACCGAAGCAGCCAGCGCAATCAGGCATCCCACCATCCCATTGACGCGATAGCCAATGTAGCCGGCCATTTTTGTGGCAATTGGCCCCGGCATCGTATTCCCCAAAGCCAGGGTGTCGCCAAACTCGTCTTCTGTCATCCATTTATAATTGGTCACGGCTTCACGATGAAAAAGCGGAATGGCAGCAGGTCCGCCACCGAATCCGAGAAGACCGACACGGAAAAAAGCGAGAAAAAGATCTTTGTTCGTTTTCAGCCGGGAATGGCCCCTCCTCTTTTTCTCCGCTTTTCTAGCGCTTACCAAGCAGCTACCGCGCCGTCTGTACGTGACTCGGTGCCTCCAGCCAAAACGCCCGTCTCAGGATTTCTCCAAATGATTTGTCCCCGACCAAAACTGCCGCCATCTGTCGCCACTTGAATGTGGTGGCCTTTTCGAGCTAAAGCTTGTGCCAGGTAATTCGGGAAATTGGGTTCTACAAGAACGGTCTTTCCTTCCATCCACTGCCATCTTGGTGCGTCGAGTGCAGCTTGCGGATTCATTAAATAATCGATGGTGTTAGTCACCACTTGAAAATGGCCTTGAGGCTGCATATATCCACCCATTACACCAAATGACCCTACAGCTTTTCCGTCTTTTGTCAGGAATCCTGGAATGATGGTATGAAATGTTCGTTTTCCGCCTTTAAGCACGTTGGGATGCTCAGAATCTAGAGAGAAATCGGCTCCGCGATTTTGCAAGCCAATACCGGTTTCCGGAATAACGATTCCTGAACCAAAGCCCATGTAATTGCTTTGGATATAGGAAATCATATTGCCTTCTTCATCTGCCGCAGACAGGTAAACCGTCCCGCCTTTAGGCAATTCGTATGGCTCCGGATCGGAAGCGGTTTCTCCGATCGTTTTAGCGCGAGATGCGGCATATTCTTCAGACAGCAGATGCTCTGTACTGATCGGCATGTTTTCAGGCTCCGTAATAAACGCCTTGCCATCGGTAAACGCCAATTTCATCGCTTCAATCTGTTCATGGTAGGTATCGGCAGACTGCCATTTTGGCTGACCCAGCTCTTTGAAAATATTCAATGCCATCAGAGCAACCATGCCCTGTCCATTTGGCGGAATTTCCCATACTTCATAGCCGCGGTATTTTGCCGATACAGGTTCAACCCATTCCGGCTTGAACGCCGCCAAATCTTCTTTGGATAGGAACCCATTATGTGTTTTCATAAAGGCATCGATTTTATCTGCAATCGCCCCTTCATAAAAAGAGCGGCCATCGGTTTGTCCGATTTCTTTTAAAGTAGCAGCATGGCCCGGAGATGACCACATTTCCCCTACTTCAGGCGCTCGGCCATTGGGAGCGAAAGTATCAAACCATCCTTGATATTCTTCGCCGGTAAATGTGGTTTTGTATTTGGCATAGGCGCCTTTCCAATATTTCCCGAGAATAGGTGTTAGCGGATATCCTTCTTCAGCATAACGAATGGCTGGCTTTAGTGCCTCAGCCAGCGTCAACTTGCCAAACTTCTTCGACAACTCAGCCCAGGCAGCAGGCACTCCCGGCACTGTCACTGGCACTAAGCCGAACGTCGGCATTTTTTCAAAGCCGAGTGCTTTAACCGCTTCTGGAGAGATGCTTTTTGGTGCAGGACCCGAGCTGTTCAAGCCGTGCAATTTGTCTTTAACCCAGACCAAAGCGAAAGCATCTCCGCCAATGCCATTTGAAGTTGGTTCGACAACTGTTAATGCCGCAGCGGTTGCGATGGCTGCATCAATGGCATTTCCTCCATTTTGCATGATTTCAATGCCCGCCTGTGCCGCCAGTGGCTGAGAAGTTGCCACCATTCCTTTTTTCGAAAAAACTGTGTGGCGCTGTGATGCAAACGGATTGTGTAAGTAGTCCATAGTAATCCTTCCTTTCTTTTAATTAACCTTTTGTATAAAAATAATTCCTATTTAAGATCAATTGTTAATCATTATTCCATATTTCTTTAACTATAGTAAAGGACGAATACTTTCGATTATAAAGTATTCGTTTACATATTTCTACATGGAAACGAAAAAATACAGAATATTCCTACAAAAAATTTTTTTGCCCATATAAATAAAATTCTGCAGCCTGAACAGCTGCAGAATTTTATAGTTTCATCCCCGTACGGCTCTTGAATCGCCGCAGAAGAATATGGCTTTCAACTCTTGTGATGCCGTCTAGAGCATAAAGCTCTTCGTTTATAAACTTTTCAAGACCGGCAAAATCATCAACCAATACATGCATATGAAGGGTGGATGGGCCTGTCATCTGGTAACAGCTAGCTACACTGGGATTATCCGCCAAGGTTTGAGCCACTTCAACCAAGGAAGCTGGTTCGCAGTCTACTTCAAAAAAACCAGAAACTTTCTTGCCGACTTTTTCGCTGTTGATCACAACTGTAAAGCTTTCTATAACACCAGCTTCTGTTAATTGGTGAACTCTTTCCCGAATAGCCACGCGCGACAAATTTAGTTCTTTGCCGATGTCCACATACGAAATCCGGCCATTTATTGTTAACAAGTCTAATATCTTGCGGTCGATATGATCTAATTTCATGAATACACCTCATGCTTTTATTTTAAAGTTCATTTTTTGCTTTATGAGCAGCTTTAATTGCTTAAGTAAAATTGCGTGCAATAGACGCCCGGAGCCACTTCAAGCAAGCCCTGTTCCCGAAAACCGAATGCTTTATAAAGAGCAGTCGCCGGTTTATTTGCAGTGCCGGTACTGACCGTGAAGTCATGTTCTTTAAACTTCTCAAGCAAATATTCCATCAGTTTTTTGCCAACGCCTTTTCGGAAATGATTAGGACTTACCACAAGCCGATGGATCTCAACGGTTCCACCTTTAACTTGGTACGATATGATTCCCAGTAATTGCCCTTCGCTGTAACCTAAAAATGTTTCATTGCTCTTTTGAATTTCGGCAAGAGTTTCATAAAGCTGCGGAATTCCATCAAATCTTATCAGTTCAGCCTCTACCCGGTAAGCGGCCTGCTGAATTTGCTGAATTTCCTTGGCAATTTGCATGTTCCGATGATCTAATTTGAAAATAATAATCCATCACCTCATCCTAACTTTACCACGATGCGATTCCGGAAGTTCACAAAATTTATTTCTTTAGAAAATAGAGCAGTTCATCAAATTTGGCGGCAGCATCCTGATAGCCCTGATTATATAAGTTTTCGAGCTTTATCGGATCCCGTTCCACGCCTCGAATTTTGTACAGGTTCATCGGTCGTATTACCAAAGCCAGGCCCTCGCTTTCCAATTGTTCAATAAACTCCATTGTTTGATTGTAATACAGATGCCGGCTCTCCATGGTCTTTGCGATTGCAGGGTATTGGCGGACAAATGCCGGCATGATTTTAGCAAACCGGCTCTTCTTTTTCCGATAGCCTTTTTCTCTGGTCAATACGATTATCGGTTTTGTCACTCCGTCAGACAAGGCTTTCCGGATTGGCAGTGGATCTGCAATGCTTCCATCCATCAATAGCTTACCGTTGAATTCCACGGGCCTCGACATAAGCGGAAGAGAGCTCGAAGCCCTGACAATGGCCAATACATCTTCCGGCCGATTTGGCTTTTCAAAATACACCGCACTACCAGTAAGGCAATCCGTTGCACCCACTACAAATTCTTCTGTTGCATCATTAAAACGGCCATAATCAAAAGGAACCAAACTGTTCGGAATTTTATCGAAGATCAAATCCATCCCGAAAAGTTCACGTCTAACGAGCAAGTTTTTTACTGAGATGTACTCCGGATGATGGACATAGCCGATTGTCACTTCCCGGTTGCGGCCGTTTTGCCTGGAAATATAAGAAGAGGCGTTACAGGCTCCGGCTGAAACACCAATTACATAGTCCACAAATATCTCTTCTTCCAATAGCTTTTCAAGAACGCCCCCGGTATAAACCCCGCGCATTCCGCCGCCTTCCAATACCAACCCGCTCTTCATGTAAATTCCCCCTATAGCTGAGCTAACCTACTTTATCAATCAGCTCCGGCTTATTGTTTTTTGGCGAATTGACTTCTTCAGACACCTGGTAGGCTTCCATATCTTCTGCTTTATAAGGCTTCAGCAATTCTTTCAGTGTTTCAATATCTTCTACACGAGGATCCAGCCAGATTCTTTCTCCTTCTTTTGTCAGGATAACCGGCATCCGATCATGGATCGATTCCATTAAGGCGTTCGGTCCAGTCGTTAGGATAGAGCAGCTATTGACGGTTTTGCCATCCGGTGACTGCCACGACTCCCAGAGCGCCGCAAAAGCAAAAGGCTCCCCGGTCTTCATCTTGATGAGCATCGGAATCTTTTCTCCATCTTTACGCTGCCATTCGTAAAAAGAATCTGCCACTACTAAACAGCGTTTCTTTTTAAAGGCATTGCGGAAGCTTGGTTTTTCTGCTGCTGTTTCAGATCGGGCATTAATCATCTTATAGCCGATTTTGGCGTCTTTTGCCCATGGGGGAATCAGTCCCCAACGGAGCTTGCCTAGGCGGTTTTTGTTTCCATCATTTACGACCGCCACGACCTGCTGGGAAGGCGCTACATTATAGTTTGCTGAATACTCATCATCGTTTATTGCGGTTTCCTCAATATGAAATCGCTCGATTAAGACCGTGTAATCTGTGAACAATGAATATCTTCCACACACACTAATCACTCCTTTAAATAATGGCTTGCTCCCCCTAAATATAACAGATAATTCTAACTACTTACGAATTATTGTCTTTGCCTCCGAAATGATTCAGATAATTTGCCGTTTCCTAAAAGAGGCATAACTATTGCTTTCCCAGACCTTAGGTATTGGAGGATCGACAATTTTCAGCACTTGTCTTTATTCCTTTAAATCCATAGCCCTAAGCCTTTACACTCGTTAAGACTCAAAATCTGTGGAAAATTCGTTAAGGTCCCTTAAATGGCTAAATAGTGTTATAATAGAAGAACAACGAGTTATATTAGGAGGAATCACATGGCTACTGCACGCGAAATGAGTCTCGTCAACAAGGATTTTCTGGTTGAAGAATTAGGGCTGAAACAACAAGGAAACTCAACTATCTTTATGAATGAAGATTGTTTTGTATTGTCCCCGTCTGTTCAGCGATATGAAAAAGGATTTGATGTCAGTGAATTTAATTTGGCAAAGTTCGATCCCGAACGTCAACAAGGCTTTTTGCTCGTACGGTACATGGATACCTTTTTAATGGCAAAACTTGAAAGCTTCACGACAAAAATGATGCTTCCTGAACTTCAAATCAAAAAGAAAAACACAAAACCGCATTGGAAATTCACTGTTGCTGAAAATCCGGCATATCATATCGTCAATACTCAGAACAAGGAACTGCGCTACCGTCTGCAGGAACCTACGAAAAAACAAATCGCTTCTTTCTTTAAGAAAATATAAGCTCTTCCCGCTGCCGGTGTGCATGCGGGTTTTTTAATGCTGTCATAACATTCAACGAGGATGGGCCGGCGGAAGTTCCCGAATGTTTATCTTTGCTTTGTCCCATATAGATTCTCCGATTCTAATGTTAAAATGGAGACAACATGAACTTTTCCATTGGCCGGTGCTGCTTAAGGCATGCTGCCGGTTAAAGATGAAAGTGATTATTGATTGGACGTGACCTATGGAATCTCAGCGATATACCGTAAAAGACCGCGAGTTTTGGAAAATCATCCTTAGCCTCTTATTTGCCTCTTTGTTTATTTTTGCAAACATGTATGCCGTTCAGCCCCTGCTGCCTGTTTTTGTGGACGAATTTCAGGTTTCTGTTTCTACAGCCAGCCTGTCGTTGTCACTGACCATCATCGGTTTAATACTGGGCTTGATCGTTCTTGGTTTTTTTTCAGATCGAAATGGCAGAAAGTCCTATATCATCTATTCTTTGCTCGGTTCAGCCGTCCCTTTTTTCATCATTCCGCTGACCGACTCTTTTACCGTGCTGCTGATTCTCCGTTTTATCCAAGGCTTTGCCTTGGCAGGCGTTCCTGCTGCTGCCCTTGCCTATATCAGCGAGGAAGTTGACAGAAAGAATATCGCATATGCCACCGCTCTTTATATTTCCAGCAATGCATTGGGCGGCATGCTTGGACGCTTTTTAACCGGATATCTGACGGATCATTTTTCCTGGCAAATATCCTTTTATGCGTTCGCTGTAACGGGGCTTCTTTTGTTCGCCGCTGTTGTCTATCTGCTGCCGCCATCACGAAACTTCAATTCCAGCCAACTAAGTTTTGCAAAAGACATCGAGGGATTCCTGATTCACTTGAAAAATCCGGCACTTCTCGTCGTCTTCGGCCTTGGTGTAGTTTTGCAAATTTCCTTTACCGGCCTGTGGACTTACTTGCCTTTCTATTTGGAAGCACCGCCATACTCCATGTCGCTGCAGGCAATCTCATATTTGTTTTTCGCCTATGGCATTGGTGTCATTGGTTCTCCTTTAGCTGGCCGTGCAGCAGAAAAATTCGGTTTGCGCAATGTCCGCCTGGCAGGAGTGTTTATCTTGTCGGCTGGAATTTTCATGACACTCAGTCCGTATCTTTGGATGATTGTTGTGGGCCTTTGTGTAACTTGCCTTGGCTTTTTCACTTCCCATTCTCTGACCGCCGCCTCAGTCGGCCAGCAGGCAACCCACCATAAAGGCAGTGCTTCCAGTTTGTATTTGGTATCGTATTATATCGGCGTGGCAGCGGGCAGTTCGTTGCTCAGCCCTTTATGGACTTCTGTTGGCTGGACAGGCTTGGTTCTTTTCACCGCCATTTTACCGCTTCTTTATATACTGGCAGTCACTCTATACAGAAAAAAAGCAGGCTCCACCGGAAGGTGAGCCTGCTTTTTGCTGCTTGTTTAATTTTATTCAAGGAATTCTGGCGGGATCGACAACAAGTCAATTCCCCAGACAAGCGGCAGGAAGTAGTACACTGCAAGTCCGACAAAGAAAATACCGAATATATTTAGTGCCAATCCTGCTTTGGCCATATCTGCAATTCTTAAATAACCTGATCCGAAGACTACAGCATTCGGAGGTGTAGCAACCGGCAGCATGAATGCACATGATGCCGCTACTGCAGCAGTGACTAATAGCGCGTACGGATGGATGCTAAGAGCTACCGCAAGGGACGCCATGATTGGAAACATCATTGAAGCAGTTGCAGTATTCGACGTGATTTCAGTCAAGAACAATACAAGCGCAGCTACTACAAGAACGACGATAAGGACATTAACGCCCTGTAATCCAATCAATTGATTGCCGATCCATTCAGAAAGGCCGGAATTTGTAAAACCGGCTGCGATGGCCAGTCCGCCGCCAAACAGCAGCAGGATCCCCCAAGGCAACTTAACGGCAGTCGCCCAGTCCAGCAAGTGATCACCTTTTTTGTTTTTGGAAGGAATGATAAACAGGACCATAGCGGCGATTAAACCAACCATTGCATCGGTCACTTCCAAGTTCGGCGCAAAAGCATCTAAAACAAATGAACGGCTGATCCAGGCTAATGCTACAGCTACAAAAACCACAAAGACAGCTTTTTCTTCATATGAAGATGCACCTAAGTCTGTTTTCTGCTGGCGTATTACTTCGCCGCCACCAGGCAAATGTTTCAATTTTTGAGGATAAGCGACTTTTACCAAATAGACCCAAGCTACTAAAATAAAAATCCAAGCCAAGGGCACGCCAAACATCATCCACTGTGCGAAAGTAATTTCAATTCCGTAAATTTCATTGACCGCCCCTGCCAACAGCGTATTTGGCGGTGTTCCAATTAAAGTAGCAATCCCGCCAAGTGAAGCGGAATAAGCAATACCAAGCATAAGGGCTTTACCAAAGCCAAAATTCTCTTTTGAAGTATCAATCGAAGGATCATCCTTCAGTGCATCTGATACTTGATAGATGATAGCCAAACCGATTGGAACCATCATCATCGCCGTCGCCGTGTTGGAAATCCACATCGATAGGAATCCAGTAGCGACCATGAAACCGAGAATGATACGCTCTGTATTGGTTCCTATTAAAGAAATGATCGTTAGAGCGATTCGTTTATGTAGGTTCCATTTTTCCATTGTAAGGGCTATCATAAATCCGCCCATAAAGAGAAAAATTGTATCGTTGCCATATGACGAAGTTGTAGCGCTTACATCGAGGCCGCCAGTCATTGGAAACAGAATAATCGGCAAGAGCGATGTTGCGGGAATCGGAATCGCTTCCGTAATCCACCAAGTAGCAATCCAGATTGTGCTGGCCAATATAGCTTTCGCTTCAGGAGGCAGTCCATCAGGATTAAAGAACAGTAAGGTTAGTACAAAAAGTAGCGGACCAAGAAACAGGCCAATTAACTGAGGGGTGTTGTAACTGCGGTTTTTCTTGCGTTCATCGTAAGATCCTGCATCTTCTGCCCGATCGCGATCATCGGGTATGCCGGCCCCTGGGTTAGTAAAAAGACGGAATGTATCTTTAGCCTGATCGTGCTTTTCCCACATCCAGTTCCATGTTGCTGAAATCATCTTATCCCTCCATTAACTTAAAAAAAAGAATTTTTCAATAATTACCTTTATTAGTGTACCGGTTTATGTTCAGTTTAACAAGCCAACTGTTTTATATAATATTGAACTTAAGAATCGTTCTATATCTAATCCGCTGTGGTTTCTTTAGTTCAATTTATTATAGTTATGTAATTCATCCTCTTTTACACCAACTAAAAAAGGACTCGGAACTAAAAGTTCCGATCCTTTAAAGGCAACCTTATTTAAATAAGGTTCTTACACAGACTGCTTACTTTTCTTCCGATTCGCCAATCTGATTTTGTTCATCGCCGACTCCTGTATTGCTGTGGGCGCCTTTTTTATCCATCTTTTTGCCGTCTTCTCTTGACTCCTGATCAATGCTTTCAAACTCTTCACGCTGGCGTCGGTTTTGGCTGTTTTGCGGATTTGCATCCCTTGAAAAATCATTCTTAGACATGCCATCAATCCTCCTAGTTAAGTGTGTACTCTTACACTTCCCTTTTGTCACAGAGTAAAACGTTTACAGCGAAAAGAGTAAACCATATCCGAAATAAACGGAAAAGAGCGACAAGAGTGCGAAAACCAAGTATTCTGAAGGTCCTCCAGTTGTTGCGGTCAAGGGAAAACGAACATTCCACCTAAGTGGAAACAGCAGTTTAACGCCTCTTTTTGTTGCCATGTCCAATACTATATGACTTGCCATCCCTACCAGCAATCCCGCCGATACAGCTTCGATCGGCATGAAGTTATGCAGCAGTACTGCAATAATAACCAAAAATAGCAAGCTGTGGGTGAACGTCCGATGGCCAAAAAGGCCATTAATCAGCTTTGAAAGAATTGGCAGAGCCCGGCCGATTTTGCTGCTGCCATGGCATATATCGGGAATCAGTGAACCAATAACTCCAGCTCCCAGCAAAATAGCCGGTTCATAATTTGTGATTTGTGCAAATGCAAGGCTTGCTGCTACGCCGCCTATGATGTGAGTCTTGCCAGTCATGCTTTTCTTCTCCTCCATCGTGCTGGATCAATGTCATTTTTATTATACTAAAAATCGTGTATGCTGAAGATAACTACTTTGATAATTACTACATGATTAGTTTAACTTACTCAAATGGAGGCGTCACTATGGGCATTCACCGTTTTTTTACTTCACTGAATGATTTGGAAAGAATTATCCGGGCACCTGGCATGTTTAAGTTTGAAGAACATAACGTGGCAGCCCATTCTTGGAAAGTAAGCCAGTACGCGATGTTTTTTGCAACCATCGAAGAACGTGAAGGCCGTGAAATCGACTGGAAATCATTATATGAAAAAACCATTAACCATGATTTTGCCGAAGTCTTTATCGGCGACATCAAAACACCCGTCAAATATGCTTCACCCGAATTGAAGGAAATGATAGCGAAAGTAGAAGAAGGCATGATGGAGAAATTCATCCTTCGGGAAATCCCCGAAGAGTTTCGTGAAGTGTTTTTTAATCGCATGAAAGAAGGAAAAGATGCGACCATCGAAGGACGATTGCTTGAGATGGCAGATAAGTTGGATCAATTCTACGAAGCATTCGCTGAGTTGAAGCGCGGCAATACCGACAAGGAATTTGTCGTCATGTATCGGATAGCTTTAACGAAACTGCTGGATCTTCCATTGCCGGCAAGTGTTGGATACTTTAAAAATGTCATGCTTGATGACGTCATAAATGAAGATACTGCCATCGATGTAAAAGAAATTACACGCCAAATCATTGCTGAGCACTAAGCTCTGCTCTATATTTCAGGGTCAAATTATGGTAAATTTAACACCAACAATACTTTCGGAGGTGAATCCCTTAATTAAGGGAATTTATTGGACCCCATACTTTTATTGAATTTAGCCTTGCTCGTCTTATTAATCGCGTTAACGGCTGTTTTCGTCGGCTCAGAATTTGCCGTCGTTAAAGTCCGGATGTCGCGCATCGACCAATTGATCGATGAAGGCAATAAAAAAGCTGTATTGGTCAAAAAGATCACCAGTGACCTTGATTATTACCTGTCAGCGTGTCAGCTCGGGATTACCATTACTGCCCTCGGTTTGGGCTGGTTGGGTGAGCCGACTGTTGAACGGCTTTTGCATCCTTTGTTTGAAAGGCTCGATGTTCCTTCTGCCGCATCTACCATCATTTCATTTGTTCTGGCTTTTTCGCTGGTGACGTTCCTGCATGTTGTTATTGGGGAAATGGCACCAAAATCTTTGGCGCTTCAGTTTGCTGAACGGATGACACTTTTGCTGTCGCCTTTCCTGTATTGGTTTGGCAAAATCATGTATCCTTTCATTTTTATTCTGAATGGGGCAGCTCGCATCCTATTGCGGGTTTTTGGTATAGAACCAGCCAAAGAAACCCAAGCGCACTCAGAAGAAGAGCTGAAGATCATCATGGCCCAAAGCTTTCAGAGTGGGGAAATCAACCAAACTGAGTTGTCGTATATGCAAAATATTTTCGCCTTTGATGAGCGCAGTGCCAAGGACGTCATGATTCCGCGCACGCAGATGATTGCTTTTTCAGATGATTTGTCGAATGGCAAACTTTTGACTGAAATCCGTGAGCACCGCTTTACGCGCTATCCTATAGCGAAAGATGGCGATAAAGACGACCTGATCGGCTTTATCAATGCCAAAGAAGTGTTGACGCATTACGCAGTCAATGGTCAATTTGAAATGTCCGAACTTATACATGACCTTCCTTACTTCCATGAAACGACACCTCTTCAAAATGCCTTGGTCAAAATGCAACAAGAACGCACGCATATCGCCTTGGTCATTGATGAATATGGCGGCACTTCAGGATTGATCACGATGGAAGATATTTTGGAAGAAATCGTCGGGGAAATCCGCGATGAATTTGACGAAGATGAGGACGAGGAAATTATTAAGGAAAGCGACTCGCGCTACCTTTTAAGCGGACGCGTCCGCTTAAAAGACTTGGAAGAACGCTTTGGCTTTAAGTTCGAGGATAGTGAAGACATAGATACAATCGCTGGCTGGATCCAGCACCAGCTGATTGAAGCCGAAACTGGAGACCTTGTTGTCAAGGAAGACTGCCAATGGTCCATTGTTGAAATGGAAAATCATCACATCCTAAAAGTTGCTTGTGATATGCTGCCAAAATCCTAATAAAAAAGAGTGCCATTATATTTGGCACTCTTTTTTTGCTCAAAACAAACCACTGTTGTTTTCCAAATAGACTTTAGTTTTCCATTTTAGGATTAACTCTATGCATAACGGGGCATATAAAGAGTAAATAATTTTGAAATGGAGGTTTTTATATGAGTAAAGCTATGGGTTTTGCCAAAGAACTTGGCAGTGAATTCAAAAAAGATAATGCAACGACCCTAGCTGCAGCACAAGCTTATTACTATCTTTTAGCTATTGTTCCTTTATTGATCCTGCTGCTGGCTATCTTGCCTTATCTACAGATTGATCCACAAAGGGCCGTAGATTTTATCGGCACCATTCTTCCGGGAGAAGTAGCTTCTACATTTGAGGATACGATCGTCAGTGTCGTCACTACACCTTCAGGCGGTTTGTTGACATTTGGTATTTTGGGTACGCTTTGGTCGGCTTCCAACGCGTTGACCGCTTTTATCAATGCCACTAACCAAGCATACGGTGTCGAAGAAACTCGTTCATTCATCAAATTGAAAGCAACAGCTATTGTTTTAACGCTTGGTATGTTAGTTGCTGTCATCGTCGCGCTCGTTTTGCCGATTTTCGGCGGTACCATTATCGACTTGATCAAAACAACCTTGAATCTTCCTGAGCAGACGGAAATCATTTTCCAAATCTTGCGTTGGGTCATTTCCATTGCAGTCATGAGCATCGTTTTGGCATTCATGTACAAATTTGCTCCCGATAAGCATTTCCCGTTCAAGGAAGTTATTGTCGGTGCGGTAATTGCAACCGTCTTATGGCAGGTCGTATCATTTGGATTCTCGATTTACGTTGCTAATTTCGGCAGCTATTCTGCTACATATGGCAGTCTCGGAGGACTTATTGTTCTAATGCTTTGGTTCTTCTTGACCGGCCTGATTCTGGTGATTGGTGCTGAAATCAATGCCATTCTCCACAGAAGAAGAAATGCGAAAGCAGGAGCTTCTTCTGATCCTGTTGCACAAAGCGAAGCGAACCAAAAAGAGGCGAAAAACACAGAGTCATCTATGAACAACTATTAAACACGCAAGCCCCTTCACCAAATTGGTGAGGGGCTTTTTAGTCTTCTATGCATTAATCAATCAGCTTTTTCATATAACGCCATCCATTCATCAATTGTGAAGGTTTGGACTTTTCCATCCTGAACTTCTATTGAGAAATAGTCAGCAGTTTTTTCATTACTGTTGAGCAGATGCCTAGAAACCCGTTCTATCTGCTCTTTGCTCTCGGTTGTGCGTTCTACCCACGATGGATAGTCGAACGTTTTCCGGCGATCCGCCGACTTCCGTTCCACCATTCCGTTCTCTTCCAGCAGCATTTTCCATTCCTCTTTTGACAGGCATCTCGAATGGCTGTCATCCCGAAGTTTTTCCGTTGTATTCATAAATTGCGCCAGCTCAGAATCAGCAGGAGCGACATTGTCAATCAGGACAAAACGGCCGCCCTTCTTTAAGACGCGCGACATTTCTGCAATAAACCGTTCCGGATTGGGAAAATGGTGAGGTGCGATTCGGCAAATGGCTGCATCAAAGGTTTCCTTCAAAAAAGGCAGTGCTTCGGCATCGGCCACCACGTAGTGAATGTTATCGAAGCTGTCTCGCAAATGCTTTGCCGTATTTTCCAGCATCTCCTCTGTCAGATCTGTGGAAAACACCGTTCCTGCATGAGGAGCCAGTGTTTTGGTCACATGCCCTCCACCTGTTGCAATATCCAGCACAGTCCATGTATTTTCCGGTTGGAGCCATTCAACGAGCAAGGACAAATCGTCCCCCTTGGCGTGGCTGTCGCTGGTTACGTATTTATCCGCATTTTTACCAAATACTTCTTTTACTTTCTGTTTTGGTGTCTTGTCCATACTTTCTCTCCTCATTTACATTCCAGGGCGGTGTTCCAGGAAGTTGCGATGCGCAAACCCTTCCACTTCCGCTTCCGTATAATGTTTCTGCAGCTCATTGATTAAATTCGGAAATTCGGAAGCATTTCCAAGTCCTGCTATATGCGAGGATATCCCATCAAAGTCCGATCCGATGCCGATTTGACGGATACCGCCTAGCGAACAAAAATGATCGATATGACGAATCAAATCCGTGATGGACGCCTGTTCACTGTCTTTATTGATAAATTGCGGGCAAAACACCACGTCGATCATTCCCTCTTTTGAGAACATTGCCTGTATTTGCTGATCATTGAGATTTCGGGGGTGGTCGCAAAGCGCACGCGCATTGGAGTGGCTGGCAATCGGGTATTTTGCAAGCTCCATGACATCCCAAAATCCGTTGACGGACAGATGGGAAACATCGGTGAATACATGATGTTCGTTATTTAAGCGAACCACTTCTTTCCCCAGCACCGTTAAACCCGCACCTCTAGGATCGCCGACACCATCAGCACAGAGGTTGGCGTTGTTCCAGGTCAACCCGATCGACAACACACCCAAACGATAAAGGTGGCGAAGCTTTGCCAAGTCATTGCCGAAAGCATCAGCTCCCTCTAACGTTAAAACAGCTCCAATTTCATCAGGCTTTAATAAATCAATATCCTGCCAGTTCTTAATATGTTTCATCAAAGGATTTTTCTCCAGGATTTCGCTGTAGAATAAATCCACTTGCTCCAGTGCATGCTGCCATTTTTCATCAGACGGAAATTCCGGATGAATAAAGATAGCAAAAAATTGCACTTTCACGCCTCCAGCCTGCAGCCGTTCGAAATTGGTTTCCAGCTCATTCGACTTTCGGTAGTCCAACAATTCCCCTTTGAATAACGCATTTCGTTTCGCTACTTGCAGCTTCAGCAAAGCATCACAATGTGTATCAAACACTTTCATTTAGTCATCCCCTTCTTCTCGGCACGCCTCGATAAATCCGGCAAATATTCCAATCGATGCCGCATCTCCTGCTTTCGCCATGTTTTCAGGATGCCATTGGACCCCTAAAGCAAAGTGGTGCTGCGTGCTTTCAATAGCTTCCACGATGCCATCACTTGATACTCCACTGACGATAAATGGCTCCGGCACATGCCGGTTCGCCTGATGGTGACGGCTGTTTACTTTCAGACGCCGCAGTCCGCTTAGGCGGTGCAGCAGCGACCCTTCCGTTGCGTCAATAAAATGGGAGCCATGGAATTTTGGTGCTCTTTGTTGATGCTGAAGCAATTTTCCTGTTGTTTGTGCGGTAATATCCTGATACATATCGCCTCCGACGGCAATATTCAAAATCTGCGCTCCGCGGCACACACCAAGAATCGGTTTGTTTAAATCCAGCACTTTTTTTGCCAGAGCCACTTCAAATGCATCGCGGGACGGGATGATTACACCAAGATTTGGGTGGGGCTCTTCATCGAACAAAGTTGGATCGATGTCATATCCGCCTGCTAAAAATAGTCCATCGATATGCTCAGCAATTTCATCAATATCTGTTTTTTCCAATACATGCGGGAGCATGATCGGCAAACCGCCCGCTGCCAAAATTGCTTCTGTATCGGCTAGTTGAATGCCGTATTCATCACGTCCCAATTCCAGAGACGCCGTAAGGCCAATGATTGGTTTCATTTATGTATAACCTCCAGTTTGTAAAAATTGTATATAGTAAACATACAGAAAGTTCTGACGAAATGCCAGCGCACATTAACTATCAAAGCTGAATCTCACAGAAAAAACGGAAAACCCCAAAGCCTTCCGCAGTAATGTTGCTATTCCGCATCCCATTCTGCAATCGCCGTGGCAATCGCATCTTCAATTGGCGTAACTGTAGATAAATCATTGTTTATGATAATAGAAAAAATCAGCGGCTTGCCATCTTTTGTTGTGGCGTAGCCTGACAACGCTGATACTGCAGTCAAAGTGCCTGTTTTTGCTTTGACGTTTTGCTGTGCCGCGGTTTCTTTCATCCGATTCCGCAATGTGCCTCCAACAAACCGTTCTGGAGCCCCTGCTACCGGGAGGGCATTCAAGTAGCTGTCAAACCAGGATTTGTTCTGTGCGCCAAACAGCAATTGAGATACTTCGTTCACTGGAATCAAGTTCACATGTGACATTCCTGAACCATCACGCAGCAAGATCGTCTCCGTATTAACGCCAAGCTCACCAGCGACATTCTCCATCACTTCCAGACCCGCTTCCCAGCTTCCTGTTCCTTGAACGACCCGTCCCATTTCCTTAGTTAGCACTTCCCCATGGCCGTTATTGCTAAGCTTCATAAAAGGAATCGAAAACTCTGACAGCGTCATCGATTCATGCTCCAGCAGCAGCGTACTGTCTGCAGGTGTTTCTCCCATTGTCACCGAATGCTTTCCAGCCCATTCAATTCCTTGGGCAATCAAAGCATTTTCAAACAAATCGAGTGCATAGCCCGACGGTTCGTCAACAGCAATCCATTCACGGGTACGTGAACCTTCGACAGGTATATTTCCTTCAATCACAATTTGGTTTGTTCCATGTTCACGGCTGATGGAAACAGTTTTTGGCTGTTCTGCCGCTACTGTTTTCGCATGATTTACAATGGTTACGTAGTCCGTTTGCGGCGTCAGCGATACTTTGGGCTCTGCACCGGCTAAATCACCCGGGTTTACTTCGACAATAACGGATCCTGCATCGTAATCTTCGTTAGGCGATGCAGTTAATGCGGAAACCTGAGCACCGTAATAATACACTTCATCCTGCCAAGTAATGTCTTCTGAAAGACGGACATCGTCATACCAAGTATCGTCACCGATCAGATCGCCTTTGATTTTTTTAATTCCCTGGCTTTTGAGTGCCAGCGCAAACTGTTCGAAATCTTCCTGCAGCAAAGTCGGATCTCCTTTTCCTTTCAAATAAAGATTGCCATGGAGCATTTTCCCTTTAACTGTTCCATCCGTATGTACTTCTGTGGTGAACCGATAATCTTCACCTAAGGTTTCAAAAGCTGCGGCAGCTGTAAAGAGCTTCATATTCGATGCCGGAACCAATCGGGTAGTTCCAATATGATCGTATATTTTTTCCCCCGAATCTGCTTCTCGTATGCTGACACCAGCTAAAGCTCCATCGAGCCGTTCGTCCTGGAGAATCTGGTTTATTTCATTGACCAAAGATGCGTATTCATCGTCTGCACCTACTGTTGCTTCGTGTTTAGAGAAGTGCATCGGTAAAATTGCCAATAGCCCTGTCAGTATAAGAAATGCGGTCCATTTAAAAAATTTGCTTCTTGCCATTAATCCATCCCCCCGTCCCTTGATATGTTAAAGAATGTATCATAATGCGAAGCTAAATTTTCAGTTAATTTTAAAGTTAGAACTTTACACATAGAATTTTCTTATACTTATAGGAATATTATCCATTTTATATACATAGAAAAAACGTTTAATCCTTCTTGTTAGCTCTATGCACCTATACATTTCCATAAAAAAAGCTCAGCAGAAAATTTAATTTTCCGGTGAGCCCACTAATTATTCAAGTGTTTTTTAAGACTTCCATATTTCGAACTTATCCACCAGTCTGCAGTTCTGTCGTATAAATTAGGCTGTCCCCTACAAAAATCCGGCATTGCATTGTGCAGAAGCACGACCCGACCGATACCTTAATTTCTTCGTATTCATCAGCTTCATTTTTCACTTTTCCAAACAAACGGGAAGAAAAATGCAACCCAACTTGTTCATCCTGCAAAACTCCGTCCACAAACAGTTTTTCATTGGTCCATGTATTGACGACTCGGATTGTGTGTTCACCATACTTCACTGTCCATACATCCTTCATATGCTGGCCCCCTGTTCCTGCTTTTGACAACAGTATAACAGAAAAAGAAATATTCCACTGCAGCGGTTTGGTTCATTCTTCTCCAGTGTAAGTTTAAAAACCGTAAACTACTCGATTACTCAAGTAATTTACGGTCTAGTTTATGAATAGCGCACACTTTTTGTTGATTTCTTACTGGATTAATTCCAATTCTACCGGAATTGAAGCTTCAACTTCTTCTCCATCAAGTGATTGGACTGCTGTTTCAACAGCCATTTCTCCGATCATTTCAGGTTTTTGTGCAATCGTCCCACCGAGACGCCCATCTTCTACAGCTTGGACAGCATCGTCAGTGGCATCAAATCCGACAACAGTAATATCTTTTCCAGAAGCTTCGATTGCTTCAAGAGCTCCTAGGGCCATTTCATCGTTATGAGCAAAGACTCCCGTAATGTCAGGATTAGCTTGAAGAATATTTTCCATAACCGACAAGCCTTCTGCACGGTTAAAGTTCGCAGTTTGCTTAGCCACAACATCCAGGCTATCAGCAGCAATAGTATTAAAGCCTTCTCCACGTTCACGTGCAGCGGAAGATCCTGGTACGCCTTCCAGCTCTGCAACTTGTGCCCCTTCACCCACGATTGAAACCAAGTGTTCTCCTGCCATCTCACCGCCTGCAATGTTGTCAGATGCGATATGGGAAACCACTTCGCCTCCTGCCGCACTACGGTCTACTGTAATGACTGGAATGCTTGCAGCATTGGCTGATTCTACAGCCGCCGCAACTGCTTCAGAATCGACAGGATTGATCATGATCAAATCCACTTCCTGCTGAATCAAATCTTCTATATCGCTTGCCTGCTTTGAAGCATTGTCCTGTGCATCTACTACCGTTAGATCAGCGCCCAGCTCTGCAGCTTTCGCTTCAGCGCCTTCATTCAATGTAACGAAGAAAGGGTTGTTCAATGTCGAAACTGAAAAACCGATTGTATAATCTCCGCCCGCTTCGCCGCCATTGGTGCTTTCCTCTTCAGAACTTGACCCTGGAGCTTCCATCGAACACGCTGCCAAACTTGTCATTGCCAATACCATGAACCCCAATTGCATTTTTTTCATTTTCCTGCACCCCTTATGTTGTTTTTTTACGGTCCAGAAGAACCGCTAATAATATGACTGCACCCTTCACCACTTGCTGGAAAAAGGACGGAACCCCGATTAAGTTCAAACCATTATTCAGTACCCCTATGATCAATGCGCCGATTAACGTACCGACAATCCACCCACGGCCACCAGTAAGGCTCGTGCCTCCCAGGACAACTGCCGCAATCGCATCGAGTTCAAACATTTCACCCGCAGTTGGCTGGGCCGAATTTAGGCGGGACGTTAAAATCAGCGATGCCAATGCCGCCAATAATCCGAGCAGCGAGTAGACATAAATCTTGATACGATCTGCATTGATTCCCGATAGGATCGACGCTTCTTCATTGCCGCCTATCGCATAGACCCGGCGACCAAAGGTTGTCTTTTTCAAAATGAAGTACAATATTCCGAAACTGGCAATCATGGTCACTACCGGAATTGGAATTCCAAGGAAATATCCTTTGCCGAGCATCTGGAACGTCAGGCTATCGCCCAATCCGGAAATTGGCCGTCCGTCAGTGTAGACGAGAGTCAACCCTCGATAAATGGTCATCGTTGCCAATGTTGCGATAAATGGTGCTACTTTTCCTTTTGCGATGATGATCCCGTTAATTGCTCCCAGCACAGCTCCAAGCAAGAGTCCCAACAGCATCGCAAAAATAGGATCGATTCCGCTTGCCATCATTCCGGCTGTTACAGCTCCCGTCAGCGCAAGCGTTGCCCCGACTGATAAATCAATGCCTCCTGTCAAAATAACAAAGGTCATTCCGAAGGCAATCAAAGCGTTGATGGAAACCTGCCGGAGTACGTTCATCAAATTGGATACGGATAAAAAGCCTGGATTTAAAATAGTAATAATCACGATGATCAAGATCAAGCCGATAAACGGGGCAATCTTCTGAAGCAATGATTGATTATTGGTTTTCAATTGCAAGTTTTCCACCTCCTGTAGCAAAATGCATAATTCGTTCCTGTGTCATTTCTTCTTTCGGCAAATCAGCTGTTATTTTCCCTTCATGCATCACCAATACACGATCAGCCATGCCAATCACTTCCGGCAGTTCGGACGATATCATCAGAATGGCAACGCCACGTTCAGCCAGCTCATTGATGATCGAATAAATTTCTTTTTTCGCTCCGACATCAACTCCGCGTGTCGGTTCATCCAATATCAAAAGTTCCGGTTCAATGCCCAGCCATTTCGCGATGACCACTTTTTGCTGATTGCCGCCGCTTAAAGATTTTGCTGCTTGGTCAGGTCCAGATGTTCGAATACCCAGCCGTTTGACCATAGTGTCATAAAGCTTGCGTTCTTTATCCTTGGAAATCAATCCATTTTTAGAAATGGCAGCGAAGTTGGTCATGCTGACATTTTCTTCTACCGTAAAATCGACAACCAAACCTTCTGATTTACGATCTTCCGTTACATAGCCGATGCCCATTTCCTTGGCTTTTCTCGGCGTATCGATTTTAACTTGCTTGCCGTCAAATTCAATTGTGCCGCCATTCAACTTCTTATAACCGAACAACGACTGTGCCACTTCTGTCCGGCCAGCACCCATTAGACCTGCAATCGACAGCACCTCGCCTCTTCGAAGTTCAAAAGAAATGTCCTCGAAGCAATCTTTCCGGTTTAATCCTTTAACAGCCAGTTTGATTTCGCCCATCGTTGATTTCCGTTCTGGGAAACGATCTCCAAGTTCACGGCCGACCATCATCTGAACAATTTCATCAAAGGAAGTTTCACTGATTTTGCGCTCTCCCACAAATTCGCCATCGCGCAAAATTGTAATCCGATCGCATAAAGAGAAAATCTCCTCCATCCGGTGAGAAATGTAAATGAAGGAAACACCGCGTTTCTGAAGTTCGCGTATGGTCTTGAACAAGCTGTCAATTTCCCGGTCTGTTAAGGCCGCAGTCGGTTCATCCATGATAATCACTTCCGCATCCACCGAAATCGCTTTGGCAATTTCAACGATTTGCTGTTTTCCGACTGACAGGGTGCTTGCCGGTTCAGAAGGATTTACATCCAGTCCAAGATCCAATAGAATTTGGCGTGTCTTTTTTTCCATTTGCTTAGTTTTCAGTATCCCTGTGCGCCCAATTGTCTCTTCACGTCCGAGAAATAAGTTATCAGCAATCGATAAGTGAGGCAGTATATTCAGTTCCTGATGAATGACTGCAATGCCTGCTTCTTCTGCTTGCTTCGGAGAAGTGAAATCGACTTTTTGGCCTTTCACTTCGATGGTCCCAGAATCCCGTGTATAGATTCCAGACATGACTTTCATCAAAGTCGATTTCCCTGCACCATTTTCACCCATAAGGGCATGAATTTCGCCCTTTTCTAACGTGAAGTGAACGTTTTTTAAAACTTTATTGCCGCTGAATGATTTGGAGATATCGGTCATTTTGATCATTAGAATCACCTGCCTCCTTTAAAAAATAACGCCGGAACGAAGGACGATGTTGGCATATGGTGTCGCTTCTCCTGTGCGGATAATCAATTTTGCATCTTTGCTGAGGGTTTTCAATTCATCATGTGTAATATAATCTGCAGCTATTTTTTCCATAATTGCTCCTTCCACAACAGGATTTCCAGCAGTAATTTCCCGGGCAATAGATGCTGCTTCTGCCTCGAAATCATCCAGTACAGCATCGAGTATCGTCAAAAATGCAGGTTCACCTATTTTATAGGACAAGTCAATGCACGGGACGCCTTTTGGAATCGGCAAACCACAGTCACCGATGACCAATAAATCGGTATGGCCAAATGAAGCTAAGGCTGATGCAATATCACGGTTAATGATGCCATGCTTTTTCATAAGCTTCCGCCTTTCAATCGTTCATTTACCGCTTTTCGATCGGGCATGCCACCCTGGGCACCGAATTTTTCCACAGACAGCGAGGCTGCCGCATTTGCAAAGCGCACTGCTGCTTCAAAATCCTGGCCTTCTGCCAGTGCTGCAGCAAGTGCTCCATTAAAGGTATCGCCCGCGCCTGTGGTATCTACTGCGGTAGTCGGGAACCCTTCAACAATGACGTGCTTTTCTCCGTCATAAAACTGCGCGCCTTTTTCTCCAAGGGTCACTACAAGACGATTTGGATAATCGAGCAGCGCCTTTTCCCAATTACCCCCAAAAAGTTCTTCTGCTTCTGTTTCATTTGGTGTCAAGTATGTGCAAAAAGGAAGAAAATCAGCCGTGAATCCACTTGCAGGTGCTGGATTTAAAATTGCAGGAACACCGTTTTTATGGCATATTTCCAAGGTTCGTTGAATAACTGGAATCGGCATTTCCAACTGCATGATAACCAAATCACTGTCCGCTAACTTTTCTGCAAAAGCATTAATTTCTTCAACTGTTACGCTATGGTTAGCACCCGGCACTACAATGATTCGATTGTCTCCTTGCGACAAGAGGATATTGGCAATTCCGCTTGCACCTTCACTTTGTTTGACGTTCTGCACCTGGACTCCTTCAGCTTCTAATCCTGTCAATAGTTCGGTTCCAAAAGCATCCTGTCCGACCGCCCCGATCATCTGGACTGCTGTTCCCAATCTTGCGGCTGCCACTGCCTGGTTTGCTCCTTTGCCTCCTGGAACTGTCGTATATAAATTTCCTAAAGTTGTTTCACCCTGCTTGGGAAAATGATCTGTCTGTATGACCAAATCCATATTGATGCTGCCGACTACTGTAATCATTCCTCCACACTCCTCGTTGTTCCGCGAATAATCAATTTCACTGGCACTTCATAAAATCTCTGATCGATTTTCTTATTTTCAATTTGTTTAATTAAGACACGAGCTGCAATAGCGCCCATCTTATAGACGTCTTGTGCGACTGTGGTTAAGCCGGGCGATAGCATTTCACCCATTGCCACTCCATCAAAACCAACAATTTGCAGTTCTTCCGGTACACGCTTTCCTACCAGACTTGCAGCTTTTAAAGCCCCTGCAGCCGAAACGTCACTGCTGGCAAAGATGCCATCGATTGTCGGGTCTTCCTTTAGCACGCGCGCTACAATTTCCTGCGAGTCAGCAAAATGGAAGGGGCAAGTCACGACTTGATACTGCAAATTCGAACTCTGAATAGCTTCCATAAACCCCTCATACCGATCATTTGCCGGGTTCAATTCTTCAGGGCCTCTCAAGAAAAGAATATTTCGGCATCCTCTTTCAAGCAATGCATTCGTGCCCATGATTGCCCCTTCTTTGTTGTTGGAGGAAACCGTTGGAATTTTCTCGTTAATAGTCCGGTCCAGCGCCACAATTGGTACGTTGGCATTAGCGTAATGCGGCGCATCGAGCTGGTTGGACGTCACAATAAATCCGGCAATGTATTTTTTCTTTAAAGTTTCAATATAGTTTTTTTCTTTCTCAGGGTTTTCATCTGAGTTGCATAGCACCACTGTGTAACCATACGTTAAAGCAACATCTTCGACTGCACGTGCAAGTTCCGGAAAAAATGGGTTGGTTATGTCCGGAAGAATCAATCCAATCAAGTTTGATTTTTTGGTGTTCAATGAGCGCGCCACCGGATTTAATTCATACTTGAGCTCTTCTACTGCAGCGGTTACCGCTTTGGCTGCTTCTGCGCTAACATATCCACTGTCATTTAAAAACCGTGAAACAGTAGCTACTGAAACTCCTGCTTTTTTTGCTACGTCTTTGATCGTGGTCATCTATAACGACTCCGTTTCTTTTCGGTGTGTAACCGGTTACACATAATATATAATGCTGTATGTTCATTGTCAATGCAGAAATTTTCCTGTTGATTAGGTAAATATAACTGTTTTCTTCATAACAAAAAGAGTTCCCACATCTCTGCGGGAACTCTCTATGATTAAGCGTTCATATTTTCCAGACGTTCGTCTCTGTCTTTTTCTGTCTCTGCTACATAAACTGCGCATGCGGCATCCCCTGAAATATTGACAGCTGTTCGGGTCATATCCAACAAGCGGTCAATACCGATAACGAGGCCGATCCCTTCAGGAGGAAGTCCCACACTGCCTAATACCATGGCAAGCATAATCAGTCCAACACCCGGAACCCCAGCTGTACCAATACTTGCGAGTACCGCCGTCAATACGACAGTTGCAAGATCTACCGCAGACAATTCAATGCCATAGGCCTGGGCAATAAACATTGTTGCGACCCCTTGCATAATGGCAGTGCCGTCCATATTGATCGTAGCGCCTAAAGGCTGAACAAACGAGCTGACAGACTTCGGCACCCCTAATTTATCCTGCGCCACTTCCATCGAAATCGGCAGTGTAGCGGTACTGCTCGACGTACTAAAGCCGACACTCATTGCAGGGGCAAAGTTTTTGAAAAACCAGATGGGGCTTTTCTTTGCCAAAAACTTAATGGTTCCACCATATGTGAAAATCGCATGAATCAAAAGAGCTGCTAAAATAACCAGCATATAAGAACCCATCGCTTTCATTGCTGAGAATCCTTGAGATCCCACGGCTGTAGCGATCAAGCCGAATGTACCGTAAGGAGCGAACTTCATAACAATCCCAACAAGATACATCATGACATCATTGCCCTGTTCAAACAAATGAACCAGCCCTTTGGTTTTTTCGCCAAGAGCTGTCAATGCCAAGCCGATAAAGACAGCAAATACGATAATCTGCAGCATATTGCCTTCACCTAAAGAGGCAATCGGGTTGGTTGGAATCATGTTCAACAAAGTTTCTCCGACAGAGGGTGCCTCTTCTGCTTCAAACTCCGCACTTGTCAAATCAAAGTCACCCGCAAGTCCGGGCTGAATAACTGCTGCCAGCGACAATCCAATCAAAATCGCAATAGTAGTGGTCACAAGAAAATAACTGACCGTTTTAACACCTATCCGTCCCAATTTGGCTGGGTCGCCCAATCCCGCTGTTCCAAGAATGATCGAAAACAATACAAGCGGAACAACGAGCATATTAATTAAACTCAAGAATATTTGGCCAAGCGGCACAAACAAGTATGTATTCAACGTTTCAAATGAATCAGGGATAAATAAGTTGATCAGCAAACCAACAATTGCTCCCAAAACTAGTCCAGTCAGTACTTTTACGGTTAATCCAGGCTTTTTCATTCATTTCCCTCTTTCGTTTCTAGACGTAAAAACTATTTTATATGAAAGTATCTCTTTCTTACAAGCTTTAATTAATTCACAAAATATACTGTTTATTCTAAGCAAAACCATTATTTCAAGATAGTAAAACTCATAGAAAATGAGTGCCTATTTACACAGTTTCCAGGTGCTAACGCATAATATTCTAGTTGGGCATTTTTTTATAGCTCTGCAAAATTTGATGGTACGCTAGGGTGACGGAAACAGCAAGAGCTTTATTTCAAAAAACTAAACTCTTCATTTTAGCGTCTATCACTCCACCAAAATATAAATTGGTAGGACAAATTCACTATTGAGCTCCACAAAAAAAGCAACAGCTATCCTTCTCAAAAGAAGCATAGCTGTTGCTTTTAAGTTTCAGAATAACTTTGTTCAATCAATCATCTCACTTTTTCTTCAATTACCAACTCATATACTTTTTTAGGACGCCCTGGTCTGCCGGACCCCTGTTCTTCAGCAAGAGTTCGGATCAAACCGATTTGCTCCATTTCATTTAAAATACGCCTTGTATTGCGATCAGTATTTTTAAGTAAAGCCGTTATTACTTCACCAGTAAAATGAGTGAAATTCTTCAATTTTATATAATGATAAATTTTGGCAGGAATTGTTTCTTTGTAATTATGTTTTTTCAGGACAGCTTGCCAGTACTCCGGCAGTTGATAGCTGCTTTCGTAGGTATAATTTAAGATCGTCAAATTTGTAAACACGTTATCCTCATTTACAAACGCGACTTTGCAGTCTTCTCTTGAAGCAGCATATTCAAAAGCCAGCTGAACATGCTGTTCAGCATCGTAAATGGTATAGCCTGCTCCAATTCCTATGTGGAAGTTCAAAGAAGTTCTCATATTAATTTCTTCAGCAATAAAAGAGATCGTATTCTTCGAAGTCAATAATTCATAATCGCCCTGAGTCGTATAGATAAAATAAGTTCCGCCCCCTTTGTCCACTAGAGAACCATTTAACACTTTTGTTACCCGGAGCAGTTCCTGTTGAAATTCCAGCATTTTTTTACTTTCTTCAAAACTGAATACAGCCTTCTTGGAAATTCTTCCTTCAGAAAGCAAGTCAACGCCAATAATAGCCACTTTCTGCTTTTCGTAAACATGGCTCTGCGCTCTTGAAAAAAGGATATCAAAAATTGTCTTTATAGCCATTCGGGAAGGGACTACTCTGTAAACTGGTATTCCGAGCCGCTTCAATTCCAGGTATACCTTCAGCAAACAAGTGAGTGCAAGCTCAGATTTTCCGGCACGATAATTGCTCACATGAAAATCAATTAATTCATTATGATCGGTATATCCTTTAAACGACGATAACTCAAAAGAAATATTATTCAATTGATATTCATTGAATAATGAATGGACAACATGTTCGTCGACCGTATCCAAACTCATTTTCTCAACAAACCGGCCATGATCCTGCATCACTTTTAAACATGTTCCGAGCAGAGCCATCCCGTGAAGTGGCGGAAAGGAAGCTTCATCTGGTGTGATCAGCCCCAGTTCTAGACAATAATGGTATGGGGTAGGTCCTGAAAATATCCATTTTGCAACGTCGTATCGGTGTTTGTTCAAAATATTAGGCAACTCTTCATGATGGAAGTATTCAAAAGCTATAAGCTCGATGCGTGGATCATTGGCGGCAACTTCACGTATGACCTTTAACGAATCGGCGGGCCCTATTGCTCCTATCCGTACTTTCATGCTTTATTACACCCTCTTCATTTTACTTTGGAAATACCTGAATCGGGCAACACATTCGTATCTTCCTGCAAGAGAGGATAGTGACAGGCGACAAAATGATTTGGCAAGATTTCCCGATATTCCGGAACTTCTATTTTACACTTTTCAGTTGCAAAAGGGCATCTCGGATGAAAAGGGCAGCCTGAAGGAGGGTTGATCGGACTTGGAATTTCCCCTTTTATCAATTGGTGCTCTTTTCTTAGTTTTGGATCCGGTATCGGAACTGAGTCCAGCAATGCATACGTATATGGATGCAGCGGGTGTTCAAATAATTCATTTCGGTCAGCAAGTTCGACCATTTTTCCTAAATACATTACACCGATGCGGTCACTTATATGGCGGACGGCAGGCAGCCCGTGCGCAATGAATATATATGTTAGATTCATTTCTTTTTGTAACTTTTTCAATAAATTTAAAATCTGAGCTTGAATGGATACATCTAAAGCTGATACAGCTTCATCACAGACTATTACTTTTGGCTTTAATGCCAGCGCACGTGCAATTCCTATACGCTGTCGCTGGCCTCCACTAAATTCATGAGGATATAATTTCATTTGGTGTTCTCTCAAACCAACAAGCTTCATAAGTTCACGAACCTGTTCTTTTAACTCTTTGCCAGATGCCAAACCGTGCACCACAAGTGGTTCTCCGATAATTTGCTCCACTGTCATCCGCGGATTTAAAGATGAATATGGATCCTGGAAAATTACTTGAAGGTCTCTTCTGGCTTTACGCAGCTCTTCTTGTGACATCGCTGAAATATCTTCATTTTGAAAATAAATATGCCCTTCAGTTGCGTCCAATAGACCCAGCATCAATTGACCGGTAGTTGACTTGCCACATCCCGACTCTCCTACTATGCCAAGCGTTTCCCCTTTGTAGACTTGAAAATTCAAACCATCTACAGCTTTTATTTTTGAATGCGTTTTTTTAATGAAGCCCTTTGTCAAATCAAAATGCTTTTTCAAGTCTATAACTTCCATAATCACTCTTTCCTCTGTTGATTGCATACCGCTACCTCCTAACCTTTAACTTTTATACAGCGTTTTGCATGCTTTTCTGAAATGTATTCTAATTCGGGATGAACTTTTGTGCATTCAATATCCGCTAATGGACAGCGCGGATGAAATTTGCAACCGGTTGGCATATTGGAAGGATTAGGAACTGTCCCTTCAATTGAATATAATTCATCCACCACATCGTGAATTTTCGGAATTGAAGAAATCAGCCCTCTTGTATAAGGATGCCGAGGATTATCAAATAATTCCTGGATAGGCGCCACTTCCACTACTTCACCCGCATACATGACAACCACACGGTCTGCCAGTTCAGCAACAACACCTAAATCGTGGGTGATGATTATGATGCTTGTATTCGAGTTTTTCTTTAAATTTCTCAATAAGGTTAAAATTTGAGCTTGGATAGTCACGTCCAAAGCCGTTGTCGGTTCATCTGCAATAAGCAGTTTGGGATTGCAGGATAAAGCCATTGCAATCATGACCCGCTGGCGCATCCCTCCTGACAACTGATGCGGAAATCTTCCCATTACTCTGTCTGAATCTGGTATGCCAACTGTTTCCAGCATCTCAATGCCCTTCTTGTGTGCTTGTTCCTTATTCATATTATTATGCACAATCAGGGTTTCCCTCAATTGATAGCCGATTGTAAAAACCGGATTCAATGCAGTCATCGGTTCTTGAAATATCATGGCAATATCGTCGCCGCGCATTTTTCGATATTCTTTTTTGCTTAGGCTTCGTAAATCTTTATCTTCAAATGTAATCGCACCTTCATAAATCTCTCCATTAGCCGGCAAAATTCCCATCAAAGCAAGAGAAGTGACACTCTTCCCACTCCCTGACTCTCCAACAATCGCCAAGGTCTCCCCTTGTTCCACTGAAAAACTTACGCCATTGACTGTCGAGACATAGCCTTCATCTGTTTTAAAACGAACTTTTAAGTCGTCGACTTTTAACAGTTCATTGTTCATGATGCCACTCACCTCCATTTATTCTTTAATTTTCGGATCCAACACATCACGCAGCCAGTCCCCCAGGAATATAACACCGAGGACTGTTATGGTTATGGCAATCCCAGGAAATGTGGCGACCCACCAGCTAGTTGCAATGTATTCTCTCCCATCGCTTAGCATCAGTCCCCAGGAAACGTCGGGAGGCTGGATTCCAAGCCCGAGAAAACTCAAGCTGGCCTCAAGAATAATTGTCGTAGCAACATTCAGCGTGGCAATAACAATAAAGGACGAAATAACATTCGGTAAAATGTACTTCATGATAATACGAAAATCCTTTGCTCCGATTGCTTTCGCCGATTTTACATAATCGCGCTCTTTAATGCTCAGCGTTTCACTTCGCACCATCCTTGCATAAACCACCCAGGTCGTTCCGCCCAGCACCAAAATTAATGTTGTAAGGCTTGGTCCAAGAACTGCCAAAATGATTAGCATGAAAAGAATGTTTGGAATTGCCAGCAGGGCATCTACAGTTCTCATAATCACAAAATCCCATACCTTGCCGTAGTAGCCTGCAATTAATCCCAGTGCCATGCCAATAGCACCTGCAAGTAAAACTGCTGAAACACCAATAAATAGTGAAATGCGTGAACCGTAAATAATGCGGCTCAAGATGTCTCTTCCTAAATTATCTGTTCCAAGAAGAAATTCAGGTGACCCACCTTCGCTCCATGAAGGGGGCAACAAGCGATCTACTACATTGGTTTGAGCAGGATCATGCTGTGCCAGTAAAGGGGCAAATACCGCCATCAATATGACCGTCATTACAATTACCAATCCGGTCATTCCAGTTTTGCTTCTGAATAAGCGTGTAGCCAGTTTCCTAAAGGAGGATTGAGCCACACCTTTTTGTTGGTTGATCGTAGTTTCTGATGCTTGCGTCAACTTGAGCCCCTCCTTTATTCATATTTAATGCGCGGATCAAGGAACCGGTAAATTAAATCTGCCAATAGATTGCTGAGAATAACAAAGATGGCAATGATGAAAGTAGCAGCTTGTACAACTGCCATATCCCGCAAGTTCACTGACTGTACAAGCAATTGGCCGAGTCCCGGCCATGCAAAAACAGTTTCCGTAATTAGGGTTCCGCCTACCAGCGTAGCGGTTTGAAGGGCCATGATGGTAACTACTGGGATCAAAGCATTGCGAAACGCATGTTTATTGACAATAATCGATTCGCGTAATCCTTTACTGCGGGCCGTACGAATAAAGTCCTGCTCTAAAATCTCCAACATACTGGACCTGATAAGCCTTGTCATCTCTGCAGCTATTCCTGTCCCCAGCGTAATTGCTGGCAGCACCAAATGCCCCAACGTCCCTCTTCCAGATACAGGGAAAATTTGGAATGTGACAGATAAAAAGAGAATCAGCATAATCCCCAGCCAAAAATTGGGCATCGCCTTCCCTAAAACTGCCCCTCCCGTAATAAATAAATCGAAAAAACTGTTCCGTTTAACTGCCGATAAAATGCCCAGAGGCACAGAAATTATAATGGCTACAACCATTGAGGCAATGGCCAACTCAAAGGTTGCCGGCAGCCTCTCCAATACCAGGCTAAGTGCATCTGTGTTGTAGCGGAAGGAATCTCCAAAGTCTCCGGTCATCAAGTCTCCCAGATAACTGAAATATTGAATCGGCAAAGGCTCATTTAACCCCATCGACTCTCTTAAAGAATCACGCTCTTCTTCGGTAGCGGTTTCTGGAAGCATTAAGGAAACGGGATCCCCAGTCACACGTATAAGCAAAAATACAATTAAAGTTATGAGGAGTAGTACAGGAATGGTCTTTATCATACTTTGGACTAAATATTTCATCGATTTCCTCCTCCTATCGAAAAAAAAGGGGGAATCCCCCCTTTTTACTTCAGTGTAATTGAGTCAGCATAGAACATTTCATTTAGAAGCGGCTCAAATTCAAGTCGTTCGTTGATGCCTGTAATAGCGTCCAATTGGAACATATAAATTTGAGGACGATCTTCAGCAATTATTTCCTGAGCTTCTTGATATTGTTGTGCACGTTCTTCCTCATCCATGTTCTGTTCTGCAGCAAGCAATAAATCATTTACCTGTTGATTGTCATAATCTGTTTCTCCTTCAGCATTTTCAATGGTTAGTCGATCCAATGCCAACGAAGCATCAAACATTGAGTTGCCGTAACCAATGTAAAACATTTCAGCAAAATCACGTTCTTGGTAGCGTTGGTTGAAGGCACTCCATTCAATCAACTCCTGATTGACTGTGATTCCCACTTCAGATAACATGGCAGCGATTAACTCTACCGTTTCTCTATCCTTTAAATATCTTCCATTCGGTCCCGTTAATGTCAGCTCAAAACCATCTGGATATCCAGCTTCTGCAAGCAATTCTCTAGCTCTTTCCGGATCATACAGCGACTCTCCGTAAAGATCTTCATTGGCCCCAACGTTTCCTGGAGTGACTCGGGTGCGTGTAACCGTCCCTGCGCCTTCCAATAATGAATCGACCATTGCCTGTTTATCAATTGCCAAGTCAATTGCTTCACGTACCAGAGGGTCTCCCGTCACACTATCTTCATCTGACCGCAATACCAGCATCATGACCCGCTGTGTCGGCGACTGGACTGTAGTGACTCCTTCTGTTTCATTGATGCGCGCCACGTCCGTTGGCGGAATGTTTACTGCGACATCAACTCCACCCGTCAACAGTTCAGAAACGCGTGTCGAATCTTCTGGAATGCTTCTGAAAACGAGCTCTTCCCATTTTGGTGCATCACCAAAGTATTCCGTATTCGCTTCAAGTGTCAAACGGTCATCCCTTTGCCAGTCCATAAATTTGTAAGGACCTGTTCCAACTGGATTTTCTAAGAATACTTCCCAGCCTTCTGTTTCAATATATTCCTGCGGCAAAATAGCTGATCCTAATCGGGACAAGCGATTTAATAGTGCCGGTTCCGGATTTGCCGTAACAATTTCAAATTCATAATCACTTATTACATTCACAGCTTCAATCTGATTGTAATTGCCGTGTTCCAGCAGCGTGTCGTCTTTCGCTACTCGTTCTAATGTAAACTTCACATCATCAGCGGTCAGCTCTTCCCCATTATGGAAAGTCACTCCTTCTTTCAATTTGAAACTCCACGTTGTATCGTCAATATTTTCCCAGCTTTCGGCTAAATCAGCCTGGAAGCCTTCCTCTCCCTGGTTAGTCACCAAGTAATTGAACATGTTGACATGGACAGCTTCCGTAGAAGTTGTATTGTGGTCATGAATATCAAATGTCACAATGTCAGTACCATTCGCGATCACCAAAGTTTTGCTGTCGCTTGTTTCTACCGGTTCTTCCCCTTCTGTGCTGTTTGTTTCTCCACCTGAACACCCTGCAATAATCAGCGTCAATACTAAAAGCAATAACCATAGCTGTTTCTTCATTCTTTTTCCCCCTTTGTGGTTTGTAAGAATTTATGTGTCAACAAACTTAAAACCGAAATACCGTACAAAAATGATTGTTCATCTACATCAAAACGACTGTTGTGATTTGGAAAAGCCGTCTGTTCACCATTGTTTGTCCCTAAACGGAAGAAGACCGAAGGCACCTCTTGGGAAAAGTAAGAAAAATCCTCGCCTCCCATTGAAGGAGTGGTGATCTGCAGCGCATTGGCCCCAAACAACTCACTCACTGTTTCAGTCAACAGTCCTCGCATTTTTTCGTCAATTTTAATGGATGGTGTGACATGATGATAAGTAAGAATAGCATTGCCTTTAAAACTTCTTGCAATCCCTGCAGCAATCGATTCGATTTTTTCCGGCATTTGAGCCCTTGTCTCTGGTTTTAATGTCCGTACAGTTCCCTTCAGCAACACCGAATCCGGAATAATTGTCGCTTTAGTGCCGCCTTCGATTTGCCCAAAGCTTAGAACTACAGAATCGAGGGGATCGGTTTGCCGGCTTACGACTTGCTGTAAGGCAATCAGGACTTGAGCAGCAATTATAATAGGATCTATCGTTTGGTGCGGATGCGCTGCATGGCCTCCAGCTCCTGTTATGACCAGTTCGAAAATATCAACAGCAGCACAGCTGTATTCTGTATCAGTTACTGAAAACTCACCAGTTTTCAAAGTAGGATGGACATGAAGCCCAGCCATTGCATCGACAGAAGGATTATTCAACACACCATCCTTGATCATTGCATCTGCGCCTTGCCCAATTTCTTCAGCCGGTTGAAAAATCAGTTTCAAAGTTCCCGATTCCAGCCCTTTCGAAGCGAATAACTTCGCCACTCCCAATAGGATGGAAGTATGTGCATCATGTCCACATGTATGGGCCGCACCATCATTTATACTGCGGTATGGCTGATCTATTTTGTCGGTCATGGGAAGAGCGTCCATATCGGCTCTCAAGCCAATCACCGGTCCTGGAGCTGTTCCATGAAGCACACCAATCACTCCGGTTTTCCCCACCCCTTCCCTGACCTCGTATCCCCATTCTTTTAATAAATCAGCGACGATTCTTGCTGTTCTGGTTTCTTCGAAAGCCAGTTCGGGATGCTTATGAAGGTCGCGCCGGACAGCGACTACTTCATCAAAAACAGCTTCTATAGAATTGTGCCAATCGGGATGTGATGATTTCAATTGTTTGAATTCTTTTATGCTGCCCGCCTGTGCTGTCATCGATTCACACTCCCCTGTTTTTCAAATTGCCTGCTGAACTCAAAAACTAATGCTGCAATCATTTTTATTCCTTCGATATAATCCTCCACAAAGATATTTTCATTTGGAGCGTGATTATTCGATTGGAAATTTCCGACGCCAAACGAAGCTGAAGGAATCCCAAGAGCTTGGCATAATTCGTACATCGGTCCGGTTCCTGGAGTATTGGGAACAATATTCGGTTTTTTATCCGAATACTGCTCAGCTACCTCTATCATGGCTTTAACAATTTCCTGATCCGGTTTTGTTCGTGCAGCACGCTCGGAACTGGTGACTTTTATCTTAATGTCTTTAAAGCCTTGATTATTCAAATGTTCCCGCAGCTGCATTAATATTTTTTCCGGGTCTTGCCCGGGTACTAAGCGAAAATCCAACTTTGCTGCAGCTGAAGAAGGCAACACTGTCTTTGTACCTTCTCCTATGTAGCCAGAAACGATTCCACAAATGTTGCATGTCGGTTCAAAAATATGCTTTCTTTTTAGTTGCTCTCCTTCTAGATTCAGTAAAAAGCTATCAAGGTCCAACTTTCTTAAAGTCTCTCCTTCGTCCAACCGATAATTCGCCAGCATTTCTTCATCCAACTGCGTGATTGGTTCGATATCGTCATAAAATCCGGGAATCGTTATTTTTTCCTCCCGATCTTTTAATGTACTAAGTGCCCAAACCAGTTTCCAGACCGGACTTTCTATAATTGCCCCTTGTGCCGAGTGCAAGTCTGTATTTGCTCCTTCCACAGACAATTCAACATACAACATGCCTTTGACACCAAGAGAAACTTGAAGTGCACCATCCGCATCCCGGTAGCCAAACTCCCAGACACAACCATCTGCATGGATTTTCTCTGCATAGTTTTTCGCAAATGCCGGTAAATTCAAACTTCCAATTTCTTCTTCACCTTCAAAGATAAACTTAATATCAACCGGCAATTCCATGCCTAATTGTTTGATGGCATGAATGGCCGCTATTCTGGCAACCAAATTCCCTTTGTTGTCCGCTACGCCTCTGGCAAAGATTTTTCCTTCTCGGATCTCGGGTTCAAAAGGCGGGCTATTCCACAACTCCATCGGATCTTCCGGTTGAACATCATAATGATTATAAAAACTTAAAATTTTATCGGATCTTCCTTCGAGCTCTGCGTATACTACCGGGAATCCTGCAGTAGGCAGCTTCTCTGGTGTTAATGAAAATGCTTTTTGGAATAAATCATCCAGATAGGATACCGCATCTTCCATCCCTCTATTTTGGGCTGCGACACTTGGAATCTTGCAAAATTCAGTAAGCCATTTAATATACATCTCTCGATTTTCTTCAATAAACTCATCAATTTTTGATGCCAAAAGCTCTCCCCCCTTTTTATTTATGGACAATTTCCTTAATTTTTATTAACTTTACCTTCTTTTAGTACTAGATGTCAATATAATTATCAGTTTTTTCAAAATAAATTGATTTTTTTATTTATTTGTGTTTATGTATAAATATCATAAATTATAGGAGGAGAATGATATGAACACTTATAGAAGTTACTTGTCATCCCAAAATTCCGAGGTAAAAGAAGATCTCTTAAGGTTAATCCGAGCTCAATCACCAAGCCATAATAAATTATTAGTTGATCAATGCGGGGATTTATTAAAGGAAATATTCCACAATAGATTAAATGGCAAATGGAATTATAAAACTTTTGAACAACAAGAAACCGGTAATCATTTTTCGTTTGAATTGGAGGATGGCAATAACAAACCACGAATTTTGTTTTTGTCCCACTTCGATACTGTATGGGACGTTGATGCCATTCCTTTAGTGGAAAAAGAGAATGATATATACGGGCCTGGTGTGTTCGATATGAAAGCAGGTTTGCTGTCTTCCATTTGGGCAGTTCGCGCCCTTCAATCCGAACTTGATGAATTGCCTTTTACACCCGTTTATCTGTTTACCGCTGATGAAGAAATTGGCAGCAAAACTTCACGGACCATCATTGAACAAGTAGCTGAGACCTGTGATGCTGTTTTAGTGATGGAACCGCCTGTCTTCGGTTCCAATGCTTTGAAAACTGAAAGAAAAGGTGTAGGCAGGTACACACTCAAAGTGCAAGGAATCAGCGCACATGCGGGAAATCATCATGAAGACGGGGTCAGCGCGATCCTCGAGTTGTCACGGCAAATCATAGAACTCGAAAAGCTGACAGATTACGAAAAGGAAACTACTTTGAATGTTGGGGTTATCAAAGGCGGCACCAGCAGCAATGTTATATCTGCAGTGGCGGAAGCGGAAATTGATTTTCGTGTCACTTCTTACGAAGAAGCCGAAAAAATTATTCATACTCTTGAGAATTTAAAACCTTTTAATAATGCCGCTGTTCTCAGTATTAGCGGAGAGCTGAATCGGCCGCCACTGGAGAAAACAGAAGCGAATGCCTTGCTCTACCAACATGCAGTAGCGGCGGGAGAACGAGTTGGGATTAGCATAGAAGAGGCGAAAGCAGGAGGCGGCAGCGATGGAAACTTCACATCAGCGCTTGGCATTCCCACACTCGATGGTTTAGGGATACCAGGCGACGGCCCGCACGCAATTCATGAACACATTCACTTTGACCATTTTAGTGAGCGCTGCGCCTTGATCAGTGAAATTTGTTTAGAAGTTGGAACAAAAGAAGCAAAATAAAAAGAACTGGATTTTATACAACCGACTTTTCAGTATCGGAAGTATAAAATTCAGTTCTTTTTTTACGGGATAGAGTCATTCAAAAAAATCCGGCAGTTGACTGGCCTTTAGCGGAAATTCAGCTTTTCGTTTATCAACAAATGAACCAATGCCCTCATCAGCATCCGCATTCTGACCTGCCCAATGCAAAAATTTTGATTCGACCAAATGGGAAGCGTATGGATGTTCCTGGCCCAGCATCTTCCACAGCAGTTGGCGGGTAAAGCTATTGGAAGTAGCAGCGGTGTTTTCAGCAATTTCCCGAGCGATTTCATAAGCTTTCTCCAATGGATCTTCCGATTCATATTGCATCAGTCCGGCTTCCACTGCTTCAGCGGTAGGTATGTAACGCCCGGTCAAAGTCCATTCAAGCGCTTTGCCGATCCCGACCACTCTTGGCAGAAACCAGCCTGAGGACGCTTCCGGACCAATGCCGCGGCGGCCGAAGACAAAGCCAATTTTGGTGTCCTTTTTGACGATCCGGATATCCATCGGCAATGTCATCGTCATGCCAATTCCGACAGCCGGTCCATTAATGGCTGCAATGATCGGCTTATTGACTTCGTAAACCTGTAGGCTGACCTGTCCTCCAAGGTCCCGGTATTCATCAGAGGATTGCTCAGAGGAAAAAGTCGAGCCCCCTTCCGACAAATCCATGCCTGCACAAAATGCCCTGCCGCTGCCCGTCACCACTATGACGCGCACGTTATCATCGTGATTGACTTCCTTATAGAAATGCAGCAGCTCCTCGTTCATTTTTTCCGTATAAGCATTCATTTTATCGGGACGATTCAAAGTCAGCGTTAGAATTCCAGCCTGCAAATCGGTTTTAATCGTTTCGTACAAGGCCAGCCACCCCTTTCTCATATTCAGCAAGCAATTGATCCACGATTTCTTTGGTTGTCTCACGTTTGGTGATAGTAGTAACTCCATGTCCTGCCGACCAGATATCCCGCCAGGCTTTAGCATTGACCAAATGCGACAAATCGATTTCATCTTTCGGCTTTAAAGTTTTTGGATCGATTCCCTGCTTGACTAGGCTTGGAATCAACACGTTGACCGGTACACCGCTGAAAGAATCAGTATAGAGAACGTCTTCCACTGTCGAATCAATGACCATCTGTTTATACTCTTCAGGCGCACTGCTTTCTTCAGCTGCCAAAAAGCGCGTACCCATATAAGCGTAATCCGCACCCATCAACTTAGCCGCAGCCACATCGGATCCCGTAGATAAAGAGCCGGATAAAATGATTGTTCCGCTGTAGAACTTTTTCACAGCTGCAATAAAAGCGAAAGGATTGATCGTGCCGCCGTGCCCCCCTGCTCCTGCACACACAAGGATCAGACCGTCAACTCCGCTCGAAGCCGCTTTTTTTGCATGCCGAACATTCGCCACATCCGAATAAACCAGACCGCCGTAAGCATGGACAACTTCAATGACATCCCCTGGAGATCCGAGAGATGTAATGACAATAGGTGGTTCATACTGGCGGATCATCTCGAAATCTTCTTCGTATCGTTTATTCGAACCGCGGTGGCAGATAAAATTGACTGCCCAGGGCTTTTCTCCAAGCGATTCTTTCACTTCCTTCAGCCATTCCCCACAAGCTTCAATCGGCCGCGCATTCAGCAAAGGAAAAGAACCGACGACACCTGCATTTGATGCTTCAATGACCATTTTGGGTGTTGACACCAAAAACATCGGCGCCACAATAACCGGCAGTTTAAGCATGCTCAATCACCACCGCAATTCCCTGGCCTCCGCCTATGCACAGGCTCGCCACTCCATATTTGCCGCCGCGGCGCTTCAGTTCATAAGCAAGCGACAATAAGACACGCGCTCCACTCGCACCAACCGGGTGGCCAAGAGCAATCGCTCCGCCATTGACATTCACTTTTTCACGGTCCAGGCCAAGCTCCTTCTCCACCGCCAAATATTGCGCCGCAAATGCTTCATTGAGTTCGAACAAATCGATATCATCAAGCGTCAATTTGGCGCGCTCCAATGCCTGCTTGATGGCCGGAACGGGTCCAATTCCCATGATGGTCGGATCGACTCCAACCACTCCCCAGGAAACAATCCGCGCCATCGGCTTCAGGCTATGCTCCTTCACCGCTCTTTCGCTTGCCACAATAAGAGATGCAGCGCCGTCGTTGATGCCCGAAGCATTGCCTGCCGTCACTGTTCCATCTTTTTTAAATGACGGACGGAGTTTCGACAAAGTTTCTGTTGTGGCATCCGGTTTGATATGTTCATCCTGGTCCACCACGACAACACCTTTTCGCGTTTTCACTTCGACACCGATAATCTGTTCCGCAAATGCACCAGATTCAGTTGCCCGTGCGGCTTTTTGATTTGATTCCACTGCAAAAGCATCTTGTTCTTCACGCGAAATATCGTATTGTTCCGCCAGTTTTTCTGCCGTCATGCCCATGCCGCTGCCTGTATACTGATCCGTCAATGTTGCAGTGAGCATATCTTCAAATTGCAAATTGCCCATTTTCGACTTGCTGAAGCGCTGGTCAAAGCTGGAGTATGGAGACATTGACATATTCTCTGCTCCGCCCGCCAGTACCAAGTCAGCCTCGCCCAACAGAATATGCTGCGCTGCCGCCACGACTGCCTGGGCACCCGATCCGCATAAACGGTTCAAGGTCAATGCCGGCACTTCCTTCGGCACTCCTGCTTTTAACCCGATATGGCGAGCGATATAGGCAGCATTCAAACTGGAATGGATGACATTGCCATAAAAAACGTGGTTAATATCCGCCGCTTTGACGTTCGACCGCTTCAAAGCTTCCACTGCAGTCGCCGCTCCGAGTTCAGTGGCGTCCGTATTGGCAAACGCTCCCCCAAATCCGCCAAAAGCTGTTCTCGCTCCATCTATTAAGTAAACATTGTTCATGCTCCAATTCCCCTTTCTTTTCTGCATTTTCAGAGCTGCTGTTTTATAAAATCCATTCTATGGAATCAGCAATACCTTGCCGATGCTTGTCCGGCTCTCAATATGGGCATGTGCATCCGCAGCATCCCCCAATGCGAAGCTTTTGGAAATGACAGTCTTCAGCTGTTTTTGCAGCAGGTATTCGGTTATTTTTTCTGCGCCTTCCCTGAGGAATTCAGGACGATTCTTCCGGTACGTACCAGTACTGTAGCCAATGATGGAACGGCAGCTTGAATGAAGCTGATCCGTTTTTGCGATTCCTGGAATCGATCCATCGTTCGCGTGCCCGAAAGAGATGATTCGGCCGAATGTTGCCAGACAGTCTAAACTCCTTTCAAAATTCTCTCCTGCAATCGTATCAAGAATGACATCTACTCCTTTTCCTGCAGTCAATTCATTAACTTTCTCCACGAAATCTGTCGATCGATAATTAATCACTTCATCAGCTCCAAAAGATTTGGCACGGTCTATTTTTTCATCACTGCCGACAGTTCCGATAATCTTAGAAGCCCCAAGAATTTTGGCTAATTGAATGGCGGTTGAACCGATGCCTCCAGCAGCTGCATGGATCAAAATGGTTTCACCTTGTTCCAGCCTCGCCATCTTTTGAATGACGTTATAGGCAGTGATTCCGACGGTCAATGATGCCGCAGCTGTTTCGCTGCTGATTTCATCAGGTACCGCATACGTTAAACTTTCGGGCGCTACGACAAATTCGGCGTATGAACCGCCTGCCGGGAACGCCATGACACGCTGCCCGGGTTGGAACCGGTTTACTTGATCTCCGATTTCCACAACCACTCCTGCACAATCCAGCCCAGGCGTAAATGCGGCATCTGCTGCCACGCCGTGATACTGGCCTTGCCGGGCTTTAATATCCGCAAAATTAACGCTGATGGCCTCCACCCGGATCAGCACCTGGCCTGGGCCAGGTTTTGGCTTATCCACTTCCTGCAGTTTCAATACTTCAGGTGTACCGGTCTTTTCGACAACGATTGCTTTCATATTATTCACTCCTCATTCCTTTAGAAAATCAACATGCAGGCTCCAATAACCAAACCTCCATAAATTAAAGCAATCATGGTGTACCCCATGATGTCACGAACCTTCAAATGTAATAGCAGAGCAGATTCCTTTACCGCCTCCAACAACGACTGCTTATTTATTAGCAAAATCAAATGCGGGATATGTATAGCTTTAAATCACAGTCCTTAAACTCCTTATATTAAACGAATATTCCGTCTTTAATAATCAGGTAGAACCGTTCTTCAAAACAAATGTCCCCATCAGCTTTGTTTGACCCTGCTGATCTTTAATGAGGATTTCCCCTTCCTTGTCGGTCAGCATTGACCCATTAATGACAAGCACTGTTCCTGGATGGGTGACAGCTTGAAAGCGAACGCCAAAAGATTGCAGCTGCCGGTCCGGAAACCACTCTTCTACAGCCGCTGCTGCCCACCCCATAACGAACATGCCATGCGCAATAGTATCATCAAGCCCTTTTTCTTCAGCAATGGCTGGCACCGTATGAATCTCGTTGAAATCACCAGATGCACCTGAGTACTTCACCAAATCAATTGGTGCGATCGGTTTTTTAATGATGGCCGGTAATTCTGTCATGCGGTCACCTCCGGCATTTCAATAATCGTGGCCCGTCCCACTGCCATCGTTTCATTCTGTTGGTTCCGGTATACCGTCTCCAATTGAAAGAAGTTCTTCCCTTTTTTATGAAACTGGTCTTTTACCGTCACTTGAGCAGAAATGATATCCCCAGCTATTATGACTTTATGATAGTCGTATGCCTGTTCTCCGTGGAGAACGTTGTTCGGGTTCAGTTTCAGAAAATTTGAGAACAGTTGGTAAAAATTGCGGTCGTTCCAGAAATCAATGACTGTTGTAAATGTTGGCGGCGCCGGTATTCCCCGATATCCTGCTGATTTAGCCGCTTCTGCATCGAAATAAATCGGATTTTCCAGCTGCAAAGCTCTCGCAAATTCCTTTATTTTTCCGGCCTCGACCAAAAAAGGGGCATAGTCGAAAACCATCCCTTGTCCACTCATAGATCCACCCGCTTTTTGAGAGTTGTTATTAAATCAATTGGCCGTTTCTCGTTCGATTGGCCATATCCACTAAATTCGCAACCGCCTGGTTCAAATCACTAAAGCGATCATCATCGATTTCTCCGATTTTCCAACGATAATGGATTTGCTGCAAAATAACGGCAAGCTTATAAAATCCGAATGTTACGTAGTACTGGACGTTGGAAACATCACGCCCACTTTGTTTTGCATATTCCTCAATAAACTTTTTCCTGCTGAAAAATCCCGATTGGCTTGTAACGATGTTAATGCCCATATCAGGATCTTCCGGTCCACCCCAGTAAGCAACCGTCGAGCCTAAATCGCTTAAAGGATCACCTATGGTTGACAGTTCCCAGTCCAAAATGCCGACTGCTTTGCCCGGATCTTCTTGGTCCAGGACCATATTGTTCAATTTAAAATCATTATGGACAATTGTCGTCTCCGGATTAACTGGAATATTGGCCGACAACCATTGCTCCAAGTCATCCAAATCCGAAATTTCTTCAGTTTTCGCTTGGCTGTAACGCTTGATCCACCCCTTAACTTGCCGTTCCATGAATCCTTCCGGTTTACCCATTCCGGCCATTCCAGCTTCTTGGTAGTCGATGGATTGCAGCTGAACCAACGTGTTGATAACGTTTTTTGATATTGCTTCTCCAACCTGCTCGGAGCTGCCATAGGATTCAGGAAGCTTATCATCAATTACCACGCCTTGTTTTTTCTCCATTACATAAAAATGCTTATCCATAATTTCAGGATCTTCACAATATATATAAGGCTTTGGCGCCAACGGGAAAACCGGATTCACTTTTTCGAGCATCCGATACTCCCTTTCCATGTCATGCGCGCGCGGCGGCACCTCGCCAAAAGGAGGACGCCGCAGAACGCCTTCCCAACTGCCGATGCTAATTAAATACGTCAGATTCGAATAGCCCTCTGAAAATTGCTGAACAGCCATTTCTCCTTCAGGCAAGTCTGGCATTGACTTGCGCAAGTGCTTTTCAACTTTTCCCCAGTCAATCGGTTCGACCGTTTTATTTGTTGCACTCATCCTATCCACTCCCCGATCATCAGTCATAAGTAAAAAATCCCTGGCCTGATTTTCTGCCTAACCGGCCAGCCCGCACATATTTCTTCAATAAGGGTGCCGGACGGTATTTCGAATCGTTGGTTTCGTTATAAAGAGTTTCAGCTACAAACAGCATCGTGTCCAAACCAATCAAATCGGTCAAAGCGAGTGGTCCGATCGGATGGCTGGCCCCCAGCATCATGCCTTTGTCGATGTCTTCCGCCGAAGCTATGCCTTCCGATAAGACAAAAATCGCCTCATTGATCATCGGAGTTAAAATGCGATTGACCGCAAATAATGGTGCTTCCTTCACCGAAATAGCAGTTTTATTAAAGCGGCCAGCTACTTGGTGAGCGGCCTCGAAGGTTTCATCACTCGTTTGTTCCCCCCTTATGATTTCAACCAGCTGCATAACAGGTACTGGGTTAAAAAAGTGCATGCCGATCACTTTGTCGCTCCTTTTCACAGCGCTGGCCATTTCGGTAATACTCAAACCGGATGTATTGGAGGCAAAAATGGTAGAAGGCTTGCATATGGCGTCGAGTTCAACCAAAAGACTTTTTTTGGGTTCAATTTGTTCAATGATGGCTTCAATAACCAAATCAACATCCTTCAAATCGCTGATATTTCCTGTCGGTGTGATTCTCCCACGAATATCATCACTTTGGCTTTGATCAATTTTCTTCTTTTCGACATTCCGGGCCAAAGTCTTTTCAATTCTGGAGACTCCCCGCGCTAAGCCTTCGGCGTTGATATCATACAAGAAAACTTCGTAATCTCCTTCGGCCGCTACTTGGGCAATGCCGTTCCCCATAATTCCGGCACCAACTATCGCAATGCTTTTCATCGCTCCATCTCCATTCAAGCTTTATTTCCCCTGAAAATTAGCCGTCCGCTTTTCAGTGAATGCTTTGACGCCTTCCTGCATATCCTGCGTTTCGGCAAGCTCTGAAAACATTTGTGTCTCTAGCTCCTGTCCTGCCGCTAAACTTAGCTCCACTCCTCCATCAATCGCCTTCTTGGCGTTCGCTATTGCCAGTGGAGCTTTTGACGCTATGGACTGCGCCAACTTTATGGCATTTTCGAAAGCCTCACCCTGGGGGACAAGCCTTTCGACCAGACCTGCTTCGAAAGCGGCTTTGCCGGACAAAGGCTCACCGGATAAAATCAGCTCTTTTGCTTTTCCCGGACCAGCCAGACGGGTTAACCGCTGTGTGCCGCCATAGCCTGGCAAAATGCCGAGCCCTGTTTCTGGCAAGCCTAATTTCGTGGTTTCTTCGGCAATCCGGATATCACAGGCAAGCACCAGCTCTAGTCCGGCCCCGAGAGCCAATCCATGAACTGCACAAATAACCGGTTTTCCGCCTGCCAGCTTGTCAAAGATCTTTTTGCCTTTTTCCACCAGCGCTATCCCGCTTTCTTTTGTCAGGCTTGGAAACTGGCGAATATCAGCACCGGCAGCAAAAGCTTTTTCCCCAGCTGCCCTCAAAACAATTGCCCGAATTCCGGGATCCCGATCTATGTCGTTGATGGCTTCATCTAATTGGTTCAGCAGTTCATCTGTCAGGACATTTAGCGGCGGGTTATTTAAAGTCAGCACTGCAACGGTTTCCCGGCGTTCCAAACTAATCACTGTCCAATGTTCTTTCTGCAATGGCTTTCCTCCTTTACCTTCTTTTAGTAGTTATTTTCTGATGGTCATTAACAATTTTTCCGTCTCTATACAATGGAACAACATCCACTGCTTCGTGATGCCGCAGCACAAATTCCACAGAACCGGTAAAATCGAAACGCTTCAATAAATGCGCTGTTTCGCACTCGTACAAATCTTTAAATGACGTCTTATGGGCATGGCGATATGCTTCCCTGGCCAATTTTGAGGAATCGGATAAGCTGTAGTTTCCCTTCCGGGTCAGGTGTTCGACTATCTGTCCTGCTCCGATAAAGTCTTCCATAGAGAATCGATCATCATTTCCTGAACAGACCAGCACAATAGAAGAATCATCTTCCTGCAGGTGGATCCGCTCTGCGATCAAATGCCCGTTCACCAGGGACGAGATGAAAAGCACGTTTGCTTTGCTTGCTTTCTCGATGGCGATTGTACCGTTTGTAGAACAAATAATGGCCGCCTGCTTATCATCGTTTAGCTGGATCAGGCAAGGGTCAGGATATTGAAACCCCTGGATAGATTCCCCTTTTGTTTCCCCCAGCAGAATATGGGATTCGTTCTGATGCTTTGAGAGCTTTATTGCCTGGTCACTATCCCTAACAGCGTAAATGGGTTCGTAATTATTTTCGAGCAAAAAAGCAACCGTCGAAGTCGCAAGTAAGACGTCGATGACTGCTGCTGTACAGCCTTTCAACTTCTCTTCTGCTACTGCTTCTTTTTGAGTAATGACATGAACCTTCCTCATTGCAATCAATCCCTTTTGTGTTATCCCGTTTTACCGGGGGGAGCAAGTCTCGTCAGGAATGAAGAAACTTCCCACTCATCAAAAACTTCTTTCTGCCTATTCACAACAGCATCTTCAAAAAATAATCGGCGTAAATGTCTTCTATTTTTTCTTTGCTGAACTTTCCTTCAGGCGAATACCAAACCTGCACCCAGTTGGTGGCACCTAGTATAATCATGCGCGCCATCTTTTTGTCGGACACCTTAAATTCTCTGCGCTTCACGCCTTCGGCTATGATCTTGTCGAAAATTCCGGCATACTGATCGCGCTTTTGAATAATCTCTTCGATATGCTCTGCTGAAAAAAGCTGTTCCGGCTTTACAATCAAGTTAAACACTTCTTTTTCACGTATCGCAATGTCCAAGTGGGTCTTGATCGCTCGTTTCATTTTGTCCATTGAAGATGATTCTTCTAAATAAATGGCTTCCATCTTTTCCATAGCTGCTGACAAAATCAGGTCGTGGCAGCTGTACAAGAGTTCTTCTTTATTTTTAAAATAATAATAAAGCGCGCCCTTAGTCATCAGTAATTCTGCAGCAATGTCTTCCATCGTCGCATTCTGGTAGCCATTGCGTGAAATGACCAAACTCGCGGAACGAAGAATATCTTCTTTTTTCTTGGCTGCTTTTCGTTCCCGGAGACTCATTCCACCACCTCATTCATTCAATTTTAAAGCAGTTCTTCAGGTTTTCCTTCCGTTTCCTTCATGACCATCGATGGTTTGTTTTCCAGGATATTTCGTATCAGGATAAAGACGTTTTCAACAACAATCATGGCAAACGCGATAGGAATCAGGAAAAACAACGGGTACAGAGGATACAAAGTGCCGGCAGCAGGAAACGCGGTCTTGCGCTCAAAGCCGCTCATGGCATATTCCCAGCTGAACTGTACAATCAGCACAAGGACAAACAATTCAAGAAGCAGCATAAAGAAAATCAAAATTCTTTGTGCTGTGTTATTCAGTTTTTCAAGGATTAAATCCATCTTCGGCAATACACCGGACGCGTAGACATAGGCGAGGCCAGGGAATACTACCAAAGGCATCATGTAATTCTGGATGATTTCAAACCCTCCACGTATGGAGCTTGAGAAGAAGGTCCGCATCGCAACGTCGTAGACAATCATCAGCATCATCAAAAGCACACTGATGCCACTGATCCATATTCCCGCCAGTTTTATATAATGAAAAATATTATAAGCTTTCCATACTCCATTCATTCAAGTCCACTCCCTTCAATCACTCACATGGAATTCGGCAGCCATGTGGCAAGCCCTGGAAACGCAATCATTAAGCCACAGACGACGACCATCGCGACAACAGCGAAAACCATGGAAATGCGGAATATTGATCCTGAACTGATTCCGCTGACTCCGGCAACCGCATAAACACTCAATCCGACAGGCGGCGTAATCAATCCAATCGTACAAATGACGGCAACAAATACCCCGAACCAAAGGATGTCGACCTGCAGTTCCTGAATGATGGGAAGGATAACTGGAATGGACATCAATATTACAGCCGCACCTTCTATAAACATGAACATGATGAACAAAACAACAGAAATAGCAATCAGCACCAATACCGGTGTATCCATGATCGGTTCGATCAATTCTATCAATCGCCTCGGCAGCAAGGACAAGGAAACAAAACGTCCAAAAATCTGGGCACCGATCATGATGATCATGACCATTCCTGTCAGTTTTACCGTTTCGACAACAGAAGTTTTGAAAAATTGTAAATTGACTTTCCCCAGAACCAGCGCAGCAAGCAAACCTACGAATGCTCCCACTGCACCGGCCTCAGTCGGTGTAAAGATACCTGAGTAAATGCCGCCAAATATTACCAGAACAATGAGTATGGCAATGACGCTTACAATGATCAACCGGATGGCAGACAGCTTTTCCGGCAATGGTGCGTCTTTAATTACAGGCTCTTCAATATGCGTCTGCACCTGTTTTTTTCGATCCAATCTGAAATACACGAGCATCACCAGAATAAACACAATCATAGTCAATATTCCGGGAATAAATGCTCCAACAAACAGGCTGCCTACAGGTGTTTCAGTGGCTACTCCGTACAGAATGAGAATAATGCTTGGCGGAATAATCCCTGACAACGAGCCGCCTGAGGCCGCAATTGCACCAGCAAGCGGTGCACTATAGCCATGTTTCCGCAGTTCCGGAATCGCGACTTGCCCCAATGAAGCTGACGTAGCGGTTCCCGAACCGGAAACTGCTCCCAGCATTCCGCCGATGATCAAGGTCAAAACACCAAGCAAACTGTTCTTCCCTTTGGATACCTTATGGACCATGTAGAAAATATCCTGAACCAGCCCCGATTGAAGAATAAACTGAGCCATTAAAACGAAAAGCGGAATGGTCGTCAATGTGTAACTGGCTACCCGGTTAAAAGGCTCGTTGCCGAGCAGTCCAGGAAGAATCCCGAATCCTTCCAGCAGGATCAAACCGATTATGCCACTGGCAAGGAGTACAGAATGTATATATAATCCTGCTATCAGCAAGACAATCATCATTATTAAAATAATTCCTATGACCAATAAGTTGTCCATTTCAAGACCTCCTTGCATCAAATTATAAAAAGAAAAGGGAATGGCTTTTTAGCTGACAAGCTATTCCCTTTTCCCAAAACGGCTATTCCAGATTCATAATAGCTTCTGGTACTTCGCCGCCTTCTTCAATTAGAAGATCTCTCCACATCTTAACTAATTCATTTCCAGGCATTCCACTTTCCTCTAGCAATGCTGCATAATCGGTCCATGTTTCTTCGATTCCTTGGTTGAAGTGATCTTGGACTGCTGGATCCAAGTCCGCAAAATCAACGAATGTACCGCCATTCGCTTCATTTTCAGGAATGATTTCTTCTGAACGATCAATCCATTCCTGGGCGCCTGGTTCGAAAATCTCTTCATTTGCCTGAGTCATTGCTTCCTGAACATTTTCAGGCATTTCATCCCATTTGTCCTGACTCATCCCAATAAATGCATTGAAATGTCCGAAATTGATGCCCGTTAACGTATAGGTGAACAAATCCTGGAAGCCATAGCCTGTCCAGTCAGCAATACTGTAAAATGCTCCTTCAAATGTGCCTCTGCTCAAAGAATCATAAATTTCGACTGCCGGCATAGTGACACTGTTAATGCCCGTTTTAGCTGAGTACATTTCATGGATTCTAGAAGGTGTGCGAAGTGAAGTTCCTTCTACATCACTGACTGCATTGAATTCGTGTCCAGTTGTAGAAATAGAGTATTCCTGGGTTGTAGAAATCGGAAATACTTTGAAATTGCCAAATTGCATTTCTGTATACGTCTGTCCATCTGCCAATTCCTCTTCACTTTCAAGAAGGTTTTTCCATGCATTGGAAGCAATCAGCGTATCGGAATGATTCAGCGGCAGCATGGTAACTTCCGCCATTGGAAATTGATCCGGCTGATAAATCGGCAGGACAATCGCTACATCCACAGTACCGGTTTCAAGTGCTTCTGCTTCATCCGGAACTGCCACCAATTCTCCCCCGGTAAAGGATTCAAATTGAACCTGGCCTTCCGTCAATTCTTCCACTCTTTCCATCCAAGGCACCATCGATGCTTCCCACCAAGCGTGCTGGGCACTAAGCCCAGTGGCCGCGCGCAGGGTGATCGTTTCTCCCTCTGAAGAAGAGCCACCCGATTCTTCACTGCCTCCACATCCTGACAACAAAAGCACTAAGCCCAAACCAGCTACTGAGAATTGAGATTTGAATGATTTCATAAATTTCCCTCCATCCGTTTAATGTATTGTTTTTTGTATCCGCTTACAAAATCCAATTCTAATTGCCATTAAATTGAGGAATACGTTTGCCAAAAAAAGCCGCGACGCCTTCCTGATGATCCTTTGTCTGAAGCAGCATTGCCTGAATCATATTCTCCTGCATAAATGCCGTTTCTTTATGCAAGTCACCTGTATGATTCACAAGGTATTTAACATATTTATTGCTGATTGGAGGACCTTTGACGATAAAGTCCGCAAACTCAGCCGCAGCCTCCACCACTGAACCTGTAGAAATTTTATTGATGAGGCCGTGGCTGCGAGCTTCTTCAGCTGACAGCGTCTTGGCTGATGAAATCCATTCTTTGGCAATTGGCGGCGACACACGCTCTGTCAGTAATTTGATCAAACCTAAATCAGGAATCAGGCCAATATTTGAGAAACTCAACGCAAACTTGGCATCTTCATCTGCCACAATAAAGTCCGCAGCTAAGGCGATACTGAACCCTGCCCCTGCCGCATAGCCATGAACAGCAGCTATGACGTATTTATTCAGGTCCATGATTTTCTTCGGCAAGCCTGAAACATACTCGATCCACTCCGCCACTTCAGCCGCATCTGCCAGCTCCCTCATGGAAGATATATCGCCGCCTGCAGAAAATGCTTTGCCTTCTCCTGATAAAACGATGACTTTGACTGTCTGATCGGCGGATAAATCATCCAAGGCATCCATGACTTCCTGAACCAATTCCCATGACAAGGCATTCAACTTTTCAGGCCTATTCAATTTCAGATAACCGACGGCATCTTGCACGTTGATTTCTACCAGTTTGGTCATTCATTTCCCTCCCTATCAGCTAAGGTTTTACAACAAGTTTTCCATAAGTTTTCCGGTCACCCAATAAATCCAGTGCATCCGGAACTTTATCAAATGAATACTCTTCATATATCATCGGACGGATAGCTCCATTTTCGTAAAGAGCCATCAATTCATAATGAGCTTTCATGACTTCTTCTGGATATAAATTCCGGAACAGGCCAAAATGGACGCCCACAACCGAATAGTTTTTTATTAATGCATGATTGGTCGGCGCATCTGCAATCCGACCGCCTGCAAATCCGATGACCAGTAAACGTCCTTCAAAAGCAATGCACTTTCTCGAGCGATCGAAAGTGTCGCCGCCGACCGGATCAAAAATGACATTGGCTCCTTTTCCCCCTGTTGCTTCTTTCACGATAGAGACGAAATCTTCCGTTCGGTAGTTGATGACCTGATCAGCGCCAAGCTCTTTGCATATTGCCGTTTTTTCATCGCTTCCGGCTGTCGCAATGACAGTAGCTCCTGCCGCTTTTCCGAGCTGGATGGCTGCAGAGCCGACACCGCCTGAACCTGCATGCACCAATAGGGTTTCACCTTTTTGAAGCCGGGCTGTCCGGTGCAGGGCGAAATACGCTGTCTGGTAAGTGATGAATAAGGCTGCCGCTTCGCTGTAGGAAAGCGATTCTGGAATCGGGAACACCCCTTCTTCCTTGACGACTGCCCATTCCGCAAGACCGCCGCTTGGCAGCTGAGGCGTTGCCAAAACACGTTGCCCTGGACTTATGCTCACTCCTTCTCCAACCTTTTCGACTACACCTGAAATTTCCGCTCCTGGTGTAAATGGCAGATCAGGTTTTTCCTGATACTTTCCTTGGCATTGAAGGATATCGAAAAAGTTCAAGGCCGCAGCCTCCATTTTCACGAGTACTTCACCAGCTTTGGGTTCTGGAATTGGAAGTTCTGCAAGTTCGAGCGCTTCCTGCGGATCTCCTATTCGGACCACTGTCCAAGCCTTCATCACAACATCCCTCCTTTATTTTACGTTTGAACTTTCCTTCAATTGTTCCCGCAGTTCCAAACGGCCAATGTCGCGCAAGTGGACCTGGTCCGGACCGTCAACCAAGCGTAGTGTGCGGGCATTGGCGTAATGTGCCGCGAGTGGAAAATCTTCCGTTAAGCCGGCTCCGCCAAAAACCTGCATAGCACGATCAATAACGTTCAGTGAAACTCGTGGTGCAGCAATCTTGATCATCGCGATTTCTTTGCGTGCTGCTTTAGCGCCTTCCATATCAATTTTATGAGCAGCGTGCAAAGTCAACAGACGCGCCTGCTCAATTTCAATCCGGCTTTCAGCGATGATTTCTCTAATAACATCCTTTTCAGCCAGTGTGGAGCCGAACGCTTCTCTGCTATCAGCGCGTTCGCACAGAAGCTCAAGTGCCCGCTCAGCAGCTCCAATGGCACGCATGCAATGGTGGATGCGCCCTGGCCCTAAACGGCCCTGCGCAATTTCAAACCCGCGCCCTTCGCCCAGCAGCATATTGGAAGCCGGTACACGGACATTGGTGTAGTGGACTTCGGCATGCCCTTGAGGCGCATCGTCATAGCCGAATACTGTCAGCGGACGGATAATTTCCACTCCCGGTGCATCAAAAGGCACCAAAATCATCGACTGCTGCTGATGCTTCGCTGCATTCGGATCTGTTTTCCCCATGACGATCGCAATCTTGCAGCGTGGATCCTTTGCAGCCGTGGTCCACCATTTTTTCGCATTGATGATATATTCGTCGCCATCACGGACGATGCTGCTTTGGATATTAGTAGCGTCGGAAGAAGCAACTGCGGGCTCCGTCATCGAGAAGCATGACCGGATTTCCCCGCGCAATAAAGGCTCCAGCCATTGCTTTTTCTGCTCTTCAGTTCCGTATTTGATGAACACCTCCATATTGCCGGTGTCCGGTGCATTGCAGTTGAACAGTTCCGGCGCAATCAAGGAACGGCCCATGATTTCGCATAGATGGGAATAGTCATAGTTTGATAAGCCTGCTCCGTATTCCGGGTGGTCCAAAAATAAATTCCACAAGCCCTGCTCTTTCGCTTTTTCTTTCAGCTCTTCGATAATCGGCGGAATCGTCCAGCGGTCTTCTGCTTCTTCTAAGTATTTTTCGACTGTTTTTTCATTTGGATAGACATAGTCGTCCATGAATTTCAGTAATTTCACTCTTAACTCTTCGGCATTCGGTGATAATTCTTTAAGCATTTGCTTTTCCTCCAATGTTTTTCAATGTATTTTTCAAGATTTTTCCGGATGCGTTTCTCGGAAGGCTATCGATTAGCTCGAATTCTTCGGGAACTTTGAATTTTGCCAATGATTTTCTGCAATGTTCTCTTAAATCGGTAAAATCATCGGCATCCAAATTCGGACCCACCACGAATGCTTTTACTTTTTCTCCAAAAACCGGGTCGGGCTCACCGATGACTGCAGCTTCCACCACATCAGGATGGGCTTTTAAGACGTCCTCGACTTCAATCGAGAATATCTTTTCACCTGCACGATTGATCATATCTTTTTTGCGGTCCCGAATATAAATAAAGCCGGCATCGTCTTGTATGCCAAGATCTCCGGAATGCCAATAACCATCTGTAAAACTGTTTTGATTGGCCATCGGATTGTCCCAGTATTCCTTGATGACCATAGGCCCTTTAATATAAAGTTCTCCAGATTCTCCAAGCGTACACTCTCGGCCTTCTGGATCCATTATTTTAATGTCCGCTACTGTCATTGGAAGCCCAACCGAAGTCACTTTGGATTCCGGATAGTCCATCGGCATCAAGGTTGCGGGCGAGGTTGTTTCCGTAGCGCCATAGGCATTGTGCAGATGTGCATTCGGAAATGCTCTTTTCAACATTGTGAATGTCTGCTGGTAGATTGGCGAACCCCCAAAAGCCACTTTCTTCACAAAGTCAAACGAGTGTTTTTGGAACTCTTCACTGGTGGACATCATGATGAAAATGGTAGGTACATTGAAAAGGAAGTTAATCTTATGATCGAGTATCCGTTTGATATACTCTTCATTTTGGTAGCGTTTCATGCTATAGACCGTGCCGCCGACATAAAACATATGCAATAGCTGCCCGACCAATCCGGTGACATGGAACATTGGCACCGCAATCAAGGTAGTGAATTGATCGTCGGTTTCAAAAAACAATTTATAATTCATTAAGCTGTGGATGACATTAATATGAGTCAATACTGCACCTTTCGGCCGTCCAGTAGTGCCGGACGTGTAGAGGATGAAAATTCCATCTTCTTCTGTGACTTTGGTTTGATGAAAAGGAGTGTCTTTCGCCAACAGCTGTTCATATGAGTTTTCTCCGCCGATGACAAGAATATTTCCTTCTGCTACGGCTGAAGCATTCTGATTGGCTTTTTCCACTTTATCCAGAAATTCCTGTTCGCTGATAATAACGCTCGGTTTGGAATGTTCAATAATATATTGAAGTTCTTCTACAGCCAGTTTGACATTGATTGGGACCATGATCGCTCCAATTTTAGCGCATGCAATGACCAATAAAGGAAATTCAGCACAATTGCCGACTACAGATGCTATGCGGTCGCCTTTTGTGATGCCCAGCTTTTGAAGATTGGCTGCAATAGCGGTCGCCAGCTCTTCCAGTTGCCGGTAGCTTACCGATTGTTCTTCTGTTACAACTGCAAGTTTTTCACCATATATTTTGCTGCTGGCACTGATGATTTCTCCAACAGTCTGTGGCCGCTCTTTGAATACCTTGACGCCTTCTCGTCCAAACAAGCTGATCTCTTGAAGTTTCATAGAACGCCCCCTCCTTAAAATGAAAGCCCTTACATTTAATTTTAAAAAATATATTGTCAAAATTTTTATACTATTGCTTCAAAGTTAGTATAATCGGTTTTTTTTTGAATTACAAGTCAAATTTTTAATTATCAGAATATTTTTCGCATAAAAAAAAGAGAGCTCTGATTTAATCAAAGCCCTCTCATGCTATTACTCCCCTAAATCTACGTTGTGGTAGACCTGCTGAACATCTTCCAAATCCTCGATAGCATCAATCATTTTTTCGAACTGTGCCTGCGCATCTTCCGGCAGCGGCAGTTCATTTTGAGCAAGCATGGTCAACTCTGCTACCGTAAATTCAGTGATTCCTGCATTTTTGAATGCTTCCTGCACCAAATGGTATTGATCGGGTTCAGCGTAGACGATGACGCCGTCTTCTTCTTCCATAACGTCACGGACATCAATATCCGCTTCCATCATCAGCTCCAGTACTTCGTCAGCTGTTTTGCCTTCGATTCCGAACACTGCCGTATGGTCAAACATGTAAGCGACAGATCCGCTGACGCCCATATTTCCGCCATTCTTGCCGAACGCGGCACGCACATCTGATGCCGTACGGTTAACGTTATTTGTCAACGTATCCACAATCACCATAGAGCCATTTGGCCCGAATCCTTCGTAGCGCAATTCATCATAGCTTTCTTCCGATCCGCCTTTAGCTTTTTCCACTGCACGGTCGATAATCGCTCGTGGAATGCTATAGGTCTTTGCACGCTCCAAAACCACTTTCAATGCTTGGTTCGATTCTGGATCGGGTTCGCCCTGTTTGGCAGCTACATATATTTCACGTCCAAATTTTGCGTAAATCCGGCTTGTATTGGCATCTTTGGATGCTTTCTTTTCTTTGATATTGTTCCATTTGCGTCCCATTAAATTTCCTTCTCTCTATAAATTCTCATTTTCTATGAAGTTCACTATGTACTATTATAGTACAAATCTTCCGGATGTAACGCATTTTACAGTCAAAAACCGCAGTTTCTATCCAACCCTATACTTTGAATTCAAGACAAATTAGGAGTAGAGTTGTGTTGTAAAGAAAGTAACAACTTTTATAGGAGGAACTCATAATGACAGAAAACAAAGTCTTGATCATCACAGGCGGTGCCAGCGGGATTGGGCGTCACGCTTCCTACCAATTAGCAAAAGAAGGCTACGCAATTGTAGTAGCTGATTTCAATGAAGACGGTGCAAATGAAACCGTAACCCATATCGAATCCGAAGGCGGCAAAGCTGCTTCATTTAAAGTGGATGTGTCGAAAGCGGAACAAGTGGAAGCGATGGTTGATTTCGCAGTTGAAAAATTTGGCACCTTGAACGGTATTTTCAATAACGCGGGCATCGGACTCGTCAAGCCTTTGCTTGAGATGGATCCCGCCTCCTACCATAAAGTCATCGATGTCGATCAGCACAGCGTTTATTACGGCATCTATTACGGCGCGAAGAAAATGGTCGAACTCGGTACAACCGGCACGATTGTTAACACTGCTTCGATCTATGGCTCAATGGCAGCCAAAGGCAGCTTTAACTATAACGCCGCGAAAGCCGCAGTCGTGATGATGTCAAAATCAGGTGCGTTGGAGCTGGCGGAACATGGCATTCGCGTAGTCGGCGTCGCTCCAGGATTTATCGATACACCTATCCTTGGAGATGATCCGGAAATGAAGAAAGCCCTATCCGCTCTCCATATGCACAACAAGCTGATCCAGCCTGAACAAGTGGCTAATGTAGTCAAGTTCCTATTTTCTGAAGGGGCTGCAGCCATCAATGGCTCTACCGTTGCAGTAGATGACGGATTCTTAAGCTTTAAATAAAAATAGCAGCGCTGCTATTTTTCAAGCATTCATTTCTTAGAAAGAGCCTTTTGCCAGTGGGCAAAAGGCTCTTTTCTGTCTTCAGATGCAGGCACTGCGAATTTATGGGCGTTCGTGGGAATTTGTGGTCGTTCAAATAAATTTATGGGCATTCGTGCGGATTTGCAGTCGCTCAGCTGAATTTGCAGTCGTTTAATTCAATTTGCAGTCGTTCACCCAAAATTCTCACAAAAAAATGCTTGGACGTTAGAACAGGCAGCGCTGATATTTTTCACACTTTATCCGTTCGATGATATTCCGAAATTTGAATGACGCGAACGCTCCTTGTATTCAGCTCATGATAAATTCCGCGGTTGTCATGAAACGAAATGTATTGATCCCGCTCACTTTGTATCAGCTGTTCCGCTTCAGTCTGTGACTCCAGGTGGACAAAACGGCGGATATAATGTTCTTCATCAAAAAAATAGGTTACTTTGAATTCTTTCATAAGATATCCTCTCCTTAAAATTGATAGGGAGCTTTTTGATGGAAATAATTTGGTTTAACCAGATCGTTCTTATAAGGCTTATGGAAAATATGGGTTGTGGCCGGTGACATGGGTGGAATCAGCCATGCCCAGTTTCCGGTGACATCGCGCCCTTCCACTTCTTCTTTTTTCTCAAAATTCTTGAACTGCTTGGCTGCTGTGTGGTGATCGACGATGGTCACACCTGCTTCCTGAAAAGATTCCAGCACAGCGATATTCAATTCGACTAAAGCTTTGTCTTTCCACAGGGAACGGTTCGACTGCATATTTAATTCCATGATTTCTGCAACGGCGGGCAAGAAGTTGTATCGATCCTCGTCTGCGAGGTTTCTGGCACCAATTTCAGTGCCCATATACCAGCCGTTAAAAGGCGCCATTTTGTATTCGATGCCCCCAATTTCCAGCATCATGTCTGAAATGATCGGAATCCCGTACCATTTGATGCCCAACTGTGAAAACTCGGGAATTTCAGGGTGTCCGATTTCGACCTCCATAATCGACTGACGTGGAATCTCCTTCAGAAAAGGCTCTTCACCACGCAGTTGAATGACCAATGGCAAAATATCAAAAGCTGTTCCCGCTCCCTCCCAGCCCAGTTCTTGACAGCGCTTTGTAAACTCTAATGAACTGGAATCGCCAACAATGCCTCTTGCAGTTTCATATCCGGCATAGCGGATCAGCTGGTGGTTCCATAAACGCATGGATTCCCCATTTTCCTGTGCGGCGCGAAAAACCGTAATGGCAGGACGGATTTTTCCGTTATTCCCAGCAAAGTCGATATGCTGGACCAACGCATCAAAGATTCCCTCTGCCGTCGTTTGATGGCGCTCATCAAAGACGGTCAGCGAATTCCAAAATAATCTGCCGATGCAGCGGTTGTTATTGCGCCAGGCCATGCGCGCTCCATGCTCCAATTCCTCGAAGCTATGCGTGTAGGTTCCTGTGTGCTCGATTTCCTTTTTGATTTCCAGCAGCCTAACCTCCTTCTGGTAATCGCTCTTTCCCAGTTCCTCGTAGCAAATTCCTATATAGTCAGTGGCTTCTTCCAATAAAAGCATTGTTGAATTGCTTATCATCATTGTTTTCACTCCTTGCACATATCATATCACTCAGCCCTTGCTCTTTTCAGTGACAGAACTCTGAACACCCTATGTTTTTGGAGGCTTTTCCAGTACACTAGAGCAAAGTAAAAATATTGTCAGGAGGAGCTCCTACCGATGGTCAAAGCGATTTTTTTCGATTTAGATGATACTTTGTTATGGGACAAGAAGAGTGTTGAAAAAGCATTTCAGGAAACGTGCCGTTTGGCTGAAGAACTAACGGGCCAAGACTGTTCCGGTCTGGAAGAAGCGGTGCGGGCTGCGGCAACTGAGCTCTATATGGGATACAATACATACGATTTCACAAAAATGATCGGCATCAACCCTTTTGAAGGGCTGTGGGGAACATTTGACGATGAGGGAACAGATTTTCAGCAGATGAAAACCATCGTACCCGCTTATCGGCGGGATGCCTGGACTCGCGGCTTGAAAAAAATCGGCATCGATAACTCCGAACTCGGCGGCCAGCTTGCTGAATATTTCCCCGAAGCACGAAAAAGAAACCCTATCCTGTATGAGGAAAGCTTAAAGGTGCTGGAAGACTTGAAAGGCCATTATCAATTGCTGTTATTGACCAATGGGTCGCCGAGCCTGCAGCAGACCAAGCTTGAAATCACACCGGAAATCGCTCCTTTTTTTGATCACATCGTAGTGTCTGGCGCATTTGGAAAAGGCAAACCAGATCCGGACATTTTCTATCATGCCTTATCAAAATTTGGTTTGTCTGCAGAAGAAGTTTTGATGGTTGGAGACAACCTGATGACAGACATTATCGGTGCGGAAAAAGCCGGAATCCGTTCTGTCTGGCTTAACCGTGAACAAAAAGCTCCGCACGAATCCATTATTCCAACATATGAAGTCCAGCACTTGGAAGAGTTGCTGCAGCTGCTGGAACAGATTTAGGAAGCAAACTCCCGTTAAATACGGAAGATACATCACGCTTCGTTCCTAGAGGATGTTATACTCTAGAACACTGCAATAAAAAGACTGGGAATTCAAAGCCGAATTCCCAGTCTTTTTATTGCCATTTTACTATCCCGGCTTGCAAACAGAGCCCATTAACATCTTGGAGTTTTTTATAATCGATGCTTCATGGTGTCGGATAGTCCGCAATAATTTTTACATCTGAACCTAAAAGACAATAATTTGATTGAATTAATAAAATAACGATATTTCCAGTTGTTGTATATGCTCCTCCCACCATATAATGGAACTAACATACATATATACTTGCGTAAAAAAATAGAAAGAAGGGAATCGTTATGGATGTTCATTTGAACGGAAGACACCTAGTGAAGCTCAGTATTCCACTTTTGACTTCAGTCATGATCATCACGTCCTGTCAGGAATTTTTTGGACTTTCGCCCCATTCTGTACCTGAAATCGGAGAAAACCCACTCAACACTCAACCTGCAGTCGCAACAGGAACAGGAGAAGACTTGGAACAGCAAACCGACAAGGAACATTTTGAAACATTTACGATACCTGAACTCAAACGCATTCATCATGAGATTTACTCCAGTTGGGAAGAGCATTTTGGAAACCACAATCCGGATCCTCACCTGAATAAAGTGGACGGTATGGTGATAGAAGCAGACGAGTTTATTTCCGAATACAGCGAAATTCAATTGGCGTTGGAGAGTTTGGAGTTTTTAGGAACTCCGGAAGAAGTACAAGCACTAAATGGATATCGGGAGAACATGTTGGAAGCCATCAGCACAAGATTGGCCGCAGCTGCAGCATCCGAAGACGCTCCACATTCAGACAACGAGGCCAATTGGGAGCACTTCCGTCAGTTGGTGCAAGTCTCTTACAACTATATAGAAGATGCCAATATACATCTCTCTAAATACGAAGACCAAGGAAATCTGATGTTCTCTGAATAAGCGGTCTAGCTAGAGCGACTTCTTTTTCGGTAATCGTTAAGTCTATCACCGGAGTAGTATATAAAGTGTCAGAAAGAGAAAATTGGCTCACTTTTGCTTTAAAAGAATAAAATCCTTTAAAATTTTAATACTGCAACACAAAAAGACTGGGAATTCAAAATGAACCCCAGTCTTTTTATCCGTTTTAATTATCCATACTCGTTCCCAGAACACTGTATGCACCATGAAAATCTGTTACTCCTATAAATTGATAGGAGTGACCCCTTCAATTTCTTCCAGTTTCGCTAATTGCTCCAAGCTGCTTGTTTCTGCAGGTTTATCGATTGACAGCATCATAATGGCGTCTCCACCAATAATTGAACGCCCTACCTGCATCGTGGCAATGTTGACATTTTCTTGGCCAAGCAAAGTTCCGACACGGCCGATAACACCTGGACGGTCATTATGGCGAACATACAGCAAATGCCCTTCTGGAACGACATCCACCAAGTAATCATCCACTTTGACGATGCGGGCGCCTTGTCCGTTTAACAAAGTTCCGGCTGCTTTTCTGGTTCCTTTTGCAGTTTTCACTTCCACGGTGATCAGGCTCGTAAACCCTTTCGATTCCGTAGTCTTTTGTTCGCTGACGACAATGCCTTTTTGATTGGCAATATACATCGCGTTGACATCATTGACATGCTTGCCAAGATGGCGTTTGAGCATGCCCTTCAGCATATTGCGCGTTAATGGCCCAACTTCCATATTGGCCAAATCGCCAGCATAGCGAACTGTAACTTCTTCTGCAGCTGCTCCGGTTAAATCGGTTAAAAAAGCACCCAAACGCTCGGACAAATCAAAGTAAGGTTCGATTTTCTTCATGATTTCTTTCGGTACAGATGGCAAGTTCACGGAATTCCGGACAGTCCCTGTCGTGAAGTAGCTGACGACGTCCATGCTGACATCTACGGCCACACTTTCCTGGGCTTCAAAAGTGCTGGCACCCAAATGAGGTGTGGCAATAATTTCCGGAAGATCCAATAAACGAAAATCAACCATCGGCTCCTGTTCAAAAACATCAAGCGCAGCCCCAGCCACTTTCCCTGATTTCACGGCATCAAACAATGCGTTTTCATCGATGATGCCGCCGCGTGCACAGTTGACAATTTGTACGCCGTCTTTCATGATGGCGAATGCTTCTTTATTGATTAAATGCTTGGTTTCTTTCAGCAACGGTGTATGGACAGTTACGAAATCCGCCACTTTCAGCACATCTTCCACCGACCCGAAATCCACTCCAAGCTTTTCCGCTTTTTCAGCCGTCAGGAAAGGATCGTAAGCAATGATGTTCATCCGCTGCCCTTTTGCACGTGCTGCTACTTCCTGGCCGATTCGGCCAAAACCGACCACTCCGAGTGTCTTGTTTTTCAATTCGACGCCCACATAGGATTTGCGGTCCCATTTTTGATTGCGCAGCGCGTGGAACGCCTGAGGAATTTTGCGAGCCATTGACATCAGCATCGCCATCGTATGCTCAGCAGCTGAGTTGGTATTGCCGTCCGGTGCATTGACTACAATAATGCCGTGTTCAGTTGCTGCTTCCAAATCGATGTTGTCGACGCCGACACCTGCGCGTCCGATAATTTTCAGGTTTGAAGCTTTTTCAATCAATTCCCGTGTCACCTGCGTTTGGCTCCTGACAAGCAACGCATCAAATCCGTCAATCCGGTCGCCCAATTGTTCCGGCGTCAAATTGGTTTCCATGACAATATTTACGCCGTTTGCCTGACGCAAGGGATAAATTCCTTCTTCGCTGAGTGGATCACTGATTAAGACGTGAAAAGTCATTTAGTTTCCTTCCCTTCTGTCAAATAAACTTGCTGTGCTGCTGCAATTCCTTTGCCGAGTTCGATCTTTTTCCCAACTTTTATCAAGCCGATTTCCATCGCTGCCAATGTCTGCAGCATATCTGCCGGAGAGCAATAACCCATATGGCCGATGCGGAAAATCTTTTTCGCTAGATGCTGCTGGCCGCCTGCCACTTCCAAAGAAAATTCTTTCTTCATCACTTTCCGGAATTCTTCGGGATCAAAGTCATCCGGCATTACAGCGGTAACTGTCGGGGAAGCGTCTTTGTCGGAAGTAAGCAACGGAATTCCAAGTGCTTTAAATGCTGCGCGGGTCATATCTTTCATCAAGTGGTGCCTTGCGTATACCTGTTCCAGCCCTTCTTCCTCCAATAATTGGAGCACCTGCTGCAAGCCGAATAAAATGGACAGTGCCGGTGTGAAAGGCGTTGTATCTTTTAAAATATTGTCTCTGTGCTTTTTGAGGTCCAAATAAAAGCGCGGCTGTGGATTGGCTTCGATTTTCTTCCAAGCCCGGTCACTTGCTGCAATGAACGAAAGGCCCGCTGGAAGCATAAAGGCCTTTTGTGAGCCCGTGACGACTACATCGATTCCCCATTTATCCATCTCGGTTTCCGTACCTGCTACGCAGGATACGCCATCAACGATGACCAGGGCATCCGATACTTCTTTAACAGCAGCAGCCAGTTCTTTGATCGGGTTCAAGACGCCGGTGGAAGTTTCACAGAACGTTGAGAAGACCACCTTGATTTCAGGATGTTCCAGAAGAAAGTTTTTTACTGCTTCCGGGTCTACCGCTTGACCCCACTCTACTTCGAATACATGGGTCTGAATTCCATATGCTTTACAAATTTTCGCAAAACGGTCTCCGAATGCGCCTGTTACTAGAACCAGAACTTCTTCGCCAGGAGCAACCGTATTAACCACGGCTGTTTCCAGTCCTGCGGTCCCGCTGCCTGTTAGAATGATCACTTCCTGTTTGGTTCCAAAAACGCGTTTTAATCTTGGTCTGATGTCACTGATCATTTCGGATGTACTTTGTCCGCGGTGCCCGATTATCGGTTGTGCCATTGCACGCTGAACACTTGGCGGAATTGGCGTTGGTCCTGGGATTCGTAAAATTTGTTGGTCTGTCAGCATAATGAAGCTCATTCCCCTCTCGATTTCCCGCTTTGGCGGGCAGTGTTTGTGTAAAGACGACAAAAAAGACTCTTCGCCCTTACATAAAGATGCAAGGGGCGAAGAGTCTTTTATTTCGCGGTACCACCCTAATTCACTGTCAACAAACTGACAGCCTCATTGGTTCACATGCGTAACGGACATGAAGCGGATGGACCTACTGGGGTATTCAATCCATCTATTCAGGAGTGCTGCGAAATGCCGAAACCACTGATTCTCACCAACCATCAGCTCTCTTGAGATTTCCTTGCAAAAAGCGTATCTCCATCAACATAGTTAATCTGTATATTTGAATTGACTCCATCATATACAGCCCGAAATTCATTGTCAATATATAAAAAATATTTAGACTTCTTTGTAAACGTTTCCATTATCATAAACGCAGAAGGCGCATGGCTCTAAGGAAACTTAAAAATATTTTCACAATTCAAGAAAGTGGATCAATTCGGATTCGTTTCCGGAAGGTAACATAATTTTGTTATAATGATTATGAATTTATTCCAAAGGAGGAACTGATATGGCAACTGACTCTGCAGTCAGCAACTACTTAACAAGCAACAGGAAACGCTTTGAATCCATCAGTCAATATGTTTGGGAGCACCCGGAAACACGCTACGAAGAATTTGAGTCGGCTGCATTTTTGGCAGATGAATTGGAAAAGGAAGGATTTTCAGTCGAACGGGGAGTTGGCGGTATTGAAACCGCATTTGTCGCATCTTTCGGGACAGGCAAGCCAGTCATTGGATTTCTCGGGGAATTCGATGCCTTATCAGGACTCAGCCAAAAAGCCAATCTAACCAAGCAGGAACCGATCGAACCAGGAGGCATTGGCCACGGCTGTGGACACAATTTGCTCGGGACCGGTTCTCTGGCAGCGGCATATGCCGTAAAAGCTTATCTCAGTGACAACAACATCAGTGGAACCGTAAAATTTTACGGCTGCCCAGGTGAGGAAGGCGGCTCTGGCAAAACTTTCATGGTGCGCGAAGGCGTCTTTGATGGCTTGGACATCGCTTTGACCTGGCATCCTTCTTATTCCAATTCCATCATGAGCCTGTCGAGTCTTGCCAATTATCAGGTCTATTTCCGCTTCAAGGGAGTGGCTTCACACGCGGCGAACTCACCGCACTTGGGACGCAGCGCATTAGACGCAGTGGAATTGATGAATGTAGGCGTCAATTACCTGCGTGAACATGTCGTGCAGGAGGCGCGGATGCATTACGCCATCACCAACAGCGGCGGATTTTCACCCAACGTCGTGCAATCGGAAGCGGAAGTTTTGTATTTGATCCGCGCGCCTAAAGTTGCACAGGTTGATGAAATCTACAAACGCGTCTGTAAAATTGCGCAAGGAGCTGCATTGATGACCGAGACCGAGATGACCATCGTCTTTGATAAAGCCTGTTCCAACTATGAGCCGAACCGGACATTGGAAACCATTCTGAACGAAAAACTGCTCGAAGCCGGAGCTGTCCAGCCGACTGAAGAAGAAAAGGAATTCGCCGCAGGGATTTGGCAAACCTTGTCCGAAGGTGAGAAGAATAATTTCCTCGCCGGCATGAAAACCTTCGGATACAGCGGGGATGGCAGCGAATTCGGGGGCAAATATCTTTCGGATATCATTTCCGATTATGTTCCTTCCAACGAAGTCATGGCAGGTTCCACAGATGTTTCGGATGTCAGTTGGATTGTTCCGACAGCCCAATTGACTACTGCCACTTCAGCCATCGGCACGCCCCTTCACACGTGGCAAATGGTGACGCAAGGCATTGGTTCATTTGCCCACAGCGGCATGCTCTTGTCTTCCGAAGCCATGGCGAACACGGCTATCCATCTGTATCATCATCCTGAAGACCTTCAGGCGATCAAAGCTGAACATGAAGCGAGACGGGCAAAGGAAGCCTATACCTGTCCGATTCCCGAAGGCGTCCAGCCTTCCGCTGTAAAATAGCATATGAAAAAGACGGCAGAAATTTTCTGCCGTCTTTTCTTATGGACATTAGTAGGAACGCGGCATCTTCAGCACATTCTGTCCGAGATAAGCCAAAATCATATTGTTGCTGACCGGAGCCACTTGATACATGCGGGTTTCCCTGAATTTCCGCTCCACGTCATATTCGTCGACAAATCCATAGCCGCCGAACGTGTCCAGGCAAACGTTTGCCGCTTGCCAGCTTGCTTCACTCGACAGGAATTTTGCGAGGTTGGCCTGTTCCCCGAACTTCTCGCCTTCATCAAACTTTCTTGCCGCTTCATAGCGCATCAAATCAGCCGCTTTGACCGCAGCGTAAGCCCGGGCAATTGGAAACTGGATGCCTTGATTTTCGCCGATTTTTCGGTTGAAGACGACGCGTTCATTGGCATAGCTGGTCGCTTTATCGATGAAAAAATAACCGTCTCCAATTGCTTCCGCCGCCAGCAAAGTCCGCTCTGCATTCATTCCATCAAGCACGTAGCGGAAACCATTGCCTTCTTCTCCGATGAGGCATTCTGCAGGAATCTCCATATCTTTGTACCATACTTGGTTTGTGGCGTAATTGAACATTGCCCGAACCGGTTCAACGACTAAAGATTCCGGCTGTTGCTCACGGATGATCCGCAAATCCACCAAGAACAGGCTAAGCCCTGCCGCCCTTTTTTCACGCACATCCTCAATCGGTGTGGTACGCGCCAAAAGCATCACCAAATCCGATTGCAGCAGCCGGCTTGTCCAGTTTTTATGGCCATTGACCACATAGCCGTTTGCCGTTTTTTCAGCAAATGTTTCGATGGCTGTTGTATTGGAGCCGGCGTTTTCCTCAGTTACCGAAAAGGCCTGGAATCGGATCGAACCGTCCGCTATGCCCGGCAAATACTGCTGCTTCTGTTCTTCGCTGCCGTGTTTTAATAATGCACCCATTGTATACATCTGCGCATGGCAGCCAGCCGCATGTCCTCCGGAACGGTTGATTTCCTCCAGAATAATGGTTGCTTCTGTCATGCCATAGCCTTTGCCGCCATACTGTTCAGGAATCAGGGCTGACAGATAGCCGCTTTTTGTCAACGCATCTACAAACTCATATGGATACTCGCGATCAAGATCCAGTTTTCTCCAATAGGAATTCGGAAACTCCGAACACAATGTCCGTACTTCTTGCCGTAAGTTTTCTCTTGCCTCTGTTGTTAACTTAACCATTGTCATTTTCCCCTTTCGAACACAGTCTTTTCGTTAGGTAGTCAATTTGATTATCTGCTCTTCCGAAAATCCAAGCTCCGACAAGATTGAGTTTGTATGTTCGCCCACTTCCGGAATCGGATTCATGACGGTGTCGACTTCATCTGAAGTGACGGGTGGAATTAGCGCCTTTAACTTCCCTACTGGTGAATCCACTTCCCGCCAGCGGTTTCGGGCTGCGAGTTGTGGATGGTCGACAAGTTCATTCATTGTATTCAGTCGTGCACTGGCAATCCGCGAAAGCTCCAGCCGCTCGATGACTTGTTCAGAATCCATTGCCTGAAAAACATCTTCGATGATGTTTTTTAATGCAGTTTTGTTGACCACGCGCTGGGAGTTGCTGTTGAACAACGGATCAGAAGCCAGTTCGGGATTACTCAGTACGGTTTCACAAAACTCGCCCCATTCACGTTCGTTTTGAATACCCATAAAGACCATTTTGCCATCGCCTGCTTTAAAAGGTCCATATGGATAAATTGTGGCATGGCTCGCACCGGTTCGAGGCGGTTCATTTTCTCCGTAAGCCGAATAATAGAGAGGATAGCCCATCCACTCGGCCAGTGCTTCCAGCATCGATACTTCAATAATTGCCCCTTTCCCCGTTTTATAGCGTGAAATGATGGCGGTTAGCACCCCGGTATAGGCATACATTCCTGCCGCAATATCCGCGATGGAAATTCCTGCTTTGGACGGGGTGTCTTCTGTTCCGGTGACAGATACCAATCCTGCTTCACACTGGATCAACAGATCATAGGCTTTTTTATTGGTGTACGGCCCGAAAGTGCCATACCCGGAAATTGAACAAATGATCAGTTTGGGGTATGTGGCTTTCAGCTCTGCTGCACTGAACCCAAGCCGGTCAACCGCACCGGGCGCAAGATTATGAAGGAATACATCTGCCTCCTCCAACAGTTTATGCAGAACTTCTCTAGCTTCCTCCTGTTTCAAATCCAGCGCGAGAGACTCTTTGGAACGGTTGATCCAGACAAAATGGCTGGCCATTCCTTTGACCGTTTTATCGTAGTTTCTGGCAAAATCTCCAACTCCCGGCCTCTCCACTTTAATGACCCGGGCGCCCAAATCAGCCAGTTGTCTTGTCGCAAAAGGGGCTGCGACAGCCTGTTCCAAAGAAACGACGGTTATGCCTTCCAATGGCAACATAAAAACTCCTCCTTTTATAATCTTTTAGTGAATAAACAACTATTTATCTGAGCTAGTGAGAAAAAATCGCTCCAGGCGGACGCTGGTTTGCGCAATACCTACAGCAAAATAGTATCGATTTAAAACTTGATCAAATTAACCCAATCCAATTCCACCAGGTAGCAGCTACAAGAACCGTTGCTGCCATTGAAATGATGGTGGCGTATAAACCGGGTTTTAAAAAATCCTTCTGTGAAATCATTCCGGTGCTATGGGCGATCAAGTTCGGCATAGACTCAACAATCAAGACAAAACCGAAAAGACAGGTCAAGCCTGTGGTAAATGAAATCGCCAGCGGATTAATGCCGGCATTTTGAGCAACACTTATAACAATCGGCACCAGCACAACCACCGCAGTGGCGACATTGGAAATCATTTTGTGAAAGATTTGAGCCAGGATAATGACAATCACCACAGCTGAAAATGGATTTTGGATAAGTTGCATAAACCAGCCGACACTCAAATACTGGCTGATGGTGGTTGCCGCGCCTGAATCTACGAACGTATAGCCCATGGACAGCGTAACGCTGATCAACAAAACAGTATTGTAGTTGATGCGGACAACCGGCTCCCAGGCGGCAACGCCGATAATGGGCAAGGTCATCAGCACTACACCAGCCAGTGCGGGAACACTCGGGTGCAGTCCATGAAGAGGTTCTGTCAACCAAAATATTACAATCGACAGCAGGATGGCTAAACAGCGAATTTCCCTGGCGTTGATGGGACCTAACTCCGCCAGCTTCTCCGTCATTTCTTCTTTGATTGCAGGAAAATACTGCTGTTCTTCAGTCAATGGAAAAACTTTTAACAGCATTAGCCAAATAGCCGGAATCAAAATCAGCCAGATGGGAAATGTGTAATAGAACCATTGAAAATACGTGATATTGATTCCCGCAAACCGATTCAGCAGTTCAACTGTCAAAATATTGCCGATTGCCGCTGTCATGACAGACGTTCCGCTAATAATGCCACCGAATGCGACACCCAGCATAATCATTTTCCGCAAATTACCACCGGGCTCAGCATGTGTTGTTTCAATGATCATGGTTGAAACCGGTAGGATTAACGCAGATCGGACAGCGGTAGAGGGAATAAAAAAAGCCTGAATCTGCTGGATGATGATGATGCTGCCGAGCAAGCCCGCTGAGCGGCTCCCCCATTTTTTTAATATTGTATAGCTCATCCGTTTAATGAGGGCGGTTTCGTTGACTGCAGTGGCGAGCATCATGCCACCGACGATGAGATACGTTGCGGGTGATGAAAACCCGCTGAAAATCACCGATGCATCAGCAATACCGAATAACAACATCAGCAACAAGATGATCAATGCAGTCAGCCCGATCGGTATCGGCTCTAATGACCACAAGATAATTCCGAGTGTAATGATGCTCGTCATCACTTTTGCTTCGTAGGAAAATTCATTTGGCAATAAAAAATAGGCAGCAAGGAAACCTAAAACCGCTATACCTATAAACAAGAGGGTCCTCCTGTTTTCCGCCGTATTGCTTTTCATGTTTCCTTCCCTCCTCTTCACAGCCAACAGCTTTTCTTGAAACAGAGAGAAATGGTATCTACTTTTTTAAGCCGCGTAGCAGATCCAGCCGCCAAAATGGTTGGTCTTGAAGAAATTGGCTACCCGTTGGAATCCTGAATCCTTCAATAATGTACGAATTTCGGATTCAGAAATCGACGATTCGGTCAGCGTTCCTTTCATCAGGTCCTCTACTTGCTGTTCTGGCAGATTTGTCATGTCCAGCCAATAATTTTTCCATAGGGCCACCAGCTCTTTAAATTCGGGATCATTCGGGTCACCGAATTTGCTGACCAGCACAAAAGGTGCACCGGGATCCAAGTGGCTTCTTATTTTCATCAACAATGCCCTTTTCTCTTCCATTTCAGGGACAAAATGCAGCACCAGAATGCAAGTCGCACCATCAAAGCGTTTTTCTGTCGGCACATCCATTACGGTGCCATTCACCCATTCGACGCGCTCTTCAATTCCTGCATGCGCTGCTTTAGTCTTAGCCGCTTCGAGCATGGCTTTTGCAGGATCCACAGCTGTAAAGCGCCATCCGGGATTCGGCACACCAAAAGCTTTTAATTCATTTCCTCCACCGCAGCCAACCACCAGGACTTCCGCCTGCTCTTTTAGCGCATAGCGAAGAAAGGTTTGTGACAAGCGCAGCATCGGATCATAAGTCGGCAACGTTCGCCGGACCCCTTTATCGTATTCGGTCGCGATTTCCTGGTTGAACTCCATTTTCTCTGCCATTTCTGCACCTCCGATCAAGCCGCCAAATTTATTTACCAATCGTCAATAACAAGTCATACAAATTAGATTTTTCTTCAAAGCCGATGCCTGGTACTTCAGGAAGCCGGACATAGCCATCCTCCACTGCATAACGATCCGCAAATCCGCCAAAAGGTTCGAAGACACCCGGGTACGATTCATTTCCATGAAGCTCCAGGCCTGCTGCAATATTGAGGGACAACTGGTGTCCGCCGTGTGGTATGCAGCGGCGTGAAGACCAGCCATGCTCTTTCAGCATATCGAGGATTTGTAAATATTCCACCAGTCCATAACTGAGTGCGCAATCGAACTGCAGGAAATCTTTTTCCGGATTCATGCCGCCGTAGCGGATCAAATTGGTTGCATCCTGAAGCGAAAATAAGTTTTCTCCTGTTGCCATCGCATGGGGATAGCGTTTGGAAAGCTCCGCCTGCAGGTGGTAATCCAGTGGATCGCCTGCTTCCTCATACCAAATCAGTTCGTAGTCCTTTACCTTTTCACCAAACTCGATGGCATAATCCAAGTCGAAACGGCCGTTGGCATCCACCATCAAACCGCTTCCTTTCGGCAAAATGTCCAGAACCGCTTCAATCCGCTTCACGTCTTCATTTAGTGAAGCACCGCCGACTTTCATCTTCACGTCACGATACCCAAGATCCAAATAGCCTTTCATCTCATCCTGTAATTCAGTCAATCCTTTATCTGGGAAATAATAGCCGCCTGCTGCATAAATATAAACCTTGTCATCGGTTTTCCCTGTACCGTAGCGGTCTGCCAATAGCTGGTATAAAGGCTTTTCCTCAATTTTTGCGACCGCATCCCAAACGGCCATATCGATTACTCCAACCGCAACAGCACGTTCGCCATGGCCGCCCGGCTTTTCGTTGGCCATGATGATTTTATGTATTTTATGGGGATCCAGGTTGGATCCATCGTCTGTTACAAGATCTTTTGGATTTGCTTCCAACAGCCGTGGGATAAAACGTTCTTCCAGCAGACAAGTAGGGGCATACCGTCCGTTCGAGTTAAATCCGTAGCCCACTACAGGTTTGCCATCTTTCATAATATCTGTGGTGATCGCCAATGCTGAAGTGGTCATTTTGCTGAAATCTATATACGCGTTTCGAATAGGACTGCTGATCGGCACCGTTTTTACATCAATTTTCACTATTTTCACTGTGCTCACCTCATTTTTTAGTGGGTTATTGCTTAATTATTCTGTTCTGCAGGATTTTTTTTGCTTTTTTATACACGGGATAATCGACAAGCTGACCAGCTATTTTAATCGAAGCGACACCGTTTTTTTCAGCTTTTTCAAATCCCTCAACAATTTCTCTTGCTAGCGTGAGTTCTTCTTTTGACGGTGAAAATACTTGATGGACAACAGCCAATTGTTTCGGATGAATGACCAGCTTTGCTTTAAAGCCCAGCTGCTTTGCGAAAACCGTTTGCTTTTTCAGACCTTCTTCATCCCTTAAATCGGGATACACGGCATCAATTGGCGATCCTTTTCCTGCTGCCTTTGATGCAATTACCAACTGTGAACGGGCAAACAGCAATTCCAGTCCTTCCGGCGTCAGTTCGCAGCCGATGTCCAGTGAAAAGTCGATGGATCCGAAAGCCAATACGGAAACCATAGGATCAGCAGAGGCGATGGCAAACGCGAACTGCACACCTTTTGCGCTTTCTACCAACGGAATCAATTCAAAAGCTTTATCTTTTCCGCCGCTGATTTGCCTTATTTTGTCTGCGACTTTTTGGACTCCCTGCTCATCTTCTGCTTTTGGAAGCATGATACCCGCGGCTCCGCCATTGATCGCAGTTTCCACATCGGCTTCCCAAAAAGCCGTATCCAGAGCGTTGATGCGGACGATGATTTTTTGTTCCTGTTTATGGGCTTTCAATGCTTCTTTCATCACTTTTCTTGCCGTTTCCTTTTCGGATGAAGCTACTGCATCCTCTAAGTCTATGATGACAACATCAGCCGCGGATGAAACCGCTTTCTTTATTAATACAAGATCGGTTGCCGGTACAAATAAGTAGGAGCGTGATGCATCCATTGCGCTCACTCCATTCTTTGGATATTGGATACAATATGTGTTTAACTTTATCTTACTAAACAATTTATGTACTGTAAATTGATTTCAGAAAATTTCGTACTTTAAAAATGGCAGACCCTGCCTTTTTCAGCAGGGCAGCTATACTTATTTGTTTCGCAAATTGGCAATAATTTCGTCAGTTACTTCAGAGGTAGAAGAACTACCCCCAATATCAGCTGTTTTGATACCCGATTGCATAGAAGATTCAATAGCTTCGAGCAGCAGCGTACCCATTTCAAGTTCTCCGAAATGGTCCAGCATCATTTTTGCTGTCCAGATTTGTCCAATGGGGTTGGCGATTCCTTTGCCAAAAATATCTGGCGCTGAACCATGCACCGGCTCGAACATGGATGGATATTTACCGTTCAGATTGATATTTCCAGCAGGCGCTATTCCGATACTGCCCATTATAGCAGCACCGATATCACTCAGAATATCTCCAAATAAATTGCTGGCCACTACGACATCCATCGTCTGTGGCTTGGTGATGAAGAAAGCCGAAAGCGCATCAATATGCTCACTGTTTGTTTGGACATTCTTATAATTCGTCGAGACTTCTTTAAAAACTTCGTCCCAAAATGGCATCGAATGAACAATTCCATTCGATTTTGTTGCACTGGTCACGCGGCCGCTCCGTTGCTGGGCCAATTCAAATGCATATTGGATAACCCGGGAAACCCCTTTTTTTGTGAACACCGCGTTTTGGATGACAATTTCATCTTCTCCGCTGTGAACACTGCCTCCAATACTGCTGTATTCCCCTTCGCTGTTCTCGCGGACGATCATGATGTCGAAATCCCTTGGATTCGCCAAAGGTGAGACAATCCCTTTTAGCTGTTTGGCGGGGCGGATGTTGATGACTTGTTCAAACTCTCTGCGGATTTTCAACAGCAAGCCACCGAGCGAGATATGATCGGCCACCAACGCGGGGTCTCCAACAGCCCCCAGGAAAACTGCATCACTTTGTGTGAGTTGGCTTAAGCCGTCTTTTGGCATCATTTCTCCATGTTCCACATAATACTCCGAGCTCCACGGATGGTGCGTCGAACTGAACTTCAAACCGCCGTGAATCTCTGCTATTACATCCAGAACACGCAATGCCTCAGGCACGACTTCTTTTCCGATGCCATCTCCTGGAATGACCGCTAACTCCATTTGCTTCATACAGCTTGCCCCTCTCTTTTTGTCGAGCTGATCTACCTGTTTTTTTATTTCTTCATCATCATTTCAATTAAGTTCTCTTTGGTTCTCAGAATATGCTTTTCGGTAATTCTTCTTAATTGGACTTCGTCTTTCTGTTTTACGTATTCCAGCATCAAGCGATGCTCTTCATTCGAATCGGCTAAATGGTTAGTCAGGAGGCTTGGTGTATATGGAGGGATCCCTTTCCATAAAGTTTCAATAAATCCTTGAATTCTTCTCCATGGACAGCTTTCCCTTAAAATCCGGTGAAACTCTGAGTTCAGCTTCATAAAAACTTCAACATCGCTTTCATCAGCTTTCAGTTTGATCATTGCATGGTAGAGATCTTCAAGCTCTTGTATTTCTTCATTTCCCAAATAAGGAAGTGATTTTACTACGGCCTGACCTTCCAGAAGGGCTCTCAATTGATAGATCTCTTCGATATCTTCAACAGAAATCGGCGTAACCACAGCGCCTCTTCTAGGTTCGATTCTGACCAAACCTTCCACTTCCAACTGACGCAGCGCTTCTCTCAGCGGCATGCGGCTGACACCCAATTTTTGGGCCCACTCCTCCTGCATTAACCGCTCGCCCATTCTAAACTCACCTTTGAGGATCAATTCCCTCAGTTTGTTTGTCACTTTGTACTGCAACGTGGCCCTATCCTGTTCTGTTAATTTAAATTTCTCCATATGGCACCCCTTAAATACGTTTCCTTTTAAATATAGGAAAGAATACTTGTATTTTACCATTAAAGACCACCTTCGAATATGAGAGTAGCTAGGATCCTTTGATTTCCACGGAGAACATTTCTTCGATATATTTTACTATGGCTGTATGATCCTGGTCACCGCCACCTTGGGACCACGCATGTTTCCAAAGCTGGAACGATGCACTGGAAATGAACATTGGCACCTTTTCCTCTTCCGCCATCGCCATGGCGATCTTCAGATCTTTGACCATCAAATCCAAGGTAAAGCCAACTTCAAATTTCCGGGTCAACACTTGATTTGGAAATTTAAAATCACTGGAAAAGCTCCTGCCGGTGCTCGCGTTAATGACATTCAGCATTTTCTCAGGGTCAAGGCCTAACTTAACGCCAAGCGCCATCGCTTCTCCCGTCGCAGCTAAAGTAGTGGCGGAAATCATGTTATTTAATGCCTTGATCGTGTGTCCCGCTCCTGCTTCTCCGACATGAAAAATATTGGAGCCCAGACATTCAAGCAGCGGTTTTGCTCTTTCAAAATCTGCTTCTTCGCCGCCGACCATGATAGACAAAGTTCCTTCTTCCGCCTTTTTGACGCCTCCACTCACGGGGGCATCAATCATCTTCAGTCCTTTTTCTTTCAGCAAAGCACTCAGTTCTTTTGTCACAGAAGGAATAGATGTTGTCATCTCGATCAGCAAGCTATCGGAATTCATACCCTCCATCAACCCCTCCGGACTCGTCAATGTTTCTTTGACAATAAAAACATTCGGCAAAACCGTCAGAACGTATGGATAGTTTCTTGCTAAATCAGCGGGACTTGTTGCCTCTTTTGCCCCAATCTCTACAAATTTCCGGACAAAGTCTTTATTGAGGTCGAAAACACCGACTTCCACCCCTTGCTCCAGCAGCCTTTTCACCATACGGCCACCCATATTGCCCAATCCGATAATTCCTGCTTTCATCTTTGCGGCCCCCCTTGGATATCCCGTTGTTTATCCTTTATTGCTTGTATTTTGCGACTCCGTCTTTGTAAATGTCGCCGCCATGAATATCATTGATGACAAATACCGGAAAATCTTCAATAGTCAATTTCCGGATGGCTTCCGTCCCCAAATCTTCATAGGCAACGACTTCCGCCTTTTTGATCGAACGGGCAATCAATGCAGCAGCCCCACCAACAGCACCAAAATAAACCGCATTGTGCTTCAGCATGGAAGCGATGACTTCTTCACTTCGATAGCCTTTGCCAATCATTCCCTTTAAGCCTTTTTCGAGAAGTGCCGGTGTATACAAATCCATTCGGCCGCTTGTTGTTGGTCCTGCAGAACCAATTACTTCGCCAGGTTTTGCAGGAGTCGGTCCTGTATAATATAAAACTTGTCCATCCAGTTCAACAGGCAGTGGTGTTCCTTCTTTTTCCTGTTCCACCATTCGCTTGTGGGCTGCATCCCGCGCGGTGTAAACTACACCAGAAAGCAAGACACGGTCTCCTGCTTTCAGCGATTCAATATCTTCTTCGCGTAAAGGCAGGCGGATTTTCTTCTGCATATCCATTCACCTCATTTCATTACGATCGTTTGGTGGCGGCTGGCGTGGCAATTCAGGTTGACCGCCACCGGCAACGCCGCAATATGGCAGGACTCCAGTTCCACTTTGACGTCCAGGGCAGTTGTGCTGCCGCCCATGCCTTGAGGACCGATGCCTAGCCGGTTGATTTGTTCCATCAATTCCATTTCAAGTTCTGCAACTGCGGGATCTTCATGGCGGACACCTAAAGGGCGAAACAACGATTTTTTCGCCAAAAAAGCACAGCGCTCAAAATTGCCGCCGATGCCGATGCCGACGACCAGCGGCGGACAGGCATTAGGACCCGCTTCTTTAACGATCGACAAAATATATTCTTTGACCCCTTCCATGCCATCAGACGGCTTCAGCATTTTTAATGCACTCATGTTTTCTGCACCGCCGCCTTTAGCAGTCATATGAAGCGTCAATTCTTCTCCTTCTACCAAGTCAATATGGACAATAGCTGGCGTGTTGTTTCCGGTATTCTTCCGGTTCATCGGATTGTAGACCATGGAATTTCTTAAATAGCCTTCACCATAACCTTTTTCTACGCCTTCATTGATGGCATCCACCAATCTCCCCCCGGCAATGTGGCAATCCTGGCCCACTTCTACCATGAAGACCGCCGTTCCGGTATCCTGGCACATGGGCACTCTTTCCGCCTTGGCAATATCTGCGTTATCAATCAGTTGGGTCAGCACTTCCTTGCCGGTTTCCGAGCGTTCGGTCTGCAGTGCTTGCTTAAACGCCGAATAGACGTCTTCTCCGAGATTGTAATTGGATTCCATGCACATGGTTTTTACTTCTTCCACAATTTTTTCATATGCAATCTCTTTCATCCTTCTCCCTCCTTTCTTTTTGGTGAGCCGCTGATATAAAAGGTGCCCAGCGCTTTTGCCACCAATTTTCCCGAATCGTCGTGAATGGTGCATTCAGAGACGACAGTAGTTCTGCCTTGCCTTAATATAAGAGGAGTCGCGATCAGACGGGAACCTTGGCCCTTCTCAATAAAGTTCACTTTCAGTTCCAGCGTAAAGACCTTTTCTCCCGCTGTTAAGTTCTGCAGAATGCTGAAGCCGATTGCCACGTCAGCCAACGTATAGATAGAACCGCCTTGCGCTACTCCATAAGTATTTTCATTCTGGAAACCCAGTGCCATTTCAGTCGTTCCATCCTGATTTTGCACCATCCCTAAAAATCTCCCAAGCAAATGCATCGGTACAGCATTATCTGCCGAGCCAGCCTGTGGCTCCTGCAAAAGCGATAACAGGTAAGCAGCCTGCTCCAGTTCGGTTGAATTAAAGGTTTCCAATTGCTTTTGCAGATTTTCAACTTTTGTGGATTGCTCAATATTCCGTTCCATAGAAGCGCCCTCTTTGCATGAATTCTTTTGAATTAACGTTTTTGATTTTTATAGTGCGGCCATTAGATCGCTGATATTCTCTGTAGATTCCAAATCCATTAAACTCTCCGCTAAAGCCTGCCGCTGTTGGGTTGGCAACTTTGTGGCCATTCCCATAAATTTTTCGAGCAGCTCTTCCGGTGTGACTGCATTTTCAGGATCGCCTTTTGGAAAATCGGTTTGCTTGTGGATCTTCTCCCCATCCTTTAACAGGACACTGACTGCCGCTCCCCATTGTTTCGGGTAGCTGCCATCAATTGCAGGGTCCACCTGCACATTTACTTTCTTTATCAATGACCGAACCCCTTCATCCCACAGCTTGTCCCCATTGAAATCTTCCAGGCTCGCGCGCCCATTCAATAAGGCTAAGGCTGAGCAAAATTGCAGGCTGAATTTCGCTGCGTATTCTGTCTGAGGATCCGCGTCATCGGTAATATTCAGTGCGACTTGATAAGAATCGACTTCCACCGATTCGATGTCTTCCAATGCCGGATGCTGCTCCTTGAATATATCAATCAATAAATCGACAGCATGATGCGTGTGACGACACGATGCATGAATTTTAAAAGAGTTCTCCAAGATCTTGAATTCTTGCCCAAGATTTTCCGTTATTCTTGAAACATCATGTTCTTCACTCATGGCGTTGAAAAAGCCGCGGTCGCCCTCGAGAATTTTCTTCGGTCCCGTAAACCCTTTTTGTGCTAACAAGGCTGCCATCGTGCCATTCATTGCCGCTTTTCCCGTGTGCAGCTGCTTGGTCATGGCGCCATCAACGATGAATTCCCATAATCCCGCTGCTTGTGATCCCGCATTTCCTAAGGCATTCACCAGCTCATCTTCCGATAAACCGAGGAGCTTTCCAGCTGCTGTTACAGCCCCAAAAGTTCCGCAGGTCGCCGTATTGTGCCAGTAATAATAGTGAGACGGCGAGACCGCTTCCCCGATTCTGAAACAGACTTCATACCCTGCCACAACAGCAGTGATCAACTCTTTTCCGCTCAGTTCTTTCCACTCGGCAATTGCCAATGCTGCAGGAATAACGACTGTGGCCGCATGAATAATCGATCCTTTATGGATATCATCCAGCTCCATAACGTGGCTTGCCGCCCCGTTTACCAAAGCCGCGTTTATTGCACTGGATTTCCCACCGGTAAACAGCTTCGCCTGTTCATGGCCACCCATTTCGTTCACAAGTTCACTGACCATTTGAACAGGCTTTTTATCTGATCCTGAAATCGCTGATCCGAAATAGTCGAGAATGCACAGTTTTGTAAACGAAACGACCTCTTCCGGCAAATCTTCATATGAAAGCTCCAAGCTATATCTAGCCAATTGCCTGCTTAACTCCATTTCGGCTCCTCCTTCCACTGAAACGTCGAATGCCTCAGCTGTTTGTCATTTCCCTTGCCAGTCCGGCTTTCGTTTTTCATTAAAGGCCAAAACACCTTCCAGGCGATCTTCTGAATTTGCACATTTATAGTATTGATCCAGTTCAATCGACAGCGCTGTGTTAATATCCGTATGGAGCCCTGTAGAAATGGATTTTTTTATGGACTGCAAGGATAACGGTGCATTTTGTGCAATTTCCTTGGCGATTTCCAGCGTTTTCGGCATTAGCTCTTCTGTGGAATAAACACCGTTCAAAATTCCAGTTTCCAACGCCTTATTCGCGTCTACCTGATTGCCTCTAAAAAGCATCTCTTTTGCCAAACCGACTGGAATGGCACGCGGCAGCAATTGCGTTCCGCCTACCCCTGGGATAATGCCCAGCTTAACTTCCGGCAAGCCCATCTTGGCGTGTTCGGCCGCGTAGCGAAGATCACAGCTCAGCAGCATCTCCATACCGCCGCCTAAAGCAAAACCGTTGACTGCGGCAATGACAGGAAACTTGAAGTTCCGCAGCAATTCATAAGCATCCTCAAAAATGTCATGCTGCTGTTTCCATTGTGCATTGGTCATTCCTTTGCGTTCTTTTAAGTCCGCTCCCGCACAAAAGCTTTTTTCTCCTTTGGCAGTAAGAATCAACACACGCAAGCTTTTTTGCTGTTCGAGTGATGTCAGACATTCAATCAATTCAACTGCCATTTTTGTATTCAGTGAATTCATCGCTTCAGGTCTGTTCAATTCAATCACATAGACATGTTCATCACTATGCTCTTCATTTAAGATCAAGGTTTCCCAGTTGGTCATAGCAGTATCCTCCAAGTTTTCTATAAGAGTTGAACTAAGAACTTTCGTTTACATAAGCTATCTATTTTGCTGCCGGAACTGGATATTTCCGGTCGTATGGCCCTGCCTTTAAGACATAGCCTGGTGTTACGTGTCCCACAAGCTGTTGAAGCTTCTGTGAAGCCTCTATCAACCCTTCCAACGACAGCCCAGTATCGATTCCCATGCTGTGCAGCATATGGACAACATCTTCTGTGCAGATATTGCCTGTTGCTCCTGGAGCAAATGGACAGCCGCCAAGACCTCCTAAAGAAGCATCAAAACGCGTGATGCCCGCCTCGATTGCTCCCAGCATATTCGCCAATCCCATTCCTCGTGTATTGTGAAAATGGAGATTGAATGATTGTTCCGGAAATTTGTTCTTCAGCTCCGAAATCAGATCGTAAACTTGCTGCGGATTTGCCATGCCTGTTGTATCTGCCAGTGTGATGGTTTCTATATGAAGCGGCGTCAACTGCTCAAGGATCCAATGGATTCTTTCCTTTTTCACTTCGCCTTCAAATGGGCAGCCAAAAGTTGTTGCAATCGACACACTCAATACCATGGCATATTCCTTGCAGTAATCGACAATCTCTTTAAGTTCCTCTAAAGATTCTTCCGTAGTTTTTTGGACGTTTTGCTGATTATGTGTATCGCTTGCCGAGAAAACAAAATTTACTTTTTTTACGCCTTTTTCCTGCGCGTTCTTTGCTCCTTTTAAATTCGGAATTAGTGCAATCAGCTTTAATTGCCCGGCTGTTTGAGAAATCAACTCAAAAAATTCACCGCTGTTAGCCATTTGCGGCACTAATTTTGGATGGACAAAAGAACCGAATTCAAGCGTCCCGATATGGGCTTTCACTAACAGATCAAACAAAGCTTTTTTCTCGTCTATCGTCAAGACCTTGTCTTCCAATTGCAAGCCGTCTCTTAATACCACTTCATTTATCTCAATGCTTTTAGGCAGATTCATTAAAATTCTCCTTAGTTTCAAAATTGATTGGTATAATTTTCTTAATGGTGTATATTGTACAGAAACAATATACACCTTTATTTACTTAACGATTGAAAGGAGAGAGTGTTTTGGAGATTTTCAATATTTTCTTGAATATCATTGTCCCCATTCTTATTTTGATTGGAATCGGAGCATTTTTGCATTTAAAGTTTCATTTTGATTTGAACACATTGGCAAAAATCAATATCTATTATTTAGTTCCTGGATTGATTTTCATCCGGCTTTACGAAACTGATTTGGCTTGGGAAATGTTTTTTAAAGTATTGGTGTTTTTTATTTTTTTGTCTTTATTATTGTATTTTGTATCCAAAATAATTAGTAAACTATTTAATTTCAGTAAAGGACTCCAAACGGCCTTTTCACATAGCACTCTTTTCTACAACTCAGGCAACTATGGCATTTCCGTAAATGATTTGGCTTTTCGCCAGGATCCGATTGCCATGGCAGTCCAGGTATTGGTGCTCACTTTCCAGAACTTGCTGGTTTATTCTTACGGAATCATCAGTTTGCAGCGGCTGGACAAATCCAAAATTAAAGCTGCCGTCCCTTATTTTAAAATGCCGGTGCTTTATGCGATGTTTTTCGGTCTGATGCTGAATGCCTTCGACCTTACACTTCCGCAGTTCCTCTACACTCCAGGTTCATACATTGCCGATGCGTTAATCGCACTGGCACTTCTGACTTTGGGTGCACAGGTTGTTCAGTTGAATTTCTCCAAAAACATGTTCACGGTTTACTTAAGTGTAGGCGTCAGGCTCATTATCAGCCCGCTTCTGGCTTTTTTCATCATTCAATTCCTCAACGTCGACGCCATTACAGCTCAAGCGATGCTTATCGCTTCGGCCGTTCCAAGTTCCGTAAACAGTGCCATTATTGCGCAGGAATACGAAAATGAAACTGCATTTGCTGCTCAAGCTGTTCTCGCCTCAACCATTTTCAGTGCCCTGTCTGTTACGATTGTCATTTTCCTATCGCGAATCCTTTTTGTTTAAACGTTTTGGATTACTGTTCTTTATCCATTTCATCAAATACTTCTTTTGCTGTCCTGAAGCTGTCAATTGCTGCCGGCACGCCGCAGTAAATGGCTGTCTGCAGGAAGACTTCTTGTATGTCGTCTCTTGTTAAGCCATTATTGATAGCTCCTCTGACATGCAGCTTCAATTCGTGCGGCCGGTTTAATGCCGTGATCATCGCGAGATTCAGCATGCTTCGTGTTTTTTTTGACAGCCCTGGGCGCGCCCAAACTTCCCCCCAGCAATACTCGGTCACCAATTCCTGCATAGGCATATTAAAATCCGTCGCATTTTGAATCGATTGATCTACGTATTCCGCACCTAGCACACTTCTGCGTATTTGGAGTCCCTGTTCAAACTTCTCTTTGTTCATATCCATTCTCCTGTCTGTAGCTTATTGGCTTTCTTAAACTGCTATACACAATGATGCTTTTTCAAAAATTTAAACTGAAAAAAGTTGGCTAAAAAACAGCCAACTTTTTTAGTTCTCTTCAACTATTATTGGCCCGCTGCTTCACGTGCTGCTTCGTATACATCCGCTCCGATTTGCTCTTCGAACTCATCATAGATCGGCTCCAATGCTGTCCGGAACTCTTCGATTTGTTCAGGCGTCAACTCAACGATTTCAACCAGCCCTCTTTCACGAATCAACTCAAGCGCTTCTTCGTTCAACGTGATTGCTTCCTCCCGTGCCACCGCTGTTCCTTCATCCAATCCGGCCTGTACAATTTCTTTAGTTGCATCATTCATGCTTTCCCAGAATTCAGTGTTAGTGAAAACAGCATAATCAACGCGTGTATGGTTCATGATCGTCATATATTCTTGAACCTCATCAAATTTCTTGGATTCGATATTGCTGAACGTATTTTCCTGGCCCTCTACTACTCCTTGATCCAGTGCTGTGTAAAGCTCTCCAAACGGAATGGATTCTGAACCGGCACCCATAGCAGAATAAATTTCCTCAAGCACTTGCCCGCCTTGTGTACGGAATTTCAGTCCCTGGAAATCATCCGGCGAGTCAATTGGCCGTTCATTGTTGGTAATATGCTTACCGCCATTCGGCCACATGGAAAGTCCAAGCACACCATCGCCTTCAAGGCTTCCTAAGATCTCCTGCCCTTTTTCGCCATCCCAAAACTCAATTGCTTGCTCATCGGTCTCAAACATGAACGGCAGTGCAGGTACGTTGAACTGTGGATTGTTTCCGACAAATTTAGTCAAATCCGGTGCAATAAATTGAACGTTATTCGATGCCAGGTTCTGATACTCGTCTTGATCCCCGAATAACGAACTGTTTGGATAAATTTCAACCTCAATGGCTCCATCAGATTCCGTTTCAATATACTCTTTCATGGCCAACGCGCCTTGGTGCTTCGGTGTGTTTTCAGCTACAACGTGAGAAAACTTAATCGTCATTTCCTGAACACCGTCGCCGCTTTCCCCACCGCTCGCTGCCTCGTCACTGCCGCAAGCAGCCAATGCAAGTACGGACATTAAAAGAGATGCGGAAAAAATGTGCTTTTTCATAATTAAAGAACCCCCTATTGGTTTTTTAAATCTGCAGCATACTTAAAACATTTTTGTAAGGGCTTTCATTTCTAACTGCACCTTCCTTTCTTCCAGCCCTGTTCACCCGGCATACAAAAAATTTTAAGCTGATCTCCTTTAAGTGAATTTTGGATACAACTCACAACAAAATTAGCATAGAAGAAAAAGAATGTAAAGAAAAATTTAAATTTTCTATTTTTTAAACAAATACATTTTTTAAATTTCTTTAGTTAAGCATTACTTCATAATAGAATATCAAAAAGCATAATTTAAACATTTTATCTGCTAATTAATTTTCTGTGAATTCAAAAATTTAACTTGTTATTGAGTTTAACTTGTATTATGATTTGACTAATTCTTCTCGTATCCAAAATACAAAATGATTAAGGGGGATTCAAATGAAATACCTGGATCGTATTGAAAGCGCTTTCTCGATTGTCCTGTTCTTAATTGGAATTGGCATCAGCCTCTACTCCGTCTTCATGCGCTATATTGTTGGCACTTCCCAGAGCTGGGCCACAGAGATTTATACCATGCTTTTAGTATGGGCCATCTTCATCGGCTTTTCTTCAGCTTTAAAAGAAGACAAGCATATTGCGATAGATGTAGTCTATGATCGGTTCGGCCCCAAAATGCAGCACTTCTCGCAAGTGGTTACGCTGTTGATCGGAGCAGCCTTCAGCATTTTCATCATTTGGACCGGAATGGACATGGTGATGACTGCTTACAGCCAGGATATCAAAACGATCGATGTCGGCTTTCCGATCTGGATTAATTACTTGATCATGCCGATTGCTGGAACTTTGTTGTTTATCCGTTTTTGTGAAAAAGCTTATCGTTACTTTGTCAAGAAAGAAAATGTTACGGGCGGAGGAGATGCAGAATGGAAGCAGCTGTAATCGTAATCGTATTACTTTTTGTCTTTGCTTTCTTGCGGGTGCCGATTGCTATCAGCTTAGCGGTTTCCAGTATTGTCGGTCTCTACATGGTAGATTTTTCATTAAACACTGTTATTCAGAGAATGTTTACAGGCGTCAACAGCACCACGTTAATGGCAATACCAGGATTTGTTTTCGCTGGGCTGATCATGGCCAAAGGCGGAATATCCAAATACTTGATTGAGTGCATCCGATCATGGGTGGGCCACACCAAAGGCGGCTTGTCCGTAGTAACTGTCATCACCTGTATGATTTTTGCAGCGATTTCTGGTTCCAGCCCTGCAACAGCTGCTGCCATCGGTGCCATAATGATTCCGATGATGGTCAAAGCAGGCTATGAAAAGAGTTATTCGATGGGTCTCGTTGCTTCGGCCGGAACTTTGGGCATTTTGATTCCCCCATCGATTCCGTTAATTCTTTACGGATCTGTTTCTGAACAGTCTACAGGAAGATTATTTTCTGCAGGTATCCTCCCAGGTCTTTTACTTGGCTTGGCTTTGATTGTCTATGCGGTAATTGTAGCGCACCGAAAAAACTACGGCGGCTTGCCGAAAGTTCCGTTAAACGAACGGTGGCGCCCTACACTAAAAGCTACTTGGGGACTCGTGATGCCAGTCCTAATTCTAGGGAGCATCTATACAGGTATTGTTACGCCGACAGAAGCATCATTTGTCGCTGCTTTATATGCAATTATCGTGTCTATAGTCATTTACAGAGAAATGACCTGGTCCCAGTTTATCGAAATTACCAAAGAGTCCATCAATACTACTTCCATGATCTTCCTGATCATTGCAGCAGCACTTGTTTTCGGAATGTTCCTGACTACTGAACAAGTTCCACAGGATTTCGCAGCCTGGGTCAGCGACAGTGGATTCAACAAATGGACATTCCTTATTATTGTCAGTTTGCTGTTCTTCGTTCTTGGAATGTTCCTGGAACCGACAGCAATCATTTTGATTACCTTGCCGATCTTGTTGCCGATTATTAGCGCGTTGGAGATTGATGTCATCCATTTCGCCATCATTATGGTTGTCAACATGGAATTGGGTATGATTACACCGCCAGTCGGCCTCAACCTCTTCGTGGTCAGTGGGATAACCGGGGAAAAGGTTGAACAAGTTATAAAAGGCGTTATCCCATTCTTTATGATATTCATCATTGTTTTAATACTGGTCATCATCTTCCCTCAGATTTCACTGTTTTTAACTTAATAACAGCTTTTTAAAAATGAGACCAATCATAAATTTATCCATAAGAAAAGACGGCAGAAAATTCCTGCCGTCTTTTCTTTATGCCTTGCTTATTTTCAATGCAGAACGGTACAGCACATCAACTGCAGACAGCATCGATGCTTCATCAAAATCAAATCGTTCATTGTGATGACCTGCCGCCAGATCGCTCCCGACGATGCAATAAGTCGCCAGTCCACCATGGGCTTTTACGTGCTCCATGTAATAAGTCGCATCTTCGGACCCCGCCGAATCGGTGGACCAATCAATGGTTTTAGTAAAGAAAGGAGAGGATTGAGCTATGCTGTGTAAAGTTTCCACCAATTCTTTGCTTGGAATGCTGCTTTTGGCTTCCCCAACTACATCGGTGCTTACTTCTACCCCGTACATTGCTGCTGCGCCTTCCAGCACTGCAAATGCCTGCGTCCGGATATAATCATTGATTTCAGAAGTTTCCCCACGTGTTTCAATTTTCATTTGAGCCGTTGCCGGAATGATATTGCGTCCCGATCCTGCGTTTAAAACACCGACATTAATTCTTGAAGCTCCTGCCGAATGGCGCGGAATTCCGTTCAACCCGAGAATCGCAGAAGAGGCAGCCATCAATGCATTGCGCCCTTCTTCCGGCTTGCCGCCTGCATGAGAAGCAACCCCTTTGAAAACTACGTCCAGTTTGGTAGTAGCCAAGAAGCCGGCATTGCCAGCCACAAATTCCCCCGTTGGCACGCCGGTTCCAAGGTGCATTGCGATAAAGACATCTACGTCATCAACGACCCCTGCCGCTACCATGGATTTCGCACCACGCGTCCCTTCTTCTGCAGGCTGGAAAATCAATTTGATTGTTCCAGCCAGTTTTTCTTTATTGCTCATCAAGGTTTCAGCAAACCCAAGCCCAATCGAAGTGTGCCCGTCGTGTGCACAGGCATGCATTTTATCTGCATTAACGGACTGGAAGCCTTGATCGAATGGTATGTGGCCTTCAGCCATTTCTTCCTGTATGTCTAATGCATCCATATCAAAGCGGTAAGCCAGTGTCGGACCTGGTCTTCCCGTTTCAAGTACAGCGACGATTCCCGTCATGCCGTCTTTGAAGTTTGGCAGCCATTCCAAGTCAGCTCCGTTCGCTTCGGCCCATTTGTAATGCGCAGCCAAAATTTCCTGGCTTGGCATACCCATCCGCTGGTCGGCTTTCATAACTTCTTCTGCCATTTTCAGCGGGTAGCCAAGTCGGGATAACCGGCCGGCAACAAGCGAAGCCGTACGCATCTCCAAAAACCCGGATTCCGCATGCTTATGCAAATCGCGGCGCCAACTGACCATTTGTATTTGCAATTCCTCATTGATTAGTTTCTCTGTCACTTGCGTCCCTCCTGATTTTCAAGTTATTAGTTAATTTTTTTTTATGGTATAGAAAGGCTCATTGATGGGTGTAAAAACCATCAATGAGCAAATCGTTTTTATAAATAAGGCGTAATTCCTGGTCCGAACTGCCACCCAGCGTAGAAGAAAATCAAGAACATGATGATCCAAACAAGCAGGAAGGATAAAGTATATGGAATCATCAATGAAATCAATGTTCCCATTCCCGCTTTTTTATCGTATTCCCTTACAAAAGACAGTACCACGATGAAATATGGATTTAAAGGAGTCACTATATTTGTCGAAGAATCCCCGATCCGATAAGCCATTTGTGTGAAAGCCGGATGATAACCCAATTGCATAAATAGCGGCACAAAAACCGGTGCTTCCAGAGCCCATTTTGCAGACCCTGAAGAAATCAGGAAGTTCAGCATAGATGTAAAAAGGATGTATCCGATAATAAGATATATACCGGTGAAATTGATCTCAGTCAGCAACTCAGCGCCATTCACTGCAATCCACGTTCCAATATTCGTCCACGTAAAGTAAGCAATAAACTGGGATGCGGCAAAAATCAACACGATAAATCCTGACATATCCTTAATGGATTCGCCCATAAAGCCTACAGCATCACGTGAAGTTTTGATTGCACCCGTCGTTTTTCCATAGGCAACTCCAAGCACCAGAAAAAGTCCCAAGATAAATGGAACAATCCCGGTCAAGAACGGAGAGGGTATCAATCCGCCTTCTTCATTGCGCAAACTTGAGCCAGGCCATGCAATCAGTACGACGATAATTGTGAGATACGCCAGTGCCGCCAATCCGGCATTCCGCAGCCCTTTGTTGGCTTTCGGATTTTCTTCTGCGCTAACATCAATTATTTTATCGCCTTCATACTTTCCAAGCTTTGGTTCGATAATTTTTTCAGTTACTAGAGCAGCAACTACGGTCAATACAAAAACAGAAACAATATTAAAGTACCAGTTATCGGCTGGCGTAACGATGATTTGATCATTAAGAATCGCAGCAGCTTCTGTCGAAATTCCTGACAGCAATGCGTCTGTCCCAACAATCAGTAAATTCGCTGTAAATCCAGCTCCGGCACTGGCAAAACCGACAGCCAATCCGGCCAGCGGATGACGGCCAATTTTATAAAAGACCATTGCAGCGAGGGGCGGTATGAGAATTTGTGCCGCATCGGATGCAATATTCCCCATGATTCCTACGAAAGCTATCGCATATGTAACGAGTGAAGCAGGTGCTTTTAAAATAGTTTTACGGATAACAACTTCCAGTAATCCCACTTTCTCAGCTAATCCAATTCCTAACATGATTGCCAAAACGGTTCCCAACGGTGCAAAACCTGTAAAATTCTCCAGCATGGAAGTTACGATATACTGCAGTCCTAAACCTGATAACAAGTTTTGAATGGCCAAAGTTTCGCCAGTACCTGGATGGACAACAGCAGCATCGAATAAACTAAAGATAAATGACGCAACTATTACTCCGAGTGCCAAATACACAAATATCATAAACGGATCTGGCAATTTGTTCCCGAGTTTTTCTACGACATTCAGGAAACGGATAAAAATCCCTTTCTTTTCTCCGTTCTGTTCCGGCTTCTTCATAATACGCCCCCCTCAACTTCTTTAAAATCTTAACTTTTTTAATATTATAGGCAAAAAAACTGCAAATAATCAAGCGATTCCGATAATTAATTCACTTCTTTTTATATTTATACGTGTTTACCAAAATTATCCTTCCAACTTTTTCAATGCATCGACTGTCACTTTCACCATGGTTTCGATTCCTACTTCTAAAGCAGATTCGTCAAAAAAGAATTCTGGATCGTGAAGGGGTTTCGGAGCTTTCTCATCCTCTTTTGAACAGCCGAGCCAATAGAAAGCTCCGGGAATGTTCTCTAGAAACCGGGAGAAATCCTCTCCTGCCATAGATGGATCCACCTCTGGCAAAGCGGCTTCTCCCAGCAATTGCGCTGCACTGCCCCTCACCAACTCTGCCCATTCTGGAGTGTTGATAGTGGCGCCATAGCCGTCCACATATTCAAAATCAATTTGCACTTCGTAAGCGATTTCAAAGCCTTTCACCAAGTTTTCCAGACGGCGTTTTACGGTGTCTTTGGCTTTCTGGCTGTATGTGCGAACAGTCCCTTTTAAAACTACTTGATCCGCTATCACGTTGTAGCGGTAGCCCCCATTGATTGTGCCAATGGTAATGACGGCAGATTCCAATGGGTTTACATTGCGGCTGACAATCGACTGCAGCGATGAGATGAACTCAGCGGTCACGACGATGGCATCTTTTCCTTGATGCGGCATGCTGGCATGCCCACCTGCACCTTTTATTGTGAAAGACAATGTATCAGAAGCGCCCATCATTTCCTTGTCGCGTATGCCAATCTGGCCGACAGGCAGATCCGGCCAAACATGCTGGCCAAAAATGACATCCGGCTTGAATTCATCAAAGAGACCATCTTCCATCATCGGTCTCGCTCCGCCGATTGGCGATGCTTCTTCATTCGGCTGAAAAACCAGCAGGACACGTCCTGGCAGCTGCTCTTTCATTTCCTGCAGTTTAAAAGCTGTTCCTAGGAGCATCGACGTATGCGCGTCATGGCCGCAAGCGTGCATTTTGCCATCCACTTTGGATTTAAAGTCGACAGCTGACTTTTCCAAAATCGGAAGTGCATCAATATCCGCGCGCAATGCTACTGTTCCACCTTCACTGTTGCCCTCAATTACACCAAGAACTCCCGTTTTGGCAAACCCGGTTTTAAATGGAATTCCCGCTTTCTGCAGCTCTTCCTGTATGCGTTTTGAAGTCTCCCATTCCTCTCCACCCAGTTCCGGATTTTGATGCAGAGCTCTCCTGATTTCTTTTACTTGGTCGATAATTGCCATCGCTTTTCATCCTTTCTGTTTTTATTTCTCTTTTCGAGGATATCATAGATAAAAAAAGCTGTGTCGAGTATTCATAATTTAATGATAATTATGTTACTATTGAAGGATAAATTCACATGAAGGGATGTGTATAAATGGAAATTAACATAGACCGTCTGATGGCAAACATTGAAGCTTATGCTACATATGGAAAGGATAAAAACGGCGGTGTAAATCGCCCCAGTTTTTCGGCCGCAGATTATGAAGTGCGCAATCTTTTCACTCAGGAATTAAAAGCGTTAGGCATGAGCGTCTCAGTAGACTCAATCGCCAATATCTGGGGAACTTTACCCGGCTCTGGGGAAAAAGATGTTCCTCTGGTAATTGGGTCTCACCTGGATACTGTACCAAACGGCGGAAAATACGATGGGGCTCTGGGTGTCTTGGCTGCAAAAGAAGTTGTTCAGACTTTAATTGATCATCATATTACATTGGCTCATCCACTTCAAATCGTCTCTTTCACCGCAGAAGAAGCCAATGAATTTAACTTTTCGACCATGGGAAGCCGTGCGATAAGCGGCAAGCTCGTCTCCCAGGAATTACTGGCGGCATCAGACAGGACAGGAAGAACTTTGGCAACGGCAATCGAAAAAGCCGGTGGCGATCTTTCCCTGATGGATGAAGAAGAAAAAGGGGCAATGGCCGCTTATTTCGAACTCCATATTGAGCAAGGAAGCAAGCTGGAGAACGAAAAGCTATCCGTTGGAATTGTCGACAGCATTGTCGGCATTTACCGCGATCTTGTAACAATAGAAGGACAGCAGAACCATTCCGGTACTACTGTCATGAAGAGCCGGAAAGATGCACTAGCTGCAGCAGGTGAAATGGTGGCAGAAGTCCAGAAGCTCACGCTTGCCCTCAATAGCGATACGGTCGCCACTGTGGGGAAGTTTGACGTGTTTCCGAATGCAGCCAATATTATCCCCGGGCGTGTCGAATTTACTCTTGAGGTAAGATCAGCCAATAAAAAAGAACGGGAAAGCCTTGTTCAGCAAATTCATGAGGCATTTCAGGCGATTAAAAACAGGCATGGCGTCAAAATGGCGGTAGCCAACAGCTATAATACACAGGAATGCGATTTTGACAGACAGCTTATAGGCATATTAGAAGAGGCAGCGGCTGAATCTGGTATTCCTTATACAATCTTGCCGAGCATGGCAGGGCATGATGCCATGAACCTGGCGCAAATGACCCCCTCAGTGATGATATTTGTTAAAAGCATCAACGGCATCAGCCATAGTCCAAAAGAATTGAGTATCCCTGAAGACATCGAAAAGAGTGCCAATCTCCTTTTGAACGGTTTGTTGAAAGCCGATCAAATATTGTAAAATAGCTGTTCTATCGTTTCTTAACCATAAAAAAACCGTTTATCAGTTTATAAACTGATAAACGGTTTTTGAATTGTGATCAACCTAAGCCATAGTCATTTACTAATGCTGCAAGACCGCCTTGGTAGCCGCTGCCAATGGCGTTAAATTTCCATTCACTGCCGTGGCGGTATAATTCACCAACCACTAAAGCCGTTTCAATCGAGAAATCTTCTCCCAGATCGTAGCGGATCAACTCTTCGTTTGAACTTTCATTTACAATGCGGATAAACGCATTTGAAACTTGGCCGAAATTTTGGCCGCGGCTTTCTGCTTCGTGGATTGTTACCGTGAAACTGATTTTATGGACATCAGCAGGAACGTTTGGCAGATCGACAATCACTTGCTCATCATCGCCTTCCCCTTCGCCTGTTAAATTATCGCCTGTATGGGTAACTGAACCATTAGCCCCTACAAGGTTGTTGTAAAAGATAAAATCTTCCGGTCCGCGTGACTTGCCGTTTTCTCCTACAAGGAATACTGATGCATCTAAGTCGAAATCTCCGCCACCGCTGTATTTATTGGTATCCCAGCCTAAACCGACGACCACTTTTGTTAGGCCCGGATTTGTTTTCGTTAAGTCGATTTTCTGTCCTTTTGAAAGGTTGATTGTTGACATATTGATTTCCTCCTCCGATTAATTCGCTTTACGTTGCGTGTCTTCGTATTTCTTCTGCAGTTCTTCGATGCGGAGACGTCCCTCTTCACGCATTTTGCGATTTTCCTGCTCAATCTCGCGCGTGTCGTTCATCCCCTGCATAATAGTCTCCCATGTTTGCTCAATGGTTTCAATCTTGATGCTCGGTTGGCCTGACATTCTGGCAATATCAACGCTTTGGCGTGAAATGTCGTTGGCATTGTTCAATAGCATTTCATTGGTACGGCGATCCAATTCGCTCATCGATTCAGCCACCAGATTTTGGCGTTTCGCCGCGATGGCATTGATCAAGCCGGTTTTAAAAATCGGAATAGTCGTAACGAAAGCTGAATTGATTTTCCCAATCAGCTTTGTATTCCCGCGCTGCAGCATGCGGATTTGAGGAGCCGACTGATAAGAAACCTGCTTTGCCATTTCAAGATCGTAGACGCGCTGCTCAAGAAGCTCAATAGCATTTTGCAGGGAATTCAATTCCATTAGTGCCATTTGATCGCCCGATTCTGCTTTTGCCCGGACATCCGGCTCCTTGGCTTTTAATTCCTCTACTTTAATATCACCTGCTGCGATGTACTTTTCCAACTCCATAAAATAATTGAAGTTTTGGTTATACAGTTCTTCCAGCGTCGTTGTTGACTTTTTCATTTCGCCTTCATACTTTGTGATTTCGACGTAAACTTTATCGATTTCACTTCCCATGGTCTGATATTTGTTAAATAATTGCTCGATCACTTTATTGCCCTTGTTGAAAATTTTACTTAGGAAGCCTTTCTTTTCAACAAAATCTTTCTTATCGAACTTATCCATGATTTTGCCGAGCTGCTTCAGCAACTCACTGGATTCCTCCATGCTGTTTGCTTGGACAGAATTCAAAACTTTCCCTGTAAAAGCGGAAATTTCATTGGCAGGCTCACGGCCGAATTCCAATAAAGCAATTTGGTTTTTCGGATCAATTTTAGCAGCCAACTGAAGAACTTCAGGATCTTTTTTCAACTGAACCTTTAATTGATTTTCATCTTTCATCACCAATTCCTGCTGTTCAATTTGATCTGGCATATTGGTCATCCGTTTTCACTCCTTTTTGGCTACAGCCATTTTTTAAATATCTTTTTTACCACTGAAGGTTCGCGGTAAGGCTCGTTAAAGCTTCGTTCATCCAGCCAGTGTGTATCAAATGATTCAGAATCTACCCAGCGCTCGATGTCCTGATGCCCTTGTGGGTTGATGATGATAACATCAAGTCCGAATATGTGGATCAAGGCGATCATATTGGCATCTGCACGGCTCAATTCGCCGTCTTTTTCTTCGTTATAAAACAGCATTGTCGGTACAAACTGCGGGTAATCGAATAACTGGATCAATTGGATTACTGAATCCGGCAGCGACATGGATTGTGAAAAAGCATAGAGCTGCAAATCTTCAATTGACTCGCTGTTTTGAGGCAACAGAATCGGCTTTTCTACATGTCTGGCAATCGCTGCTGCTATCGCAGTCTGGACGCCATCCGGCAATTTATTGTATCTCCACCAATGTGCAGCTTTCATTTTTTCCGGATCCAGACGTCCATCCCTTCCAAGAGCGGCGCGGTAATGGAATTGCTGATTGCCTTTTCGCTCATCGATAAAGGGGAAGCTTCGGATCAATTTCGTATCTTCACGCTCAGTCAAATTGTGGACATTCTCCCAAAAGCGCCGGCGGTCTTTCTCGATGCCCATAAGCTTCGAGAAAACAACTGGAATGTTGACGCTTCCACTCGCAACCGAAAATGATGGCCGAACCATTGCACGCTCTTTGGCAAGCATGAACGCTTCATCCATAGTGGTTTTGAGGCGTACCGAGTGGGTCAAATAGGATTTGAATTGGAAAGGCTTATAAAGCCCGGAATCATCGTGGTGCAGCAAACGATCCACTTCCTGGGTTGCACGGTAAGCGACCGTTCCAACGCGTTTCGGCTTTTCTTCCGGAAAAGGCAAGAGTGATGGAGCATTTACTTGGAAACTGTGGCTGTGCAGCCCTTCTTTTCCAATTGCCTGCTCAAACCAGCCGTCTCCTTTAGGATCATAGACGATAACGTGGAAGCCAAAAGCTGCTGCCAACTTCAAAAACCAGGTTTCGCTTTCTGAAGCGCTGCCGTACCACAAGAAGCCTGGCAACCCTTTTTCCAATGATAATTTTTCAATTTCAGGTTCTAAGTGATTGAACATCCACTTGACCAAGTCTGTCGTGACACGTTTGAAAGAAGAATGGGTGGTATTTCCTCCTGATTGTTCCTGAAAAGCTTTCAGGATATCAATCAGCACTACCCGGAGGCGCCTGTTCATATCCGAATCTTTTAACCTTGGCAGCAGCCCTTTGCCATCGAGAAACGCCACCATTCGGTTTGGCGACAACCCTTTTTCTTTTTTGTTCATTTCGAACAAATCCTGCAATGTCCGCAGGCGGTCCTGCTCAATATGCTTGTTCATCTTATCGGAAAGCCGAATTAATCGTCCTTCCGCTGCCTCGATAACATCATAGATGGCAGCAAAATACTCATCGCCGTCCAGGGTCATACCCTTCACCTGTCCAAGCAGCTGTGGATACGTAATCTGATTTTCTTCAATTTTGGTTTCGCTGTGATCCACAATCGGTTTTTTCAGCCACTCCCCGATCTTTTCCGGATCCCAGGTTTTTGCGGGGATCGGATGCAATTGAACCATCGGAATCTCTCCTTGCTTTGTTGCTTACTTGCGCTGCAATGAAATCTCGGCAACACGGGCCAAGATTTCTTCTCCTGCTTTAATGCCGTGCTTCTGAGTTTGGTGAATGTGCTCGGAAACCGGAACTGCACTTCTTACCGCTTCGCCATGGGAAGCAAGCATGCTGTAATCGGCGCTTTCCAATAAATCGAGATCCAGCAACGAATCTCCGGCAGCAAATACATAACTTGCTCCTAAGCGTTCTTTGACATACTCCATAGCAGCTGCTTTCGTAATGCTTTCCGGCATAAAATAAAGTTTTCGGCCTTGCAGGGACATGCCCCATCCGAGCTTTTTGAAAGTGGTCGTGTAAAAATCAAGCTTATCCTCAGGAAAACGGGCACGGTCAACGATCAGGTAGACGAACCAATCATCTGCCTCTCGTACTTTCAGCACCCAGTCTTCCGAGAAATGGCGTTCAATTTCCGGCAGCAGCTCCCGAATAATAGTTTTTCGGCTGACGCATTGCTGGCGAATCCCATCCGACCACTCTTTAATCGGCTGACCATTTTCCAAAATGACCGCTCCGTTGGATATGACTGCAAAGCGCGGCGACTGGCTTCCTTCAAAAATCCCTGTCACTCGCTCATATTGGGCCTGTGTACGTGTAGTGACCGGTAAAAAGAATGCGGATTCATTGATATTCCATAACTTTGATTGGCTTTTTTTAGTCATGAATGACAAAGGCTTGCCCTCGTAGCGCTCTACTTCGATCAGTTCGTCCTCGGTCACTTCCATACCCATTGAATTGCGGGAATAAATTAACGTCTGATCCAGATCGCTGGCGAATAGAACTGTCATATTTCTTTACCCGATCGGATCAAGCCGATTGCACGATAAAACAAATCAGGAACCACTTCAACCGGCACCTCTTTTTCTTTTGCCAGCATCAAAATATGATGGACATCCGGATTGTCCAAGCTGTTGACCAAAACTTTCCACGGGCTTCTGCGAAGCAGGACACGTGTCGTTTCTCCAACACCCGGTTTGATCAAGTGGTAGTCCGTTTCACTGTACATCTGCTGGCCGATCGCTTCGACCTCTGCCATCCCCTGCCAGGTTCTTTCGGCAGTCACCGGAGTGGAGACAGCGTCCTTCTCGACTCTATCGCGTGTCTCGGCAAAGCATTCAGTAATTTGATCGACAAAATCATTCGATAAATCTTCTTCGAGCAACTCACCGTAAAACTTCGCTCCGTGGAAATCATCTTTGCCGATATACAACTCGTTGAGAATCGTGCGGCTCACCAGTCCTGAGACGGTTGCATTCAGGCAAGCGCTTGGAATAAGGAAATCTTCACGCGTCCCGAATAATACCGCGCAGGCACCCGGGTCAGCCAACACTGCCATATCGTCATACAGGTTCATAGCTTTTTCTTCATTGAGGTTGTTGACCGATTTGGTCAATTCCTTTTGAATAGCCCCTTTGCCGGTCCAGCCGTCCACAAATTGGATGCGGCTTGCGGGATGCGCTGCGCGAATTGAATCGATCGCTTTCTCATCTATTCCTTTATCGCGCAAAATAGAGACACTGTAATGCGGCCAGTCCATATTCATCATTTGCTGCGCGTAGCGGCGAATCAGAATGCCAATTGGGCTGCCGGCACGTGCCAATGATACGAGGATAACATCATCTGTTCCTGCATTCATGAAAATCCGGCGTGTAACCAGCCCTACCAGATAGCTTAATTGCTGCTTGGTTTTTTTTACCGTTTCGTGATAAAGATTTGTGTATTCATCAGAAGGACGGTATTCCATCGGCAGCCGTTCTGCGTAATGTGCGCCAGTTTGAACCGCTTTTTCCCGTTCCTCCAACGTGCTTTCAACAAATGCATCACTGACATCTTTCAATAGGAACGTGATATCTTCTTTGGGATAACTCGTTTTCACTAAATCTGCTGCTATCATTAGATCTTTTCACTCCTTTTGGTGGCGGTCAGGGAAACCCATTCTACGGGCGCTTTTTTCTCCAGATACGCAAGCAGAGGCTGCCATTCGGATGGCTCAATGACAGATTCAGCAAGAAGGTAAATTTGGTCAATGTCCAATTCATTCAGATTGTAGATAAACTGGCTGATCCCTTCTGCATCCGGCAGCTCAAATTTGGCTTTTTCCTTGATAGGATAGCCGGTTGTTTGTGAAGCGAAAATCGGACTGCGTGTGGTGGTCTGTACAACCGGATTTCCTTCTAGCGCTAAGGCGAAACGCAAAGGCAAGTACATATTTTCTCCTACACCTATGACCAGCGCTTTATCGCTTTTCTGTGCAACCAATTTTGCGGCAGTTTCTGCCCAATCGCCTATTTCGTCATGCTCCCTGCTGGTTATGCCAAAGCGCCCTGTATAAGATATGTACTGTTGTCCGGTCTCCGAACCGACAGCCAATTTCTTCCCTGGCAATTCGATATCCGGAAGTCTCGATCCAGAACTGTCCAATGGCATCAAGTCATGTTCTTCCGGTGCTTTGCTGTGAACTAACTCAAATTGGCCGGCCATTAAGGACAGAATATTCAGACGGATATTTCGGTCGTTTGCCATTTTTTCAAATTTTTCTTTCTGGTTGTCGTTTCGCCAATCCAGGATGGACAGAGAAGCATAGTTCTTCCCGGGAAATTGATCATCCAGCGCACAAACCAGATTCAGCAAAGTGTTGCCTGTTGAAATTTCATCGTCGATCAAAACGATGGTTTCTGCCTGTTCAAGCATACCCGAAGGCGCATAAACCTTATGGGATGTTGCGTGGGAATGTTCTTCTTCAAAAACAAAAGACGGGGTGGTGCCAACAATTTCTTCACGAGTTGTGTGGATATAAGCCGCATTCTCAAAATGCTGAAAAACCGAATGCCCAAGGCCGGTTGCGGTTTCCGCCATGCCAATGAAAACTGTTTGTTGAGGCATCGCTTTTTTAAATTGCAGCGATTTGATGGTTTTCTCCTTGTCTATTTTTCCCGTTTCAATCATTTCAACAAGAGAATGTCCATCAGGATACCCTTCCAAACCAGACTCCTCCATCAGCAAGGAAGCTAACAATGTCCCTGTTCCCAGAGCCGCAGAGGGACGAACAGCCAGATGTTTGGCAATTAGATTGCTGACGAATAAAAACTGGCGCTTTTTATTGATGCGCAGAGCTACGGAAAAAAGCGATTCTGGAGAAAGCCCAGAATAAGCATTTTCTACTAAAATATTAATATCAAGGTTATCCCATAGCTTAGTATTGATTTGAAAGCTGGTTGGCCCGGATGTGGTTGAGGACATCGATTTGTTGATAGTTTTCATTCAGCACCCCATAGACTTCCGCTTGAGCGGCAATTTTTTTTGCCCAGCTCAAATGCGGTTTTACTTCGTTCATTTTATTTCGTTTAGGACTTTGCAGGACGCCGTTTCGTTTGCCGCTCTGATTGAGGATCAATTTAGCATCTTCAAAAGTTTCAAGCGATACGATATGGCCGGCATTGACGATTGAGATTTGAGACGGATGGATACAGGTTTTTCCTTTAAAACCATTGAGTACGTCCAGTTGGACTTCTTCCCACAGGGTTTGCTCCGGTTTCGAAGAAAGCCATAATCGTTCCCCACCCGAAAAATGTTCATATACAGGACCCGAAACGGTAAAGCCGTCTTCTGCACGGTTAAAGCGGTTCAAGATTGAAGTCAGGCAATCACGGATGATATGGACATCATAAATTGTCCGTTCCGCAGGACGCCGCAAGCCGTAAAGACTGGAAAAATCCGTTGCGCCTACGCGAACAGTTAACACCCGATAGGCTTCCGATTTCATGATTCCGTGCAATTCAGCTAAAGTCTGTTCACGGGATTCACTGTACAGCACTTCTTTTGTTTCGAGCAAAGGCAGTGCGTAAAGCCCTCTGCCGGCCGCTTCACTGGCACGGTCCAGCGCTTCGAAAAACAACGGCAATGTGGCAGGCAAACATTTTGGGAAAACGATGCCAGTCAATACACTTAATGCATGGCCCGCCTGTTTGATCAATTTTTCTAACTGTTCAGGCGTCCGAATCCGCAAAAATAGGGCTGGGCCGGCTGCCAATTGCTGTGTATTCGCCTTTGCCAGCTTTTTAAACTCGCCTATTACGTTTTGTTCCGCTTGTTCCAACTCTGTATCGGCTACCGCATCTTCGAGGCAGACAATTAAAGTAGTCAGGCCAGAAAATGCACCGCTGCTGTAATCTCCACTTACGATTTTTTGTGCAAAATCCACTCTGGATCCAGGTGTGTAAAGTGCTGCACCTAATGCCAGACCTAAGGTTTCCCGTTCCGTATCACGGTTAAATTCTGCCGGGTAATATTTAAAAAAAGTTTTTAAATCAGAATCTGTCAATCCGCTAAAATGTCTCATGCGTGGTCCCTCCCGGCATGCTGCTGCTACAGCCCGTTCAAATTATCATTTCATATATGAATGGAGAAAAAGCAAGGAGAAAGTCTCCTTGCTTTTCCATCGTTTACTCAGCTGTTTAAGCCAAAGTCTTTTACAAGAGACTCTAAGCCGCCTTGATAACCGCTGCCAATGGCATTAAATTTCCACTCTGACCCGTGGCGGTATAATTCACCCACGACAACCGCAGTTTCAATTGAAAAATCTTCCCCTAAATCATAGCGGATCAATTCTTCATTTGTGTCACCATTAACGATGCGGACATATGAATTGCTTACCTGCCCAAAGTTTTGGCTGCGCCCTTCCGCATCATGGATTGTGATAGCAAAAGTCGCTTTTTCGATTGAAGCTGGAATAGCGAATAGGTTAACGTTAACCTGCTCGTCATCGCCATCCCCTTCACCTGTTTTGTTATCACCAGTGTGTTCTACCGCTCCGGCAGCACCTGTTGTGTTGTTATAAAAGATAAAATCAGCTTCTGAAGCCGTTTTGCCTTCAGCGTTTAGAAGGAAGACTGAGGAATCCAAATCGAAATCCTGGCCTCCGTCATATTTATTGGTATCCCATCCCAAACCTACGATTACTTTGGATAAACCCGGATTGGTTTTCGTTAAATCTACTTTTTGTCCTTTTGATAAGTTAATTGCCATTTTCTACTTCACTCCTTAAGAATATTTGTTTGCGATAGATCCGATATCAGGTTCTGATGCGCCTTCACCGATTGCAGAAAATTTCCATTCAGCGCCTTGGCGGTAAAGTTCACCAGGAATCAGCGACATTTTGCCTGCATAGTTGTCCGTAAGATTGTAATGGACAAGTTCTTCTTTCGACTGATTGTCGACCAAGCGGATAAATGCATTTTCAATCATGCCAAAATCCTGTTTCTTTTGTTTCGCGTTATAAATGTTTACCACGAAGACCAAACGATGTACAGACGGCGAGATTCGCTTCAAGTCGATATTGATCGTTTCATCGTCGCCTTCGCCTTCACCAGTCAAGTTGTCGCCTGAGTGGACAACACTGCCATCTTTGCTTTTCTTATTGCCAAAATAAATAAGGTTTTCTTTTGCTGTCAACTTGCCGTTTTCGTCAAGCAGCAATACGGATGCGTCACAGTCAACATCAGCACCGCCGCCTCCGCCCAGTAGGCCGCTTAGAAAGCCTCCACTTTTTTTAGTTTGGACTGGGTCCCAGCCCAAACCAACCATTATGCTTGAAAGAGATGAACGTCCTTTTGTTAAATCGATTTTCTGACCTTTTACGAGATTGATCGCCATTCTTAACACTCTCCATTCATCAGTATGTATTCTATTTTAATGGTATCGGTCCAACATGTAAAATTCAACGAATAAAGCCTGGCAAAAGACTTGCAGATTCCAGACCCTGGCCATACAGCTCAGCTGGCTGGACGTTTCACAGGCAATCATTTCAAGCTGAATTTTCAGACATATGTTTTCTTAAAACACCTGTCGTATACTAATACGTATGTAATGCTAGGAAGTTTCATTTTCGCAAGGCATACTTCTTAAATGGCTCGGGTAATACAAGCTTTAGGAGACTTTTTATCAACAGCTCGAAAGGGGAAAAAAAAATGAAGCTTATCTCTATCGTTGTTCCGGCTTATAACGAAGAAGCAAACATTGCTTCCATGTACGACAGGTTGGTGCAGGAACTTGATTCGCTTCCATATCAATATGAAATTATGTTCATTAATGATGGCAGCAGCGACGGCACACTCCAGGAAATTTTAAAGCTGGCAGCAGCACATGACAGCGTAAAATATATTTCGTTGACCCGAAACTTTGGAAAAGAATCTGCAATGCTTGCCGGTTTGAAACGCATCAAAGGCGACGCTGCCATTGTTATGGACAGCGACCTGCAGCATCCGCCCACCTTGATCGGGGAAATGGTTGAGGGCTACGAGGAAGGCTTTAACCAAGTTGTTGCCAGACGTTCCCGCACCGGAGACTCTAAAGTACGTTCCTTGTTTTCTTCTCTCTACTACAAACTGATCAACTCCATTACCGATGTAGATTTGCAGGACGGCGAAGGCGATTTCCGGCTGTTAAGCCGAAAAGCCATCAATGCGATTCTGGCATTGAGTGAAAGCAACCGTTTTTCCAAAGGGCTGTTCTCTTGGATTGGCCTCAGCAAAAAAACGATCAACTACGAAAATGTTTTGCGAACTGACGGCGATTCAAAATGGTCGTTCAACAGTCTGGTCAATTATGGCATTGACGGCATCATTTCTTTTAACATGAAGCCTTTGCGCATTTGTTTTTACACAGGCTTCCTAGTCCTATTTCTGTCTCTCATCTACATTTTCTTCACTCTCTATAACATTATGCGGGAAGGCGTCGGAGCCCCGGGCTACTTTACGACAATTACGGCAATCCTTTTACTCGGAGGCATTCAATTGATCAGCCTCGGCGTTATTGGCGAATATATCGGACGCATCTACAACGAAACCAAGCAGCGGCCGCATTTTCTGGTAGATATCAGCAATGTGGATGAATACGATGAACATTAAAGCTTTGAACACGGAGTTTACCCGTTTTGTTTTTGTAGGTGTAGTCAATACCTTAAGCTACTACAGCATTTACTTGCTGCTCCACAATGTCTTTTCCTGGCCTTACCTGTTGGCGCATGTAATTGGCTTTCTGATCAGTTTGAACATTTCTTTTTTCTTGAACTGCTATGTGACGTATCGCATCAGGCCAACTTTTAAAAAATACTTGTATTTCCCTTTGACTCAGGTCGTTAATATATCTGTCTCCACAGCCCTGATTTTCATTTTCGTTGAATTTTTGCAGTTCAACAGCAATATCGCACCTTTTGCGGCAGTATTGTTTACGATTCCCGTAACCTTTGTCGTATCCGGGAAGATTCTTAAGGATACGGCTCATCCAAAATAAGCAAAAAAGACGGTGACTCTATGCACAAACTACGCCCTGTTCTTCTTCTGGGAATCATCAGTGTGCTCCTTTCGGCAATTGGCCACGCTGTTTTTCTTTATCAATGGTCACGCGGCCATTTCATGGTCGGCATTAATGACGGCCTTTCCCAAATGATGCCTTTCAAGCATCTTCTATTTGAGCAATACACTCGCGGAGAATTTTTCTACTCGTTTGATTTTGGTTTGGGGGCAGGCACGTTCAGTGAACTGTCTTATTATTTTTCTACCTCTATTGTGTTCCTCGTGTCAGTGGTGATCGTGTCCATACTCAAGGCCATAAACATTGTTCAGACAACAGATGTGCTGTTTTGGGCAAATGCCGCGGTCTTTATAAGCATCATCCGTCTGGCTGCCATCTTGTTCATCACGACGCGCCTGTTTATGTATATGAAGATTTCCAAGCCGGCAGCCTTGCTGGGCGCTTCCCTCTATGGCATCTCAGGTATGTACTTCCGCCATGTCACGTATTGGGAATTTTTTGCGGATGCTTTTTTATGGCTGCCGATTCTCCTGTTTGGTGTTGAAAAAATCTTCCGTGAACAAAAACCAGGCTGGTTTTTGGCGGCTGTCGCTGTCTCGATGATTGACAACTTCTATTTTGCTTATATCAATTTTTTATTGACTACTCTTTATATTCTTTTCCGCTTGTTCATTCCGCTTCAATCAGATGAACAGGACAGAAAAAAAGCATTTATGAGTTTTGTAATTGCCGGCCTTATCGGAGCCGGCATCAGTGCGATTTCCTTTATTCCTGCTGTATATGCATATTTGAACAATCACCGGCCAGCCTTTCAGCAGGAAATCCCATGGGTTGATGTAACGGACAACATTTTATTCGACAGCCGCTTTATCGTGTTGCCGGCAATTTTTATCCTGCTGTTATTTTGTTTCTTTTTGTATCGCAACAAAACGTTTCGTCTGTTCGCGCTGCTCGGAATCGCCGGGATCATCATGCACCATAGCCCATTGGTCGGCAGCGCCTTTAATGGCTTTTCAGCTCCACAATACCGATGGGAATATTTTTTATCCCTGGTGATTGGAGGGGCTGTTGCTGCAGCTTTCGACCAATTGCCCAAGTTCACAGTTCGGCGTTTGTTGGTTGCATCAGTTTTTGCAGTTTTTTGTTTTGCATTGTATGCATCCTGGGATGAAGATTTTGCGATCGATTCGCAGGCCTCGCTGTTCGCAATCGGTAGCCTGCTACTAACGGTCCTGCTGTTGTTTTTGTATGCCCGATTCAAAAAAACTGTGTTCAAAGGATTGCTGATGGTTTTCCTGTTTGCATGGGCTTTGCTGTTCGTCAACCTTTATCAATTGGAAAAAATTCTCGAAGACGGCGATATTGCGCAGGTCAATGAAGAGTTGATAACCGGTGCCGAATATGACGATCCCGAAATTGAAGAGCTTCTGGAGCTTATTCATGCCAAGGAAACCGGTGGGCCTTATCGAATTGAATGGATGGAAGGCGTCCGCAATAATACACCGATCGTACAGGATTTCCAGGGTTTGAGTGCCTATTCCAGCATCTTGAATAAAAATTTACTGTTCTTTTACCTATACGACCTTGAAATCGATATGGAACGTGAAAGCGTAAGCCGTTATGCGACTTTGGGCAATCGCGCCAATTTGTACAGCATGCTTCAAGGAAAATACCTTATCCGTCCAAACGGGGACCACGATATTCCATTCGGCTTTACAGAAATTCACACCTCAGAAAACTACACTGTCTATGAAAATGAATATGTGTTGCCGTTTGCACGTTCCACTTCTGCGGTTTATCAGGAACAGCAATTAGCCGAAATGCCTGTAATCATGCGTGAGCAGGCAATGTTAGAGGGCATTGTGCTCGATCAGGCTCAAGACGGTGAAAGCTTGGCCCCAAGTGATGACATTACAGTTGGTTATGAAATTGCTGAAGTAAATTCAAACTATGATGGCAGCCTCCTTGAGGTTACCGACAGATTGGGCGGTTTAACTTTAAATTTGGATACTCCGGTCGAAGACAATGCTGACTTGTTCGTCTCTTTCCATTTGGAAAGCATGGCAGCCGATGAAGGCTTTGCCCTTCAAGTCAACGGCTATGAAACGACCAGAAAATCCAATCAATCCGTCTATAAGACATTTGTCGATGATCTCACCATCCGTGTTCCCGCTGACGGACAAATTGATATCCTCCTTCCTGAAGGGACTTATGAATTATCTGGAATCGACCTTTATTCAGAGGATTACGGAAACTTATTGGAACAGGCCGAAAAGCCGGATAGATCCAGCGACCTGCTAATCGATGGCAGCAAAGTAAGTCTTGATTACGACAATGCTGAAAATGATGAATACTTGAAGCTGTCGATGCCCTATGAACAAGGGTGGCGGGCTTATGTAAATGGACAAGAAACAGAAGTGCTGAAAGCAGATTACGGTTTTGTCGCCCTTCCTTTGGAGGCAGGAAACAATAATATTTCCTTGATTTATCGACCGCCTTTTTATAAATTATCGCTTATCATCAGTGTTCTCTCAGCAATACTTGGATTGTTGTTTATCTTTTACAGGAGAAGAGCTTAAAGTTTCTTCTGCTACAAAAGAATCGATTCCAGAAAATTGTGTTTATTATGCAATGGATAAGTGTAATGTAGAATAACACGATTACGAGGGAGGAGTTCGGATGAAGCGTTGGCTTTTGCTTATTTTCATACTGGCGTTTTTATTGGTTTTGGCTGCCTGCGGAAATGAAAGTGCAGAAGATCCGCCAACAGAATCAGATGGGGCAACAGAGCAGGAACCGGAAGATGATGGAGATGACTTGCCCCAGCTGGGAGATGAGACAGACGAAGAGTCTGAAGACAGTGGCGAAGAAATTTTGATGCTGACTGTGGAGATAATGAACAGTGACGGAGATGCGATCGGGACGGCAGAATTGTCCCAGGAAGACGCTGGAGTCGGCGTTGTACTCGAAGTTGAAAACTTGGAGGAAGGCATGCATGGCATCCATTTTCATGAAGCGGGCATGTGTGAAGCTCCAGACTTTGAATCTGCCGGTGCTCATTTTAACCCAACAGACACCATGCATGGCATGGACAACCCCGACGGGCCGCACGCTGGAGATTTGCCGAATATAGAAGTAAACGATGACGGCACGGCCACACAGGAGTTTACAGCTGAAAATGTGACGCTCGCAATCGGCGAAGAAAACTCCTTGCTTAAAGAAGGCGGTACGGCGCTGGTCATTCATGAGAGTGAAGATGATCAAACTACCGACCCATCTGGAGAATCCGGTGATCGGATTGCTTGTGGAGTTGTCACGGGTGAATCCTGATCATTTTCTAAAACAGCTTTCTTATAAAAACGGAGATGCCTTTTCCATTCAGGCGTGTCCGTTTTTTGCTTTTCTGAGACCAGAGCAGAATCATTTTGATATGAAGCAAAACTGCAGAGACTCAGCAGGAAACAGAGCGACTGAGGAGGCTTGGCATTTCCTCACGGCAGGTACAACTGTTCTGCTGTGAAAGATTATTGGTTCAACCCATATAGTTGTGTTTAAGTGAAACGCCAACGGGAATAAGAACCATGAAGTTACTTACTTTCTAAGGAGGATTCAGTATGGCTAAAGATAAATTTGAAGAAATCGATGAACAGGTAGATCCACAGGAACAGTCACAACAACCCGGTTCAGAAGAGCAAATGAGCCCTGAACCGATTTATGATGATAAAGACTATAAAGGCTCCGGGAAACTGGAAGGGAAAGTTGCCCTTATTACAGGCGGCGACAGCGGAATTGGCCGTGCAGTAGCAGTGGCTTACGCTAAAGAAGGTGCCCATATTGCCATTGCTTATTTGGACGAACACGAAGATGCTGAAAAAACAATAAAAGCGATTGAAGGCTATGGCGTCAAAGGCGCAAAATTCGCCACAGATATCAGCGATGTAGAAAATTGCAATCAGCTGGTAGTGGATGTCATTTCTGAATTCGGTCAATTGAATATTTTGGTCAATAATGCTGGAAAACAATTTCCTCAGGATGACTTTTTGGCGATTAGCCCCGATCAGTTGATGGAAACTTTTTCGACCAATATCTTTAGTATGTTCTATTTGACGCAGGCGGCCCTGCCGCATCTCCAAAAAGGAGACAGCATTATTAACACATCATCCGTTACAGCGTATCGCGGTTCGCCTGAGTTGATCGATTATTCATCAACCAAAGGAGCCATTACAAGCTTTACCCGCTCCTTATCAGCCAATATCGCGGAGCAGGGAATTCGTGTAAATTCCGTTGCACCGGGCCCTATCTGGACACCTCTAATTCCAGCGACTTTCGGAGCTGAAAAAGTCGGCAAACATGGTGGAGAAACACCAATGGAGCGGCGCGGTCAGCCATCTGAAGTGGCACCTGCCTACGTATATTTAGCTTCGAAAGATTCGACTTATGTGACAGGACAGGCGATTCATATAAACGGCGGAGATTTCATCAGTTCCTGACCATCGGCAGACCCGGCAAGCTCGGGTCTGTTTTTTTATTTTCTTGAACTTTTTTATAGGTTTTTGGAATTGAAGAGCTATTACTGGGTATACGAAAAGTAAAAGCTGACGATTATTAAGGAGGTGAAATACTTGAAGTATTTAGAGGCCTTACTCATCAAGTTCGCCATGGTATTCTCAGTAGTGTTTATCATTCTTGGGCTTGTTTATGGAGTGGGGATTTTTGACATCTTCATTCTAAGTTTACTCGTTGCTGTAATCGGATTTGTCGGAGATCTGGTCATTTATCCGAAAACATCTAATAAAGTGGCGACCGGAGGCGATTTTGTCCTTGTATTTCTCATTGTCTGGCTCGGTGGATTGTGGTTTATTGAAAATCCCGATTTCTCGCTTATAATGTCAGCGCTATACACAGCAGTGCTCATTGCTGCCGGAGAATGGTTTTTCCATATCTATTTGACAAAACGTGTCTGGGCGCATAAGGAAACTTCCCACACATTAAAACAGGAGCCTAATCAGAAATAATGCTAAGCAAAGAAGCCAAGGCCGTGGCCTCGGCTTCTTTTTTTTTGGTTTTTGAATCTTCTTCCTAATGCTCTTTCACTGGTGCATAAAATCTTACTTTCTGTAATTTTGAATAATGGGCCATTGGCCGATAATGATGCAAAGAAAACGGTAGATAGGAAGCCATGGTATTTTGATAGATCTGTCCTTTCAGATAATACAGCCTCCAGGGCAAATGGGTAATATCCACCCGGTAAAGTTGATCTTTTGGTTTTGTCCACAAACAATAACGTTCCGTCAGCCACCGTTCTAATCGGCTTGGCTCAATTGAATCAGAACAAGGCTTGTAGGTCATGCAGAAAGATTCAGGGAACCGTCCCGATTCGATTCGCCTGCTGGAAAAACACCATCTTTCCACCCTTTTTGCCATGCTCATATCAGCATAGCAATAAGGCAGAAATCCTCCCTGTGAAGCGGCTTTAACTACAAGCCGATTGTTTGCGTCCAAGCTAAAAAAATAAACGCCTCTCCGTTTTCCATACTTCACGTATGTTCTAACATTCAGTTCCAGAAAAGAATGTGCTCCCGGAACAGGCGGAAGTAGCCGAGGGCGTGTTGATTTTGCCTGAAAACAGACTACACCCAGCCATGCCTGATTGCCATACAAATCGATTTCTAACTCTTCGGGTACAAATTGGCATAGCCATTCTACTTTGACAGGCCAATGCAAAAAAACAACGTCCTTCCATTCCTGCTTCATAAGCCAAGGCTTCGTAGCCATTTCTTTCTCTCCTTTCTCAATAAAAAAAGACTGTCCTGAAAGCCAATTTTCATGACTTCAGGACAGCCTCAATTTTTATTTCAATTTATCTTCAGGCAATGAATTGTGTGCTTCTGGCGGCGCTGGTTTTAGTTCAGGTTTCACGCTGAGCGGTTCAGGCTTGCCAAATGTAAATTTATGGCCATCAGGTGCAGGCTCATTCATCCACTTCAACTCTTTGCTGCTTTCGGAATTTGTGTAAAGGATATGAGAGTATTCGGTTGCTTCCCACTCAGGCGGAAGTGTTCCAGGCACGATTGGGCCTTCTTTTGCTTCCAGTTCTTTTATAGCAGCGAGCCACTGATTCTGGTGCATCGTGTCGCGCGCCAATAGGAATGAAAACAGATCTTTTACGCCTTTATCGTCTGTCATGCTGTAAAGGCGGGCTACCTGCAAACGGCCCTGTGATTCTGCATTGACGTTGGCACGGAAATCAGCCAGTAAGTTTCCGCTTGCTACGATGTAACCCGCGTTCCAAGGGACGCCGTTGCTGTCTTTTGGTGATGCTCCCAATCCATGAACGATGGCGTGCTGCGGATTCATGCCGCCCATAATTGCTCCAACAATCGGATCGCTTGCAGCTTTTTCCTGCTCGTAAACAGGTGCCCCCTCAAGGAGCCTTGCTACCATAGTTGCCAGCATTTCAATATGCCCCAACTCCTGCGTTCCTGTATCCATCAGTAAATCTCTATATTTTTCGTTTCCTCTTGTGCTCCATCCTTGGAATAAGTATTGCATGGCAACTGACATTTCACCGAATTGCCCGCCAATCAATTCCTGAACTTGTTTTGCGAATACTGGATCTGGAGCATCCGGCTTAGCGTGGTATTGAAGTTCTCCTGTGTGAAAAAACATAAATAAAACCTCCTGTTTGATTTTAGTTTTTTATCTTTGGAGCCTACTTGCCTTTGTTCTTCGGATGGACATCTTCTGGATGCCCGCCGTCGTAATCAGAGTCATTTCCGCCTGAGTTATAGGAATCATTGGTTGAATCCTCTTGCTGCATTTCATCAGGCTTGCGGTTTTGAACTGAAGCATCTTCAGGGTGCCCGCCGTCGTAATCGGAATCGTTACCGCCTACATTGAAGTGTGTCTCCTTGTTACTCGAATTCGCCGAAGCAGATTTGAGTTTCTCAGAATTCTGCTGCTCGTTTTCCTCTTTACCCATTCCTCCATCCTCCTCAAACTTTGTCATAACTCTGCACTCTCTTTTTACCCAACACTATGTTTTTAAAACCATATTTTGTATTTTCCAGCCTCTCTTTAGGTTTTCTATTTTAGTTTTAATCCATAAGAAAAAGCCGGAAAGATTTCGCTTTCCGGCTTTTTGAAAGTTCTTAAACTATTTTCAATTCCACTTCAACATTGCCTCTTGTTGCTTTAGAATACGGGCAGAATGCATGTGCTTTTTCGACAAGATCTTTTGCAGTCGCTTCATCGACGCCCTCTAAATGAGCGTTCAAAGTGACACCAATTTTGAATCCGCCATCGGCTTCATCTTTTAGGAAATGGACATCTGCTTTGATGGATGTACTGGAAACTTCCGCTTTTTCTCTTTTAATGATTAGGTTTAATGCTCCATCAAAGCAAGCAGAATAGCCTGCCGCAAATAATTGTTCAGGATTTGTACCTTCTCCTCCGGGACCGCCCAATTCTTTTGGCGAAACCAATTGAAGATCCAATACATTGTCTTCGGAAATAACTCTGCCCTCACGGCCGCCAGTGGCTGTGACTGTTGTTGTAAATAATGCTGACATTTTTCCAACCTCTTTCCTGATTTGTATTTGGGAACAGGTAAAACTTAACTCTTCTCTTATTCCTTAGTCAACTGATATGTTCTTTCCGCCTGATTGGAGTGTGATAAAATTCAATGCTTTCTCAATTGTTGAAAAAGTGGTCAACCGGCTGTCACGTTCTAAATCATTGGCAAATTGCTGGGCGGCAGCAGGTGAAATACCCGTTACATAAAGCTTGCTTCCCATAATCCGAAGTGCATCGTAAATTTGCGTAAACCAGTAGAGCGGTGATTTTTCATTCCATGACAGCCCTGTAATATCAATAATGGCATGCTCGATGCGATGTTCCTGGACATATTCACAAATTTTCACTTTCAAAGTTTCAAAGCGCTGAAAATTCATCGTACCCACCAGTGCTACCGTCGCTACATTTTCTTGCACGGACAAAATAGGCAGCATCAGTTTTTCAATTTCACTTTCATTCGCCATAATCGCTTGTTGCTGAGCGCGCTCCAGTGTAATGTCTGTTTGGGTTCCAATAAAATACAGCTTGTCTTCTATACGGACTGGTTCAATAGCCAGCCGATTCCAAAAAGGAGAGCCATCCTTGCGATAATTCAATAAAGTCAGCATGATTTTTTCTTCGTTGGCAATAGCTTTTTTCATTTTCCCAATATCTTCTTTCGCCGTATCGGGTCCTTGCAAAAAACGGCAATTGCGCCCAATCACTTCTTGCTGTGTATATCCAGTCATATCAATAAAGGTTTTGTTTGTGTAGATAATGGGATTATCTTTCTGTGACGGATCGGTAACAATCGTTCCTACTTTACTGCCATCAATCATAGCTTCAAGTAAGGTTACTTGTGTTTTTTGGGTTAACTCTTTCAAGCGGCACACCTCGTCTTTCATTTCATTTAATAAATGTAGCATAATCTTGAAGTCATTTCCAAGCCCGCACCAATTGTCACGTTTCAGGATTTTTCTTACAGGGTAAGTGAAGAAACAAGGAAGTTTTAAAAGTAGGAGGAAGATACGATGGCAAAAGTACTAGCGGTATTATCGAATGGCTATACAGATGAAGAAAATAATTATGTGACTGGTTGGTGGGCGGAAGAACTATTCGCACCGGCCTTAGAACTTGAAAAAGAAGGACATGTTGTTGGACTTGCATCCATTGATGGAGGCAAACCTGTTGTCGATCCGCTCAGCCTCAGCAAAGATTATGATCCCGATGGAATTTATAAAAAACAATATGACTCAGGCATGGCGGATAAAACAACGCCAATTGTCGATGTCAAGGCCAGTGAATATGATGCGATCATGATTGTTGGCGGACACGGAGCTATGTTTGACCTGGCGCACAATGAAGATTTGCATGCCGTGATTAATATTGTCCATGAACTGGGCGGTATCGTTTCGGCTGTGTGCCACGGCCCGGCTCCACTTGTATATACGAAAACTAAAGATGGCCGAGGAATTCTTGAGGGTCTTAAAGTCACTGGCTATCCAAACGCCAATGAACCCAAAGAAGTGGTGGATTTATTGCCATTCAGCCTCGAAGACGAATTGAAAAAAGTTGCAGACTATCATGAGGAAAAAGACCAGGATGCTTATGTGGTGTGGGGCAGCAAGCAAATTCTTACAGGCCGTGACCCACAATCTTCGCAGTTGTTTGGGCGCGAATTGGCACAGAAACTGTCTCAGCGTGAGTTGCAGTCAGAAGAAAAATTCCGGGATTGAATCTACTCCATATAGGGTAAATACAAGTAACAGCAAGTTCGAGGAGGCCATTCAAATGAGTAATAATGACAAAGATGATTACATGAAAGAAACCAAAGAAGAAGCAAAGAACCATCCGCCAGAGGAAAAAGAAGGAATACAGGAACCAAGAACCACAGGCTACAAGCCATTGCAGCTAGGCATCATCATATTTGTCGTTTTGGTTCTTATCCTTGTCGGATTTGGAATTGCAACTGACTGGTTTGGAGTTTTCAGCTAAGTATCTGACCCTATCATTTATTTTTTAAGTTTTCTACACAAAAAGGCTTCCCGAAAAATGGGAAGCCTTTTTGTGATCTACATTATGTTGAACAAAAGAAGCCAATCTTTGCCCGTCGCTCCAGGTCTAAGCCAGCCCCTCGAGTCGCTTCATCCTTACCAGCAATGGCAAAGAACGCCATTACTGGCAAGGCTTCCAGCGCTTGTCGGGGCTAAACGGCTGCTTCCGCTTTTCTTTGTCCAGACTCCAGCGCCCAGCTCCTCGAGTCGCTTCATCCTTACCAGCAATGGCAAAGAACGCCAATACTGGTAAGGCTTCCAGCGCTTGTCGGGGCTAAACGGCTGCTTCCGCTTTTCTTTGTCCAGACTCCAGCGCCCAGCTCCTCGAGTCATAAGCCAACCCAGCTGTGCGGCTGAAGATAAGCCACTTCGCTGGTCTGTCTTATGCCCGTCAGAGCTGCATGGGCGCTTCCGCTTTTCTTACTCAATACTCTCTGTCAGTGGGAGTTCGAAATCCATGAGTTCTCCATTTCTGTAGGCCTTCACTTTCAGCGTATCCCCAACTTCGGTTTCGTTGTAGAGGTATTGGCGAAGTTCGAGTACGGAATTAACTGCTTCGCCATTCATTTCGACGATAACATCATAAGCTTCCATTCCTGCCGTAGCTGCTCCAGAACCTTCAACCACCGATTCAACCACGATGCCGCCTTCCACTTCTGCCGGCAAATTCAACTGGCTGCTGCGGTATTGTGCTGGCACTTCAGCCAAATCCAAAATCGCGACGCCCATCGACGGACGGTCTACAGCCCCTCCTGTTTCCAGATCTGAAATAATTGGTATTGCTGTGTTAACAGGTATAGCCAAACCGATGCCCTCTACCGCGTCCTGGGCAATTTTCATTGAGTTGATGCCGATGACTTGTCCCTCGGCATTGATCAATGCACCCCCACTGTTTCCTGGGCTGATGGCCGCATCGGTTTGAAGAACTTCAGACTGCCAGTCTTCTATGCCGTCCTGGTTTACATCAATCGGTACCAGGCGCTCAGTTCCTGAAATGACTCCCGTAGTTACCGATCCAGAAAACTGAAGTCCTAGTGGATTCCCAATAGCAATTACCGGCTCACCTGCCTGCAATACAGACGAATCCCCAAACTCAGCTACCGTTGTAATGCTGTCTCCTGGAACTTCCAAGACAGCCAAGTCGGTCCAAATATCCGTGCCCAGCACCTTAGCGTCAAGTTCCGTGCCATCCGACAAAGTAACCATTACTTCTTCTGCGCCTTCCACAACATGGTTATTGGTGACAATGTAAGCAGTGTCGCCATCTTTTTTGTAAATAACGCCAGAGCCTACTCCAGCTTCCTGCGATTCTGCATCCTCATTAGTTTGTGAAGCAAACGGATTTTGCTGTGCTGTCTGCAAGTTGGAAACGCCGACCACAGCGTCAGTCGTTTGTTCCACAATTTCTGTTACATCTGTAGTGACAACAGTGGACGCGGTTTGCAGCCCGCTGACCGATTCAGTTGGGGAAGAAGTTGACTCAGCGCTTCCGAGCTCCATATCAGTCACACTCGGAAGAATGACCCCTACCATTAATGCCCCTGCAATGAGACCTGTAAAGCTTGAAGCGAAGTAACCCTTTTTATTCCCTTTCGGTTCGTTCGAATTATAGTAGCCCATGTTTATTTCCTCCTTTATTCTGCCAATGTGTTGACGATGTCATATGATTCGGTTTTCTCTGCCAACCATTCTGCATATTTTGTATTCAGTGCTTCGTCAAACAAGGTTTCCTTGATCTGTTCCTTGCTGTCTTCTAAGTTGGCTTCAACGGCTTCAGTTTTCCCAGTCACTTGGATGATGTGGAAACCGTAATCTGTTTGGACAGGATCACTGATTTCATCTACTTCCATACTAAATGCAGTTTCTTCAAACTCCGGCGCCATTTCCCCTGCAGCAAACGCTCCAAGTGCCCCGCCGCTCTCGGCATTAGCAGTGTCTGTAGAATACTCAGCTGCCAGTTCGGCAAAATCGCCTCCGTCATCCAGCTTCGTTTTAACTTCATCTGCTTCTTCTTGAGTGGCTACCAGGATATGGCTCGCCTCTACCTGTGAAGGCTGCTCGAATGATTCTTTGTTTTCTTCGAAATACGTATTGATTTGTTCATCCGTTATCTCGATATCCGGACCGATGATTTTTTCAACCTTTAAGTAAACTTCCATTTCCTCTTCCAGATCAGCTATCGTCATGCCACTTGATGCCAGCGCTTGTTCAAGTGCCTCTGCACCACCGTAACTTTCTTCGTAGACCGCCATTTCCGCATCAAGCTCTTCCTGCGTCACCTTGACATCTGCGTTTGACGCCTCCTGGTTGACGACTTCATTGGAAATCATAGCGTCGAGTGTTGAGGCTCCAGCAGAAGCCACCATTTTGTCATACAGCGCATCTTTTGTTATTTCTGTATCGCCTACTGTTGCGACTGTCTCGTCTTCTGAAAATGCCACCATCATAAATATTGCTGTTGCTGCCAGTACGCCAATCGCAATGTATAAAAGTTTTTTCATGGATAATTCCTCTTTTCCTAAGTTCTTATACATAGCTTATCAAGCAATTATGAATAAACTATGACCAGAGTTTTAACAAAAATAAAAAGTTTTCCAAACAAAAAATGACTCAGGATTGTTTCTCCCAAGTCATTTTTTATGCGGCAAGCGGATGATGAATTTTGTCCCTTGCCCTTTTTCGCTTTCTACATGGATCTCTCCGTCGTGCAGCGTCACTAATTGCTTGACGATCGATAAGCCCAGTCCAAACTGGCCGCTCCCGCGTGACAAATCCGCTTTGTAAAACCTGCGCCAGATCAAATCGATTTCTTCTACGTCAATTCCTGCCCCGTCATCTTCCACTGTAAGGACCATGTGATCCGTTTCAGAATGTGTCGCCAATGAGATGGTGCCCTGGTCCGTAAACTGAATGGCGTTTTTAACGATGTTCATCAAAATTTGAATCAGGCGGTCCATGTCTCCAAAGATGACATCACCTGGATTGGCATGGATGACAATAGTATCGCCTTTCTCTTCTGCCTGCAGGTAAAGCTGTTCCTGAATAATTTCCAGAAGTTCGTCTGCATCGATTTCCTCTTTCGTCAGCTCTACCTGATTAGACCTTATTTTCTCATAGTCCAGGTTTTCATTGACCAGGCGCATCAGCCGCTTTGTCTCCTCGCTTGCCAAGCGGATGCCTTTTTCCCGCTGGCCTTCTTCAATCATATTGTTTCGCAGCCCTTCTATAATACCGGCGATCGTCGTCAAAGGCGTCCGCATTTCATGCGAAACGTCCGCCATAAACTGGCGCCGGCGATTTTCAAGCCGGTCGATTTCCTCGTTGGACTGCTGCAGTTTTGCAGCCATTTTGTTAAAGTCATGCGCCAAGTCACCAAATTCGTCAAAATTCGATTCCGGCAGATTAACATCATAATGGCCTTCACTGATCATGGAGGTCGCTTTTCGCATCCGCTGAATCCGGCTGACATGCAATTTCGACAACCACAGGCTAAGCAGCAGTGCAATCGCCAGAGCGATTAAAATAGTGGTGATCAAAGTTTTATTCAATTCCGCAATCATTTCGCTGATCCCGCTGACAGGAGAGGCAAGCAACACGCCGCCAGCCAATTGGTTATTTTCAAAATACGGCATGGCTACGAATGTTACTGTAAATTCAAATCGTTCGACGTCGCGATTGACCACAAGCGTTTCTCCCTGTTCAATGACATTCCATTCTTCCTGTGTCAGCTCTACAGGGGGAAATGCACCAGCTACCGGATACAGAATACGGCTTTGCTGATCAAAAACGATAAAGTTTATATTCTGAGCTTCTAAAATGGAGACATAGGCTTGCAGGTTGGTACCCGGCCGCGGCCGTTCAAGCTCGGCAATAATCTGTTCGCCATAGGTCTCCAGCTCCTCCGCTTTTTCGTTGTAAGCAAAATCATCAACATAGCGGACGAATAAAATGCTTAAAATCAAAAAAGCGATCAGCAAAATACTCATATGGCTGGCAATCAGCTGATAGAAATACTTAAATCGCGTGTTCTTCAAATTTATAGCCAACTCCCCATACCGTATGGAACAGCTTGTCCCCGCCATCGATTTTCTTGCGAAGGCGTTTGATGTGGACGTCTACTGTCCGCTCATCGCCATAAAACTGGTAGCCCCATACTTGCTCCAATAATTGTTCACGGCTAAACACCTGCTTCGGGTGCTGCAGGAAGAATACCAGCAAATCGAATTCCTTGGGAGTCAGGCTGTCGACTTCCTGGCCGTCCTTCAAGATATCCCGTGTTTCCTTATTGACAGTAAAATGGGCGGTTTTAATAAGGTTCGAGATGGGCTCCGCCTTCTGGGTACGGCGCGTAACCGCTTTGATTCTGGCCATCAGTGTCAGTGGGCTGAACGGCTTTGTCACATAATCATCCGCCCCCATTTCAAAGCCGATGACCTGATCCGATTCGCTGTCTTTAGCCGTCAGCATGATGATCGGGACCGCATTGCCTTCTTCCCGGATTTTGCGGCACAGCGCGATGCCGTCCATTCCTGGAAGCATCCAGTCCAGTATCAGCAAATCGTGCGAGCCCTCTTTATATTTCTGGTAACCTTCCAGTCCGTCAGCTGCAAACTCGCCCTGAATGCCTTCTTTTGAGAAAAACAGTTCGAGCATGGAACTGACGCTCGGGTTATCTTCCACTACCAATATCTTCATCCCGCACCTCCGCCTATCTTTCTCCTAAAGGTAAATGACAAATCCGAAAGACGCAAGCAAATTGAAAACCGCCCTTCTATGCAAGAAGGGCGGTTCGGCAGTCGTCAGGCTTTTTTCTCGCGTTTTTTCAGTTTCTCGAACAAATCGCCGATCATGTCATAGTCAATGGCGATATTGTTTTCGTAAGCATATTTCACGCCATAGCCAAGCGCCAATGTCATGGATGAAGCGACAGTTCCACCAATAATAGAACCTGCTCCAGGAATAAACTTCAACGCCTGGCGGTAAAGGGTATGGCCGATCGTTTGTGTAGCAGTGATGACAATCATGTCTTTGGCTGCTTTTTTGGTTAACGGTTTATCATAAAGATTCGACAATTTGATAATCAAGCCAACTTGCAGCGTTGTCAGCGGCAGTACGTCTGAACCTGGGATAGGCGATGCCCCGATGACCCCGGCTGAAATGCCGGCACCAATAATCCACCGTGTAGCAGCCGAGGATTTTTCTTTCATGCTTTTGGCGAAGAGCAGGTCCTTACCCTTCTTTTCGAGCAAAAAAAGAATTTCCTTCTTTAAGGTTTCCAGGTTTTCTTCTGTTTTTGAAGAAATAGGAATGACTTTATATTTATGTCCTGTATGATCTTGGACAAATTTGATGATAGACGGAATATTTTCCGCCGCATCGATTTTATTTAAAACAATTAAGATGTCTTTATTGTGCTTTTCAATTTCATTGAACTTTTCTTTTTCACTTTCAGAAAACACTGTGCCGGCTGCATTCAGGAAAAACAATACAACATCGGATTTCTGCACAAACTCCAAGGTTTTTTTAGGATTTTCATCGTTCGGATCGTTCAATCCGGGTGTATCCATAAACTTGATGTTTTCCAGGCCACGGATATTATAGGGATCCACACTGACTGTTTCTCCGGGCATCGGGTTGGTGCTTGCAATATCCTCACCGATGATTTTATTGACGGTGGAAGACTTGCCGGCATTGACTTCGCCGATCATAGAAATCAAAAGCTCTTGATCCAGTGCATCGTTTACTTTTTTCATTTCATTTTCAAACATTTTGTCCATTGCTTGCATGACTTCTTTTTCAAATTCTTTTACCATAGACTGTTTTCCCCCTCATCTCTAGCTTACTGTCTATTATAATGGTTTCTCTTTGCCTGAGGAAATTATTCCTCTATATAGTCTTTCAATAGCAAATCCGCATAATTCATCAAGGTTTCAGTATCTTTGATATGCTTTTTAGCCTCGCTGTTTTTGCTGCGTTCCTCCATGGTTTTCAAATCGTACAAAACTTCAGGCAACTTTGCACCGGGTGCTTTATAGAATTGTTCCGACTGAATATAAGATCCGCCAGGCAAATAATAGCGCATGCCCAATAGATTTTTTTTGTATTGGAACAGGTTATGGCCCATCATCGGCTCTTCATGTTCGACTCCGAGCAAGGCCAACAGCGTCGGCATAATGTCTGTCTGTCCAGCAAGGCGTGTCATTTCTTTCTCTTCGAATAGATTTCCGCCTGTAAAAATCAGCGGAATGGTGTATTGATCTTTCAAGGAATAGTCATGCCCCAAAAAATCGCCCAATAACAATTGATCTTCTTCCGTTACCAACGTTCCGTGCATACCGGAATGATCTCCGAAAATCGCAATCAGGGATTCGTCATAAATTCCCTGGTCTTTTAATTCCTGAATAAATACACCGATCTGTTCATCTGCGTAACGGATTGACTGCAAGTAATTCCCAATATACATGTCCTGGTATTCTGAAGGCAGGTTTAAATGCTGCATGGATTCCGGCATTTCGAATGGCGTATGGCTCGTGACTGTCACAATATTGGCGTAGATGCGCTCATAAGTCTCCAATTGCCGGGGCAATTCATTTGCCGCAAAATCAAACAGCACTTCATCGGCTGGACCGAAACCGACATTTTTGATATCTGGAAGATCATCAATTGAGAAAATCTCTTCATAGCCAAGAACCGGATAAAGAACGTCGCGGTTCCAAAATGTTACATCGTCCGCATGATAAGTGGCAGAGCCGTAACCCTGCTCTTTCAATGTCCGCGCCAATGAAGGTGCTTCTTTACCGGAAAGGCTGTTTGCTGTAGGAATCATGCCTTGCGGATACAGTCCTGTATTGGTCATCCATTCGGCATCAGAAGTTGTGCCCGCTCCCACCTGCTGAAAGACATTGGAAAAATAAGCACTTTCAGTTAACAGCTTATTGAGGTTGGGCGTAATTTCCTGGCCGTTCAATGTTCGGCCAATGACAAAATTCTGCAAAGATTCCACTTGAATAACGAACAGATTGCGGCCTTCTGCAACTCCAAAACTTTCCTGTTCACTGACCTTTACAAACTCATTGCCTTTTAGCTCTTCCAGCTCTTTTGCGGAGAGTTTGCTCGAAGAGGCATGGGCAGTTTCAGTTGAACGGTTATACAATTGAACCACTTGGGACTGCAAAAAACCATTTTCTTTTGCAAAATAGGAAACGTCGATGATTGGCTGCTGAAGCGCATAGACAACCGTAACTGTGCATATTGCTGCCATGCTTACCGCCACGTACTTCATTGCAGCTGGTTTCACTGGCTGTTTCCAGCGTCGCACAAGGAATAACAGCAAAACTGCATCCAGGAAAAAAAGAAAATCCCATGGGGTCGACAGCATTGTAATCGTACCGCTGACAGAGCTTGACTGATTCAACTGCTGCAAATCGTAATAGGAAGGAATAGTAGAATAATAGCGGATATAAAGTGTGACTACGAAAAAGATGACGGAAGTGAGCAAGTTAAAAATCCAAACTGCAAGCCAAAGCTTCTTTTTAGCTAACAGCAAAACAACTGACAACAAAAAAGCCCACATCGGAAACTCAATCAACGCAATGTGTAAAATGGATTTGGTATCAAAAATAAGCACGCGAAAAACACTCACTTTGATTAACAAAAAGAGAAAAATCAATACATAAGGCAGCCCATCTGTTTTTTTCATTTGAAACACCTCTTTTCTACAGACGATTACCCATATCGGATGTTGCATAGATTTTTTAAAAAAGGGAATAGAGAATTGTACAAGTTGAACTAATGATCCCTGCCTGCCGATATTTCGGTTTTCACCATCATATCCTTTATGAAAACGGCTGGATAATCCAAGCTTGCCATTGGGACACCAGTTTTATAATAACAGCACATGCATTGTGTGGGGAGCAGATTCATTAGCTCAATTTATTAGCCTGACAAACCAGAAGGAGCGATAAGATGCAGACATTAAAAGCGATTTTTCTAAACACTTCATTAAAAAATTCAAAAGAGCCCTCTCATACAGAAGGGTTTATTCACGATGTACAAGTCCACTATAATCAGTTGGGTGTTGAATCCGAGATTATTCGTTTAGCGGATTACGACATTGCCTACGGCGTGCAGGAAGATATGGGTGAAGGGGATCAATGGCCACAGATTCTCAAAAAAATATTGGCTGCAGATATTGTCATTATTGGGACACCTCTCTGGCTTGGAGAAAAAAGCTCACTGGCCACCCAAGCAATTGAGCGCCTATATGGCAGCAGCAGTGTCACCAATGACAAAGGGCAAGCCATTTTCTATAACAAAGTCGGAGGTGTGGCCATTACCGGCAATGAAGACGGCGCCAAGCATGCTGCGGCTTCGATTCTCTATGGACTTTCACATATCGGCTTTGTCATTCCGCCTAATGTTGATGCCTATTGGGTTGGTGAAGCAGGACCCGGCGACTCCTATATGGATGCTGGACGAGACAATGAATTCACCAAATCAGCCATCCAGCGACTTGCCTACAACACCTATCATTTAGCAGGTCTGCTTAAAAACAATCCGATTCCAAATGAAGGCAATACACTTGAATAACAGAAGGCAATTCAGCCGGCAGCAATTCTACACGCTGTCGGCTTTTCTATGGAGTCAGCTCCACACTCGCTTTACAATTGGGGTGCCGTCTCTTATCTCCACTTCATAGACATCCGGGTTTGTCAGCCTTCTCCATTCTGAGAAGCCATAGCTTGCATCAATTTGCTTAAGCAGCAATCCCAATAAATTTCCATGGGTCACTGCTGCGGTCCGGTCTTCCATTTCAGTCAGTACTTCCATTGCGCGATCGGTAGCTTCTTTTCCCGATTCTCCACCAGCGAATTTCAAATCCGCATTATTGAAGGATTCCTCCAGCTTCTCCATCCAATCCGGTAAATCTTCAGAACTTAGTACACGCTCAGCCAATCGGTCATCAATTTCTATTGGCAAGTTCAGGCGATCTGCTGCCGGTTCGATAGATTGGATAGCGCGTGTAAATGGGCTCGAGATGAAATGAATCACCTGTCGATTTTGCAGGAATTCTGCCAAGTCCAGTGCCTGTTTTTTTCCTGCTTCGGTCAATTCTGCGTCGGGTGCCTGCCCAGCCGCCTGGCAATGCCTGATCAAATAAATCGTTTTGTTCATAATTCCCCACCTAACTCAATTTTGTTTCCCACTTTTCAAGTCCTATCACCCAGAAAATGTGTTAGCACTCATCTATGTTCATACTATCAATGATACGGCAGACCTAGTGCTGTTATACACCACATTCCCTTAAAACTCATTTTTTAATCTTGAAAAAACCCCTGAGCAGAAGCCCAGGAGCCGGATATTATAATTTTTTCATAAGATTCGCCATTTCAATTGCGCCTGCTGCTGACTCCCAGCCTTTGTTGCCTGCTTTTGTTCCTGCCCGCTCAATGGCTTGTTCAATAGAGTCGGTTGTCAATACACCAAAAATGACAGGAATGTCTGATTGGTCACTTGCTCTGGATACGCCTTTAGCAACTTCGCTGCAGACATAATCGAAATGAGGCGTAGCGCCTCTGATAACAGTCCCTAATGTGATGACTGCATCATAGTTTCCACTCATCGCCATTTTTTTCGCAACCAGCGGAATTTCAAAAGCTCCCGGCACCCAAGCGATTGAAACATCATTTTCTCCAACGCCATGGCGCTTTAGCGCGTCTTCCGCACCGCCCAGCAATTTGCTTGTGATAAATTCGTTAAAGCGTCCGACAACGATGCCGATCCGCAGCCCTTCACCGTTTAAATATCCTTCAAAATGTACAGTCATGCAATTCCATCTCCTCTGGTAGATTAATAGGCTGTCGTGTTTTGGTTCTCTTGCTGGTATGATACCAAGTCTTTAATGGTGAGAATTCCAAGCTCGAGCCGCTCTGCTACTTTCAGCAAATCGTCCACTCTTGCCATTGTGCCATCAGCATTCATGATTTCACAGATGACTCCTGCCGGCGGAGAGCCTGCCAGCTTCGCTAAATCAACAGCTGCTTCGGTGTGTCCCGTGCGTTCAAGCACACCGCCGTCTTTAGCAATCAATGGGAAAATATGGCCTGGACGTTTAAAATCCGCCGCTTTCGCATCCGGCTTTACCAAACTGGTGATGGTGTGGGAACGTTCATAAGCGCTGATGCCTGTCGTCGTATCTTTATGGTCAATACTGATGGTAAAAGCTGTGCCAAATTCATCCGTATTGTCATCGGTCATAAGACCAATTTCTAATTTTTGAGCGATAGATTGGGCAACGGGCACGCAAATCAGCCCTCTTCCTTCAGTCGCCATCAAATTGACGATTTTGGGTGAAGCAAACTCAGCCAGTGCGATAAAATCGCCTTCGTTTTCTCTATCTTCATCGTCAATGACGATGATGGCTTTGCCATTTTTCAAATCTTCGATGGCTTTTTCTACTGTGTAGAACATCTCTGCTGCGCCTCCCTTTAAAATCCGTTTTCAGCCAGCCAGCTTCGGCTGATTTTCGGTTCTGCTGTCTGAATGCGTTCGGTATACTTCGCCAATAAATCGCATTCAATATTGACCTTGCCGCCAATGCCTTTATCTCCTAACAACGAATCTTCCTGCGTAGTCGGAATAAGGGAAATGGCCACCGTATTATGGCCAAGTGCAAAAATGGTCAGTGAAGTCCCATCGACGGCAATCGATCCTTTCAGCATCATATACTTCATTAGCCGAGGTTCAAGCTCAATTGTTTTGGTCACGGCATTTGCTTCTTTTTTCACCGAACGGATTACGCCGACACCATCAATATGGCCGCTGACAAAATGGCCGCCAAAACGTCCGTTGGCCGGCATTGCACGTTCTAAATTTACGCGTGATCCTGCTTTTAAACCGATCATTGTCGAAGACTTGACTGTTTCCGGAATGACATCAACTGTAAAAGTGTGAGAGTTGAATGTCGACACAGTCAAACAGACGCCATTAATGGAGATGCTGTCTCCACGTTTGACGTCCTCTAGGATCAACTCGCAGGAAATGGTCAATTCCATCGCCTGCGGTTTAGAACGGACTGAGGCCACGTGGCCAACTTCTTCAACTATGCCTGTAAACATTTAGCCACACTCCTCCGTTCCGGTCGCATGAATAGATTTGATTGGGGTCGTACGGGTAATTGGGTGCTTTCCACCATGGGGCGTATGGGTGGTGAGGAAAGGAAATTTCTGTAGGTTGGTCTGTGCATGTGCCCTGCTTCTTTATCAAGATGGCCGGTTTTCCGGCAGTTTTTCGTACCTTGAAAAAGCTCTTTTTCCACAGAGGAAAGGAGCAGGATTAAAGATGGTCGCCTTGTAATTTCAGGGACTGGTCCCTCATAAAGGTTTTTGGTCATACAAATTCCTCCTTCCAATTTCAACTCAATTGAAAAGAAGAGGCACATAACGAAGCCGATCTCTAGATTCTTCTCCCATCCAGACTGTAACTGTCGGTGCCGGAATTTCACCAGCTCCACCGCTTGGACGCGCTCAGCATAGTGGCCTATGCCTGCATTCGTCTAACCGGGTCACGGACTTGCAGTTTCCTGCTCACCGCCGGTAAGGAATTTCACCTTGCCCCGAAGAATTAGATTCGTAGTTTCGTCCCTTTCATAGTAGCATAGAAAGAACGCAAACCATATAAGTTGAACCACTCAAATTATCTGATTCCGTTTCAGAAAGGGAGATTTGATATGCCACATCATCAAACTGTAAAAGGCATTAGCGTGGATGCCGAAACACGATGCGCTCATTACCATTCATCCATCGACCGGATAGCCATCAAATTTTTTTGCTGCCAGGAATATTTTCCGTGTTTTGAATGCCACGAAGCCGCTGGATGCGGCAAGCCACAGGTTTGGCCCAAGGAACAGTTTCATGAAAAAGCAGTGTTGTGCGGAACATGCGGACATGAGCTGTCAGTCGACGGCTATTTGGCCTGTGCATCTACTTGTCCAGTCTGTTCTTCGCCATTCAATCCCGGCTGCACCTTGCACAAGCATCTGTATTTCGAATAAACGCAAAAAAGCCAAGTGATAGGCATTACTGCTCTCACTTGGCTTTTTTGATGTATAAGGACATCACATACTGCTCACCTTTTGACCGCATGATCCGCCGGCCGGTATCTTTAAATCCCGCTTTTTGATACAGCCGCTGCGCCGGGATATTGCGCGCATTGACGCCCAAAACCACCTCGTCAAAATCAGGGAACTCCTCTTCCATAAATTCCGGCAATGCATAAATAGAACCTGTTGCAATGCCTCTGCCCTGAAATTTGGGATTTACAGAAAACCCTCTCAGCAGCAAAGCATGGGGATTATCAGAATACTTTTTGCGGTCTTCCGACTCGTCCAATTCAAAAAATCCTGCATCTTCGCCGCGCGCTTTAATGATGATAAAATGTTTTAACGGATCTTTCGCATCTTTTTCAATAATTTCTGTAGGCAATCGGGTAAATTCCAACTGATTTGACGGCAAATCGTAGTCAATTGACACTTTCGAGGAATACCGGTGCAATGTAACTTCCTTTTTCTTAATCACGGTGAGCAGCCTCCTTATTTACAGTAAATATCCCACTAACAATATGGATTCAACTATAGCAAACGCCTGAAAAACTGGCTGCAGCAGTGCTATTCCTTTTCCAATGTCACAACGACAATTTCCGGCAAATTGAAAATGCGCACAGGAAAAGTGCTGTTGCCAAGCCCACGGCTGACAATCATTTGAGATTGGTCTACTTCAAATATTCCTTCGGTCACTTTGGGAAACCACCCTTGTCCCGGGGAAATCAAACCGCCAAGTCCCGGTATGCGTATTTGTCCCCCGTGAGCATGTCCAGAAAAGACGACATCCACGCGATCTTCGGCGTAAATGGGAAAGTGCTCCGGACGATGGGCAAGCAGCAATGTAAAGTCATCTGTCATTTGTGCACGATCAAGGCTTTGGCGTGTTGCTTCTTCTTCATGGATATCAGGCTCCATCAATGGGTCATCGATTCCCGCAATCTGAATCGATTCTCCGTCCCTTTCCCATTCCACCGAATCGTCTGCCAAGACGTTTACGCCCCTTTGTTGCAGAGCAGCCGTAATTTCTTCCACCTGATTGGAAGCAACTTCATGGTTTCCTGTTACAAAATACACATTGCTCATCTCAACCAGTGCATCCACCAGAACCAAACTCGCCTCCAAATCATAACGATTGCTGTCAACAAGATCTCCTGTCAAAAAAATGGCATCCGGATCAGCCGCTTCCACTTTTTCTATCAATGACGATTGATTTCTTCCGAAAGTCGCATTATGCAAATCAGACACCTGAACAATTTTTGAACCGTTGAAAGCTTCTGGCAGTTCTTCAGACGCCACCGTATATTCAGTGGTTTGCACCGACTTATTGCTGTACCAGATACCACTCCATACCAATAGCACGAGCAGTATAAATACTGCGAGTTTCTTCATAACATATTACCCTCTATTCGATTCTTATTAAATCATTTGGGTCTACACGCTCCCAAACATTTTTCCTGAGCTTCCTGACGCACGTCAAGTCAAAAAAGATCCAACTTTCCTCGTCAAATATGGTCAGCCTTTTTCATCGGGTGCTGTAATCTCAATTTTTAAGCGATCAGGACTTTCCAGAAAAACCGCATAATAATCCGGACCTCCTGCAAAAGGATGGAGATCTTCATACAGCACTCGCGCTCCCCATTGTCGCATTTTTTCAGTCATCTCGTCCACTTGTGAGCGTGAAGCTGCATGAAAAGCTAAATGGTTGAGTCCTGTTCGTTTGCGGTGATATGGAATCTGAAGAAACTTTTTTTCAGTTTGTACAAATACGATATACGTGGGTCCAGACTTGTAGCTAAATCCTTGTTCCCACTCTTGAAACAATGCATAGCCAAGCGGCGGCAGCAATTCACTGTAGAAAGATCTGGATTCCCTTAAGTTTGAAACGTTCAGTTCAACATGATGGAGCATTTGATGCAACCCCTTTTTAAAATTTCAACAGCTCATAGCCTGCTTTCCTGGCTTATCGCGGGAGCCGTGCCCGAAGCGGTTAAGAAAATGATAATTCATAAGTTCAACTTATTCAGCAGTTTTCCCGCTCCTCAGCTAAACTTTAGTTTTTGCTTTATTTTTCCAAGATATCCAGCTGCCGAAAACAAGTAAGGCTAAAATGATAAGAGCAGCAATTCCAATTGCCCCTGTGAGGCTGCCGCTGTCCGGACTGTCTGCCAGCCAGGCTGCTGCATATTGGGGCAGCTTTACCGGCGAGATGGACCAAGCTGCCCCAAATAAACCGTCTGTCAGTTGAAGAATCAGGTAGATGGCAAATGCAACAGCCGCTGCAAGCCCGCCATTCGGCATAGCTGCACTCGCCGCCACTATAATGGAAACGATGAGCAGCACCCAAATGCTGTAGGTTCCAACCATTTGAAAGAGCTCCATCCCTTCAACTCGATCAAAAAATAATAAGGTATAGTAATAGCCCGCCAGAAAGCCAACCCAAACGCTCACTAAAGAAATGGCCGACGCCACTACCCATTTGCTTAGAAAATAGGCTGGAAAAGAAAGTGGGCGTACGTACAGCAAAGTAGCTGTTCCGCTTTTACGTTCTCCTGCAACGGTTCCCATGTACGCAAGAATCAGCACAGCCATCCCGATTGTTTGAAATTGTTCCATGACTGCGGCTAAAATCTGTTCGGGAGGCGGTGTTGGAAATTCAAACACAGCTCCTTCCGGCAATCCACCGGATGACTGAAGAATTTGCGGCAGAAAGAAATTTACCACGGGCTCTGTGATTCCCAAAAGAATGAAAATGGCAGGTACCCAGTAAATCTTATAGTTCCGTATATTTTCCCGCCATTCTTTTTGCATCAGAATGCTGAATTGTTTCATTTGGCAGCAACCACCTTCAGAAAAATTTCTTCCAGAGACGCTGTTTGGTAATCGACTCCCAGAATATCCTGTTTTTCAGAAGACAGAACTTCAAGCACTTGCTGCATGCTTGGTCCGTTCTTATAAACCGGGAGAAAAACAACAGCTCCTTTAAGCTCGCGCTCCCACGTCAGCCGGCCTGCGAACTCTGCCGCTTGGTTGGGGTTGGCAAAACGGATTCGGATATGCGGACTGGCATGCCGTTTCTTCACGTTATTCAGCGAGCCCTGCTCAATCAAACGCCCGTCCTTCATAAAGAGCAGCTGGTCAGTCATTTCTTCAGCATCATTTAATATATGAGTAGAATACAGGATCGTTGTATCCCGTTGCAGGGCTTTCAATAAGTCCATAATTTCCCTGCGTCCAGTCGGGTCCAGCGCTGAAATCGGTTCATCCAGCAAGAGTAGCTTGGGCTGATGGACAATTGCCTGAGCCAGGCCCAAGCGCTGCTTCATTCCACCTGAAAAAGTGCCTGTTTTTTTATTCATCGCACTCTCAAGACCTACAAATCCTAAAGTGCGTGATGCCTGCAGCCTGGCTTTCTTGGACTCGATGCCACTTAGTTTCGCAGCCATCTCTGTAAATTCAAGCGCTGTCAGCCACGGAAAGAATTGCGGATACTGAGGCAGAAAACCAATTGTCAGTCCTTCAGCCACTGTAATTTTGCCGCTCGAGGGAGACAACAGGTCAGCCAGCATCGATAAGCTCGTCGTTTTGCCTGCTCCATTTGGGCCAATCAATGCCGTGGCAGTCTCTTTCTCCAATACAAAAGAAAGGTCTTCCACTGCGCTTTCCTGTCCATAACGTTTTGTCAGTTTTTCCACTTCCAGTATGCTCAATAATTTCTCCTCCCGACAACAAAGTATAAAATAGGACCAATGATATTGATAACGACAATCAGTATGCCCCACATCCATTTGGGTCCATTTGGATTGGGATTTTTTATCAAGTCCACCAAAGCGAAAATCATTAATGCGAATTGAATGATGAGAATCGGCAGCAATGCCAAAACCAGTGTTGTTTGATCCATGAGATGTCACCTCTTTTTTTATTTCCTTGGTAAGTTCCCTACTAGATTATGTTCTCTTCATTCTCCCACATCTCCTTTATTGTCAACGCAAAAACACCGAAGCCGCTGTTCCTTCGGTGTTGGCTTTTTTCATGCCATGACAGACTGCCCCAATCAGAATCTCCTGCTATTTACCACTTTAGTTTCAAGAAAAGTTCTATCAGATAGGCCTTTTCCGCCTCTCCAATGTTCCATTGCGTGATTTCTTTCCGTACGCTGTCCTTTGTGCCAAAGCCTTTCACAAACCCGTTTAACCGGGCAGCGAAAGTTGAATCCTCCAGCAGCTCTCTTTCCGGATAAATTTTTGCCAGCTGCTCCAACGCCTTCGGATATCGCTTCAAATAATATTTTTGATGGCGTTCTTCAGCCCGGGTAAATCCGGTAAAAGGTGAAATTTCCGTTTCAATCGGCTCTTCCAATTTTGCTTCCATTTCTTTTCGAATAAGGCCGATTGTTTTGTGCTGCTGTTCTGTATGGTAATGCAATAAAGAAATATATTGTCTTCCTTTGTAATTATCACGATTCGGGTAGTGGTGTCCCCAAAATTCCCTCAGTATTTCTTCGTAACTGATTACCGATGGATCAAACTCGATTTGAACTGTTTCCGTATGGTCGCCCATCTTTCTGTAAGTAGGCGCTGGCTCCCTTCCTCCTGCAAAACCGACACGGGTTTGAAGCACACCCGGCATACCGCCAAATCTCGCCTCCGGCCCCCAAAAGCAACCCATGCCAAACGTGGCGAATTCCAATCGGTCGTCACTTTGATGGAGCCCTTCTTCAATTTGCTTGATAGCCATTTGAGGAACTTCCACTTTTATCCCCCTTTCTTTTTATCTATCGATTCCGTTTCAATTACTATACAGGGTGCTGCTATTTCCTTAAAATTAATGTAACAAGACTGCTTAGAAATTGCATGATTCCGCACTTCTATTTGCTCAAGCTAATTTAAAAGAAAGTGGGTGTGTGTGGTGAAAAGCCAAAGAAAAGAAATCATTTCCTATTTCCGGCAGATGGACCGCAGTTTTTTTATGGACTCCAACAAAGAGCTGGCCATCTTTGACCATGCCTTGCCAATCGGATTTGAACAAACCATCTCCCAGCCGTCCCTCGTTCTCGAAATGACATTGGCGCTCGACCTACAGCCAGATCAGAAAGTATTGGAGCTGGGGACAGGGTCAGGCTTTCAAACCGCTTTGCTTGCGGCTTTTTCCGGTTCTGTCTACACGATCGAGAGAATTGAAGAACTGCAGAACCGTGCACAAGAACGGCTTGGCCAATTAGGCTTTCAAAACATCCATTTCAAATTAGGCGATGGAAGTGAAGGCTGGTATGAACAAGCCCCGTTCGACCGGATCATGGTGACCGCGGCTGCATCTGAAGTACCGAAAGAGCTTTTGGAGCAGATGAATAAAGGAGGCAAGATGGTCATTCCCGTTGGCAGTTCTTTCAGCCAGGAACTGCGATTGATTGAGAAAGACAAAAGCGGCAAGCTGCATACCACTTTATTGAATGAAGTATTGTTTGTGCCATTAAAAGGTAAATATGAAAACTAAAAGATGCGCTCTACTTGGCTTCTGCCATGCTAGAGCGCATCTTTGTCCGCTGAATCAGGTGCTTTCTTCACGGTTGCCGTTGGGCTTTGCCGGTGTATTGGGAGTTTGCCACAGCAAAATCAGCCCCGTTAACAACAGCAGTACGGCTGCTATATTCCAAACGAGATCATACGGCAGCAAGTCTACTCCATACCGGATTTGGTGTAACTCCAATAGTTTATGGTGTATGATGCCATCGTACAGCTGAAAAGCTCCGGCACCGAGCAGCACACCGCCTAACCACCGTTTCGGCCACCAGGCTTTACGCCGCTGAAGATCAGCCAACAGAAACAAAGACGCTACGGTCGCAAACCAACTGAAGGCGTGAAAAAACCCATCCGAAACCAATCCCATATCCGTAGTAGAACGATCATAGAAATGATGCCAGTGCAGAAGTTGATGGAATACCGCTTCATCTATAAACGCTACTAAGCCGATGCCAAAAAGGAGTCCCGACCAGACATTTCTTTTGGAATGGACCCTTCGGTTTCTTTCTTTTGTGTAATCAGTGGTTTTGGCTGTAGGTAAAGGCATAGAATCCCCCTTTCGTGTTCGATCGGCTGGTTTAGGAGTCATATAAATCCGTTGCAGCTTTTTCCAAATAATACCCTTTCTATACTGGCACAAAACAAAAAAACTGTTGGAAAAACCTTAATTGTGATGCAATACGACTAATTTCATTGTGCAGATCTTCTATTTTTCACAAAATAAATGAAAATACCATCAAAATCCCAATATCTTTTATTCATTTCTTTATATAATTACGGAAATCCCGTATAATTAAGCCCACTAAGCTGAGTGTCTTTTACAGAAACTATTCTTGATTTCAGAGGTAAATTGATATGCTTGTTTCGAGCAGATTAAGCCTATAGAAGGGCATGCACTACTATAAGCTAACAGGCTACACAGGCCGCAGCTATAGACTAAAGGAGACCTAATCATGTCTAATGAAAAAGCAATACATACAGAAGTCGGCAGTTATATTTCCACTTTATTGCGCGACCATTTTGGAAAAGGTCCAACATCGGTATTTGTTACAGTAAAACCGCCCTTTATCTCCATCCATCTTCGTGGCTTTTTAGCTCCAACTGAAAAAATTCTGCTGAAGCAGCAGGAACATCGGAGAGTTTTGGAAACACGTGACCTATTGATGAATCAGCTGGCTGCAGATATTAAGCTGGATTTATGGAAAATCGGCAAACTGGAAGTTGATGAAGTATACGCAGACTGGAATTTAGATGATCACACAGGCATGATTTTGGCAATCATGGCAAACAAATCGCCTGCCAAAGATTTTGAATGGGAATCCGACATTGAAGTAGAAGGCATTCGGAGCGAAGTTAACGAAGCCAGCCGAAAAGCACAAAAAACGCCAGAATCGACTGAGCTGTATTGGTTGAACAACCGTACACTGTTGATCGAGAGGTCAGGAATTTTCGTTGAAATCGAAAAAGAGCTGATCCGCGGCGGGTTTATTGAAGAATTGAAATTGGTCAAGCGGCCGCTGGAACGAAGATTATTATTGCAGACTCGTTTTGAAGCTCTTTTAAAGCAGCCCATCGCAGAAGTCTTCCTCGACTGGAACTTTATCACAGACAAAGGCTATATTGTTGTGCTGCTGGATCCTGCTAAATAATAAAAAAGCCAGCTTTCCGCTGGCTTTTCAGATCAGAGACACGCTTTAAGCTGCCTCTTTTTTTTTATGGAGTTTAATGGAACTTTTTCAGCTGATAATTTGAACTTGCTGGCAATGAGGACAAAATTCATACAAATCTTTTGCCTCCAACTGTTTGATGTAATCAGCTTGATTAGTAAATTCTCTTTTTTCTACAGGTGTTTCCACAAATCCGCACCGGTCTCCTGCAAACTGCCGTTGATGAATCTTCTTTTTCTTATGATCGACGAAGTAATGCATAAAAAATCGCTTCCCTTCTTTTTTCAGGAACAAAAAAGCAATAGAAAAAGCCGAAAAGAACCGCCTTGTTTCAAGGCACTCTTTTCGGCTTTTATATCAGCTCAATCGTCTGAAATATTTAACCAAGATATAAAATTAAGTTTTGTATGGGCTACGGCCATAAAGTCAGTAAATAAATTTTCATATCAGGTTCGGAAACGCTATTGTTTTCCAAGTCTTTCTATTATATCAAACTGTGCACTAAAGGTAAAGAATACAAAAAAATTCAATTTTCCATCACTTCTGATAACTTATTTGTTCATCTACTTTTCTGCCAAACCTTTTCCCGAGATATCTTTAAATTCCTCAGCGATTCTTTCCAAAGCTTCCCGAATAAGCGGCCGTGGAGAAGGCGTGCAGATCCGTTGATAGAATTCGCCTTCTTCACCAAACATGCTGCCGTCCTCCAATAAAACATTGGCTTTGTTGTAAATCCGGTCATGAATCTCTTTAGCCGAAATGCCATATCCACTGAAATCCAGCCACATGATATAGGTTCCTTCCGGAATAGACACGTTCACTTCGGGCATTTTCTCAGCAAAAAACTCTTTTATGTAGGACATCGTCCCATCGACATAATCGGTCAGCTGTTCCAGCCAGTCTTCCCCTTCGTTATAGACTGCGATTAAAGCCGCAATAGCAAATGGGGAGGCCAATTGCATACCCATTTCAGTCGCAAACTTGGTACGCAGCTCTTCGTCCGAGATGATGACATTGGTACAATGCAGACCGGCAACATTAAAGGTTTTGTTGATCGCTGTGCAAGTAATGATATGACCGGTCTGATCGGCTACTTTCGCCATCGGAACAAATTTCTTTCCGCGGCGCAGCAGATCTCCGTGGATTTCATCAGCGACAATCAATACATTGTTTTCAAAACAAATAGCAGCCATCTTTTTCAGCTCTTCTTCGTTGAAAACTCTGCCTGTCGGATTATGCGGATTGCACAAAATGAACATTGTCGTATCGTCATCTTTTGCTTTCGCTTCAAAATCTTCGAAATCGATGGAGTAGTAACCTTCGTCATCTATTTTCAGCGCATTGTTTACCACTTTGCGGCCATTGCCTTCAATCACTGAAGTGAAGGGTGGATAAACTGGCCGTTGGATGATAATGCCTTCTTCCAGATTTGTAAATGCCTTAACTGCAATATTCAGTGCATGAACAGTTCCCGGGCTGTAAACAATCTGGTCTTTCTCTACTTTCCAGCCATGCCGTTTTTGCAGCCATGACTGAATGGCATCAAAATACTCCTCAGGAAAAACAGAATAGCCGTAAATCCGATGGTCCACTGTTTTGTGCAATGCTTCAACCAATGGCTGCGGAACCGGCAAATCCATATCGGCAGTGAACAGTGGAATGGTTTCCGCGTCGTACCTTTCCGTCAGTCCGAATTGCTTAATCAGTTCTCCTCCATCCCATTTCATGGAGTAAGTTCCTCTTCTGTTAACAGTCTCATCAAAATTATATTTCATGCGAAACTCCCTTTCCTTTGGATGTTATGCCTTGCCTTCGCTTTTCATTATTAAAGAAAAACTTGAACCATTGCAACCAAACAAGCTTTTGGATTTATCCCATCCCTCGAAAGTTACTTCTGTAGTATCATGTACAATTTAAAACTCCATTTTCAACTTGCCGTCTTCCAGCACCAGTTTGGCGTTGAACTTCTTGCCGTTTTTCGAAATAAATCCTTTAATGACAGGGGTCTTTCCTCTTGTGCACAAGTATTCAATCTGCTTGGCCGTCAATCGCTTTTTCAGAAAAGTGGCTGGAAACGATTGCTTGCAGCCATTGTCATATTCGGTGCAATTGTACGAACCTCTTCGTGATACGATCATCCCTTTTTTGCACCTGGGGCAAACGGCAATTTCATCTTTGGCGTCCGGCGTCGCCATCTTGTCCGGCAACCCGTTCTTTTGCATTTGTGCCGGGACTTCATCGAGCAGTTTCTGGATAAATTTTCCGATCGTAGCCAGGAACACTTCTGATGACCCTTCACCCTTGCCGATTTTCTTTAAATAAGTCTCCCATTTTGCGGTCATGGAGGGGCTGGACAGTAAATTCCCTTCGATCGATTGGCAAAGAATGCGTCCTTTATCCGTAATCGAAACGATATTTTTGGTGACTGAAATATATTCATGGCGTTTAATCGTTTCAATGATGCCGCTTCTTGTCGCTTCCGTACCGAGTCCTTCAATTTCCTTAAGGATCTCAGTATCTTCCACATCTTCGACAAACTTCCCACAGGTTTTCATCATGGCAATCAGTTGACCCTCCGTATAAGGTTTTGGAGGCAGTGTCATGCTTTCTTTTATATCGATTTTGCTCTTCACCCGCTCCTGCTCCCGCAACTCAGGCAAAGAGGGTTCCTGCTTCGCTTCTTTGGCAACAGGAAATAATTCTCTCCAGCCTTTTTCAAGCTCTGTTTTTCCGGTAGTGAAAAACGCCAGCCCTTTGACGTCTGTGGTCACTTTGGTCTCGGCATACCGGTAATCTTTATGGAACATTGCCAATGTTGTCCGCAGCACTTCTTCATATAGATTGCGCTCATCTTTTGCCAGCCCTGCCAGTTTTCTGGCTGTCGGTATGGTTTTTGTCGGGATGATGGCGTAATGCTCCTGAACTTTGGAACTGTCCACAAATCGCTTTTTCGGCGTTTTGGAAGCAATCGGGAATGGAGCTTCAATCAGCTGTTGGTATTTTTCAACTTGCCCTGCCAAGTAGCTAAATTCGCCCGGTGTAACATGCTGGGTGTCAGTTCTGGGATAGCTGACAAGTTTTTTTTCGTACAATCCCTGCATGACAGACAATACTTTAGCCGGACTGTATTTCCATTTCCGGTTGGCCGCTGCCTGCAGCGTCGATAAGGAATGAAGCTGTGGCGGCGGTGTGCGCTTTTCTGTCGTCTTTACTTGTGCCACGATACCATCTTCTTTAGCGGCAATAGCATATTTGGCCAACAACTCTTCGGCTTCTTTTCGCTCTTTTGCCCGCAGTTTTGCCTTTCCTTTGTAGCGGCCTTTTTCCGCGTCAAACATACCTTCAATTTCATAAAAAGGCTCCGGCACAAACGCTTCAATTTCTTTTTCGCGCTGATAGATCAGAAACACGGTCGGCGTCTGGACACGCCCGATAGCAAAAACCTCACGAATGCCCTTTTCCTGAAGCAGCAAGGAATACAGGCGGGAACCATTCATGCCGACCAGCCAATCGCTGATTTGGCGTGCTTTGGCTTCCTGATACAACAGGAGATCCTGACGGTTGTCCCGCAGCTCCTGAAAGCCTTTCCTGACTTCGTCCGCCTCCAGTGAATTGATCCACAAACGCTGAATCTTTTTGTTTTTAGCGCCTGTCTGATAGTAAATGCTATAAAATATATTGGACCCTTCCCGGTCTACGTCACAAGCGTTAATGACCGTATCGGTTTGGAAAATCAATTTCTTGATGATGCCAAATTGCTGTGCTTTGCCTCTTGCCACTTGAAACTGGTAAGTATCCGGCAAAATCGGCAGCGCAGCCAGCGACCACTTGCCCCATTTCGGGTCATAGGCCTTTGGCTCTTTCAATTCCACAAGATGCCCGATGCCCCATGTGATGTAGGCACCTTCTGGAAAAATCGCATCAGGTGCGACTTCAATGTAACCGTCGCGTTTCGTAGTTTTGAACGCTTCGGCATAGGCCTTGGCCTGACTTGGCTTTTCAGCGACTATCACTGGTTTCATGCGCTTCTTCCTTTCCGTTCGTTCCTACTCTTATTGTACTCTTCTAACCAAAGATTCAAAGCAAAAAGACAATTCCCTGCAGTTTGGGGTATAGTAGATTTTAACAGATAGAAGTCAAAGAAGAAGGAGTCGTTCACTATGAACAACAAAACTGCTTTACTGGCAGGCGCGAGCGGACTGGTTGGCAACGAATTGCTCCACATCCTTTTAAACAGCCCCAATTACAGCGGAGTAAAAATTTTGGTTCGCCGTCCGCTGGACATGACGCATGAAAAGCTCGAACAAGTGATCACGGATTTTGACAAGCTGGATCATTACGCCAAGCACTTTGACGTTGATGATGTTTTTTGCTGCCTCGGTACTACCATTAAAAAAGCGGGATCACAGGATGCATTTAAAAAAGTCGATTATGAATACCCATTAAGAATGGCTGAATTGGCCAAGTCGCAGCAAGTGAAGAACTTTTTGCTTATCACTGCTCTTGGTGCTGATGCTGAGTCCAAAGTCTTTTACAGCCGGACCAAAGGGGAGCTGCAGGTTCGGCTAAAAAAAATTGGGTTGACTTCCCTGCACATATTCCAGCCTTCTTTGCTGCTTGGAGACCGCCAGGAATTTCGTTTAGGCGAAAAAGCGGCCACGGTACTAAGTCCAGCTTTCAGCAAATTGCTGAAGGGAAAGATGAAAAAATACAAACCTGTCGAAGCGAAAGATGTCGCGCTCGCCATGTATGAAGTGGCGCAAATTGAGCGGACAGGCAAATACACCTATCCATCCCATCGTATTGAAAATATAAGTGCGCAAAGTACTTTCAGATAAAAAGAGAGGACGCCTTTTAGCAAGGCGCCCTCTCTTTTTGCATTACAGGATATCTGTCCAAATTTTAATAGCTGTTCCCAAAATCAGCAACGCCAAAATCCATTGCAGGTATTTAGTGTTCATTTTTTGTCCTAGTTTCGCTCCCAGCGGTGCTGCCAGTATACTTGCAACAATCATCACTGTTGCGGGACCATATAAAATCTGGTCCGTAACAATTTTACCGACTGTTGAACCGATAGACGAAAGAAACGTAATCGCGAGCGAAGTTGCGATGGTCATCCGGGTCGGAATTTTTAAGACAACCAGCATGATCGGCACTAAGATAAAGGCACCTGCTGCTCCAACAATTCCTGCTGCGATTCCGACGATAAATGCCAGTACTGCGGCCAGCCATTTATTGAAGGTAACCTGGTTGAGCGGGATGTCATCGACTCCTTTTTTTGGCATGAACATCATCACGACCGCAATGGTTGCCAATGCCGCGTAAACAATATTGATCCCCTGCTCCGAAAGTAAAGTGGAACCGTAGCCTCCAATAAAACTTCCCACTAAAATCGCGCCGCCCATATAAGCGATTAATGTTTTATTCAAATACCCGCTGCCACGGTATGCCCAGACACCTGCGATGGTCGCAAAAAATACTTGAATGGCACTAATTCCCGATACTTCATGTGCACTGAATGCCGTATACCCCAACATCACCGGTATATAAAGCAGCATCGGGTACTTGATGATTGATCCGCCGATTCCCACCATTCCGGAAATAAAGGAACCTACAAATCCGATGATAAAAATGATAATGATAAAGTCCAGACTCATTTTAGTTCACCTTCCTAAAAGGGAAAAGGGCATCTTGTCGATACCCTCCAATCCGGCTCTTAGCCTTTCTTGATCCAGAATGAAAAGACATCGCCATTTTCCTGCGAATCCAATAATTCGTGTCCGCCGGATTTTGCCCATGCAGCCAAGTCCGCCTTGGCACCTTTGTCAGTAGCCAAAATTTCAAGAATCTGTCCACTTTCCATTTCCTTCATTTCTTTTCTTGTTTTTACAATCGGCATCGGGCATGCCAGCCCTTTTGCGTCCAATACTTTATCTGCGTTCATCAAAATCTCTCCTTTGAGTTGTTTTTTATCTAACGTACGGCACAGCGGTTTGGCCCAATTTCCATTTCTCGCTGCACTTCTTCGTCCGGCGCGATTTGCCCCATGTTCGTCTTGCGGATGTCCTGATAGGCATTGGGCTGCGGCGGCAGGTTCTTGGTGACCATGTCGCGGAATTCCTGTTCGTCTGCAATATTCAAGCCATGATTATCTTTGAACAAGTCACCCAGTTTTTTAGCAACACTGCCATCTTTGTTCAACTCTTCCATAATCATAAAATGAGCCGGCAAAACAATGAGCTCATCTGCCAATTTTTGATAACGCGAGTAAAGAGATTCTCTCAAATCACCTACCCAGTCATCCGCAAGACCCGCGAGATCCGGCCGGCCAATAGAATCGATAAATAGAATATCGCCGGTCATCAAGTATTGGTGGTCTACGATAAATGACGTAGAACCGATCGTATGGCCCGGTGAGTAAAAGGCTTCAATTTTAATTTTCGAGCTTCCTATTGCCACTTCCAAGCCATTTTCCAAAGCTGTATAGCCAAATACAACTTCTTCTGCGTCTTTTGACGGCAAGTAGTAGTTCGCGCCTGTCGCTTCTGCAATCGCACGGCCGCCTGAAATGTGATCGGCGTGCAAATGCGTATCGAATACGTGCTTGATTACTGCACCTTTTTCCTGCGCGAAGTCCAAAAAGATATGTGCCATGCGGGTTGCATCAATAACAGCAGCTTCCCCCTCAGAGATTGCCATGTAAGACAGGCATCCCTTGCCAAGACGGACAAACTGATACAATTCGCCGCCGCCCTGCAACTCACCGACTTTTACTGGTTCCAGGTGCTCACTCCAGGCTTTCATGCCGCCTTCTAAATAAGCGGCATCAATGCCTTCATCTGACAGCATTTCTGCCACCATAACGGAAGAGCCTTCTTTTGCGCAGACTACCAGAATATCCCTGTCTTTCGGCAGTTCTGAAACCACTCTTTCGACTCCGTCCAATAAATCAAAATAAGGTGTATTCAAGTACTGGATATTGCCGCCTTCTATTTTCCAATCGGCGAAGGCATCACCGTTTCGTACATCCAGGATGAACAACGGCTCGTTATTTACTACTTTTTTTGCCACTTCGCTTGCCTTCATCGCTTTTATCGTCATTTTCTAATTACCTCCAGGGGTATATATTTATTTAAAAAAATTTACTCCGTTATACCTGTCCAATCACTCATGCCAGGTACTACATTATAGAGGCAGCCAAAACCTTTTTTGGCCATCATATCTCCTGCAATCCCGCTTCTTCTTCCTGAATGGCAAATAATGTAGATAGCATCTTCTTTAGCTAATTCATCCATTCGTGCTTCTACTTCACCTAATGGGATATGAATGGCTCCGGGAATATGAGCATCTTCGAATTCATCTTTTTCACGTACATCCAAAACCGTCATGCTCTCATTGGCTTCCACTTTTTGAGAAAAGTCAGCCAAAGAAATTTCTGGGATTGTGATTGTTTCTTCCGGAGCACCAGCTCCATCTTTACGAAGAAAATGGCGTAACACATCCCCTTCGGTTTCAGTGCCGATATATTGATGCCCTGAACTTTTTGCCCACGCTTGAAGATCCGCTGTCGATCCTTTATCTGTCGCCAGAATTTCCAGTACTTTACCTGAATCCATCGTTTTCATCATCTTTTTTGTTTTTACAATCGGCATTGGGCATGCCAGCCCTTTTGCATCTAATATTAAGTCAGTTTGTACCATTTGTTTTCCTCCTTGGAAATTTGCCTGTTCTTTAGCAGGCTGTTAGTTTGTTTCGCCATTCCAGTCCAGCATTCCGCCATCCATATTGGCAACGTTGTATCCCAGATTTTCGAGAAAACGGGTAGCTTGTCCGCTGCGTCCGCCTGATCGGCAAACCATAATGTATTCTTTTGATTTATCAAGTTCGCTCATTTTAAATTCCAATAATCCTAAAGGAATATTGATGGCACCTGGAATTTTTCCTGCCGCTACTTCATTGGTTTCCCGAACATCGATCAAGCCGATAGACTGTTTGCTTTCTACTAATTCTTGAACTTGTTGAGTTGTCATTGTTTTCATAACCCAGTTCTCCTTTATCTGCGGTAAGTGCTCATGCCGCCTCTGATATTTGTTATGGCGGTGAACCCATTTTTCTTCAATAATTGGCTGGCTTTGCTGCTGCGCATGCCGCTTTGGCAAATCACCAGTACTTCTTTATCTTTTGACAATTCACTCATACGCTTCGGCAACTCATTTAATGGAATGTTTTTGAAACCTTTAATATGGTTCCCTTTAAATTCTCCCGGTGTCCGAACATCGATATACTGCCTATCTTTCTTGCCGAGCTGCGTTTTTAAATCTTCTGTAGAAATCGATTCGACTCCCTTAGCTGGTGGCGTGAACCGGTAAGCCACCCAAAGAACAGCTGCTCCAATCAAGACCCATATAATCCATTCCATGCTGCATCTTTCCCTTCCGCTTTAAATGCGATTAGATGAATAAATTGACGTTGCCGTCTTCGGCATCTCCAAGGTAAGCTGCCACTCCTGCATATTCAACTCCATCCAACAATTCTTCTTTCTGCAAACCGAGAAGATCCATTGTCATCGTGCAAGCGATCATTTTTACCTCCTGTTCCTCTGCCATTTCAATTAATTGAGGCAAAGTGAGCGCATTATGCTTTTTCATGACCTGTTTGATCATTTTAGGTCCCATTCCGCCAAACTGCATATTTGACAAACCAAGTTTATCCGCACCTCTAGGCATCATTTTCGCAAACATCATTTCCAGGCGCCCTTTTTTCAGCGCTGGCGGATTTTCTTTCCGCAATGCATTCAATCCCCAAAATGTATGGAAGATTGTCACTTCATGATCGTATGCTGCAGCACCATTGGCAATGATATAAGCTGCCATCACCTTATCGTAATCTCCGCTGAATAATACGATCGTTGTTTTCTTTTGCTCTTGTGCCATTTTATTGCCTCCACTTCCAATTACCCGTAGGGGTATATTTTGTTGCGAAAAAAAATGACGTTTTATAGTGGCGCCGCACTTTCTAATACCCTAACCGGTATATTAAAGAATATATTCCCTGCTGTCAAATAAAAAAATTTTTATCGGCTCTTTACCAGCAAGTCTACAGCTTCTTTTACCATACCTTCTGTGCTTTCACCTTTTTCGATGCTTTCACGTACGCAAGTTTCCAGGTTATCACTGACGATTACACCGATAGCACGATCAACTGCACTTCTTACTGCGGACAACTGCATGACAACGTCTCTGCAATCTTCGTCATTCTCCACCATTTTGAGAACACCGCGAAGCTGGCCTTCTATTCTTTTCAATCGATTCTCGACAAGTTTATCGTATTTCATCTTCATTCTGCCTCCTGTATTACAAAGGATGTATTGCTAACTCTTATAGTATACCCCTAAGGGTATGAAGTCAACACATGAGCTCGCATGAATAATTGCTTTCGAAAACGAGCGGGGTTAAACCCGTTTCGCGACGCCCATCTTCATTAAGCTGACTGGTCAATGCACTTGATTAACCGTTCTTCAATATCTTCAGCAATCGATTTGATATTCTGATCTTCTACCATACTAATTAAAGCTGTGGGCTTTGGCATTCCGATCTTCACACCATCGCTTTCCTTATAGACAACGATTTTGCATGGCAAAAAATAGCCAATCATCAAGTTTTCCGATAACACACGGTTGGCTTCTTTCGGATTGCACACTTCTAAAATGGTGTAGGGGGTATCGAAATCTTCTCCTTTTTCCTGAAGTTTTGCCGTTAAATCGAAATTCCATAGAATTCCGAATTGCTCCGCCTTTAGATTTTCTTCTAATGCCTCTACGGCTTCACTCACTGTTTTGGATGTATCTACTGTGTAATTGAACATGGTTTGTTTCCTCCTCTTACTGTTTTAGGACCTACAAGTACCCTACCCGGTATATACAATCGTAAACACAACGACAAAATTGGCAAAAATAAAAACCTTCAGCCTTGATAGGATGAAGGTTTTAAAAGATCTAGCTTCCTGCTTTAATATCCGCCTGCAATTCTATTTCCACATTGCCTTGAATGGCGCGTGTGATCATACAGGAGCTTTCAGCTTTTTCCGCTAATTTCTGTGCTAATGATAAGTCCTTTTCAGAAGCGCCAGCTTTCAGTACCACTTTTGGTTTATGGATGATGCGTTTATAAGTGATTACGCCTTTTTCCACTTCTACAATGCCTTCCGATTCCATCGTCAAGGACTGTTTTTCCAGCTTGCTGCGTTCCATCATAGCGGCAAGCGTAATGATGTAGCAAGTTGCAGCTGCGCCCAGCAGCATTTCATCCGGATTCGTGCCGATCCCGGGACCGTCCATTTCAGGAGGAATCGAAATTTGCGTTTTTAAACCGCCAACTTCAATATTTCCTACATCGTTTCGGAGACCTGGCCAATCCGCCTTTAAATGAAAACTGTGCAATGTCATCGAGTTTCGCTCCCTTGATTCATGATTTTTTTCATCTCATCGAGCCGCGGCATCGCAGTCAGTGCTCCTGCTTTTGTCGCACAAAGCGCCCCTAATTTATTGCCAAAATCAGCACATTCTACGACTTCCTGCTGGGTTTCAGGCAAGCCAAGCAAATGGACGTGACGGATGACGCCTGCCATAAAGGCATCCCCAGCGCCCGTTGTATCCACTGGCTGAACAGGAATGACAGGAACATGGTGAGTGTGATTTTGAAAAACCGCATGCGTCCCATTTTCACCATCGGTTACAAAAACCAACGGAATAGAAAAGTGCGATAACCGAGAAATTCCTTCTTCCAGAGATTCGGTTTCCATTAGGAAAGCCAGTTCTGCGGTTGTCAGTTTGACAATGTCAGCCAATGGCAGAAAGCCGAGTACCGTTTCACGGCAATGCTCTTCACTTTGCCAGCGCAGCGGACGAATATTAACATCATATGAACAAAGAACGCTATGCTCTTTTGACAGTTCCAGAGCTTTTCGGGTTGTGGCCCTTGCCTCAGGATGGAAAAGAGTTCCCGAACAAAAATGAAAGACACTTGCCCTTTCGAAAGCTTCCCTTTTTAGTTCATGGCCCTCTACTTGAAGGTCGGGTGTTTCATTGACATAATCCGCAAACACACGGTCAAATTCCGGCGTCAGGTGAATGTAGACACCGCTCACCCGCTTTTCCGGAACCGTGATGGCGTGCGTTAAATCGACGCCTTCTTTCACTAATTCATGTCGGACAAAAGCCGAGGTTTCATCGTCGCCGGTAATTGTAATAAATCTCGAGGGCAATCCCAGTCGGCTGATACCTGCGGCCACATTTACTGTAGCGCCTCCCAAATGGCGGTTGAATCGGTCGTTTGTTGTATTTGCTGCAATATAATCGACAAATGCATCTCCATAGGTCAAGACGTGCCTGGTGGTTTCCATGTTTCGCCTCCTTCATGCTAAAGGGCTGTTTGGCTGATATACTATTATTTCAGTCATAGCAGAGTTAATGCAAGCAAAAGGAGTGGATCCCAATGAATATTATCATTAGACAAGCACGGCCGGAAGATGCAGAAAAAGCAGCCCCGCTCATCATCAATGCAATCGGCGATATCGCCAATCATATGACCGCGCAGCAAGAGCCGGAAGCTGTGCTGAAAAAAGTAGAAGAGATGGTTCGCGGTGAACATACGCGCCACAGCTATCGCTCCACTTACACAGCTGCAGCAAATGGCGATATCGCCGGTATTTTGGTGCTTTATCACGGCAATCAAGCCGAAGATTTGGACCTTTATTTGATTGAACAACTCAAAAAGCAGGGCCATGAACGGACGATCGAACCCGAAGCCCATGCCGATGAATGGTATATCGACACCGTTTCAGTCGATCCGAAATACCAGGGCCAAGGAATTGGTTCAAAACTGTTCGATTTCGCTGAGAAACTGGTTGCGGCTCAAGGAGGCGGCAAGCTTTCGCTGAATGTTGATGTGGATAAAGAAGGCGCTATCCGCTTATACAAACGCCTCGGCTACTCCATTTCCGAACCATGGACGATTCTCGGTGAGCCGTTTCACCACATGGTCAAAATGATTCCTTAAAGTGGCTGAAGCGCTCTTTAAATATGACGAAAGCCGCTCCAGATTTTTCTCAGGAGCGGCTTTCTTTCTATAACATTCGATAGAATTCTTTGAGTGAATGATCCTTCTTCTATTCAGCCATCCATTCGGGTTTGCCGAAACCTTCGAATTCCGCGTCGATTACAGCTTCAAATTCTTCCGACTCTACAACTTCCACTAAGTCAGCAGCCAATTCACTGTCTTCATTTTCAGCAGTAACCGCCACGACGTTGCGATATTCGTCCGGCATGTTTTCTAATACCAGTGCATCAAGTAGATTCATTTCAGCTGCTAATGCAAAGTTGCCAGGTACAGCCGCTAAATCAGAACCATCAACTGCGCGCGGCAGCTGGCCTGCTTCGATCGGCTGGAACACCAGGTTCTTCGTATTTGTAATAACATCCCTTTCCGAAGCCTGCAGGACATCCGCATCAGGATCCAATTCGACCAAGCCCTCAGCTTCAAGCATCAGCAAAGCACGTGCTCCGTTTACCGGATCATTCGGAATCGCGATGGTTGCCCCATCCTCGATGGCTTCCAATGAATCAAATAGATTTGAATAAATCCCCATTGGAGCAGTCGGTACTGTAGTCAATGCCGACAAATCCATGCCTTGCTCCTGTTCAAAGTTCTCCAGATAAATGGTGTGCTGGAACAGGTTGGCATCGATATCTCCGCCATCAAGTGCCACATTGGGCTGGATGTAATCGCTGAACTCAACAATTTCCACCGTATAGCCCTTTTCCTCTAAACCAGGCACGATTGCTTGGTTTAGCATATCGCTGTATGGTCCCGCAGTTGCCCCTAGTTTAATATCTTTTGAAGCTTCTTCAGATGAGCCTGAAGAGCCACTTTCTTCTCCACCGCCGCATGCTGCCAAAGCCAATGCACTCGCTGCTACTATCAATCCAAATTTTTTCATGTTATTCTCTCCCTTATCGTTTGTCGATGGCTTTCGCTGTATAATCTCCTGCCTGTTGTATCAATTGGACCAGCACAATCAAAATCACGACGGTGACGATCATAATGGTATTATCGTACCGGTAGTAACCAAAACGGATGGCCAAATCACCAATACCGCCGCCTCCTACGACGCCAGCCATGGCAGAGTATGCGACTAAACTGATGATGGTCAACGTCACGCCCTGGATAATGCTCGCTTTCGCTTCCGGCAGCAGAACGTCTTTAATGATCATCCACGGTGTAGCGCCTACTGCAATTGCCGCCTCAATAACTCCTTTATCAATTTCGCGGAGTGAGGTTTCCACAATCCGGGCGAAAAAAGGAATGGCCGCAACCGATAAAGAGACACTTGCCGCAATCGGTCCGATTGTCGTTCCAGTAATAAATTTAGTCAGTGGGATGAGTGCCACCAGCAAAATAATAAACGGAATTGAGCGAACGATGTTGACGACAAAACCGATTACAGAATTCACGGGGCGATTCTCCAAAAACAAGCCCCGGTCTGTGATAAACAGCAAAATCCCTAACGGCAACCCGATAATCAACGCAACAGACAACGAAATGCCAATCATCGTCAATGTTTGAAAAAATGCCGTTTGTATTTCTGGCCAAAGTTCAATTATTCGTCCCCATTCAATGCCCACTAGGAATCACCTCCACAATTGCAGACCTGCTTTCCATATACTTTAATGCGTCCATAACAGCGGACGAAGTGCCTTTCAATTCCATGATGAAAATTCCAAGAGGCCGTTCCTGAATGTATTCGATTGCCCCATGCAAAAAATTCCCTTTGATCGGGTAGTTCTGCAGAGTATCAGAAATCACACTTTCTCCTGCGACACCGCCCTTGAACAGCACTTTCACCAGTGTTCCAGTAAATTCCTTCAGAAGATGTTCGGGAACATTAAACGAAACGACACTCGAAATGAATTCCTTTGTTAAATCCTTTTGGGGATCGGCAAAGATGTCGTATACCTGTCCTTCTTCAATAACGCGGCCTTCCTGCATGACAGCCATTCGATCACAGATTTCTTTGACCACATTCATTTCGTGCGTAATCAGCACAATCGTAATGTTCAATTTGCGGTTGATGTCTTTCAGCAACCGCAAGATGGACAAAGTCGTATTGGGATCAAGCGCTGATGTCGCTTCATCGCATAGCAGCACTGCCGGATTGTTAGCCAGCGCTCGGGCAATGCCGACACGCTGCTTTTGACCGCCGCTCAGTTGGGCCGGATAAACATCACGCTTGTCGGATAGGCCGACCATTTCGAGCAGCTCTTCCACACGAGTTGAGATGCTTTTTGGAGGAGTGCCTGCAGCCCGAAGCGCAAAAGCAATATTGTCATAAACCGTTTTTTGGCTTATCAAGTAAAAATGTTGAAAGATCATGCCGATTTTCAAGCGAGCTTTCCGAAGCTGGCCCCCATTCAATTTGGTCAGATCTTTGCCATCTACTATGACACTGCCTGAGGTGGGACGTTCAAGCAGGTTGATGCATCGGATCAAAGAGCTTTTACCAGCGCCCGAATAACCGACGATGCCAAAAATCTCCCCTTTTCCAATATCCAATGAAACATTGTCCACTCCAGTGACGGTGCCATGTTTGGTTGTGTAAGTTTTCGTCAATTTCTCAATCTGTATCATAGCTTCCTCCCGCCAACAAAAAGAGGCCTCTTTCATCAAGAAAGAGGCATCGAAAAGTTTAATTTCTCGACTTATCTTCCGGAACATTTTTCTGGTTCCGCAGGACTTGGCACCTTCCCAATCGGGGGTTGCCGGACGTCATAGGGCCTACCCCTCGGTCTCTCTTGATAAGTTTAGGTTATTAGATTGAATTTTATGTTACAGGCATTACTGCAGGGTGTCAATCTGCTTTTTGAACTTTTCATACAACTTTTCGCGGCGGTCATCGAACACCGGAATCCGTTTCCGGACCTCTCCGACTTCAGCTAAATCGATTTCCACATAGCCGATGCCTTCTTCTTTTTTCATGTCCAAGCGAACTTCTCCCCATGGAGCAATGGCCATCGTGCTGCCGCCAAATTCGTTGTTCGGGTCGCTGCCGATGCGGTTTACTGCAACGATAAAGCACTGGTTTTCAATGGCGCGTGCCTGCAGCAGGATGCGCCAATGGTCAATTCGCGCTTCCGGCCATTCTGCTGAAACAAAAATGAGTTTTGCGCCGTTCAGTGCCTGGGCACGAATCCATTCAGGGAAACGGATGTCGTAGCAGATGACTCCACCGAACGCGATATTTTCCAATTCGAATAGACCGAGTGAATCTCCTTCTTCCAGATGGATATGCTCATCCATCAAGCCGAAGCGATGCGCTTTGTCATATTCTGAAACAAGCTCTCCGGTTTTATCGACAACAAACATGGTATTGTAGAAACCATCAGCCTTTTTCGTTGAAACAGAGCCTCCGACAATATTCACCGCGTGTTCTTTTGCAAAACCTTTCAGCAGTTCCACTGTGCGGTTTGTGCTGTCTGCCAAGGTTTCCAGTTCCGTCAGGGCATAGCCGGTGTTCCACATTTCAGGCAGCACAATGGTCTCAGCCCCATTACTCGCCGCCTCTGTTAAATAGTCCACAACCTGCCGGTAATTCTGTTCAGGCTCTCCAAAAGCGATATCCATCTGTACGCATGCAATTTTCATATTTTCTCCTCCAGTAGACAAGTTACCTTAAACTCTATAAGATTTGGGGTAGATGTGCAATTATTTCGAAAACAAGGAGAATCTCATGGAATTTTCAAATCGCCTGCAAAACCTGCCTACCCAATTTTTTGCTTCACTGGTCGCTAAAACGAGCAAAGCCATTGCCGAAGGACGTGACGTTATCAACCTTGGCCAAGGCAATCCCGATCAGCCGACGCCAGACCATATCATTAAAGCGCTACAAACGGCAGCGGCCGATCCAAAAACGCACAAATACTCGCCTTTTCGCGGCATTGCCGAACTGCGCCAAGCTGCAGTGGCTTTTTACAAACGCGAATACGGCGTTGATATCGACCCCGATCTTGAAGTAGCCATACTGGCTGGAACCAAAATCGGCCTGGTCGAATTGCCACTGGCCCTGCTGAATCCCAAGGACATCCTGCTGCTGCCGGATCCCGGATACCCGGATTACCTGTCTGGTGCCCCACTTGCCGACATCGGCTACGAGCTGATGCGGCTGGATCCTGAAAACGGCTATTTGCCGAACTACAGCGAGCTGCCGGAATCCGTCCGGACGCAAGCTAAACTGATGTATTTAAACTATCCGAACAATCCAACAGGCGCTATTGCCAATAAAGACTTTTTTGACGAAACTGTCGATTTCGCTAAAGAAAACGGCATTGCTGTTGTCCATGATTTTGCTTATGGAGCTGTCGGGTATGAAGGCAAAAAACCGGTAAGCTTCCTGCAATCTGAAGGAGCCAAAGAAGTTGGCATCGAGATGTATACCTTATCGAAAACATACAATATGGCCGGCTGGCGCATCGGATTTGCTGTTGGCAACTCCAAAATGATTGAAGCACTGAACTTGATCCAAGACCATTTATTTGCAGGTCTATTCCCTGCCGTCCAATTGGCCGCAGCGGAAGCATTGAGCGCCGATCAGCAGTGCGTGGACGAGCTGGTCGACCTTTACGAAAAACGCCGCAATGTCCTCGCTGAAGAATGCTCGCGCATCGGCTGGAACATTGACGCGCCAGCGGGTTCTTTCTTTGCATGGCTGCCGGTTCCAAAAGGATTTACCAGTGTGGAATTTGCCGACTTTCTTCTGGAAAAAGCCGATATTTCCGTTGCTGCAGGCAGCGGGTTCGGTGATGGCGGCGAAGGCTTTGTCCGTGTCGGATTATTGGTTGATGAAGCCCGTATCATCGAAGCGATAAACCGAATTGAAAAGTTAAATTTATTTTAAAGCACACAAAAAGACAGCTGCCCTTTAGAGGAGGCAGCTGTCTTTTTGTGTGCTGGAACAGAAACTGATGTTTCATTCTACAATTCCCACATGATTGAAAGGAGCAAGTCTGATTTTCACTTCACCCACGATCGAATCTCGGGAAATAACCCCTAAAACTCTGGAGTCCATGCTGTTTAACCGGTTGTCACCCAATACATAATAGGATTCTGCCGGCACCGTAAATTCCTTAAAATCCTCAGTCAATCGGGAAAGTCCCTGCTGCTCCGCCAGTTTTTTGTTTTTATCCAAATAAGGTTCGGCTTCAGCTTTGCCATTGACATACAATTGATCATCTTCCATGGAAATACGGTCTCCCGGAACGCCAATCACCCGCTTGATGAAATTTACTCCATTGGGTGCAGTGAACACGATCATATCAAAATTTTCTATCGAATAAATCTTCACCAGCATGACTTTGTCATCGTCTTCAAATGTAGGCATCATGGATTCGCCGTGCACGGCCACAGGTTCAAACAGGAAATGCCGGGACACCAAGACAATAAGCACGGTCAAAAAGATGACACGCATCCATGAAATCGATTCTTCTACCGGATCTTCGAACACATTTGTCCCCTCCTGCTCATCGCTTGTTTTACTCTATTATAATACGGGTTCTGCTTTGTGCCTATTTTAGGTATTTATAGTTCCGTTAACCTCTTTCCAAAAGAATAGGACAAAAAAACAGTTTCCGCTCACTTATCCCAGCTGCCGCAGTATGTTTCTGTACGATCTCTCAGCGTCTAAATCGTCAGACTTTTGAGCGTATCGCCATTTTATGTTACACTCAATAAAAAATGTAGGTGATTAGAATGGTAGGAAGAAATGATCCATGCCCATGCGGCAGCGGCAAAAAGTACAAAAAGTGTCACGGAAAACAGCAAACTGTGTCCATCAATGATTTGGTGAATGATGAACTGTTTAAAGTACGCCAGCAGTTCTTCTCGGAAAACCCGAATCAGGAACAGCTTGCCGATTTTCGTGAACTTCAACAGGAGTGGCAGCCACGCTTGATGCAATCCATGGCTGAAAACGATGCCCAGGCATTTGTAATCGAGAATTTCCTGTTCATGAAAAAACCGGAACTATGGGCAGACTTTTTAGCTAAGCAAATCGAACTTTCCCAACGCCCTTCAACTAAAGAAGTGCTTGAAAACTGGAAAGACGCAAAAGTATTCCTTGGGCAATACATTGAAGGCAATACAGAAACGGCTCAGTTCAAAGATGTCTTTACAGGCGAAACACTCAAAATGGCAGATCAGCCGCCAACAGATATGGAAAACGGACAAGGCTTGCTGGCCATCCTTCTTCCGGACTCCCGTATTGGAAAAGAAGGCGTTTTGTTCCTTAATGGCTATTTGACAGTTGTCGGAGAGTTCGCTCCATTCCTTGAGCAGCTAAAAGCACAAATCGCTGCCGACAATGGTTCAGAGGATGAAAGCTATCTGCGCGATAATTACTTGGCGGTGGTTGAACAAATCGTCAAATATTCAACTGGCAGCGTTGAAGAAAGCATCCAGCTTTCTCCCGAACACGATTCAGTGATGGCTGAACTTGATAAGCATATTGAGCAGGCAGATTTTGACGAAGAGACAATCAGCAACATTACCAGCATATTAAACAGCTATCTTGTAAGCCAGCAGCCAACTGTCCAAAAACCGGAAGCTCTTGTAGCCGGCTATTGGAGATTCCTGCAGGATCACGAACTGGTTAAAGGTCCAATGCTTTCTGCAAAAGACTTAAGCGAAAAATTTGGCGTGTCTTCAAGTACGATTTTGAAACGTTCAAAAGAGTTTGGCACGTATTTCGAAGAATTATTGGCAAAAAAATAAGTTTCAACCATTAAAGAAGGCTTTTCCTTCTTAGTGAGTTTTGAAACAGCAAAAAGGAGCAGCCTCGGCTACTCCTTTTTTTCGTTGTCTTTTCTTCGGAACGTAATGAGAATATAAAGCAGAATCCCTGAAACCACCAGAAACAAATACAAACGGATAAAGTAAATCTGAAACCATAAAGCATCGGTTAAACCGAAAATAAAATTGATCAGAGTCACAGTAGACAGCAAGACTCCTACCGCAAAAATTAGTAAGCCAGCATAACGGATCAGTTTCAGAAAAAGTTCCATTTTGATCGCCCCGTCTGAACATAAGATACTTTCCTATTCCCTTTCCGAAAAACTGCAACCACTTCTGCTGTATTTCTGTCCGATTCATGTTTGTTAATAACTCTAAGGGGAAACATAGAGAACAACAAGAAAATACCCCAAATTCCGGATTCGGAAGCAAGATGTTCCATATTCCTTTCCTTATGCACACTAACTATGCTATTGATGTGTGCTATGTGGATAAGGTATTTGAATTTTGCTGATATTCTTACTAAATCGAACTTATTAACATGTGGATAAACTCATGAAAATAGAAGGGGGCACATGATGTTTGAAATTACGCTCGACAGTTTTATCAGGATTGTGACAGTCGGTTTCCTTGCATACGTTGGACTAATTATCTTTCTGCGCATCTCAGGCAAACGGACCTTAACCAAATTAAATGCCTTTGACTTGGTGGTAACTGTGGCTCTGGGTTCAACATTAGCCACGGTTCTATTGAACAACAGCATCAGTCTTCTTGAAGGGATGACTGCATTTGCCTTATTGATCTTTTTGCAGTATTTATTCACGCTTTTTTCCGTTCATTCCAAGTGGTTCAATAATATTATTAAATCAGAACCCAGCCTGCTATTTCTCGATGAACAATTTTTGAGAAGTACCATGAAAAAGGAACGAATCAAAGAAATCGAAATCCTGCAGGCTATCCGCAACACCGGTTTTGGCTCCACCGAAAAAGTGAAAGCAGTCGTCCTCGAAACAGACGGCAGCTTATCAGTAATAAGCAGTGAACCAGGCAATGCTTTAGCAAACGTGAAATCCAAAACTGAAACAACTCAATGATAGTTTTCATTATAAAAAGGTGCATGGAATAAAACCCATGCACCTTTCTCTATTATCTTGGCGTTTTCACTCTCATTTTCCGGTGCTCGCGTCTGGCAGGAGCTGTTTCAAAAAAACGTTTTTCGCCTTCTGATTCGGCTAATACAGGCGGTACCGGTGTCGGCTTGCCATCGTCTCCCATTGCGACCATCGTCAAAAATGATTCCGTCGTCAGCTTTTCTTCGCCTGTTTGCAGATTCTTCGATTTCACACGGACATAAACCTCCATCGAAGTACGCCCGGTTGATGTAACATTCGCCTCAAGCTCCAGAACATCCCCGACACGTGCAGAAGACAGGAAATCCACTGAATCGATTGATGCAGTTACCACAACCTGGCGGCGTGCATGCTTCATTGCCGTGATTCCTGCAATTTCATCGATATAGGACAATACCTTGCCGCCAAAAATGGAGTCCATATGATTGGTGTCCGGCGGGAGCACCAACTTTGTCTGAATGGTTCTTGAATCTTTCATTGGTCTTGCTTCCATTGCCATCATTCCTTTCTCTATTGCCCTGCAGCAGTGGTTACCCAAAACAGCAGGCTTTCCTTTATAATATAATGAAATCGGAGGGATACTTTATGTCAGAGTTATTGAATATTTTAAACACACCCGAATTCCAATCAAAAGCGACCTTAAAACGACAGCTTCAGCAGCTCGGCATTGCTGCCGGAGATGCATTAATGGTCCACTCTTCCCTGAAGTCTATGGGATGGATCGCAGGAGGCGCTCAAGCGGTCGTAGAAGCCTTGATGGAAACTATTACTGAAACAGGCACATTGGTTATGCCCGCTCAGTCTGCGGACAACTCAGACCCTGTATACTGGATGGAGCCGCCAGTTCCCGAAAATTGGCATCAGCCGATACGTGACGAGTTGCCCGCATTCGACCCACATTTAAGCGGACTGCGCGGTATGGGCAAAATCGCGGAATCTTTCCATCGCCATCCATTGACGATACGGAGCCCTCACCCTTCACATTCTTTTACCGCTTGGGGCAGCCAGGCAACTGATTGGATGAGTGAACAACCCATCGATGATTCTTTCGGAGAACGATCGCCGCTCGCAAAAATGCTGCAGGCAAATGTGAAGATCCTTTTCATTGGCGTCGGCTTTGATTCGTGTACTGCTCTGCATTATGCTGAATTTGTTCAGGAAAACCGTTCTACTTCTCCGCAGGGCGCAGCAGTTTTAAAAGATGGGAATCGCGTTTGGCAGACGTACGACTGCGTCGAAATGGATTCAGACCGTTTCCCGGAAATCGCCAAAGCTTTTCCGGGCAATATTTCAAAAGGACGGTTAGGCCAGGCACAAACCCAGCTTGTGGAAATGAAGCCGCTGATCGAATTTGGCATCGAATGGCTGCACAGGCATCCGGCATCGTAACGAATAGAAAATGCCAGCGCTCCTCGAGCAGCTGGCATTTTCATGGAGTGACAATTTCATCCAACAGCCCTTCCAGGCGATCGTTGTCTTTATTAAACGAATCAACAAAAGCATTGATAATTTCTGCAGGCTCCAACACTTTTTCCCAATCCAGCCGATAACCGGCATTCAACAAAAGCTGCCGTGCAAATTCGCGGACACTGCGTCCATTGCCTTCGCGGAAAGGATGCAGTGCATTCAATTCCGACAAAAAATAAGCGAGCCGTGAAATCAGCTGATTTCGCGGCAATTCTTTCAAGTAATTCTCTGCTTTCAACTCATCAAAAATTTTCAGCAAATGCACCTCAATGTGTTTCGGGTGAGCAAAAGAAGAGGATCCTTTGGAAATCATTTCTTTCCGCAACTCCCCGGCAAATGGGTAGACGTCCTGAAGCAGATAATAATGTATGGCTAAAAATGCTTGAACATCCAGTGGATCTGCCGGCTTCTGTATCTGCAATTCCGAGAGGCGAAGCAGAGAGTAAACTTTCTCGAGATCCTTCAGTTTTTCTTCATCCTGCACATCGAACAGATTAATCAGTACATCGGTTCCAGGGTAGCAATACATCGAGGTATGCTGATACTTAGACATCGAACTTCCTTTTGATGGCCTGATGGAATTGTGCTTCCGTCCGTTCACCAGTCAATACCGACCGAACGAAATTCTCATCCTCATTTGTCACATCAAACCCTTCCGTAACTAGAGAATGTGAAGCGCAGGAAATCGCGTGATTGGCTTGTTCATGGGAAACTCGGTTCACTAATTTCGTCAACTGTATGACCACCTTTCGTATTGAAATTATACCATTTTCCCAACACGAATTCTACCTTAAACCCTTGATGCATAAAGGTTTTCCGTACTTTCTTAGCATTAATTGACATTAAAAAACCGGATGCATTTGCATCCGGTCTCTTTTAAATCTGTTCCTGCAATTCCTTGGTTTCTTCCGTGGTAAACGCTCTTGACCTGGTCAGGAAGCGTTTGCCTTCCACGCCTTCCAAAGAAAACATTCCTCCGCGTCCCGGCACAACATCAATAATGAGCTGCGTGTGTCTCCAGTAGTCGAATTGGTTTTTGTGCATATAGAATTTACTGTCTCCGATGACTCCCATCAGGATATCCTGATCCCCGATGAATAAATCACCTTCTGGATAGCACATCGGTGAACTGCCGTCACAGCAGCCTCCGGATTGATGAAACATAACAGGCCCATGCTTTTCCTTCAGCAATTGGATCAATTCAATAGCAGCATCTGTCACAATTACACGTTCGACCATTGCTATCCCTACTTTCCGGTAATCCTTAAAATACTGGCTGGATGTTCCGTGGGATCAAAAGAACCCTTGCTTGTCTTCACTGTAACTGACCAGCATATTTTTCGTCTGCTGGTAATGGTTGAGCATCATCAAATGGTTTTCACGGCCAAAGCCGGACATTTTGTATCCGCCAAATGCTGCGTGAGCTGGATATTGGTGGTAGCAGTTTGTCCAAACACGCCCTGCCTGAATACCGCGTCCGAAGCGGTAAGCGGTGTTGGTGTCGCGCGTCCAAATTCCTGCGCCAAGTCCATATAACGTATCATTGGCAATTTCAAGCGCTTCTTCTTTTGTTTTAAACGTTGTTACAGAAACGACCGGCCCAAAAATCTCTTCCTGGAAAACACGCATCTTGTTATTGCCTTCGAACACTGTCGGCTGGATATAGAAGCCTTCAGACAGCTCACCTTCCAAATGGTTGCGGTCGCCGCCGGCAAGAACCTTAGCGCCTTCCTGTTTGCCGATATCCAAATAGGATTGAATTTTTTCCATTTGCTCAGTGGAGGCCTGTGCACCCATCATCGTTTCCGGATCAAGCGGGTTGCCTGTTTTGATTGCTTTCACGCGCTTTATTGCACGCTCCATAAACTCGTCGTAAATATCTTCCTGAATCAGCACGCGGGATGGGCATGTACAAACTTCCCCTTGGTTCAAGGCAAACATGACAAATCCTTCAATTGCTTTATCTAGGAACGCATCGTCCTGATCCATGACATCTTTAAAGAAGATATTTGGAGATTTCCCGCCCAGTTCCAACGTTACCGGAATCAGGTTTTGTGAAGCATACTGCATAATCATGCGTCCTGTAGTCGTTTCACCTGTAAACGCAATTTTGCTGATGCGTGGACTAGAGGCAAGCGGCTTCCCTGTTTCAAGCCCAAATCCATTGACGATATTCAAGACTCCAGGAGGCAAGATATCAGCGATCAGTTCAGCCAATACCAGAATGCTTGCCGGCGTCTGCTCAGCAGGCTTCAAGACCACACAGTTTCCAGCAGCAAGCGCTGGAGCCAGTTTCCAAACAGCCATTAATATCGGGAAATTCCATGGAATGATTTGGCCGACAACACCAAGCGGCTCATGGAAATGATAGGCTACCGTGTCGTTGTCGATTTGGCTCAACGAACCTTCCTGTGCACGAATCGCTCCAGCGAAATAGCGGAAATGGTCAATTGCCAAAGGCAGATCGGCATTTAATGTTTCGCGGACAGCTTTTCCGTTGTCCCAAGTTTCAGCAACAGCCAACATTTCCAGGTTCTGTTCCAAGCGATCTGCAATTTTCAGCAATGCGTTGGCACGTTCTGTTACCGAAGTTTTGCCCCAACCGTCTTTTGCCGCATGAGCCGCATCCAAGGCCAATTCGACATCTTCAGCTGTAGAACGGGCAATTTCTGTAAACTTTTTGCCGGTTACTGGCGAGACATTGTCAAAATACTGCCCTTTGACCGGTGCTTTCCATTCCCCATTTATAAAGTTCTCATATCTGTTTTTGAACGTAACTTTTGATCCTTCTGTGTTTGGAACTGCATAGACCATTCCCATCTCTCCCTTTTTCTCATTTACTGTTATGTACGCGCTTACATTATTCTGCAAAAAACCGTGGCGCATCAATAACAGCTTCCCTTCTATATTGTCAAACTAATCTAAAAAATGCAACTATGAAACAACTATATTTTTTATTCACTCTGCTTGTTCATGTATAATAAGAGCGACACCAGGAAATAAGGAATTGAAAGGAATCTACTATGCGAATCAATAAGTTTTTAAGCGAAACAGGAATCACGTCCCGGCGCGGAGCCGATAAATTTATCGAGGCGGGGCGTGTAACCATCAATGGACAGCCCGCTGAGCTCGGCAGCAAAGTCGAAGCCGGAGACCAAGTTCATGTGGACGGCAAACTCATCGAACAGCCCAAACAGCAATATGTCTACTTGGCTTTAAACAAACCCGTGGGGATCACCAGTACAACTGAACGGCATATTGAAGGCAACATTGTCGATTTCGTCAATCACTCTGAACGTATCTTTCATGTTGGACGCCTCGACAAAGATTCAGAGGGCCTTATCCTTTTGACCAACGACGGCGATATCGTCAATGAGATTCTGCGTGCTGAAAATGAACACGAAAAGGAATATATCGTCAAAGTCGACATGCCGATCACGGAATCCTTTCTGGCAAAAATGGAAGAAGGGGTGGAAATCCTTGACACCAAGACGCTTCCAGCGAAAGCGGACAAGCTTTCAACTTACACCTTCAAGCTAACATTACGGCAAGGTTTGAATCGCCAGATCCGCCGCATGTGCTCGGCACTTGGCTACGAAGTTCGGAATTTGCAGCGTGTCCGCATCATGAATATCCTGTTGGAAGACCTGCCTGTCGGTAAATGGCGCGATTTGACTGAAGCAGAACGCAACGAGCTCTTTAAACAACTGGATTACACACCAAAACGCTGAGGAGGACATTGTTATGCTGACCATGAAAAGTACGCCGAACCATACAGGTGTTAAAATAAGCGGTGATTATTTCGATTTGGATGAGCTGAACCAGGCCATCTACCGGGTGATTGGCCAGGAAGACCAGTATTATGGCTACGAAGGGTCGCGGATGCGGATTCTTGGGATTTCCTACGAAATTCGCCATGCCGCCCAAGGAGACCGCAACGTGGACTTCGTATTTAATGGACTGCACGAACATACAATGAAGCAGCACAAGTTTATCGCTCCTGATAAAAATATTTATTTTTCCACTGAAGTGCTTTGGCCAGAATTGATTTATGCCGCCATCGCCTTAAAGGATTTTGTGAAATTTTACCAACAAGATAAAGAAGCCCCTCTTTGGGATGTCCACTTGCCAGTCATTTTCCGCTTTCAGTCGTTGATTCTCGACTGCCTGCAAGGACATATTCCCAAGGAAGAATTCGAACTGATTGTGAAAGCCTTCAATCAGCCCGTTACGGTGAATGACTACGCAATTCAATACGTAGACCTTTTGAACTTGAAATACATCGCCATGACCAAACAGCAACGGGAGCAAAGCCTATCCGCTATTGCCATGAAACTCGCCGTGCAGGACCAGGACTATACAGCATTTCGCAACCAAGTCCTTGCCGCGGCTACACCACACAAAAAACCAATTCACGAAATTACCGTACAGGCCGAATACCCGGAAGACTTTGAATGGTAAAGAGAAAAGCAGAAGCGCCCGGGTAGGTCCGACGGGCATAAGATGTTCTGGCGAAGCGGCGTTCTTTGCCGCACAGCCAGAGCAGCTTATGACCCTAGGACCTGGGCGCTGGAGTCTGGACAACGAGAAAAGCGCAAACTGCACATCTCCACATAAAAAAGCTCACGCTGACGATGCGTGAGCTTTTTTCATGGAGTAATCTGCAATACCAATAAGTCGCTCGGTTCGATTGCAGTCAAGCTATGTTTTTCTTTCGGATTCATGTGCAGAATATTATCAGGCGCTGCTTCCACCGTCTGCCCTTCTACAACAAATGAAACTTTTCCGCTTCGTACGATGATAAGGACATCGGCCATCGAATCATGCTCCGCAATTTTCTCTCCCTTTTGCAATTGCATATTGACGACTTGGGTCTTATTGAAATTTAAAGCTTTTTGGATATGCTTATTTTTTTCACCCAATAGATAGGGAGTTTCAATTAATTCCATCTCTTCACCTCTTCTTTTTTCAAACCATACACCCGCCAAAGCCAAAAGAAAAGAAAAAGTGCATCCATTATTGTTCGCACAATAGTGGATGCACTCGTTGTTGCTTACTCGCCAGTCATTTCGTCAACTTTATCCTGATTGTTGTCGATCCATTCCTGGGCAACTTCTTCAGGCTCTCCGCCTTCTTCAATCTTTACAATCATTTCTTCTACGTCATCAAGTGAAATACTCCAGTTGCTCAAAAACTCATAAGCTTCCGGCGCATTGTCTTTCAACTCCGTGTTTGTGATGACTTCAACAGATGAAGTTTCAAAGAATCCTTCTTCATTAGTCAATACTTTCAAATCAAATTTATTGAACATCGTGTGGGGTCTCCAGCCGTAAAAGATAACCGGTTCTTCCTGAGCCATCAGCTTCTGGGCTTGAGCAAGCATGCCGCCTTCTGAAGAACTCACTTGCGTCATATCAAATCCGTAAGCTTCGATGATCTCATCACTTTCTATTGTGGCGCCTGCTCCAGCTTCAATGCCGTAAAATTCATTATCAAATTCGCCTTCGCGCCCTTCCAGGTCTTCAAGAGAATTGATGTCTTCCATATATGTTGGGACTGTCCAGCCAGTTTCTGCTTCCGGATAGCTTACAGAAGTGCTTTCAATATCGCCTTCGTATTTGTCCAGGTAGTTTTGGTGCATCGGCACCCAAGCATCCATGAACACATCAAGGTCTCCACGGGACAATCCAGTATAAACGCTTCCAGCATCTGCATTGGTTTCTACTACTTCATAACCCATATCCTGCAGTATCAAGCCGGCAATTTTCGTTGGCGGTACAGTGCTTGTCCATGGTGTTACGCCAAAAGTGATTGTTTGCTGTTCAGCACCAGCAGTGCCTTCTTCTGTTTCTTCCGTATCAGAACCGCAAGCCGCCAAAACGGCGACCATCAATGCAACCATTGCTAAGAATAAAATCTTTTTCATTTTTCATTTCCCCTTTTGTTTTTATTTTTTATTTTTCCGTACCAGCCCTTGGGTGATCCGGTCCATAATAATTGCCAGCACGACGATTCCTAAACCGCCTGTCAGGCCAAGGCCTACATTTACAGTAGAAATCCCTTCTAATACTACCGAGCCCAGACCTGGCGCTCCAATCATCGATGCAATAACTGCCATCGATAGTGCAAGCATCATTGTCTGATTAATCCCCGCCATGATAGAAGGCAACGCCAAAGGCAATTGAACTTTATACAACAGCTGCCATTTGGTCGAACCAAAAGCTTTCGATGCTTCCACAACATCCGCCGGCACTTGCTGAATCCCGAGCGTTGTCATACGGACTGCTGGAGGTGTTGCAAATACGAAAGTGGCAATGACAGCCGGGACATTGCCAAGGCCGAATAACAGAATGGCTGGTATCAAATAAACAAAGCTAGGCAACGTCTGCATAAAGTCCAAGATTGGCCGCACAATGCTGGCCATCGTTTTATTGGTTGCTGCCAATATGCCAAGCGGAATCCCGATAATCACTGAAATCAGCGTGGACACGATGACAATTGCGACTGTCTGCATCGCTGCTTCCCATAAATCGACAGATCCCAGATAAAGGCTGCCCAACAGCGCGAACAGTGCCAGCCCTTTTCCTGAAAACTTCCAGGAAATGATGATTAAAATCAGCACAAGCAATTCTGGAGGAGCTGCAATCAATAAGTCTGTTACTCCGTCCACAAAGGTTCGAAGGCCTTCACTAATACTGTCAAAGAACTCGCCTGTTACCGGCAAGAGCCACTCGTCTACAAAGCGATTAGTCCACTCTTCCAAAGGAAGTGTAAAATAATTCATGGCGCAGTCACCTCATTTTTTCCTAAGACTAAGCCGGACAGAATGGAAACCCGTGATACGATTCCAAGCAATTTCCCATTTTCAACCACTGCCAGTGGATATTTCGCTTCGACAGCTACACCAAAGAGGTCATTTAAAGGGGTTTCTGGAGAAATTTCGTGAATGTCTTCGATCAATACGTTTTCAATCGGCAAATTTTCTTTATATGCATTGATGGCATTATCAATTGTCAGCAGGCCTTTGAAGTTATTGTCTTTGTCGACAACAAAGATGCTTGAAGCTCCCGCTTCTTCCATTTTCCGGACGGCTGCCAAAGCACCGCTTTTGTCTGCCATATGAACTGCCGGTTTTTTCATGACGTGAGAAGCCATCAGCACTTTCGAACGGTCTACATCCTTGACGAAATTCGAAACATATTCATTCGCTGGATTTTCAAGGATTTCATCGGCTGTGCCCACTTGAACAATTTCACCATTTTTCATGATGGCGATGCGGTCTCCCAGTTTCAGCGCTTCGTCCAAATCATGCGTGATGAACAAAATTGTCTTCCCTAATTTGTTTTGCAGGTTCAGCAGTTCATCCTGCATTTCTTTGCGGATCAATGGATCAAGTGCACTGAATGCCTCATCCATAAGAAGAATGTCCGAATCGTTAGCCAGGGCACGTGCAAGACCTACACGCTGCTGCATTCCCCCACTCAACTCTTTAGGGTAGCTGTTTTCATAACCGTGCAAGCCAACGTCTTCAATGGATTGCTGGGCGCGTTTGTTGCGTTCTTCTTTTTTGACTCCCTGAATTTCAAGTCCGTACGCAACGTTCTGCAAAACGGTCCGGTGTGGAAACAATCCAAACTGTTGAAATACCATCCCCAGTTTTTTCCGTCTCGTTTCAATCAGTTCGTTTTTTCCCATCTCGACAATATTTTGGCCATCAATCAGCACTTCACCCGAAGTCGGTTCGATCAACCTGTTCACTAAGCGGATCAATGTTGATTTCCCGCTTCCGGACAGTCCCATGATGACAAAAAATTCACCTGCTTCTACTGAAAAAGAAGCTTGGTTAACCCCAACTGTCATACCGGTCTCCGCTAAGATGCTTTCTTTTTGTTCACCGTTCATCAGCCTCTTCAATCCTTGTTGTGGATGAGAACCGAAAATTTTGGTTAAGTTATTCACTTCTATCTTTTTCATCGACATGCTCCTTAATTTATTATTGCAGGATCGTTAAAAACCGATCCTTCTGCCTGCCTGTTTTGGCATTGGCAACTCTTTATGCAATACGCTAAGTGCTTCTATTGTTTCGCCAACCGCTTGCGGAAATGGGGCAGGTTTGCCTTTTGCTGTATCCATGCCCATCCACATCTGCTCACTGGTCGCAACCAGCTCTTCAGCGGAGTTTGTCATTGAAAGAAAGGTATGCAGCCTTTTGGCATCGCTATCCAGCAACTTGAATTCAATCGACAGTTTTTCATGTTCATGCACTTCTTTCAAGTAGCACAAATGCGTTTCGAGCGTAAAAATTGTGTAATTGCAACGAGAGCGGGCCGTTTCATCCAGGCCCAGAGAATCGATAAAACTATCTGCTGCCTGGCTGAATACTTTTGCATAAGCCGCGTCATTCATATGGCCGTTGTAATCAACCCATTCGCTGACAACCCGTTCTTTGTGTATTAAAGATGATTGAGCCATTTTGCCAACCCCCTTTCAACAATTTATTGTTTGACAACCACTTTTTCTGTTGCTGTAGTTTCGGGCCAATAGGATTCTACTAAATCTAGCAGTTCAACCAAAAAGGCGTTGCGTTTTTCTTCCATTTCAGCAATGGTTGTGTCACCTGCATGCGTTTCGCAGCCGGTAATCACTTTTTCTTTCAATTCATCTGTTAGTTCAGGGGCTTCCAGTTTGGTCCATGGCAATTTCAATGTTGGCCCAAATTGCTCAAGCATATGGCGCATCCCTTTTTCTCCACCGGCAAGATGGAAGGTTAGGAACGGCCCCATCTGAGCCCAGCGGAGGCCAGCTCCGTAAATAATAGCCGCATCCACTTCTTCAGTCGTTGCAACTCCGTCATTCACTAGGTGCAAAGCTTCACGCCACAAAGCTTCCATCAACCGGTCAGCGAGATGGCCTTCAATTTCTTTACGGATAATCAAAGGCTTCATTTCTATACTGGCGTAAAAGTTTTTGGCGCGATCCATGACGGCGGCGCTGGTTTCCTTACCGGCAACCAGTTCAACCAGCGGCAAAATATATACCGGGTTAAACGGATGGGCTACGATTAAGCGTTCAGGATGCTTCAGCCCTTCTTGCAGCGTGCTCGGCATAATGCCCGATGTACTCGATCCAATAATGGCTTCCGGTTTGGCGTATGCATCAATGCTCGCCAGTACAGATTTTTTCAAATCTTCGCGTTCCGGGACATTTTCTTGAATCAGATCTGCTTCGCAAACTGCCTCTTCGATAGTTGGCATAAATGTCAGACGGTTTTGAGCCGCTCCATCTGCCAGACCTATTTTCACCAAAGACGGCCATGCTTGGTCGATGGCTTTTTGCGTCCGTTGCTCTGCACCTTCTGCTGGATCAAATGCGATTACATCAAAACCCTGTGCCAGGAAACGGGCGATCCAGCCGTTTCCAATGACGCCGGTTCCGACAACGGCAATCTTATTAATTTGATGTATTTTATTGTCCATTATTATTGCCTCCGTAAGGATTGTTCAGTTGGAAGTGGACGCGCGCTTCTTGCGGCGTCATCACTTCAATATTCGCAGCATGCAATTTTGATACGGCTTGGTCGACAAGCTGTTCATTGCGTGCAAAAATCCCTTTTCCTAAATAAAGATTATCTTCAAGCCCTACACGGACGTTCCCGCCGTTTTGTGCAGCCATTTCCAAAATTGGCATCTGCATGCGGCCGATGCCAAAAGCTGACCAATGTGCATTATCGGGAAGACGGTTTTTCATATACTGTATGGTTTCTTCATCAGCGTCTGCGCCCCACGGAATGCCAAGGCAAAATTGGAACATTGGATCGCCATCAATCAACCCTTCAGCGATCAATTGCTTGGCAAATCGAAGATGTCCGGTATCAAAGCATTCCAGCTCTGGTTTTACACCGCTTTCCTGTATCAGCTTTGCCTGTTCACGCAGCCAATCAGTCGGACTCATGTAGACCATGTCGCCGAAGTTTACGCTGCCGCAATCCAAAGTGCACATTTCCGGGAGCAAGCTGCCAACCGGTTCATGCCGTTCTTTAGGTGTTTGCATATCTGTGCCTTCGCCGCCTGTTGAAGGATTCGAGAGGTTCGGAATAAAGTCTCCCCCTCCTCCCGAGGTAATGTTTATGATTACATCCGTTTCTGATTCCCGAATGCGTTCAATGATTTCGCGGTAATGGTCCAAACTGTGGCTAATGCCGCCCGTTTTGGGATTGCGTGCATGAACGTGGGCAACAGTGGCTCCGGCTTTTGCCGATTCAATGGCCGATGCTGCGATTTCTTTTGGCGTCACAGGTACGTATTGATTTTTAGCAGCAGTATCTCCTGCTCCTGTTACTGCGGCTGTTAATAAAACTTTTTGCGTCATTTTATCTCTCCTGTAAAATTTTAGGCATATGTACTCATTCAAGTTTCGTTTTTATTGCATATAATAATTAATTGTTTTTTCGCACGTTTTAAACTGTACCATCCAGACGGTAATGTTTCAAGGTGATTTCCCGCATAAAGTTAATACAGTCGTAGCAAATTGCTGATTTATCCTATGCCTCTAGGCTTTCCTTCACTGCTAAAAAAATAAAAAAACACATCATTTATGCAATGACGTGATTTTTTTCTTATTCATCTATCCAGTTTTTCAACTTTAAATACACTTCTTCTTTTCTTTGCTCGCCTAAATGGTGAATGTCAAAAAGCTCGGACAACCAAATTCCATCTGTTGCTAATCGGATAATTGTGGCTTTCACCGGGTCGATTCCGTCTTGTTCAATTTGGATCTGCCATTCGTTGTAAAGGTCGCGGATTGGATCCAATAAATCAGAATTCACTGCTTTAGCCGCTAATAAGCCCGCATGCATTTCTTTATTTGGATAAGGATTATTGAATGTTACATCCGCGTAGGATTGAATCCATTTCCCTTTTTCTTTTGTTGATTCAGCTACCGAAGCAGCAATTTTATCCCGGTAATTTTCAGCCAAATGGTCCACCATCCCTTTGACCAAAGCTTCCTTAGAAGGGAAATGGTAAAGCAGGCCTCCCTTGCTGACTCCAGCTTCAATCGCTGTAGCTTCTAAAGTTAAATTAAAAATGCCCCGCTCACTGACAATTTTCGATGCTGCATGTAGAATCTCGATTTTTCTGGTAGCTCTGGCCATGTAAATCTCCTTTTCAGAATGGATTTGATTTTCACTATACTACCTGGACGGTTTTTTTTCAAATTCGACTCAGTGTTAGCAAGCTTTTGGAAAAGGGTATGTTCAACTAACAGCATTTAATTTTAAAGGAGCGTGATTGTGTGTATAGATTTTTTATTCTGCTAATTATGATTTTGTTGCTGGCTGCCTGCGGAGAAGAAGCACCTGACACAAGTGAAGAAAGTCAGACAGAAGTTACTGCCCCTGACGGAGAATTGGATCCAACCTCTCCAGAGGAAGCTGAAAACGCAGAGTTTGCGAGTTTTGAAGAGTTAATTTCTGGAACGATTGAAGAAGGCACTGGTGTTTCCGTCCAGGGCACAGTTGAAGAATTGGCAGACGACATCGCCTTTCCTTCATTTATCATCGAAAATGGAGAAAACCGCATCTATATTCGGAATATGGCAGAAACGCCGGTGGAGGTGGGTGACAGTATTTCAGCGGATGGTATCTTTGATGGCAACGCCGAGGAAGATATGCCGATGATTTCTGCTTCCATCATTGAAAAAGACGAGTAATGGCCATGCAAAAAAGCCTTTCCCTATGTGGAAAGGCTTTTTTCACGGCCAGCTGCTTAATCCAGCTCCGAGATTTCAATAATGGTATTTTCTGCATAGTGATTTGACGAATCATCTCTGATAGCCAAGTCACCTAACGAAACAATGCCAATTATTCGTTCGTTCGCTACAATCGGAAGCCTGCGGATCTTATGGATGGCCATTAACTCAGCCGCTTCCTCAACGGTAAGGCTCACCGTTCCGGTAATAACTTCCGCCGATAGGATTTCCGCGATAGCAGCATCACTTGGAATCTGTTCAGCAAGCCCGCGAATGACGATGTCGCGATCTGTAACGATTCCAACCAAACGCCCATCTTCACAGATGGGAATTGACCCTACATTTATTTCACGCATCATTGAGGCAACTTCTTGAAGCGTTGATTCGGGTCTGCACGTTTCGACGTCTGTCGTCATGATATCTTCGATTCTCATCCCTTCTGCCTCCTCAAGTACTCTCATTACTTATAGCTTAACCGATTTGCCGTTTAGCAAACGTCAATTATTAAAAGAAAGAAGGAATCAGTTCATTTGAACCGACTCCTTCTTATCCACTTAGTATTTTAAACCCACTGCCAGCTAGTTATTCCACTAGTTGAATAAACTGTTTTGTCCGCTCATTTTGTGGGTTTTCAAAGAAATTCTTTGGATCTGCAGATTCAATGATCCTTCCTTCATCAATCATGATGATGCGATCCGCCACTTCTTTGGCGAACTTCATCTCATGGGTGACAACGACCATAGTCATTCCTTCTTCAGCCAACTGCTTCATAACCTGCAGCACTTCCCCAACCAGTTCCGGATCCAGTGCTGACGTCGGTTCATCAAACAGCATGACTTTCGGCTGCATGGCAAGTGACCGGGCTATAGCAACACGCTGCTTTTGCCCTCCGGAAAGCTTACTCGGATAGACATCAGCTTTATCTTCCAAACCTACCTTTTTGAGCAATTCCGCTCCCAGTTTTTTGGCTTCTTCCTTCTTCATCTTTTTGACAGTGATGGGTGCTTCTATTACATTTTCCAGTACTGTTTTATGAGGAAAAAGGTTGAAATGCTGAAATACCATACCAACTTCTGCACGAATTTTTGTTAAGTTATCCTTTTTCGGATTGACTGTGTGGCCATCAATGGTAATTTTTCCTTCATTGATCATTTCAAGAAAGTTAAAGCATCTGAGAAGTGTACTTTTCCCGGAGCCGCTGACTCCGACAAGTACGACAACTTCCTGTGGCCTGACGTGAAGATCCACGCCTTTCAGTACCTCGAGGTCACCAAAGGATTTATGAATGTTTTCTCCAATAATCATGTTAGTCCCTCCTTAGGCTCTGTCGACATCGAGTTTGTTTTCATACAAACGCAACAAGAATGTGAAAATCATGACAAGCACGAGGTAGTAGAGCGCAACAACCAGGAACGATTCAAATGGCTGGTAGGATTGTGCTGCTTCCCGGTTTCCAAGTGAGAAGATTTCGGCTACCCCGATAATATAAACGAGTGATGAGTCTTTCAATGTAATGATGAACTGGTTGCCAAGCGGTGGAATCGAACGGCGCAATGCCTGCGGAAAAACGATTCGGCTCATTGTCTGGCGGCGGTCCATCCCAAGTGACATACTGGCTTCCCGCTGTCCAGGATCAATTCCCTGAATCGAGCCGCGGAAAATTTCTGCAATATACGCACCATTATGGACACCGAGCGCTATAGCTCCAGCCCAAAAGTTCGACATCGTATAAAGTTCAACAATGCCAAAATACAAGAACATAATCTGCACGATCAGCGGGGTTCCGCGAATGATCGTGATGTAAATATTGGCAATAGCCCGTAAAATTTTCGATCCTGAAATTTTCATCAACGCAAAGACCAGTCCGATGACTGTCCCTAAAATTACACCGATTGCTGTCAGTTGAAGCGTAACAACAGTGGCTTCTAAAAATCCAGGGTATGTTCGCATGAATACATCATATACTGTTGTAAATATCTCTGGCATGCCTTCCACTCCTCTTCATCTCAAATAATTATTCGAGAACTTCTACGCCTTCAAGATCTATATCGAGGAGATTGCGGCCAAACCATTTTTGTGAAATCTCTTCATACGTTCCGTTTTCAATGATTGTATCCAATGCCTCATCTATAGCCTGAAGCAATGCTTCGTCTTCTTGGCGAACAGCGATTGATGGTTGTTCAACCCATAATGGATCGCCGACCATTTCAACTGCCAGTCCTTCATTTTGTGCTTCAAAACCGACAACATCTGCTGTAATTACTGCATCCAACCGGCCTTCAACTGTCAAATCCTGCAATGCGACTACGTCACTGGAGTAAATTTGAATATCATCTGTGAATTCTTGGGCAGCTGTATCATATGTACTTTGCCCTACTACACCGATTTTAACGCCTTCCAAATCTTCAGCAGACTGGATTTCGGTATTTCCTTCACGGACGAAAATTGCTCCACCTGAATAATAATATGGATCTGAAAATGCAACTTGCTCAGCACGTTCTGCCGTATTTGACATCGAGCCGATAATGGCATCATAACGGTTGGTGTTCAATCCTTGTATAATCGTTTCAAATGGCGTCGTTACCGGATTCGGCTCCAGACCCATCTCTTCTGCAAGTGCATTGCCGATTTCAATATCAAACCCTGTAAGATTTCCGCCTTCTTCAAAACTGAAAGGCTTGTAAAGACCACTTGAAGCAGTAGTAAACATGCCATCTTCCAGCAAGTTCAAATCACTGCTCTCGCCTTCCGTACCTGATCCTTCTTCCGAACTGGATGAGTCGTCCCCTCCACAAGCTGCTAACACTACTCCTGCGGAAAAAATTACGCTTAAAAATGATAATTTCTTTTTCATCTTTCTCTCCCCTTTTCGTTTATAATTGACCAAATCGCCGAGGCGTTTCGGAACTTCCTAATGAATTGCGTGCTGCTACATAAAAATATTGCGTTCTTTGTAGACCGCTTCAACCTTCGCTAAATTAGCATTTACCTTTGCCTGTTCTTTGACATAAACAAATCGCATGATTGAAGTCAAAAGTGCGTGGACAGAAGTGTACGAATCAATGTTTAAATTTGTGTTCACGGATACGGTCAGTACATGGTCTGCATATGCAAGTGCCGGAGAATCTGCCGAATCAGTCAAAACGATTACATCCGCTCCTCGTGATTTTGCACTCTTTAATGTATCAATGACCATTCTGGAATAACGCGGGAAAACAAAAGCAATTACCAAATCGCCCTTTGCCATCTTAGAGAGCTGGGTGTAATATTCCCCTGTCGAAGAATACATCATCTCTGTATGGTCAAGTGCCAGGTTCAGCCAATTGGAAAACCAATGCGCTATGCCATAATCAAAAAAATTGCCGGTCACATAGATTCTGTCTGCCTGGCTGATTCTGTCAACAACCTTTAGAAGTTGATCTTCTTTAATCGTTTTTTTCAGTTTCACGATACTGGAAATATCCGCATCAAGCAGATTTTCCAAAAAAGACTGATCAGCGACTGGTTCCGGTATTTTTTGTTCGGCCTTTTCCAATCGTTCTTCAGCTAATTTACGCTGCACAACCTGTTGAAATTCCGCATATCCTGTGTACCCGAGCTTTTGTGTCCACCGTATCACCGTCGATTCACTGACATTGACACGCCTGCCGACTTCAAGAGCAGAAGAGAACGCTAAAAAAATGGGCTCTTTAAAAAACAAATCACCGACTTTTTTTTGGCCTGAACTAAATTCCGGGTAAGAATTAGACACACTTCGCAGTAAATCCTGCATATTTAACGCCTCCACTTGAAGAACACACTCATTTACTCTTCTAAAGTATACTATTATGCAGGAAACCCTGCAATAGTTTACAGAAAATTCAACGCTGACAATATTATCAGACAGGGAAAAGCGGGTGCGGAAGGCTTGTTCTAGAGGCGATCAGAGCTCTTTGTTTCAGAAAAAACATTTATTAAAATTATTACTTTTATCTAAGTAAACACGCTATTCCCTTTAAAGTAGCCGCTTTCAATTCAGAGGATAGGTAATATAGATAATTTGATATAAGGTTTTATGCCCGTTTTTTGTAAAATTAAAACTCTGTAGTCCCATTCGGGCTTTAAATATAACGATTCTATTTGTTTAATAGCTATGGTTTTCATATTTTGATTCTATTCCTGTATAATCTTTGTATAAGTCAATTTATTGAGGGGCTGTTCAGGGTGTGGGAAAATCGGATTTTTAAACTTTTTATTTTTTGGTACATATGCGGCGTCATTTTACTTGGCTTTGATCTTCTTCCCTCTTGGTTGGAATGGGCAAATGCATTCTTTTTGATGCTGGCTGGTACACTCGGCTTTTTATATTTCATTAAGCGTTTTGGCGCTGTTAGTGGATCAATGCTCGGCATCCTCATTTTCTTTTCAACATTCATTGTAGAATGGGCGGGCGCAGACAGTGGATTTCTTTTTGGTTCCTATGATTATACAGACCGGTTTGCGCCAAATGTCTTCGGTGTTCCGGTTGCCATCGGTTTCGCCTGGTTGATGGTCATGGCCACTACACATGTCATCGCGCGCTGGATTGTGCCTGCCGGCGGCTTACTGTATGCCGCAGTTGGCGGCATAGGAGCGGTAATTATTGATCTGATCATCGATCCTGTAGCCTACCAAATCAAACAATATTGGATTTGGGAAGATACCGGCATTTATTATGAAATTCCATGGACCAATTTTTTTGGATGGTTTGTCGTGGCATTCGTCCTTCATCTGATCATCGACTTGGCCATGAAAAAGAAATCTATGGCAATAGCATCCGAATTGCCTGAAAAACGGATGGTTGTGCTGTATGTATTGATGATTGCCATGTTTATCATGCTGGGGGCAATTGGGGGATTGTGGTTGGCTGCTTTCTTAACAACTGTTTTGACTGCTGTGATTGTCCTAGTGGCATGGAAGAGGCGACCTGTATGATCGATGCAAAAAAATCGGCTTTATTTGAAACGGGCTTTAACATGTACTTAACGCCGCTCATCCGCACTTCTTTTTCCCGAATGCTCGGGCAAGGTGTGGAAGCTATACCAAAGAAACCGGTATTGTTTATCGCCAATCACAGTTCCTGGTGGGATGGCCTGCTGTTCTTCTATTTGAACCGTACAGTCTGGCGTCACGATATCCATATGATGATGCACGAAGAAGGGCTCCAAAAGCACCCTTATTTTCGATACTTGGGTGCATTTTCCATCAACCGCAAAAAACCGAAAGAGATTCTGACGTCGCTGCAATACGCCGAGGCCTTGTTGAAGCAAGGGAAATCAGTTGTGCTTTTCCCTCAAGGAGATGAATTTCATCTTGAAACAAGGCCACTCGCATTCCAGACAGGTGCCGCATACCTGATGGAGCATTGTCCGGAAGTGCCGGTTGTGCCTCTCAGCTTTTATTATTCCTTCGGTCATCAGCAAAAACCCGAAATTTGGGTTCGCCAGCACCCAGTGATATCGACCGATACTTTGAAACACTTGTCGCGAAAAGAGAAAACCGCCTATCTTCAAGAGCTTTCAATAGAACAGCTCGATTCTTTGAGAGATACAGTCATCAGTGAAAACAGCGAAGGGTTTCGGCCACTCGGAAAAAGGAGAAGATGATTATGGCCATCTATATCGGAATCCACCTTTTCTTTCTTGCCTGGATCATCATCAATCGCCTGTTTCTTCCAGCCCTGCCCAAGCAGCCGCAGCTTTCTGCTGACCCTTTGGTATCCGTACTGGTTCCCATGAGAAACGAAGAACGCAATGTAGAGGTTCTGATAAAGTCCTTAAAGAATTCTACATATGGGCATGCAGAGTTCATCATTTTAAATGACCAATCGACAGATGGTACTCAAGCGGAGCTGGAACGTGCGATTGCCGAAGATTCCCGCTTCACCATCCTGCATGGTACCCAATTGCCGGATGGCTGGGTCGGCAAAGTGCACGCCTGCCATCAGCTTCAGCAAGCCGCTTCCGGAGACTATTTGCTGTTTGTCGATGCAGATGTCCGCTTCCGGCCAAAAGCCATCGAACAGTCGCTTTCGTTGATGCAGCAAAAAGGCGCCCAACTGCTCACAGGTTTCCCCGCTTTTGATGTAGCGCCTTTTCTCAGCAAGCTTCTTGTCCCGATGCTGCATTTTGTGATTTTATTCCACCTGCCTCTGGCATTAGCCAATTACACTAAATTTAAAGCAGCAACCGCGGCCAATGGCATGTGGATGATGTTTGAAAGCAGAAGCTACCAAAAAATCGGTGGACATACAGCTGTCTATGATTCGCTGGTCGAAGATGTCCACATTGCACGCAAAGTAAAAAAGCACGGCTTCAAAGTCGTGCTGGCAAATATCACGATGTCCGTAAAATGCCGGATGTATACGACCAACGCTGAAGTGTGGGAAGGCTTCCTGAAAAACAGCTATGCTGGAATCGGCCGGTCACCCGTTATAGCCACAGCCCTCATTTTGTTCTATTCAATCTTTTACATCCTCCCGCCGTTTCTGGCTCTTTACGGCTTGTTCAGTGGATTTTATTGGTGGATCGTTCCGTACTTGCTGACAGTTGCTCAGCGCTGGTATGTGGACATGGTAACCAATCAGCGCTGGTACCTGTCGTTCCTCATTCCCCTGCAGGCAGCCGCCATGCTTGCTGTATTGGTTGAATCGATGCGCAAATCCTTTAAAAAACAGCCGTATTCGTGGAAAGGAAGGCATTATTCATGAAAAAAATTGTCATAGTCGGCGGTGGACTGGGTGGACTTGCTTCTGCAGTGACGCTAGCCCATGCTGGATTCGACGTGGAACTCTTTGAAAAGAATAGTCACCTAGGGGGCAAACTGATGCCTGTCGAGCTGGGGAACTACCGTTTTGATTTCGGTCCGAACACCATCACGATGCCAGCTGTCTTTAACCAGGTCATTTCCCAGACCGGTGAAAAACCACAGGATCATCTGAATTTTATTCCCTTGCAATCCCATACCCGCAATCATTTTCCGGATGGCAGTCTATTCGATTTTACCAGCGACCAGAACCAGATGATTCAACAACTCAAAACCTTTGATCCTTCGGCTGCCGACAAGTACCAGGCGTTCATCAAAGAAATCAGCCGCTTGTATCGTTATTCAGAACGCTACTTTTTCCCGGTGACGTTTCAATCCTGGCGCGATTACCTATCGCCTTCTCTCGGATTTGCTCTTCTTAAAGTGCGGCCGGCAGAATCGATGCATCATTTTTTCCAGCGCTATTTCACAAATCCTTTGCTCGTTCAGGCATTCGACCGGTATGCCACGTACATCGGCTCCTCCCCTTACAAAGCACCAGCTACTTTCTCCATGATTGCTTACTTGGAATTGGTGGAAGGCGTCTATTACACAAAAGGCGGAAACACCGGAATCGCTAACGCGTTTGCTGCTGTGGCGAGGAAATGCGGTGCTCAATTGCACACCAACACAGAGGTCAAAAGAATTGTGACAAATGGCGGAAAAGCTCAGGGCATCGAGCTCGCAGACGGGACCCGTATTAGGGCAGATCTGGTTATTTTAAACGGAGATCTGTTGTCTGCCTTTCCTTCCTTGGTAGCAGAATCCGAACGGCCATCGTTGAACGATGCTAAAGTGGCTGCTTTTGAACCATCGATTTCGGCTTTCGTCATCACTGTCGGGTTGTCTGAACGGCTCGATGTTCTGAAGCACCACAATGTCTTTTTCTCAACGGACTATCGTCAGGAGTTCCATGATTTATTTGATGCTTCAATCTACAGCAACGAACCGACAGTCTATATCAGCAACTCTTCCTATACAGATCCTTCAATTTCACCGGATGGCGACAACCTGTTCATTTTAGTCAATGCACCCGCATTGACCAAAGAAGGTGATCTGCAAATTGAACCTGAGGTTTACAAAGAACGAATCTACGACTTTCTGTTAAGCTACGGCGTTGATATTCGCAGCCATTTAGCTGAAGAAAAAATCTTCACGCCGGCTTTTATCCGCGACAAGTTCGGGTCATTCCGCGGCGCACTTTATGGCCCTTCATCCAATCGGCCAAAAGACGCCTTCCTCCGCCCGCCCAATGCCAGCCGTGACATTCGCAATCTGTTTTTCGTCGGCGGCAGTACCCATCCCGGCGGCGGATCGCCCATGGTCGTATTGAGCGGCTTGAATGTCGCCAACAACATTATTGCGAAATTTAAAAAGACACCGCCATCACAATGATGGCGATGTCTTTTCCAGTTTAATGGTTATGCCTAGAGCACACGGGCGCTTCCGCTTTTCTTATTGTCCAGACTCCAGCGCCCAGCTCTTTGGGTCATAAGCCAGCCCGACTGCGCGGCAAAAAGCGCCGCTTCGCCGGTCTCTCTTATGCCCGTCAGAGCTACACGGGCGCTTCCGCTTTTCTTCATTGTCCAGACTCCGGCAGCCAGCCCCTCGAGTCGCTTCAGCCTTACCGGCAATGGCAAAGACCGCCATTACCGGTAAGGTTTCCAGCGCTTGTCGGAGCTACACGGCTGCCTCCGCTTTTCGTACTACAAACAAGCTAGTATTGCTTGTTTCGACTCTTCTGGTACATAGTGCTTTTCAAGGAAGACATTATATTGTTTAGAACGGATGGTGACTAAAATTTCACGATATACTAATGCCGCCCCTTTTACAGGAACTCTCGAAGATAAAGGATAATCTTGGATGGTTTCAAATGCTTTTTTGTAATGGAATTCCGCTTTTTCGGCCAGTTCTTCCCATACTGCAATAAATTGAGGAGTTACTACTCCGGAGCGAAGCTCTTCTTCGCATAGCTCATATTTCCCCATGATTTCTTCAGGCAAATAAATTCGGCCCATTTTCAAGTCTTCGCCAATATCCCGAAGAATGTTGGTGATCTGCATGGCGTATCCTAGTGAAATAGCGCCTTCTTTTAGGACGTTGGTCTTGCCTGGAGCCAAGATAGGCAGCAACATTAACCCGACTGTACTCGCCACATGATAGCTGTAATTCAACAGCTCTTCCATCGTCCGGTAGCGGTTGATGGTCAAATCCATTTCTTGACCGGTAATTAAACCCGAGAATGCTTCTACATCCATTTCGTAGTTTTCGAATACATGCGCCAAAGCTACCCACATCGGATTTTCAGTATCGTAGATGCCCGTCTGAAATTTTTCAAAATCGAACTTGAATTCTTCAAGTTCTTCTTTGGAATTCTGTCCTTCGTCCACAATATCGTCCACTGTCCGGCAAAACGTATAAACAGCCCAAACGGCTTTACGTTTTTCCTTTGGCAGCAAGGAAAATGCTTTGTAAAAACTCTTTGAATTTACAGCGATAACTTGTTCACAGGAGGTATAAGCATCTTTTAAATTCATCATGCATTGCTCCTTTCCTTTGCAAAATCGCCTTGGATTTGCTCTGCCAGCAGCTTTGCACCTTGCATGACAATCGGAATGCCTCCTCCGGGATGGACAGAAGCGCCGACTGCATACAAGCGATCCGTTTTATATGGTTTGACTTGGGGACGGAAAACACCCGACTGGAACAACGTTGGACCGATTCCAAAACTGCCCCCTTTAAAGAGGCCAAAAGCTTCTGCTTCTGTCGGTGTACGGACTTCCATCCATTCAACTGCTTTCCGGAAATCCGGAAAAGCCAACTCTTCCATGCGGTCAATTATTTTTTCAATCCAGGCCGTATCGTTCGCCCAGTCAATATCTGTCCCTGAAGGTACGGGAACCAATACATAGAGAACGCCTTTCCCTTCAGGAGCAAGCGAATCATCTATCTTTGACGGATGGAAAGTATAAATTGCCGGATTTTCCGTTTTCTGTTTTTTCACAAATACATCGTCCATGTGGTCTTCATAACTATCGCCAATGAAAAATTGATGAACATTTCCTTCTTCGTATACTTTATTTAGTCCAAAATACAGCAACACGCATCCGGAAGAAGCTGTATAGCTCTTCTTCTTCTGTTCGGGCAAAACTTTTTCAATGCCAGGGAAATCGCCATTATAAACAATCGCATCAAACTCTTCATAGCCCTCTGCTGTTTCGATTGCTTTGGCTTTCCCGTCTTCTGTCACAATCCGCTTCACTGGACAGTTTGTTTGGATGGTCGCATTTGGGCGTTGCCGCAGCTCTTTTTCCAAAACAGGAATGAGGCTGCCGTAACCGCCTTTCAAATAATATACTCCATGTTCGTGTTCACTGAAAGGAACAAGCGAATACATGGCCGGCGCGCGGAACGGGTCCCCACCGATATAAAGGGATTGCAGCGAGTAAGCCAACTGCAGCCGTTCATCGCGGAAATAATTTGACGTGAGCTTTTTGACTGACTGTTGAGGCTTCAGTTTTAATAGTTTCTTGATGTTTGCAGCTGTAAAAAAATCGGCTTTATTAACAAATGAATGCTCTAAAAATGATGACTTTCCGATTTCAAATCGCTTGCGCCCTTCTGAAATGTACCGAAGGAATCCTTCTTTTTCAGCAGGGAACACATTTTCGATTTCTTCCAGCTGTCGGTTGATATCGGGATATTTGGTGTATACCGTACCATCTGGAAAACGAATGGAATAAAGTGGATCGCATAGTAACAATTCGATATCTTCAGCAGCAATACCTGCCTGCTGAAGAAGATCCTGAAACATTTCAGGCAACAAGACAATTGTCGGGCCCTGATCTACTTTAAAGCCATCTCTTTCCACAAAAGTTAAACGGCCGCCAAGCTTTTCTTCTTTCTCAAAAATGGTGACATCAAAGCCCATATCCGTTAAATACAGTGCACCCATCATACCGCCGACGCCGCCGCCGATCATAGCGATTTTCATGCAAATCCCTCCAGTGCCGGTAGAGGCAAAATCGGAATTCCTTTTTTTCCATGCTGCTCAAGAATGCCATTGGCCGTAATGCGGGCAGATTCCAGGATCGTTGGCAATCCGCTTCCTGGATGAGTTCCCCCGCCAACCAACCAGCAACTTTCCAATTCCTCAAATTTGTTGTGTGGCCGAAATACCATCATTTGCGTTAATTGGTGCCCCAGGTTGAATGTCGCTCCCTGATACACTGAATAATCTTCCTGCCATCCCATCGGTGTCAGCATTTTTTCGACTTCGATATGGTCCCGCAGATTTTTAAACTCGGACTTTTCTTCAATGATATCCAAAACCAACTCCCGAAACGCATGCTGTTCTTTTTCCCAGCCAATGTCGCTAAAGTTATTTGGGACAGGAGCTAAAATATACAAGGCAGATTTCCCTTCTGGCGCTAGTGTTGGATCCGTTACACTGGCGTTTTGTACATAGATGGAAGGATCTGCGGAAAGAATGCGCGATTTTGTCATCTCTTCTACATTCTTCTTATAATCTTTCGAAAATATAATGGTGTGGTGAGACAAGTCGTACTTTTTATCAAGGCCCAAATAAAGCATAAATGTGGAGCAGGAATATTTTTTCTTCGCCAGTTTTTCCGGCGTGTATTTTTTCAGGATTCCTGGTTCAACCAAATGGTTCATAACGTGTGCAAAGTCACCGTTAATAATGACTTCGTCCGCCGCTTCACGCTGTCCATTTTCCAGATCTACCCCTTTAACTTTTCGGTTTTCAATCCATAGTTTTTTGACGCCTGTGCTGGTATGAATTTTACCGCCAAGTTCTTCAACAACTTTTGCCATTGCCTGAGACAATTGGTTTACGCCTCCAATTGGATGGTAAATACCATAAGCATGCTCCATATACGACAGGATGGAAAAAGCTCCTGGACATTCCCATGGCGACATTCCCAAATATTTGGACTGGAAGGCAAAGGCCATCTTTAATCGTTCATCCTTAAAGTAGCGGGATAAAACATCATACAGAGTTTTGTTCACTTCAAGTTCCGGCAAAGCCCTTAAAACTTTCGGCTGGATCATACTAAAATAGCTATCCATCTTTGATTGCAGCATGGGCGATAGAACTTCCAGTTTCTTTCCTGTTTCTTTCATGAAACGCTCGTATCCATCACCGTCGCCTTTGAAGTTTTCATTGATTTGTTTCTTCATTTCCTGGTTATTTCTTGTCATTATCAGGTTTTGATCTTCAAAAATCAATTCGTACATAGGGTCCAATTCAACTGCATTCATGTAATCTTTTAAATTGCGGCCGGTCGTTTCAAATAACTCTTCTACCAAATGCAGCATACTCAAAAAAGTCGGGCCTGTATCAAAAGTAAAATCACCTAAACGCAGCTCTGCATTTCTGCCACCTACCCAAGGCTGTTTCTCATAGACATCCACTTCGTATCCTCTACTCGCCAATAACATGGCTGCAGCTAAGCCGCCAGGTCCGGCCCCTATCACAATCATCTTCTCCGACATAACAGATGCCTCCAATTCAAATAGCCCTAATAATTCTACATTTATTATACAAATATTATACCGTCAAACTCAAAAAAAGACTATTCATTTGAATTTAGGCTCTTTCAAAATTGTTGCACCTTGGCGAACCGCCATTTTCGAGGATAGATCCCCTTTGCAAAACCTCGGCAAATCCTCCTTTAATCATGACAAATAAAAACCCAAAAAAGGCCGGCTCATTTTCATGAGCCGGCCTTTGCTTATTTCAATATTTTTATTTTTACGTTCTTGCGTCCCCACTTAAGGGCGCTGCTTTGAGTAGGAATGAAGACATCGATTTTGTTTCCTTTGATGGCACCGCCAGTATCTCCAGCGACTGCATAGCCGTAGCCTTCAACATGGACTTTCGTTCCAAGTGGAATAACTTTCGGATCTACCGCAATGACTTTGAGGCCAGGGTTTTTCTTTAAGTTAAGGCCGGTGCGGGTAATTCCTGAACACCCTTTGCAGTAGGCTGTGTAGGCAGTTGCACTAACTGTGAATTCTTTAACTACTGATCCGCTTGTAGAGCGGGATGGAGTAGTTTTTTTCGAAACCGTCTTTGCTGCCGGTTTCTTTAATTGAAGTTTTTGTTTTGGATAAATTGTATTGGACTTTAAACCGTTCCAAATCTTCAAGTTGCTGACTGTTACTTTTTGCGTTTTTGAAATCTTATAGAGTGTGTCCCCACTTTTTACTGTGTATGTGTTTGATGCTGCTGAGCTCTGAATCGAAGTTGCTAGGAATAAAATCAGTGCAAAACTTAAGACCGCCAATAGTTTTTTCAATCTGCTATCCCCTTTGCTTTTTGTAAGTACAATTAAAATAGCACGGGAATATTACAGACACGTGACAATTAAGGGCATCTTTCATTACAATACCGCTTCAATTTGTGACATAAGTATTGTATGGACTCATTTTAAACCCTAAATATTGGAATAATAAAAGCCTTTTATACCATTCTATATGACATGCCCCAAATATATTTCCTGGGAAATGAAAAAGCACAGGCTGATGATCAGCCTGTGCTTCCCTTTATTTATTCGCTTTGTGCACTTTCAGCGTTTTTCCTTTTACCGTCTTATCTTTCATTGCTTTCAACACCATTGGTCCTTTGCCGTTCAGAATATCGATATATGTCACCGTATCCTGAATTTTGATGATTCCGATGTCTTCAGCCGTCACACCTGGGATGCTTGTCAATGTTCCGACAAAATCAAAGGCACGAAGCTTTTTTTTCTTGCCGCCATTAAAGTACAGCTTGAGGATATCCTTATTGACTTGCTCGTTTTTATTCCTCTTCAGCTTTGGACGGCTTTCAAGTTTCTCAGTAAATGCCTGCGTTGCTTCTTCTACTTCGTATGTGGAAGGAGAAGTTCTGCGAGAGATTTCAAATCCGATATATTCTTCAATCTCATCCAGGAATTTGTCTTCGTTTGGAGTGACAAACGAAATTGCTTTTCCTGTTTTCCCAGCTCGTCCGGTACGGCCTGCACGATGTACATAGCTTTCCTTTTCCATTGGCAGGTCGTAGTTGATGACATGCGTGATGCTGTCGATATCAATTCCGCGTGCCGCAACATCCGTTGCCACTAAGTAGCGGAATTCACCACGCTTAAAATCATTCATGACCGCAGTCCGATCTTCCTGCAGCATGCCGCCGTGCAATTTATCGCATGTATAAAAATGTTTTTCCAATTGTTCCATGACAAAATCAACATTGTCTTTTGTCCGGCAGAAAATAATGCAGCTGTCAGGATTTTCAATGATGGTCACATTACGCAACAAGGCAAACTTTTTCTGCTCTGCGACAACAAACAGTGAATGATCGATTTGGGCAGCGAGGTTTTCTGCTGACGCAATTTCAATATGCTGCGGATCGATCATGTATTTTTTCTGCAAATTTTCAACATTTTCAGGCAAGGTTGCTGAAAATAACATGGTTGTGCGCTGCTTCGGCAACTTATTGATGATTGCTTCCACCTGCTCCACAAAGCCCATATTCAGCATTTCATCCGCTTCATCCAAAACCAGGTACTCTATTCGCTCAAGGTTTAATGTCCCGCGTTCGATATGGTCAAAAACACGTCCTGGCGTTCCTACTACTACGTGGCATTTTTGCTTCAGCTCAGCCTGCTGGTAAGCGAAAGGCTGCTTGCCGTAGACCGCTGCCGCTTTGATGCGCTTAAAACGGCCGATATTCGTTAAATCTTCTTTTACTTGGTCTGCCAGTTCCCGGGTCGGTGTCAAAATCAATGCCTGCGGCTTGTTTTCTTCCCAGTCGACCAATTCACAGATTGGAATTCCAAAGGCCGCTGTTTTCCCGCTGCCTGTTTGGGACTTGACCGTTAAGTCAGTCTTTGACAGCGCGACAGGTATCACTTTTCTTTGTACTTCTGTCGGTTCCGTATAGCCAAGTCCTTCCAGGGCCTTTACTATTGTTTCACTTATATCGTAATCGCTAAATTGTCTGTTGTTCATAATTGCTCTCCATCTCCGTTCAAAAATTTCAGGTTCTCCTATTATCGCACGGATTAGAAAATTCTGCCGTTAAACGATTATTAAGATTTATCCCATTTTAACGGCTTCAGGCTGAAGATTGCCATGGTAATCAACCTTTTTCTTTATTGATCCATCAGGCTTACTGAGACTTTGACATCCAATGATTGGCTGCCGCCTCGGTAAACGCCCTGCACTGGGCTGACATCGTTATAATCACGCCCCACACCAACACGGATGTGATTTTCCAGCGCCTCTACATTGTTCGTCGGATCCAAACCGACCCAACCAATACCCGGAACCATCACTTCCACCCAAGCATGGCTTGCAGCATCCCCGACCAGCGCCGAATTTTCACCGACGTATAAGTAGCCGCTGACGTAACGGGCCGGAATATATTTGCTGCGAAGAATGCCCAGCATCACATGCGTAATATCCTGGCAAACCCCTTTTCTCAAGTCAAAAGATTCCTGTGCTTTTGTATCGACGGTCGTTGATTCGCCATCATAGGTAAAATGTTGATGAATATGCTCCATTACGTCAATCGCGTACTGCACCGGATTTTTCATGATTCCGAGCTCCCGATCTACCTGGCTCATCTGCTCTATTGTTAAATACGTATACGCCGTATTGCTTAGAAATGCCAAATAATGTTCTCTGAATAATTGCGAATGAAAAATGGCACTCATTTCAGGTGAGTAGTCAATGCGATGGATAAATGGACTTTTTTGTATACTGACAATTGATGTAGTTTTGACTTCCAGATGTTGATGATGCTCTGCGATGAAAAATGTTTCAACGTGGTTGCCCCAAATATCAATATGTTCCTTGGTCAGAGAAGCCGGTGTGATGTCAGCACGATAAGATAATAGCCGCTGGCATTCATCGGTTCTTGGTTTTAAGCGAATCGAGTTCATGCTCTGGTCGACAATGGTTTCGTACTGAAAGACATTGGTATGCTCAACTTTATATTTCATAGAAGTTATTCCTTTCGCGCCCATGCTCTGTGATTGGCTGGACTCCCTCGGTTTAGTCTCGGAATCGCTTAAATAGTAGGTTTTCGAAAAAATTTCTCCGACTTCATTGCAGCCATTTTGAAAATCATTGAGAAAATCCATGATTTCATCAGAATTCAACTCAACTATGCTGATTTCTTCAAATTCTTCCTGCAGCTGGTCTAATTTTGCATAAAGTTCCCAGGAATAATGAGAAATTTTTCCTCCCTCAAGTTCATCGATCGCTTTGCGGACATGCGTCAGGCAATAGCGGATCGACCGGGGAAAGTTTGTATTGGCAATCAGGAAAGTCAGAACTTTCTTGGGATCCATTTGAGGCGGATTCATTTTTAAATACGCATTGTAGCCATTCGTCATCCGCAATGCGGCCAGCCAGTAGTAATAATCTTCGGACTGGGCTTCGAGCACCCGCTCCCGTGTCCGCTCACATACCACGTTCAAAACCCGCGCTGTTTTTTCTGCACGCTCCAGCCATTTTGCAATTTTAATAATTTGATATGGCACACCCCTAGGCATTGCAGATTCAACAATTCCCTGAGTGATCAGTGAGGTTAGCTTCACCTGCTCAAGAAATTGGCGCATTTCCTTGACGGTGCAGCTTTGCTGATCCATCTCCTTCAAAGCCAAATAGCAGTCATTCCATGCTTCCCAATAGTCATCCGGAATATGATCCCGGCTGATTCTGGCATTTTCACGAACAATTCTTACACAACGTGCTACAGAATTAAAATTAGTTTCTTCCATCGCCAAATAATGGACCAGCTGGTCTTCCTGATAGCTCGGCAAGGATTTGATGTGCTCCATCGTTTCAGTCGAAGCACAGATTTCATAAATCAGCTTCCAATCACTGTCCCGAATCAGCTCTTCGTCTGCAGCTTCGATCATCTGCAGCAGCTGCACATCTAAAATGCGGGCATTGTTTTCCGCTCTTTCAACGTTTCTTGACATCCAGTACAATGAATTCGCTACGCGGCTCAGCATCAGGCGTCCCCCTCTTCTTCCCGTTTTTTAAACACCCATGTATCTTTCCCGCCGCCCCCCTGTGAAGAATTCACAACTAGTGAACCTTCTTTTAAGGCTACGCGGGAAAGTCCGCCCGGCATGACGTGCGTATCCACTCCACGAACCACAAAGACCCTTAAATCGACATGGCAGGGATAAAATTCTTCTCCTTGATAGGCGGGAGCTCTGGATAACTTAATGGTAGGCTGTGCAATATACTGATGAGGGGTCTCAATGATTTTTTCGCGGAATTCCTCAATCAATTCTTCAGAAGCATGCGGCCCTACAAGCATATCGTATCCACCTGAAGCCCCAACATTTTTAACCACCAATTCATTCAAGTGATCGAGTACCCATTCCCTCTCTTCTGGATTATCCAAAAGATACGTTTTTACATTATCAATAATTGGTTCTTCGCCGAGGTAATACCGGATCATGTCTGGAACATAAGCGTAAATGGCTTTATCGTCTGCTACTCCGTTGCCGATGCCATTTAAAATTGCCACGTTGCCTTTTCTATAGGCAACCAGCAGGCCAGGAACGCCAAGTGCCGATTCAGCCAGAAATGCTTCAGGATCCAAATAGTCATCGTCAATTCGGCGGTAGATGATATCCACACGCTTTAATCCCCGGATGGATTTCATATAGACAATGTTCTTTTTGACAATCAGATCTCTTCCTTCGACCAAGTCAATCCCCATTTGCTGTGCCAAAAACACGTGGTCATAATAAGCGGAATTGTACATTCCCGGTGTTAGTAGGACTGCGAATGCCTTTTCTTTTCTTGACTCTGGTGCATGATCCAATATGGCTTGATGCAAATGGGATAGTTGATGCTCGAGGGTATGAACCGATTGGCTGGCAAAAAACTCGGGGTAAACCTGGCGCATGACATAGCGATTTTGATAAACGTAGGACAATCCGGATGGATTGCGCAAATTATCTTCGAGTACATGATATTTTCCGTTTTCGTCGCGAATCAAATCAATTCCCGCTAAAAAGATATGGTTCTTCAACGGAATATCGATGCCTTTCACTTGCTCTTCGTAATAATATGGGTTTTCTTCGACTAACCGCCTTGGGACAATTCCGTCCTGAAGAATGCGCTTTTCATGATATACATCTTCCAAAAATTGGTTAAGCGCTTCCGCCCGCTGTATCATCCCTTTTTCCACTACTTCCCATTCCTCAGAGGGAATGATGATAGGAATAAAGTCAAAAGGCATCGTTCTTTCCGTCCCAACATTATTATTGTAAACCGTGAACGTAATGCCCTGCCTTAAAAATGACAGCTGAGCTGTCTCATGCTTTTCTCTTAATTCTTCTTTTGAAAAGCTTTGAAGTACATCGAAAAACTTTCGATAATGCGATTTCGGTTTTCCTTGCGGCGTGAACATCTCATCAAAAAATGCTCCTGTTGAATAACTTTTAAACAAACGAGCAGCCCCTTCCATACGTAGAATATTCAGATAAAAAATGAATTAAGAAAAGCTATGCCGCTTCTACAAACGCGCATAGCTTATCTTAATTCTATTATACCTAAATTATTTTCCGAATGTTGAATCATTTGAAGATGAGCTGTCTTTTTCAGATGATTTGTCCGATAAATCTTTTTTTAGAGAATCTGTATATTCTGTGCTGCTTCCCAATGGTTTGCCTGCATTGGAAGAAGAACTTCCTGTTGAATCATCCTTGTTCGAAGAATTATCTGATGCATCTTTTTTCAAAGATTCGGTATACGCTGTGCTGCCGCCATAAACTCCGCCTGTTGGCTTGTTAGTACTAGGGGAAACACTGCTTGTACTCGATTTATCTGTCGTTGAACTGCTGCTCTTGTCAGCATTTCCGCCAACATCATCCTGAAGTGTCTTATTGGCTTTGTCCAGCGCATCTTTCTCTTTGTTCATCATGTCTTGCTGTGCATCTATTGCCGTTTTTACTTTTTCAACGGCTTTGTTGACAGTCGGTTTCACTTTATCGACCATACCGCCTGATTGTTCATTTAGGCGATCAAGCCCTTTTTTTATGTTTGCCTTGATATCTTCTTTGCTGGTTTGAGAAGTTCCGCCTGTTTCTGTTTTCTTCTGCGTCATTGCTGCACCGATTACGGCACCAAGACCGATCAATACAAGTTTGCCGAACATACCGCCTGATGAATTTCTAGCCATATAGATCTCTCCTCCTTGTTTGTATAAATCATTGTGTATAAAGTATTGACTAAATTTCATTTTTTTAAACATTTCAAACAAAATAAAAGACACCTCAAAATATCCGGGGTGCCAAGGGCAAAATATTTATGTACTTAGGTAGTTAGCTTTCCTTCTTCTTTTAAAACCTGCTCAAATGCTTTAACTACGTCCTCATCGTATTGCTCTCCCACTAGACTGTTAAGTTCAGCCATTGCATACTCAGCGGAAAAGGCAGACCGGTAAGCTCTGTCTTCAGTCATCGCATCGAATGTATCACATACCCCAATAATTTTTGCTTCTATCAGTATTTCATCGCCCTTAAGGCCAAACGGATAACCTCTGCCATTAACACGCTCATGATGTTGTTCAACGATGTCTGCTAAATCAGCATATGCTGTTTCCCTAATCATTTTTGCACCATCACCTGGATGTTTCTTTACCACTTCAAATTCTTCATTGGTTAGTTTGCTAGGCTTTTTCAAAACTTCTTCTGGAATATTGATTTTGCCAATATCATGAAGAATTGAGGCAAGGAACAAATTTTCTATCTGCTCTTTCCCTAATTTCATCTTAGCTGAAGTCTTCACTGCGTAGTTAGCTACTCTTGAGCTGTGGTTAAAAGTATATCGATCTTTTTTCTCGACAGCCATTCCAATTTTTCTTAACTCGCTAATCATATTACTTAAATAATGGAATACCGGGGTAGTAGAAACCGACAGGAAAGTCACGTCTTTTAAAACTGTAAAATGAATCGCACTCTCTAAATTTTTACACGAAAAAAAATCATTAGTACCTAACTTTAAAATGCCGCCATTAACTTCGGCTTCTACTTCACCAGCTAGTATATAGAAAAATTCTTGGGCATCTTTTTGATCTCCTGGAAAAAGCATGAAAGTGCTTCCTTGCTTAACAGTTTGTCTCATCAACTCTATTCCGCTGCCACGTCCTAAAAGATCTAACGTGGTCGAGCCGTTCTCCACTTTTTCAAGATGACCATTTTTTAGTATATCCAAGCCCTTCACATACACACTTCCTTTCCAAAAAAATATGAGAGCAGAGAAGAATCTCTCTACTCTCATACTACTCTAATTAAAGTTCTTTGAACAACATGTTTACCAGGCAATTACGACGATTGGATCAATTAATTCAGTGCGATCAGCAAACTCAATTGGGACAAGCTTGATAGCCACATCCAAACCGGCCTTCTCCGCTTTTTCAATGCCTTTAAGCGTCATTTTTTCAGTTTTCACTTTCAATTCGCTAATTAATTTATCAGATTGTTTTTCGTAATCTTTAGTGAGCTTAGCCAGTTTAGCTAGATCTTGATGTTTGGATTTTTGTTCCTGATACTTAGCATACATCTTCTCGGATTTGTCGACTGCTTTATTGATTTCTGCGTATATTTTATCGTTGGTTTTATTAACTTCAGTAATCGCTTTTGCAACTTCCGGTGTCATTTCATTTGTAATCTCGTAATCTATTGCTTCGTTATTGCTTTCCGCAAAAACACTCGTGCCCATTCCTAGTGCCATAACCAATGAAAATAGTACGGCGATTAAACTCTTTTTCAACATATGTATTCCCCCTATTTTAAATTTGGTAGCAGGGTCTGAAATTCTAAATTTTTATAAGTGAGGATGTATATCGTATCACCTAAATTTGACTTAAAATACCAGCTCTTACCTTCTATAGTATATACTCAGTAGGTCTTTTGCACAACTAGCTGTTGCATTATTTAGATAAAAGACACATTTTTTACATCAATATAATAAGCTGAAATCATTTAATTATCAGACTTCTTAGCCTTGAGGCAACTATTTTCTTTGGAGTAAAGCTTCCTGTTGAAATGTTTATCCTCTTCCTATAAAAATAGCTGCGGACAAACTGAATATCGAGTTTGTCCACAGCCTTTCTTAAAAGAGGTTGCTATTTATTTGTTATGGCAATACCGTAGTTCCCATGAGGAAACGATCGCATTCACGTGCAGCTTCGCGTCCTTCATTAATCGCCCAGACAATCAGGCTTTGGCCGCGGCGCACATCTCCCGCCGCAAAAACACCTTCAACACTGGTCGTATATTTGCCATATTCGGCTTTTACTCGTGAGTTCACTTCTGTTTCCAGTTCCAATTGCTGGATCAGATCCTGTTCTGGTCCGCTGAACCCAATGGCAATCAGTACCAAATCCGCTTTCCATACTTTTTCTGTACCTGGAATTTCTTCGCGAATCCGATTGCCGTTTTCATCGATCTTCAATTTCACATTTACAGTATGCACTTCTTTGATTTGTCCGCTTTCATCACCAACGAACTTCTTTGTCATAACTGCATAGGCTCTTGGATCCTCACCAAAAGTGGCAGCAGCTTCTTTATGGCCATATTCAATGCGGTGAACTTTCGGATATTGCGGCCACGGATTGCCTTTTTCGTCGCGAATCGCGCCTTTTTTATCGTAGACATCAAACTGCACAAGGCTTGCACAATCGTGGCGGACGGACGTTGCTAAGCAATCAGTTCCTGTGTCTCCGCCTCCGATGACGATAACGTTTTTGCCTTTTGCTGAAATGTATTGGCCATCTTCAAAATTTGAATCCAAAAGACTTTTCGTGCTGGCATGCAGAAAATCCATTGCAAAGTGAACGCCCTTCAAATCGCGGCCCTCTACGTCAATGTTGCGGTGAACAGTTGCCCCTGTACACATGACAACTGCATCAAAATCATCTTTCAGTTTTGAAGAAGGATAGTTTTTGCCTACTTCTACACTCGTGATGAAAGTGATGCCTTCCTGTTCAAGAATATTCACACGTCTTTGCACCATATCGTAAGACAGTTTCATTTCCGGAATTCCGTATGTCAGCAAGCCGCCCACGCGGTCGCTTTTTTCAAACACGGTTACCAAATGCCCTGCTTTGTTCAATTGAGCCGCTGCTGCAAGTCCGGCCGGTCCTGAACCGATTACAGCGACCTTTTTGCCAGTCCGTGATTTGGGCGGTTCCGGTACAACCCATCCCTCCGCAAAGCCACGTTCAATAATGGACCGCTCCACTGTACGGATAGCTACGGGCGGTTCATTGATACCAAGAACACAAGCTCCTTCACAAGGGGCTGGACAGGCAGTTCCAGTAAACTCAGGGAAATTATTCTTCAGATGCTCACGATGCAAAGCTTCCTTCCATTGTCCGCGGTAAACCAGATCATTCCATTCAGGGATAAGATGATTCACCGGGCAGCCAGTGGTCACATTGTCCAAATCCATTCCGGTATGGCATGTCGGCACTCCACAGTCCATACAGCGCGCACCTTGTTTTGCCACTTCTTCATTTGACAAAGGAATTGTATAGTCGTTCCAATCTTTTGTCCGTTCAGCCGGTTGGCGCTCTTTGACTGTTTGTCTGTCGTATTCCATAAATCCAGTTGGTTTGCCCATCTTTTCCCTCCTACTCACAGTTTCTCATGATGAATCCGCGGAGCTTTCGTTCGTTTGCGAAAGCCCGGGATTTTTATTTTGTCGAGTCTCCAGTGTCTTTTCGCTTTTCTTTGTCCAGACTCCAGTGCCTAGCTCTTCGGGATGTAAGCCACTCTGGCTGCACGCCTGAAAACACGCCGCTTCGCCAGATCGTCTTACACCTGTCAGAGCTACACGGGCACTTCCGCTTTTCTTTGTCCAGACTTCAGCGCCCAGCTCTTCGGGCGCTTTCGCTTTTCTACTTCCCGGCGCCAGCCATTTTGCTTTCTTCAAAAGCAGCCATTTCGGCTTCGGATTTCGCCATGCCGCTGCTTTGAAGCTTGCTGATGCGTTCGTTGATTTGCAGGTAAGCTTTCGGGATGACACGCACAAACTTGGCCGTGTAAATATCCCAATGCGCCAGGAGTCGAGTCCCTTTGGCACTGCTCGTGTAATGGACATGCTTCTTAATCATTTGACGCAATTCTTCGATTTCTGCTGGGTCGGCAAGCGGCTGTAAATGAACCATTTCCGCATTGCAGCGTTCACTGAATGTGCCTTCTTCATCCAGCACATACGCTACGCCGCCGGACATGCCGGCTGCAAAGTTTTTGCCGGTTTGTCCGAGAATCGCTACCCGGCCGCCTGTCATGTATTCGCAGCCGTGGTCGCCCACACCTTCAACGACAATTTTTGCTCCACTGTTTCTGACTGCAAAACGCTCGCCAGCCACACCGTATATATAAGCTTCACCGGCAGATGCACCGTAGAACGACACATTTCCGATAATAATGTTGTTTTCAGGCAGGAATGTTGAATCCAATGCCGGGTAAACCGTAATTTTCCCGCCCGACAAGCCTTTGCCGACAAAGTCATTGGCATCGCCGATCAAGTTCATCGACATCCCTTTTGGAATAAATGCCCCGAAGCTTTGTCCGGCAGACCCTTGGAAGTTCAAGTTGACCGTGTCATCAGGCAAGCCTTCCGCACCATAGCGTTTCGAAATGGCGCTGCCCACAATTGTTCCCGTGGCTCTATGGATATTGCGTATTGCTGTCGCGACTTCAACTCGTTCACCCGTTTCAATCGCATTTCGGCAACGTGGCAATAACTCTTGATGATCCAAAGTCTTTTCCAATTCATGATTTTGTTTGATGGTTGCGTAACGCCCAACTTTTTCAGGAAGGTCCGGCTGATACAGCAATGCACTCAAGTCAATGCCCCCTGCTTTCCAGTGATTCACTGCCTTATTGGCTTCGATGACATCGGTCCGGCCAATCATCTCATCAATTGTACGGAAGCCGAGCTCTGCCATTAGCTCGCGCGTTTCTCGTGCGATAAAGCGCATGAAGTTCGCGACATGCTCCGGATCTCCGCCGTATTTTTCACGCAGCTCCGGGTTTTGGGTAGCAATGCCGACAGGGCACGTATCCAGATGGCAAACGCGCATCATGATACAGCCAAGTACAACAAGAGGGGCAGTTGAAAATCCAAATTCTTCAGCACCTAAAAGAGCTGCTGTCACGACATCGCGTCCAGTCATCATTTTACCATCTGTTTCAACAACAATCCGATCACGTAAACCATTCAGCAAAAGCGTCTGATGCGTTTCGGCCAAGCCGATTTCCCACGGCAGACCGGTGTGCTTCAAGCTTGTTTTCGGTGCTGCGCCCGTTCCTCCATCATAGCCGCTGATCAGTACGACATCTGCACGGCCTTTTGCAACGCCGGCAGCAATTGTACCGACACCCACAGCAGATACTAATTTAACGCTGATGCGTGCATCCGGGTTTGCATTTTTCAAGTTGAAAATCAATTCAGCTAAATCCTCGATCGAATAGATATCGTGATGCGGAGGCGGTGAAATCAATTCAACACCTGGAGTCGAACCGCGGACTTCTGCAATCCAAGGATAAACTTTCTTTCCTGGCAAGTGGCCGCCTTCTCCGGGTTTTGCTCCCTGCGCCACTTTAATTTGGATTTCATCGGCATTCACCAGGTAATGGCTGGTTACACCAAAACGTCCGGATGCCACCTGTTTGATGGAACTGCGGCGATTATCGCCATTTTCGTCAGTAATAAAGCGGGAAATTTCTTCTCCACCTTCTCCGGAGTTGCTTCGTCCGCCGATGCGGTTCATCGCAACCGCAAGAGCTTCGTGCGCTTCTTTACTGATAGAACCGTAAGACATGGCACCTGTTTTAAAACGTGCGCAAATTTCCTCGATCGTTTCTACTTCATCAATTGGCACCGGTGTCTGTTTCTTAAAGGACATCAAACCGCGCAGTGATTGAAGATTCGCTTTTTCATCAGTCAAAAGATTGGTGTATTTTTTGAAAACATCATAATTATTGGTCCGGCATGCATGCTGGAGCGTATGAATCGTTTTCGGATTATACTGATGGTTTTCACCATTTTCACGGTATTGGAACTCATCACCCGAATCCAGCGCCTGATCGTCTCCCTGAGCAGCCGGGTAAGCTGCCGCATGGCGCATAAGTACTTCTTTGGCAATGATATCAAGGCCAATTCCGCCAAGGCGTGAGGAAGTACGTGTAAAATATTTATCGATTACATCCATATGAATGCCGACCGCTTCAAAAATTTGTGCACCTCGATAACTTTGGATAGTTGAAATACCCATTTTAGATAGCACTTTGATGATGCCATCTGTAACAGCTTTTACATAGGTTTGTTCCGCTTCTTCAAAACTCATATTTGGAATATCTTCAATTTCAACCAGATCCTTAATTGTATCAAAAGCCAAATAAGGGTTGATGCCTTCTGCTCCATAGCCAAGCAAGGCCGCAAAATGATGGACTTCGCGAGGTTCTGCAGACTCCAGCAAAATACTCATTTGTGTACGGGTTCCTTGGCGAATCAAATGATGGTGAAGGCCAGAAACGGCAAGAAGTGCAGGAATTGCTGCATACTCTTCATTTACACCGCGGTCAGATAAAATCAGCAGGGTGGCACCGTCTTTAAGCGCCTGATCTGCTTCTTTGAAAACGGATTCCAGCTTTTGTTCCATTGCTTCCGTGCCGTCATTTTTTGAAAACAGAATGGAAATTGTCTCAGCTTTAAAATCCGCAATATTTTGCTGGCGCAGCTTTTCAAGTTCCGCAGCGGTCAAAACCGGAGTTTCCAACCGAATGTGGCGGGCACTTTCAGGGCTTGGCTGAACCAGGTTTCCTTCTGCACCGATAGTAGTCCTTGCAGCTGTAATAATATGCTCACGGATCGCGTCTATCGGTGGATTTGTTACTTGAGCAAACAGTTGCTTAAAGTAATTGTAAAGAAGCTGTGGTTTTTTCGATAAAACAGCCAATGGTGAATCATAGCCCATTGAGCCAACAGGATCTTTACCGTCAGTTGCCAGCGGCTTGATGATTTTTTGGACTTCTTCCATCGTGTAGCCGAAAGCCAACTGACGCTTGATCAACGGTTGCGTATCGTCAGAGTTCGAAGGGTTCACCGGCTCTGGCAAATCTTCCAGGTCAAACATGTTTTTTTCGATAAAATCTTTGTAAGGCAGCTCTCCCGCAATCTGAAGCTTGATTTCTTCATCCGGGATGATTTTGCCTTCTTCCAAATCCACCAACAGCATTTTGCCTGGACGCAGACGATCTTTATAGATGATGTCATCTGCAAAAATATCCAATGCACCCACTTCTGAGCCCATTACGATCATGCCGCTCTTCGTCACATAATAACGCGCTGGACGAAGGCCATTTCGGTCAAGGCAAGCCGCAATCTGTTTGCCGTCAGTAAAGACCAGTGCAGCCGGCCCGTCCCATGGCTCCATAAGTGTACTGTGGTATTCATAGAAATCTCTTTTCTCCTGTTTGATGGTCGGATCATTGACCCATGGTTCCGGGACCATCATCATTGCTGTATGTGCAAGCGATCTTCCAGACAAATGCAAAAATTCAAAGCAGTTATCGAACATAGACGAGTCACTGCCCGATTCATCGATGACAGGAAGGACTTTTTGAAGGTCTTCTTCATTGAATGCCGGGGACGTACACAGCATCTGGCGGGCACGCATCCAATTGACATTGCCTCGCAGGGTATTGAATTCGCCGTTGTGGATTGAGTAGCGGTTAGGGTGTGAACGCTGCCAGCTCGGGAAGGTATTCGTGCTGAAACGTGAGTGGACAAGTGCTAATGCCGACTTAAATTCCGGATGGTTGAGGTCAATATAAAACGAATCCAGCTGTTCCGGGATAAGCATGCCTTTATAGACAATCGTCCCTGCTGAAAGACTACTGAAATAGACGTCTTTAAAATCTTCTTTGCCAACCATTGCCTGTTCGATTCGCTTGCGGATAATATACAACCGACGCTCAAGATCCATTCGGTTTTCTAAACCGTGAGCAGCTCCAACGAATACCTGGCGGATAACGGGTTTTGTTTTTGATGCGACTTTCCCGACAAATGAATCATTTACTGGAACTGGACGCCATCCAAGGCAGATTTGCCCTTCTTCCTGAATGATCTGTTGAATCATTTCTTTTGTCTTCATTCGAAGATCATAATCCTGGGGCATGAATAACATACCAATGCCGTACTTTCCTTCTTCCGGCAATGTGATACCTTCTTTTTCGCATTGTTTAAGGAAAAAACGATGGGGTATTTGGGTTAAGATCCCAGCACCATCTCCTGTGCTTGTATCAGACGACTGTCCGCCGCGATGTTCCAGGTTACACAATATATTTATAGCATTTTGAACGATAGCATGTGATTTTTGTCCATTAATATTGGCGATCATACCTATTCCGCACGCCTCATGCTCTTGATCTGGATGATAAAGTCCTTGTGGGATTGGATATTCCTTCTTGCTCATCAAACCGCCTCCTTCATTACACTCTTGTGTCATAATATTTTGATAGTATATCATAAGTCTGAATATATATACAATTACTCTGAGTAAAAAAACGTTTATTCTAAGGCCAAAATCCTACGCTTCGTTGAAAACGCTTCCATAATTTGCAGGATACATTCTATTTTTTATAAGAATTAACTGCATAATTATACAAGTCTGACAATTTTAAAATAAAAAAACCCCGATTTAACCGGAGTTTTCCTGCTTATATTTATTCAGTTATTTATGTCGCCAAAAGAACGGATAGCCTGCAAAAAGGCTTCACCATACTTTTCGAGCTTGTTCGCACCAACGCCATTAACTTCTAAAAACTCTTCATCATTTTTGGGCTTTCGCGCTACCATATCCTGCAATGACTTATCAGAGAAAATAACGAATGGCGGTACCCCAGCTTCGTCAGCCAGACTTTTTCGAACTACGCGCAACTCTTCGAACAAAGGATCGTTTGAAGCAATCTGCTTTGTGGCAACCGCACCTTTTCTCAGCACTTTTCGCTTGCCCAGCAATACATCTCTTCCGCCATCAGGTACATAGATAGTCGGAAACGAACCTTGTTCCACCGCCAGTAGCTCCTGGGAAATCATAAACTCAATCAAATTTGAAACTTCTTTGGCATTTTGATGCTTTAAAATCCCGTAAGTAGAAAGTTTATCAAAACCAAAGTCCAGCACCTTTTTATTGCGTGAACCAGTCAGCACCTGAGCCGTCATCGCCTTTCCAAATTTTTGTCCCATTCGGATCACGCAAGACAGGACCATTTGAACGTCTTTTGTCACATCCATACTTTCCCGGTCGTCCAAACAATTTCCGCAATGGCCGCATTTTTCAGCTGCAGTATCCCCAAAATAATGAATGATAAATTGCTGCAGACAACTTTCAGTATGGCAATAATCAACCATTCCCTGAAGTTTCACCAATTCTCCCGGAATGCGGCTTGGGTCTTGCGCTTGGTCAATTAAAAAGCGCTGCGTCTGGACATCCTGGGATGCATACAGCACGATGCATTCACTCGGTAAACCATCCCGCCCTGCACGCCCCGCTTCCTGATAATAGCTCTCCATGTTTTTCGGCACTTGATAATGGATAACAAAGCGGATATTGGATTTGTCGATGCCCATACCAAATGCGTTGGTAGCAACCATGACCGTTACTTCGTCATTCAAAAAACGCTCTTGGCCGACTTTCCTCTCCTGATCCGGCATTCCGGCATGGTACTTCGCTGCTTTGATGCCTTTTTTTATCAGCATCTCGTAAACCGAATCTACCGTTTTGCGCGTAGCAGCGTAGATGATCCCCGCTTCCTTGTCGTTTTTTGCTACATATTCCTTTACAAACCGTTCCCGGTCCTGTCCACGTATGACAGAAAACGTCAAATTAGCGCGTTCAAATCCGGTCATGATAGTATGCTGTTCTTCAATATTTAAAATCCGGCAAATGTCTTCCCGCACTTGAGGCGTAGCTGTTGCCGTTAAAGCAAGCACTGTCGGATTATTGGGAAACAACTCTGTCATGCGGCTGATCAACCGGTAGCTCGGTCGGAAATCATGGCCCCACTGAGAGATACAATGAGCTTCATCGACTGCAATAAGCGGAACGTGGACTCCCTGCAGTTCATTCAGGAACATTTCCGAATCCAATCGCTCTGGAGCAATGTACAGCAACTTGATGGCCCCACGCTGAACGTCAATCAATGTTTCCCGAACTTCATCAAAACCAAGCGAACTGTTTATATAAGCAGCCGGAATGCCGGCAGCCAACAGGGCATCCACTTGGTCTTTCATCAATGAAATCAAGGGCGACACCACAATCGTAGTCCCTTCCATAACAAGTGCAGGGATTTGATAACACATGGACTTGCCTCCGCCGGTCGGCATGACGCAAATCGAATTATGTCCTTCAAACACCTGCGTAATAGCTTGTTCCTGCCCAATCCGAAAAGACTCGTAGCCAAAATGGGATTGCAGTAATTTTTTTGCGCTTTCCAACAAAATAAAACACTCCTAATACTCGTATCGTATGAGTTAGCTTACCACATTTTTGACCCTTTTTCCCCGATTAAATGCCAACAAAAAACTCCTGTAAAAACATAAAGAAACCGCCTTTCAAGCTTTCGCTTCCAAGGCGGTTCCCCTACTCTCCTCACTTTTCAATTAAAGGGAAAGGATGGCTGTTTCCTGCACATTTTCTCATGCGTTAATTACTTATAATGAAAGAAACAATTGTTAAATTTCTAAATCCCATCGCTTCGCTTCTTCTTCTTTCATTTGCTTTTCAGTTTCTTCAGGAAAGGCGGTACGGAATTTATGCGTATCAAGAGGAATGATTTCCACCATCTTCGTAATCATCTCAGCAGGATCGTATTGATTTTCCAAAGCTTGATCGGCCTCTTCCATATCTTCTTTCCGCGTAAAGTGAATGGCTTCATCGTACCATTTCCATTTCGCTTCTGCGCTCCGGTCATTAAAGCCGGTCGCGAATGCTCCTGGATTGATAGTTGCGACTTGTACTCCATGACCTTCCAGTTCCTTTTGCATCGTCGTCGCAATCGCTTCGATTGCATGTTTAGTCGCAGTATATGGCCCAACATATGGTGTTGCCATAATCCCTGCCATTGAAGACATGAAAATAATTTTTCCTTTACCTTTATCCACAAATTTACGCGCAGCAATCTGTGCAGTCTCCAAAGTGCTGAAGACGTTGACTTCGAATAATTCCCTGAAATTTTGCATTGGTACTTCCGATAGCGGGCCACCTTCATTGACCGCGGCGTTAGCAACAAAAATGTCGAAATCGTAATCGAGCATTTGCGCTAGATCCTGAGGGTTTTTGATATCCATTTTAAATACATCCAAATCCAGGCCTTTTAATTTCGCTTCCTCACGCAATGCCGTCACTTGCGGAGCCGTTTCCACCGGGGCAATTACTTTGTGGCCCTGTGCCGCAAGGCCAAATGCTGCCCCTTTAGCCAGTCCGCTTCCTGCTCCTGTAATAAAAATCGTTTTGCCCATTTGTTTTAGCCTCCTATTAATCAATTTGCTATAACCCGTGTCTTCCCGTCAGATTCTGAAGTAAAACGCACTTAAACCATTCTCTGTTTTCCCTTGATTTTTTTTAAACGAAAAAATGCTCAATCCCTCGAACAGGATTGAGCATTTCTATCGGGCTTTTATTAAGCAATCAGGAAGTCGCGACTCCATAACTGCCCATACGGCGTTTAACCTGGATAAAAGAAGCAGCTTCAGCAATTTCATGCTGATTAAGCGGCTGATCGTCCAGCATTAAGTTGTAATCGTTTAAGAAACTGGTATTTTGAAGATCCACATTAATTGTCCGTTCGTTGCGATCCAACAAACTGTCGACCGATATCTCAAAATAATCGGCAAGTCTTTCGAGATGCACTACAGAAACTTGTTTCTTCCCACTTTCATAAGCCCAGACCGTACTTTTTGCAAAGCCGATTTCTTCTGCCAACTCTTCAGTAGATAGTCCTTTAGCTTCTCTTAAGTCCTTGATTCGTTTGCTTAACTGTTTCATTTTATACTCCTGCTCCCTAATTAATATTCTAACTATTTTAAATATACTGCACCTTGCGCTTTTTCACAATCTTTTTTGGATAATTCTTTAAAAAAGTGTGAATAATTAGTGAACACTAACTAAAGGTTACTAAATATGGTAATTTAATAGGATATTATATTTACTTAAATTACCATATTGAAGAGTATTTCAATTAGCAGGTAAATAGACACTTTAAAGATTATTTCCTTCCGCCATGCCACATCACCCACAAAAAAAGTAATTAATAATACAAATTTGAATTATAAAATTATTCTAATAAAACTTAATTTGTTAAAAATTTATAGAAGTTCAAATTTACAAGTGAATAAACGCTTTATTTATAGTCGATAAAATAATTTTGATTTTTTTAACTAAAAAAAGTATTATGTTAGAATAAACAATTGGAGGTTAGTTTAATGTCTGAAAAGTATTCTCGACAAGAGATTGTCAATAGTGTTCCTCAAAAAGGCTTTTTTGGCCACCCGAAAGGACTTTTCACCCTATTCTTCACTGAATTCTGGGAGCGCTTCTCCTATTATGGGATGAGAGCCATTCTGGTCTTTTATATGTACTATGAAATTTCCGAAGGCGGTCTTGGCCTTGATCAAACGACTGCGTTATCCATCATGTCAATTTACGGTTCACTCGTTTATATGTCTGGGATCATTGGCGGCTGGTTAGCTGACCGGATTTTTGGCACTTCAAAGGCTGTTTTTTATGGAGGAATTCTTATTATGCTTGGGCACATCGCTCTTGCGATTCCAGGCAGCCTTGCTTTATTCTTTGTTTCCATGGTTTTGATCGTCCTTGGTACCGGTTTGTTGAAACCGAATGTATCCAGTGTTGTCGGTGAAATTTACGAGGAAAATGATGACCGCCGCGACGCCGGTTTCAGTATTTTCTATATGGGAATCAACATGGGCGGATTCCTTGCCCCGTTGCTCGTTGGTACTGTCGGCATGAACATCAGCTTTCATTTAGGCTTCAGCATTGCGGCAGTCGGCATGTTCCTAGGTTTGGTGATCTTTGTAGCTACAAAGAAGAAAAATCTCGGATTGGCAGGAACTGTCGTGCCAAATCCCTTATTGCCTTCTGAACGCAAGACCACCGTTAAAATCTTTACTATCGGTGCCTTGATCATCGCTGCGGCAATAGCCATCGGCATTCCAACAGGATTGCTGACTTTTGACAGCTTTGTAGCGATTGTCGGTATTTTTGGTATTTTGATTCCTGTCGCTTATTTCACAGTGATGTATCGCAGCAAAAAAACAACGGAAGTAGAACGCTCGCACCTGTTGGCATACATTCCATTATTCATAGCTTCGGTCATGTTCTGGGCTATTCAGGAGCAGGGTTCAACCATTCTTGCGGCATACGCGGATACACGTACAAATCTTGAATTTGCAGGAATCACCATTTCTCCTGCCTGGTTCCAATCTCTGAATCCATTGTTCATCATCATGCTTGCTCCAGTATTTGCTTGGCTATGGGTTAAACTGGGAAGCAGACAACCGTCTATTCCACAAAAATTCTCTCTAGGATTGCTGTTTGCCGGTCTATCTTTCCTGGTTATCCTATTGCCAGCTTATTTTGGCGGTCCTGCGGCACTGGTCAATCCACTTTGGCTCGTTCTTAGTTATTTCATCGTGGTGCTTGGCGAACTTTGCCTGTCTCCAGTCGGGTTATCAGCGACAACCAAATTGGCGCCTGCCGCCTTCTCTGCTCAAACAATGAGCCTATGGTTCTTATCCAACGCTGCGGCTCAAGCCATCAATGCCCAATTGGTCAAGTTCTACACAGTTGAAAATGAAATGATGTACTTCGGAATTATCGGAGGCGCATCTATCGTCCTTAGTATCCTGCTATTCATCTTCGCACCACGCATCCAAAGCTTTATGAAAGGTGTAAGGTAACAAGAAAAGCGGAAGCGCCCGTGTAGATTCAACCGGCATAAGACAGATCGACGAAGCGGCGCTCTTTGCCGCACAGTCGGGGTGGCTTATGACCCTAGAATCTGGGCGCTGGAGCTGGACAACAAGAAAAGCAGAAGCTGCCGTGTAGCCCCGAAAAGCGCTGGAAGCCTTTTCGGTAATGGCGTCCTTCAGCCATTGACGGTAAGGCTGAAGCGACTCGAGGGGCTGGCAGCTGGAGCTGGACAACAAGAAAAGCGCAAGCTGCCGTGTAGATTCGACGGGCATAAGACGCTCTGGCGAAGCGGCGTTTCTTCAGCCGCATAGCCAGAGTGGATTATGACCCTAGAATCTGGCAGCTGGAGTCTGGACAATGAAAAGCGCAAGCGCCCGTGTACTCTCAAACTCAAAAACATACTAAAAATATGCTCTAATTAAAAAATGCACGACAGTGGAAACTGTCGGGCATTTTTTCATGTTTCTTCTATAATACTAGTTGTTTTCGACGATCATTCCCATTTGCCGCGCAAAAGCGATTGCTTGATCGGGTGAAACCTTGCACCCTTGAAGCTTTTCAATGGATACTTGGATGCTGTCAAAAGTATTTGTGCTTAAGTCGATGCCTTTCAGACTGGTTTCCGTGAAATTGATATCATTCATTTCACACATCAGAAATTCACTGGTCTTCAGTTCCATCTGGTAAAAGTCTGCAAAACGTAGAGAAGAAGAAACAAAACTAACCGTGTTGCATAAAGAAAAACCGAAAGTTGCATAATTCATGACACATTCATCAAACAGAGTGTGCCGAATTCCTGCCTCGGCAAAATTAGTGCCAAGCAATTTGGAATTGCGGAATTCCGTCCGATGAAATACGGTGCGGCTCAAGTCCGCATTAGATAGATCGCAATTCAAAAAAATCACATCGACAAATTCGGAACGCGGCCAAACCGTTTCAAGAAAATTAACGTTTTCAAAAATTACCTTATCAATATGAAGGGCTTCTGCCGTGCTAAAATCAATGGTTTCCTGCGAAATTTTGCAATTGCTTATGTAATTATCATCTATCGCCTCAATAAAAGACTGCGTTTCCAGTTCTTTTGGGATTAGCGGCTCCAACCTTTTGGCTTTCTTCATGACTTCCCGATTCGCCTCCTGAATCAACAAAAGGCTGCATCGATGGCGAGGCAGCCTTTTGATGTTGATACTTATTTTTTCACTAATTCTTTCCCTAAACACTCATCTATAATTTCAGGCAAGTCAATCCGGTCTTCCGTCACTTCAACTTGATAAACTTTATTGTCCTGCATGAACTTAAAGATGCCATTGTCAAAGTCAGTGCCGATTTCTTTAAAGAAAATCCCTTCAAGCTGGCAGTTTTTCGATTGGGTAAAGTTGATTTTATAGCTGTCTTCATCTTTCACCAAATAACAGCGTACACCTTTTTCAAACTCGTCCCCTTCAACGCCTTTCACCGTGCGTGCCAGTGAAACGACGTGAAGATCCACTAATGGAATTTCGCGCAGCAGCATATTTAGGAATGACCCTTTGGTAATTTCTTCCCATCTGCTTCTTGCAGTCTGCCCAATAATAATTTGTGTGATATTAAATTCATGAGACACTTCCGCAATCACTTTTGCAGAGGGGCGCTTTTCATTGTCACGAACAATAAACTCTTCGGCTTCATATTCTTCTGCAAGTTCTCTCCACCGTTCAATATAGGCTGCTTTTTCAGCATCAAACTCACCAACGGACTTCTGATCCACCGTTAAAATATACAATGGACAATCCAACATGGTAGCGAGTTTATTACCCCGATTGATCAACCGCTCACCATTCGGCCCGTAAAAAACACATACCAGGATGCTTTCATCCATTCGTCCTCTAATCTTTTTCATTTATGTTCACCCCCCTGTAATATAATTCATATCCTGACATTCAAAACTATGAAATTATACTTCTTCCATTATAGAAAATCAAGGGTTTTCATTTACTTTCATGTTTTCTATTCAGTAAGAATTCCCGGACTTTTCGTCTCAGCGTGGGCTGACGCATGAAAAGCACTTGATTTTCCTGTATAATTTGTATTGGTTGCTTTACGAGCCCTTATCATATCATATTGCAGGAAAAACGAAACCCATTTCCCTTATTATATACCCACTCTCCGTTTTTTCCATTCACAATTGCTTTTCTAATCCAATACAGGAGGTTCTGCTGTGTATCTATTGATTTTAGCTATTTTAATCCCGTTTATCGCCACCGCCCTCATTCCGCTCATACATAAACGAATTGGAGCCTTTCATATTGGCTGGTTCGTGCTGTTGGTCCCGCTCGCCCTGTTCCTAATTTTCATCATGCAAATCCCCGCTATCTCTAATGGTGAAACCCTGATCCAGGCAGTCAATTGGATTCCTTCAATTGGCATTAACTTTACAGTTTATCTTGATGGCCTCAGTTTGATTATGGCGTTGCTGATTACCGGCATGGGAAGCCTGGTAGTTCTCTACTCCATCTACTATTTATCATCATCCGATTCCTTTCCGCATTTTTATGCCTACCTGCTGTTGTTTATGGGTGCTATGCTCGGCGTCGTCTTATCTGACAATCTCCTTGTTTTATACGTCTTCTGGGAATTGACCAGTATTTCTTCGTTCCTGTTGATCGCTTTCTGGTATCATCGTAAAAATTCACGTTATGGTGCTCAAAAGTCATTATTGATTACTGTATTCGGCGGATTCGGTATGCTTGCTGGATTCTTGATGCTGCATTCCATGACTGGCACTTTCAGCATTCGGGAAACCGCCGCTGTTGTCGGCCAATATACAGATCACGCATTGTTTTACCCGGCGATGTTCCTGGTGCTGCTAGGTGCCTTTACAAAATCAGCGCAATTCCCTTTCCATATCTGGCTGCCGGATGCAATGGAAGCACCGACTCCTGTCAGCGCCTATCTGCATTCTGCCACAATGGTTAAAGCGGGCCTCTACCTGGTGGCCCGGTTCACACCAATTTTCGGGGGGACAGCCGAATGGTTCTGGACAATCACAATTGTCGGTCTTATTACTTTGTTTTGGGGGGCATTCTGTGCCGTTCGCCAGACTGACCTAAAGGCTCTGCTCGCTTATTCAACCATCAGCCAACTGGGCCTGATCATGAGTTTGCTCGGCCTTGGTTCAGCAGCACTGCATTTCGGAGATGGAGAACAAGGTGCGCTATACGGCTTAGCCATATTTGCGGCTTTGTTCCATATGGTCAACCACTCTACATTCAAGGGTGCACTTTTCATGGTAGTCGGCATCGTCGATCACCAGGTGGGGACGCGTGATATACGGCGTCTCGGCGGTCTTATGGCATTTCTGCCGATTACGTTTACCTTCGCTGTCATCGGCAGCTTTTCAATGGCGGGCCTTCCGCTGCTCAACGGCTTTTTGAGCAAAGAAATGTTTTTCACAGCTTCTGTCAATGCGGTTAGCCTTCCAATTTTTGGAGTTTCTACTTGGGGGTTGTTAATTCCGATCATTGCCTGGACAGCATCCGTTTTCACTTTCGTTTACTGCATGATTTTTGTATTCCGTACTTTTTTTGGTGCTCCTCAGTTGAAAAAATTGGATAGAAAGCCCGTAGAACCTTCTATCGGCATGCTTATTTCTCCAGCTATCCTATGCGTACTGATTGTCGGTTTGTTTTTTGCCCCTAATCTGCTGGGCGACCATTTACTGAAACCGGCCTTGCATGGCATCATTCCGGGAATTTCTGGAGCTGCCCCGCACATTTCCGCATGGCATGGCTTCAATACTGAATTATTTATGACCTTAGGAATTATTGTAGTTGGGACGCTTCTTTTTCTTACTTTCCGCAGCTGGTACAAAATTTACCTTATTCAACCCGCTGGATGGAATTTCACTGTCCTATATAATTCTTTACTTCAGGATTTGAAAAGAGCAGCAAATTGGATCACTACACATTATATGACCGGCCATTTGCCAGCGTATTTTGCCTATATCTTTGTTTTCTTCATTGCAGCGGCTGGCGGCGCACTGATTTCTACGGGGGCTTTGTCAATTGATCTGACAGCCGATTCGCCCATCACGACTTATGAAGGCATGCTGATAGCCGTGATGGCGATTGCGGCCATCAGTATTCCCTTCGCTAAGTCCCGTCTTACAGCTATTCTACTGAATGGTGTGCTTGGTTTTTCCATCGCTATATTCTTCGTGCTTTTCCGGGCACCCGATCTGGCGTTGACACAATTGGTCATCGAAACAGTTACCACTGTTCTATTTCTTTTGTGCTTCAACTTTTTGCCGGAGTGGAAGACGGAAGATTCTTCTAAACGCATTAAAATCCGAAATGCAGTTATCGCAATCGCTGCTGGGGTTATAGTCACGCTGATCGGCTTGACAGTCAACAGCGGAAGATTGTTCGAAAGCATTTCAGGCTATTTCGAAGATTCCTATGAGCTGGCCGGTGGAGACAATATTGTCAATGCCATTCTCGGGGATTTCCGTGCTTTTGATACCATGCTGGAATCACTGGTTCTGTTTATTGCCGGACTTGGCGTCTATACATTAATCCGTTTAAAACATGGAAAGGGGCCGGGAAAAGATGAACATTAATGATGTGATTTTAAAAACCGTATCGAAAGGCGCCGTCTTGATTATTTTAACTTTCGGCATCTACCTGTTCCTTTCCGGACACAATCAGCCAGGCGGGGGATTTATCGGAGGATTGGTAATTGCTTCGGCTTTTGTGCTGATGTTTTTATCCTACGATTCTGAAACTGTCAGTGATGCATTGCCGATTGATTTTAAAAAGTTATCCGCGTTTGGTGTGCTATTAGCCATGCTAAGCGGAATAGCACCGATGTTTTTTGGCGGTGCGTTTTTAGCGCAAAGCTTCGGCTATTTCAATTTGCCCATTTTTGGAAAAACAGAGCTGGCCACTGTCACCGTATTTGAAGCCGGCATTGCATTGACCGTCGTTGGTGTTGTCGTGAATATAATTCTTAGCATAAGTGAGGATGAGTAGCCTGTGGAATCATTGATCATTATTTTGGTCGGCGTCCTTACCACGGTCGCCATCTATCTTGTATTATCAAAAAATGTAGTGCGCGTCATATTGGGGACCGCTATTTTGTCCCATGCTGTCCATTTGCTGATTCTGGCAATGGGCGGATTGAAACAGGGTACGGTCCCACTGCTCGGTGAAGAAGCTGAAATTTACGTGGATGCCCTGCCCCAGGCATTGATCTTAACTGCCATTGTTATCAGTTTTGCTGTTACAGCCTTTATTCTTGTGCTGGCTTACCGTGCCTATCAGGAATTGGAAACGGATAATTTAGGCGCAATGCGAGGTTCTGATGATGAATAATATTTTAGTCCTCCCTATGCTGCTCCCGATTGTCGTCGGGGTATTGCTGATTTTCCTCCGGACCTATGGCCGTATCCAGGCCTGGATCAGCATTGCCGCCATGGTGGTGACGGCTGGCACTTCAATCTATCTTTTGCATACAGTACAGGCCGATGGAATTTTACGTTTAGATTTCGGAGGCTGGGAACCGCCTTTCGGCATTTTGTTCGTTGCAGACTCTTTTTCCGTTCTGCTGGTGCTGACCGCCAGCATCGTGACAGCCGTCTGCTTAAGCTATGCGCTGATCTCCACCAGTAAAGAATTACAGACCATGTATTTTTATCCGACCGTGCTGTTTCTGGCAGCCGGCGTCAACGGATCATTTTTAACTGGCGACTTGTTTAATTTGTTTGTTTGTTTCGAAGTAATGCTGCTGTCTTCCTATGTATTGCTGACTTTGGGGAATTCCAAACGCCAGCTGCGCGAGGCTATCAAGTACGTGTCCATCAATATCGTTTCTTCCTGGTTTTTCCTGGTAGCCCTGGCTTATCTTTATGGAACCCTTGGTACATTGAATATGGCCCATGCGGCAGAACGGGTTGCAGAAGTGGGCCAAACCCCACTCCTGACAACTATCAGCCTCGTCTTTTTGGTTGTTTTCAGTTTGAAGGCGGGATTGCTTCTTTACTTCTGGCTTCCCGGATCTTATAGTTCACCGCCCATCGTCACCTCTGCTCTGTTTGGAGCATTATTGACCAAAGTCGGAGTATATGCCCTGTTCCGCATTTTTTCATTGATCTTTTACCATCAGCCTGAAATCACCCATACCATCATCGGCATCATGGCCGGCTTGACCTTGATCGGCGGCAGTTTAGGCGCGATTGCCTTTAATGATATACGCAGCATTGCGGCCTATAATGTTGTCATTGCGGTTGGATTCATGCTTGTCGGGCTGGCAATTGCCACTCCTGAGGCAATTGAAGGATCCATCTACTACTTAATTCACGATATGGTTGCCAAAGCACTGCTGTTTCTGCTTGTTGGTACGATGATTACGTTAAGCGGTTCTTCAAAAATGGCGGGCATGAGCGGACTTATGAAAAACTATCCGCTGCTTGGATGGTCTTTCTTCATAGCGATGCTGTCACTTGCCGGCATTCCACCACTCAGCGGTTTTATTGGCAAAGTTTTGATCTCAAGTGCCGCAATCGACAGCGGATCTTACGTGTTACTGGCGCTGGCGCTGTTATCCAGCATTTTTGTCCTTTACTCACTGCTTCGTATCTTTAAAAACTGCTTCTGGGGCGAAACAATTGTCAGCAAAGAAGAACAACTGCCATTGCGCAGAGGTGTATTGCTGCCTTGTTTAGCGCTCGTAGTCCTGACCATCGGCATCGGCTTAGGCGTTGAAGGTTTGTCTCTTTACGTTACAGATGCTGCTGAAACATTACTGAATCCAAGTACTTATATCAATGCTGTTTTAGGCATCATCCAGTAAATCCATTTTCTATTGAAAGGAGTGAATGAAAATGCCGGCTCAGTTCTTATTAAACATTACTATTGCCTTTCTTTGGACATTGTTGATGGATGAAGACGCTTTTTATATCACAACTTTTCTGACCGGCTATTTGATCGGCATCGGGATCCTTTTCCTTATGCATCGTTTCTTTGGAACGAAGTTTTACTTATTGCGGGTTTACTCCACCATTAAACTGCTGTTTATTTTCGTTTCGGAACTTTCCCAATCCAGTTTGTTGATCATGAAACAGATTCTTAGTCCCAGGCTGAAAATAAAACCCGGAATCTTTACTTACGAGCACAGCATGGAAGGTGATTATGAATTGACCACACTCGCCCTCCTGCTGACTTTGACTCCGGGCTCGGTCGTAATGGAAGTGTCTCCGGATGGGAAAACATTCTATATACACGCGATGGATGTGGAAAGTTCACGTGATTCTGTTTTAAAATCCATCAAGGTTTTTGAAAAAGCAATTATGGAGGTGACGAGAAATTGATCGATACGATATTGACCATCGCCCTATCCCTTTTCATCCTGGCTATTATCCTGGCGCTTTACCGGATCATCCGTGGGCCATCGATGCCGGATCGCGTAGTCGCGCTCGACATGATCGGCGTCAATTTAATCTCAGGAGTGGCCGTATTTTCGGTTGTTCTCAGCACACATGCATTTCTCGAAGTCATCCTGATTGTTGGTATTCTGGCATTTATCAGTACCCTTGCATTGGCACGTTTTGTGGAAAGGGGCGATATTGTTGAGCATAAACACGATCGGTGAATATTTCGGTGTTTTTCTGATTTTGATCGGCAGCATCATGGCTGTAATCAGCGCAATCGGAATTCTTCGTCTGCCGGATGTCTATACCCGTTCGCATGCCGCCACCAAAAGCTCGACATTAGCGGTGTTGCTGTCCTTATTAGGTACCTTCATCTATTTCTGGGCATCCGAAAATTTCATCAGCGTCAGGCTGTTATTGGGCATAACATTCGTCTTTTTAACAGCTCCTGTCTCGGGCCACCTCATTACTCGAGCCGCTTACCGTTCAAATGTTAAACTGGCTGATTCTTCTACAGAGGATGCACTTGAAGATATATTAAGAAATAAAAAGGATGTATGATTTGCGACGCACTTTACTGCATACTTTATAAATTCAGAACTTACAGGGCATTGCCACTCGAAAGAGTGCGCAAATGCCCTTTTTTTAATAAGAAAGCAAAAGTTTATGATTCAATTCACAGGGAATAGGAATAAAAAAACAGAATTGGAGACGGACATCTAATGGAAAATGTGAGAGACACTTTTAAAGAAGTTGCCGCCGCAATCCTTCCAGTCACGGTAGTCGTCATTCTTTTGCAGCTCGTCTTTATACAGGTCCCCTTTGAAGCGGTCATCCAGTTTCTTATTGGTGTACTTTTTGTCAGTCTCGGATTTTTTCTATTCCTTATCGGGGTCAACGCTGGGCTGCTGCCCATAGGTGAAATGATTGGCAGAAGGCTGCCTAGCACCAAAAAAGCCGGATTTATTATCGCAACCGGATTTTTACTGGGTCTAGCCGTCACCATTGCAGAACCGGATGTCCGTGTTCTTGCCAAGCAGATTGAAGAGGTTTCTGAAGGAACAGTCAGCGCAGCAATTCTCATCCTCTCAGTTTCTCTGGGCTTGGCTATTTTCGTCGCATTGGCCATGATCCGCACCATCTTTCGAATTCCTCTCCATTATTTACTCATCGGCGGCTATGCTCTTGTCTTCCTCTTATCCCTTTTTGTACCCGAAGCATTTGTTTCCATATCCTTCGATTCCGGAGGTGTTACAACCGGACCCATGGCGGTACCGTTTATCCTGGCGCTCGGCATTGGCGTCGCTTCCGTTCTTCGCACGGAAGATGACAGTTCCGGCGAAAAGTTCGGTTTGATTGGTCTGGCATCCATTGGACCGATTTTGGCAGTGATGATGCTGGGGGTGTTATTCAGGTGAATATTCACGTTTTCGATGGATTCCAAACCGTGATGGCCGAAGTCAGTGTGGCCCTGCTGCCGCTTCTGGTTTTCTTCGCTGCTTTTCAAATCTTCATGCTGAAACTGCCTATGCAGCGTGTTCTGCAGGTCGGACTCGGTTTTATTTTAACTTTTCTTGGTCTTTCTTTTTTTCTGCAAGGAGTCCACGTCGGTTTTATGCCTGTCGGAACCATGATGGGAGAAGAACTTGGCAGGTGGGACAATAAATGGCTGTTGATTCCCATCGGTTTCGTCCTTGGCTTTGCCGCAACTTTTGCAGAACCGGCAGTCAGCATTATGACAGACGAAGTCGATGAGGAAACCGGAGGGTACATCTCCCGGAAACTGATGCTTTACACTTTATCCATTGGAGTCGGCGTTTCGATCGCTTTGTCCATGTTGAGAATCTTAACTGGCTGGTCGTTGTGGTATTTTATCATTCCGGGTTACCTGCTGGCCTTCATACTTGTATTTTTTTCAACCCAGACATTTATAGGCATCGCCTTTGATTCTGGAGGAGTGGCAACCGGGCCTATGACCGTAACTTTTGTGGTGGCTGTGGCAGTTGGAATTTCAACTGCTATTGAAGGCAGCGACCCTTTGACAGATGGCTTCGGAATGATCGCGCTTGTTGCCCTTACTCCAATCATCGCAGTACTGATACTGGGTTTAATCTTCACTAGAAAAGGTGGGAAAAAAACCAATGGTTCTTAATCACAGGCTGATGATTGCCATCGTCAAAAGAGGACATTCACGCGACGTAATTGCGGCCGCTAAACATGCCGGGGTGGATGGGGCAACCGTTATCTATGGAGAAGGAATAGGAAGAAATGAAAAACCCACTTTTTTTGGTCTGCCGGCAACCCATGAAAAAGATGTTATTTTCCTGGCATTGGATGGCCAACTTGAAAGCGGGGTGGCCCAGGCTGTCTCCAAAGCAGGAGAATTAGGAAAACCGGGCTATGGATTGGGCTTTACTGTCCATTTAAGCAAGTTGCTGGGAGTGCCTCATTTATCCGAACGGAGCGATGATAGAAGGAAGAAGAGAGGAGCCATAGACTTGGAATCAGCAGCAAAAGACTTTCAATTAATTGTAACCATTGTAAATTCAGGAGATTCTGCAGCCGTTGTTAAAGCAGCCTCAAAAGCAGGTGCAGAGGGTGGAACCATTTTAAATGGCCGTGGCACCGGCGTCAACGAACAGCAAAAGTTCATGAACTTCACAATAGATCCCGAGAAAGATGTCGTACTGACGCTGGTACCTGCCAGCTATGCAGAAGGCGTGATCCGAAGCATTGAAGAAGCTGTAGATTTAAATGCTCCAGGTAAGGGCATCGCATTTCTCATTGATGTAGAAAATGTTTTTGGCGTCAACCATTCTTCTTTCGACCGCCATAATCAACAGCACCGGGATCGCTGAATTCGATTTTATAAAAGTAAAGGTACGCCCAATGGCGTGCCTTTACTTTTTATCTTACTTGGTATGGTTTAGCCACCTTCCCTCTTGCCGTTGCTCTTTACATCAAATTGCTGGATACCTGATCAGAACCTCCTTCACCCTTCGTTCCGGCCGCTTTGGGTAGATCAAAGAAAAGTGCTCCGGCACAGTTCGTCCCTGGACGCGCCAGCGCTTAGAGGTGGCGCGGAGTGAAGCTAGCCCAAGTCTTTCTGATGTATTCATAAAAGGTACGAAGCAGACCTGCAGGTGAAAAATATAGCCTCCTATCGAGTTTTGTCGCAATCAGAAGATATCCTAAAATGAATGAAAAATTAGTTTTTTAACTGAAGATAGACAAAGGCGGCGATATATGAAAAACTAAAGTAATGACAACTAGTAGAAAGCAGGGCTTTTAGATGAGTGTAGAATTAAAAGAAAAAGGGAGATGGGATCCTTTGAAAGTTTTTTCAAAAGTCTCAGCCGCATATCTCCTCGCCTTTTTCACGAAAAAGAAAAACGGAAAGAAAATTGCCTTGGTTGGAGGAAACTTGGGTGAAAAGTATGAAGATAATGCTGCGGTTTATCATAAATACTTAGTGAACAACCACAAGGAACAAGTAACGGCCTATTGGATGTACGATCCAAAAACTACTTATGCCCAGGAACAAAGGATCGAAAACGCTGTTCCACTTGGAAGTTTCAAAAATTATTTGCTGTTTTTCCAAGCCGATTACACGTTCCACGGACATTCTCTTCTGTATGACATTGTTCCCTCAGCCGACAAATTTCTTTTCCTCAACCGGAAAACCCTCATTACCCATGTCAGCCACGGAATTGAAGGCTTTAAAAAGATCTTGATTCAAAAAGAAGATATACCGTTGTTAAAGAGAACTGATTATTTCAATTGTGCTTCGCAATATGAATACGACTTGAAGCTCAACGAATGGAAGATACCTGAGCAGAAACTGATCATCACCGGTTTCCCTCGATTTGACCGGTACCAGCCAAACCAGCCTTCTGCGGCAGTCAAAAACATTTTGATGATGATGACATGGCGGGAATGGCTTTTTGACCTGACAAAAGAAGAGTTTACCGACAGCGCATATTTTAAGAGCACCGTTGGTTTATTGAAGCATGAAGGCATTCAAAAATTGCTTACTGACCACAATCTTCACCTGAACATCGCTCTTCATCCTTTTATGAAGAAGTTTGAAAAGTACTTTGCCGGTTTAACAGACAATGAGCACGGCATTAAATTTCTGGATTTCAATCATGAAACTATTGAGTATTCGATTGACCATAACGATATGCTGCTGACCGATATCACCAGTGTTTCCTGGGATTTTCTTTACCTTAATAAACCCATCATATTCTATATGTTCGACAAGCAGGAATACCTTGAAAAAAGAGGTGCTTACTTGAACATGGATACGGATCTTTATGGATATAACGCTGTTTCAATCGACAATGTTTATGAATACCTGAAAAAAATTATCGAAGAAAACATCACCTCCAACGAATGGTACCCAAAAGCGAAGGATTATATTGATTACTTTGACCAAGACAATTGCAAACGCCTGACAAAACGTGTCATGGGCCTCTGATAGTTTCACGTGAAACTATCAGCATGCAATCAAAGCAAAACACACTCAAAAATGAGTGTGTTTTTTTATATCGCTAACTGCAACTCAACCGGGCAATGATCAGAGCCCCATACATCCGCATGGATTTTTGCACTTTTCAAATGCGGCAGCAGTTTTTGTGAAGCAAGGAAATAATCGATTCGCCATCCTACATTCTTTTCACGACAATTGGAACGGTATGACCACCAGGAATAAAAGCCTGTTTCCATCGGATGGAAATGGCGGAACGTATCCACAAAACCGTTCGCCAGAAACTGGGTCATCTTGCCCCGTTCCTCAGGAGTGAAACCTGAATTTTTCTTATTGGCTTTTGGATTTTTCAAATCGATTTCTTCATGGGCAACATTTAAATCTCCACATAAAATAACCGGTTTGTGGCGATCCAAGGTTTTCACGAATGACAAAATCGCTTCTTCCCATAACAGGCGATAATCTAAGCGAAGCAAACCGTGCTGAGAATTCGGAGTATAGACGGTGACGACATAATGCCCCTCAAACTCCAGCGCAATCATCCGTCCTTCTGTATCATGCTCTTCCGATCCCAAACCATATTGAACGGACAGAGGCTCTTCTTTCGTAAAAATTGCTGTACCAGAATAGCCTTTTTTATGGGCGTAATTCCAATATGTATAATAGCCTGGAAGGTCTATCTCTATTTGGCCTTCCTGTAATTTTATTTCCTGGAGACAAAAGATATCCGCATCTGCTTCAGTGAAAAAATCCATAAAGCCTTTTTTCATAACAGCCCGCAGGCCATTGACGTTCCACGAAATCATCTTCAAAACAATCCCTACTTTCTTTTCCTTTATCAAGTTTAAACGAATGCTGAGCTCTACTCAACCAATGTGGTGGATTCCGGCATGCAGTCCCAACCCCCTTACTGCCATCCATCAAAGTAACTCGCAGAGCATTTTTTCTTCCGATGGAAATATGTAAAATTTCTGTATTTTTTTAAACAATATGCATCATTTTTTAGAGTGTTCTTGTACAATAAACTTAACGTATATAGAGAAAATTCAATCATTGAAGAAATCAATTCCATTGAGCACCACTTAGTTTATTGGTACTTTACGTGTGATAAAGGGGGAAGAGCCATGAAGAAGTTTTCCAAAGAAGAAAAAAGCTGGGCTTTATACGATTGGGGAAGTTCTGCTTATTCCATAATTATTACGACCGCAGTTTTCCCCATTTACTACAAAGCATCCGCAACTGAAGCAGGTGTCAGTTTATCCGATTCAACAGCTTACCTGGGCTACACAATTGCAATCTTCACTTTTATATTAGCCATGATTGGCCCTATCCTTGGAACCATTGCCGATTATCAGGGAATGAAGAAAAAGTTTTTTACTGCCTTCTTCCTGTTGGGTACCATTTCTACAGCACTATTAGCTTTTGTGCCAAGCGATGATTGGCTATTGATGCTGATCTGCTACGTTTTTGCTGCTCTCGGAGCAACGGGCGCCAATTTATTCTATGACGCTTTCATTGTTGATGTCACGACAGAAAAACGGATGAACAGCGTCTCCGCATTCGGCTACGGACTTGGCTATATCGGTTCAACCATTCCATTTATCATCTCTATTGCAATTATCCTGCTTGCCCAAAATGGCGTATTGCCAATTTCAGTTACGGTTGCCAGCCGGATCGCCTTTTTGATTACAGCAGTTTGGTGGGCATGCTTCTCACTGCCGATGTTCCGCCACGTGAAACAGCTTCACTATATTGAACGTGAACCCAATCCAGTTTATCAAAGCTTTAAGCGCCTTGGAAAAACCATTCGGGAGATCCGCCAATATCGCTCGTTGTTTTTATTCCTGATTGCCTACTTCTTTTATATTGACGGGGTTGGTACGATCATTTCACTGTCGACTGCATACGGCACTGATTTAGGTTTGAGCGCAACAAACCTTTTAATCGTCCTGTTTGTTACCCAAGTCGTCGCCGCTCCATTTGCCATTCTATACGGGCGCTTGGCCAATCGGTTTACCGGCAAGAAGATGCTTTATGTGGGGATCTGTGTATATATTGTCGTTTGTATTTACGCCTTCTTTTTGGAAACCATCACAGATTTCTGGATTCTGGCTATGCTTGTCGCCACCAGCCAAGGTGGAATTCAAGCACTCAGCCGTTCATATTTCGGCAAACTTGTACCTAAAGAGAATTCCAATGAATTCTTCGGCTTCTACAACATCTTCGGCAAGTTTGCGGCAATTACCGGTCCCCTGCTTGTAGCAGTCACTTCACAAGTAACCGGCAACTCCAGTATGGGCGTTTTCAGCCTTGTCATATTATTTGTTATCGGCCTCGTGATCCTTTCCCGCGTACCCGAGCCGACACCCCATGAACCAATAGACAAAGTCGCAGCGGAATAAAGAAAAGCGGAAGCAGCCGGTTAGCCCCGACAAGCGCTGGAAGCCTTACCAGTAATGGCGTCTTTTGCCATTGGTGGTAAGGCTGAAGCGACTCGAGGGGCTGGCTGCTGGAGCCTGGACAATAAGAAGAGCGGATGCGCCCGTGTAGATTCGACGGGCATTAGACGATCTGGCGAAGCGGCGTTCTTTGCCGCACAGCCGGAGTGGCTTATGACCCTAGAATCTGGGCGCTGGAGTCTGGCCAATAAAGAAAAGCGGATGCAGCCGAAAGCAGAAGCTAACCTAAGAGCGCGACTTCCTGTCGCAACGGTTAGCTGTTCCGCATCCTGCGGACCTCCGACAAGCGCTGAAAGCCTTACCAGTAATGGCGTCTTTTGCCATTGGTGGTAAGGCTGAAGCGACTCGAAGGGCTGGACGCTTTCTTGTTTTCAATAAAAAAAGGTGTCCGCCAAAAGTTGGCGGACACCTTTTTATAAAGCATTATTTTTTGTTTTTGTCTTCAGCTTTTACCGTTACGCTGCCGGTGCTGTCTTTTTGGACAGAAGCGTCACCTAACTCAACAACTTCGATGCCGCCTTTTTCTTTATCGGCTTCTTTATCGGCTTTTTTGATTTCTTTTTCTACTGCTTTTTCAGCTTTTTCATGTTCTTTTTCAGCCTTTTCCTGCTCTTTTATTTCTTTTTCAATAACTTTCTTCTGGTTCTTCAACTCTTTTTCTTCTTGTTTTTCTTCTTGTTTTTCTGCACGTTTTGCCTTTAGTTCATCAGCTTTCCCTTTGGCTTTTTCTGTAATGCCGCTGGTTTTATCTTTTAACTGATTGGCTTTTTCTTTTACTTGGTCCATCGCTCCGCCAGAACTTTCACCGTCTTGGTCTTTAGAGCTGGCAGCTTTTTCTTTAACCATTTCCTGAAGCTCTTTACCGCTTTTAGGGGCGAATAACAATCCGGCTGCTGCTCCGATTACTGCACCAGTTGCTGCACCGGCCAAGAATCCACCGCCGCCTCCGCCGCTATTGTCTTTGCGTTCAGCTTCTGTAGGCTGTGGCGCTTGAATTTTACCGCCGCGCACAAGACGCTCTTCTACTTCTTCCACGATTTCATATAATGTACGGCCTTTAGCTTCAACAAGTGAAACGCTCATGTGATAATCAGCTAAATCTTCCTGATCTCGAACAACAATCACATCGTAGTCAGTAGAATCTGACTTGTCTTCTAACATGTCTGTCTGATACCCTTTTTTCTCTAAAGCTTCGCGTACTGACGTAAATGGATGTTCAACTGCAATTTTTACCATATTCTGTCCACTCCCTTTTTAAAAGTCTATATTGCACTGTTTCCCCGCAATTAAGAATTTATAAACTCCTTCCAGAAAATTCCGTGATTTATTGCCACACTTTCAATGTTTCCACTCTTAAGAGACGAGCTGCTAAAACCATGCCCAGTATGGCTCCAGCCAGACTGGAGATAAAAAACGGCGGCACAAAAAATAAAGCGCCAAATTCAGTTCCAAGAAAAATTCGGGCATAGGGAACAGCCACCAAGGAAGCAATGATGCCCGTGCCTACCACTTCACCTATAGCAGCAAACCAGACCTTGCCAAATCTGGCGTACAAGATTCCTGCAAGCAAAGCCCCGATCATCCCACCAGGAAAGGCCAAAAGAGAGCCGGTTCCCGTCAGTACTCTGACAACTCCAGTCAAAAAAGCAATTAGTACGGCAGGGCCGGGTCCAAAAAGAACCGCTGCAAGTACATTAATCGCATGCTGAATCGGGTAGGCACGGGCAATTCCCGCCGGAAAATAAACAAAAGCGGAGCCTGCCACTCCAATAGCTACAAACATTGCCATAAGAACCAGTTTTTTTGTGTTCATTTCCTGTCACCTTCTATACGACCCGCTTGCAATGCCGCAATCTGTCCGGCAATATCATGAGCTTCTGTAATCGATGAGATAACGGCAATTCCTGCAACACCGGATCTCCAGACTTGTGCAGCATTTTCAGGATTGATGCCTCCGATGCCCACAATTGGCAAGAATGGAAACGCTGTTGCAACTGCCTGAATTTCTTGTACACCGGCTGGCTTTTTCGCATCCGCTTTTGAAGCTGTCCCAAAAACCGGACCCATCCCAACATAATCTGCACCGGCTTCGGCAGCCAGGTGTGCCTCTTTTACAGAGTGGACAGAAACACCCAAAAGTTTTTCTTTTCCAATCCTTTGGCGGACCTGTCCTGCCTCTGCATCGTCCTGTCCAATATGAACGCCATCCGCATCAATTTGGCAAGCCAGTTCAACAAGGTCATTGATGATGAGCGGAACACCGTAGCTGCGGCATAATTGCTGGCAGGCTAAAGCAAATTCAAGCAAGGCGGAACCTGTCAAAGCACCTTCTCCTTTTTCACGCAATTGAAAATGGCCGATGCCCCCTTTCAGTGCTGCCTCCAATACTTTAAGAGGATTTCGTGTCCCTGAATTTTTTGATCCCATTATAAAATAAACTGCCGCTTTATCGGAAAACTTCAATACTGTCCACTCCTCTTTTTACGGCCAGGTCTGCTTTATATGCAGCATGATTGGTTGGCCCATGGCCGGATCCAATATTCAGCGGCACTCGGAGCGCAGCTTGAATAAATTCCTTTGCCGTACAAATCGCGTTTTGCAGCTCCTCGCCTTTAGCCAATTGGGCAGCCACAGCCGCTGCGAACGTACAGCCGGTGCCATGTGTCTGCATAGTCGCAATGCGGGATGAGCGATACAGCACCGATTCTCCACTCGAATGCAGGAAATAATCTTCTGCATACTTCGGGTCCTTGCCATGCCCTCCTTTAATGACAACCGATTCTGCTCCCATGGACAAAATCCGCTGGGCTGCCAGGTGCCGGCTGGCGGAGTCTGTAATAGCAATCCCCGTCAGTGCTTGTGCCTCCGGGATATTCGGAGTAACCAGAAAAGCCAGGGGCAAAAGGTGAATTTTCAATGCCTCGACCGCCTCCTGCTGCAATAAACTGGCCCCACCCTTGGCGATCATGACCGGATCTACGACCAGCTTGTTCCAGCCAAACTGTTGGATGGCTGCGGCGGTTTCTTTGATGATTTCCGGATCAAATAACATCCCGGTTTTCAAAGCAGAAATTTCAAAATCACTGCCTATTGCTGTCAACTGTTCACGCACCGATTCAGCGGACATTGGATAGATGGCAGCGACCCCTGTTGTATTTTGTGCGGTCACTGCCGTGATGACCGAAGTGCCATAAACACCAAGTTCCTGAAAAGTTTTCAAATCAGCCTGGATGCCCGCTCCCCCACCCGAGTCCGATCCGGCAATAGTCAAAGTTTGTGGAGTTTTTGTCATATCCTCTCCTCCTGCAAATAGATTTGTCCCTCTACTTCGTTATCTGTCAAACCCGCAAGCTGATTGATGAAAGCCAGCTGAAAATCCCCCGGAAGAAGGGCAGTTTTTGCAGCCCGTTCCCCAGCAATCGCATAAAACCTCAGCGCGTTGCTGACCGTCTTCAATGGACCTTCAGGTTGAACGGCTAGGCTTGCGGCAACAACGCTGCTCAATAGACACCCTGTTCCCGTGATGGAAGCCATGATCGGATCCCCAAAAGGGATTTCTATTGTCGCTTTGCCGTCAGTGACAATATCCGTCTTTCCTGTGACTGCAACCAGCAAGCCCAATTGTTTGGCTGTCGAGGTGGCCAATTCTCTGACGTCCAGGTGGCCTTCTCCGGCATCCACCCCTTTTGACTGCCACTGCTCTCCAGCCACAGCGGCAAGCTCTCCTGCATTGCAGCGAAGGACGCTGACGCCAACTGTATTTAAAATTTTGTGTACAGCCTTTTTCCGGAAACTGCTCGCTCCTGCTCCAACCGGATCCAGAACGACTGGAATTCCCAGGCGGTTGGCAGCTTCCCCTGCAATCAGCATACTTTTTAGCGACTCTGCATGCAGGGTTCCAATGTTCAGTGACAGAGCCTGTGACAATGCGGCAAGCTCTGCCGCTTCTTCTGGTGCGTCTCCCATTATTGGAGAAGCACCTATTGCGAGCAGCCCATTGGCTTGGAAATTTGATACCACATGATTAGTGATGCAATGGATAAGCGGATTTTCTCTCTTGATTTGATGAATCATCCTATACACCTACCTTGTCGATAGAATCGATAGACCAGGATTCTTTTCGCCATGCCTGGTCCCAGAAGTTCCATTCGTAATAGCTGCTCTTCCGGAAGTGATTTTTCAGTTTTGTGCGGCGTTCTTCTGGAAGTCCTTCCGCCAATTGATCCATTCGAAGAATCTGTTCATGGACAAGTGCTCCGAATTCCTCTGAACCGTATGTTTCGATCCACTTGTCATAAATCGGATGATCCGGCTTGGCACTTTTCAGGCGTTCCCCAATCTCGTAGTAAAGCCAATAACAGGGCAGAATGGCTGCCAGTACATCCGCCAGATCCCCTTCAGCAGCGCGGTACATATGCGATACGTATGCATAAGCAGACGGCGAAGGCTCAAAGGCAGCCCACTCTTTTTCTGTGACTTCAAGCAGTTCCATGAACGATTCATGCAGCGCCATTTCTGCACTGCATGTATGGGCGGAGTGAACTGCAAATCGCTGAGTAGTTTCCAAATCGGTTGCTTTGGATGCTCCCAACGCCTGCACTTTGGCAAAATGCGATAAATAATAAGCGTCCTGCATCACGTAAAAACGGAAAACATCGATCGGCAAAGTACCATCTTCAATCCCCTTGACGAATGGGTGATCAAAACTTGCCTGCCACAGGTTGTTGCATTCTTTTCTCACTTCTTCACAAAATGTCATTTCTCCATCTCCCTTTCATTTTGGACAAAATAAAAACGCCGCTTCCCGGTAAAGGGAAGCGACGTATGCAGTCGATAAAAGAAATAGCAGACAATCGCCACTTCCCTCCGCTGGTATGATCCAGATCAGGTTCAAAGGGTCCGAGCTAATGCTCGTCTCAGCCGATATTCGACTCCCCCAGTGGTGTTTTTATTTATGTTTTCGAAAACACTATATCACAGTTCCAGATAATTCTATAGCTTTTATGCGATTTCCCGTTTCCTCGTCAAAGAAATGGACGTGAGCCATATCAAATGCCAAGGTTGCCGTATGGCCGGGCTCAATCGTCGTGGCAGCTTCGACACGTGCAATAAACTCCTGCTCTGCATAAACTGCATGCAGAATGGTTTCAGCTCCTGTCAATTCAGCAACCGTAATGACCGCTTCGAACTCACTTGCCGGAATACCGGACAAATCCTCATTGTTGACGTGGATATGCTCTGGACGGATGCCTAAAGTCACCGCTTTGCCTTCATAGCCTTCGTTCTTCAGCATCGCCATTATCGGCGCCGGAATATCCAACACTTTGTCCCCCAGCACATAAGTTCCTTTATCAATCTTACCTTCAAAGAAGTTCATAGCTGGCGAGCCGATAAATCCGCCAACGAACCGGGTTTCCGGAAAATCATACACTTCTTTTGGAGAACCTACTTGCTGGATCAAACCATCTTTCATGATGACGATTCGGGTGGCCATCGTCATTGCTTCTGTTTGGTCATGTGTTACATATATAGTCGTTGTTTTCAGCCGTCTATGCAGTTTGACGATTTCCGCACGCATCTGCACACGCAGTTTGGCATCCAGATTGGAAAGCGGCTCGTCCATCAGGAAGACTTTTGCGTCGCGCACAATGGCGCGTCCTAAAGCGACACGCTGGCGCTGCCCCCCTGACAATGCTTTCGGTTTTCTGTCCAAATAGTCTTCCAATCCAAGAATGGCTGCGGCCTCATCGACAAGCCGTTTAACTTCGGATTTTTTAACCTTCCGCAATTTCAAGCCGAAAGCTATGTTTTCAAACACAGTCATGTGCGGATATAAGGCATAGTTCTGAAAAACCATCGCAATGTCCCGGTCTTTTGGTTCGACACCGTTCATCAGCTTGCCATCTATATAAAATTCACCTTCCGTTATTTCCTCCAAGCCGGCAATCATTCGGAGAGTGGTGGACTTTCCGCATCCAGATGGACCCACAAAGACGATAAATTCTTCATCTTGAATATGGAGATTAAAATCCGATACGGCAAGAGCGCCTTTGTCATACCTTTTCCCCAGATTTTCAATCCTGATCTCTGCCATTTCGCATTCTCCTTCTTTTCAGTTTCCTCTAATTATAATCAGTTATCTGTAAATTACAAACAGGATCGGAAACTTTGGTTTGTTAATGTATACATCTTTTGAATAGAAGATGGAATATTTTGTGTTTCCAAACAGATAAAAAAGGGAAGTGATTTTAAGGAGATTATAGAGACTCTCGTTTGAACCTTCGAGAATCGAAGTTAATTTCATTCCATAAATACCCCAGCTCCATACAATTAAAACAAACGGAAACGGAGAGAATGAGATGAAAAAAAAGCGCTTACTTTTAACTGGTTTGATGGGATCGGCTCTGGCTCTCAGTGGATGTGCAGGTTTCCAGACGAGTAACAATGACGAATCCACTGTCAATGAAGACGGGAAAGTTGTAATTGATTTCTGGACATTTTGGGGTTCCGAAATCCGTCGTCCGGTCATTGAACAGATTATTGCAGATTTCAATGAATCACAGGATGAAATTGAAGTGAAGCACACCTATCTTCCTTTCGGTGATATTTGGACCAAGGAGCTAGCTTCCATTGCTGCTGGTGATCCACCTGATGTCGTCATCAATGACATCAATACTACAGCACTAAGAGGCCAGGAAAAACAAGCGATGAACCTATCCGAGTTCCTCGAAGAAGACGACATTTCAGAACGTTTTTATCCGGAATTGTGGAATGCCACACTTCATGAAGGTGATTCTTACGGCATCCCTTTTAATACCGACACACGCGTTCTCTTTTATAACAAAGATGCTTTTGAAGATGCCGGTTTAGATCCAGAGAAGCCGCCTGCAACATGGGCAGAACTCGAGGAATATGCTGCAAAACTGGATGTGAAGAATGGCGATGACTACGAGCGCATCGGTTTCTATCCGCGCTGGGGAATCGATTTTGATGTCTGGATGCTGAACGCAGGCGGCCAAAACTATTTTGATGAAAACAACAATGTTCAAATCGACACAGCATCGAACTTGGAAACACTTGAATGGCTGAAAACCTGGCAGACAAAATATGGCGATGATGTCATCAACGCCTTTAAGGCACAAATCGACAGCCAGCAAGGAAATCCTTTCTTTAACGGGAGCCTTGCTATGTACGCCATCACACCGACTTTCTATACACAGATCCGCGATTATGCAGAAGAGCTGAATTTTGGTGTGGCTCCCCTTCCAGAACGTGAGTCCGGAAGCGGCAATACCAGCTGGGGCGGCGGTTTCGTAGCCGAAATTCCAGAAGGGGCCGCAAATCCTGAAGCTTCATACGAATTCATTAAATATTTGACTGACGTTGATGCACAAGAATACTGGGCAGTCCAAAACTTTGATAACGTAGCGAATATCGAAGCCGCTGAAAATGCCGCGGCTAGCGATGAATTTACAGAAGACGGTTCAATGGTTTATCAAATGGCAGTCGACAATATGGAGCATACACTCCTGACACCGGTGCCGGTTATTGCGCCTGATTTCACGAGTTATATAAATCCTAACGTGGAAGAATTCTTCCTGGGCTCTATGACAGCGGAAGAAGCGTTGGCCAAATCACAGGCCGATGTGGAGAATCTGGTAGACAACAACAGTCAGTAAGGGGGAAATCCTTTGGGGAAAAAAAGATTGACGATGCGCCGGAAGGAAAGCATTTACGGCTATATTTTCGTTATGCCGTGGATTATCGGATTTCTTGCCTTTACTGCGGGACCTTTGGTATTTTCCTTTATGGCAAGTTTCACCAACTATAATATTACATCACAGATGGACTTTGTCGGAGTGGACAATTATCAAGGGCTCTTTACAGAAGACAGTCTTTTTTGGACCTCCCTTTGGAACACGCTGTATTTTGTCGCATTTTCCGTGCCCTTGACGACAATCGGAGCGATCCTGCTGTCGGCTCTTTTAAATCAGGACATCCCGGGTATCAGGTTTTTCCGCACCCTGTATTATTTGCCTGCTGTGCTATCGGGAGTAGGCGTTTACCTGCTGTGGATGCAATTATTGGATCCAGGCACCGGTATGGTCAATTTAATTCTGAGCTGGTTTAATATCGATGGCCCCAGTTGGCTTTTTGATCCAGATTGGACAAAACCATCACTTATTTTGATGAAGATGTGGAGTGTCGGGGGATCGATGCTCCTGTACTTAGCAAGCATGCAGGGAGTTTCCAAGTCATTGTATGAAGCGGCTGAAATCGATGGGGCAAATACCTGGAAGCAATTCCGTCATATCACTATTCCGATGATCACTCCAGTCATTTTCTTCGACGTGGTCACCAGCCTGATAGGCGGGTTCCAAATTTTTCAGGAAGCCTATGTCATGTCCAGCAATGGTGAAGGCGGACCCGCCAACTCCCTGCTATTCTATAATTTATACATGTGGAGACAGGCATTTGAAAACTTTAACATGGGTTACGCCATGGCCATGTCGTGGATTTTATTCGTAATCGTCTTTGTGCTGACTTTGATCAATTTAAAACTTGCTCCACGCTGGGTGCATTACGAAGGGGAGGAGAAATAAATGGCCAAAACCACCGATGATGCATCTTATGTGGAGAAAAAAGATGGCTTGAAAACCCTCTCCGGTACAAATAAAAATCCGGGATATTTTGAACATCGCGGAAACCGTAAAAACATGTTGAAGCTTATCAATTTCATTCTACTAGCAGCGGGCAGTTTACTTATTTTATCTCCTCTCTGGTGGATGATCTCAACTTCTTTGAAAACGATGGCTGAAGTCATGTCTTTCCCTCCAACATTCTTTCCGGAATCCTGGAATTGGTCCAACTATATCCGGACATGGGAAGCGGCACCTTTTACGCGGTACACCATTAACACTTTGACCATTACGACACTTGTCGTCATCGGCAACGTTATATCCAATTCATTTATCGCCTACGGTTTTGCCAAAATCCCTTTCCGCGGCAAAAACGTATTGTTCGCCATTGTGCTGGCAACTATGATGATTCCAGGATTTGTTACACTGATTCCCCAATACGTGCTGTTTGCAAAGCTAAATTGGGTCAATACTTACTTTCCACTCGTAGTTCCTGCGTTTTTCGGAAGTGCATTTAACATTTTCCTGCTGCGCCAGTTTTACATGACCATTCCAAATGAATTAATTGAAGCAGCCAAAATGGAAGGTGCCAACCATTTTTATATTTGGTGGAAGATCGGCTTACCCCTGACAAAGCCCGCAATTGCGACGGTAGCCATCTTCTCTTTCAACGGTGCCTGGAACGACTTCCTCGGGCCCTTGCTGTACTTGAACGACGAAAATCTATATACCCTCCAAATTGGCCTGCAGGTTTTCAAAGGCCAGATGAGTACCCAATGGAATTATTTGATGGCAGGATCCTTGCTCGTCCTGTTGCCGGTTATTTTGCTGTTCTTCTTCTTCCAAAAGTACTTTATCCAAGGGATCAATTTGCAATCCGGTGGAAAATAAGAAAAGCGGAAGCGGCCGTTTAACTCCGACAGGCGTAAGACGATCTGGCGAAGCGGCGTTCTTTGCCGCACAGCCAGAGTGGCTTACGACCCGAGGAGTTGGCCGCTGGAGTCTGGACAATAAGAAAAGCGGAAGCACTCGTATAGGCACAAAAAAGCGTTCCTGAAATTTCAGGAACGCTTTTTCCGACTCTATTAAACTGTAGCCACTTTTTTCTCTTTTTTAATTTGCTTGCTTCGCAACTGTCCGCAAGCTGCATCGATGTCGGCGCCCTGCTCATGACGGACTCCGCAGTTGATGCCTTTCTTTTTCAAAGCATCGTAAAAAGCGGTGATCGCTTCCGGCGTGCTTTGCTGGTACTGATCGTGTTCATCAACCGAGTTGTAAGGAATCAAGTTAACGTATGATAGATGACGCTTGTCTTCCAGCAATTTCGCCAATTGATTTGCTTCTTCAACATGGTCGTTGACGTCACGCAATAAAATATACTCAAACGTGATGCGGCGGTTGGATTTCTCCAAATAGTAATCGATCGATGCCATCAGTTTTTCGATTGGATACGCTTTGTTGATTTTCATGATGCGTGTACGCAATTCGTTGGTTGGCGCGTGGATGGAAATCGCCAGGTTCACCTGCAAACCTTCGTCTGCATAGTCATAGATTTTCGGCACGATACCGCTTGTCGATACCGTAATGTGGCGAGCTCCGATAGCCAAGCCTTTTTGCGAATTGACGATGTTCAGGAAGCCCATCAAGTTCGTATAGTTATCAAATGGTTCACCGATGCCCATTACCACAATATGGCTGACACGCTCTTCTTTTTGCTGTGTGTCAAAATGCGCTTGTACCTGCATGATCTGCTCCACAATTTCGCCCGCGTTTAAATCACGGCTCTTTTTCAAGAGTCCGCTGGCGCAGAAACTGCAGCCGATGTTACAGCCGACCTGTGTCGTAACACAGACGGAGTTTCCGTACTTAAAGCGCATCAATACTGTTTCAATCAAGTTGCCATCCTGCATTTGGAAAAGGAACTTGATCGTTCCGTCTGCTGATTCCTGTTTAACGGTTTCTTTCAATGTGCGAATTGCAAAGTTGTCTTCGAGCAGCTGGATGCAGTCTTTTGAAAGATTGTTCATTTCTGCAAATTCCGTGACGCGTTTAATATACAACCAGTCCCATACCTGCTCAGCACGATACTTTTTTTGGCCGTTTTCTAAAAACCATTCTTTTAACTGATCTATCGTTAATCCATAGATGGAATTTTTCATTTTAGTACCCTCATTTCAAATTTCACAATTGCTTATTATAATACTAAAAATAACGCTTGACAACAACTATTTTTGTTTAGACAGAAAAATCTGACTGGTTTTTTTGCTTAATTTGTTCTGGCTGAGGGTAGAGAATGTTAGAAAGGAGCTGTTGTTATGAGCGCCATTACCCATGTAGGACTGGCCGTACCCGACTTGGAAAAAGCCATTGAATGGTATAAAAAAGTACTGGGCTTCTACATTTTAGCTGGTCCATTCGACTTTGACGCAGCGGATGACAATCCAGAAGCGATGACATTAAACTTGCAAGGCGCTGCACTGAAAAAAATGCGCAATGTCCACTTGATGTCTTCAAGCGGTGTCGGCATCGAACTTTTTGAATTTCAGGATCCTACATATCATGCTGAACATTATTCCCCTCATGCCGGATTCATGCACATTTGCCTGATCGTTGATGACCTGATCGACACGATTGAAAAGGCGGTGCAGCACGGCGGCAAGCAGCGAAGCAAGATATGGAACATCAACAAAGGAAAGCCTCATTTCCTGGTTTACACCGAGGACCCTTTCGGCCATATCATCGAATTGTACACACGCAGCACATCAGAAGTATATGGAAATCGGTAATTGAAAAAACCAGGCAGCCTGAAAAAGGCTGCCTGGTTTTCATTTGAGTGATATAGCCCATATTACTTCAGCGAAAGCCGTTTGGGTTGATTCGCTTCGCCAGATCGTCTTACGCCTGTCGGAGGTCCGCAGGATGCGGATCAGCTAACCGTTGCGACAGGAAGTCGCGCTCTTAGGTTAGATTCTGCTTTCGGCTGTCTCCGCTTTTCTTTATTGTCCAGACTCCAGCGCCCAGCTCTTCGGGGTCATAAGTCATTCCAGTTGCGCGGCAAAAAGCGCCACTTCGCTGATCTGCCTTATGCCCGTCAGAGCTACACGGGCGCTTCCGCTTTTCTTATTGTCCAGACTCCGACAGCCAGCCCCTCGAGTCGCTTCAGCCTTATCACCAATGGCAAAAAACGCCATTATCGATAAGGCTTCCAGCGCTTGTTGGGGCTAAACGCCTGTCTCCGCTTTTCTTTAGACCAATTGTTCTTTCTTCTGGAGCATCGTGCCGTTTTTTGCCAGATCTGCGTGCCATGAGAAAGCTTTTTCCAATACATGCGGTGTTTGGCCGCCGCGTGTTAAAGCTTCATCATAATATTCGCGAAGTTGCGCACGGTATGTTGGGTGGACACAGTTTGCTAGGATGACTTCCACGCGTTCACGCGGTGCCAGGCCGCGAAGATCTGCGTAGCCCTGCTCGGTTACGACTACATCCACATCGTGCTCCGTGTGGTCCACGTGGGATACAAACGGTACAACACTTGAAATGTTGCCGCCTTTGGCAATTGATTTTGTTACAAAAATCGCCAAGCGTGCATTTCGCGCAAAGTCGCCTGAACCACCGATGCCATTCATCATTTTTGTGCCGGATACATGCGTGGAGTTTACGTTGCCGTACATGTCAAACTCCAAAGCGGTGTTGATTGAAATCAAGCCGAGTCGGCGGATAATTTCAGGATGATTGGAAATTTCCTGCGGGCGCATAATAATCTTGTTCCGGTAGTTTTCAAATTCACCAAAAACCTGTTTCATTTTCGGTTCAGACAATGTGATGGAGCAGCAAGATGCGAAATTCACTTTTCCTGCATCGATCAAATCAAAGACAGAGTCTTGCAGCACTTCCGAATACACTTCTAAATCCTTGAATTCTGAATCGACCATGCCATGCAAAACGGCATTCGCAACAGATCCAATGCCTGATTGCAAAGGAGCCAACTTCTCGGTCAATCTTCCAACGCGAATTTCAGAACGTAAAAATTCAAGCAAATGATCTGCCATGATTTTAGTTTCTTCGTCCGGCGGCACAATATTTGAAGGTGAATCCAACTGCTCAGTGAAAACAATACCTTTGACTTTTTCCATGTCAATTGGAATTCCAATAGTGCCGATGCGCTGATCGACTGCTGTTAATGGAATCGGCGAACGCTCACCCTGTTTGCCTGTGTCATAAATGTCATGCAGTCCTTCAAATAATTCAGGCTGCGACAGATTAATTTCAACGATGATATTTTTCGCATGCTTTGCAAAAACAGCTGAGTTCCCAACAGAAGTTGTCGGAATGATCATGCCATCTTCTGTAATAGACAAGGCTTCAATGATTGCAAAATCAATCGTTTCCGTGACTCCCGTGCGGATCCATTCTGCCGTATGCGACAGGTGGTGATCCACAAACAGCATTTCCCCAGAGTTAATTTTATTGCGCATCGCCGGCTCTGCCTGAAATGGCAAACGTTTGTTGACGATGCCTGCTTCTGCAAATAACCGGTCAATGTCTGAGCCTAAAGAAGCTCCTGTAAACACATTCACTTTGAAACTTTCGTTTTCTGCACGTTTCACTAACGCGAAAGGAACCGCTTTCACGTCTCCAGCACGTGTAAATCCGCTAAGCCCCAGTGTCATGCCGTCCTGTATCCATGAAGCCGCTTCCTCTGGTGTCGTTACCCGATCCTGCAGCTGTTTCGCTTTAATGCGTTCTAGTTTCTTTTCCATCTTTATCACTCTCTTCCAAAGTTAGTTTGGCAGTTCATCTTTATTAATAAAGCGTTTTCATGAACGGTCGCTCAATAGCAAGTCACATTTCGCTTAAAAAGGGTAGAGCTGCTCATCATCTATCATCTTTTAATTATTAGATAACTTTAACTTATTCTATTTAGGAATTGAGATTTACAGAGCGGAAAAGAGTTTAATACAGCCAAGCAGAGAAAAGAGTGGCTCAAGCAGCATTTTTTGAAGAAAACACAAAAAAAGCGCATCTTCCAGCGCTTATTTTGGCCTGATCAGGCGTTTCTTTTTTTAAAAACCTAGAAGTTTTCTAAAATAGCTCGAGTAGGATTGGCTGACTGGGATCCGTTGTCCGTTATTCATCGCCAGCACAAATGTTGAATGCGTATCGGGGTAAATTTCTTCTATATGATTGACGTTGACGATGAATGAACGATGGCAGCGGATAAAAGATTCGCGCGGCAGCAAAAATTCAAATTCCTGAAGAGAGTTTTTATTGGTTCCAGAGTAGCCTGCTGCATGGACATGAGTTTTGCGGTCTTTTACTTCCAGGTATTTAACTTCTGTAAACGGAATCGGCTTCCAGCCATCCGGGCTCTTCACCGTGACCACCGACTTTCCTTCAGTAAATGCTGGATAGATGGCCATGACACAGCCCTGCAATTCTCCATTGTGATCGAACGGCACAGCCATTCCGTGATAGGGCACACCAAAAAGCTCCCGGTTGATGAACTCGGAAGTTTTCTGATTTGCCGTCAATGCTTTGTGGGCAATGGTTCCGGGTTTTACCGGATCCCCTGCCTTGATCTTTAGATCCACCCGCTTGCTTGGACGGTAATAAATATATTCTTTCGTATTTGTTACTGCAATTGAAATCTCATCGGAAAACAGTTCCCCCATGACATTCAGCAACGAACCCAGTGTAAAACTTTCCATCATAACCCTCCTGTTTCAACTCAATGCTTTGATTATACATGAAAAGCTTTTCTTCCATTAGAAAAAACCAGTCCTCTTATGAAAAGGACTGGTTTAGAATTTCATTCCTATAACAGCATCGTTCCGTTGTTCGCCAAATTTGCATGCCAGGAAAAAGCTTTTTCCAGCACGTGTGGTGTCTGGCCGCCACGCAGCAGCGCCTCTTTATAATAACGATGCATTTGGTCTCGATACATGGGGTGCATACAATTTTCAATAATCAAATTGACCCGTTCACGCGGAGCAAGTCCGCGCAAATCTGCATATCCTTGTTCGGTCACGACAATATCTACATCGTGTTCGGTATGGTCCACATGTGTAGCAAACGGAACAATGCTGGATATGATGCCGTCTTTGGCAATCGACTTGGTGACAAAAATCGACAAACGGGCGTTGCGGGCAAAATCGCCGGAACCGCCAATTCCGTTCATCATTTTCGTGCCTGACACATGAGTCGAGTTCACATTGCCATAAATATCAAATTCCAATGCCGTATTGATAGAAATCAGCCCAAGCCGGCGAACCAAACCTGGGTGATTCGTAATTTCCTGCGGCCGCAAAATGATTTTATCGCGGTACTTTTCAAAGTTGCCAAATACCTGCTCCATCTTTTCTCTAGACAAAGTAATCGATGATGCGGAAGCAAATTTCACTTTCCCAGCATCAATCAAATCAAAAACAGCATCTTGCAGAACTTCAGAGTATACTTCCAAGTCATGAAATTCCGAATCAACGAGACCGTGAAGTACCGCATTCGCCACAGAGCCAATTCCTGATTGCAGCGGTGCGAGCTGATTGGTCAACCTGCCGGACGCTACTTCTGAGCGCAGGAAATTCAATAAATGATCAGCCATCACTTCAGTTTCGGCATCCGGCTGCAGGATGGTCGAAGGCGAATCCGGTTGTGAAGTAAAGACAATGCCCCGTACTTTTTCCGGATCGACCGGTATTCCGATTGTCCCGATGCGGTCATTGACGCGCGTCAACGGAATAGGGGAACGCTGCCCTTGTTTTCCAGGTTCGTAAATATCGTGCACGCCTCTAAACAACTGGGGCTGCGCAAGATTGATTTCGATTATAACGTTTTTGGCGTGCGTGACGAAAACCGAAGAATTCCCCACTGAAGTTGTTGGGATAATCATCCCGTCTTCCGTAATCTCCAAAGCTTCAATAACAGCAAAATCAATCGGTTCAATAACTCCTGCCCGAACCCATTCAGCAGTTTGCGATAAATGATGGTCAACAAACAGCATCTCTCCGCTGTTGATTTTTCTGCGCATGGCCGGGTCTGCTTGAAAAGGCAAACGCTTATGGACGATTCCGGCTTCCGCCATTAGCTTATCCACATCCGAGCCTAAAGAAGCGCCCGTAAAGACATTTACTTTAAACTGCTCTGTTTCTGCACGGCGAACCAATGCATACGGTATCGCTTTGGCATCCCCTGCACGTGTAAATCCACTTAATCCGAGTGTCATTCCGTCTTTGATCCAAGACGCTGCCTCGTCAGCAGAGACAACCCGATCCTGTAATTCAATGGCTTTGATACGATGAAGTTTATTGTCCACCTTTATCACCTTTCGTAGGCTTTAGTTTGTTAGCCTGTACATTTATTATATCTTATTCCCGTTTATGCCAAAATTAAGCCGACTCTGGAATGCTCGGTTTCATCCGCTTTCTTTCACATCTCTGCAACAATGTAGTATAGATATCCCAAGGACCAAACCATTTTTCTTGCATTCTGAAAATGCTTTTTATTTGTGCCAATTGGCCATTGTTTGACCTCTATTCTCCAGCAAATCTACGTTCCTTTTTACATACTTAAGAGTTGGAAAATATATCAAGCCGGTTCCGTTGACAAGAAGTTTTTGCTCAAATAATATAGAAAAGCTGAAGAAAATAAATTCGGATTACTATATAGAAGAAAAGAGGATACCTGCTATGTCTGCGGACCAAAAAAAGAAAATTTCCATCTTGATGATCAATATGTTCATCGCCATCGCCAGCTTCGGAATTGTCATTCCAATTCTGCCTTCTTATTTGGAATCAATCAATCAGGGCGGCATGGCCGCCGGTTTGATGATTGCCATTTTTGCTGCTGCCCAATTCGTCTTTTCACCAATTGCCGGCAAATGGGCCGATCAGCATGGCCGCCGAAAGATGATCATTTACGGCTTGCTCGGCTTGACCATCTCCATGTTCGTCTTCTATGCTTCTGATTCCATTTGGGTTTTGTATTTATCCCGTGTTATTGGCGGCGTAGGAGCCGCAATGCTGATCCCGGCAATCTTCGCGTACATTGCGGACATTACGACTTTTGACCAGCGTGCAAAAGGAACCAGCCTGGTTTCGGCCGCCATGTCGCTCGGAATTGTCGTCGGACCTGGAATCGGTGGATTTTTAGCTGATTACGGATTGAAATTGCCTTTCCTTGTTTCGGCACTTGTATCCTTGGGAGCTGTCCTCTTTTCGGTCATCTGGCTGAAAGAACACGATGCCACAGATGCCAATCCTAAGTTGGCCGCCAAGTTAACAGATGAAGAATCCATGCTTGTCAAAATTGGCCGTTCCACCAAGATGCCGTACTTTATTCCATTGGTCATTACACTCGTCATGAGCTTTGGCTTGCTGGCATATGAATCGGTGGTCGGCCTGTATTTAGACAATCAGTTTGACTCTACTGCGAAGGATATCGCCTTTATGATTACCGCGACAGGTGTCGTCAGTGTTATCGTCCAATTGTTTATCGTGGACCGGATTGTTCGCCGCTATGGAGAAGTGACCATCCTCATCGCCTTCTTGGGTGTGGCAGCATTTGGCTTCCTGATGTCCTTGTTTGCCGGAAGCTACGCTATGTTCTTTGCCGTTTCACTAGTGATTTTCCTGGCTACTTCCATTTTGCGCCCTGTCCTCAATACTTTGATCTCAAAAATGGCTGACGGTGAAGTTGGCTTTGCAATGGGCATGAACAATGCTTACATGAGCATCGGGAATGTCATAGGTCCCTTGCTGGCAGGTGTTCTTTACGATATCAATATTGTATACCCCTTCATTTTGGGCCTCATCATGTTGATGATAACCATGTTTATCACAGTGGCTTGGCAGCGTTCGCGTGCCGCGAAAGCTTCTACGGCTGTATAGCCAGCGGGCTCTCTGAGGAGAGCCCGTTTTATTGTCCTTTTTGTCGAATATTGTATCCAGCTTTACGGGTTTGATTATACGTTGTATAATATTTGTACAACAAATACCATAAATCTATAGAATGAAGGTAATGCTATGTATAATATTAAGGCAGCTGCCAAAATCTTAGATATGCCGAAAGTGACGATCCGTTCCTGGGAAACGCGCTACAGCGCAATCACCCCTGCCCGAACGGAATCTGGACACCGCTTGTATTCGGATCAAAATCTGGAAGATTTGAAATGGCTAAAAATACAAGTACAAGACAACGGCATGAAAATCAGCGAAGCTGTAAAAAAGCTTCATGCTTCACGCAAGCAATTCATCGTTCCGAATAAAGAACAGCCGCCAACAGAGGCGATGGAATACGATGAACAAATCAATCAACTTTTTCAGGCTGCAGCCGAGATGGATACTGAGCGCTTCAACTATTTGTTGGATCTGCATTTTTCCCTATTCCACCACCAGACAGTCTTTTTCCATATAATCGCGCCGCTGATGGTGCGCATCGGAGAGGCATGGGAAAATGGCGTCATCAGCGTTGCCCATGAACACATGATCACTCACATTGTTCAGCAGCGCTTTAATCAGTTTTTCCGTGTTTTCCCAGTTTCTTCAAAATTACCGAAAGTCATAGCTCTCAGCCCAAGTGGTGAACAGCATCAGCTAGGCTTGCTGCTGTTCACCTTATTCCTGCGGGAGAACGGCTTTTCTGTGGTCTATATCGGCCCGGACACTCCTCTGGATGGCTTGGAGGAAATGGTCAGCAAACAAAATTTCAAGTTGATGTGCATGTCTATCGCTTCAAGCAAAATGCTGCCCGTTGCCAATCGGTATATCGATGCTTTGTCCAAAGCCAACCCCGAAATGCATTTTATTCTCGGGGGACGTGGAGTAGATTACGAACAAGTCGAAGGCAACCGCTGGTACTTGGGAAGCGATGTGAATTACTGGAAGGAATGGCTTGATACACAAAATTTTTAACGGCATAGAAAAACACCCTCGATTTGTATAATGAGGGTGTTTTTCTATGATTTTATTCCCAGTCGAGATCCTGATAATCTTTCTGATAAGGTCCGTTGTCGGTCACTTCTGAATGGTAGAGCGCTTTTAAGGCAAAGCCTTTTTCAAGCTCCATTTCTTTCATCAGCACTTTCAGCCGTTTTTTGAGTTCCGGATGATCGCTGACCAACTGTTCCATTTTGGATTTGGTGTATTTCATCTTTATCCGCTCCTTTTGGATCTTCTTGCCTTTATTGTACACTGCAATAGAAAAAAACGCACTTGCCTCAACAAGTGCGTTTCCCTTTATCGGCTCTAGCCTAAATAATGAAATACGAAATTCGCCAGGAACAGGCCTGCGATTACATACAGAATTGGTGAAACTTCACGCGATCTGCCGGTAGCAATCTTCAAAATCGGATACAAGATGAATCCGATGGCGATGCCGTCCGCAATGCTGTACGTAAAAGGTATCAACGCCACAATCAGCAAGGCCGGGAAGCTTTCAGTCATGTCCTTCATATCAAGATTTTTGATATTCTGTAACATCAAACCACCGATGATAATCAAGATCGGCGCAATCGCGCTGTCCGGAATCAGTTTGATGACCGGAATGAAGAACGATGCGACCAAAAACAACAGTCCGGCTGTAATGGTCGTCAAGCCGGTCCGTCCGCCTGCTGTCATGCCCGCCGCGCTTTCGACTGTCGCCACTGTAGGGCTCGTTCCAAAAACGCCGGAAGTCATCGCAGATACGGAAGTTGCCTGGAACGCACGCCCAAATTTCTCGGGGCGTTCGATAAACGCCACTTGTCCATGGACTAGCCCGATGTTTTCAAACACCAGCACCATCGTCAGCGAAAACACCGCAACCCAAAACGTCATGGACAGGATATTGCCAAAAGACAGTGCTCCGAATACCGCAAATGCCTCGGTCGCATTGATTGACGACTCGTTCATGCTGCCGAAATCAATCAAACCAAAGAACGAAGCAATTACCGTTCCGACCACAATCGTGATAAGGAAATTCCCCGGTACGTTGCGGATAAACAGCACGATCGCAATTAGGAACGTCAGCACCGTTGCCAGCACCTGTGCTTCTGCAAGCGAACCGAGTGCCAGAATCGAACTCGTTCCGCGCTCAACAATGCCGCCTTTTTCAAGGCCGATCAGCATCAGGAACAAGCCCAATCCGACCGTGATCGCTTCCTTCAATGAATGCGGTACCGCCGCGCTCAGTATTTTCGCAAAACGCGTAAATGCCACCGCCACAAAGATCACTCCGGAAACAAAGACCACTGCCAGCGCTTCCTGCCACGACAAGCCCATCGACTGGACCATTGTGTAGGAGAACAGGGCGTTGATTCCCATACCGGGAACCAGCAAAATCGGGGCATTGCCCCAAAATCCCATGATCAAACAGCCGAACACCGACGCCGCAATAGTTGCAACAATCGCCGCTTCAAGCGGCATGCCCGCTTCCGACAAGATCAGCGAATTGACGGCGATAATGTAGACCACCGTAAAAAAGCCGACCAAGCCCGCTGTGATTTCACGTTTGACCGTCGTGCCGTTTTCCTGAAGACCAAAAAATTGGTCCATCCAATTAAACATAGTCATAACCTTCTATTAAATTAGCCCTCTCCCTACCCGCTCTGCCTATCGAAATAGGTAAGCCAAGATAGGAGTGTAATCTAAAAAGATAGCGCTGTCAAGAGGATATGCTTGATAAGGAGCAGCGCTAGCCGTGAACGACTGTAAAAATTTTTGAGCGACCGTAACTTTTTTTGACTCCCTACCTGTCAAGTAGACAGTAGTTTAACGGCGTTTTGATTTTCCCATCGATCCCGACATATCGGCTCTTTTTACCTCTGTCTGTTTTTTCGCCCCCGATTCGCTTCAACTAAACGACCACTGAATAAGGGCGCGGCTCAAGCGGCGAGTACTTGTGAGTTTCGGTAGGTAATCGGCGAGGTGCCGAGCTTCAGCTGCGGCCGTTTCTCGTTGTAATAAGCGATATACTTCGCAACGGCAGCTCGGACTTCGTCTTTCGTTTCCGGGATGCTGAAGCCGGGCATTTCGGTTTTGAGTTTACCAAAAAAACTCTCAATCGGCGCATTGTCCCAACAGTTGCCTCGGCGGGACATCGATTGGGTCATCTCCAGTTTTTTCAGGAGCCCTTGGTAGCTATGGCTGGTGAACTGGATGCCCTGATCACTGTGGATGAGGGCGCCTTTCTCGAATCCGCGCTCTTCTAACTGACGGACCGCCGCGAGGACAAAATCCACATCCAATGTGTCATTGATCGTGTAAGCAACGATTTCATTGTTGTAAAGATCCAAAATGGCACAAAGGTAGAGAAAATCCTGAAAGGGCTGTTTCACTTCCAGGTAACTGATATCAACGGAAAACTTGAGACCCGGCCGCGTGGCTTTGAAGTTCCGGTTGAGGAGGTTGCCGATTTCCGCGTGACCGCTTCCTGCTGGGCGTGGTTTTCGGCGTGCTGTCTTAAGCGGCATGCGGTACATTTCCCGCATCCGGCGGATGCGTTTGAGACTGACGATATGAGCGTATGTATTCTTCAACTCCAACTTATATCGCTCGTGTCCCAGGTTTCCCCCATGAGTGACGTAGAGGGAAAGCATCTGTTTCAGGAGCGCTTGGTCCCGTTCGGTTCGAGACTGCGCAGGGTCTTTTTTCAGCCGTTTGTAATAGCCGGCACGGCTCAGGTTTTGGGCAATGCCGATCAGTTCCGTAATCGGAAAACGGTTCTTGTGTTCTTCGACGAACTCAAAATCGAGCTCGATCGGTTTCACCCCTTTCGCAGCGCAATAAGCTTTTTTAAGTACATGATTTCGAGTTCAGCGCGTTCCAGTTTCGCTTTTGTGACTTCGAGTTCAGTTTTAGGTGCACCACTCCCGGCTTCGCGTGGCCCTCGCCGTTTCTCACGAAGCACGTCAAAGGACTTGGCTTCTTTCACCAGCCCCGACCAATAACGGATACTCGAAGGGTTCTGAATCTCCAGACGATCAGCTACTTCTCTGGTGGATAACCCTTCAAAATACAGTTCCACCGCTTGTTTCTTGGTTTCATAGGTATAGCTTTTTCGTGTGTCCACGGTCATCACTCCTTGGTTTTATTTTGAAGGACCGATAAACTATTTGTCTACTTTTGGTTCATTGTCTCAACTCGAACGACCGTAAATCCATTTTAGCGCCCGTAAGCCAATCGCCCCCTCCAAAAACAAACCCTAAAACTCAATAATCCCCGCTTTCCGCAAGCGAAAAGCACCAAAACCCAAAAGGGACCTGCAGCAGCTGCAGATCCCTCAATAAATATAAATTTTAGACGAACATCCCAGCAATAGCTGCGCTCAGTAATGAAGCGAGCATACCTGCAGCAACGGCACGAATGCCGAGGCGAGCAATATCCGGACGACGGCTTGGTGCCATGGCACCAAGACCGCCTAGTAGAATTGCCAATGAGCTCAAGTTAGCGAACCCACAAAGGGCAAAGCTGACAACGATGACTGTTTTTGGCGACAAGTTGGCGATTTCCGGAGCAAAAGCCGTGTACGCAACAAATTCGTTGAGCACCAGTTTTTGTCCGATGAAACTGCCGGCTTGAACAGCTTCTGCCCAAGGCACACCAATCGCCCAGGCGAGTGGTGCGAAGATGACACCCAAAATGCTTTGGATTGTTAGGCCATCAAAGCCGAACCAGCCTCCGATGCCGCCAAGTACACCGTTTAACAAGGCAATCAACGCGATAAACGCAAGGAGCATTGCTCCAACATTCAAAGCCAACTGCAAGCCGTCAGATGCACCGCGTGCTGCTGCATCCACGACGTTGACTGAGGTTTGGTCTTTTTCCATCACAAATTCTTTTTCTTCAACTTCCTCTGTTTCCGGCATCATGATTTTAGCCATGATCAAACCAGCCGGTGCAGCCATGAAACTTGCAGCCAACAAGTATTCAAGCGGTACGCCGAGAAGTGCATAACCGGCTAAAGTGGAACCGGCTACTGAGGCGAGTCCTCCTGTCATAACTGCGAATAATTCAGATTTGGTCATCCCTGCGATAAACGGACGCACGACAAGCGGTGCTTCCGTTTGGCCGACGAAAATATTCGCAGCTGCTGAAATCGATTCCGCTTTGCTGGTTCCGAGAAGCTTTGATAAAGCGCCTCCGAGAAGTTTGATGATAATTTGCATAATACCCAGGTAATACAGTACTGAAATTAGAGAAGAGAAGAATATGATGATCGTCAATACTTGAAAAGCAAAGACAAAACCAAAACCTTCCGTATCAGCAGCTGGACCGAATACGAAAGCGATCCCTTCACCCGCATAGTTAATTACATTTTGAACCAAATTCGAGAGACCCAATAGAGCTTGTCTTCCCAAGTCCCATTCCAACACCATAAATGCAAACGTGATTTGGATGGCTAATCCGCCGAGAATTGTCCGTGGCTTAATAGACTTCTTGCCGCTTGATAATAGGAAGGCGATTCCAAGAACAACGAATACGCCAAAGATGCCCCACAATAAATTCACAACTTCACCTCATCAATATATTTTTTTATCAGAAAATTAAGCAAATAATATGTTTAACTCTGCTGTCGTCAGACATCTTACCAAATCTAAAGAAAGAAGTAAATGACTATCGTGTGACAAAATGATAACGCATACATAAGTCCTACAACTTGTTATATCAGGCTTTATTCGCCTTTTGGTTTGCCTCTTCCATTTCCGGGCCGGTTTTCCTGAGGAAAAAAGCCAAAACTACGCCAATAACACTTAAAATACCTACTACCATAAATGAAATGTTGACGCCGCGGATCAATCCTTGAACCCCGTACTGTTCCGGATCAAGGGCGGTACTGGTCATGATAGTCACTAAAAGCGCCGTCCCGATCGATCCCGATACTTGCCTCATTGTATTGCTCATCGCTGTACCATGTGGAATCAGCCGCTCAGGCAGCTGATTAAGCCCGGCCGTCGTCACCGGCATCATCACCATGGCCACACCAAACATCCGGATGGCATGCATGACAGTCAAGTAAAGAAAAGAAGTCGTGGCGGTCAGCACCGTAAACTGGAAAGTCGAGACCGTGACAATCGATAAGCCAACAACCGCGAGCCACTTGCCGCCGACCTTATCAAAAATCCGGCCGGTAATCGGATTCATCAATCCCATAATGATGGCTCCAGGCAGCAGCATCAGCCCCGATTCAAGCGCTGTAAAGCCGTGCATATTCTGCATATAAATCGGCAAGATCGTGGCGCTGCCAATCATGGAAATAAAAACGATGACACTCAGCACCGTTGATAAAGTGAAGATGCCGTAGGAAAACACCCTGAATTCCAAAATTGGCTCATCCAGACGGAACTGGCGGCGGATAAAGAACAGCAGTGAAACGATGCCGACCACTATCGAAACCGTAACCGCAGGACTGTCCCAACCGAGAGAACCAGCACTTGAAAAGCCGTAAAGAATTCCACCGAACCCCATTGTCGATAGAACAATCGATAAAATATCCAATGTAGGGAAAGTTTGCTTTGTGACATTTTTCAGGAAAAAATAGGCCAGTATGAGATCCAGCAGCGCAATCGGAATAACGATATAAAACAAGGCGCGCCACGGGTATTGTCCAACAATCCAGCCTGACAGTGTCGGCCCGATTGCGGGTGCGAAGGAAATCACCAGTCCGAACAAACCCATTGCCTGTCCGCGTTTTTCCACCGGGAAAATGATGAACAGCACCGTCTGGGTCAACGGCATCATAATGCCCGCACCTGCTGCTTGCACAATTCGCCCGACCATGAGTACTGAGAAACCAGGCGCAAAAGCACAAATGATCGTACCTGTTGCAAACAAGCCCATTGCGACAAAAAATAGATTGCGCGTCGAAAACTTGCCGATTAAAAAAGCAGTAATCGGGATCATGACCCCGTTTACCAGCATAAAGACCGTAGTCAGCCACTGCGCCGTGTTAGCGGTAATGTTCAGATCATCCATGATATGAGGCAAAGCTGTTGCCAATAAGGTTTGGTTAAGAATGGCAATAAAAACACCGGCCATTAAAACTGCCAGGAAAGGGCCTTGAGCAATATCAGCTTTTGTTTTCTTCTGTTGGATTTCTTCCATTGCCCTCTCCTCCAGTCACCTTTACTTTATTGCTTACCCGTTCGCTTTTCGAATATTCGCCGATTCGAATAAAAACTGCGCAGCCCGAGGACTGCGCAGTTCTTGATTATTATGCGACCCTATTTCTGCGCCGATTCAGACGATAAAACACCAAGTACAGCGCTGGAATCATTACCAATGTGAACAAGCTGGAGAACGTTAATCCTGCAATAATCGTTACCGCCAGCGGTTCAAACAACGGATCTCCCGATAAGGCGACCGGCACAAGTGCGATAATCGACGTGATTGAGGTCAGAAGAATCGGCTTAATGCGGGCATAGCCCGATTCCACGATGGCTTCATCGATATCAAACCCGCCCGACAACCGGCGTGTTTCCACAAAGTCGATAAGAACGACGGCGTTCCGCACCACAATCCCTGTCAGGGAGACAATTCCCATAACACCAAGGAAACTTAGCGGCGTCTGCGTCAGGAACAAGCCAAGAATCGCCCCGGAGATTCCGAGATACACAGCGATCAGCACAAGGAACGGCAGGCTGAACGATTTAAATTGGAAAGCAATAACCAGATAAACCAGCAGCAGAACTACCAGGAACAGCACGCCAATTTCAGCAAAAAACGCTTCCTGGTCCGAGTTTTCGCCACCTATTGATAATTCATAGCCTTCCGGCAATGACTCACGCTCGGCATCTACTATGTCCAGCATCTTATTTTCAAAGTCATCCACTTCACCGAATGCCCGGAGTGTAATAGAGCGGTTTCCTTGTTGATGCGGAATCTGTGCCAACCGTGTCGTTTCTTCCTCCGTCAGCAATTCATTCATTGGAATCAATTGCGGCGGGCCTTGTTCAGAAAGTGAAGGAACATTGAACTGAGACAAATCAATCGGTTCGCCATCTGCAATGCCAGATTGTTTCAGAGATACGTCGTATGGCATCTGCCCCTCATAAATCGTGTACAGCGGCACACCTTGCGTCAGGAGCTGCAGCTGATTGGTCACCGTACTGAGCGCTATTGTGTTTTCCTGCAGCGCATCCTGATTCGGCACGTATTCAATAGCGGGTACTGGATCTCCCAAGTTGTCAGCTACAATATCGGCTCCATTTCCAAGCATCTGTTCTTTTAGCCTGTCACGAAGCGATTCCAATTGTTCGATGTCTTCACCTTTGATGGCTACGGTCACAGGAGCGCCAACAGGCGGACCCTGCACAATCGTCTCCAGGAAGATTTCCGCTTCCGGGAAGCGCTCGCGCAAATCCGGCTGCCATTTGTTGATAAAGTCTGCAGCGGTCGTGTTTTCACGATCGATCCGGAATGCCACTTGACCCGTGTTGCCGCCTGTATTGTCCATGGAAGCAGAGAACAAGTTTGGCAAGCCTTCACCGGTAAAGATGGCTATTTCAGCTACATCCTCATCTTCGGATACCACCTGTTCGGTCAAATCAGAGAGGAATGCATCTGTTTCTTCGATAGTTGTCCCTTCTGCAAGACGGACATCCATCGTCACTTCCTCCCGGTCTGCTGCCGGGAAAAACTCAAACGGCGTGAAAAGCGCGAGAGATAACAGACCTGTCGATATCAACAAGCCGCCAAGTCCCACCAGAAGCGGGCGTTTTAATACGCCACGCAGCACTTTATTGGAATAAAACAAAGCAATTTTCTCCAACGGTTTCCCCAAGAAACCTGGAGTATCTGAAATTTTCTTCGCTCTGCGTTTTGTTTTCAAATATTGCATCATTGGCACGAGCGTGATTGACAGCACCGTCGAAGCCACAATCGTAGTGATCAAAATGCTTGGCAAAGCTTTGATGAAGGCTCCGTTTCCGCCGGACAAGAGCAGCAAAGGTGAAAATGTCACAACAATGGCCAAACTGGACGAAATAATCGATGGATATACTTCACGGACACCCGTTATGGCTCCGTTAAGCGGTGAGTCACCCAGCTTGTAGCGCCGCTGAATATTGTCGTTGACGACGATGCTGTCATCGACCAGAATACCGATGGCTATGATGAGTCCGATTACCGAAATCTGGTTCAAATCGACACCCATAAATGGAATCGGAATCATCCCGATCAGCACCGAAGCCAGTACGGTCAACGCAACTGCAAAAGCTCCGTATAAAGTTAAGCCAGCTGTTGTGACGATCAACACTGCCAATACCGCAATGGCCAATGAAACGTATAGACTATTGAAAATTGTGTTGACGTTATCTGCCTGTGATTCGTATTTTTCTGCCTGCACACCAGAAGGCAAGGTTTCCGTAAATGCCTCAATCACTTCCGAAACATTGCCGTCTACCGTAGGAACGTCCTGCTCTGTCTGCAAAAAGACCGTGTAGGAGATTGCGCGCTCTCCTTCGAACGTAACAATGTCTGTCGTTTCCTGGTCTACAGTTTCAATCGTTGCCACATCAGCCAGCGGAACAGCTGCTCCTCCCACCTGCAGCTGTTCGAGCTTTTCGATGCCATCGCTTTGCTGGACGGTCAGGCTGACTTGTTCATTGCCGTTGTTATGGGTTCCGAGCGACAGCGGCTGGTTGGCCTGCCGGAGCGATTCGAGCACTTCAAATGGCTGAAGGTTATTGGCTGCCAGTTCTTCACTGTCCAGTTCAATAAGGACTTGCTGCGTATTCAATCCCTTGACTGTCGTTCCGGCAACTCCCGAAACCGCTTCTACCTGTTCTGACAAATCGGATAAAGCGCTTTCCATATCGGCCAGTTCTTTCGCGTCCCCATAAAACATATACGATACCAACGGGAACGTCAGATCCAGCTTTTCAACCGTGGGCTCTTGTGCTGTATCAGGAAATCCTGAAGCTGCGCTGCCCGCCTGCTGCTGAATGCTATTGATCAATTCATCCGGATTTTCGCCATCCTCGATTTCCAACGTAATGATGGAAGCGGAATTGGCGGAAATCGACTGCATTGAAGCGATTCCGGCCACTCTCTGGATTTCACGCTCCAGCGGATTGGTTATGGACTTCTCCACTTCTTCCGGTCCCGCACCCGGCAAAATTGTCGACACTAAGGCCAGGCTCGATGGGGTTTCCGGGATTTCACGCTGAGGCAGCGTCAAAAATGTGTAAGCGCCAATAATTGAAAGGATCAAAATCAGGAAAATAAATAATTTGCTGCGCTCCAATAGATAGTTCATAGGCCTATCCCCTTTAATTTTTGTATAACTATTGTATAATCTCATAAAAAGAAATGCCAGCAGGATGCACAGAAAAACCGGATGGAAACTCCATCCGGTTTTACAAACTTTGTGTCTTTTGGTGTTTCATCAGAAAAGCACCGGCAAACAATAGCAGCGGCAAGAGAATAGCTAAGCGGAACCAAACTCCTTGTCCATCCATAGAAATGAGCAGCGTTGGCAGAAGCACAGCGGCTCCACTCCAGGCTAGCGCTTTCCACGACCGTTTCCAGAGGCCAATAAACGCCAAAATGGCTGCAGCAATGACCAGAGACCAGAGCAAAATTCCCATCAGAAATAAGCCCACCACAAAGCGCCTCCTTGTTGTTATGAATCTTCCCTTATCTATACCCTTTTTTCAGAATAAAACATCGTCAATATACGAAAAAACCGAACAGCCTCGTTCGCTGTCCGGGTTTCCATTTACTTATAGATTCTGGAAAAACAAGCGGATAACATCTATGCCGCCAATAACATTTCCTGCTGCAGTTCCGAGATTGGTCAATACAACAACCAGCAAAACGCGCGTGACTTTATTGTCCCAAAATCCTTTGAGAGTGAATACATCTTTTGATAAGGTTTGGAAATCCCCTACGTTAGGACGGCGCACGTACGCTTGTGCAAGGCCCGAAAACCAGCCTGCTGCAAGCAATGGATGCATGGCTCCTATCGGTCCGCCGACAAAAGCAGTCAGTATCGCCAGTGGATGGCCAAATGCAGCTGCAGCACCAATCGCACCAAGACATGCTGTCCATAAGACCCAACTGATGGTCTGATCAATGCCAGCAGCCGGGTTGTTCATAAACGTGATGGCGATCATTGCGACCAGCGCCAATGGAATCGCCCAGCCAATGATTTTCGGCCACTTCGATTTAGGCGGCACTTTTGATAACTCTTCCAGGTCGTGCTCGTTGTGGACTTCCTTAATAATTCCTGGAATATGAGCAGCACCAAGAACTGCGACAATTTTCTTGCCTGGTGCTTCTTTGATTTTTTGGGCCAAATACTGATCGCGTTCATCAATAAGCGGTGTTTTCAGTTTAGGGAAAGACTGGGTGAAATCATTCATGACCGCATTTAATGTATCCTGTGATTTCATTTTTTCCAAATCTTCTTCTGAGATCGTTTCTTTGCTGAAGATGCTGAAGAATACCGAAGTCAAAAGCTGTGCTTTGCCCATGAAGCCGATATTTCCCCAAATGCGTGAAAACGTCACTTGGATGTTGCGGTCGGCCAGCACCAATTCTGCGCCGCTTTCTTTGGCTGATGCAATCCCTTGGATCATTTCCTGTCCAGGCTTGATGCCGAACTGGTCGGCCAGACGATTTTGGAATGAGGAAATGGCCAAGTTCATCAACAAAAGACTGGATTTCTTTTCCTTGATCACCTTGAAAATATCGGTTTCCTTCCACTTGCTGCCTTGCGTCACCGATTCATAGCGCTGCGCATCCAATTCGATGCACACCGAATCCGGCTGTTCTGCTTCAATGACCGCTTTGACCTGCTCTGCACTAAGTTTTGAGACGTGAGCTGTGCCGATCAGGATCAATTCTTTTTCGCCGTATTCTATGCGCGTAATATTTTCATCCATCATGTTGTACTTCCTTTATAGAGCTGGATTTCTTTTCATATTACATGAAAAGACTGTCTATTCTTTATAATGAATCACAACAGCAAAAATATCAATGCCGCGCCCTTCGAATTCCAGCCCCTAAAACGGAGTGCAGTCACAAATCGGTCGCATTGAAGGTGTCGCCTTCTTTCAAGTTGCCGGCTTCAAAGCCTTTATAAAACCAGCTTTTGCGCTGCTCAGAACTGCCATGGGTAAAACTTTCCGGCACCACATAACCACGTGAACGCTGTTGGATTGTATCGTCTCCAACGGCACTCGCCGCTGTCAATGCTTCTTCCAGGTCGCCTTCCTCCAAGTAGCCCATGCCCTGCGCATGATGCGCCCAGACACCCGACAAATAATCTGCCTGCAGTTCCAGGCGAACCTGCACTTTATTGTATTCTTCTTCACTCAATTGACTGCGCAGCGGCTGCACTTCTTCCATGACGCCAAGCAGATTTTGGACATGGTGGCCTACTTCATGTGCCAGAACATAGGCCATGGCAAAATCGCCTGGCGCCTGGAACTGGTTCTGGAGCTCATCGTAAAAGCTTAGATCGATGTATAGCTTATAGTCGCCCGGACAATAAAAAGGCCCAACGGATGCACCGGCCATTCCGCAGGCAGACTCAACACTTCCGCTGTACAGAACCAAAGTCGGCTCGACATATTCCATGCCTTCTTCCTCAAATACTTCCGTCCAGACCTGCTCGGTGTCTGCCAAAACGACCGAGACGAATTCAGCCAGCTGCTCTTCTTCCGCAGTCGCTTCATATGGCTGATTTGATGAGGTCCCTGCCGATCCGCCCATCTGATCGAGGATAGCACCCGGATCACCGCCCAAAAACGCCACCAGCAGCACTATCAGGATGCCTCCGATGCCGCCGCCGGCAACTACCGCACCGCCTTTCCCTCTCCGGTCTTCTACATTTCTGCTTCTTGCTCTGCCCTTCCACTTCATACGGGTTCCTCGTTTCACCATTGGTTTTTAGTTTAAGCATACCCATTAACGGCTTGTTTCTAATCCATTTTAGGCAGCCGATAAATCAAAAAGCGTTCGCGCAAGTCCTTATCGAAATCCGGCAGCTGAATTTCTTCTATCAATTGAAAGGCCGTGCTGGTTTCCAGAAAGCCGCTGTAATCCTGAGAAGCAAAAAACAGGATCACCTCTATCGTTCGCGGGTCCGTTTCGGCTGACCGCAAAATTTTATTTATAAAAGCAATGAATAGTCCAACAGAAAAGGGATTAAAGAAATAAAACTTATTGTCGCGTGCCGCTATCGGGTAATCTTGCGCCAGGCAATTATAGAATTGGATGCGCTGCTCGGCCCCTTTGCGCTTGCTGGCATACTGTTTTTTGTTTTCAAGTGCCTCATCATAAAATGACGGATTCATCTCGATTCCGGCACTTTCTGCTCCAAAAAAATGATGGACATAAAAATTTAGCCGCCCTTTACCGCAGCCGACATCCACCAGACGGTCTGCTGGCGACAGGCTGTAATGCTGGAACAGCGTGTCCAGCAGTTCATAAGGCGTCGGTTCATAGCGGTTGTGATGCAGCGAATCCGTAAAGCCCTGCTGATTTCCCACCGTTGCAATGTTCAGCAGACGTTCATAATCTCTTTCATTCATCTTCAATCACCTCATCCCTCATAAGATTTTACGTTCTTCATCTTGCAATTGACAGAGAAATTTGTTATAGTACAGCTAATTAAATATTTCTTGCTCCAGCTTTTTTTGGAGTAGGATAGAGGCGCAAAAACCATTAGTACGCAAAACGAGGATGATGAGATCCATTGACGTTTGCCGAAAGGGGAATTTGCCGAAGTGGCGGAAATCTCATATTTCTGTTCGCTGGGTCTGCATTCAATAAATGCAGGACTGTCATATAGGAAACTATATGGAGGGCTATCTGATGCACAGGAACGAATGGTAAACATTGTTTCTACTGCAGCAACGGGACCCCTCGTTGCTGCTTTTTTGTTCCTTCCTGACTTTCCCCTCACCTCTAAGCTTCGACAAAAATTAGAAAAGGGTGTGTTTTTTATGAATTTCGGCCAAGTAATTACAGCAATGGTGACGCCGTTCGATCAACATGGAGAAATCGATTTTCCGGCAACACAGAAACTGATAGAGCATTTAATAGCAAACGGTTCAGACGGCCTTGTCGTCGCAGGTACAACAGGTGAATCTCCAACGTTATCGACAGACGAAAAAGCAGAGCTGTTCCAGTTCACCGTCAATACAGTCGCTGGACGGATTCCAGTAATTGCAGGAACCGGCTCCAACAACACACGCGCTTCTATTTCATTGACGAGACAGGCAGAAGAAGCAGGCGTTGACGGCATTATGCTGGTCACTCCTTATTACAACAAGCCTTCGCAAGAGGGCATGTTCCAGCATTTCGAGGCAATTGCCCAGTCTACAACCCTGCCGGTCATGCTGTATAACATTCCGGGGCGCAGTGCAGTCAACTTGTCTCCAGAAACCATCATTCGATTGTCCAAGATCGACAACATCGTTTCGGTTAAAGAAGCGAGTGGAGACTTGGACGCAGCTGCCGAAATCATCGAAAAAACACCAACGGCATTTTCAGTCTACAGCGGCGACGACAGCCTGACTTTGCCGATGCTGTCCATCGGCGGCACTGGCATCGTGTCGGTTTCCGCACACATTATCGGCAACGATATGCAGGACATGGTCACCAGCTTCAAAACAGGCGACGTCAAAAAAGCAGCAGCCATCCACAGACGATTATTGCCGACAATGAAAGCTTTGTTCGCTGCACCAAATCCAACTCCTGTTAAAGCGGCACTTAACTTGACCGGAATCAGAGTGGGCGGCGTTCGTCTACCGATGATCCCGTTGACAGAGGAAGAAACCTCAGCATTGCGCAAATCTCTGCCAGATTTGCATTCAGAGGCTGTCACCAACTAAATTTATTAACAGAAAAATGCCGAAGCCTGAGGGCTTCGGCATTTTTCTATTGTTAACTAATTTTCATCTGGTCCAGCACACGCTTCAAACTGCCGCCGATTTCCAAATTCCCTAGATCGACTCCAATTTCAGCCATTGTTCGGGCGATTTCTGGCCGAATGCCTGTCAGTATCGAACGCACACCGACCAACTTCAGGGATTGGATAATTTTAATGATTTGCTCTGCCACCATCGAGTCTACCCGCACCACTCCAGAAAGATCTACAATCAACACTTTGATTTTCAACTGGTTTGCAGACAACAGGGTTTTTTCCAAAATATAACGGGCACGGTCGATTTCAATGCTGCCAACTAACGGCAAAATGGCGATTTGGTCACTGACAGGCACTACAGGAGCTGACAGTTCCAAAAATTCCTTTCTGGACGCTTTCAATCTCCGCCTATAAGATTCCGTGTAAGCCTGTGTATACGAATATGCCGCATAATCCAATAGGGAATGAAAAAGCTCCATAGCATCAAAAAGACTTTGAAGCTCCATCTTCTTCCGTATCGCTTCCGTCTTGATCACCGTCCCGATATGTTTGCGGTAGAGCGAGGTTTCCGCTAACGCGTCTTCGAGCGATTGTTCGTTTTCAAGAAAAAAGTTCCCCGTTGCTTCTCCCCATTCTTGAATACTCGTATAAACTTTTTGCATATCACAACTATTGATGATCGATTCCCCAATCAATTTCACAAAATCAGTTCGCACCTTATTGACGATGCCGATAAAAGCTTCATGCATTTGGAGCTGCTCCACCGGTACATCCTTGACCGCTTCCTCATGGATTAATTGAGCGATTAATTCTTTATCCGCCAGCACACGTTCCCCCAGCAACTGATTATCTTTTTCCATCGCAACCTCCAAAGATAAAGATATTTTTCATATGCTTATTATAGCCTTTGAATCAAGGAATGTAATGGGTTTATTTTCCGATTTTCCTGCATAAAAATACACCCGCCTCAAAGGCGGATGTTCAGTACCGTTCTTCATTTAATTTCCGATAACACAATTCCTGCCGCTGGCTTTAGCTTTGTAAAGAAAACCATCAGCTCGAGACAGCAAACTCTCCACTTTATCCCCAGGTACATAAGCTGCAACACCGATACTGACTGTGACAGGTATGTGCTGCCAGTCAGCGTAGGCCAAACGGCTGCACAGCGCATTGCCCATGGCCTGCCCTTCCTCAGCTCCGGCATCAGGCATGATTACGACAAACTCTTCACCGCCAAGGCGTGCCTCAATATCTTCAGCTTTGATCTTAGCCAGCAGACACTGGGATCTGCTCTGCTGACAGGTAACTTTTGTGGAACAGTCTCTTTAAACTGGAACAAAATATCAGCTCGTTTCAGCTTAAAGAGTTGAAAGTCTGAAGAAACCTCTCTACCAGCTGGCCTTTTTAACGCCAGGAATCTGTCCTTTATGTGCCAGCTCCCGGAAAACGATGCGCGACATGCCGAATTTGCGCATAAAGCCGCGCGGTCTCCCTGTCACACCGCATCGATTATTCAAGCGGACTGGGGATGCATCCTTCGGCAAATTAGCCAATGCTTGAAAGTCCCCTTTTTCTTTTAGCTCTTGCCGCAGCTCCGCATAGTGTTCAACCATCGCTTGCTGCTTTTTGTGGCGTGCCACTTTTGATTTTTTTGCCATTTTGCTGCCTCCTAGTTGTAATTATTACGAGTTGAAAATTACAAAAAAGTTATTTTGTTTCACGATGAAGGGTGACCTTCTTGAGACGCGGACTGTATTTCTTCAATTCAATGCGTTCCGGGTTTGTACGTTTGTTTTTCGTTGTACTGTAATTCCGGTCCCCGGTTTCTGTACATGCCAATGTAATATTGACTCTCATCTTTTTCCCCTCCTTAAGAAAGTAATTGAAATACTGGCAGTGGATCGTGGAATGTTGTCCAATCCTGTTCAGCTTCTTCAGCTGTCAATAAACACCGATCCAACTCTTGGACAATGACTGTTTGGTTCATATCGATGCCGATCAGCACGAGCTCGGTCATTTTAACGCCATTTTCCAGATCCCAGCCGCCCGCATGCTCAATGCCGAGCGACGGGCCAGCCTGCGACAATAACACAACTGCTTCAGTTCTTGTTGCCAGCCATAAAAATCCTTTGGCACGAACAACTTCCACCGGCCATTCCAAAATCCATTGCATCAACCGTTCTGGATGAAACGGTTTCTGGCTCCGATAAACTAATGAAGCAATTCCGTATTCCTCGGATTCCGGAATGTGCTCTTCGTTCAACTCCTTGATCCAGCCCGCACTTTGGCTCGATTTCTCAAAGTCGAATAAACCGGTATTCACTACCTTGTCCAAAGCTACTTTCGAATGCACCGTTTCGATGATCTGCGCGTCTGGATTCAAAGCTGCAAGCAGCTCTTTCAGCCGCTTCCGTTCATGCGGTGCAACCAAATCCATTTTGTTTAATAAGATAACATCAGCAAATTCAATTTGGTCAATCAGCAAATCTGAAATTTCGCGGACATCTTCTGGAGTAGCTTCCTGATTTCTTTCCAGCAGCGACTCACCTGACGCAAAGTCCTTCCAAAAAGCATAGCCATCCACTACGGTGACCAACGTGTCCAAGCGGCATATTTTGGTTAAGTCGACACCGATTTCTTCGTCTTGGTATGTAAAGGTCTGCGCTACCGGCAGCGGCTCACTGATTCCCGATGATTCGATGACGATGCAGTCGATGTCTCCCAGTTTCACCAGCTTCTCAACTTCCAGCATCAGGTCTTCCCTCAAGGTGCAGCAGATGCAGCCATTCTGCATTTGCACGAGCTTTTCTTCTGTTTGCAAAAAGCCTCCTTGTTTGACCAAAGCTGCGTCTATATTCACTTCACTCATATCGTTGACGATCACCGCGACTTTGAGATTCTCCCGATTATGCAATAGATGATTGAGCAAAGTCGTTTTTCCGGCTCCAAGATATCCGCTCAGCACTGTTACCGGAACAAGTTTTTCCATGATGGCATATTCTCCTTTCAAATTTATAAATAGTAATGATTACGCTTTAAATTGTATTAAATATTGTTCAGTAAAGCAAGCCTTTCTTTTTCATCGGGGTTTATTCTGAAAAACATCGGGGTAGATTATCATTACCTTACTTTACAGGTGATTTATCACTATTAGGAGGAATTGACAATGACAAACAAAGGAACAACATTAATCCAGGCATATGATGTACAAGCGGAAGTTTTGCATAAAATCAGCGAATTGAAAGCGCAAGGCTATAAAGAAGAAGATATGTATGTAATCGCCAAGCATGACGATCAACTGTCCATGGTCCAGGGCCAGACAGATGTTCATTTGAATACCCAGGAAGATGATGACATGATGGGCAAATTCAAATCTTTTATTTCAGGAGAAGATTCTACCCGGGACGCTTTCACACAAATGGGGTTGGGAAGCAGCGAAGCCGATGAGTATTATCAACAAGTAGAAAACGGCAAGCTCGTGCTCTATGTCAACAGCGACTATGGCAATTCGTATAAGCCATACACCGGCACACAGACAGAAGCCGGAAACACAAATACAGCAGCTGCCAGCAGCCAGAGCGATGAAGAGCATCTGCGCCTCCACGAAGAGCGCCTCAGCGTCGACAAGGAACGCGTACAGACAGGTGAAGTAAATGTCGGCAAGCACGTCGTCGAAGAGCAGCAGACCATTGAAGTCCCTGTAGAACGCGAAGAAGTTTACGTCGAACGCCGGCCAGTGAACGAGGAAGTCAGCCCTGGAACAGGCGGTTTGACGGAAAAAGGCGCATACGATGACGGCGAATCCATTCGTATCCCGGTTTCCGAAGAGCGTGTGGAAGTGAGCAAAAAAGACGTCGTCAGTGAAGAAATTGTTGTCGGCAAACGCAAAGTTCAGGACACTGAAGTCGTCAATGAAACTGTCCGCAGAGAAGAAGCGGATATTGACGAACAAGTAAAACCGAAAAAAGATGATCGCAATTCATTTTAATAGAAAGTCAAAAGCGCATCTGGAAAGTGTTTTCCGGATGCGCTTTTTTCCGTCCAGGTTTATGCTGTACGCGACTGCGGGTAAATGAGCTTTAACAAAGTTTTTGGTGCAATAGACTTGGGAGGAATTGAGCATGGAGAAAAAAGGAAACAAACTTATCGGCACTTTTGATGCGCAAGCGCAAGTGCTGATTCAAGTCGGCGGATTAAGGGCTGCAGGTTACGAAGAAGAGGAATTATATCTGGTATCTAAGCATGATGAACAAATCAACTTGCTGATTGAACACACTAAAGTTCATGTGGACACGCAGGACCGGGATAACTTCAAAGGCAAAGTCATCGCCTTTTTAGCCGGCGAAGACATCACGAAAGATGCCTTTAACCGAATGGGATTGGAAGCAGAAGAAACGGATCATTATTTCCAGCAAGTTGAGAACGGCAAACTCCTCCTCTACACAAACAGTGAACCTGCAGCTGCCCCTCGACCGGAAACTGCTTTTCCGCCAGACCAGGAAAGCGACTCGCTTGTCCGAGATCCTGAAGAACGGAGCTTGGCACTGCACGAAGAACGGCTGAGCATTGATAAGGAAAAGGTCCAGACAGGCGAAGTCCAGGTCCACAAAAAATTAGTGGAAGAGGACAGAGAAATTCAAGTACCCGTCGAACGCGAGGAAATCGATATCGACCGCCGCCCCCTCTCTGCGGAAACGGATCCCGAAAAAGATGACCAGGTGCTGACACCGAAACAGGCTTATGAAAAAGGCGATGCGATCTACATCCCGCTTTCCGAAGAACGCCTGGATATCGGCAAAAAGAAGGTGGTGCGTGAAGAGATTGTCATCGGCAAACGCAAAGTCAAAGATGTTCAAGTCATCAATCAAACTGTCCGCCGGGAAGTAGCGGATATCGAAGAAAATGGGACTGTCCATAAAACGAATAAACCATAAATAAAAACAAGGCAGCCGGATAGGCTGCCTTGTTTGAGCTTGTAGACAAAAGAGTAGTTATGAAATTCAAAGAATGAATATTCATTTTAGCTTGTTTATACGGGATCCTGCGCTCCAGGCGGACGCTTTCCGCGGGCTTGCGCCGAACTAACTCGGACTTGGGTCCGAGTGGATTTCGGCACTTCGCTATCCC
>NZ_JAUSWB010000001.1 GCF_030814955.1 Planomicrobium stackebrandtii | reverse complement strand
CATGGGACATCGCTCCTTCATTTTCTTTTAGTTTACCTCAAAAAAATATCAAAATAAACAAAAAAAGGCTGTCGAGAGGGTTTCTCGACAGCCTGAAACGCTGTATCTCATTGAGATACAGCGTTTTTGCGTTCAAAAGTTTTATATAAGATTGGCAATAACAGGGCGTAAGTGAGATGAGCAAAAATCCAATACAAAAATGCGCTCCAATCTGTAGCAGCTGGCACCTCTGCTTCGACAGCAAGCCAGGACAATAGAAAGTAGAGGAAAGGAAAAGGTGCGGACATCAGTAGAGAAATGAGCACCAATTGGCCAAACGAATAGTTTCGGCGCTTAGCGACATAAACAAATACAACCCCAATAACCAGGGCAATAATCATATGAAAAATGAATTCTGTAATCTCGGACCATTGCACACTGCCGATTACGGGAACAAAATCAACGTTCAACAAAAGGGTATATACTTGTTCGCCAGTGACAGATTGGATCCATTTTAGTAATAGCCCTAAAATCAACCCGCTCCAAAACCCAATCCAGAGGCCTTTTAAGAGCTTCATCAGAAGTCATCCTCAATGCTGCGGGAGCTGCGGTAAAAACGGAAAGAACCGGTTGCTAAGCGCTCTTTGGTCCTTTGGGTGATCCGGTCATGGCATTCCTCGCACATGTGGGTATGGATTGGTCTGTTGCGCAGGCGCTTTGCCTGAAGTGTATCATCTACTAACTCTTCAATTTTATCGCAGATTACGCATTGTACGCGCATGCTGAATCACTCCTATTCGACTCGGATGGCTTGGATATCGGTAATGGGATTTTCCTGATTGGAACCATCCGGAAGAAGAACATGGACAGGTCCATCTTCTTTCAGTGGTTTGCCGTGATCGCTGAATTTAAAAACCAATTGTTCGGCGTGTTCTATCGGGAAATCGAAATCTCCGTGCAATGTTTCGAAAACGACACGTTTGGCATGTTCATATGGTTCTGCATTCAAAAGAAAAGGTTTGAACAGGATGCCGAAAGTTCCGGTCAGCATTTCTTTCTTTTCTTTATTCTTATAAGTTTTTTCTGAGTTCAAAGTCGGCGGAACGGTGCTGCCTTCCATGATTTCGCGGGACCAGTGTTCGCCCATTCCGCGTTTGTAGTCTTCAAGCTCGTCCTTTTCGATCCGCTCTTCTTGGAAGTAGGTCTCCAAATTCAATTTGCGGTCATCAAAAATCCAGACGGTCGGATCCAATATCAGTTTAAATTTTACTTCACCTTTAAAAGGTATGATAAATTCCATGGGTAAACCCTCCATTTAGATATTCATTCTTTTAACAGTATACCTTTTCGTGTCAAGTTCCTAAAGGGATTGATCTCTATTCGTCATAGAGGCTTGCATTTTCCACACTTAAAAGATACACTTTAAACAGGAAAATAGAGAAGAAAACTCATAAAATGGGGGAGTCCTCATGGAACATACAGAAGAACAAACATACCATTTAAAGGCTTTAGAACTCCTCAGAGCTGATGCTGAAAAAATTGAGCAATTGATCAAGGTGCAAATGGACCACTTGACTTTGCCATCTTGTCCTTTATATGAAGAGGTGCTTGACACCCAAATGTTCGGCCTTTCACGTGAAATCGATTTTGCGGTTAAGCTGGGGCTCATTGAACGCGAGGCTGGGAAAAATTTAATGGATACGCTGGAGAAGAAACTTTCCATTCTTCACGAAGCGTATACAAATAAATGATCTAAAACTCAAACGAATTTTGTTTGAGTTTTTTTACTAATTCTTCACCTATAAAACTAAAAGAGGTATAAAAATGAAATCCTACATCAAGAAGTACGCAAAGTTTTTTGATTACCCATTACTCTTTACTTATTTGGCCTTAACGATATTCGGCTTGATCATGATCTACAGTTCGAGCATGGCCTGGTCGGTCAATTACTATGGCTCTGAGCCTGACCGGTTTTACATACAGCAATTGATAAACTTGGCAATTGCATTTCCCGTCTTCGCGATTGCAGCCGTTTTCCCGTACAAACATTTTAAAAAACGATGGATGATGATGACGATTCTGACAGTGGTTTTTGCTGGTTTAATTGCCGTGCATTTTGTCGGATTTGCAGCTGGAGGCGCCAAAAGTTGGATCAGCTTAGGTTTTGCCAACATACAGCCTTCAGAAGTGGCAAAAGTGGGGATAATCCTTTATTTAGCCGGTGTGTTTTCAAACAAGTACAACAACGGCACCATCAATAAATTGAATGAATCCATCATTCCACCGGTTATCATTTTGACTTTAGTGCTGTTTTCAGTATTTCTTGAACCCGACCTTGGCTCCATGCTGATTATTGGGGCAGTGGGCTTATCTGTAATGTCCGCCAGCGGAGTCCGCTTAAAGCCGTTTATACGGCTTGCCGGCGTCTTTGTTGCAGCAGCATCCATTATCATCGTGCCTTTCTTAATCTTTGCAGGTGACATGATTTTTACTGAAAAGCGTCTTGGCCGGCTGGATGCCTTTTTTAATCCGTTCTCGGATGAGCTGGGTTTTGGGTTTCAAATAGTCAACGGGTACCTGGCAATCGGTTCTGGTGGATTGAGCGGGTTAGGACTCGGACAATCGATACAAAAGTTGGGCTATCTTCCCGAACCGCATACCGATTTCATTATGTCGGTCATTGCTGAAGAACTTGGTGTATTGGGAGTCGTCTTTGTTTTAGGCGGTCTCGGATTTATTGTTTTGCGGGGTCTTTGGATTGCCATGACTACTCACGACCCATTAGCCAGAATGCTTGCAGCGGGGGTTGCCAGTATGATTGGAATCCAATCTTTTGTAAATTTAGGCGGCTTGACCGGCATTATTCCACTGACTGGTGTCACACTTCCGTTTATCAGCTATGGCGGAACGTCCGTAATTTTGTTATCTTTAGCTATGGGAGTATTAATGAATGTTTCCATGTTCAATAAATACGAAAAAACGAAAAAGTAAAGGGTGTGCTGCGGTGTGAAGGAGATCAACAAAATCTTGGTGGCCAACCGCGGAGAAATCGCTATTCGGGTTTTCCGCGCTTGTACAGAACTGAAAATTCAAACAGTTGCGATTTATTCACAGGAAGACAGTGGTTCATACCATCGGTACAAAGCGGACGAATCCTATTTGGTCGGCAAAGGAAAAAAACCGATTGATGCTTATTTGGATATCGAAGACATTATCCGCATCGCGAAAGATTCCAAGGTGGATGCAATTCATCCAGGCTACGGATTCTTATCCGAAAACGTCCACTTTGCAAGACGCTGCGAAGAAGAGGGCATTGTCTTTATCGGTCCAACTTCTAAGCATTTGGACATGTTCGGAGACAAAGTAAAAGCGCGTTCGCAGGCAATTGCGGCAGGAATTCCAGTTATCCCGGGTACAGATGGGCCTGTCGAGTCATTAGAAGAAGTTCAAGAGTTCAGCAAAAAAGCAGGTTTCCCGTTAATGATCAAAGCTTCTCTTGGCGGCGGCGGACGCGGAATGCGGATTGTCAGAACAGAGGAAGAATTAGCATCTTCTTATGAGCGTGCCAAGTCTGAGGCAAAAGCGGCTTTTGGTTCCGATGAGATGTATGTCGAAAAGTTCGTCGATAAGCCAAAACATATTGAAGTTCAAATTCTCGGCGATTCGGATGGCAATGTTATCCATCTATATGAAAGAGATTGTTCAATCCAGCGCCGTCACCAGAAAGTCGTGGAAATCGCGCCTTCTAACTCTATCAGCAACGAATTGCGCAATGAAATTTGTGATGCTGCAGTTAAATTGATGAAAAACATTAACTACATAAATGCGGGAACAGTTGAATTTCTAGTTGCCAATGACGAGTTTTACTTTATTGAAGTAAATCCGCGCATCCAAGTAGAACATACGATTACTGAAATGATTACTGGAATCGATATTGTCCACGCACAGATTCACATTGCCAGAGGGCATATGATTCACAGTGAAGAAATAGGCATCCCGCAACAGGATAAAATTCCATTGTTCGGCTATGCGATCCAATCCCGTGTAACAACAGAAGATCCGTTGAATGACTTCATGCCGGATGCCGGAAAATTGATGGTTTACCGTTCGGGTGGCGGATTCGGTGTCCGTCTGGATGCGGGTAACGGCTTCCAAGGAGCAGTCATTTCACCGTACTATGATTCTCTACTGGTGAAAGTTTCCACTTGGGCAGTTACATTCAAAGAAGCGGCCGCAAAAATGGACCGCAACTTGCAGGAATTCCGGATTCGCGGAATCAAAACCAACATCCCGTTCCTGGAAAATGTTGTAAAGCATAAAAACTTTATTACAGGTGATTTTGATACCAGCTTTATTGATACCACTCCGGAATTGTTTATTTTCCCAGTACGTCAAGATCGCGGGACCAAATTGTTGAGTTATATCGGCAATGTGACAGTCAACGGCTTCCCAGGAATCGAAAAGAAAAAGAAACCGATTTTTGGAGCTCCGCGCAAACCGGAAGTTGATTTGTTGGCTCCGGTGCCAAACGGTACCAAGCAAATTTTTGATCAGCAGGGTGCAGAAGGATTGACCAAATGGATCCATGAGCAGAAAGATGTTTTGTTGACAGACACGACATTCCGTGATGCCCATCAATCGCTTCTGGCTACACGCGTCCGTTCGCACGATCTGTATGAGATTGCCAAGGAAACTGCGCATCTTCAAAAAGATTTGTTTTCATTGGAAATGTGGGGAGGAGCTACTTTTGACGTATCCTACAGGTTCCTGAAAGAAGATCCTTGGGAACGCCTGATTAAGCTTCGCCAGGAAATTCCAAATGTCTTGTTCCAAATGCTTTTCAGAGGGGCTAATGCTGTCGGGTATAAAAATTACCCGGATAATGTCATTCGCGAATTTGTCCGGAAATCAGGAGATGCAGGGATCGACGTATTCCGTATCTTTGATAGCTTGAACTGGATCAAAGGAATGGAAGTAGCGATTGATGAAGTCCGCCAATCCGGTAAAATCGCAGAAGCAGCGATTTGCTATACGGGAGATATTTTAGACCCTAGCCGCGACAAATATACGGTTCAGTATTACAAAGAGATGGCGAAAGAATTGGAAGCGGCAGGCGCCCATATTCTTGCCATTAAAGATATGGCCGGTCTATTAAAACCGGAAGCGGCATACCGTCTAGTATCCGAGTTAAAGGATACTGTATCATTGCCGATCCACTTGCACACACATGATACGAGCGGCAATGGCATCTACCTATACTCGAAGGCAATCGAAGCGGGTGTTGATATCGTAGATACAGCTCTTGGCTCCATGGCCGGCTTAACATCCCAGCCGAGCGCCAATTCCCTTTATTATGCTACGAGCGGCAGCGGGCGTGAAGTTAGAGCTGATGTTGATGGACTTGAAAAGTTGTCCCATTATTGGGAGGATGTCCGCAAATACTACGGCGACTTCGAAAGCGGAATGAACAGTCCGCATTCAGAGGTTTATGTACATGAAATGCCAGGCGGCCAATACAGCAATCTTCAGCAGCAGGCAAAAGCGGTAGGGCTGGGCATGCGCTGGGAAGAAGTTAAGGCTATGTATTCACGCGTCAACCTGTTGTTCGGCGATGTCGTAAAAGTGACGCCATCTTCTAAAGTAGTAGGCGATATGGCGCTGTTCATGGTACAAAACGAACTGGATGAAGAAACGGTTATCTCCCGAGGGAAAACCATTGACTTCCCGGAATCGGTCATTGAATTCTTTGAAGGCTATATCGGCCAGCCTCATGGCGGATTCCCGAAAGAACTGCAGAAAGTCATTTTGAAAGAGCGCGAACCAATTACGGTGCGCCCTGGCGAACTTTTGGAACCTGCAGACTTCGATGAAATCAAAAAGGCTTTGTATGACAAATTAGAGCGTCCTGTGACAAGCCATGAAATCTTGGCCTATGCTCTTTATCCAAAAGTATTTGAAGAGTATACAGCGACCAATATCCAATTTGGGAAAGTATCCGTTCTCGATACTTTGACATTCCTATATGGAATGAGATTGGGTGAAGAAATTGAGGTAGAGATCGAAAAAGGCAAAACCTTGATGATTAAACTGGTATCAATCGGCGAACCGCAAAAAGACGGAACGCGCATCATTTATTTTGAATTGAATGGACAGCCTCGCGAAGTCAGCATTCAGGATATGATGGTTGAAACTGACAGCACCGCCAAACCAAAAGCAAATCCGACAAATGAAAGCCACATCGCAGCAACTATGCCGGGTACTGTATTAAAAGTGCTGACGGAAAAAGGAGCTAAAGTGCGGCGCGGGGACCATTTGCTGGTGACAGAAGCTATGAAAATGGAAACAACAGTTCAGGCTCCATTCGATGGAACAATTCAAGATATCCATGTAGTGGCCGCTGACGGCATTTCTACGGGTGACCTTCTGATTGAAATGGAGAAAAAATAAAAAAAGCTGGCGCAAATGCGCCAGCTTTTTTTTATGAAGATTTTTTGATTCGGCTGCGCGAAACGAGCAGCACCATATAACACAGTAAACCGAACAGCATGGAAATCAATAACGAGTGAAGTAGTGCGACAAACAAGTTCAACTTTGTCAGGACAACGAGCATCCCGGTGGTCGCTTGAAGAAGGACGATAGCAAAAGCAATGATCCAGCCCCAGTAAATCACGCGCTGATTTTTGTACTCTTTGATTGCATGCCAGGCAATGTAACCAAGCCAGATGACAATCAAGCCAGCAGCTGCGCGGTGTCCCATTTGAACCCATTCATACATGTTGCTAGGCAATGCAAAATCGTCATTTCGGCACAGCGGCCAATCTGAACAGATCAGGCTGGATTCCGTATGGCGGACCAATGCGCCGGTATAAACCACAATATAGGAATACAAAGTGACACCCAGCGTATGAAAGCGCAACTTTTTGCTGATCTGCAAGCGGTCAGCATCAAACTTGCGGTCTACTTCGAAAATCAGCAGTGTCAAAAGTAAAATGGAAGCGAACGACAGCAAGGAAATTCCGAAATGCAGCGCCAGGATAAAATCGCCTTGTCCCCAAAGTACTTGAGCCGCTCCGATCAATGCCTGCAAAACTAAAAAGAAAACAGCCATGATTGCTAAAAATTTTGTTTCGCGTACATGTCCGAATTTTCTCCATGCCCAGACTGCCAAAATGACAATCAAAATGCCAACAACACCCGTAACGAGGCGATGGGAAAACTCTATCAATACTTCAGCAGTAATATTATCCGGAATCAGTTTGCCATTGCAATCCGGCCAATTTCGGCCGCAGCCCAAACCACTGTCGGTTTTTGTGACAAGGGCACCGCCCAGAAGAATAAATAACATGCCGACGGTAGCTGCAACAGCAAACCATTTTATATATCTATTTTGCTTCAAAATTCCACCTACTTTTTCTATAGAAAACTTTTCAACGTTCATATGCCTGCATACTCGATAATAGCGAAAGTTTCTTCAAAATACAACGAGAAATCAGCAATAGTGGAAACTTTCAAGATTTGGACATAATAAATAGAGCTTCACAAACTGTTCAAAAACTATTATTTTTCTATCTTAAAATAGTGTGATTGTTAAGGTATGATTAGAGATGGATATTAGTGAGACCAATTACGTGTAAATCATCTCTTTTATCAGGAAATTTCAGTTATATGTAGAAAAACAACTGGAATTTAGATATAGTTATGGTTAGCGGAATATGCTTACAACTTTGAAAGGAGGGACTTACATGTCAAACGGCCGGGCAATGTCTGCAGATACTCATGAAGCACCGGAAGCGACCACATTCCTGAAAGACTTTCTGGCACTTATAAAAATTGGGATTGTCAATTCTAATTTAATAACTGTCTTCACAGGTTTGTGGCTTGCATTTCAGTTTTCCGACAGACATTTTCTGAACGAGCTGGATATTCTTGTCTATACTATCGTCGGTTCAGCACTGATCATCGCGGGTTCTGCAGCTATGAATAATTACATCGATACGGATATAGACCCTTTGATGGAAAGTAAAAAAGCACGTCCGACAGTGACAGGAAGATTCAAGCCATCAGCTGTATTGGCACTAGCTGTTTCTTTCATCGTTATAGGCGAATTGTTTTTGTTTTCCGCTTCTGTATCAGCTGGTGTATTGGGGATAGCCGGAGTTTTAGCTTATGTCGTCTTATATTCCATGTGGTCAAAAAGACGCCATGTCAGCAACACGATTGTTGGAAGCATCTCAGGTGCAATTCCACCGCTTATCGGATGGGCTGCCGTGGAACCGACACTCGGCATGGGTGCCTGGGCATTATTTCTGATTATGTTCATATGGCAGCCGCCGCATTTTTATGCGCTGGCTATGAAAAGAACAGAAGAATATCGGGCAGCGAATATTCCAATGCTACCGGTAGTTAAAGGTTTTCACCGCACAAAAAAATCGATGCTTGCATGGGTTGTAATGCTTTTCCCTCTGCCATTCCTGTTAATGGAACTTGGGATAGGCTTCATCATCTTAGCGACACTTTTGAATATCGGCTGGCTAGTATTGGCCATTCGTGGATTTAAAGTAGCTGATGACTTGAAATGGGCAAAGACGATGTTTATTTATTCATTGAACTATATGACCATTCTATTTGTTTCAATGATCATTTTTGCTGTCTTCATTTAACGTCCATTTCTACAGAGTAATTATTTAAATGAGAGGGGTATGAAAAGCTATGATGAAAGGAATTAAAAAATGGCGGCTTTTTGCATTGATGACCACATTATTGGTTTTTCTTGCAGGATGCGGACGTGAAGAAATTTCGACTTTGATACCAGCTGGCGAAGTTGCCCAAGATCAATTTAATCTATTGATCTTATCATCCATCGTTATGCTATTCGTTATTATTGTTGTATCGATCATTTTCGTTTTAGCAATTGTTAAGTTCCGCCGTTCTAAAATGGGGGAAGACATGATCCCTGAGCAAGTTGAAGGAAGCGCAAGATTAGAGTTCTTGTGGACAGCTGTTCCGATTGTTCTCTTATTGGTTCTTGCTGTACCAACTGTTTATTCTACATTCGATTTGGCTGACGTTTCCACTATGGACGTTCAGGCAGAAGACGGCACTTCAACACATCTGACAGTCAATGTTACAGCTGCACTTTACTGGTGGGAGTTTGAATACCCGGAACAAGGAATTGTAACTGCACAGGAATTGGTCGTACCGACTGATGAACGCGTTTACTTTAACTTAATTTCTGCGGACATCAAGCACTCATTCTGGATTCCATCTGTTGGCGGGAAATTGGACGTCAACCCTGAAAACGTCAATACATTTTACTTATCATTTGACCAGCAATCTTCAGAACTTGAAGATGGTGTATTTTATGGTAAATGTGCTGAGCTTTGCGGACCTTCTCACGCATTGATGGATTTCAAAGTGAAATCTGTGGATCGCGAAGAGTTTGACCAATGGGTAACAGCAATGCAAGAAGAAGAACCGGCTGCTGCCGAAGGCGACCTTGCACAACAAGGGGAAGAATTATTCGGAGCTGACGGATTGGCATGTATTTCTTGCCATGCTACTTCTGGTGCAGGCGGAACTGGTGGAGTCGGCCCTAACTTGGCAACATTCGGCGACCGCAACCGCGTTGCAGGATACTTAGAGCACAATGAAGAAAATCTTAAAAATTGGATTCAAGATCCACAGGAATACAAGCCTGGCAACTTGATGCCAGACGCAGCTTCTTTGAATGATGGAGAAGAATTGTCAGATCAAGAACTCGATGCTCTTGCAGCCTACTTAATGGGCTTATCAGTTGAAGAGTAGAATAAAGCTTAAAAAAGGGAGGTTTACAGTGTGAGTTCTATTGCTCAAAAAAAGGGCTTCGGCGCTACTATTTGGGACTTCATGACAACGGTCGACCATAAAAAAATCGCGATCCTTTATCTCATCTCAGGTGGTTTTTTCTTCCTGGTTGGTGGTGTAGAAGCGATGTTGATTCGTATCCAGCTGGCGAAAGCTGGAAATGACTTCCTAAGTGCCGGACTATATAACGAAATTATAACAATGCACGGTACTACCATGATCTTCTTGGCATCGATGCCAATATTACTGGCTTTCATGAACGCGATTATGCCTTTGCAAATCGGCGCGCGTGACGTAGCTTTCCCATTCTTAAATTCACTTGGTTTCTGGTTGTTTTTCTTTGGTGGAATTTTCTTGAACCTTTCATGGTTCATGGGAGGCGCACCAGATGCAGGTTGGACGAACTATGCTTCGTTGGCGCTAGCATCAGAAGGGCACGGAATTGACTTTTATACACTTGGATTGACGATATCTGGTTTTGGTACATTGATTGCAGGAATTAACTTCCTGGTAACCATCATCAATATGCGTGCTCCAGGCATGACGTATATGAGAATGCCATTGTTCACGTGGACAACTTTTGTTGCTTCTGCTTTAATATTGTTGGCATTTCCACCACTTACAGTGGGACTTTTCTTCATGATTTTTGACCGTTTGTTCGGTGCTAACTTTTTCGCAGTTGATATGGGTGGTAACACAATTATTTGGGAGCATTTATTCTGGATTTTTGGTCACCCTGAAGTTTACATTCTTATCTTGCCAGCTTTCGGTATTTTCTCCGAAATCTTTGCAATCTTCTCGCGTAAACGCTTGTTTGGATACACGGCACTTGTTTTTGCTACAATCCTAATCGGTTTTTACGGATTCATGGTTTGGGCTCACCATATGTTTACAGTCGGCTTAGGGCCAACTGCTAACGCTGTGTTTGCCTTAGCAACTATGATCATTGCTGTCCCAACCGGCATCAAGATCTTTAACTGGTTGTTAACAATCTGGGGAGGAAACATTTCCTTCACAGTCCCAATGATTTACGCTGTAGCGTTTATTCCTTCATTCGTAGCAGGTGGAGTTACAGGGGTTATGCAAGCAATCGCGCCTTTGGATTATCAGTTGCATGATTCTTACTTTATCGTAGCTCACTTCCACTATGTTATTGTCGGTGGTGTTGTATTAGCGATTCTAGCAGGTACACATTTATACTGGCCAAAAATGTTTGGAACAATGCTTAGTGAAAAACTTGGAAAATGGACGTTCTGGTTCTTCTTCATCGGATTCCATTTAACATTCTTTATCCAGCATTTCTTAGGCTTGATGGGTATGCCGCGTCGTGTGTACACGTTCGGAGCAGACCAGGGCTGGGATCTATTCAATGCAATCAGCTCAGCAGGTGCTGTATTGATGGCAATCGGAGTTATCATTATGCTAGTCAATGTTGTGATGACAACGATTAAAAATGAGCGTGTAGGCAATGATCCATGGGGCGACGGCCGTACATTGGAATGGGCAATTCCATCTCCGCCGCCATTCTATAACTTTGCACAAACTCCATTAGTTCGCGGTCTTGATACGTACTGGATCGAAAAAATGGAAGGCAACAAAAAAGGCATGATCTTCGCTGAACCTCTTGGCGATATCCACATGCCGAATGGTTCGATTATTCCTTTCGTGATGTCGCTTGGGATGTTCATTGCTTCATTCGGAGCTTTGTACTTCCTCGATGGCGACAAGCCATGGGCGTTGGCAGTCTTGGTCATCGGTATGTTGATTCTGTTCGGCTCAATGCTCTTGCGTTCATTGAAAGATGATCTAGGTTTCCATATTACGAAAGCAGAATTGCTTGAAGACGCGAAGGGAGGCAAAACCGATGGACATTAATCAAAAATATACCCCTCAATCATGGCCGGATCATCCTGAAACGGCTACGTTGGAAGGAAAAAATAAGTTTATTGGTTTCTGGTTGCTTCTTGCTGCTGAGACAGTAACGTTTGCTTCGCTTTTCGCAACTTATCTTGCATTAAAAGACAAAGGACCAAGCGGCATGGAGTACTCTGCCGCTGGACTTTTTGAACTGCCACTAGTCTTTGCAATGACAATGATTCTATTAACATCTTCACTGACAAGTGTTTATGCAATGTATCACATGAAAAACCATAACTTTAAAGCGATGCAGGCTTGGCTGGGCATAACTGTCATTCTTGGGGCAACATTCCTGGGGCTGGAAATTTATGAGTTCAACCATTATGTTCACTTAGGATTTGGTTTTACAAATAGTGCATTTAGTTCTGCATTTTACGTTTTAGTTGGAACGCACGGAGCTCACGTATTATTCGGTCTAAGCTGGTTTATTGCACTGATGATCCGCAACTCTAAACGTGGACTAAATATGTACAACGCACCGAAGTTCTACCTTGCTTCGCTATACTGGCATTTCATTGACGTCGTATGGGTATTCATCTTTACTGTCGTCTATTTGATGGGAGTGATCGGATAATGGCACACGATACACATATTCAAGTTAGGTCGCAGGCAGAATTCGAGTACGCAAAGAAAAAAAGAGCAGATGAAATGAAAGGCCACTTAGCAACTTTCGCAATTATGATTTTCTTGACATTAATTGCTTTTACTATGGTTGCAGCTGGATTTTCAACCTATCTAATCGTTCCGATTATTCTTTTGCTAGCGGGTATTCAAGTTATTCTTCAACTGTATTATTTCATGCACATGAGCGGTAAAGGACACGGCATGGTTGCGTTCTTTATGTTCTGTGGCATGTTTGTAGCTTTCATCACAGTTCTTGCATTAGTAACAATTGTTTGGTGGTAGGCTCTCCTTAAAACCCCTTACCTTTCGAGGTAAGGGGTTTTTCTGTATAGAAGGAATCTTTATAATAGGAGGCTGAGAAAGTCTTAAATCGCCTTGTGAAGAGAATGGGGATGTGCTCATGCGAGATGTGAAAAAGCATACCGCTGCGGTCGAAGCAATGGGGGAGAGTTGGTTTCTTTATATCAATATATATAGTTAATCTTGATGTAGTCCTGTCTTCAAGGCGCTTCCATATTTCGTATTGTCCAGTTTCAGCGCCCAGATTCTAGGGTCATAAGCCATTCCAGCTGCGCGGCAAGGAACGCCGCACTGCTGATCTGTCTTATGCCCGTCGAATCTATCGGGGCGCTTCCACATTTCGTATTGTCCAGTTTCAGCGCCCAGATTCTAGGGTCATAAGCCATTCCAGCTGCGCGGCAAAGAACGCCGCACTGCTGATCTGTCTTATGCCCGTCGAATCTATCGGGGCGCTTCCACATTTCGTATTGTTCATAGTTCGTTCATTGATATAGTGGGCAAGCCGCTATATAATGAGGGTACTTGAGGAAAAGGAGGTCCCATTACATGCCAATCAGTATCTTCGGGTTTCAAGCTTTGTGGAGTCCCGTTTACTTAGCAGTCCTCGTTCTGGTGACGATTCTATATTTTTTGGCTACTACAAAGTGGCGTGGAAAGTTTAAAGGAAATCAGCCGCTTAGCATAAGGGAAGCTGCACTTTTTGTATCAGGCATCGTCCTGCTTTATATTATTAAAGGTTCACCTGTAGATTTATATGGCCATATTCTGTTTACCATGCATATGGTTCAGATGGCGCTATTGCTGCTGCTGATTCCACCATTGTTAATCATGGGGATACCGACTTATATCTGGAGAGCGTTTATTGGATTGCCGGTAATTAAACCGTTATTCAATTTTCTGACTAGACCCATGCTGGCCCTGATCCTGTTTGGAATGGTCTTTTCGTTTTATCACATTCCGATGGTTTTTGATTTTGTGAAACAGGATGTATGGATCCATGGTGCTGTAAACATTGTCCTGTTCACCTCTGCCATATTCTATTGGTGGCCGGTCGTTAACAACCTGGAAGGCATGCACAAATTCCATGGGCTGAGCAAACTGGCATACTTGTTCGGATTAAGCGTACTGATGACTCCTGCATGTGCACTGATCATCTTCAGCGGAACTCCTTTTTATGCTACCTATACAGATGGAGAGGCATGGCTGCAGGCTATGGCATTGTGTGTGCCTGCTGGTACCTTGTCGCAATTAAATTTATCAGGCCCTGAGTTATTCTCTACGATGTCAGCGATTGAAGATCAGCGTACAGGCGGAATAACGATGAAAGTGCTTCAGGAACTTGTTTTTACCGTATTCCTATGGCTCGTATTCCACGAATGGCTGCGCAATGAGACGGACAAAGCTGATGAGATTACAGCGAAAGTTTTGCAAGACCGCAAAGACATGGCTTATCACAGACACAATGCTTAATGAAACCTAAAGGAGAATAACTTAAATGAATTTGCCGCTATTGCCGACTATCAGTACATTTTTTATCGTATTAAGCGCAATTTTGGTAGCGATTGGCTGGAATCTGATCCGTCGCCGCCAAATAGAAGCCCACAAGAAAGTGATGGTGGGGGCTGGTGCTGCGGCACTGACGTTCTTCATCATCTACATGTCACGCACCATTTTTGTCGGGAATACTGCTTTTGGCGGACCCGACGATTTGAAAATCTTTTATACGATCTTCCTGATTTTCCACATCACATTGGCGACCACAGGTGGTGTCATGGGATTGATCACCATTTACTGGGGATGGAAAAACCAATTGGCGAAACACCGAAAAATCGGTCCAATTACCAGTGTCGTTTGGTTTTCAACTGCGATAACAGGCGTTATGGTTTATTTGCTGCTCTATGTATTTTATGAAGGCGGCCATACAACTTCAGTATTCAAAGCTATTTTAGGCGGATAAAAAAAAGAACCCATTGAGGTTCCTTTTTTTTTATACTTTAAAATCAATTTTTATCATGCCGGCTTCACGTGCTGATGTGAATAGGATGACTATTAACGGACCGACGAAAAATCCGAGAAAGCCGATCAATTGCAGCCCTATGAACATTGCAATCAAAGTCGCTAAAGGCGAAAGTCCAATCTGTGTACCCATAACTTTTGGTTCAACTGTTCGGCGGATAATCAGCAATACGAGCGCCAGAATTGCCAATTGTGTTCCTTGAACAATATCACCTGTGATAAATTCATAAATAAACCAGGGAGTCAAAACAATAATCGAACCCAAAATCGGAATAAAGTCAATTAGCCAAATGAGCAAAGACATAACAATTGCATATTCTGGCGCTATAAAGGCAAGTGAAACGAGTGAAACAACAAAAATAATGCAGCTCACCAGAAATTGTGCTTTTAAAAATCCAAAAATTACTTTGTTCAAACGTGCAAACATGAAACGGACTTTTTCGGCCGTAGAATCTTTCAACCGCTTGAAAAGCATGATTTTCAAGCCAGGCAAGTCCAGCATGAACAAAAATAATGCAATGAGGAACACAATAAAACTGACGAGAAAAGAAGGTATGCCAGTCAGCAGATTAGAGACAGTATCGTAATTGACAATCGTCAGTATCCAATCGCGAATCCCTTCTATAAATCCTGCCAGTTCAGTTTCAAATGAAGAAACCACTTCGACAGGCATATCTTCTGTTGAACGGAAAAAGAACCGTTGAAATTCATCCCACATAATGGACAAGGAGTTTATGTATTCCGGCACCATTTTCGAAAACTGAATAATTTGCCCGATTAATTGAGTTACAGTCCAATAAAGCAAACCGGAAACAACTACCAAAAAAAGGATGAATACGGATATAACAGCCGACTTTCTATGCCATTTGAACCTTTTATGTATAAAATTAACAAGTGGCTCTAAAAAAATAGCAGTGATCAAAGCGATGATCAATGGAATGGAAACTGGCAATATGTAGATGGAGATTAAAATCAAGGCTGCTATGACAACAGCGATTGTTACAGTTTTCTTCGTCAACCACTTCACTGATCGAATCCTCCTTAATTAAGTTGAAATGTTTATGGCCGTTTAAAAAAACCGCAGTTCAATTGCTGAACTGCGGAAATTTTATACGTTAATTTCGAAACCTTGAACTTCTTTTTTGATCGAGCTCAATAATCCGATGCACGTTTTAATCAAGTGTTCAGGGAAATCTTCATCTTCACCGTATTCCACACCGTGCGGATAATAGTGTTTGCCAAGTGCCGGCTTCATAACACGCATAGTAGCGTCATTGGAATCAACGTCACCATTAGTGGCGTATGCAAATACCCGCAAATAGTAAGTGCCTTCGCGAATGATGAATTTACGGTCGTAAGTGACACGCTCGTAATCCCATTGTCCTTCTTTGGTCAAGCCGTGTTTGTTCATGATGCTTTCAAGTAATTCGATATCTACGTGAATGTTTTCAAGTCCTGTATTTTCAAAATACATAGGATCTCTCCTCCTCTATAACAAAAAAGACTACATACTCCTTTAATAATAGATCATAATTTAAGTTGTTGCAATGGCTAGATTGTGTCAGTGTAGAGGCGACTGTTATAATAATATATATAAATTCAACATCTAAAGATACAATAGCAAAGGGGCTGTTCGATTGAAAGACTTGCTGCGCATTATGATTTTTCTATCGATAGTTCTAATCGGTTTATTTTATTTGGATCCATCAATAAATGAAAATGATGTTCTGGAAGCACCACGAACGGTAGATCCTTTGCCAAGCGAAAATATTGCGGATGAAACTTTAGACGTTGCTCGTCCTACTACGGGCATTTCAAGTTTTATAGGCGAGTCTAGCGATAAATGGCTGGAACAATACGGGGAACCCGAGCGGAAAGAACCTTCAGCATACGGCTACGAATGGTGGGTATATAACGCCAGTTACTCCAACTTTATCATGACAGGGGTTAAAGACGGCAAAGTGGTCCAGGTTTACACTGCTGGGACTGCAGTAGATGCAGCACCATATAAGATTGGCCAAAATCTCGATGAAGTATATCGCTTCACCATACTTGAAAATGAAATAACGGTTAAATACGGAACGAATATTTACACATTCAATGTCACGGCTGAGGATATGGACAAGCGGATCCTGGTCAAGTTTGATGGCATCTATGCACAATTGTACATTGATTCAAAAGACCGTGCTTTAGAGGCCGTCCGTTTTATGGATGCGGAGACCTTGATTCGCCATCAGCCTTACGATCTTATGTATTCAGGTGAGCTGCTGCCGGTACAGACCCCATCCTCCACACAGCAGCGTTCCATAGACGAAGGAAATGCCAATCAGATTGTTGATTTGGTAAATGTTTACCGTCTGCATCATTCCACCATGCCTTTGGCGGTTAACCCTCTGGCAAACATGGTGTCAGAAGCAAACAGTGAAGACATGGCAAAGCAAAATTTCCTGTCCGAGGAAATGGAGATCAATGATTTGCACGGCAGGTTGGAACGAGCCAATATTGATTTTGAACAAGCGGCAGTCAACACAGCCACTCGCTATTATGATGCAGCGGAAACCGTACATGGCTGGATCAATTCAGATGCACACCGCAATACGCTGCTCAGCAATGAATACAACCAAACGGGAGTTGGCGTGTTCGGCAAATATTATACACAGATTTTTCTTGAAAAAGAGCCTGCTACTGCTTTTGAGCAATAGCAGGCTTTGAATTTTTAGGGACGATAAAAAAAGTGCCGGTCGCTGTAGCAATATGCTTTCCGTCTTGCTGAAAAATGTTCCCTTCTATTACCAGGGTATGCCTGCCGCTGCGTATGATGCGAGCTTTGGCGCTTATGCTGTCTTCATCCGCCACGGTCAAGTAGTGGATCGTTAAGTTTGTGGTAACAGCACTAAAGCCGGGCTGGCATTTGCTGTTGGCAAGCGTTCCCATTGCAGTGTCGAGGAGAACCGCGAGAATTCCGCCATGCGGGATATTAACGTTATTGTGGATAAAAGCGGTATTGGGTATAGAAACAACAGAAGAATGTTCATCGGTGACACGTGTCATGTTCAGGGCAGCACTTAAATACGTAGCAAAGTCACCTTGCTGTTTTTTCTCGAAATTTGTCAAGTAGTCGCCCAACATCTCAAGATCTTCGGAACTGCTGTTTTTTACAATACGCGCAAGCTGATCGTTTAAAAGACTCATGCTGACAATCCTTTCCTGTCTATAGTGAAATTTAAATATATCTGCTATGATTAAAGCGTAAAGGAGGAATCTGCTATGATTATGACCTATGAATGGGCTGAAATAACTGACTTTGCAGACGAGCTAAGCCAAATGATTCTACAATCAGAGCAAGCTGACCTCTATAGGGAAGCCTATGCCTCTGTCTATAACGATAAAAGTCTTGCGGAAGAAATTCAGGCCTTCGCAAGATTAAAAGACCAATATGAAGAAGTTCAGCGTTTTGGCAAATATCATCCGGAATACTCACGGGTGATGAAGCAAATTCGTGTGGACAAACGGCGATTGGACCTCAATGAGAAGATAGCCAATCTGCGTTTAATGGAAAACGAGTTGCAGGATCTGATGGACCAGGTAAGTTTTATCCTTGGCAGATCGGTATCAGAGGCGGTAAAAATTCCTTCCTCGAATCCTTTCTTTTCATCAGAATCTTCCTGCGGCGGCAGCTGCGGCACAGGCGGCGGCTGTTCTTGTTCAGCCTGACCGTGCAATTTTAAATAGCTCCATAAAAAAAGTGCAACGCTTGCGTTGCACTTTTTTTATATAAGTTACTCTTCCATTTCTGAGATAAGAGCAACGGCAAGATCGGGCCGGTCGGTGATGATGCCTTTGGCTCCAGCTTTAATTAATGTTCGCATAGCTTCTGCTTCATCGATCACCCAATAATGCACCGGGATGTTCAAATTCTCCAAGAATGCAATAAAGCGGGGAGAATCCAGACGGAATACCGATGACTTCACCGGAATCTGGAACACATCTGCACGCGGGTGATACAAATGGCCAAACTGGCTGTTGTAGGAAGCGTAAGCTTTTCTGACTTCATTTTCTCCTGCGCCAATTGCAACCCGGTTTTGCGCATACAAATTGAAACGGTCGATTTGCTCATCATAAAAAGATGTTACGGCTACCCGGTCCTGTACGCCAAGCGAATCGATCAGGCGCCACAGCTTGGAAGGCACTAAACTGCCCTCATACGTCTCAGGATCATCTTTAATGTCAATATTAATATACATCTGCGGGAATTTCTCAATCAGTTCACGAAGCAGCACAACCTGTTCATTTTTGCCGCGATACGAATGCTTGCCTTCTAGGTCGATAAAGTGATAGCCAAGATCAAAAGCTTTCAACTGATCAAGGGACATATCTGCAACTCGGCCAGCTCCATCAGTAGTGCGGTCAATGTATTCATCGTGAAACACAAGGATTTCTTCGTCTTTGGTCATGCGGATATCGATTTCAAATCCGTGTACGCCAAGATCTGCTGACCTGTTGAATGCAGCCAAGGTATTTTCCGGTGCCAATTTGGCGCCGCCACGGTGTGCAAGAACGATCGGGCGTTCATAATTCAGTACTTCTTTAGCAGGACGGAACTGCGGGTTGGCCAAAGCTTTAGATCCTGCCCAAGCAGCCGCTCCGACAGCAGCGGCTGCCAAGCCGATTTTTGTCTTTTTTCCCATACGTTGTGTTACCTCCCTGGAATTCTGTAATAAAAACAGTATAGCGAACTGAGTGCTGTGCTGTCAGTTTATTCGGTTGCGGCTTTTTTCTTTCCTATGGTATTCTAGAAGCTAAGAAAAGAGGGATACTTATGCATGATCGCCAAGGCCTCATTGTCTATGTGCATCATTTGAAACAAGCTAAATCGCTGCGGAAGTTTGGGCATGTCCACTATATTTCCCGCAAATTGAAATATGTAGTCCTCTATATGGATCAGGATGCCATAGAAACAACCAAAACGAAATTAAATAAATTGCCATATGTAAAACAAGTACTCGAATCCTACCGCCCAATGCTCAAAACAGAATATGAAAACGCCAAGCCTGATAAAGCAAAGGAATACGATTACAAAATCGGCCTTTGATTATTGCATTGGCGGAATATAATGGTTTAATCTTAAAACCGAAATCAAGTGGCTATGATAGAATTTTCTATCTGCGTACACGGATGAATGCTTGACTTCCATTTTAATGGGGGTATGGCCAAGTTCTGAAACAGTTTGCTCGAAAATGTCCAAACGCTTGGAATCGAGTGGGATCCCTTCGCGGCAAAGATAAATCGGCATAAAGTTGCCTTCAGAAGCGGGTTTGAATGCAGCCGCAATCGATAAGACATCCTGTCCCTGTGAATTTGTAGAAACAAAAACAAATCCATGCATAAAGCGTTGCTGATTGCTTGTGATGAGTTCGCGGAGCTCGTAAATATCTCCGTACCCTTCTCCAAGTTCAATAAAACGTTGAATCATCATGTCACGTCCTTTCCAGTCTTCATTTTACCATTATGCAATAAAAATGCATCAAGAAAATCATTTAAGTTAGAGGCGATAATATGCGTGTTGTAGCAGGCTCGGTTAAAGGGATTCCGTTAAAAGCGGTGCCTGGCAATTCAACCAGACCGACGACAGACAAAGTAAAGGAATCCATTTTCAATATGATCGGACCGTTTTTTGACGGCGGCTACGCGCTGGATTTGTTTGCGGGCAGCGGCGGACTAGGCATTGAAGCCCTCAGCCGCGGCATTGACCAGGTCATTTTTACCGATAAAGACAAACGGGCAGTGGAAACCATTCAGGCAAACTTGGAAAAAACGCGTTTATCGGACCGTGCAGAAGTTTACCGGGCTGATGCAGAACGTGCAGTCAAAGCTATTCAAAAAAACGGCATACAGGCGCGTCTGCTGTTTCTGGATCCGCCCTACCACATGAAAAAGTCCTACGACCTCATGGATAAAGCGGGAGAATTGGAAATTGTCACAAAAGATGCCATTATAGTCTGTGAACACGATAGGGAAGTAGAGCTTCCGGATCGGACCAGGTATTTTGAGCGTTATAAGAAAGAGCTTTACGGCAGTACCATTATTTCAATTTACCGTTACCAGGGGGAAGAAGGAGAACGTATTGACTAAAATTGCAGTAGTTCCAGGAAGTTTTGATCCCATTACAATGGGGCATCTGGATATTATTAAACGGGCGTCAAAAATTTTTGATGAAGTGAAAGTTGTGGTAATGAATAATTCATCCAAAAATCCGTTATTTGATGTGAATGAGCGCATGGATCTGATAGCGGAAGTAACGCAGTCTATCCCAAACGTTAAAGTGGATTCATTTTCCGGCTTGCTGATCGATTATTCAGTAGAAGTAAAAGCGAATGCCATCATACGCGGACTGCGTGCAGTCAGTGATTTTGAATATGAGATGCAAATTACATCTATGAACCGTTTTTTAAATGAAGATATAGAAACTTTGTTTATGGTATCGAATAACCAGTATTCATTCCTAAGCTCGAGCATTGTTAAAGAAGTGGCAAAATACAAAGGCAATATTACAGGCTTGGTGCCCGAAGCAGTTGAAAAAGCCCTTTATTTAAAATTTCAATAAGTCACGAATCTCGTGGCTTTTTCTTATGCAGAGCCTATAACTAAGGTTTTATCTAATGAAAGGAAGAGCTGCATGAAAAGTAAACGATTACTGACTCTCGTTATTATGATGGCTCTTATAGTTTTTCTGTCCTCTTACCAACTGGACTCGTATATTACAAGGCCGGGCGGCGCTTACGAACTGTCGCCACTGGTACAAGTGGCGGGCGGGGATGAAGATGATGCAGGAAGCCTCAGCCTGATGACGGTTTCCATGCTGACAGCAACTCCTGCTTTATACGTCTGGTCGCAATTTCAGGATGGCTATAAAATTTTGCCTCCGGAACAAGTCCGAAGCCCGCACGAAAGTGATGAAGAATACAACGTACGCCAGTTGAAGCTTATGTCCGATTCGCAAGTGAATGCTCTGCAAATTGCGTTTGAACAGGCAGAACTGCCTTACGAAATCAGCAATAATGGGGTTTTTGTTCTGAATGTACTGACAGGAGGAGCAGCGGATGGAGTTTTGGCGCCAGGCGACCGAGTGCTCAATGTGGATGGCAATAGCTTTGCGGAAATGCAGGAGCTTATCGATTACCTGAGTGAAAAAGAAGATGGGCAGGTGGTGGAGGTGCTTTATGAGCGCGAAGACCGCGAAATCAGCACGGATATTGAATTGGCGCCATTGCCGACCGATCCCGACCGAGTCGGCTTAGGCATTTCTTTTGTTGAAGACAAGAGCATCGAAACGACACCCGAAGTAGAAATCGATTCTGATGCAATCGGTGGGCCGTCAGCTGGCCTGATGTTCACACTCGAAATCCTCAATCAATTGGTGGACGAAGACATTACAAAAGGTTACAATATCGCCGGCACCGGAACTATGGAAAGCGATGGGTCTATAGGAAGAATTGGGGGCATTGACCAAAAAATCATGGCGGCCGATTCTGCAGAAATTGATATTTTCTTTGCTCCAAATGAAGCGGTGGAGGGCGGAGGCGACAGCAATTATGCAATCGCCGTTGAAACTGCAGAAAACATCGGAACAGCGATGGAAATTGTTCCGGTGGATACCATTGAAGATGCATTGGCATTTTTGGATGAGCTTCAACCCCGGTAAATCGGCGGTGTGGTAAATTCTTTTTTCATATCTGTACTACCTAATCCCTGCAGATACATGGCAGTGGCATGAATATCAAGTTTTCCCATCGGGCCGTTCAGATCAGCTGCGCGGCTCACCAAGGGAAGCGTGATATTCTTTTTTATATGGTTTAAATAAAGTCTTCCTGTGCTAGACATGCCGAGAAGCCTGATATATTCAGGGCCTGCAAAAGAATGCAGCTCTTGCCACGTAAATCCAGTAAAAATATGCGTCATCATCCGCTGAATTCGGGTCCTCGTAAAGCGTTTGGATTTGACGAGGGCAATAAAAGCTTCAAAGTTGTCAGCCGTTTTCGCAGATTGGTAGATCAAGTTCTCAATGCCTTCGGTTACTTCAGCATACTGTTTCAGCTGTTCCGGACCATCCCGCAAAACAGTAAATCGCAGCAACGGATAAAATCCTTCCCAACTGCCGAAAGTACCATAGTCATTTTCACTATTTTTTAATGTGGCGATTGACGTTTCTGGCATATAAGCCGACAACTGTTCGACAGAATCCCCTTTAAAAAAAGCTTCTCGAATTCCGGTCGCGCTGGCAATCGGCAGCCCCGCTTCGATAGAGTCATGGTAGTTGGCGCCAATCCGCTGAATCGTCAGCGGCTCCATGGAAGAACCGAGGCGTTGGGCCGCTTCCAAATAATGAAATCCTAAAATATTGTTCGGCTGCGTCAAATCGGCAAACCCCTCCCGGTCAGCCGTTAAAGCCTTATAGGCTGCGTTTAGGGCTTTCGGGTAGCTGATGCCAGTTTGGACTGCCTCGTGGATGAGATATTGGTATTCAGCTGCATGTTCTGTCAGCAACTGGCGGGAGTTCAGGAAAGGGGCGATCGCTCCTTGTTCACTGCCAAAGCAAAAAGAAGAGCAGCCGATTGCCTCGAGCAATGCAATCCCGCCTTTAGCAAAATCAGATGCCTGCGCCGTTGCATAGACATAAGGAAGTTCAATCACCAGATCGATGCCAGCATCCAGCGCCATTTGTGTCCGTGCCCATTTATCGGCAAACGCCGGTTCCCCGCGCTGCAGAAACTGGCCGCTCATAACTGCAATGACGAGGTCTGCGCCTGACTCCGCACGCGCCTGCTCTGCATGATGGAGATGGCCATTATGGAAAGGGTTGTACTCAACAATAATTCCTACAGCTTTCAATCTGCTCACCTCTTTGGTAGAATTAAATCTAGTATACCGATGTTTGAAATAGAGTGACAAGATTTTTTCTTGACATCTTTTTCTGTGCATTATATAATCAACTTTGTTGTCTTGAGGTGATTACTTATGAAAATAGCGATTCAACAGCTTCAAAAGCATCGCAGAGACGGACTGCCAATTGACCAAATGGTTCATTTGGAAGCAGTGAAATCACGGAATAGCGATATTCGGGAAATTTCACCTGTACATGTTACAGGACATTGCACAATTGGTTCGCAACAATTAACGTGCCAACTCCATCTCGAAGGCATGCTTACGCTGCCTTGTGCCAGAACTTGGGAGGATGTTGAGTTTCCGATAAACATCGATTCGGTTGAAATCTTCGATTGGTCTGAAAAAGCCCAGGAAGATAAGCTTAGCGATATTCATGCCGTAGAAACTGAAGTCATTGATCTTCAGCCGATACTGGAAGAACTCGTGCTGCTCCAGATTCCGATTCAAGTGTTTAAGGAAGACGCTGATCAATCCGTTATAAAAGGCGGAAACGATTGGTCGTATTCAACAGACGAAGAGTACGAAGCCGAGAAAGAAGCGGCACCACCAAAACCAGATCCAAGACTTGCTGATTTAGCAAAGTATTTTGATCAGTCAGATGAATAGAATTAGTGTAAGGAGGTGTCACCAATGGCTGTACCAGCTAGAAGAACGTCCAAAACCGCTAAAAGAAAACGCCGTACACATTTTAAATTGTCAGTGCCGGGCATGGTAATTTGCCCAAGCTGTGGCGAAAGTAAATTGGCTCACCACGTCTGCAAAGCATGTGGATCGTACAAAGGTAAAGAAGTAGTAGCAAGCAAATAAAACAGTATTTGCTGCTGAAAGGCTATCGAGAGGCCATGGCTCTCGATAGCCTTTTTCTCTATACATAAGCAAGCAGCGGATTTGTGCTTCCTGCAGGAATTCGCCTGAAAAGAGGGATTTGATTGTCTTACACCATTGGCCTTAAGGACGGCATCATGACATTTACGATAGACCGTCCCCATATCCGCAACGCAGTAAATGACGAAGTGACAGCAGGGCTTGAAGAGTTGGTGCAAAAAGCACAAGACCCTTCTATCCGGCTCATCATCATTACAGCATCCGGCAAGCAAGCTTTTTGTTCAGGTGGCGACCTTTCGGTTTTTCATGCGCTTCGGACAGAAGAACAGGCCTATGGAATGCTGAAGCGAATGAGCGATGTGCTGTATTCGATCAAAACACTGCCTGTACCGGTTGTAGCGGTCGTTAATGGCGCTGCAGTCGGCGGCGGCTGCGAAATCGCTACAGCGTGCGATTACAGGCTTGTATGGGATCATGCGAAATGCGGCTTTATCCAAGGCACTCTTGCCATCACCAGCGGCTGGGGAGGCGGCACTTATCTTCTGGAAACACTGCAGCACGATAAAGCCTTGAAAATGCTCAGCGAAGCGAAAGTGTATACCGCAAACGAGATGAAAGAATTGGGCTGGGCATCCGCTGTTATTCACAACGAGCAGGACCATGAAGAGTTTTTCGAATCAATGAAAAAAATCCATCCAGATGTTCACCGTGCCTACAAGGAAATGGCCATCCGCAAATGGCACATGACCGGTCTGCAGGAACGTGTCGAACAGGAAGTCAGAAGATGCGCCATCCTGTGGGAAAAAGACGCCCACCACGATGCAGTCGATAATTTCCTCAATAAATCCCAAAAATGAAATCCCTTTTCGGAGGGATTTCATTTTTGGTTTTGCCGGCGATAAAATCAATATACGTGGAACTATTGATTTGTGCCTGCTGATATTCCGCAAATCAGCTCCGCTTTCGGTCCAGCTGCCCAAAGCAGCGGAAGCGATGTGAGAAAGAAGATTCTGCTATTCAATTTACTTTGAAAAGAAATATTTCGGCGAATAGTTGAAATCGCTTACAAAATTCGTATATGCTATAGAAGGGAGAAAACATAGGGGGTATTTCAAATATGAAAAAAATCCTGATCGCGAACCGGGGAGAGATTGCACGCCGTATTATTCGGACATGCGAACGCCTTGGAATCGAAACGGTCGCTATTCATTCTGAGGCAGATGGGGATCTGCCTTATGTCAACGAAGCGACTCAAGCTGTGCTGATCGGTCCCAATCCGGTCGTGCAGTCTTACTTGCAAATTGAAAAAATTATTGAAGAAGCCAAGAAACACGGTGTGGATGCTATTCATCCCGGATATGGCCTGTTATCGGAAAATGCCGATTTTGCACGCAAAGTAGCAGAAGCGGGAATGATTTTCATCGGTCCTTCAAGCGATATCATCGAAAAAATGGGAGACAAGATTGAGTCCCGCAGAACCATGATCCAGGCTGGGGTGCCTGTGGTTCCGGGTACAGAAGAAGGCGTGGCAACGCTTGAAGAAGCCTTGCAGGAAGCGACAGTTATCGGCTATCCTTTGATGCTGAAAGCAAGTGCAGGCGGTGGCGGCATCGGCATGGTGCGCTGTGAAAGTGAACAAGCGCTCACTCAACAGTTTGCTTCGGTTAAAAATCGGGCCAAGGCCTATTTTGGCGATGATATTGTGTATCTGGAAAAATTCATTGCCGATGCCCGCCACATCGAAGTGCAAATTTTCGGTGACCACCAAGGCAATCTGGTTCATTTGTATGAACGCAACTGCTCGGTTCAGCGCCGAAACCAGAAAGTAATCGAAGAGTCGCCTTCGCCGCATTTGCCGCAAGATGTGCGAGAGCGCCTTTGCGAAGCTGCAATGCAGGCTGGAAGGGCGGTTGGCTATACAAATGCCGGTACCGTGGAATTTATCGTCAGTCCAAACAATGAGTTTTATTTCCTGGAAATGAATACGCGTCTGCAGGTGGAGCACCCGGTGACAGAAGAAGTGACGGGGCTGGATCTGGTTGAATGGCAGCTGATTGTAGCCGGAGGCGGAGAACTGCCCGCTCAAGACACGATAGAAACCAAAGGCCACGCTATTGAATACCGTATTTATGCGGAAGACCCGAAAACCTTTTTTCCTTCTCCAGGAAAGCTTGAAAAGCTTCAGTGGGGTGAAGGCGCACGGATTGAAACCGGTTATGAAGAAGGCAATTTAGTGACGCCTTTCTACGATCCAATGATTTCAAAAATTATTATACGCGGGTCTGATCGTGTTGATGCACTGTCGAAGTCACAGACATTCTTCAACCGGACTGAAATTGCAGGTGTAAAAACCAATATTTCCTTATTTAAAGAATTTATCAGATCAGAAGAATTTATAGCAGGTGATTACGCAACAGCGGTATTGCCGCAATGGATGGAAAAAACCAAGGAGGAACACACATTATGAGAGAATTAAAAGCGTCTATGGCAGGAACAGTATTGAATATTTTAGCAGCAGAAGGGGAAGCTGTAACAGCTGGTCAAGCTGTATTGACAATCGAATCGATGAAAATGGAAATTCCAATCGAAGCTGAATTTGGGGGCAAAGTGGAAAAAGTGCATGTGGAAGTCGGCGGTTTTGTCAACGAAGGCGATCTGCTGCTGACTGTCGGCGAATAAACGATTCCAAACAAAGGGGACAGTGAAATGACGAAAACAACGGAAACTACGGGGTACAACGAACGTTTGGAACAAAAGCTTGCGAAGATTTTTGCCGGGGGGCAGCAAAAATATCACGAAAAAATGAAAGAAAGCAATAAATTATTTGTTCGTGATCGCTTAAAGCTATTGTTTGATGATGAAAATTACGCAGAAGATGGTCGCTTTGCCAATGTAGAAGCAGAAGATCTGCCTGCTGATGGCGTTGTCACGGCTATCGGCAAAGTAAACGGGGAAACTGTTTGTGTAATGGCCAATGATTCAACGGTCAAAGCTGGATCATGGGGCTCGCGCACCGTTGAAAAAATCATCCGCATCCAGGAAACTGCTGAAAAAATGCAAGTACCAATGCTTTATTTGGTGGATTCAGCGGGTGCCCGCATTACCGACCAGCTCGACATGTTCCCGAATCGCCGGGGGGCAGGAAAAATCTTCCACAATCAAGTGAGAATGTCTGGCATGGTGCCGCAAGTATGTCTGTTGTTTGGCCCATCTGCTGCAGGCGGCGCTTATATTCCCGCTTTCTGTGACATTGTCATCATGGTAGACGGCAATGCCTCGATGTATCTTGGCTCACCGCGTATGGCGGAAAAAGTCATTGGTGAAAAAGTGACGCTTGAAGAAATGGGCGGAGCCCGTATGCATTGCACCGTCAGCGGCGTCGGGGATGTCCTCGTTGCGACAGAAGAGGAAGCCATTTCAGAAGCGCGACGCTATTTGTTGAATTTTCCTGCAAACTTTGCCATGAAGCCCGAAAAGATTGAGGGAAAAGCGGCGAAAGCCGGACGCTCTCTGGAAGCAATCATTCCTGAAAACCAAAATGCACCTTTTGATATGTACGAACTGATCGATCAATTGGTCGACGAAGGCAGCTTCTTTGATATCAAAAAGCTCTTTGCCGGTGAATTGATTACAGGAATTGCGCGTATTGACGGCCAGGTAATTGGCATACTTGCCAACCAGCCAAAAGTCAAAGGCGGCGTCCTGTTCGGTGATTCAGCCGACAAAGGCGCAAAATTCATCAATCTATGTGACGCATTCTCGATTCCGTTGTTGTTCTTGGCTGACGTTCCAGGATTTATGATCGGAACCAAAGTCGAACGGGCGGGCATTATCCGCCACGGCGCGAAGTTTATCGCAGCCATGAGTTCGGCCACCGTGCCGAAAATTTCGGTCATTGTCCGCAAGGCATATGGTGCCGGACTTTATGCCATGGCAGGTCCTGCATTTGAACCGGATGTCTGCATTGCCCTGCCGACAGCGCAAATCGCGGTAATGGGCCCTGAAGCGGCAGTGAACGCGGTCTACTCAAATAAAATTGAAGCGATTGAAGATCCGAAAGAACGTTTACAATATGTGCAGCAAAAACATCAGGAGTACAAAGAGGAAATTGACATTTACCGTCTGGCATCTGAATTGATCGTCGACGAAATTGTAGCGCCTCATCAATTGCGTTCCGTGCTTTCCCAGCGCCTATCTTTTTACGAAACAAAAGATTTGCCGCTGCCATATCGAAAACATCCGATTTATCCTGTATAATAAAAACTATTATTGGAAGTCTGCCTAATATGGGCAGGCTTCTTTTTTAAGAAAAAATTGTGGCACTGTAAGGAGTGATTCCGTGAATTATGCAATTATCGGAGCTGGAGCGAGTGGACTGCTGTCGGCCTATCTATTGAAAAAAGCGGGGCATGACGTGCAAGTGATTGTACAGCGTGAAGAACAAGCCGCATTGATTAACAAGCAGGGAATTATACACAGTGAAAATCGCCAACTTATAAAAGCCTACACGGATGTTGAACAAATTTCTCCGGATGCTTTTGTAATTTTGACGGTAACATATGAAGAATTGCCGCCGATCTTAAGGCTTCTAAAAATTCGCTGCCCAAGCAACAAAATTATTTTTCTGCAGCAGGGTATGCTATTTTTGGAAAAAGCGAGAACTTTGGCTCACCGGCATATTGCCGCTGCCATACTCGAAACGGATTGCGTCAAACTGAACGACAACACGATCAGTTTTGCCAAAGCGCCCCAAATGACTTTGGGAACGGTAAAGGGCAATCCGGAGGAGTTTCTGCCTTTGTTGGAAACCACTGCATGGAAAAGCTCATGGGCGGAAAATATTGAAGAACAGCTTTTTGAAAGCTTGCTGTTCAGCAGCCTGATTGATCCTTTGACGGCCATGATGAAGATTCGAAATGGGGAACTGATCACTAATCCGCACGCCTATGAATTGTTTAGAACGCTGTATAACGAATTGTATTTGGCGTTTCCGGAAATTGAATCGCTGCAGCCTATCGAAAAAGTTGCCGCATTATGCGCATCTGAACCCGACAAAGTGTCTGCCATGTGTGCAGATCGTCTGGCAGGCGATGCAATGGAGGTTGATGGATTGATGTTGTATGTACTAAATCGTTCAAAGTTGGAATTGCCCTTATTTAAAGCTTTTTACCATCTTTTGAAAACGGTTGAGGTAGAAAAATGACGCTATTGCAAACAATCGGTTCTGTCTTTCTCTATATTCCTTTTCTCCTTTTTATAATTGTTTATTTTATTTCATTGAAACGCAAAAGGAAGAAAGCGCTCGGACTGGCATCTGATATTACCACATTCCTATTGTTCTTCTCGGTGCCGGCATCGGTGGATATCTTATGGGGCTATTCAGTTTCAGCCATTATTTATTTTGTTGCACTTGTACTGGCAATCGTCTTCTTGGTCATTGAATGGAGAACTGCCAAAGAAATTGAAATCATACCGTTTTTCCGAAAACTATGGAGAACCTACTTCCTGCTGTTGTCCGCCACTTACGCTCTTGTTTGGCTGGTTGGACTGGTGATTGTTGTTATTAAATCAGTTTAGCAGGCGTATTTTTTTTCTTTAGGAGATGCGTTTGCTATAGTAGATTTTAAATGTAAAGGGAAAAGGGGACTTTTTTTCATGAAAGTAGAGGAACAATACGTAGAACCAGCCAGTAAATTGATGAGTGATTATGTAAATGTCAGACCGGCTATCCGCCAATATTTTTCTTATGACCCACAGGTGGAGTCATTCGAAGAACGATTACAGAAACTGCAAAGCCATTCTGTCGACCGCCAAAAAGTGGCTGGCATCCTGCATAATTACATGGCACCCAACGGATTATCAAAAGCAGCAAAGCAGAATTTAGCCAGCTTTGGAGAAGGGGCGCCGGTAGTTGTCACCGGACAGCAGGCGGGTCTTCTGACAGGACCTTTATATACGGTACATAAAGCAATATCAGTTATTGTTTTGGCTAAACAGGCTTCTGAGCAGCTAAATACCAAAGTGGTGCCGGTTTTCTGGATTGCCGGGGAAGACCATGATTTGGCTGAAATCAGCCACCTTTACCGGGAAGTGAATGGGCGTGTGGATAAGCTGAATATCCCGCATACGGAATATGGCAAAAACTCTGCTTCCTCGGCAATGTTGAACAAATCCAAAATTGCCTCTTTCCTGGAAGAATATTTCCGCAGTTTGCCTGAAACCGAACATTCAAAAGAACTTCATGATCTGGCTTTTGGCCTGTTGGAAAGCTCCCTGTCCTATACCGATTTCTTCGCTTCGCTTCTCCATTATTTTTTCCAGGAGGAAGGTTTGCTGTACATTGATGCGGCAGATCAAGAATTCCGAAAATATGAGTCGCCTTATTTTATGGAAATGATCGAACGTGCTGAAGACATTGCCGAAACCGTTGCCGCTGCAGAGCAGTCGCTGTTAAAGGATGGCTACACTGCAGTAATTGGCGCAGAGAAAACAGCAGCTAACCTTTTCATTACAGTAAAAGGTGAACGATTGCTGCTGGAGCGCGAAGGCGCGGAGTTTGTGGCAAACAACGGCGCTATCCGCTATACCAAAGAACAGCTTCTTGATGTGGCTGAAAAAACTCCGGAACTTCTCAGCAATAATGTCGTGACACGGCCGTTAATGCAGGAAATGGTATTTCCGGTCCTGGCTTTTGTCGGTGGACCTGGTGAAATTGCTTATTGGGCAGCGCTTAAAGGAGCTTTCAATGTGGTTGGCATGGAGCTTCCGGTCATTATGCCGCGCCTAAGCCTGACATTGGTGAACCGCCAAACTCAGCTTTTGCTAGATAAATACAATTTAAGTTTCTTGGATGTAGCAAAAGGTCAGCAAGTTGCTGTGATGAGAAATGATTTGATGGAGTCGATCCGGGAACAGGAAGCTGAAGAATTGATCGATGGAATTCAACAGCAATTGGAATCTGCTTACGCAGATATCCATCGCCAATTTTCTTCGGTCAGCAAAGGGCTTACACCCATTGTTGAAAAGAACCTTCAGCTGCATATTAAGCAATTAAGTTTTTTAAAAAATAAGCTTGAAGATGAAGTGGTGCTGCAAAACAGCATCGAGTTCGGGCATTATGCTTCTATTGAAAATGAGTTGCTGCCGAATGGCGGCTTCCAGGAACGCATTTACAGCCCATTTATTTACATGAATCAATATGGTCCAGAACTTGTAAAAGATCTTTTAGCGCTTCCATTGAAATATGACAAAAATCACAAAATAATTTGTTTATAAATGGAAAAAAGCCTGCATATGCAGGTTTTTTTTATGTCAAAATAACTTGTTGAGATATTTTATTGCAACAAACATGAAATATTTCAAAAACAAGTGGTGACAAGTGGGGGATTGTGGTACATTTATTACAATAAGTGGGGTGAAGGGTATGTTCATGGGCGAATATCAACATAGCGTTGATGCAAAGGGACGGTTAATTGTTCCAGCTAAGTTTCGTGAACTGCTGGGTGAAAATTTTGTCATTACCCGAGGCCTGGATCAGTGCTTATTTGGCTACACTATGGAAGAATGGCAGAAAATTGAAGAAAAGCTGAAAGAGCTGCCGGTTACAAAAAAAGACGCTCGTGCTTTTACACGTTTCTTTTTTTCAGGGGCCACAGAAGTGGAACTTGACAAGCAGGGACGCGTCAATATACCGACGACATTAATTTCTTATGCGAAACTTGAAAAAGAGTGCATCATCTTGGGTGTGTCCAACCGTTTTGAAATATGGGCAAAAGATTCATGGGAAAGCTATTTTGCAGCATCTGAAAATTCCTTTAATGAAATTGCGGAAAATTTAACTGATTTTGACTTTTAAAAGTGAACGGGGGGAATGGATTGTTCAATCACACCACGGTTTTACTGCATGAAACTGTCGATGGTCTGAACGTTCGTCCTGACGGCATATATGTGGATTGTACGCTGGGCGGAGCAGGGCACAGCGAATATTTGGTTCAGCAATTATCTGACCAAGGTCATTTATATTGTTTTGATCAAGACGCGACGGCAATAGCTCATGCAAAAGAAAAACTACAAGATTACTTACATAGAATTACATTTATCCATGCCAACTTTAAATTTTTAAAAGAAGAATTGGAGATGCGCGGAGTAGAGAAAGTCGATGGCATTCTGTACGACCTGGGTGTTTCTTCGCCACAGTTGGATACACCAGAACGGGGATTCAGTTACCACAATGACGCACCGTTGGACATGCGGATGGACCAAAGCGCCGAGTTAAGCGCATATCATGTCGTGAATGAATGGTCATTCGAAGATTTAGTCCGGATTTTTTACCGCTACGGCGAAGAAAAATTCTCTAAACAAATTGTTCGGAAAATCGAGGCTGCAAGAGAAAAGCATCCCATTGAAACAACGGGGCAGCTGGTTGAATGCATTAAAGACGGCATCCCTGCCTTTGCCCGCAGAAAAGGCGGCCATCCCGCCAAACGGGTATTTCAGGCTATTCGAATCGCAGTAAATGATGAACTTGGTGCAGCTGAGACATCTTTGCAGGATGCTATCGATCTTTTGGCAATCGGAGGAAGAATTAGTGTCATCACCTTCCACTCGCTTGAAGACAGGCTCTGCAAAGCGATCTTTAAAGAATCTTCATCGCTTCCGGAATTGCCTCCGAATTTGCCGGTAATTCCAGATGGAATGGAACCAAGACTAAAACTGATCACAAGAAAACCAATTCTGCCTTCAGAAGAAGAGCTGGAACATAATAATCGGTCAAGATCCGCTAAGCTGCGTATTGCAGAAAAAATAAACGAATAAGGACGTGTTCAGATGGCGTTGAATGCAAGAACCGAAACCTACATCCAACAGCCGGCCGTTCCTCAAAATCCGAGTCGGCAGCCGGCAAGAAAAAAAGGGTTAATTACCAAAGGTGAAAAAATACTGTATTTATCTTTCGTAGCAGTTTGTATCTTGTGCGCTTTGCTGGTACTCCAGAATCAATCAACGATTCAGGCTTCTACACAGGAAATCCAAACAATTGAACAATCAGTCAATGAAATAGCGAAGCAAAATACAGACTTGTCGGTACAGGTAAGCGAACTGTCTTCATATGAGCGCATTTGGTCAAAAGCGAAAGAACTTGGCCTAAAATTAAATGAGCAAAATGTAAAGGTAGTGCCTGGACAATGAAAAAAAAGTTTCGATTTCAAGGAGGAGCCTTTCTGCTGTTTTTGTTATTTGCAGGGCTCTTTTTCCTTTTATTGACTAGAATTGTGACAATTCAAGCCACAGGAGAAGTAGAAGGGCAGGAACTGGCCGCCAGAGCGGCTGCCAAGTACAGCCAGGAGGAAGTGCTGACTGCCGAGCGGGGCCGCATACTAGACCGAAGCGGAGAAGTCATTGCTGAAGACACGCTGACATATAAACTTGTTGCCGTACTTGACGAATCAGCAACTCAAAAAGCAAGTGATCCGCGACATGTCGTGGATGTTGAAGAAACAGCAGCTAAGTTAGCGGGTTACCTGGATGCTTCCGAAGAAAGTATTTTGGAAACACTTCAGTCAGGAGTTGAAAATGATCGCTATCAGGTGGAGTTTGGTTCTGCTGGGCGTGAAATCAGCCACACACAAATGCTGGAGATGAAGGAAGAAGAAATACCAGGTCTGTTATTTGTTCGTGATTTAAAACGTCTCTACCCGAATGGCGTGTTTGCCTCTCATCTTGTCGGCTATGCCATGAAAGAAGAGTTAGAAGATGGCGAAACAAGAACAACGGGACGAATGGGACTGGAATCGATACACAACGAGGCATTGACTGGCCAAAATGGTAAAATGGAGTTTGATACGGATAAATGGGGTTTTCTGTTGCCGAACAGCGAATCTGCAGTCACTCCGGCTGTAGATGGTTCGGATGTCCAGTTGACACTGGACAAGACATTGCAGAACTTTCTTGAAGATGCGATGTCCGGTGTCCAAGAGGAATATGACCCGAAACGGATGATTGCCGTGATTGCTGACCCTGAAACGGGAGAAATTCTAGCGATGTCGCAACGTCCGACATTCAATCCAAACACACGAGAAGGACTATCCGAAAACTGGCTGAACGAAAGCGTTCAACTGACGATAGAGCCGGGTTCTCCGATGAAAATGTTTACATTGGCAGCAGCGATTGAAGAAGGCAAATGGGATCCTAATGCCACTTATAAGTCTGGTACTTACTCACTGCTGGACAGTACAATCGGCGACCACAATAGTGGACGAGGCTGGGGAACTATTTCTTATCTGGAAGGTTTCCAGCGTTCTTCCAATGTTTCGATGGCATATTTATTGGAGCGTTTAGGGGCAGATACGTTTATGACTTATGTTGATGCTTTTGGATTTGGTGAACAAACAGGCATTGATTTGCCGAAAGAAGCAGCAGGCACAATACTCGACCAATACCCAATCAATAAGTTAACGACCGCATACGGACAGGGATCAACTGTAACCCCTATTCAAATGATTCAAGCTGCCTCTGCGATTGCAAATGAGGGTGTTATGATGAAACCGTACGTCATCGACCAAATCAAGAACCCCGACACAGGTGAAGTAACTGTCAAAAGCGAACCTGAAGAAGCAGGTCAGCCTATTTCAGCAGAAACCGCAGAACAAGTAAAAGAAGTATTGGCCTCAACCGTTACTTCTGAAGTCGGTTCAGCACAAGGCTTCGCTTTGCAGGATTACACCATAGCCGGCAAGACAGGAACTGCACAAGTTCCGCAAGAAGGCGGGGGCTACCTGCAAGGCAGAAACAATTATTTGTTTTCTTTCCTTGGAATGGCACCAGCTGCTGATCCGGAACTGCTGATCTATATCGGCGTACAGCAACCTGATTTACCGGCGGATGAATACGGCTCCGTACCGGTTTCTAAAATTTTTACTTCTGTTATGGAAAACAGCTTAAAACACATGAACATCCAGCCGGAAAATATGGCGGAAGCAACGACTATGCCTGTTGAAGACTATACAGGCCAGTCGATAGCTGAAGCATCTGAAGCTTTAGAGGAATTAGGGCTAGAAGCTGTGGTTACCGGAGATTCAGAAGAAGTCGTCTCTCAATACCCAGACGCTGGCAGCACCATACTCGACGGTGGACGGGTTATCTTGAAAACAGCGGGAGAAACCAGTTTGCCAGATTTTACTGGATGGTCCAAACGTGAACTGCTGGCATATCAATCATTAAGTGGTTTGTTGCTGGAAATTGCTGGACAAGGCTACGTTCTGACACAAAGCATTGCAGAAGGCGAAACGATAACGGATAATGAGCCTGTAGTGATAGAACTTCATCCTCCTGAGATCTACTATCCTGCGCAAGCAGAAGCTGAAGAGCAGGAAGAGCTGGAGCAGACTGAAGAAGAAGCTTTGGAAGATGCTGCACTTGAAACTGATGCCGAAGAAACGGAAATTGATTTGCAGGCAGAAATACAAACAGAAGAAACAACCGAGTAATCTCGTGTTTAAAGGAGCTCTATAAATGAACACTTATATATTAATGGGTCTTGGAATTGCTTTGTTATTAACAGTAGTGCTGATGCCAATCTTTATTCCGCTGCTGAAACGGATGAAGTTTGGCCAAAGCATTCGTGAAGAAGGCCCCCAGTCGCATATGAAAAAAACCGGCACGCCTACTATGGGCGGCCTGGTTTTCTTAATTTCCATCATCACCACTGTGGTGCTGGTTGCCTGGTTAGCTGATTTATTGTCCGCAAAAGTACTGATTTTGCTGTTGGTTCTTTTCGGATATGGACTGATCGGCTTTCTTGATGACTTTATTAAAGTAGTAGTAAAGCGCAATCTGGGATTGACTTCTTTACAGAAGTTGCTTGCTCAAATTGTGATAGCGGTCATCTCGTTCTTTGTTTTGAGCGGGATTGATTTTGAAACAGGAGTCACTGTTCCTTTTACGGATATTTCACTGGAACTATCCTGGTTTTATGTGTTCTTCATTGTTTTCTGGCTAGTTGGATTTTCCAATGCAGTCAATTTAACGGATGGCTTAGACGGTCTGGTAGCCGGAACAGCATCCATCGCTTTTGCAGCATTTGGTGTCTTGGCAATTTATCAGGACGAAATTGGAATTGCGATTTTTACTTTTTCCGTTACCGGCGGATTGCTCGGGTTTTTGATTTTTAACAAATATCCTGCAAAAGTCTTTATGGGCGATACGGGTTCACTTGCTCTTGGCGGTGCCTTGGCGATGGTGTCAATCCTGTTGAAACAGGAATTTTTGCTGCTGCTGATCGGACTGGTGTTTGTAATTGAAACAGCTTCGGTTATCTTACAGGTTGGCAGCTTTAAACTGCGCCAAAAACGAATTTTTAAAATGAGCCCGATTCACCATCATTTCGAATTGAGCGGATGGTCAGAATGGAAAGTAGTTCTTGTTTTTTGGTCAGTCGGTCTTATCAGTGCGGCAATCGCAGTCTTTTTGGAGGTAATGTAAATGAAAGAGGCGCCACAATTATATCAAAAGAAAATATTGGTTCTCGGGCTGGCTAAAAGTGGTTTCACGGCTGCCCGAATCCTCCACAAGCTTGGAGCATTTGTTACCGTCAATGATTCTAAGCCATTTGAAGAAAACCCAGAGGCACAAGAATTACTGAACATGGGCGTTACCGTGATTTGCGGCAGACACCCTGAAGATCTGTTGGAAGAAGGCTTTGAACTGGTTGTCAAAAACCCGGGAATACCTTATACCAATGTATTGATCGAATCGGCCATAGAGAAAAATATTCCCGTGTGGACTGAGATTGAACTGGCCTATTTGATCAGCGAAGCGCCATTTATCGGAATTACCGGCTCAAATGGAAAAACCACCACCACAACCTTATTGTTCCATATGCTAAATCAGGACAATAAAAATCCACTAATTGCTGGAAATATCGGAACAGTGGCAAGTGGAGTTGCGGAAAAAGCAAGAGCCAAAAATGTGATTGTAACTGAGTTGTCTTCATTCCAGTTGAAAGGCACGGCAGACTTCCGTCCTGAAATCGCGATTATTACAAATATATATGAAGCACATTTGGATTATCATGGAACGATTGAAGATTATCGTGCTTCCAAAATGAAGCTTACTGAAAATCAGACAGAAGAAGATTACTTTATTTACAATGCAGACCAGCCCTTACTTGCTGATCATGCGAAAAACTGCAAAGCCAAGCTTGTGCCATTTACATTGAAAGGCCGTACGCCTACAAGCATCAGTGCGGACAATGATTTCGTATATTGGCAAGGCGAAATATTGATCGAACGTTCAAAGATCATATTGGGCGGCCAGCATAATCTGGAAAACATCCTGGCAGCAACGGCAGCAACTTTAATTTTGGGTGGAACAAAAGAAACAATCATCCGGGTATTGACTTCGTTTACAGGTGTAAAGCACCGTTCACAGTTTATTGTGGAGTGGGAAGGCCGGAAATTCTACAACGATTCAAAAGCCACCAATGCTTTGGCGACAAAGAGTGCGCTTGAAGCTTTCCCCGAAAATATCATCCTATTGGCTGGCGGATTAGATCGACAGCATTCCCTGGAAGAAATTCGTCCGTATATGAACCGTGTCAAAGTCTTGGTTACCTTTGGAGAGACCGCACAACGATTTACTGCATTTGCAGAAGATTGCGGCGTACCGACAATTGTCCAAGCGGGAAGAATGGATGATGCAGTCGAGAAAGCGATTCAGCAGTCAGTTAGCGGAGACACAATCCTGCTGTCTCCTGCATGTGCAAGCTGGGATCAATACGAAAGTTTTGAAATTCGCGGAGATGCTTTCATTACGGCAGTTCAGCAAATGACGGAAGCAAACGAATAAAAGATAAGGAGCAGCAATTATGGACAAAGTGATTGACATCGAAGAACGCATCCCGACGCTACGAGAGCGCCGGATAAAAAGAACCAATCGCAAGTTCGTGGCGCTGCTGTTCATTTTTCTCACTTTGCTTGCCGTACTTTTATACAGCCAGTCGAAGTACAGTGAAATCCAAACCATCACCGTTGAAGGGGCTGTTCTTTTTGACCAGGAAAGCTACCAGGCAGCAAGTGGATTAAGCATCGGAGACTCCATGTGGTCTTTTGATGCCGGAGCTGTCTCACAACAGCTGGAAAATCTGGAATGGGTGGAAGAAGCATCGGTCAAAAAAAATTGGTTGACCGGAGTCGAAATTGACTTGAAGGAATACGTTCAAATGGGGTATTTGGATCGAGGCAACAGCTATCAGATCGTCCTGTCAAATAGCCTGGCCCTGGATCAACCGGTTACAGAAGTGGACGGACCGATTTACTCAAATTTTGAAAATGAGGAGAAACGGGAAAAGCTGATCGAGCAGTTGACCCAAATCGACTCCGAAGTTCTTCAGTTAATATCACAGGTGATCTTGGATCCCGAAGAAAAAGACGCGGATTACGTTACTTTGTACATGAATGACGGAAATGAAATTCGAGGAATTTTGAGCACCTTAGCCGAAAAAATGAATTATTATCCATCAGTTATCGCCCAATTGGAAGACGGACAACAAGGGGTTATTGATATGGAAGTGGGTATTTTCTTCCGGTCCTATGCAGACGTATATGGTTTTGCGAAGGAAGGTGCTGAAGATGAAGCCACCGAAGAAGAATAGCCGAAAGAGTTTCAGCAAGTCGATTGTTTTTTCATTGGTTTTTTTGGTATTAGGATTTATCATGGCCTATTCCTATAGTTTATCGAGTGCCAATAAAGACACAAAAGAATTTACCGGCGGCGCATTTTTTGATCAGGAAGAACAGTATCGGAAAGAATTGATTGATCAGCAGGAACGCAACAAGGACTTGCGGGACGAGCTGCAACTCAAGCAAAGCGAAGTCCAGGAATATGAAAGGTCTTTTGCTGATGGGGAAAACCGCTATACGGAATATGCCGCGGAAGCAGAGGAATTGCGAAGGTTTCTGGGGCTCGTTCCGGTACAGGGAAATGGTCTGAAAGTGACGCTGCAGGATGGTGGCTATAATCCTGATTCAGTTAATCCGAATGATTATATTGTTCATGAAAGCCATGTGTTTCAAGTGATTAACGAATTGTATATCTCAGGTGCTCAAGCCATTTCCATCAATGGCCAGCGCATTCATGGAAATTCGTATATTGTCTGCACCGGCCCGGTTATTACTGTAGACGGTGTACAATATCCCGCTCCTTTTGTTATTGAAGCGATAGGTGAGCCGGAAGTGTTGACATCTTCAATGGAATTGACCGGTGGAATCATGGATCAGTTGATCAACGATAACATTATCGTGACATTGGATGAAGGGCAGCTTATCGAAATGCCTGCTTTGCTGATAGAATCATGACTAAGGGGGGAGTCGCATGAAGAAAAGGATTCTTACCCGGTTTACAGCAATAATGTTTATCATCGGTTTGATGGCGGCTATTCAATATAATACGATCAATGAGCCAAACCTCCGGGATACACGGGATGAATGGGAAATCAGACAGGAACTGTCAAGAGAAAAGCAGCTTCACTCTCAGCTGCTGTCTGAAATTGGATCTCTTGACGAAACTTTGAATAAGTACCGAGCGGCTGCAGATGCCAGTCCGGAACAAGCTTTGCGCGAAACCGCTGGCGAACTGAGAAAGTCTGCTGGCTTGTCAGAGGCAAAGGGCCCCGGAATCGAAGTTCTTGTCGAACCTTCTTTGGAAGCGGTTGCGATGGGGCTGGAAATTGAAGGGATCTCTCCGGATTTGCTCATTCGGCTCGTTAATGAAATCAATCGCTATAATGGTCTCTACGTTTCCATTGATGGCAAAAGAATCATTAATACAACAGCAATTCGAGACATAAATGGCCAAACGGCTGTTAACACAAAACCGGTGGATACGCCTCCTTTTTCAATAAAAATTATATCCGAGTCGATGGAAGACTCGAAAAAGCTGTATAATCATTTATTAGCGTCACGTATTTTAGATGACTTTTACATCGACAACCTGACGCTGAACGTTTCGGAGCCGCAAAATGAGCTGGTCATAGAGGCGTATGATGGCACTGTAGACACAAAATATTTACAGGCATCAGAGGGGGAATAGCGATGTGGCTGTCCATTTTAGGTTTAATACTCGGAATATCGCTGGGGCTTCTTACAGACATCCAAATCCCGCCGGAATATGCCAATTACTTATCAATAGCTGTTCTGGCATCACTGGATACGCTTTTCGGCGGCATTCGGGCTCATTTGCAGCAAGTATACGATGATAAAGTATTTGTATCCGGATTTTTCTTCAATATTGTCTTGGCAGCCGGTCTTGCTTTTCTCGGGGTCCATTTAGGAGTAGATTTATACTTAGCTGCAATATTTGCATTCGGTGTCCGGCTGTTCCAGAACATTGCGGTCATCCGCCGCATCATTTTGGCGAAATGGGCTGAAAAGAAGGAAGTTAGAGGAACTATTTGAATAATCAAAGGAAATTTTTCTAAGTTTTGCGATTTTCTTAGACAAGGTGCATAATTTACAATAGAATATAAGTACAGCAGTTTAATAAGGAGGTGCCACGAATTGGGTCAATCAGAATTATACGTAAGTCTAGACATCGGTTCGTCATCCGTTAAAGTACTAATCGGAGAAATGGCCAACAAGTCGCTAAATGTAATCGGCGTCGGAAATGTAAAATCTAATGGAATTAAAAAAGGTGCGATTGTTGACATAGATGCAACTGTGCAGTCCATTAAAAAAGCTGTCGATCAGGCAGAGCGCATGATCGGCAAATCAATCCACGAAGTGGTTCTTGGAATACCAGCCAACAAAGCGGTCCTTCAGCCTGTTAAAGGAATTGTGGCAGTGAACAGTGAAAACCGGGAAATTACTGATGATGACCTGGACCGTGTATTAGAAGCGGCACAAGTTATGTCGATTCCACCGGAACGTGAATTGGTCAACATTATTCCTGAACAATACGTTGTTGATCATTTGGGTGAAATCAAAGATCCTCGGGGCATGATTGGTATCCGCCTTGAAATGGATGGTACAATGGTGACAACTTCTAAAACAATTTTGCATAACGTGCTGCGTTGTGTAGAAAGAGCAGGGCTTGAAATTCGTGATATTTACGTACAGCCGCTTGCTGCAGGAAGCTATGCATTGACTGAAGACGAAAAAAATCATGGAACAGCGTGTATCGATATCGGTGGGGGCTCTACTTCTATTGCTATCTTCCAAGACGGCCATTTGACTGCTTCTTCTGTAATTCCAGTTGGAGGCGACCACGTTACAAAAGATTTGTCCATCATTTTAAAGACACCGACGGATCAAGCTGAAAAAATTAAACTCGAACATGGCCACGCATTTTTCGAAGATGCTTCAGAAGATGAAGTTTTTGAAGTTCCAGTCATCGGATCGGATTCTACAGAACAGTATAACCAAAAATACATATCTGAAATAATCGGGGTTCGCCTGGAAGAACTTTTCGAACTGATTTTGGATGAGTTTTACCGACTGGGTGTTCAAGACCTGCCAGGAGGAGTCGTTTTAACAGGTGGCATGGCTAAGTTAGATGGCTTGCCTGAACTGGCCCGCAATATTTTGCAGACTCGTGTCCGTTTGTTTACTCCGGAATTTATCGGTGTCCGTGAACCTCAATATACGACAGCAGTTGGCTTGATTCAATATGCGTACATGGAAGATGTTTTCTATGGCCGGGTGGGCAATGGCGGAGCTGTTTCTGGAACTGCAAAAATTGAGCATCAAGAAGTACAGCAGCCTAAGAAACAAAAGCAGCCAAAACAAAATTCTGATGGTGTCGTAACTAAAGCCAAGAAGATGTTTGATCGATTCTTTGAATAAAATCAACATTGTATCTAGCTTGTACTACAAAAGCTAAGCAATTTTAGGAGGAAAAAGAATGTTGGAATTTGATACAAATATTGACGCACTGGCCGTAATAAAAGTTATTGGTGTAGGCGGCGGCGGTAACAATGCTGTAAACCGTATGATTGAACACGGAGTTCAAGGTGTAGAATTTATTGCTGTAAATACGGATGCACAAGCTTTAAACTTATCTAAAGCGGAAGTGCGCTTACAAATTGGCGGAAAACTTACGCGTGGACTTGGTGCCGGTGCTAACCCTGATGTAGGGAAAAAAGCGGCAGAAGAAAGCAAAGAGCAGATCGAAGAAGCTCTTCGTGGAGCGGATATGGTTTTCGTCACAGCTGGAATGGGCGGCGGTACGGGTACTGGTGCAGCACCTGTAATTGCTGGAATCGCTAAAGAGCTTGGCGCATTAACTGTAGGTGTTGTAACGCGTCCATTTACTTTCGAGGGACGTAAGCGTTCTACGCAGGCAATCGGCGGCATTTCTACCATGAAAGAGTCGGTTGATACGTTGATCGTCATTCCAAATGATCGCCTTCTTGAAATTGTTGACAAAAACACACCAATGCTTGAAGCATTCCGTGAAGCGGATAACGTGCTTCGCCAAGGTGTATCCGGTATTTCCGATTTGATCGCCGTACCTGGATTGATCAACCTGGATTTTGCCGATGTTAAAACAATCATGTCGAACAAGGGATCTGCATTGATGGGAATCGGGGTTTCTTCAGGAGAAAACCGTGCTTCAGAAGCGGCTAAGAAAGCTGTTTCAAGTCCATTGCTTGAAGTTTCTGTTGATGGAGCAAAAGGCGTCTTGATGAACATCACTGGCGGTTCAAACCTTAGCCTTTATGAAGTGCAGGAAGCAGCGGATATCGTAGCTTCAGCTTCTGATGAAGAAGTAAACATGATTTTCGGATCTGTTATCAACGATAACTTGAAAGACGAAATTATCGTGACCGTTATTGCTACTGGTTTTAACGAAGAGCAGCTGCAGCCAAGAACGCCTAGAGGATCTGGATTGAATTCAAGCCGAGTTCAATCGATTCAACAGCAGTCTCCGGCACCTTCGATCCGTGATGCACGCCGCGAAGATCAACGCCGCGACGAGCAGCGCCGTGAAGAACAGCCTCCTTACTACAATCAGGAACCGCAAAGACAGGAAAAAAATAATGATGATGCATTGGATATTCCAACATTTTTACGCAATCGTCAAAAGAGACGTTAATCCGAACAGCTGCCGGTTGGGCAGCTGTTTTTTTTTTCGGCAATGGGCTCGATTGATAAATTAGCCAAATCTTGTTACAATATACTGGACTTCTATAGAAAAGTTGTGAATGCATGAAACCAATAAAACCAGTCTTTAAAGAAATTACAGAGCAGCTAAACACTGTGAGAGATGGTATACAAATTATTGCAGTTACGAAGCAAGTTGGCGTAGATCGCACGCAGGAAGCAATCCATGCGGGAATTCGCCATTTAGGGGAAAACCGCCCGGAGGGTTTAGCGCAAAAACTTGAAACTATTGTCGAAGATGTGTCTTGGCACTTTATTGGCAATCTGCAAACAAGAAAAGTAAAAGATGTTATCAATGAAATTGATTATTTACATTCATTGGATCGCCTAAGTTTGGCGAAAGAAATACAAAAACGGGCAATCAGACAAGTAAAGTGTTTTGTGCAAGTTAATGTTTCAGGCGAAGAGTCAAAAAGTGGGCTCTCACCTAGTGAAACAATTGATTTTATCGAATCTTTGAAGCAATATGATAAAATTCAAGTAGTTGGATTGATGACGATGGCACCAAATACCACAGATGAGTTGGTTATTCGCGAAGCTTTTAAAGGATTAAAGTTACTCCAACTCCAAATATCAGAAAAACACTGGACCCATGCACCATGCACAGAGTGCTCTATGGGCATGTCCAATGACTACTTAATCGCTGCACAAGAAGGGGCAAGTTTTGTCCGAATTGGAACAGCGTTAGTCGGGTCGGAAAGTGAGGCAAAGCAATGAGTGTTAAAAACAAATTCAAAAATTTCTTTTATTTAGATGAATATGAAGAAGAACCAGTGCGGGAACAGCCTGCACCACAACAAAAGCCAGCTCCGAGGTATGAAAAACCGGCTCCAGCAGTTCAAGAGCCGAAAAAAGCACCGAAAGAACGGCGCCAGAAAGTGGAGGAGACCATTGTGCCTAATTTAGTCAGTTTGCAGAGTGCTTCAAAATCTTCAAAAGTCAGCTTGGCGGAACCAAGAGTTTACGCTGAAGCACAGGATATTGCAGAGAGCCTGAAAAGCAAGCAGGCTGTAGTTGTTAATCTTCAGCGCATTGAAAAAGATCAAGGTCTTCGGATCATCGACTTTTTGAGCGGAACAGTCTATGCCCTTGGCGGAGACATTCAACGCATTGGAACTGACATCTTCCTCTGTGTACCAGACACTGTTGAAGTGGATGGCGCCATTTCAGATTATTATTACGATGATCAACAATAAGAGGGGTGCCATAAAATACTATGATAGTTCTGATTAATCTATTGCTTTCGGCCATTAACATCTATTTCTATATTCTGATTGTCAGTGTATTCATGAGCTGGGTGCCTAGCATTAAAGAATCGGGCTTCGGCCAACTGATTTCTAAAATTACGGATCCCTATCTGGATATATTCAGACGCTTTATCCCGCCAATCGGTATGATTGATATTTCTCCGATTGTAGCAATTTTCACTTTAAGCTTAGCGAGCCAAGGTATTGTCGTATTGGCCGGTTATCTCATTTAACTCAAAACCTCACGTATGTGAGGTTTTTTTCTTGAAGAACTTATCATATGTGAAGGAGAATCTAGATGGAAGAGATATTTCAGCATTTCAGAAAAGAAGAGCAGCAGTTTATCGAACAAGCATCAGGGTGGCTTCGTGAAGTGGAAGACCGCTATTCGCCGAAGCTGACGGATTTTTTGGATCCCCGCCAGCGTTTTATCGTAGAAGCCGTGATGGGATCGAGTGATGTGAAAATGATGTCTTCGGGAACTTTCAAAGATGCAGAAAGGCAACGGGTGCTGCTGTATCCTTCTTATTTTGAACCGCAGCAGGAAGATTTCAATACAACGGTCTTTGAATTGAAATACCCTTCAAAATTCGTTAATTTGCGCCATCCTGATATTTTAGGGTCATTGATGTCACTCGGACTCGACCGCAGTAAATTTGGTGATATCCGCATAGATAATGAACGCGTCCAGCTTGCAGTGATGAATGAAATCAGTCCATATCTGCAAAGCAATTTTGTCAGCGCCGCGAAGGTGAAGGTGCAACTAAATGAAGTGTCTGATGCAGTTGAATTGATTGAAACGAGTGAAGAGTGGACCGAAGAGTCGTATACGGTCAGCTCAATGCGGTTGGATACGGTTATGAGTTCGGTCTATAATATTTCCAGGCAAAAAGCGTCTGCGCTGATACACGGTGGAAAAGTGAAAGTCAATTGGACCATGCAAGAGCAGCCATCATTCGAGCTGCATGAATCAGATATGATTTCTTCAAGAGGCTATGGCCGAGTCCGGTTGATCATGATCGAAGGCCGCACGAAAAAGGACAAAGTCCGGTTGCAGGTCGGCCGCCTGGAAGCAAAAAAATAGGCGGCTTTTAAAAAATCCGAAATAATACTGAAATTTAGTGCCATGAACTGTATAATAGGAAGATAAGATGACAAGTTAAGGAGAGGTTTACTCAATGCCATTATCCCCGTTAGATATACATAACAAAGAATTCAGCCGAGCATTCCGAGGATATCAGGAAGATGAAGTAAATGAATTCCTGGAACAGATCATGAGAGATTATGAAATTCTGTTGAAAGACAAGTCGACCCTGGAAGAACGGTTGCGGACAACCGATGAACGGGTTGGACATTTTAATACAATCGAATCGACGTTGCAAAAATCGATTTTTGTCGCTCAGGAAGCTTCAGAAGAAGTTCGCCGCAACTCACAAAAAGAAGCCGAATTGATCATCAAGGAAGCGGAGAAAAATGCAGACCGCATCGTCAATGAATCTTTGACAAAAGCACGCCGCATCGCTCAAGAAATCGAAGAGCTGAAAAAGCAATCACGCATTTTCAAAAATCGCTTTAAAATGCTGGTTGAAGCCCAATTGGATTTGATCGAAACAGATGATTGGGAAACATTGCTCGAATATGACATTGATACACAAAATCTCGAGAAGATTGAGAAGGATAAAGAAGAGTCGAACTCTTGACTCTGAGACTTTCTGCTTCTATAATTACGACATACAAAAAAACGCACAGATAGAGACAGTAAGCCATGCAGGACGGTAAAGCGAACCAGGGACAGTGAGAGCCTGGCACGAACGCATGGACGAAAATCACTCTTGAGCAGAATTGGTGAACGACAGTATCCAATTCCGTCTACGCCACGTTACGGTGATCGAGTGGCAGCTATCTAGCTGCAACAAGGGTGGTACCGCGAGTCTAAGCTTCTCGTCCCTTTCCAGGGATGGGGGCTTTTTATTATGCCTACAGGAGGAATGGAAATGGAATACAAAGATACGTTATTGATGCCGAAAACAGATTTTCCGATGCGCGGCAATTTGCCGAACCGGGAACCGGAAATGCAACAGAAATGGGAAGAAATGGACATCTACAAAAAAGTATTGGATCGGACAAAAGGCCGTCCCTTCTTTATTCTTCATGATGGTCCTCCCTATGCAAACGGCGATTTGCATATGGGCCATGCACTGAACAAAGTACTAAAAGATATGATCGTCCGCTCCCGTTCGATGATGGGCTTCCACGCACCATACGTTCCGGGCTGGGATACACACGGATTGCCGATTGAACAGGCTTTGACGAATAAAGGCGTAAACCGCAAAGAAATGTCATTGGCAGAGTTCCGCAAACTATGTGAAGAATATGCCTATCAGCAGATCGACAGCCAGCGCTCACAATTCAAACGCATCGGTGTCCGCGGCGACTGGGAAAATCCATATGTGACGTTAAAGCCGGCATACGAAGCCCGCCAAATTGAAGTGTTTGGCAAAATGGCCAATAAAGGCTATATCTATAAAGGGTTAAAGCCGGTTTACTGGTCTCCATCAAGTGAATCATCACTTGCTGAAGCAGAAATCGAATACCACGATAAAAAATCACCATCAATTTATGTATCTTTCCCCGTCACTGATGGCAAAGGCGTATTGGCTGAAGGCACGAACTTGGTGATCTGGACCACAACTCCTTGGACAATCCCGGCAAACCTGGGGATTTCTGTGCATGCCAAATTGGACTATGCGGAGGTTTCCGTTAACGGATCCCTGTATATCATTGCGCAGGAACTTTTAAAGGAAGTTGCGGAAGAATTGGGCTGGACAGATTACGAAGTTGTCCGAGTATTAAAAGGTGCTGAAATGGAGCATATCTTGGCGAAGCATCCATTATATGACCGCACTTCACTGGTTATGCTTGGCGATCACGTTACGACTGATTCTGGTACAGGCTGCGTCCATACGGCTCCTGGCCACGGGGAAGATGATTTCCTGATCGGCAAGAAATATGGATTGGACGTTCTTTGTCCGGTCGATGAACGCGGAGTCATGACTGACGAAGCGCCTGGATTTGAAGGCGAGTTCTACGACAAAGCAAATAAATCAATCACGGAAGCGCTGGATAATGCAGGTGCTCTTGAGAAACTTTCGTTTATCACGCACTCGTATCCGCATGACTGGCGGACGAAAAAGCCGGTCATCTACCGTGCAACGGCTCAGTGGTTTGTATCAATCGATGCTTTCCGAGACCAAATTCTGAAAGCTATCAAAGAAACTTCATTCACGCCGGCATGGGGCGAAACGCGCCTGTTCAATATGCTGCGCGACCGTGGAGATTGGAATATTTCGCGCCAGCGTGTATGGGGCGTTCCGATTCCGGTATTCTACGCTGAAAATGGCGATCCTGTCATCACAGAAGAAACCATTGCCCATATCGCTGATTTGTTCCGTGAAAAAGGATCGAATGTTTGGTTCGAACGTCCAGCTGCAGAATTATTGCCGCCCGGATTCACGCATCCAAGCAGCCCGAACGGCTTGTTCACAAAAGAGATGGACATCATGGATGTTTGGTTCGATTCAGGATCATCTCACCAAAGCGTCCTTGATGAACGCGAAGATCTTCAATATCCGGCAGACCTTTACCTGGAAGGATCTGACCAATACCGCGGCTGGTTCAACTCCTCGTTGACTACGAGCGTCGCAATCAATGGCATCGCGCCTTACAAAGGCATCTTAAGCCACGGCTTTACGCTTGACGGCAACGGCCGCAAAATGAGCAAATCACTTGGAAATGTCATCGTGCCAGCAAAAGTGATGAACCAGATGGGTGCAGATATCCTGCGACTTTGGGTTGCTTCTGTAGACTATACGGCGGATGTCCGTGTTTCTGACGAGAACTTTAAGCAAGTATCGGAAGTTTACCGCAAAATCCGCAACACGCTGAAATTCCTTCACGGGAACTTGGCTGACTTTAATGAAAAAGAGCACCGGGTAGCATTTGAAGACATGCGCGAAATGGATCAATACATGGCGATGAAATTGCAGAAGATGGTAGAAACGGTGCGCAAAGCATACGAAACCTACGAATTCTCGACCATCTATCACGCATTGAACAATTACTGTGCAAATGATTTGAGTTCGTTCTACTTGGATGTGGCAAAAGATGTTGTTTATATCGAAAGTGCAGATAACTTGCACCGCCGTGCCATGCAGACCGTTATGTTCGATTCATTGATGGCGATCTTGAAGCTGTCAGCACCAATCATTCCGCATACAGCTGATGAGCTGTGGTCTTACTTGAGCTTTGTTGAAGAAGAAAGTGTCCAGTTGACCGACTTCCCAGAAGCAGTTTCAAGTCCAGTGTTTGAAGGCTTGAATGAAAAATGGAGCCGTTTCATGGACGTTCGTGATGATGTATTAAAAGCACTGGAAGAAGCACGTGCCGCTAAAACCATCGGCAAATCTCTGGAAGCAAAAGTGACTGTTTACGGCAACGATGAATTGGCGACGCTGCTCGCTTCGACAGATGAAAATCTTGCCCAGTTGTTTATCGTTTCCAAATACGAATACGGCGGCACACAGGATCAGGCGCCGGAACACGCTGTGAAGCTGAACGAAGTTTCGGTTACAGTCGAAAAAGCAGAAGGCGAAAAATGTGAACGTTGCTGGACGATTTCAGAAGAAATCGGCAGAAGCGAAGCGCATCCGGCATTATGCCCTCGCTGCGCAAGTGTAGTAGAAAAGCAATACGCTTAAGAAAAACATAGGTTGAACTACAGAAGAGGTCTGGAGAACCGGGATTCCGGTTTTTCAGACCTTTACTTTTTCCCCTGACATTGTGTTAAAATAGATTGACTGATGAATTGACGGAGGATACGGATGTTTATTTATTATGGAATCGCATTATTGATAATCGCAGTAGATCAATGGACGAAATGGCTGGTCCTGAAAAATATGGAACTGGGTGAACGGATTCCGGTTATTGAACCTTATCTTGGCTGGCTTTCGCATCGCAACCGTGGTGCTGCCTGGGGAATGCTTGAGGGACAGATGTGGCTGTTTGGCATCATTACCGTGGCAGTCATCATCGGAATTCTTTACTATTTTCATAAACACGCACAAGGGCAGCCCCTGTTTCAGTTAAGCTTGATGATTCTCTTAGGCGGAGCGATCGGCAATTTTATCGATCGAATGGTGCGCGGGGAAGTCGTCGATTTTGTCGATGTGCTGATTCCAGTGATCAATTACGAGTTTCCAATATTTAATGTTGCTGATGCCGCTTTAACGATCGGTGTCGTTTTGATGATTATCTATATTATTTATGACGAAAAACAACAAAAGAAAAAGGTGTCTTAATGGAAGATTTAACGATTGAAATTACAGAAGAAATGGCCGGCGAACGAGTAGATAAAGCTGTGTCGTCGATAGATGAAGAATGGTCGCGTTCACAGATCGCCAATTGGGTCAAAGATGGTGCCGTAAAAGTTAATGGCCTTACCGTCAAACCAAATTACAAAGTACGTTTGCAGGATATTATCATCGTAACGCCTCCAGAGCTTGTAGAGCTGGATATCGTGCCAGAAGACCTGAATTTGGAGATCGTCTATGAAGACGAAGATGTTCTTGTCGTCAACAAACCAAAAGGTATGGTCGTTCATCCAGCTCCAGGGCATGCCAATGGAACGTTGGTTAATGGCTTGATGCATCATTGCCAGGACCTTTCCGGCATAAATGGCGTGGTACGCCCAGGAATCGTCCATAGAATCGACAAGGATACATCCGGTTTGTTGATGGTGGCAAAAAATGACGCTTCCCATACTTCACTGGTTGACCAATTAGTGAAAAAGACTGTTACCCGTAAGTACGTAGCGTTGGTCCATGGCCATATTCCCCACGACAAAGGAACGATCCAAGCACCGATTGCACGCGATCCAAAAGAGCGCCAGAACATGGCCATCGTTGATAAAGGAAAGCATGCAGTAACGCATTTCCGCGTATTGGAACGTTTTGGAAACTTCACGCTTGTGGAATGCCGTCTCGAAACAGGAAGAACCCACCAAATTCGTGTCCACATGAAATACATCGGCTATCCGCTTGTTGGCGATCCGAAATACGGACCGAAAAAAACAATGGATGTCGGGGGACAAGCTCTTCACGCGGAAGTTATCGGATTTGTTCATCCGAAAACAGCGGAATACCTGGAGTTTTCTGCAGAGCCTCCGGCTGAATTTGCAGAACTTCTGGAATCTCTTCGCGACAAGGATTGACAAACCCGAACGTCTTTCTTTATACTTGAAAAAACGAATCGAATAACGAACACCTTTAATAACAGTCCAGAGAGGCTGAGAAGGTATTTACGCAAGCCGGAAGTCTGTCTTCCGTGCTGAATTTTTCTGCGCATCTATCCTCTTGCCTCTCAGGCAAGAGGTTTTTTATTTGCAAAAAAGGAGCGGATCTCATGGTGGAAAAAGCGGACATTCTGGACGAACAAGCGATCAGCCGGGCTATCACCCGAATCGCGCATGAAATCATCGAGCGCAACAAAGGCATCGATGATTGCATACTGGTCGGGATCAAAACGCGTGGAGCTTTCATTGCAAAGCGGCTGGCGGAAAAAATTGAAAAAATCGAAGGGCGCCCAATCATGAAAGGCGAACTTGACATCACCCTGTACAGGGACGATCTGAGCATCAAAACAAAAAATCAGGAGCCCTTGGTTCAGCAGGTTGATATCAAACACAGCATACTCAATAAAAAAGTCATTCTTGTGGACGATGTGCTTTACACAGGACGGACAGTACGGGCTGCAATGGACGCTGTGATGGATCTCGGCAGGCCGGCGCAAATTCAACTGGCTGTACTGATTGACCGAGGCCACCGCGAGCTGCCAATCCGGGCAGACTTTGTCGGGAAAAATATTCCGACTTCAAGCGATGAACGGATTGTCGTACAAATGATTGAAAGCGACCGGGTTGACCGGGTAGCCATTCACGAATAGAGAGAAAGAGACAGGGGAGAATGGACAGTGAGTGAAGCAATTTTAGATGTACAAGATAAACCGAAAGCAGTCCAATGGGTTTCATTAAGCCTGCAGCATATGTTTGCAATGTTTGGAGCGACCATCCTGGTGCCGCAACTGGTCGGCTTGAGCCCAGCTATCGCGCTGTTGACAAGCGGAATCGCCACCATCATCTTTATCATCATCACGCAATTTAAAGTACCCGCATATTTAGGTTCTTCATTCGCCTTTATCGTGCCAATCACGATTGCCACTGAAACTGGAGGCATCGGCTCCGCTATGATCGGTGCCATGTTCGTTTCAGCGGTATATGCCATCGTCGCATTGATCATCTGGAAAACCGGCTACCAGTGGCTGATGAAGCTGCTGCCGCCGATTGTGGTGGGCCCCGTCATCATCGTCATCGGACTTGCCTTGTCAGGAACGGCTGTAGACATGGCCATGAATATTCCTGTCGGAAACGGATCGGAATACAGCCTGATCCATTTCTCAGCTGCCATTGTCACCTTATTGACGGCAATCATCTGCAACATCTATTTCAAGAACATCATTTCACTGATGCCCATCCTGATTGGCATTATCGTGGGTTATGTTTACTCGGCTGCCATTGGCATTATTGACTTTACGGCGATCGGCGAAGCAAGTTGGTTTGCAGTGCCGGAATTCCTGATTCCCGGAGTGGATTATTCGTTCCAAGTAACACCGACTTTGCTGTTCGTTATGGTGCCAATTGCCATCGTCACCATTTCTGAACACATCGGCCATCAGCTGGTGCTCGGCAAAATCGTAGACCGCAATTACATAAAAGATCCGGGCCTGCACCGCTCGATACTGGGCGACGGCATCGGAACCTTTATTTCTTCACTGGTCGGCGGTCCGCCAAAGACCACATACGGCGAAAACATCGGCGTTCTTGCCATAACCAAAGTATTCTCGGTTTATGTCATCTTAGGAGCTGCGGTGTTTGCCATCGCGTTTTCATTCCTGGGCAAACTGATGGCGGTGATTGAGACCATTCCGACAGCTGTTCTTGGCGGAATTTCCATCCTGCTGTTCGGCATTATCGCTTCTTCCGGATTGCGCATGCTGGTGGATAACAACATCGACTTTGGCAACAACCGCAACTTGGTTATTTCCTCAGTCATCCTGGTGATCGGCATTGGCGGAGCCAAGCTGGAATTCAGCGAATCCTTCGCGATTGAAGGAATGGCACTTGCGGCAATCGTCGGCGTAATCCTCAACCTGGTGCTGCCGGGACTGAACAAGAACGAATTAGACGACGGAACTGAATAATCACCTTTTAATGAATGTCCAGAGAGGCATGGAAAGGGTTGAAAATCGGGGTGTATTCTGCCCTTTTTTCCTCACACCTTCCTGCCCCTGGGAAGGTGTTTTTTTATAGCGGATGAAAGGATGAGATGATTTTGGCAAACTTACTATCTATGAACAACTTAGAAAACCAAACCATCATGACCTTGCTGGAACGGGCCGAAAAGTTCCGGCAAGGTGAAAAAGCACCGATAGACGGCACAGTCGTCAACCTGTTTTTTGAACCGAGTACGCGGACCAAGATGAGTTTTGAAATGGCCGAGAACAAAATGGGACTGGCCGTGCTGCCGTTTGAAACAGCCTTCTCGAGCATCTTAAAAGGGGAAACGCTGTACGACACGGTCAGGACGATGGAAGCAATCGGGGTGGATGCAGTCATCATCCGCCACGAGGAAGAGGAATACTACCAGCAGCTTGAAGGGTGCAAGGTCGCGGTCATCAACGGCGGAGATGGCTCTGGGCAGCATCCGACGCAGTCGCTTCTGGACTTGCTGACCATCTATCAGGAGTTTGGCCGAGTCGAGGGCATCCACGTCACCATCGTCGGAGATATCGCGCACAGCCGCGTAGCAAAATCGAATGCAGCGGCACTCAAACAGCTGGGGGCTGAAGTGACTTTTATCTGCCCGGAAGAATGGAGCGGAGAGTACGACTCTTCGGAACATCTGGACGACTTTATTGAAAAGACGGACGTCGTCATGATGCTGCGCGTTCAGCATGAACGCCATGCGGTATCGGCTATGTTTTCAAAAGAAAACTACCACGAGCAATACGGTTTAACGATTGAACGGGAAAAGCGTATGAAAGAGGGCGCCATCATCATGCATCCTGCGCCGATCAACCGGGGTGTTGAAATCGCAGATTGCCTTGTTGAATGTGAACGCTCACGAATTTTTAAACAAATGGCTAACGGAGTATTTGTCCGGATGGCAGTACTTGAATACGCATTGAAAGGGAGAGATTAACTTGAATTTATTCATAAAAAATGTAAACATGCTGCAAAATGGAGAACTTGCACCAACCAATATCCGCATCACCGATGGCAAAATCAATGAAATCGGCAAAGATTTAAAAGTGAAGGACGAAACGGAAATTGACGGCAATGGCCGAATGATCGCACCAGGATTTGTTGATATCCACGTTCACTTGCGTGAACCAGGCGGCGAGCAGAAAGAAACGATCGAAAGCGGGACGAAATCAGCGGCAAAAGGCGGATTTACTACAATCTGTGCCATGCCGAACACGCGCCCTGTTCCCGACACGAAAGAAAATCTGCAGCTGGTCAACGGATTGATCGAAAAAAATGCGCTTATCCGGGTTTTGCCGTATGCTTCCATCACGATCAGAGAAGCCGGGAAAGAACGCACGAATTTGCAGGAGCTGAAAGAAAACGGCGCGTTTGCCTTCACCGATGACGGTGTTGGCATCCAGCAGGCGGGCATGATGTACGAAACGATGCAGGATGCCGCAAAAATTGATATGGCGGTCGTCGCCCATTGTGAAGACAACAGCCTGATTTATGACGGTGTTATGCATGAAGGCAAACGCAGCAAAGAGCTGGGGCTTAAAGGCATTCCTTCCATTGCAGAATCTGTGCATATTGCGCGCGACATTTTGCTGGCCGAAGCTGCAGGGGCGCATTACCATGTTTGCCACGTCAGCACGAAAGAATCTGTGCGCATTATCCGTGACGCAAAACGCGCGGGTGTTCGCGTGACGGCTGAAGTAACGCCGCACCACTTGTTATTGACAGAAGACGATATTCCAGCAGATGATGCAAACTACAAAATGAACCCGCCGCTTCGTGCCAAGGAAGATTGGCAGGCTTTGCACGAAGGCTTGCTTGACGGGACGCTGGACTTTATAGCAACAGATCATGCACCGCATACAGCAGCAGAGAAAACCAACGGCATGAACGGATCGATGTTCGGCATAGTTGGATTTGAAACAGCGTTTCCGTTGCTCCACAGCAAATTCGTCAAAACAGGCGTGTGGACGCTGCAGCAATTGATCGACTGGTTGACAATCAAGCCGAGTAAAACCTTTAACTTGCCTTATGGCACGATGGAACCTGGCCAAACAGCCGACCTGGTGCTCTTGGATCTGGATAAAGAGCAGCCAATTCAGGCAGATGAATTTTTATCAAAAGGCAAAAATACACCGTTTGACGGCTGGAACTGTACAGGATGGCCGGCAATGACCATTTTTGGTGGAGAAATCGTATGGCAGGAGGAGAAAAATTGATGAAACGCTATTTGATCTTAGAAGACGGTACGGTATTTGAAGGAACAGCATTCGGCGGCGAAGATGCCTCGGTTGGGGAAATTGTCTTTAATACGAGCATGACCGGCTATCAGGAAATTTTATCAGACCCTTCCTACTGTGGTCAGATTATCACTATGACGTATCCATTGATCGGCAATTACGGCATCAACAGCGATGATTTTGAATCGATTGAACCAGCAGTCAAGGGAATGGTGGTTCGAGAAATCGCTGAGTTTCCATCCAACTTCCGAAACAATTTAACATTGGATGAATTGTTCAAAATCAAAGGCATCCCCGGAATTTCCGGAATTGATACACGCAAACTGACACGCCTGATCCGTTCAAAAGGCTCCATTAAAGGAGTATTGACGGCAGCAGGCGAAGATGTTCAAACTGAAGAAGTGGTCAAGACGCTTCAGGCGACCGTTTTGCCAAGAAACCAAGTGGCACAAGTTTCATCAGCACGCCCTTATCCGAGCCCGGGCCGGGGCAAACGAGTGGTACTCATTGACTACGGCATGAAGCACGGCATCTTGCGCGAGCTTAACAACCGCGATTGCGATGTAATTGTTGTGCCATATAATACGCCGTCAAAAGAAATTTTGGCTTGGGGACCGGACGGCGTCATGCTGTCAAACGGCCCTGGAGACCCTAAAGACGTAGAAGAATGTGTAGAAGTGGTGCGGGAACTGCTCGGGAATGTTCCAATCTTCGGCATCTGCCTGGGCCACCAATTGTTTGCAAGAGCCTGCGGTGCGGATACCTTTAAGCTGAAGTTCGGCCATCGCGGCGGCAACCATCCAGTCCGTGACTTAATCACCGGAAGGATCGAAATCACTTCCCAAAACCACGGCTACGCTGTAGATGAAGAAACACTGCAAGGCACGAGATTGAAAGTGACGCATAGCGCATTGAACGACGGAACGAATGAAGGACTGACCCATTTGGATTACCCAGCATTCACCGTCCAGTACCATCCGGAATCTTCACCGGGACCTGAAGACTCAAACTACTTATTCGACCGATTTATAGATGTAATGAACGCAACTCGAAAGGAGCAGCAACATGCCTAAAAGACAAGATATTCAAAGTATACTCGTAATCGGTTCGGGACCAATCGTTATCGGACAAGCAGCAGAGTTTGACTATGCCGGCACGCAAGCCTGCCTGGCATTGCGAGAAGAAGGTTACCGTGTCATCCTGATCAACTCAAATCCAGCAACCATTATGACGGATACCGAAATTGCAGATAAAGTCTATATCGAGCCAATTACCTTGGAATTTGTCAGCCGCATCCTCCGCAAAGAGCGTCCGGACGCGCTGCTTCCGACACTGGGCGGTCAAACAGGGTTGAACATGGCCATCGAACTAGACGAATCAGGAATTTTGGACGAGTTGAATATCGAAATCTTAGGGACCAAGCTGGAAGCCATCCATAAAGCGGAAGACCGTGACTTGTTCCGAACTTTGATGAACGAACTGGGAGAACCGGTTCCCGATTCGGATATTATCCACAACATGGCAGAAGCAGAGAACTTTATTGCACGGGTCGGCTATCCGGTTATCGTCCGTCCGGCCTTTACATTAGGCGGCACCGGCGGCGGTATCTGCCACAATTACGAAGAATTGAAGGAAATCGTGGCGAGTGGCCTGAAATACAGCCCGGTCACGCAATGCCTGCTGGAAAAATCAATTGCCGGCTTCAAGGAAATCGAATACGAAGTGATGCGCGATAAAAACGATACGGCAATTGTTGTCTGCAACATGGAAAATATCGATCCGGTGGGCATTCATACAGGCGATTCGATTGTTGTGGCGCCCAGCCAAACATTGTCTGACCGCGAATACCAGATGTTGCGCAATGTCTCGCTGAAAATCATCCGCGCATTGAAAATCGAAGGCGGATGCAACGTGCAGCTGGCGCTGGATCCATTCAGCTTTAATTACTACATCATCGAAGTAAACCCACGTGTCAGCCGGTCTTCTGCACTGGCTTCAAAAGCGACAGGCTACCCGATCGCCAAACTAGCCGCTAAAATCGCAGTCGGCTTGACACTGGATGAAATGATGAACCCGGTCACAGGCCGGACCTATGCCGCTTTCGAGCCGGCATTGGATTATGTGGTTACGAAAATTCCACGCTGGCCGTTTGATAAATTCGAATCGGCAAAACGCAATTTGGGGACGCAGATGAAAGCAACTGGAGAAGTGATGGCTATGGGCCGGACGTTCGAAGAGTCAATCCTGAAAGCTGTCCGATCGCTGGAAACAGGCCAATTCCACCTGGAGTTGAAAAATGCTGACGCCATGAGCGACGAATGGATTCAAAAACGCATCTGCCGGGCTGGAGATGAGCGCTTGTTCTTTATCGGCGAAGCGCTGCGCCGCGGAGTGACGATTGAAACCATCAACGAATGGAGCCAAATTGATTTATTCTTCCTGAAGAAGTTCGAAAACATCGTCCAATACGAAGAAACATTGAAAAACGCTGCTTTTGACTATGAGACAGCGAAACGCGCGAAACGTCTGGGCTTTGCTGACCGGACGATTGCGAAGCTATGGAATACGACCGAGCAGGAAGTTTACAATTGGCGCAAAGAACAAAAGTTGATGCCGGTCTATAAAATGGTTGATACTTGTGCTGCGGAATTCGAATCCGAAACGCCTTATTTCTACGGTACGTATGAAGATGAAAATGAATCCGTGAAAACCGACAAAGAATCCGTCATCGTTCTTGGATCAGGTCCGATCCGCATCGGCCAAGGCGTGGAATTTGATTATGCGACGGTGCATTCTGTCTGGGCCATCAAAGAAGCAGGCTATGAAGCAATCATCGTCAACAACAACCCGGAAACCGTCTCGACAGACTTCTCGATTTCGGATAAATTGTATTTTGAACCGCTGACAATCGAGGATGTCATGCACATTGTCGACTTGGAGCAGCCAAAAGGCGTTGTCGTCCAGTTCGGCGGGCAGACAGCCATCAACCTTGCAGAAAAATTGGAACAGAACGGCGTTAAAATTCTTGGGACAACTTTGGAAGATACGGACAGAGCGGAAAATCGCAATAAATTTGAAGCAGCCCTGCACGAAATCGGCATTCCGCAGCCTCTAGGCAAAACGGCCGTCAACGCAGAAGAAGCGATCATCATTGCAGCTGACATTGGCTACCCGGTGTTGGTCCGCCCTTCCTATGTTCTTGGCGGACGCGCAATGGAAATTGTTTACAACCAGGAAGACTTGAAGCATTATATGGAACATGCCGTAGAAGCAAGTCCGGAACATCCGGTTCTGGTTGACCGTTACCTGACTGGAATCGAAATCGAAGTAGATGCCATCTCGGATGGAAAACACGTATTGATCCCAGGCATCATGGAGCATATTGAACGAGCAGGCGTCCACTCGGGCGACTCAATTGCGGTCTATCCGACACAAAACATCTCTACGGAATTATTGGATACCTTGGTTGACTACACGACGCGCCTGGCAAAAGGGCTGAACATTGTCGGCTTGCTGAATATCCAGTACGTCATTTCCAAAGGTGAAGTTTTCGTCATTGAAGTGAATCCAAGATCAAGCCGGACGGTGCCGTTCATGAGCAAAATCACGTCGATCCCGATGGCCAATATCGCGACAAAAGCAATTCTGGGGCAGAGTATCGTGGATCAAGGCTATACGCCAGGACTTGCGCCGATCTCAAAAGGCGTATTCGTCAAAGTGCCGGTGTTCTCATTCGCGAAACTTCGCCGGGTGGACATAACGCTTGGGCCGGAAATGAAATCCACCGGAGAAGTCATGGGCAAAGACACGACTTTGGAAAAAGCACTTTATAAAGGGTTGGCAGCAGCCGGCATGGAAGTAAAAGACCACGGCACAGTGCTGCTGACGGTTGCGGACAAGGACAAAGAAGAAGCGATCGGTTTAGCGAAACGCTTTAAAGCGATCGGCTATCAGATTATGGCGACCGGCGGGACAGCCAAAGCTTTTGAAGAAGCGGGTATTTTGGTAGCGCCAATCGGCAAGATCGGATCAACAGGCAAAACCTTGCTGGATGTCATCCAAAACGGCGACACCCAAATCGTCATCAACACATTGACGAAAGGCAAGCAGCCGCAGCGCGACGGTTTCCGCATTCGCCGCGAATCAGTCGAAAACGGCATTCCTTGCCTGACTTCACTGGATACGGCAGAAGCGATGCTGCGCGTCATCGAATCGATGACCTTCTCAGCTGAAGAAATGGGGGCAGGTGTATGATCAAACAAGAGCGTATGCAAGTCATCAACCAGCAGGAAATCGCCAAGCACATTTTTGAACTGACAGTACAAGGCGAACTGGCCAATGAAATGGCAGAGCCGGGACAATTTGTTCACATTCGTGTGGCAGATAGCTTTGAACCCTTGCTGCGCCGGCCGATTTCTGTGGCTTCCATCGATCTGGAAGCTTCACAATTCACGATGATCTACCGTGCAGAAGGCCGCGGCACTGGACTGCTGGCAGAGAAAAAGCCAGGTGACACATTGGATATTCTTGGACCTCTTGGGCACGGCTTTCCCGTGGAAGAAGCACAGAAAAAAGCGTATTTGATCGGCGGAGGAATTGGCGTTCCTCCCCTATATGAACTCGCCAAACAATTGAACGCACGCGGCATTGAAACTGTTCATATCCTCGGATTTGAAAGCAAGCAGGCGGTCTTCTATGAAGACAAGTTCCGCAAACTTGGCGATACGCACATTGCCACAGTCGACGGCTCTCACGGCACCCAAGGGTTTGTGACGCATATTCTCAATGAACTGCCAATTGATTTTGATACGTACTACAGCTGCGGTCCGACCGCCATGCTGGAAGCAGTGCAATGGGCATATCCGCAGAAAAAAGGCTTCCTGTCCTATGAACAGCGGATGGGCTGCGGCATCGGGGCATGCTTTGCCTGTGTCTGCCGAACAACAAGAAGCGAAACGGATTATATCAAAGTTTGTTCAGACGGACCGGTATTTCCAGCAGGAGTGGTGATCTCATGACAGACTTAACCGTAAAACTACCAGGACTCGATTTAAAAAATCCGATCATGCCAGCTTCCGGCTGTTTTGGTTTCGGCAAAGAATATGCGCAATTGTATGACTTGTCGCAGCTGGGCGCCATCATGATCAAAGCGACGACTGTAGAGACGCGCCTCGGCAATCCGACGCCGCGAGTAGCGGAAACGGCATCCGGTATGCTCAATGCCATCGGTCTGCAAAACCCGGGACTTGAAAAAGTGGCCGGCCAGGAGTTGCCATGGCTGGAACAATACGATGTTCCAATCATCGCCAATGTTGCCGGAACGACGACCGAAGATTATGTGGAGGTTGCGAAAGCCATTTCACAGGTTCCGAATGTCCATGCACTAGAAATTAACATCTCCTGCCCGAACGTCAAACTGGGCGGCATCACTTTCGGTACTGATCCGGACGTTGCCCGCGAATTGACGCGTGCAGTAAAGGAAGTTTCTTCCGTGCCTGTTTATATCAAACTGTCGCCGAATGTTACAGACATCGTCTCAATTGCGAAAGCGGTCGAAGCGGGTGGAGCGGATGGCATCACCATGATCAACACGCTTCTGGGCATGCGGATGGACACGAAAACTGGGCGACCGGTCATTGCCAATATAACCGGTGGTTTGTCTGGACCAGCAATCAAACCGGTTGCATTGCGAATGGTTTATGAAGTCAGCAAGCATACCAGTCTGCCAATTATCGGCATGGGTGGGGTCACCAATGTGGATGATGTCATCGACTTTCTGTCTGCCGGCGCCAGCGCTGTTGCAGTTGGAACGGCGAATTTCGTCAATCCTTTTGTCTGCCCCGAAATCATCGGGCAATTGCCTGAACGCCTGCATGAACTTGGCTATGATTCAGTAGAACAGCTTGTCGGAAGGAGCCACCGTCTGTGAACAAACCAATCATTGCTTTGGATTTTGCATCGAAAAACCAAGTAGAAGAATTTTTGGCACAGTTTTCCGAACCGCTTTTTGTCAAAGTAGGTATGGAACTTTATTTTCAAGAAGGGCCGGAACTGGTCCGTTCCATAAAAGCACAGGGCCATGACATTTTTCTGGATCTGAAACTGCACGATATCCCGAACACTGTTGAATCCGCAATGCGGGGCTTAGCCAAACTGGATGTTGACATGGTCAATGTCCATGCCGCAGGCGGACTCGAAATGATGAAGGCGGCAAAGCGGGGGCTGTCAGGCAGCAACACGAAACTTATCGCTGTGACGCAATTGACTTCGACCAGTGAAGAAGACATGCATGAAGATCAGCTGGTTTATGTCAGCCTCGAAGAGTCGGTGCTGCATTATGCGAAGCGGGCCATGCAAGCCGGTTTGGATGGCGTCGTCTGTTCCGTGCTGGAAGCTGGTCCTATCGGAGAAGCATGCGGCCAGGATTTCTTGCGTGTTACGCCAGGCATCCGGCCAGCAGCGGTTTCCGTCGATGATCAGAAACGGGTGGCAACACCAGCCGAAGCTCAGGCAAAGGGATCTAGCCATATTGTCGTCGGCCGAGCCATTACAAAGTCGGAAAATCCGTCGGAAAGTTACGCGCAAATTGCAGCAGAATGGGGTGGACAATCTTGAAATCTAAAATAGCAAATCATTTACTGGCCGTCGGGGCAGTCGAACTTCGCCCGCAAGACCCGTTCACATGGGCATCAGGCGTCAAATCGCCGATTTATTGTGATAACCGTTTGACGATGTCTTATCCGGCAGTGCGAAAAGACATCGCCGCTGGGTTAGCAGATACCATCAAACAATTTTATCCGGAATGCGAAGTGGTGGCAGGCACAGCGACTGCCGGAATTCCGCACGCGGCTTGGGTCAGCGATTTGCTTGAATTGCCGATGGTCTATGTCCGATCGAAAGCCAAAGAACACGGCCAGACGAATATGATTGAAGGCAAAGTCGAACCGGGCAAGAAAGTGGTCGTTGTGGAAGATTTGATTTCCAAAGGCGGATCGGTGCTGCAGGCAGCTCAGGCACTGGAAGCAGCAGGTTTTGACGTACTTGGGATCGTTGCCATCTTCACTTACGATTTGCCGCAGTCGATCGAAGCAATCACGGGCTCCGGCTACACATTCCATACGCTGACGGATTTCCCGGCGCTCGTTGAACAGGCGTTAAGCACAGGAGCTATCCGTGAAGAAGATATGCCAATGCTCGCTGACTGGCATGAAAAATTAAAAGCAGGATCTCTGTAAAAACCAGCCAATTGGCTGTTTTTTTTTAGAGTTGTACTGGAAATGGTTGACAGCGAGAAAGGGATTGACTATAATCAAAGCAACTAGTTGGTAATGCAAGGTAGTTATTTTTTTGCGTCACTATCTTGCATTACCGAATACCGGAAGGAGGAACAACTATGGCTCTTAGAAGCCAGTTGCTGAAAGGGGTTTTGGATGCTTGTGTAATGGCGGTCGTAGAAGAGCAGCCAGTTTACGGCTATGAGCTGTCGCAAAAGCTGCAGAGGATCGGTTTGCCTGACATCAGTGATGGCACCATATATCCGGTGCTGCTGCGGCTTCAGAAAAATGGCTTTATTCGCGGAGAAATGAGGGCTTCTGCATCAGGGCCGAACCGCAAATATTATTTTTTGACAGATAGCGGAAAAATGGAGCTGGAGCAAATTGCTTCCGAATGGCTTCAAATTGCAACACCTGTCAGCCAATTACTGAGAAGGGGTGGAGTAGATGAGAAAAACGACTGAATTGATTGAGGAGAACAATGATAAAAGGGAACTGCTGAATTCTGACAATGAGCAAGTATATGAAAATTTGCTGCTGTATATTCGGACAGACCTTCGTGTGGACGAGCATGCGGGAGAGGAAATTTTGATGGATTTGCTGGATCATCTCCTAGAAGCGCAGGAAAACGGCAAAGACGCAGCAGACTTATTTGGCGATTCCCCACAAGCCTATGCAGATGAATTGATTGCCAATTTACCTAGCCAAAAACGCAGAAATGTCTTTTGGTTAGTGGCTTCAGGAATTATCGGATTAGTGGGCTGGTTTGCCATTACTTATGGAATTGCTAATGTTGTTATTTCTGTATTTACAGAGTGGAATAATGAAATTGCGCTTGGCAGCATCCTGTTGATTCTGCTATCAGTCAGTTTGTTTGGCTCAATCGGCGTCAAAATATTTTTTAAGATTATCCGTTCTTCTGTCTTTAAACCGAAAGATCAGCAATGGAAAACGTATGTGAAAGTAGGATTATATGGCATGGCGACATTTGCTTTTATTTTAGGGACAGCCTTCCTGTTTGATGGAATCGGTCCTGTAATGCATGTGGAGTGGTGGCTATTCCTGCTGATTGGCATTGCGTTGTTGCTTATCAACAAAGGAATCGGACGACTGTCGAACGAACAGTAAAAACATTCCATACGAGGATGAATTCTTTTAGGCTGTCCTGTATGATGAAGCTATTAGGACAATCGAACGGAAGGGGATTTATATGACCATTTTGCAGTCTCAACTAAACAGCTGGATTGAAAAATATCCATTGTTAAAGAACGTCATTGATTTAGAGCCGGTTGTCTGGCTCAATCCAAACCGACAAAAGATGGACAGCATGTCTGGTCTGGCAGTAAACCTGGAGGATATGAAACAGGCAGAAGAGCTTTGGCAGCGCTTCGCACCTTTTTTGGCAGCAGAGTTTCCAGATACGTCAGCAGCTAAGGGCATTGTGGAATCGCCGCTCTGTGAGATTTCCAATATGAAAAAGCAGCTCCAAAACCGCTGGGGCGGAGAAATTGCAGGCAGTCTGTACCTGAAATGCGATAACGACCTGCCAATAGCGGGATCCATTAAAGCGCGCGGTGGTGTTTACGAGGTGCTGCATCATGCAGAGCAGCTCGCTATGGATGCAGGCCTTCTGAGCAATGAGCAGTCTTACGAGCAGTTTTCATCCGATCGGTTCAAGCAATTTTTCAGCCAGTACGCTATTGGAGTAGGCTCCACGGGGAACCTTGGCCTCAGCATCGGCATCATCAGTGCAAAACTGGGCTTCCAAGTATCCGTCTATATGTCTTCAGACGCCAAGCAGTGGAAAAAAGATCTGCTTCGTGACAAAGGGGCAACCGTGGTGGAATTCGATGGCGATTTTAGCGAAGCTATCCTATCAGGGCGCAGGGAGACGCTTGCTAAGCGGGATGCTTATTTTGTGGACGACGAAAAGTCGAAACACTTGTTTTTGGGTTATAGCGTTGCGGCGTTCCGGCTCAAGCAACAATTGGAGAATGAGGGTATACCAGTGGATGCCGACCACCCGCTGTTTGTTTATCTGCCCTGCGGAGTAGGAGGGGCACCGGGCGGCATCGCATTCGGGCTGCGGCAAGTTTTCGGTGACGCGGTTCACTGCTTTTTTGTGGAACCGACCCACTCGCCTGCCGTGCTGATCGGTTTAATGACTGGCGAAAAAGAAAAGCTATGCGTCCAGGATCTCGGCATCGACAATGTGACCGAAGGAGATGGACTGGCAGTCGGCAGGTCATCCAGCTTTGCTTCCGGCATCAGCGAAAAAACAGTCAGCGGCATTTATACGCTGGAAGATCGGCAGCTGTTTGAACTATTGGCTCTGCTAGGAGACAGCGAAGAAATTTTTGTCGAGCCATCTGCTACTGCAGGATTGCTGGGCCCATTGAAAATCCTGGAAACCGATTATGCCGAAGCGAATGGCATTTCCATGTCTTCTGCAAACCACATTGTTTGGGCAACCGGTGGGGCTTTAGTGCCGAAAGAAGAAATGGGCGGATTTTATCAACGCGGTAAAACCTATTTGGGAGGTGCTGAATAAATGGATTTATCTTGGATACTGATTATTATTGGAGCCGTTCTAGTGTTTGGATACGTCTTTTATAATGCTACAGAACAGCGGGTAAAAGCCTTGGAAACCAGGATCAGGCATGTAGAGAAACTTCTCCAACACGCTACGCAAGGTCAAAAAATAACAGAGCCTGATATCAATGAGGAACTGCGCGAGCTTCTGCAAAAAGGAAGAATGGTCGAAGCCGTCAAACGGACAAGACAGGAATTTGGCTGGTCCCTGTTGGAAGCGAAGCAATATGTAGATGAACTGAAAGCGGGCAAGTAATGCAGCAATGTGTAAACTGCCGGACGCCATTTTCTTGGAAGCAAGTCAGTAAATCATTATGGCTAGCGTACAAGCCGATTGCCTGTCCCAACTGCGGCAGCCTCCACAAAGTTCAGTTCCTTTCACGGCTTTTGGCTTCTATATTTATGGTAATTCCAATTTATGCTGCTTACTTTTTTACACAACTGATCGGCCCAGGAACTTTTCTAATCAGTGTGCTGGTCATTATGCTATCGGTTATATTGGCGATTCCTTACTTAATGCGTTATCGCCTTGTTTAAAAGATCCTTTCCAGGGATCTTTTTTTTATTTGCAGGATATTTCAGTCGTACAGAGAATTATAGGGTTACAAAATAAAAAGAGAGGAGGGGTGAACGTGAATGTCCAAGCCAGGCAAATTTTTGTCAATCTACCGGTTAAGAATCTCGAGCGCTCAAAAGCTTTTTTTGGAGAAATTGGATTTGAGTTTGATCAACAAATGACAGATGAAAAGGGAGCCTGCATGATTATCGGGCCGTCGATTTACGCAATACTGCTGACCGAAGATTTTTTCAAGAATTTCTCAAAAAGGGAAATCGCTGATACCACTAGCAGTGCCGAAGTGATAACGGCCATTTCTGCAAACAGCAAAGCGGAAGTGGATGAGCTGACCAATGCTGCGTTTAAGGCAGGTGGCCAGCAAGCAAGCGAAACAATGGATGATGAATCTATCTACCTCAAGAGTTTCAAGGACCTGGACGGCCATATGTGGGAAGTATTCTATAGGCCGCAGGAAGCAACGGAATAGCCGCAAAAAAAGCATCCGGAAAAAAATTTCCGGATGCTTTTTTATAGATAATCTGCATAGCGTTTTTCAAGGTAGTTTTGCAGAATGGTCATTGCCGAACAGATGGCCCAGTAAACCAGTGCAACCAAAATCAGCATAGTCAATAAATCATATTCGCGGGCACCGACAATGCGTGCTTTCTGAAAAATCTCGGGAACGGTGATCATGGCTGCCAGAGAGGAGGCTTTGATCAAGTCCAAGTAGACATTCGATAATGGCGGAACCGCAATCCGCACCGATTGCGGCAAGATGATACGGCGCATGGTTTGCCAATAAGTCAATCCAAGGGCAGTGGACGATTCCCATTGCCCTTTATCGACTGAAGCCAGGGAGGAGCGGAAAACTTCTGCAATATAAGCGGCGCTGTTTATGGTGAAGCCAATCAACGCGGCCTGCACCGCTGTAAATTCAATGCCGATGACGGGAAGGGCAAAATACAGCAAGAACAGGATGACGAGGATTGGTACGCCACGCATAAAGGAAATATACAGCCTTGCCGGAAATTGCAAAATCTGCAATCGGGATGTCCGGGCAAGAGACAAGAAAAAGCCTATGATCAACCCCATAATCATACTGGCGACAGATATCAGCAAAGTATAACCGATGCCTCCCAGTACATAAGGCAGGGATTCAACAGCTAAGGCAGGGTCAAACAGCAGTCCCCATTCAATGTCATTCATAAGATGACCTCCTTAGTTTTCTTCAATATCAGGTTTGACGGAAACATCGGCACCGCCGAAAAATTCTTCGGAAATTTTAGTGATCGTGCCGTCTTCGAGCATTTCTTCCAAGGCATTGTTAACATTGTCAGCAAGCTCGGTATTGTCTTTGTTCATGACAAGGCCGACCTCTGACGGAGCGTATTTGATATCTGGGTGAATGGTAATGTTCAGCTCAGGAAAAGCCGCAACACCGAATGTCGATAAATAATAATCATTGAGGATGACATCCGTACGCCCGATTGAAACGTCACGCAAATACACTTCGTTCGTGGCATTGTCATAGGTCACTTCTTCTGCACCGTAATCACGTGCGATTTCCATGTAAATAGAGGTAGAGGCACCTGCTGCTTTTTTGCCTTCCAAGTCTTCCAAAGAAGCGATGCCGGAAAGATCATCTTTGCGGACAACCGCAGTGCCGTAGGAGTGTTTAATCGGAGTGGAGAAAATAAACTGTTCTGCACGGTCTTCGGTTATTTCAATATCATTGGCGGCAATATCGATCTGGCCGGTATTGACACTGGTCAGCATTTCATCAAATCCAAGCTCGGTAAACTCGATATCCAAATCCAGGCGTTCTCCAAGTTCCCGAACCACCTCCACCTCAAAGCCCGTCAATTCATCGGAATCTTCGTCACGGAAAGAAGTGGCAAGCAAAGTTCCGGAAGTGGCGACAGTCATTGAACCTTGTTCCTGAATTTTGTCCCAAGCTGTAGCTGTTTCTTCGGTTTGGCTTTCTTCATTGCCGCATCCTGCCAGCAATGCAAAAGCAACAGCTCCGTTGGCCATCAGCATTTTCTGCTTTGAAATATATGTATACATGCATAAAGCCCCCTAAAAATTAAGTCCTTTAAGAACATAGCATTTACTGATGGGCAGGGCAACGGGTAGAGCTTAACTTGTGAGAAAACTCAATGGTTTTAAATATTTTTATTATGTTAACTTAATGCAGCTTTTAAAAGTGATCAAGAAAAAATTTTGATGGATACAGCTAAAAACTGAGGGTCGCTTTGATTTCACTTCATCTCTTAGCGAAGGCACGTCCAGGGGCTGGGCGGAAGCGGTTTATAACATGATGATTCTCAAGTTCACCTATCTAGACTTTTTAAAGCTTCCACAGCTGACGAGCAATACAAAAATACTTAAATTGTTTGCGCTTCCTTACTTATGCGCAAAAAAACCGGAAAGCCAAAAGCTTTCCGGTTCACAAAACTACTTTTTCAACTTGATGACAAGCTCTTCATCTGGCGTCACAAATACCGTTTTTTGTTCGAAATAAATGACAAATCCAGGCTTCGATCCATTCGGCTTTTTCACTTGCCGAACTTCGGTATAGTCCACGGGGACAGAAGACGACTCGCGGGCTTTGCTGAAATAAGCTGCGATGGTGGCCGCTTCAAGTATAGTTGTTTCGTCCGGATAGGTGTCATGAATGATGACGTGTGACCCTGGAATATCTTTGGTGTGGAGCCATGTATCGGATTTGGCCGCTACTTTAAACGTCACATAATCGTTTTGCTTATTGTTTTTGCCGACAGAAATTGGCGTGCCGGTAGAGGAAACATAAGGTTCCACAGAAGGTTTTGTCGGTTTTTTCTTTTTCTTCGACTTTTGTGCTTTCATAAAGCCCTGCTCGGACAGTTCTTCACGGATTTCTTCGATATCGGAAATGCCCGCCTGTTGGACCTGCGACATCAAGGTTTCAAAATACTCGATATCTTCTTCAGTTTTGTCGATCTGTTCCTGCGTTTTCACAACGGCCGTTTTCGCTTTCTGGTAGCGCGAATAATAGCGCTGCGAGTTGTCGATCGGCGTTTTGCGAGGATCCAGAGTGATCGTCACTTTTTCATCGTTGTAATAATTATCGACTTCAATTTCCTTCATGCCTTTGGTAATGCGGTGAAGGTTGGCCATGATCAATTCGCCATTCAATTGAAGCAGATCGCGTTTTTCTGCCTGGTCTTGTTCTTTTTTTAACTTTTTCAGCTTGAGTTTTAGTTTGGAAATCTCATTTTGCAGCCATCTTTCCAAATCGCCTGCTTGCTGTTTAACACGGTCTCGTTCGGCTTTGGCGTAATACATCCGGTCGAGCAATTCACCAAGCGTCGGGAATTCCAGCCCTTCTTCTGCAATGTGGGTCAAAGGCGTTGCAGAAAAGAAACTTTTTCCTTCGTGCTCGACATAATAGCCGGTTGGCTGTGCTACTTGGAAATCTTCAAGAAATGCCTGAGCGGTTTCAGTTTTTTTGTCAGTTGACTCAAGCCGGAATGCAAGCTCACGGGCATTCAGTGGAGAAAAGCCGGAGAATTGGCCGACGATTTCCTTGGCTTCTGTTTGTGCCAATCTATCGATAGCTTCGAACGGATCTTTTTTCTCCTGGGAAGGCGGGAAGATATAGGGCTGTCCAGGAAGAATCGTCCGGAACGAATTGACGCTCGGCGGCAAATGCTTCAAGCTGTCGAGAATCATCGTCCGTTCGGCGTCAATCAGGATGACATTCGAGTGCCTCCCCATCATTTCAACATGCAGCTCGCGTTCGATGTCATCGCCGATTTCATTTTTCGCTTTGATTTTCAGCATGATGAGGCGGTCCATTCCGTATTGCGAAATCTCGGTGATGACGCCGCCTTCAATATGCTTGCGCAGCAGCATGCAGAACATCGGAGGTTCCGAAGGGTTGATGTTTGCTGCTGCTGTCAAGTGGATCCGTGAATACGACGGGTGGATCGAGATCAGTAACTTATGGTTTTTTCCTTGGGCGCGTATATGTAAAAGCAGTTCAAGCTGGTTGGGCTGATGAACTTTTGAAATCCTGCCGGTGACCAGCTGTTGAAGTTCGCCAGTCATCGATTTTGTGAATAATCCATCAAATGCCATTAAATATCCCTCTTTCAAATCGTTTTGTTCCATCTTATCATTTTCTCGGTGTATTATGATATAATAAGACAGTTAGTTAGAAAACGAAGAATAGGGATCAGCAGCGAATGGCGGTGAAGAGTGTGGCGGAAAACGTGAAGTTTATTTCCATCGGCGGCGGCAATGCAATTTCGGTCAGCCGAATAGTTGCTGTCGTTACACCGGATTCTGCACCGGCAAAGCAGCTGATCCAAGAATCGCGCAGCAAAGGGCTGCTGGTTGACGCCACAAGCGGTAAAAAAACCAGATCGATATTCATTATGGATAGCGACCATGTGGTGATTTCTGCGGTAGCTGCAGAAACGGTGCTCCCGCGATTAGAAGAAAATGATGACAAGGCAAATGAGGGATAAAATGAGAAACCAACGTGGACTGCTGATAGTCCTATCAGGGCCTTCGGGTGTTGGAAAAGGCACGGTACGAAAAGAGCTGTTCTCACAGCCGGATACAAATTACGAATACTCCATCTCGATGACGACCCGTTCGCCGCGGGAAGGTGAGGTTGATGAAGTAGATTATTTCTTCAAGACCAAAAGTGAATTTGAGGGGCTGATTGAAGAAGATCAGCTGCTTGAATATGCGGAATTTGTCGGGAATTATTACGGCACTCCGCTAGCGTATGTCAACAAGATGCGCGATGCGGGCCGCGACGTGTTTTTGGAAATCGAAGTGCAGGGCGCTGCACAGGTTCGTTCGAAAGTTCCGGATGGCCTGTTCATTTTCTTGGCACCGCCGAGTTTATCGGAGCTGGAAGAGCGGCTGGTCGGCCGCGGAACCGAGTCGGATGAAGTGATCGCTTCCCGCCTGCAGGCCGCACGCCAAGAGCTGGAAATGATGAACCTCTACGATTATGTAGTGGAAAACGATGAAGTTGAAAATGCCTGTGACCGAATCAATGCCATCATCATTGCGGAACATTGCAAGCGTGAACGTGTTGAAAAACGATATTTTGATATGCTAAAGGAGAATGTCTGATGTTATACCCATCCGTTGATAAACTAAAAAGCCGAATTGATTCAAAATACTCGCTGGTGGCACTTGCTTCTAAACGTGCCCGCCAACTGCACGAACACGGTGATGAAAAATTGGATTCATACGTTTCCACTAAATCGGTCGGAAAAGCACTTGAAGAAGTTGCAGCCGGCGCTTTAACACAGGAAAAACAAGATGAATTTGCAGTATACGAAGACGAAATTTAACCATTAATCGCAACAGACGACTCCCAGAGCAAATTTGTTCTTTGGGAGTTTGTTGTTTAGAAAGGGTGTTTGAGTTGTTGGAGAATCGTAAAATTCTACTATGTGTCAGCGGGGGAATCGCCGTCTATAAAGCTGTTGCACTCGTCAGCAAGCTGTCTCAGGCAGGCGCGGCTGTCAAAGTAATCATGACGGAGTCAGCGCAGCAATTTGTAAAGCCGCTGACGTTTCAAGTGATGTCCAGAAACGATGTATACACGGATACTTTTGATGAAAAGGATTCTTCTGTCATTGCGCATATTGATCTTGCAGATTGGGCTGATCTGATCATTGTAGCCCCGGGGACTGCCAATGTCATCGGCAAGCTGGCAGGCGGCATCGGCGATGACATGGTCACGACAACGTTGCTGGCAGCAACTGCCCCTATTTGGATTGCTCCGGCAATGAACGTCCATATGTACGACCACCCTGCGGTAAAACGCAATATTCAGCAGCTTCATGAAGACGGAATCCGTTTTATCGAACCATCCGAAGGGTTCCTGGCATGCGGCTATGTCGGCAAAGGCCGATTGGAAGAGCCGGAAAAAATCACGGAGCTGGTCAAGGACTACTTTTCGCGCGAGCACAAGCTGGCAGGCAAAAAAGTGGTTGTAACGGCCGGCCCGACACGTGAACGAATTGATCCGGTCCGTTTTTTGACCAATTTTTCGAGCGGCAAAATGGGCTATGCCATGGCCGGTGCTGCAGCAGAGATGGGTGCTGAAACCATTTTGATCAGCGGTCCCGTATCGCTGCCGGTTCCAAGCGGTGTAACACGTATTGTTGTAGAAAGCGCAGAAGACATGCTGCAGGCTGTAGATGCGCATTACGATACGGCAAACTACGTCATCAAAACGGCAGCAGTTGCTGATTATAGACCGAAAGCAGTGGCTGACAAAAAAATGAAAAAACAGGAAGGCGGTTCGACCATTGTTCTCGAACGGACCGTCGATATCCTCCAGCATCTGGGCCAGCAGAAAAAAGGCCAGGTATTGATCGGTTTTGCGGCTGAAACAAACGATGTCGGACAATACGCTAAAGAAAAACTGGAACGCAAAAATGCGGATTACATTATTGCCAACGATGTAACAGAAGCACAGGCGGGCTTTGAAGCGGATACAAATCGGGTGACTGTTTACGGGAAAAATGGCTTTGTGCAGGATTTTGAACTTATGTCCAAACAGCAATTGGCTCGCCAGTTGCTTGAAATGATCACTGATAAGGAAGAGCCGCATGATAGCTGAAGTGATCGTGGACGTTGCAGCGCATCCTATTGACCGCCCTTTTGACTACGCCATTCCGAAAAATGTGGAAGTTTTGGCAGAGCCGGGAATGCGTGTTAAAGTACCGTTCGGCAACCGCAAAGTGCTTGGGTTTATTACCAAAATTAAAGAAACCTCAGAGTTTGATCCGAAACGCCTGAAACCGATTCATGAGTTGATGGACGTTGTGCCGGTTTTAAATGAAGAATTATTGAAAATGGCCCAATGGATGAAAGAGCAGACAGTGTGTTTTGAAATTGACGCATTGCAGGTCATGGTGCCGGCAGCACTCCGTGCGAAATACGAAAAGCGCTTTGTGCTGAATGCAGCGCTTGATGAAATTGCAGCGCCATTGCGTCCATATTTTGAAAAACGTTCATTTATTCGGCTGCAAGATGCCGTCGATGTGTATAGTTTGTTGAAACAAGAAATGGAAAAAGGGAACATCTTGGCTGATACCGATATTCAGCAGCAGACAGCTGTGAAAAAAGTACGAATGATTCATATTGCTGACAGCACGGAGAAGTTGGAATCCATAGATATCCGTGCCAATGCCAAACAACAGCTGAAATTGATGGAGTATTTTCTGGAAAATGCAGGACGTTCAATAGAGTCTTCCCAGCTGCAGAAAGAAGCAAATGTTTCCCTGCCGACCATCTACAGTTTGGTGGAAAAAGGAGCGGCTCAGATTTCCAATATGGAATCTTACCGGGATCCGAAGCTGCTGACAGCGATTGAGCAGAAGTCTTCCCTGAAATTGACAGGTGCCCAGCAACTCGCTTTTGATTCGATCGAAAGCGCATTAAATACGCCTAAAACCTTCCTGTTGCATGGCATCACGGGCAGCGGAAAAACGGAAATTTATCTCCAGACGATTGATCAGGTGCTGAAGCAAGGCAAGGAAGCGATCATGCTGGTGCCTGAAATTTCACTGACGCCCCAAATGACCATACGCTTTAAAGAACGTTTTGGCGACCAGGTCGCGGTTCTCCATAGCGGATTGTCAGCTGGTGAGAAATACGATGAATGGCGTAAAATTCAACGGGCAGAAGTGAAAGTTGTTGTCGGGGCACGCTCAGCCATTTTTGCCCCATTTCAAAACCTGGGCTTGATCATCCTTGATGAAGAGCATGAATCGAGCTATAAACAGGACGATTCGCCGCGCTACCATGCACGGGATATGGCGATATGGCGCAGTGAATACCACAATTGTCCAGTAATTCTGGGCAGCGCAACGCCATCGCTGGAATCCTATGCACGTGCGCAAAAAGGCGTCTATGAATTGCTGGTGCTGGAAAAACGCGCAAAAGACCAGCCTTTGCCGGATGTCCATATTGTCGACATGCGGGAAGAATTGCGTACCGGAAACCGGTCCATGTTCTCGGTGCAATTGGCGGATGCCATCCGCGACCGCCTGGAGAAAAAACAGCAAACTGTGCTGTTTCTCAATAAACGCGGCTATTCCTCGTTTGTTCTGTGCCGGGACTGTGGAACAGTCATGCAATGCCCGAACTGTGATATTTCATTGACATATCACCGCTCCAGCGAAACGATGAAATGCCATTATTGCGGCTATGACGAACGCGTGCCGAAAACCTGTCCGGAATGCGAAAGCGAACATATCCGGTTTTTCGGAACCGGTACACAGAAGGTCGAGGAAGAGCTGGCGAAATTGGTGCCGGAAGCTCGCGTTTTGCGAATGGATGTCGATACGACCCGCAACAAAGGCGCACATGAAAAAATTCTTTCCGCTTTTGGCGAAGGCAAAGCCGACATCCTGCTGGGCACTCAAATGATTGCCAAAGGATTAGATTTCCCGAACATTACATTAGTGGGGGTATTGTCTGCGGATACGACGCTTCATTTACCTGATTTTCGGGCCGCAGAAAAAACTTATCAGCTCTTGACACAGGTCAGCGGCCGTGCGGGAAGAGATATTCTTCCCGGCATGGTATTTGTCCAGTCGTATACACCGGAACATTACGCCATTACGCTGGCAAAAGACCAATTGTATGAACCTTTTTATGAACAGGAAATGGCCATGCGCAGAGCAAGCGGCTACCCGCCGTATTACTATGTTGTCAACATCCAATTTACGCATGAAGATTTGATGACGGTTGCCGAGTACGCGGATCAAACAGTCCGTTACCTGAAGAGCCACCTGTCACCAAATACCTTAATTATCGGACCTTCAGCGTCCCTTATTGCCCGTGTCAACAATAGATATCGCTATCAATGTTTGATAAAATACAAAAAAGAACCGAAACTGACCGATACGATGCAGCAGCTGATTAAAATCCACCGTACCGAGTGGCTGAAAAAAGGTGCGACACTGTCGATCGATATGAATCCGACATCGGTCATGTAACAGAAAAGAGGAAATGAGTATGTCAATTCGAATGGTAGTGAAACACCCGAACGAAGTATTGGAAAAAAAATGTTTGCCTGTCACCACTTTTGATAAGAACTTAGCGGTTCTTTTAGACGATATGCATGAAACGATGGTGGAATCGGATGGCGTCGGCATTGCCGCGCCGCAAGTTGGGGTTGCAGTCCGTGCAGCCATTGTCGATTTCCGGGAAGGGCAGGATCCGATTGAACTGATCAATCCGGAATTGGTGCTGTTTGAAGGTGCGGAAACCGATATTGAAGGCTGCCTGAGCTTCCCTGGAATCTTCGGTGAAGTTGAGCGCTGGGACCATATCAAAATCAAAGCGCAGGAGCGCGATGGTTCCTGGTATGAATTAGAAGCAGAAGGCTACGAAGCCCGCGCGATCCAGCATGAAATGGACCACTTAGATGGAATCTTGTTTACCAGTAAAATCACAAAATATGTTACCCAGGAAGAATTGGATGAAATGATCCGCCAGCAGGAAGAAGAGGAGGAACAGGTTTGACCAAAATTGTATTTATGGGAACACCTGCCTTTTCGGCACCGATCCTGCGCATGCTTGTTGAAGAAGGCTATGACGTCATTTCCGTCGTGACGCAGCCAGACCGCCCAGTCGGACGCAAAAAAGTAATGACGGCAACACCGGTCAAAGAAGAGGCCATGCGCCTCGGCTTGCCGGTGTACCAGCCGGAAAAACTGAAAAACCCGGAAGAACTTCAGCACGTTCTTGATTTAGATGCTGATTTAGTTGTTACGGCCGCTTTTGGGCAGATTTTGCCGAGCGAATTGCTGGAGACGCCGAAACTTGGCGCCATCAATGTCCATGCTTCGCTTTTGCCGGATTACCGCGGAGGCGCGCCGATTCACCAGGCCATTATAGATGGCAAAGTCGAAACAGGCGTGACCATCATGTATATGGTAGACCGTTTGGATGCGGGGGATATTATTTCGCAGGTAACGGTGCCGATCGAAGAACGGGATCACACGGGAAGCATGTTTGATAAACTGAGCATTGCTGGACGCGACCTTTTGAAGAGAACTTTGCCTCTAATTATTGCGGGTACGAACGAACGGATTCCACAAGACGAAGGGTCCGTCACTTATGCGCGAAATATCTCGCGCGAGCAGGAACGCATTGATTGGTCCAAATCAGCTGCAGCCATTTACAATCAAGTGCGCGGCTTGCATCCATGGCCAGTTGCCTATACGACGTTCAACGGCGCCAACATGAAAATCTGGTGGACGGAAAAAACTTCGTCCCATGCCAGCGGCCAGGCCGGTCAAGTGGTAGGGCTGACCGATGATTCAATTCTGGTGCAGACCGGTGAAGGCGTTTTGGCCATCACGGAACTGCAGCCATCCGGCAAAAAGCGCATGACCGCAACAGAGTATTTAAAAGGACCTAAAATCCAGGCAGGAGATTTATTCGAATGAAAAACAAAAAACTTCAAGGCAATGTCCGCGATGCCGCTTTCTCAATTCTTTGGGCAGTTGAAAACAAGCAGGCCTACAGCAATCTATTGCTTCACCAAACAATCGAAAGCTATGGCATTGCAGCAAAAAATAGAGGGTTGCTGACAGAGATCACATACGGCACACTGCAGCATCAAATGACGTTGGACTACTATCTGGAACCTTATTTAAAAGGGAAAATCGAGCCATGGGTCAAAACCCTGCTGAGATTGTCGCTGTATCAAATCGTTTACCTAGACCGCATTCCGGCACACGCAGTCGTCCACGAAGCGGTTGAAATCGCCAAGCGACGCGGCCACGGCGGCGTGGCTTCAGTCGTCAATGGCGTACTGCGTTCAGTACAGCGCAACGGTGTCCGTTCGTTCAATACGATCAGCGATCCATACGAAAAGATTTCCATCGAAACGAGCCATCCGGTATGGATGATCAAGCGCTGGGCAGAACAGTTTGGTTTGGAGAAAACGCGTGAAATGGCATTGGAAAACAACAAGACGCCTTCCCAGACCGTGCGGGTCAACACAGCCCGGGCAACTGTTGAAGAAGTGATTGAAATGCTCCAGTCCGAGGAGTTGGAAGCTATATCGAGTAAATTGATCCCTGAATGTTTGATTGTCACGAATGGACAGCCGGCACGGACGGCAACTTTCGAAAAAGGCTTTATCACCATCCAGGATGAGAGTTCCATGCTTCCTGCCTACGCACTGCAAGTCAAGCCGGATATGACCGTGCTCGACATGTGCGCGGCGCCGGGCGGGAAAACCACTCATATTGCCGAAAAAATGAATAACAGCGGTACGCTTTATGCGCTTGACCTGCACCAGCATAAAGTCAAGTTGATTGATGAAACTGCCAAACGGCTCGGTCATACAGTCATTGAAACGGTAGTTGGAGACGGCAAGCAAAGCGTCGAACGGTTTGGTGAAGAGAAATTTGACCGTATTCTTGTAGATGCGCCTTGCAGTGGATTGGGTGTTATCAAGCGTAAGCCTGACATTAAATACACGAAAAAAGAAGAGGATTTTGCCCGTTTGCAGGAAATTCAAATTGAATTGCTGGACCAGGCCGCGCGTTTATTAAAACCAGATGGCATTTTGGTCTACAGTACCTGTACAGTGGATGCTGTTGAAAATCGGGGCACGGCAGAGCGATTTCTGAAAGAACACCCTGAAATGGAAAAGATCCAGGCAGCATTGCCTGCAGCTATGGGCATCAAGCATACAGGCTTTGTCCAAGTGTTTCCTCAGGATTATGGAAGCGACGGTTTTTTCATCGCTGCTTTTAAAAAGACTGAAAAGACCGCAACAGCTTGATGCAGGAAAAGACTAGAATCGGGGTGTCGTGATTTGTTCCAATATGTGGTAGAAAGTGATACGGGTAAAATTCGTGAAGTGAACGAAGACAGTGTGGCGGTCTTGAAACGTCCGGACGGACTGATTCTGGCAATTGTGGCCGATGGCATGGGCGGACATAAAGCTGGCGATGTTGCCAGCAAAATGACTGTCGACCAGCTGGGCCGTTATTTTTTAGAAGACCAAGAAGAAGCATTTTCGACACTTGATAATAAGAAAGAATGGCTGTCTGAGCGTGTTCAGTTGATTAACCGGTCGGTCTATGACCACTCAATGGAGCATTTGGAGTGTAAAGGGATGGGCACAACCCTGATCGCTGCGCTGCTTGAAGGCAACGAAGGCATTTTATGCCATATCGGCGATAGCCGTGCCTACCTGATAAACGGCGGAATTGAGCAGATTACACGGGACCATTCCTATGTCAATGTGCTGGTGGACAGCGGGGAAATCAGCCAGGAAGAAGCGGAAGAGCATCCAAAGAAAAACTGGATTGTTCGTGCGCTTGGCACTGAAGCCGATATTGAAAGAGAGTTGATCCATTTTTCATTTGTGGATGCTTCTTATTTACTGATTTGTTCAGATGGCTTGAGCAACAAAATTCCGAAAGAAGAACTCGCCTCCATCGTTCACACAACGGCTCCTTTATCTCAAAAAGGCCAGGAGCTGGTAACCATTGCCAACGATCGTGGAGGAGAAGATAATATTTCATTCGTTCTTCTGTCCTCTATGGATGAGGAGGTGTAAACATGCTGATTGGCAAAAGCATTAACGGCCGCTATAAAATCAAAAAATTGATTGGCGGCGGGGGAATGTCCAATGTGTATTTGGCGCATGACATGATTTTGGACCGGGATATTGCGATCAAGATTTTGCGCTATGATTTTTCCAATGAAGAAGAACTGCGCAGGCGCTTCCAAAGAGAGGCCTTGTCTACGACCAGTTTGGCGCATCCGAACATCGTCAATATTTTTGACGTCGGGGAAGATGGTTCTATTCATTATTTGGTAATGGAATATGTTCCGGGAAAAACTTTGAAAGACTACATAATCGAACATTCACCAGTATCCCCTGAACGGGCTGTTGAGATTATGAAACAATTAACATCGGCTTTGGCACACGCCCACCACAATCAAATTGTCCACCGGGACATCAAGCCGCAAAATATCTTGATGGATGCAGAAGGCAATGTGAAAATATCCGATTTTGGCATAGCGATGGCATTAAGTGCAACATCCTATACCCAAACCAATTCGGTGCTTGGAACAGTCCATTACTTATCCCCTGAACAGGCGCGAGGCGGGATGGCAAATAAAAAATCTGATATTTATTCACTCGGCATTGTCATGTACGAATTGATTACAGGCAAGCTGCCGTTTTCGGGAGAATCGGCCGTGTCAATTGCTTTAAAACATCTGCAGACGGATACCCCTTCTTTGCGCGAAACCGTTCCCAACTTGCCGCAAAGCCTGGAGAATGTGGTGTTAAAAGCGACGGCAAAAAACATTCAGCACCGCTACCAGTCTGCTGATGAAATGGAGGCAGACCTGGAGACGGTGTTATTGCCGGAACGGTTGAATGAACCAAAATTCGTGGTGCCAGTCGACCAGGATGAAACACGTGCCATGCCGGCTATCAAAGATGCGGCTGCATACACGAGCGCTGCAGAGACGAAAACCATGCCGTTGCCGCTGAACAAGGAGAAAAAAGAACCGAAGAAAACTCCTGAAAAAAAGAAAAAGAAGTGGCCATGGATCCTGGGCATCCTGGCATTTTTGCTGATTGGCGGACTGATCCTCGCAATTGCATTTCCAGGTCTGTTCGAACCGAGGCAAATTGCTGTACCGGATGTTTCGGAAATGGAGCATAACGAAGCGCTTGAAGAGCTTCAGGCAGCTGGTTTTGTTGCAGGTGAAGAAACCGAAGAATACTCGGAGCAGGTCGAGGCAGACCATATTATCCGGACCATTCCGGAAGCCGGGAAAATGAGGGACCGTGAAACGGAAATTCAACTATTCGTCAGTCTGGGCAAAGAAATGACCGAAATGGACGATTTTGTCGGCAGCACGATTGAAGAAGCAAACGAGGCACTCGAAGACGAGAATTTCGCCTCAGTGGAATCGACTGAAGAGTTTTCCGAAGAACCGGTTGGCACAATCCTAAACCAAGAACCATTGGCTGGAGAAAATGTCATCGTCAGTGAAACCAATGTGGAATTTATCGTCAGCAAAGGTGAAGACCTGCGTGAAGTCGAAGATCTGGCTGGCTTTACAGAAGAGAATCTTAACGACTATGCCCGTTCTTCCGGCTTTAATATCCGCATCATTTCAGAGCAGTCATCAGACACAGTGGAGGCAGGCAAAGTCATGTCCCAAACTCCGGCAGCTGGCGAACAGCTTGTAGCTGGCAGCACAATTGAAGTTACCCTGTCGTCGGGTGTGGCAGAACAGCCGATGAAGACTTATATCCATACCGTGGAAATTCCTTACGAACCGGCTGAACCTGCCGAAGAAGGCGAAGACCCTGTAGAACAAACAATCCAGGTTTATATTCAGGACAACACCCAGACCATGGTGGAGCCGTTCGAAGAGTTTACGATCACGGAAGATCAGTCACACCGCATTGAATTGGAGATTGCAGAAGGTGAAACGGCGTCATACCGGATTGTCCGAGATTCCACGATTATACTGGAAGAAACTTTTGAGTATTCAAGCGTAGAATAAAACAAGAGCAAAAGGAGTGAAAAGATGCCGAAAGGTCAAATCAGAAAAGCATTGAGCGGGTTTTATTACGTACTGGATGAAGATGGCAAGCGCTATATCCAGTGCCGGGGACGCGGGGTTTTCCGCAACCGCCAGATAACGCCGCTGGTTGGAGATTATGTCGATTACAAAGCGGATAACGACCTGGAAGGAACAATTTTGCACGTTTACGAACGAAAAAACGAGCTGGTGCGTCCGCCAATTACGAATGTGGACCAGGCAATTCTTGTTTTTTCGGCCAAGCAGCCTGATTTTCATCCATTGCTATTGGATCGATTTTTAACAGCCATCGAATCCCATTCGATTCAGCCGATCATTTGCCTGACAAAAATGGATCTGTTAAAAGAAACAGAAACAGAAAAGATTCAGCATTTTATTGCAGATTATGAAAAAATCGGCTATGAAGTGATTCCGACATTCATCGATGACCCTGCCTTGAAAGACCGTTTGATGCCGGTGCTTGAAGGCAAAATCAGCGTACTCGCTGGCCAGTCGGGTGTTGGGAAATCGACTTTGCTGAATACTATTCTGCCATCGCTGGAACTAAAAACAGACGATATTTCAAAAGCGCTGAACCGAGGCAAGCATACGACGCGGCACGTGGAACTGATTGCCGTCAACAACGGACTGCTGGCAGATACGCCAGGCTTTAGTTCGTTTGACTTTGAAACCATGGAACGGGAAGAGTTGTCTGCATGTTTCCCTGAATTTGCTGCACGCTCCAACGCTTGCAAATTTCGGGAATGCCTGCACATGAACGAACCAAAATGCGCCATTAAAGCTGCTGTAGAAGCCAAGGAAATACCGGAATATCGCTATAAGCATTATTTGAAATTTTTAGAAGAAATCATGAGCCGAAAGCCGAGGTATTCAAATGATTAAAATTGCACCGTCTATCCTAGCCGCCGATTTTTCGAAACTTGGAGAAGAAGTATTGGAAGTGGAGAAAGCTGGAGCCGATTGGATTCATGTTGATGTCATGGATGGCCACTTTGTTCCGAATATTTCATTTGGGCCGATTGTCTTAAATGCCATCCGGCCGTTGACCAAATTGCCAATGGATGTTCATTTGATGATTGAAAATCCAGATCAGTATATTGAAGAGTTTGCAAAAGCAGGCGCTGACTTTATCACCGTTCATGTAGAAGCCTGTCCTCACTTGCATCGGACCATTCAATTGATCCGCTCGCTGGGCGTCAAGCCGGGTGTCGTCCTGAATCCGCATACACCGATCGAAACTATCCAGCATGTCCTGGAAGATATTGATCTGGTGTTGTTCATGACGGTCAATCCCGGATTTGGCGGACAGAAGTTTATTCATTCGGTTGTGCCGAAAGTCAAACAGCTTTCCGACATCATTAAAGAAAAAGGGCTGTCTGTCGAAATTGAAATTGATGGCGGCATCAATGAAGAAACAATCGGAGCCTGCGCAGAAGCGGGAGCGACTGTTTTTGTAGCCGGTTCAGCCATCTACAGTAAGAAAGACCGGACGCAAGCACTTCAAGCAATCAGGAAAGCGGGAGAAGAGGCGATTTCATGAACGTTATTTTAATCGCAGGAGGTCCGGCAGGCGAACTGCCGGATTTCTCTTTTTTCCCGGAAGCCCTCTATATCGGAATCGATTCCGGGACACTGGTGCTGCTTGAGAAAGAGATTCAGCCCGCTGCCGCTGTCGGAGATTTTGATTCGGTCAGCGACGAAGACTATGAGAAAATTCGTGCCGCATTGCCGGAACTGGAACGTTATCCATCTGAAAAAGACCAGTCTGATACAGAGCTGGGACTGGAGAAAGCAATGGAGTATCAGCCGGAGCAGGCCATACTCACGGGAGTCACTGGAGGGCGATTGGATCATTACATGAGCGCGCTGCACACAATGTTCAAGTACCAGCAGGAATTTCCTGCAACACGCTTTCTGCTGCTGAACAACCAAAATCGCATCCGTTTTCTAAAGCCCGGCACGCATCTGCTGGTTAAAGATGAACAGTACCGCTACGTATCGTTTTATCCGTTTGCGGAAGAAGTCGGCGGCTTGACGCTGACAGGGTTTAAATACCCCGTAACGGACGAAGCCGTTCCATTTGGTACGACACGCTTTATCAGCAACGAACTATTGGGTCGTGGAAGCGTAACTATCCAAAGCGGCCACTGCCTGATGGTGGAAAGTTCGGACACTTGAAACAATTGCTGAACAAAAAACAGGCAACGAAAAGGGAGATCCTTTCGTTGCCTGTTTTTGAATTGTTCTATTTATGCTGAACTTGCAAATCATCATTTTACAAATTGCTTGTGCTGCTTTGGACAAAATAAAGACGATTGCTTATCGCCGAGCTTCGCCCATAGTCGGCAACCGCGCTAAGAATAGTTGCTCTAGACCACGAAAAAATGCCGGGCTGATTAGATCAGCGCCGGCATTATCGATGAGCGATTATACGCGCTCAACTTTTCCTGATTTCATTGCTCTTGCAGAAACCCATACACGTTTCGGTTTACCGTCTACAAGGATGCGAACTTTTTGAAGGTTTGCTCCCCATGTACGTTTTGTCGAATTCATTGCGTGCGAACGGGCATTTCCGGCGCGAGCTTTACGTCCACTAATTGCACATACTTTAGGCATGTAAGTCCCTCCTCACAAGTGAAGCTGAAAATTATTATAGAATTTCAGTTCGTTTTTCGTTTCACATACTTTAATAATTTACCACAGACATATCGTGTTTGCAACTAAATTTAGAGGTCTTTAAAGAAAAAAACCTTTACACCCTAAAACGGCTGCTTTTCTTCTATAAGGCTTTAAGGTAGAATGATAAGAGTGAAATAGGACTTGAGGAGGAATTTCAATGTCGATTGAATTGAAGAACGAATATGGTCAAATCGATATTTCCAATGATGTAATTGCCCAAATAGCAGGCGGTGCAGCAATTGAATGCTATGGCATTGTAGGCATGGCAACTAAGCACCAAATACGTGATGGCTTAACGGATATACTCCGCAAAGAAAATTTTGCCAAAGGAGTTCTGGTACGCCAGGAAGATGATGATTTGGTAGTGGATATGTATGTCATCATCAGCTATGGAACTAAAATTTCCGAAGTGGCTTATCAGGTCCAGTCCAAAGTAAAATATACGATCAACAAAACATTGGGTATGTCAGTAAAAGCGGTAAATATTTTTGTCCAGGGCGTTCGTGTAACGAACCCGTAGGAGGAGGAAGAGTCGGTTATGAAGTCATTAAATGGAGTAAAGTTCGCAGAAATGGTACAGATGGGATCTCATCATCTTTTTCAAAATGCGGATTATGTTGATGCATTAAATGTTTTCCCTGTGCCTGATGGCGATACGGGAACAAATATGAATTTATCGATGACTTCCGGAGCGAAAGAAACAACTGCTCAAGCAGAAGACCATATCGGAAAAACAGCAGGCGCTTTGTCCAAAGGGTTATTGATGGGCGCTCGCGGAAACTCTGGTGTTATTCTTTCACAGCTTTTCAGAGGATTTGGCAAATACATTGCATCAGAATCAGAATTGACAGCGCTTAAGTTTGCGGAAGCTCTTCAGCACGGTGTTGAAACAGCCTACAAGGCCGTCATGAAACCGGTAGAAGGAACAATTTTGACCGTCGCAAAAGATGCAGCTGCCAAAGGCATGGAAGTTTCAAAAACGGAAAAGGACATTATCGTTTGGTTTGAGGCTGTTGTTGCAGAAGCTCAGGCTTCTTTGGAACGGACACCGGACCTGTTGCCGGTCTTGAAAGAAGTAGGGGTTGTCGACAGCGGCGGGCAGGGCCTCGTTTACATTTACGAAGGATTCCTCGCTTCACTGAAAGGTGAAGAATTGCCGGCAAAACATGCGCATAATACGATGACCGATCTTGTCAGTGCGGAACACCATAAAAATATTGCCAGTTTTATGGATACAGCAGATATTGAGTTTGGCTATTGTACAGAATTCATGGTGAAATTCGAAAAAGGCAAAAAAGAGTTTAACGAAGCTTTATTCCGTTCTGATTTAAGCGAATATGGCGATTCGCTATTGGTCATCTCTGATGATGAAATTGCGAAAATTCATATCCATTCGGAAGAGCCAGGAAAAGTGCTTACATATGGCCAGGATTACGGAAGTTTGATCAGCATGAAAATAGAAAATATGCGCCAGCAGCATATCGATATTGTGGGCGAAGACTTCCAGAAAAATGCGCCAAAACAGGAAGCTGTACATCCTTATGCCGTAGTGACGGTTGCAATGGGTGAAGGAATTGCTGAATTGCTGCGCAGCATCGGTGCTTCGTACGTCATTGAAGGCGGACAGACAATGAACCCGTCGACAGAAGACATCGTCAATGCAGTTAAATCAATTGGCGCAGAACGTGTGCTGATTCTGCCGAACAACAAGAACATCATCATGGCAGCCGAACAGGCAGCTGAACTTTTGGATATCGAAGCGGCTGTTGTCCCGACGAAAGATGTGCCTCAAGGCATGTCAGCATTACTGGCATTTAATCCAGGCGCTTCCGTAAAAGACAACCAGGCGGCGATGGCAAGTGCATCAAAACACGTAAAATCAGGATCTGTGACATTTGCGGTCCGTGATACATCGATTGATGGGATTTCTATCAAGAAAGATGATTTCATGGGCATTTCTGAAGGGAAGATTGTTGTTTCCGACAGCAGCCTGGATGCCGTCACAGAAGAACTGGCTAAAAAGCTGGTGGACAGCGATGCTGAAATCGTCACAATCCTTTATGGAGAAGACGTGGCAGCGGCAGATGCTGAAAAGCTGGGTGAATTTATCGAATCGCTCAACGGCGAAGTCGAAGTTGAAATCCATAACGGCAAACAGCCTTTGTATCCATTTATAATTGCTGTCGAATAGTATTTCAGTTCATTTGCCAATATGATAACAAAGCGGAGCGCATACGGATGTATGCGCTTTTTTATTTTTGTTTAATATGCCAAAATCATGTAAACTAAAGGTATACGTAACCGAAAGTGAGGGGTTTGAGCCATGAAGTTCAAATCTGTTTTTGATATAATCGGCCCGGTCATGATCGGGCCTTCTTCTTCGCATACTGCGGGAGCAGCCCGCATCGGAAGAGTGGCGAGGGATTTATTTGGCAGGCAGCCGCAATGGGCAAAAGTCCATCTATACGGATCATTTGCAGAAACTTATAAAGGCCACAGCACGGATGTGGCAATCATCGGTGGATTATTAGATTACGATACCTTTGACGAACGCATCAAAACCTCGTTCGAAGAGGCAGACAAAGCCGGGATGTCTTATGAATTTATTCCAGAGACAGGCCATGTGGATCACCCGAATACAGCACGCATCGTCATTGGAGACCAAGATTCTGAAATGTCGATGATGGGCATTTCAATTGGCGGCGGCAAAATCGAGATTACAGAGTTGAATGGCTTTCCGCTTCGTTTGTCGGGCAATCACCCGGCCATTCTCGTCGTTCACGAAGACCGTTCAGGCTGCATCGCGAATGTTGCAAACTGCCTGTATAAATACGACATCAATATTGGCCACATGGAAGTATCGCGGAAAGAGCGCGGGCATATGGCCTTGATGGTCATCGAAGTAGATCAAAATGTGGACAAAGAAGTGATGGACGAATTGAAAAAACTTCCGAATATCACGCAGGTGACAAGAATCGCCGATTAAATTGGAGGGTATGAACATGGAAGCTTTATTCCGTAATGTAAGAGAATTGGTTGAACGGGCTGAGAAAGAGCAGAAAATGATTTCTGAAATTATGATTGAGCAGGAAATGCTTCTGACTGACCGTTCACGTGAAGATATTATGATTCAGATGGACCGCAATTTAACTGTTATGGAAGAAGCGGTGGAAAAAGGGCTGAAAGGCGTTCATTCCGCTTCAGGCTTAACAGGCGGTGACGCTGTTCTGTTGCAGGCTTATCGTGAAAAAGGCAATACACTGTCAGGCGATTTGTTGCTTGACGCTGTCAGCAAAGCGGTAGCGACCAACGAAGTCAATGCCGCAATGGGTACTATCTGTGCAACGCCGACAGCAGGATCTGCAGGCGTCGTACCGGGTACATTATTCGCAGTCAAAAATAAATTAGACCCGACACGGGAGCAAATGATCCGTTATTTATTTACGGCAGGAGCTTTCGGATTTGTTGTGGCGAACAATGCATCGATTTCAGGTGCGGCCGGCGGTTGCCAGGCAGAAGTCGGATCGGCAGCTGGAATGGCGTCAGCCGCTATTATCGAAATGGCCGGCGGAACCCCGCAGCAAAGTTCGGAAGCATTCGCAATCACGATGAAGAATATGCTTGGTCTGGTCTGCGATCCAGTGGCGGGATTAGTGGAAGTGCCTTGCGTAAAGCGTAATGCGATGGGAGCAGCCAATGCAGTAGTGGCCGCAGATATGGCGTTAGCCGGTGTCACCAGCCGCATTCCGTGCGACGAAGTCATCGGGGCGATGTTTGAAATCGGCCAATCCATGCCGAGTGCGCTGAGAGAAACCGCAAAAGGCGGACTTGCCGCAACTCCTACCGGAAAATGGCTCGAGTCCAAAATTTTCGGGGGAGCAGTTGTTGGAAGTGGGCAGTAGAGATTCCGTCGCCACATTAAAAGGGGTAGGCAAGCAAGCAGCAGAAACCCTGCAGGAAATGAAAATCGAAACTATACATGACCTGATCATGACATTCCCGTATCGCCATGAAGATTTTCAATTGAAGGATCTGGCGGATACGCCTCATAATGAACGCGTTACCGTGGAGGGAAGGGTTGAAAGCGAGCCTTCCGTCCTTTTTTTAGGCAAGAAAAAATCGCGTACTCAAGTACGGGTTTTAGTTGGCCGCCATTTGGTCAAAGCGATTTTCTTCAATCAGCCCTATGTTAAGGCCAAATTGCATCTGGGAGAAATCATTACCTTGACCGGCAAATGGGACCGTGGGCGGCAAGTCATCACGGTATCAAACCATTCGATTGGTCCGCGTACGGATGGAGCTGATTTTGAACCTGTCTATAGCCTAAAAGGCAGCATCCACCAAAAAACCTTCCGCAAGCTGATGAGGCAGGCACTTGATTTGGCAAAAGGGGACATGGAGGATTGCTTGCCAAAAAGTTTGGTTGAAACTTATCAATTGGCGCCGATTCAAGATGCTTTGGAATGGGTTCATTTCCCTCCGGACGGCGAGGCGGTCAAACAGGCACGCCGGCGTTTTGTCTACGAAGAGCTGTTGGTGTTCCAATTGAAGATGCAGGCGCTGCGCAAAAAAAACCGTGAAGAAGAGGGCGGCTCGTTCATCGATTATGACCTGGAACGCTTAAAAAAATTTATTGATAGCCTGCCTTTTGATCTGACCGCTGCACAAAAGCGAGTGGTCAATGAAATTTGCAAGGACATGAAAGAGCCGTTCCGCATGAACCGTCTCCTGCAAGGGGATGTAGGCTCCGGCAAAACCGTCGTGGCTGCCATTGCACTGTATGCAGCCCATTCTGCGGGGCTGCAGGGCGCATTGATGGCACCGACTGAAATTTTGGCTGAGCAGCATGCCAATACGCTTGAGCAATGGTTCCGTCCGTTTTCAATGAACATTGCGCTGTTAACGGGTTCGGTCAAAGGCAAAAAGCGTCAATTGATCCTGGAGCAACTGGCAGCTGGAGAAATTGATATTTTGATCGGCACCCATGCTTTGATTCAGCCTGAGGTCAAGTTCCATAAGCTGGGGCTTGTCATCACAGACGAGCAACACCGTTTTGGTGTGGATCAGCGCCGTGTGCTGAAAGACAAGGGCTATAATCCGGATGTACTGTTTATGACGGCTACGCCGATTCCGCGTACGCTGGCGATTTCGGCTTTCGGGGAAATGGACGTATCGATCATTGATGAGATGCCCGTGGGCCGCAAAGAAATTGAAACCTACTGGATGAAAAAAGACATGTTTGGCAAAATAGTCGGCCGGATGGAAAAGGAACTGTCCGCAGGAAGACAGGCCTATGTTATTTGTCCGCTGATTGAGGAGTCGGATAAACTTGATTACCAAAATGCGGTCGATCTGTTCCAGCAGTTGTCAATGTATTTCAAGGACCGGTTTACGGTCGGCTTAATGCATGGCCGTCTGCATTCAGAAGAAAAAGAACAGACGATGCGCGAATTTACAGAGGGCAAAGTGGATGTATTGGTATCGACGACTGTCGTAGAGGTTGGAGTCAATGTACCGAATGCCTCGTTTATGCTCATCTATGATGCCGAGCGTTTCGGTTTGTCCCAGCTGCACCAATTGCGAGGGCGCGTCGGACGCGGCAGTGAACAGTCTTATTGTGTGCTGTTGGCAGACCCAAAAACGGAGATTGGCAAAGAGCGCATGGCGACGATGACTGAAACCAACGACGGCTTTGTGCTGGCGGAAAAGGATTTGCAGCTGAGAGGACCCGGGGACTTTTTTGGCCGCAAACAAAGCGGCATCCCGGAATTTAAAATGGCTGACCTGGTCCATGATTACCGGGCGCTTGAGACGGCCAGAAAAGATGCAGAGAAATTGATCAGCGGCGCAGAATTTTGGCAGGCGGAAGAAATGCGCTGCCTGCGTCAGCAAATCGAACATTCGGGTATATTATCAGGCGGCAGACTGGATTAAGAATGCAGGGATCGTGATTTTCCTTGCATTCTTTTTTTGTTATTTATATACTCATATTAGTACCAAGTGCTAATAGCGGGCGGTGACACAGTGAAAAGACCAAAAAAACAGCGGCAACAGGCGTTAAAAGATTCTATAAAAGACAACCCGTTTGTGACGGATGAAGAACTGTCAGTCGAATTTGATGTCAGTGTGCAGACAATCCGGCTAGATCGGATGGAACTTGCCATTCCCGAACTGAGGGAACGCATTAAACACGTAGCCGTGAAAACATTTGAAGATGAAGTGAAATCTTTGCCGATCGACGAAGTGATCGGAGAGATTATCGATATTGAACTGGACAACAAAGCAATTTCGATTTTCGATGTCAAACCGGAACATGTTTTCCAGCGCAACAAGATTGCCAGAGGCCATCATTTATTTGCGCAGGCCAACTCCTTGGCGGTTGCGGTAATGAATGAAGAATTGGCTTTGACTGTGAAATCGGAGCTGCAATTTTTGCGGCCGGTCACAGCGGGCCAGCGCGTAGTTGCAAAGGCGGAAGTGATCGAAAGCCATCCTGAAAAAAACAGGGCATTTGTTAAAGTGGTTTCTTCTGTCGATCAACAAACGGTTTTTATCGGCACATTTGAAATGTACCGTATGACAGAGCAAAGCGAAGGTGAAGCAAAATGAAAATAGCAGTAGATGCAATGGGCGGAGACAATGCCCCGAAAGAAATCATTGCAGGTGTCTTTAAAGCTCTGGATGAATTTAAGGATATTAAAATTCAGCTTTTTGGCCATCAGGACAAGATGCAGGAATTTCTGAAGGAACATGAACGCCTGACAATCGTCCATTGTGAAGAAGTCATTGAGTCAGAAGACGATCCTGTGCGGTCAGTCAAACGAAAAAAAGACGCATCAATGGTCCGAATGGCGCAAGCTGTGAAAGACGGAGCCGCTGATGCTTGTGTATCTGCAGGCAACACAGGAGCGCTTATGTCAGCCGGTTTGTTCATAGTGGGCCGTATCGACGGCGTTGACCGTCCAGCACTGGCTCCGACTTTGCCAACCATTGACGGCAAAGGATTCGTTATGCTGGATATGGGCGCCAACGCGGAAGCCCGTCCGGAACACCTGGTTCAATACGCCATCATGGGAAGCATTTATGCTGAAAAGGTGCGCGGCATTCAAAATCCGACAGTCGGATTGCTGAACATTGGAACCGAAGAGAAAAAAGGCAACGACTTGACGAAAGCTGCCTTCCCGTTACTAAAAGAAGCGCCTGTCAATTTTATTGGCAACGTGGAATCACGTGATTTGCTGAACGGTGTGGCTGATGTGGTCGTAACCGACGGATTTACCGGGAATATGGTATTAAAGACAATCGAAGGAACAGCCATGAATGTATTTTCGATGATCAAAGACGTCTTCATGACTAACGCCAAAACAAAAGTTGCGGCTTTTCTGGTCAAGGACAATATCAAAGGCCTAAAGGGCATGCTGGATTACAGCGAGTATGGCGGTGCGGGACTGTTCGGCTTGAAAGCGCCGGTCATTAAAGCACATGGTTCTTCAAATGCGACAGCTCTTTTCAATGCCATACGCCAGACGCGGACAATGGTTGAATATGATGTAACCGGAACAATTTACAGTACGCTGAAAAAGGAGACCTAACATGAAGACTAAGATTGCATTTATATATCCCGGCCAAGGTTCGCAGACAGTCGGAATGGGCGAAAGCTTTTTAGCGGATGACACGAGCCGCAAATTCTTTGAAAGCGCGGATCAGTCACTCGGCATCGAATTGTCCAAGCTGATGCTTGAAGGCCCTCAGGAAGAGTTGACGCTGACTTATCACGCCCAACCGGCTTTGTTGACAGTGAGTTCAATGATTACAGAACGATTGATTCGTGCAGGCATCCGGCCAGACTATACAGCCGGCCATAGCTTAGGCGAATACAGCGCATTGGTGACTTCCAATGTGTTGGATTTTCCAACAGCGGTCAATATTGTACATAAACGCGGATTGTTTATGAACACTGCTTTTCCAGCAGGAGAAGGCACCATGGCGGCGATTCTGGGACTGGAAAGTGAAGAACTGGAAAAAGTGACGAATGAAGTGACAGATACAACAGGCGTCGTTCAGCTCGCCAACTTAAACTGTCCCGGACAAATTGTCATTTCCGGCACAAAAGCAGGAGTAGAGCAAGCTTGTGTTGTCGCCAAAGAGCGCGGCGCGAAACGGGCAATTCCGCTGGACGTCAGCGGTCCTTTCCATTCGGAATTGATGCGTTCGGCGTCACAGGATTTAGCGAAAGAATTGAGCACGTCTTTCCTGCTTGATGCCAAAGTGCCAGTGGTTTCAAATGTGACGGCGAAAGCTGAAACCAATGCGACACAAATACAGGACCTTCTGGTACGCCAATTGTATTCACCAGTTTTATGGGAGCAGTCGGTGCGCGAAATGATCGATCTTGGTGTTACGGTATTTATCGAAATCGGACCAGGAAAAGTGTTAAGCGGCCTGGTGAAAAAGATTGACCGCTCAGTTAAAACTTTGCCGGTCTATGACGTGGAGTCATTTGAAAAAGCGGTAGAGGAGTTGGCGAAATGAGTAAACTTGCAGGGAAAACAGCCATCATTACAGGGGCATCGCGCGGAATCGGTGCGGAAATCGCTCGGAAATTTGCAGCAGACGGCGCCAAAGTGGTTGTCAATTACAGCGGCAGCCAGGAAAAAGCGGAAGCCGTTGTAGCAGACATTCAGGCTAATGGCGGAGAGGCAATTGCAGTCAAAGCCAATGTATCGGATGCAGAATCGGTCAAAGCTATGGTTGATGAAACGATGAAAACTTTCGGGTCGGTTGATATTTTAGTGAACAACGCCGGCATTACCCGTGACAATTTGATGATGCGCATGAAAGATGATGAATGGGATGATGTGATCAACATCAACTTAAAAGGCGTCTTTATCTGCACGAAAGCAGTGACACGCCAAATGATGAAGCAGCGCGCAGGCCGCATTGTTAACATTGCGTCCATCGTCGGAGTCATGGGCAATGCCGGGCAAGCGAATTATGTTGCCTCAAAAGCAGGCGTCATCGGCTTGACCAAAACAACCGCTCGTGAATTGGCAAGCCGCGGCATTACGGCAAACGCCGTAGCACCCGGATTTATCACAACGGACATGACAGACCAATTGACCGATGAAGTCCAAAAAGCCATGCTGGAACAAATTCCGTTGAACCGCTTTGGCGCTCCGGAAGATGTCGCAAAAGCGGCGCTGTTCCTGGCTTCTGATGATGCCTCCTACATGACAGGCCAAACGCTTCACCTTGATGGCGGTATGGTCATGTAAGTAAGAGTTTTGTATACTGATTTGAGGGGAGGTGACGACATTGTCAACAGTATTAGATAGAGTAACTAAAGTAATCGTGGATCGTCTAGGTGTAGAAGAAAGCGATGTGAAACTTGAAGCTTCATTTACCGGTGACCTAGGTGCAGATTCATTGGACGTAGTGGAATTGGTTATGGAACTTGAAGATGAGTTCGATATGGAAATTTCTGACGAAGACGCTGAGAACATGGCTACAGTAGGCGACGCAGTAACATATATCGAAAAGAAACAAGCTTAAGCAAGAAATGCTGAAGCGATCGTCTAGATTCGACAGGCATAAGACACTCCGGCGAAGCGGCGTACTTTGCCGCATAGCCGGGTTGGCTTATGACCCTAGAATCTGGCCGCTGGGGCTGGACACCATGAAAAGCGAAAGCGGCCGTCCAGCCCTTCTGCTCAACACCCATACTTAAACACCCATTGACGCACAATTGCTGTTATACTAAGCAGTTGTGCGTCAATTCTCTTTTTGCACAAAAGCTGAAAAAAAGGTAAAATTGATGGAAGTACACAAAGGAAGGCAGATAAAAATGGCAATGAATAGAAAAACAAATCACCAAAAGCCGGGCGTCATAAAAGAAAACGCAAAAGCGGCATTTGAACAACTGCAAAAAGAACTGAATGTTTCATTTAACAAGCCTGCATTGCTGTATCAAGCTTTCACGCATTCATCCTATGTGAATGAGCATCGAAGAAAACAATTTACCGACAACGAACGTTTGGAATTTCTGGGAGATGCGGTATTGGAATTATCCGTTTCGCATTACCTGTACGCGAAATATCCTGAAATGAGCGAAGGTGAATTGACGAAGCTGCGTGCAGCGATCGTTTGTGAACCTTCACTTGTTTTATTTGCCAACGAACTTGGTTTTGGCAAATACATCCTGTTGGGCAAAGGGGAAGAGCTGACTGGCGGAAGAACACGTCCAGCACTTTTAGCAGATGTTTTCGAATCGTACATCGGTGCCCTTTACCTTGACCAGGGGTTGGAACCTGTTGTCGCATTTTTGGAGATGGTGTTGTTTCCAAAAGTGGAAATCGGTGCTTTTTCGCATGTGATGGATTATAAGAGCCAATTGCAGGAATTGGTCCAGCAGAAAAACACTGGAGCATTGACTTATGAAATTATTGATGAAATCGGCCCGGCCCATAGCCGTGTATTTGTGACCCGCGTCTCTCTGGCGGAGCAGGAACTGGGTGTAGGCAATGGCCGATCGAAAAAAGAAGCGGAACAGCAGGCAGCCCAGCTGGCAATCCGTAAATTGCAGGAAGCAGCGGAGGAGTAACAATGTTTTTGAAAAGATTGGAAGTCATGGGGTTCAAATCTTTTGCCGATCGCATCGGCATCGACTTTGTGCCTGGAGTAACAGCTGTTGTTGGTCCGAATGGCAGCGGCAAAAGCAACGTCACCGATGCTATCCGTTGGGTGCTCGGAGAACAATCTGCCAAATCGCTGCGCGGCGCTAAAATGGAAGATGTCATTTTTGCCGGCAGCGATTCGAGAAAGCCGCTGAATTTTGCGGAAGTCACATTAGTTTTAGACAATACGGATGGGCGTGTCCCTCTTGATTACAGCGAGGTCAGCGTAACAAGAAGGGTTTTTCGCAGTGGCGAAAGTGCTTATCTATTGAACAAGCAAAATTGCCGGCTGAAAGACATCACGGATCTGTTTATGGATTCGGGGCTTGGCAAAGAAGCGTTCTCGATCATTTCGCAGGGGCGTGTGGACGAGATACTGAATTCGAAGGCAGAAGAGCGCCGATCGATTTTCGAAGAAGCTGCCGGCGTTCTAAAATACAAGCAGCGCAAGAAAAAAGCTGAAGTAAAATTAAATGAAACCGATGAAAACTTAAGCCGTGTGCTTGATATCCTCCACGAATTGGACGGCCGGATGGAGCCGCTTCAAATTCAGGCTTCTACAGCCCGTGATTATTTGGATATGAACGAACAGTTGAAGGATGCCGACATCGCTTTACTGGCCTATGATGCGGGTAACCTGCAGCAGGAATTGGATCAGCTGACGCATGACGCTGCCGCTCATTCAGAAAAAGAACAGCAACTGTCAGCAACCATCAACAAGAAAGAACAGGCGGTAGGCAGCATTCGCCGCACTCTTGCTGGTTTGGATAATAAAATAGACCAGGCGCAAAATGCCCTGGTGGAAGCCAGCGCTGAGACGGAAAAATGGCAGGGCCGCAAGCTGCTGATGTCTGAGAAAAAAAGCAATGCACACCGACAGGCACAACAGCTGCAGGACAATCTTGATGCAGAAAAACTGGAAAACGACTTTCTGATGCAAAAGCACAGCGAACAGCTGGCTTTGCTGGAAGAACGCAAAGCGGAGCAGCGGGCGATCCGGACAGCCATCAAAAGTCTGGAAGAGCAGCTCAACCGGACGCCAGCTGACATCGACAACGAAATTGAAAATGGCAAATCGGTTTATATCGATTTAATGAACGAACAGGCAACAGTCAAAAATGAACTGAAAAATATCGACTTGCAGGCACAGCAATTGTCAGAGTCTACCGGACGCATTGTGTCGCAGCGGACAGACTTTACAGCCGAGCTGACTAAGTTGGAGAAGGAAAAAGTGCAGGCGTCTGGGAACGTTCAGGAAATCCGTACGCTCCTTGAAGACAAGCGTCAGCAATACAAAGACAGTGAAACTTCCTACCAGCTCCAAAAGCAGGCGTTCGACCAGAAACAATCCATGCTGTTCCAGGCATATCAGTCACAAAAACAGTTAAGTGCAAGGATTGACACGCTGCAGGAATTGGAAGCCGATTTTTCGGGCTTTTTCCAAGGCGTCCGTGAAGTGTTAGTGGCACGTGAAAAAGGCCTCTTATCGGGAATCCGGGGAGCCGTCGCTGAGATTGCCCAGGTAGAGAAAAATTACGCCAAAGCGATCGAAACGGCTTTAGGTGCTTCCAGCCAGCACATCGTTACAGAAAACGAACAGCATGCCCGGGAAGCGATTGATTTCCTGCGCAAAAAAAGAGCGGGCCGCTCTACATTCCTGCCAATGACTGTCATGAAGGCACGAAAAATACCGGACCATACCTTAGCTGCCGTAAGTGAGCATCCTTCTTATATTAATATGGCATTTGAATTGGTCCAATACGATCCGCAATACGCCATGATCATAGAAAATCTTCTGGGCAATGTCATTATTGCCGAAGACCTAAAAGGCGCGACGGCCATCGCAAAAGCAACAGGCAACCGGTTCCGTGTCGTAACGCTCGAGGGCGATATCGTCAATGCCGGAGGATCGATGACCGGCGGCGCCAATAAAACACAAGCTTCTTTCTTTTCCCGGAAAGCTGAGCTTGAGCAATTGCTCGTGCAAGCAGGAGAATTGAAAGAAACGATTTTAAATGCTGAAAAAACAGTTCAGAAAGAACAAGCCGAAGTTAAAGCCGCTGAAGAAGCTATTCAGATCCTGCGGACCGAGGGCGAAAAATACCGGGATATGGAAGCGGAAAGCTCTATTATTCTGCGTGAAATCGAAGCGGTGCTAAAGACAACCTTAGAGCGTTTCCAGCTTTTCGAAGCTGAACAGCGCAACAAAGCATACGATTTAACGGCCATCACCGGGCGAAAAGAAACAGCCTCTGCGCGACTCGATAGCATCGTTGGCGAACTGGATGCCATTACGGTGAAAATCGATGAATTGACTTTGTTCAAGCAGCAAAACGAATCGGCAAGAGATCAGGTGCTGGAAAAATTGGCGGACCAGAAGTCGCTCCATGCTGTGACAAAAGAACGCGTCATCCAATTGACAGCAAGTGAAGCCGAACTTTTTGAACGTTTGGAAAAAAGCAGCAGAAAGCTCCAGGAACATCAAAAAGAATTGCAGTGGATCCAGTCAGAAGAAGCGGCGAAAGTTTATTCCGATGAAGAAATTCTTCAGGAAATTCAGTCTTGGTCAACGAAAAAATCGCAGATGCTGGAAACCGTCGACCAGACAAAAGAACAGCGTGCGGCGCAGCAAAGCGGATTGAACGACCTCGAAGAGGATCTGAAAGAGCAACAGCGCATCTATAAAGGATACGTAGAAGCGGTTCGGATATGTGAAGTCAAATCCACACGCCTGGAAGTCCAAATCCAAAGCTTGGTATCGCAACTCGAAACCAGCTACCAGTTGACGCTCGAGCAAGCCAAACAGTTCGATATGGTGGACGAGGAAGCGGCTGTCCGCAGAAAAGTCAAGTTGCTGAAGCAGTCTATCGAAGAATTAGGTCCGGTCCATATTGGCGCTATCGAAGAGTTTGACCATGTCTCGGATCGCCACGCCTTTTTAACCGAACAGCGCAATGATTTGAATGAAGCAAAAGAAACCTTGCGTACTTTAATTCGGGAAATGGACGGGGAAATGACCAGCCGTTTCGACGATACTTTCCATTCGATCCGGAAGCAATTCCAGCTAGCATTTAAAGAGTTGTTTGGTGGAGGTTCGGCTGACCTGGTGCTGACCGATCCGCAGGACATGCTGCGGACTGGTGTGGAAATTATCGCCCAGCCGCCCGGCAAAAAGCTGCAGAACCTGAGCCTGCTGTCAGGCGGAGAACGTGCACTGACCGCCATCGCGCTATTGTTTGCGATTTTGAATGTGCGCCCTGTGCCATTTTGTGTACTGGACGAAGTCGAGGCGGCGCTTGATGAATCGAATGTCGTGCGTTACAGTCAATACCTGAAGAAGTTCAGTGAAGATACCCAATTTATCGTAATCACCCACCGCAAAGGAACGATGGAAGGTGCGGATGTTCTATATGGCATTACGATGCAGGAATCAGGGATTTCAAAATTGGTTTCAGTTAAGCTGGAAGAAAAAATTTAACAGAGGAGTGGTCACGTGAGTTTCTTTAAAAAATTAAAAGATAAATTTGCCGGAAACACCGAGGCTGAAGAGTCAACAGAAAAATACAAAGAGGGATTAACCAAAACCCGCACTGGCTTTACGTCAAAGATCAATGATCTGGTAGCAAAATACCGCAAAGTCGACGAAGACTTTTTCGAGGAATTGGAAGAAATCCTGCTGCAGGCAGATGTGGGCTTTGAAACGGTCATAGAACTGATGGATGAATTGCGCTATGAAGTACAGCGCAAAAATGTCAGAGACACATCCAACGTCCAGTCTGTCATTTCAGAAAAACTGGTGGATATCTACCAGGCTGGTGAAGCAGAAACGAATGAAATCAATTTCGTTGATGGATTAACGGTTATTTTAGTGGTTGGCGTCAATGGTGTCGGCAAAACTACGACCATCGGCAAATTGGCTCACCGCTTCAAAAATGAAGGCAAAACCGTTATGCTGGCTGCCGGGGATACGTTCCGTGCCGGTGCAATCGAACAGCTGGATGTATGGGGACAGCGCGTAGGCGTCGATGTGATCAAGCAAAGCGAAGGCTCGGATCCGGCTGCGGTCATGTATGACGCTGTCCGTTCAGCTAAATCCCGCGGGGTGGATGTATTGATCTGCGATACGGCAGGGCGCTTGCAGAACAAAGTCAATTTAATGAATGAACTGCAGAAAGTGCACCGCGTCATTTCCCGTGAAATTCCGGGGGCGCCCCACGAAGTGCTGCTGACTCTTGATGCGACGACTGGGCAAAATGCCATGATTCAAGCCCAGACGTTTAAAGAAGTTACGGATGTCACAGGCATCGTCCTGACAAAACTTGATGGAACGGCAAAAGGCGGAATTGTTTTGGCCATCCGCAATAAGCTTAAGATTCCAGTGAAATACGTGGGACTCGGTGAAAAACTGGATGACCTGCAGCCGTTCGATGCTCAAAAATACGTCTATGGCCTGTTTGCTGAAGGATTGGACAAAGAACAGCAATTGGAAGATGCAGACAAGTAAAACTACTTGACAGCTTTAACAATTTTCAGTATTCTAAGCAGTAGAATGAGTGGGGTGAGCGTCAATGATGGGATTGGAAAAAACAACACGCATGAATTATTTGTTTGATTTCTATCAGGAGCTACTGACACCTAAACAGCGGAGCTACATGATGCTGTATTATTTAGATGACCATTCACTGGGCGAAATTGCGGAAGAATACGACATCACCCGCCAGGCGGTCTATGACAATATCCGCCGGACGGAAGCGATGCTGGAAGAATATGAACGCAAATTGCAGCTGTTCGAGAAGTTCCAGAAACGGCAGCAATTGGTTTCGTCATTTGAAAAACAGCCATTTACCGAAGAGCGCATCCAGCAATTTTTGGGCGAACTGAAGGAATGGGACTAGGAGGCGGAAAGAATGGCATTTGAAGGATTATCCGAACGCCTGCAAGGCACCATGACAAAGATCAAGGGCAAAGGAAAAGTCAACGAAGCAGATGTTAAGGAAATGATGCGTGAAGTACGCTTTGCCTTAATCGAAGCGGATGTCAACTTAAAAGTCGTCAAGGAATTCGTCAAGAAAGTCAGCGAACGGGCAATCGGCCAGGATGTCATGGACAGTCTGACACCGGGCCAGCAGGTCGTCAAAATTGTAAAAGATGAGCTGACCGAATTGATGGGCGGCGAAGAGCGGAAAATCGAGTTTTCATCAAAACAGCCGACTGTCATTATGATGGTTGGTCTGCAAGGGGCTGGTAAAACGACCACTTCCGGAAAACTCGCCAACCTGCTGCGCAGAAAACACAACCGCAAGCCGTTATTGGTAGCGGCCGACGTTTACCGTCCGGCAGCGATCCAGCAGCTTGAAACAATCGGCAAGCAATTGTCGCTGCCAGTTTTCTCCAAAGGGACGGATATGTCTCCAGTGGAAATTGCACGGCAAGCGATTGAACACGCAAAAACCGAACATTTGGATACCGTCATCATCGATACGGCAGGCCGTCTGCATGTTGATGAGGCATTGATGCAGGAATTGAAGGACATCCGTGCCCTTAAAGAGCCGGATGAGATCTTCCTGGTGGTCGATTCCATGACCGGTCAGGACGCGGTAAACGTTGCTCAAAACTTCGATGCAGCAATCGGCATCACCGGCGTCGTTCTGACAAAGCTTGATGGCGATACACGAGGCGGTGCAGCGTTGTCGATCCGTACCGTTACCCAAAAACCGATTAAATTTGTCGGGATGGGCGAAAAAATGGACGCACTTGAAGCTTTCCACCCGGAACGCATGGCATCACGGATTCTTGGCATGGGCGATATGCTGTCGCTGATTGAAAAAGCGCAGTCAAGCGTCGATGAAGAAAAAGCGAAGGAACTGGAAGAAAAATTCAGAACTTCGACCTTTACGTTTGACGATTTTCTTGAACAAATGTCACAGGTCAAACAAATGGGGCCATTGGATGAAATTCTAAAAATGCTCCCAGGCGCCAATAAGATCAAAGGGCTCGAAAACGCAAAAGTGGATGAAGGCCAAATGGATCGTGTAGAAGCCATTATTTATTCCATGACGAAAAAAGAGAAAACCACTCCTGAAATCATCAATGCAAACCGCAAAAAACGGATTGCAAAAGGTTCAGGAACGACGATTCAGGATGTCAACCGGCTCTTGAAACAGTTTGAAGACATGAAGAAAATGATGAAGCAAATGTCTGGCATGAACACAAAAAAAGGCAAAAAGAAAATGGGAATGCCAGGCCTGGACTCACTTTTCAAGTAAAATTTTAAGGTGTTAAGAAAAAATACTTTACAAACTATTTAAAGCTTGCTAATATAATATCTTGTGTGAAACTATTCGGAGGTGCTTTAAGAAATGGCAGTAAAAATTCGCTTGAAACGTATGGGAGCTAAAAAATCTCCTTTTTACCGTATTGTAGTAGCTGACTCACGTGCTCCACGTGACGGCCGTCAAATCCAGACAGTAGGTACTTACAACCCGCTGACAGTTCCAGCTGAAGTTAAAATCGACGAAGAACTAGTGTTGAAATGGCTTCATGATGGTGCAAAACCATCTGACACTGTCCGCAACTTGTTTTCTCAAAAAGGCATTATGGAGAAATTCCATAACGAAAAACTAAACAAGTAAGGGAGATTTTCTTATGAAGCAGCTGATTGAGACCATTGTCAAACCGTTAGTTGATTATCCGGAAGAAGTTCGTGTCGAAACTGACGAAAACGCAAGCCGAATTGTCTACAAGCTTTCTGTGCATCCTGAGGATACAGGGAAAGTGATCGGAAAACAGGGACGTGTAGCGAAAGCTGTCCGTTCAATTGTGTACTCAGCAGCAGGCGGTTATCATAAGAAAAAAACTTACCTTGATATTGTCGATTAAGAAAGAAGGAGGAGCCTAGGTTCCTTCTTTTTTTTTCAGAAAAATAGCAATGGAAGGATGTTTTTTCGTGCAATGGTTTAATGTAGGAAAAATTGTAAATACCCATGGAATTCGCGGGGAAGTACGTGTTTTGTCGCGTACCGACTTTCCGGAAGAGCGTTTTGCGGTAGGTGCAAAGCTCGGCCTTTTTACCCCGGACGCCAAAAAGCCGATCATGGTGAAAATTGCCAGCCACCGCCAGCATAAGAATTTCGAGTTGCTTACTTTTGAAGGCTACCCGAACATCAATGACGTGGAAGCGTTCAAAGAGTCTTATTTGAAAATTGCTGAACATGATTTGACTGAACTGGAGGACAATGCATTCTACCATCACGAGATTCTTGGATGCACAGTTTTTTCAACCGAAGGGCAGGAACTCGGAACCATCAGTGAAATTTTGGAGACGGGCGCCAACGATGTTTGGGAAGTGACACCGAAAACAGGGAAGAAGCATTACATCCCGTATATTGAAGACATCGTCAAAGAAATCGACATTGATGAAAAGAAAGTGGTCATCGAAGTGATGGAAGGCTTGTTGTCCTGATGAACATAAATGTCTTATCGCTGTTTCCGCCTATGTTTGAAGGTGTCTTCCAACATTCGATCATGAAAAAAGCACAGGAAAAAGGTGCAGTCAGTTTGAACGTTGTAGACATCCGGGAATTTGCCGACAACAAACGGCAAGTAGATGATTATCCATTTGGTGGAGGCGCCGGCATGGTGCTAAAACCGGAACCAATCTTCAATGCCGTAGAAAGCCTGACCCCAAACAGCAAGCGGCGCGTCATTTTAATGTGTCCCCAAGGCGAGCGTTTTACGCAGGAAAAAGCCGAAGAGCTGGCTGGCGAGCAGGAACTGGTGTTTATCTGTGGCCATTACGAAGGCTACGATGAACGGATCCGGGAACATTTGGTGACAGATGAGATCTCTATTGGCGATTTTGTGCTGACCGGTGGAGAGTTGGCAGCCATGACCGTTATTGACAGTATCGTCAGACTGCTTCCAGGGGTGCTTGGCAACGCCGATTCCCCTGTTCGCGACTCTTTCTCTACAGGGTTCCTGGAACATCCCCAATACACGCGTCCAGCTGATTTTAGAGGATGGAAAGTGCCGGATGTCCTGACTTCCGGCAATCACGGGAAAGTCGACGAATGGCGCGAGGAACAAACGTTGAAACGGACGCTGGAGCGGCGGCCGGACCTGCTTGATAAAATAGAATTGAGCGCTAAACAGAAAAAAACGATTGATAAATTGAAAGAACAAAAATAGAATGCAAGTTGCTCTTGCGCACACAACGGATCAATGGTATTATGGACACTGTACTTTTATGTGAAGTACAGGATCACGATGTTCCGCTGCAACAGTCTATTTGTGTGCAAGAGCGTCTGTAGAAGGAGAGAAAAATAATGCAAAACATTATTACAGAAATCACTAAAGAACAACTTCGTACGGATCTTCCAACGTTCCGTCCTGGAGATACTGTCCGCGTCCACGTTAAAGTTGTCGAGGGTACACGCGAACGTATTCAGGTATACGAAGGAGTCGTAATCAGCCGTCGCGGAGGCGGAATCAGTGAATCATTCACTGTTCGCAAAATCTCTTACGGTGTTGGTGTTGAGCGTACATTCCCTGTACACACGCCAAAAATTGCACAGCTTGAAATTACCCGTCGCGGTAAAGTACGTCGTGCGAAATTGTACTACTTGCGTGACCTACGCGGTAAAGCAGCTCGTATCAAAGAAATTCGATAAGATCGCATGGATGAAAGAGGGCGCTTGCGCCCTCTTTCTTTTTGCTAAAAAGTTTGATTCCTTGTACAATTAAGCCAGTAAGCATGGGGAGGAACACGCATGGAGACTGAAGTGAAGAAGAAGAATGAAATGTGGGAATGGTCTAAAGCTCTATTGATCGCCTTCGGTTTGGCAGCAATTATCCGTTTCTTTTTATTCACGCCGATTGTCGTTGATGGAGAGTCGATGATGCCGACTTTGGAACACGGGGACCGCATGATCGTTAACAAGATCGGTTATTCAGTCGGAGAACCTGACCGTTTTGACATCATCGTTTTCCATGCGCCGGAAGAAAAAGATTATATTAAGCGCATAATTGGTTTGCCGGGTGATCACATAGCCTATGAAGACGATCAGTTATATATAAATGGAGAAGCAGTGGAAGAGCCTTATCTGGATATTTATAAGCAGGGAATCACCGGTACGCTGACAGAGGATTTTGTTCTGGAGGATGTCACCGGCGAAAGCATCATACCCGAAGGCTCTGTATTTGTCATGGGCGATAATCGCCGTGCAAGCAAAGACAGCCGCCATATCGGATTGGTCCCGACCGACGAAGTGATCGGGGACACAAGTCTCGTTTTCTGGCCGTTGCCTGAAGCGGGGATTGTAAAATAAGGAGTGGTTTTATGACGATACAATGGTTTCCTGGACACATGGCAAAAGCACGAAGACAAGTTACTGAAAAACTGAAATTGGTGGATATTATTTTTGAACTTGTTGATGCCAGGTTGCCTTTATCTTCACGAAATCCGATGATCGATCAAGTGATTCAGCAAAAACCGCGTCTCATTATTTTAAACAAAATGGACATGGCAGATGAAGTTGAAACGAAAAAATGGATTCGTTATTTTGAGGATCAAGGTACCCGTGCAGTAGCCATCAATTCACTTGAAGGCAGAGGGCTGCAGCTTGTGACGAAAGCATCAAAAGAAATACTGGAAGACAAATGGAACCGGATGATTGCCAAAGGCATCAAACCCCGCGCCATCCGAGCCATGATTGTCGGCATCCCGAACGTCGGAAAGTCGACCCTCATCAACCGCTTGTCGAAAAAAAGCCTGGCCAAGACCGGTAATATGCCGGGTGTAACAAAAGCTCAGCAATGGATCAAAGTCGGCAAGGAAATTGAATTATTGGATACGCCAGGTATTTTGTGGCCGAAGTTTGAAGATCCCGAAACCGGCTTGAAACTAGCGGTTACAGGAGCGATCAAAGATTCGGTCATCCAAATGCAGGAGCTGGCTATCTATTCCTTGAGATTCCTGGAAGAACGTTATCCGGAGCGTATGATGGAGCGCTACGGCATTGATCATGTTGACGAAGAAATCGTTAACACCTTCGACCATATCGGCAAAAAGCGCGGCTGTTTCGACCAGCATGGCGATATCGACTATGAAACAACCGCTGAAATAGTAGTTCGGGATATCCGGAACCAATATCTTGGCAAAGTAACGTTCGATTACAGAGATGAAATGATCGAAAAAGAAGAGGCGTGAAGGTTGCCTTATCTGATAAAAAGCTGTTTCTCGATTCCGGGAAACAGCTTTTTTGATATGATGGAAAGAGAATTTACCGGTTACTATATAAGTTGAACTAATGATCTTCGCCTGTTGATATTCCACCAATCAGCTCCGCTCTTTCGGGCCCGCAGGAAGCGGGTCATGCAGCTGGCACCGAACTAACTCGGGCTTTTGGCCCGAGTGGATTTCTTGCATGTCGTTGCATCGCTGCGCTGTTCCCTTGGGAGTCTCCGCTGATTTGCTCCATATCCTTTATGATTACAGGGAGAAAACAGAGGCTCACTTCAATTTCACTCTCTCTCTTAGCGCCGGCGCGCCCAGGAGCTATGCCCAAAGCGTCCGAAGCGTTGGGTAAAAGCTAGATTCTTTAGTTCAACATATATAGCAGTTCTTTTTCGAGCAAAGGCGGCTGCATCAACCAAAATTATTGCTGATACCTAACAACGCTAATGGACAATCCAGCTTAAAGAAAGAAGTTGAAAAGATGAAAAAAACAACAGAAATAAAAGAAGAATTAAATAGGGAGGCGGAATGGCAGCCGTGGATGGAGGAGCTTCAAAGCGATCCGCGGAAAAGTGTCCAGGCTTTATTGGCATCCTGGCAGCGCAAACGGGAGCAGCGCGGCAAGCTATTGCTGAATCATGGCTTGAAGCTGCAGTTTGATGCCGCATTCAGAAGTAGTGAAGGTGATTTGGTGGCAGGCATCGATGAAGCGGGACGCGGCCCTCTAGCAGGCCCTGTGGTGACCGCTGCTGTGATCTTGCCGAAAGATTGTTCGAGCTTGATTGGTTTGGACGACTCAAAGCAGCTAAGCAAAGCCAAACGCGATCGGTTTGCCGAAATCATCAAGCGGATTGCCGTTAGCTATGCAGTCCATGTTCAGCCGCCCAAAGAGATTGACCGGATCAATATCTATCAGGCGACAAAAAGCTCAATGACAGAAGCGGCTCTAGCTCTAACTCCACAGCCTGCCATCGTGCTGGCTGATGCCATGATGCTGGATGTGCCGATGCCGTGTGAATCCATTATCAAGGGGGATGCCAAGAGCCTGAGCATTGCAGCAGCTTCGATATTGGCCAAGACGGGAAGAGATGCCCTTATGACGGAGTATGCTGCCCAGTATCCGCAATACGGGTTTGACAAGCATGCCGGCTACGGGACAAAAGAGCATGTCGCAGCGCTTGAAAAATACGGCCCTTGCGAAATCCACCGCACAACATTCGAACCGGTCAAATCTCTTTTGACGCAAAATTCACTGTTTTAAGCAGGTTAAGTTTTGCCAGAACAGCTAACAACGGTGGACATTTTATGACAACTTTAATACAATGGTAGAGGCAATAAAATTACGATAGAGATGTTTGATTGGAGGATGACAGATGAATATCCATGAATATCAAGGAAAAGAACTCCTCAGACAATACGGCGTAGCAGTTTCTTACGGCACTGTTGCTTTTTCTCCGGAAGAAGCAGTAAAGGCAGCTAAAGAACTGAGTACGGATATTGTCGTGGTAAAAGCACAAATCCACGCAGGTGGACGAGGCAAAGCCGGCGGTGTTAAAATCGCTAAAAACCTGGATGAAGTCCGTACATACGCGAAGGAACTTTTAGGTAAAGTTCTTGTGACTCACCAGACAGGTCCAGAAGGCAAAGAAATCAAACGCCTGTTGATCGAAGAAGGATCTGACATCAAGAAGGAATATTATGTCGGATTGGTGCTTGACCGCCAAACTTCACGCGTCACTCTTATGGGTTCTGAAGAAGGCGGAGTTGATATCGAGGAAGTTTCTGAGAACACTCCTGAAAAAATCTTCAAAGAAGTTATCGACCCAGTGATCGGTTTGACTGGTTTCCAGGCACGCCGCATGGCTTTCAACATGAACATTCCGCCTAAGCTTGTAAACAAAGCAGCGAAATTCATGCTTGGCCTTTACACTGTATTTATCGAAAAAGACGCTTCAATCGTCGAAATCAATCCGTTGGTAGAAACTGGCGACGGCAATATTCTGGCGCTTGATGCAAAATTCGATTTCGATGAAAACGCTCTTTACCGCCACAAAGACATTGTGGAACTTCGTGATTTCGACGAAGAGGATTCAAAAGAAATTGAAGCTTCCAAGTATGACTTGAGCTATATTTCTTTGGATGGGAACATCGGCTGTATGGTTAACGGCGCCGGACTTGCTATGGCAACGATGGATACGATCAACTACTACGGCGGAACACCCGCTAACTTCCTTGACGTTGGGGGCGGTGCTACCGCTGAGAAAGTAACGGAAGCTTTCAAGATCATTCTTTCTGATAAGAATGTAAAAGGAATCTTCGTTAACATTTTCGGCGGTATCATGAAGTGTGACATCATTGCGGAAGGCGTAATCCAGGCAGCAAAAGAAGTAAGCCTCGATGTACCTCTTGTAGTCCGTCTTGAAGGAACCAATGTAGAAATCGGTAAAAAACTGCTTAATGAATCAGGTCTTAATATTGTGGCTGCCGGTACAATGGCAGACGGCGCTAAACAGATCGTAGAACTTGTAGGCTAAAGAAGGGCAGGGACAAAAATGAGTGTATACATTAACAAAGACACAAAAGTGCTTGTACAGGGAATTACAGGGTCAACTGCCCTTTTCCATACAAAGCAAATGCTTGAATACGGAACGAAAATCGTTGCGGGTGTAACACCAGGTAAAGGCGGAACTGAAGCTGAAGGCGTACCTGTCTTCAATACTGTGGAAGATGCAGTAAAAGCTACAGGAGCAAACGTATCTGTAATTTACGTACCGGCACCTTTCGCAGCTGACGCAATTCTTGAAGCTGTTGAAGCTGAGCTTGACATGGCAATCTGCATCACTGAGCACATTCCTGTATTGGATATGGTCAAAGTGAAGCGTTACATGGAAGGCAAGAAAACACGTCTTGTTGGACCAAACTGCCCGGGCGTAATCACTCCGGATGAATGTAAAATCGGCATCATGCCTGGATACATTCATAAAAAAGGACACGTAGGCGTTGTTTCACGTTCTGGTACATTGACGTATGAAGCAACTCACCAGTTGTCTGAAGAGGGAATTGGCCAGTCGACAGCTGTCGGCATCGGCGGAGACCCAGTAAACGGCACGAACTTTATCGACGTATTGAAGGAATTCAACGAAGATGAAGATACTTACGCAGTCGTTATGATCGGTGAAATCGGCGGAACAGCTGAAGAAGAAGCTGCTGAGTGGGTTAAAGCCAACATGACTAAACCTGTAGTAGGATTTATCGGTGGACAAACTGCACCTGAAGGAAAACGTATGGGCCATGCCGGTGCGATCATTTCTGGAGGAAAAGGAACAGCTGCTGATAAAATCAAAGCAATGAACGAAGCGGGCATCGAAGTTGCAGACACTCCATCAGTTATCGGAGAAACTTTGATCAAAGTGATCAGAGAAAAAGGGTTATACGACAAGTGTAAAACCCATTAATACTAAAAGGCTCAAAACGTTGGTAACACAGCGTTTTGAGCCTTTTCTTTTTATTATTATTAATTCACTCGTACAAAGATTGAAATTTGGTTTTAAATTGGTTGTTTGAAATTTTATAAGTATTAGCGAATTAATCTACAGAAAATCCTTCAGTTAAGATTAAAAACAGATCCATAGCAAACCACATGCCAAATGCTATATAGAACAAGAAGATGAAAACATTTAATTTGTTAAAGCCCTTTTTGCTAAGTAAAATTACGAGGTATAAAAATAGCGTTATGTATAGCGGGTGTTCCCAGTAACCGGCATGCAAAGAATATTTATAAACAAAATAAGCGGCTGAAGTGAACCAAAGTATGGTTGCGACAAGGCGTATTTTCTGTAGAGCTTTCATTTTTCACGTCACCTTTCAGAGAGAGTCAGAAATGTAAGGTAGTAGCTGAGTTAATGGCAGCTAAATACAATGTTTGGATGAGCCTATAGAAAATAATTTTGATATCGTCATTTGGCCCAGCATTAGTAGAGGACCTTCCTATTTAGTTTAGCATTGTACTAAGTGAATTGATGCTGAGAAATGTAAGGGTTTAAATAAGTTCCAACACTGAAACCGTAAAGTAAGTTTGGCCCGTTATTGCAAAGTATTGCGAAAGTAATTTTTTTTGTGTAGAAAATATTACGGAGCATGTCAAACTATTCCGGGTTTACGCCAAGAGCAAAACCCCTTACTATAAAGAAGAGCTGCGTCTTAGCTGATGGAGCTTTTTGTATTTTAAAATAGAACAGGAGGAACAAAATGAACAAAGAATTTACGGAGCGCTTGTTGGCGCTGCATTACGTCTATCCAAAAAGTTTGCAAAAATTGCTGCCTCTGCTAGCTGAGGATCCCGATCTGTCAAAGCTTGAACGGAAAACCCCTTATGAATTAATGATGCTGTTGAATATCCAAATGGATCAAGCAGCCAAACTGAAAGCCTCTTATCAACAATCCCTGACGTTCCCCTTAAGTGAAACCTACAGAAAGCATAAGATACTCCCCATATCTTATCAACATCCTCTATATCCTGGAAGCCTGCTGGAACTGTTTGATCCACCCGCAATTCTTTACGCCAAAGGCGAAGCTGCTCTGCTTGAAGAACCAAAAAAAGTAGCCATTATCGGCTCGCGCAAAGCCTCTTCCTATAGCCAAAAAGCTTTGCAAAAGATTGTTCCGCCGCTGGTTGAACACGGGTTTGTCATTGTCAGCGGGTTGGCAAGAGGAGCGGATGCCATGGCTCATCAAAAAGCGATTGATTTGGGCGGCCGGACAATCGCTGTTACCGGCAGCGGCTTTCTGCATCCATACCCGAAAGAAAATGCAGCCTTAAACCATATAATAGAAGAAAAACATTTGGTTTTGACGGAATATCCGCCATATATGGAGCCGCGCAAATGGAACTTTCCGATGAGAAACCGCATTATCAGTGGTTTGTCCAGAGGCATCATTGTGACAGAAGCTCTTGTAAAAAGCGGAACCTTAAGTACGATCGAGCATGCATTAGACCATGGAAAGGATATTTTTGCGGTTCCCGGCGATATCGGTTCTCCCTTATCCGAAGGACCCCATAAATTAATTTTAGAAGGGGCAAAACCGGTATGGAATGGCTGGCAAGTGCTAGAAGAATACCAGCAAATGACAGCTGAAAAAAGATGAAAAAAATGAAAAGCCTTGCATTAAGCCAAAATCTGTTATACATTTTGCAACAGGTAATTCTTTTAAGCAGTTTTGAGAAACCTCTATGAGGAGGAAATAGTTATGGCGGATTTTTTAGTGATTGTTGAGTCGCCTGCAAAGGCTAAGACAATCGAACGGTATTTGGGCAAGAAATATAAAGTCCGTGCTTCACTTGGACATTTACGCGATTTGCCCCGGAGTCAAATGGGTGTGGACGTGGAAAACAATTATGAACCTCGTTATATTACGATAAGAGGCAAAGGCCCGATATTACAGGATCTTAAAAAAGAAGCGAAAAAAGCGAAGAAAGTCTTTCTCGCAGCTGACCCCGACAGAGAAGGGGAAGCGATTGCATGGCATTTGGCCACTGCACTCGGAATTGACCAAACTTCGGATTGCCGTGTGGTCTTTAATGAAATCACTAAAGATGCCATTAAGGAATCGTTCAAACACCCGCGCAAAATTGATATGGATCTGGTCGATGCGCAACAGGCACGCCGAATTTTGGATCGTCTTGTTGGCTACAGCATCAGCCCACTGCTTTGGAAAAAGGTTAAAAAAGGATTATCTGCTGGGCGCGTACAATCTGTAGCTCTTCGGCTGGTCATTGATCGGGAAAATGAAATTAAAAGCTTTGAACCGGAAGAATACTGGTCCATTACGGGAGAGTTTGAAAAAGCCAAGAAGCAATTCGAAGCACAATTCTACGGCAATACAAAAGAAAAAATGAAACTGAACAACGAAGCAGATGTCAAAGCTGTCATGGCTTCCATGAAAGGCAAAGACTTTACAGTAAACCGCGTGGTGAAAAAAGAGAGAAAAAGAAATCCATCCCCTTCTTTTACAACCTCTTCACTCCAGCAGGAAGCAGCCCGCAAATTAAACTTCCGAGCCAAAAAAACAATGATGCTTGCACAGCAATTGTATGAAGGTATTGCAGTCGGAAAAGAAGGCATTACCGGTTTGATTACTTACATGCGAACGGATTCTACACGTATCTCGGATACGGCGAAAAAAGATACGATTGATTTTATCGTTGAAAACTACGGTGAGCAATACGTTACGCAAAAAGCGGCTGCCAAGCAGTCAGCAAAATCACAGGATGCCCACGAAGCGGTGCGTCCGACGAGTGTAATGCGGACTCCGGAATCGATGAAAAGCATCCTGTCCCGGGATCTCCACCGTTTGTATAAACTGATTTGGGATCGTTTTGTTGCCAGCCAAATGGCGCCAGCAGTTTTGGATACCGTTATGGCGGAACTGCAGAATGGTGAAGCGGTATTCCGTGCAAACGGTTCACAAGTTAAATTTCCTGGTTTCATGAAACTTTACATTGAAGGTACAGACGATCAAAAAGAAGAAAAAGATAATATTTTGCCGGAAATGGCTGAAGGCGACATCGTGAAAGCGGTTGAAGTTACGCCCAATCAGCATTTTACGCAGCCGCCTCCACGTTTTACAGAGGCCCGTTTGGTACGGACACTCGAAGAACTTGGAATAGGACGTCCGTCAACCTATGCACCAACACTGGATACCATCCAAAAGCGCGGATACGTGACGCTGGATGCTAAACGATTCATTCCGACCGAATTAGGCGAAATCGTCCATCAGTTGGTACTCGAATTTTTCCCTGATATTCTGAATATCGAATTCACCGCTAAAATGGAGCACGATCTGGATACCGTTGAAGAAGGTGAAATCGAGTGGCGTTCGATCATCAACGCATTTTATCTGGAGTTTGAGAAAAATGTTGAAGTGGCAGAAGAAGAAATGGAAAAAGTACAGATCAAAGATGAGCCGGTAGGCGAAGATTGTGAATTATGCGGTTCGCCGCTGGTCTACAAGCTTGGGCGATACGGTAAATTCATGGCCTGCAGCAATTTTCCGGAATGCCGCAATACAAAAGCCATCGTCAAGCATATTGGCGTTAAATGCCCGACATGCAAAGAAGGCGAGATTGTTGAAAGAAAAAGCAAAAAACGCCGTATTTTCTACGGCTGTGAACGCTATCCGGAATGTGAGTTTGTATCGTGGGACAAACCGATCGAACGGCCATGTCCGAAATGCAGCGAACTGCTGGTAGAGAAAAAAGTGAAAAAAGGCGTTCAAATCAATTGCACAAGCTGCGATTATAAAGAAGAAGTTCAATAATCATATAGAGGTGTTTTAAATGACGAAATTTGTAAACGTAATTGGAGCAGGACTGGCTGGCAGTGAAGCAGCCTGGCAAATCGCCAAACGGGGAGTCAATGTCCGTTTATATGAAATGCGCCCAGTAAAACAGACCCCAGCCCATCACACCGACAAATTTGCAGAGCTGGTTTGCAGCAACTCGCTGCGCGCCAATTCCTTGACCAATGCAGTCGGTGTCATCAAAGAGGAAATGCGCAAACTGGACTCGGTAATTATCGAGTCGGCTGACCGGGCATCTGTTCCCGCCGGTGGAGCGCTTGCGGTAGATCGCCACGAGTTCGCAGGTGCAGTAACTGACAAAGTCAGAAACCACCCGCTTGTCGAAGTGATCAATGAAGAAGTGACTGAAATTCCAGAAGGCATCACAATTATTGCCACTGGTCCCCTTACCTCTCCAGCGCTGGCCGAAAAGATTCGTAAATTGACAGGCGAAGATTACTTGTACTTTTACGATGCGGCAGCACCGATTGTTGAAAAAGACAGCATCGATATGGATAAAGTCTATTTGAAATCCCGCTACGACAAAGGGGAAGCAGCTTATTTGAACTGTCCAATGACTGAAGAAGAGTTCAAACGTTTCCATACAGCGCTTGTCGAAGCGGAAGTGGTACCGTTGAAAGAATTTGAAAAAGAGATTTATTTTGAAGGCTGCATGCCGGTAGAAGTCATGGCCTCACGAGGTGAGAAAACCCTGACTTTCGGACCGATGAAGCCGGTAGGGCTGGAAGATCCGAAAACAGGTAAAATTCCTTACGCGGTCGTTCAGCTTCGCCAGGATGATGCAGCGGGAACGCTTTACAATATCGTTGGGTTCCAGACGCATCTGAAATGGGGACCTCAAAAAGAAGTGCTCAAATTGATTCCGGGATTAGAAAACGTGGAAATTGTGCGTTATGGTGTCATGCACCGCAATACGTTTATCAATTCCCCACGCGTCTTAAAGCCGACTTACCAGTTAAAAGCTGACGAGAACATCTTCTTTGCCGGTCAAATGACTGGTGTAGAAGGGTATGTTGAATCAGCAGGCAGTGGTTTGCTGGCAGGGATCAATGCGGCAAAACTAGCATTGGGTGAAGAGTTGCTGGTATTCCCTGCTGAAACGGCTTTAGGCAGCATGGCCCGTTACATCACGGAGGCGGACAGCAAAAACTTCCAGCCGATGAATGTTAACTTTGGGTTGTTCCCGGATCTGGGCGAACGGATCCGTTCAAAACAGGAGCGTGCAGAAAAACACGCAAACCGGGCATTGGCTTCAATTCAAAATTATATGAATACAGTGACTGTTTAATTGATAAAAGCCTCTAAATGTTGTTATAATTTAGAGGCTTTTGTATTTGGTGAAAGGTGGAGCATAGATGGAGAAAGAGAAGATGCTTGAATCTTTTATGACTTATATTCAACTGGAGAAAAATTATTCTGAACACACCGTCCACCATTATGCGCATGATTTGGCGGATTTTTTTCTGTTTCTGAATGCGGAAGGCGTGCCTGATATCAGAGAAGTCGAATATATGCATGCACGAAACTATGTTACGAAACTATACGATGCCAAATTATCCCGAACCACCGTTTCCAGAAAAATTTCTGCAATCCGTTCTTTTTTCCGTTACGGCAATCGTGAGTTTGGTTTGGATGAAGCTGCATTCAGATCGCTGTACCATCCGAAAAAAGAAGAACGGCTGCCGCAATTTTTCTATGAGGAAGAGCTGGCGCAGCTTTTTAAGTCGGTACTGGGGGAAGACAAGCTGTCTATCCGCAACACAGCACTTTTGGAACTGCTGTATGCGACGGGGATGCGCGTCAGCGAATGCGTTTCTATTCGCTTAAGCGATTTAGACCAGACCATGCAGATTGTGAAAGTGATGGGAAAAGGCAGAAAAGAGCGTTACATTCCTTATGGCCAGTTTGCACAGGACGCACTGGAACATTACTTGGAAGATGCGCGTCCTAAACTGATGAAGAACCAAAAACACGATTACTTGTTTGTAAATAGCCGTGGAGAGACGGTAACGGACCGGGGCGTTCGCCACATTTTAAGCGAATGCATGAAAAAAGCCTCTGTCAACTCTTCTATTTACCCGCATATGATTCGCCATACGTTCGCAACTCATCTGATAAACAACGGAGCCGATATTCGGACCGTCCAGGAATTGCTGGGGCATTCCCATTTGAGTTCTACGCAAGTGTATACGCATGTCACCAAAGAGCATTTACGAAATACGTATTTAAATTCGCACCCGAGAGCTTAGAAAGGGGAATTTTACGATGCAGCAATTTCACGCTACCACGATATTCGCAGTTCAACATAACGGCGAATGTGCCATGTCTGGCGATGGCCAAGTGACATTTGGCAATGCCGTAGTCATGAAGCATACAGCAAAAAAAGTACGTAAATTATACAATGGCCAGGTTCTGACTGGATTTGCAGGATCTGTTGCAGATGCTTTTACATTGTTTGAAATGTTTGAAGGCAAACTGACCGAGTATAACGGCAACCTCCAACGGGCAGCGGTCGAACTCGCCAAGCAATGGCGGGGCGACAAAATGCTTCGCCAACTGGAAGCCATGCTCATCATCATGAACAAAGATGAATTGCTGCTGGTGTCAGGCACCGGAGAAGTCATCGAACCCGACGATGGGATTTTAGCCATCGGTTCAGGCGGAAACTATGCACTGGCTGCGGGGCGTGCGTTGAAAAAATACGCCGGCGACAATATGACTGCCGCACAAATTGCACAATCTGCGCTTGAAACAGCTGCAGACATCTGTGTCTACACCAATCATCAAATCATAGTGGAGGAATTGTCCTAATGAAAAATCAAACCGATTTAACGCCAAGACAAATTACTGACCACCTGGACCGCTATATCGTCGGCCAAAAAGATGCGAAGCGGTCGATTGCCATCGCTTTGCGCAACCGCTACCGCAGAAGCCGGCTGGATGAAGAAATGCGCGGTGAAGTTATTCCAAAAAACATTTTAATGATCGGGCCAACAGGTGTCGGGAAAACTGAAATCGCCCGCCGGATTGCCAAATTGACCGGGGCTCCTTTCATCAAAGTGGAAGCGACCAAGTTTACTGAAGTTGGCTATGTCGGCCGCGACGTTGAATCCATGGTGCGCGACCTGGTTGAAGCAGCCGTAAGGATTGTTAAAGAAGAAAAGTTCGAAGCGGTCCAATTTCAGGCAGAGTCAGCCGCCAATGAACGAATCGTAAAATTATTGGCTCCATCGATGCGTAAAAAGCAAACGAACCAAAACCCGCTGGAGATGCTTTTCGGCCAGAAACTTGAGCAGGAAGAAGAAGAACCTACTGCGGAAGTGGAAGTGCGTGTCAAAAGAAGAGAAATTGCTGCTGACTTGAAAGCCGGCAAACTGGAAGACGAATGGGTAACCGTCGAAGTGGTTGAAAATTCCCTTTCCATGTTTGATGCGCTGCAGGGCTCGGGTATGGAGCAGATGGGCGCAAACATGCAGGATGCGTTTTCGTCGCTTATGCCAAAGAAAAAGAAAAAACGGCGTTTGCAGGTAAAAGAAGCCCGTCGCATTTTGACAGCGGAAGAGGCGGCCAAACTCGTGGATGATGAAGAAGTGGCAATGGAAGCGATCGAGCGTGCAGAACAGCATGGCATTATTTTTATCGATGAAATGGACAAAATAGCCAGCAAGGGCAATTCTTCTTCTGCGGATGTTTCGCGGGAAGGCGTTCAACGTGATATTTTGCCAATAGTCGAAGGCTCCACAGTTTCTACGAAATACGGCGCAGTCAAAACGGATTATGTGCTGTTCGTTGCTGCAGGCGCATTTCATATGTCCAAGCCATCCGATTTAATACCGGAATTGCAGGGACGCTTCCCGATTCGGGTAGAACTGCAGAAGCTGGAAGTAGAGGATTTTGTTAAAATTCTAACAGAACCAAAACATTCTTTGATAAATCAATATAAAGCCCTTCTCGAAACCGAGGGAGTTGTGGTACACTTCAATGATGCCTCAATAATCAGACTTGCAGAAATTGCATATGAAGTAAATCAGGACACAGATAACATCGGCGCGCGCAGGCTGCACACAATATTGGAGCGCTTGTTGGAAGATTTGTCTTTCGAAGCTTCCGAGATTTCACCGGCACAAATTGACATAACCCCCCAATATGTGAACGAAAAACTCGAGAATGTGGCAAAAAACAAAGACTTGTCACAATTTATTCTGTAAAACAAGGCAAATTAGTTTCAATAAAGAGTAAAAACCTTTAGAATATTGAATAAATACGGAACGAATTATGTAGGAGGTTCATTTAAATGAATTTATTAGGAAAAACAAGACGAATTAACTCTATGCTGGAAGCAGCAGGCGGAAAAAAAGTAAACTTTAAAGATATGGCTGAAACTTTAAGCGAAGTGATCGAATGCAACGCATTCGTCGTTAGCCGTAAAGGTAAAGTATTGGGTTACGCAATCAATCAGCAAATCGAGAACGAACGCATGATAGGGATGCTGGAAGAGCGTCAATTTCCGATTGAATACACACAAAAACTTTCAAACATCACCGAAACTACTGAAAACTTGGACGTTAACAGCGAACACACGATTTTCCCTGTGGAAGAACGTGAATTGTTCAAAAACGGCTTAACAACTATCGTACCGATCAACGGCGGCGGCGAACGTCTTGGAACATTGCTTCTTGGGCGCGTTGACGCAGAATTCCATGACGATGATTTAATTCTTGGCGAATACGGCGCAACTGTTGTAGGGATGGAAATCCTTCGCGAAAAAGGCGACCGCATCGAAGAAGAAGCACGCAGCAAAGCTGTCGTGCAAATGGCGATTTCTTCACTTTCATACAGCGAACTTGAAGCAATCGAACATATTTTTGAAGAGCTTGACGGCAACGAAGGTTTGCTTGTCGCTTCAAAAATCGCTGACCGTGTAGGTATTACGCGTTCAGTTATCGTTAACGCACTTCGTAAGCTTGAAAGTGCAGGCGTTATCGAATCACGTTCTCTAGGAATGAAAGGGACGTACATCAAAGTATTGAACACAAAATTCCTTGCAGAACTTGAACAATTGAAAATGAACTAATGAACTCTTAAAAGGTGCCGGAAATTTTCCGGCACCTTTTGTTATTGGCATTTTCATTTCTTGAAAGAAACTTGTTGCGGTGTGAAGGAATAGCATGGTATAATTTCAAATGGTGTTAAATACACACGCATTTCGATTTGAGCCGCAGGTGCCCAACCGGGTAACGGTTCAGAGAAGAAAAATGCGGAGGGAAAAAATAACCTATCAGGAGGAAACATATCATGGCAGTAATCTCAATGAAACAATTGTTAGAAGCTGGTGTACACTTTGGCCACCAAACTCGCCGCTGGAACCCGAAAATGAAAAAATATATCTTCGTGGAACGTAACGGCATCTACATTATCGATCTTCAAAAAACAGTCCGCAAATTGGAGGAAGCTTATAGCTTCATGAAACAAGTGGGCGAAGAAGGCGGTAAAGTACTTTTCGTTGGTACGAAGAAACAAGCTCAGGACGCGATCAAAGAAGAAGCAGAACGTTCTGGCAACTACTACATCAACCAACGTTGGTTGGGTGGAACACTTACAAACTTCGGTACAATCCAAAAACGTGTGAACCGTTTGAAACAAATCGAGCGTATGGAAGAAGATGGAACTTTTGAAGTTCTACCGAAAAAAGAAGTTGTTCAGTTGAAAAAACAACACGAACGCCTTGTTAAATTCCTTGGCGGTATCCGTGACATGAGTTCACTACCGGACGTAATGTTCGTAGTTGATCCACGTAAAGAACGCATTGCAGTTGCAGAAGCAATGAAATTGAACATCCCTATCGTTGGTATCGTTGATACGAACTGTGATCCGGATGAAATCGATTATGTTATTCCTGCAAACGACGATGCAATCCGCGCAGTTAAATTGTTAACTGGTAAAATGGCGGACGCTTTGCTTGAGTCAAAACCGGAAGAAGAAGAAGAAACTCAAGCTGAATCTGCTGAGTAATTCGCAATTTACACAGGTGATAAGCGGCCAACCCCACTTATCACCTTTTTTTGAGAAAATGCACCAAATTATAGAGGAGGAATTTAATCATGGCAGTTACAGCACAAATGGTAAAAGAATTGCGTGCAAAAACAGGCGCAGGTATGATGGATTGCAAAAAAGCTTTAGTGGAAACAGATGGAGATATGGAAGCGGCTCTAGATTTCTTGCGTGAAAAAGGTCTTTCAAGCGCTTCTAAAAAAGCAGACCGCATTGCAGCTGAAGGAACAACTTCAATTCTTGTTAAAGAAAACGAAGCAATTATCTTCGAAGTAAACGCAGAAACTGACTTTGTTGCGAAAAACGAAGGCTTCCAAACTTTGGTTAAAGAATTGGGCGAGCACTTGATCACTACAAAACCGGCTACAGTTGAAGAAGCTAACGCTTCAACAATGTCGAACGGTTTGACAGTTGCAGACCACATTTCAAACGCAATCGCTAAAATTGGTGAAAAAATCACTTTGCGCCGCTTTGAAATCCGTACAAAATCAGATGCTGACGCTTTTGGCCCTTACCTTCACATGGGTGGACGCATTTCAGTTCTAGTGGTTCTTGAAAACTCTACTGATTCAGATGCTGCTCGCGACATCGCTATGCACATCGCTGCATTAAACCCTAAATACGTTTCACGCGACGAAGTTTCTGCTGACGAAGTAGAACATGAACGCAAAATTTTGACTGAGCAAGCATTGAACGAAGGCAAGCCAGAAAAAATCGTTGCTAAAATGGTTGAAGGCCGCCTTGGCAAATATTTCGAAGACATCTGCTTGCTTGATCAGGCGTTTGTTAAGAACTCAGACCAAAAAGTTCGTGATTTTGCAGCTTCTACTGGTGGATCTGTTAAAGAATTCATCCGTTACGAAGTTGGAGAAGGCATCGAAAAACGTGAAGACAACTTTGCTGATGAAGTTATGAGCCAGGTTAACAAAAAATAACATTGTTTATTATATGATTTATCTTGGGGAACACGAGAATGTGTTCCCTATTTTTCAATAAAAGTGTAATGGAGGGTACCGATGAGTGTTCAGCAATATAAACGCATTGTATTAAAACTAAGTGGTGAAGCAATGGCAGGAGGACAAGGTTTCGGTCTGTCCCCTGAAATTATCAAATCAGTAGCAAGCCAGGTAAAAGAAGTGGTTGAACTTGGAGTGGAAGTTGCAGTCGTAGTTGGCGGCGGCAACATCTGGAGAGGCAAAGTCGGTTCTGAAATGGGTATGGACCGTGCAACAGCTGACTATATGGGCATGCTGGCAACGGTTATGAACTCGTTGGCTTTGCAGGATTCCTTGGAAAAGCAGGACGTTGAAACACGCGTTCTTTCATCCATCGAAATGCGCCAAGTCGCTGAGCCTTACATCCGCAGAAGAGCTATTCGCCACCTGGAGAAAAAGCGGGTTGTCATTTTTGCAGCTGGTACTGGAAATCCTTATTTTTCAACTGATACAACAGCAGCTTTGCGCGCGGCCGAAATCGAAGCCGATGTCATTTTAATGGCGAAGAACAATGTTGATGGCGTGTATTCAGCTGATCCGAAAACGGATTCCACTGCTGTGAAATATGAAGAACTTTCTTATTTCGAAGTGATTCAACAAGGCTTGCAGGTGATGGATTCTACCGCTTCCACACTTTGTATGGACAATGACATCCCACTCGTAGTATTCTCAATTATGGAAAACGGAAATATAAAACGGGCTGTACTCGGAGAAAAAATCGGGACAGTAGTGAGGAGAACGATATAATGCCGAAATCAGTGATGAATGACACTAAATCTAAAATGACCAATGCAATCCAGGCTTTTTCCCGTGATCTGGCTTCTATCCGTGCCGGACGTGCGACTCCATCTATTTTGGACAAGTTAACGATCGATTATTACGGTGCTCCAACACCGGTCAATCAAGTAGCAGGCATTTCGATTCCTGAAGCTCGTTTGATCATGATTCAGCCGTATGACAAATCGGTTCTTGGCGATATCGAGAAAGCCATCCTGAAATCCGACCTGGGCCTAAGCCCGTCAAACGATGGATCGGTCATCCGATTGGCAGTTCCTGCTTTGACGGAAGAGCGCCGCAAAGATCTTGTGAAACAAGTGAAAAAAGAAGCAGAAGAAGCGAAAGTCGGAATCCGCAATATCCGCCGCGATGCCAATGATGAGTTTAAAAAACTGGAGAAGAAAAGCGAAATTACAGTTGATGACTTGCGTGGCTATTCGGACGATGTTCAGAAATTGACAGATGACAACATCTCGAAAATTGATGAAATGGCTAAAGATAAAGAAAAAGAGATTATGGAAGTTTAAATCGAACTTCATTTCATGTCTGGCGTCCTGTTAAGCAGGACGCTTTTTCATGCCAAAAAATAACGCTGTCTCTTGAAAGAAGCGCACAATGCCGTTTTTTTTGATATGATAAGCATTAGACATGCCGATTTGCAATAGGTGGAGGACTAACTATGTTTAATAAACTATTAAAACGAAATACTGATTTGGTCTTGGAAAGTGGAGATCGCTCAGTTTTGATTTCAAACGAAGCCGTTCCGGCTCATATTGCGATTATTATGGACGGCAATGGGCGCTGGGCAAAAAAACGTTCACTTCCAAGAGTTGCCGGGCACCACGAAGGAATGAAGACTGTCCGCAAAGTGACCAAGCTTGCCAATGAACTTGGTGTCAGCGTATTAACTTTGTATGCATTTTCCACTGAAAATTGGAAACGGCCAAAAATCGAAGTGGATTTTTTGATGCGCTTGCCAGAAGAGTTTTTGACGACTTTTCTGCCGGAATTAATTGAGGAAAATGTTCGAGTGGAAATGATGGGATATCATCATAACTTGCCATTGCATACGCTCAGAGCCATAAAAAAAGCAAAAGAAGCAACAAAAGACAATACAGGGCTTGTGCTGAATTTTGCCTTGAATTATGGCAGCCGTGCAGAGATTGTAGATGCTGTAAAAGATATTGCAGCCCAAGTCGCGGCGGGAACGCTGGACGTCTGTGATATCAACGAAGACCTTATTTCCGGTGGATTGATGACAAAAGATCTGCCTGAACCGGATTTGCTGATTCGCACAAGCGGTGAAGTCCGTTTAAGCAATTTTATGCTTTGGCAATTGGCTTATACTGAGTTTTGGTTCACGGAAACCTTGTGGCCCGATTTTAATGAAGATTCCTTGCTTGAAGCGATTGAGATTTATCAAAAACGCAATCGCAGGTATGGAGGGTTGAAAGGAGACGAAGTGAAATGAAACAACGGATCATTACAGGCGTCATTGCGGCAGCTCTTTTCATTCCTTTTGTTATTTATGGCGGGATTCCATTTATTTTATTGGTTTATTTATTGGGTACGGTGGCATTACAAGAACTTTTGAAAATGAAGGGCCGGAGCTTAAGGAGCATTCCCGGCCTTATTTCGCTGTTGGCGCTTTACGCATTCATGCTGCCTGATCAGTGGGCGGTTCACGTTTATGAGTGGACAGGCTATGAAAAAGTCGAATTTGCATTTTTAGCTGTTATCCTTCTTTTAATACATACTGTAATAGTGAAAAACAGCTTTACTTTCGACGATGCTGCTTTTGCTGTTCTAGGAACTTTATATGTCGGCATCGGTTTCTTTTATTTTATCGAAACACGTGAAGCCAGCCTCAGTGTGTTGATTTTTGCATTGCTGGTTGTCTGGTTTACGGATTCCGGCGCTTATTTCACAGGGCGCAAAATTGGAAAACGGAAGCTATGGCCAGAAATTTCACCGAACAAAACGGTGGAAGGCTTTGTGGGTGGAATTTTTTGGGCAATTGGATTTGCGCTTGTTTTCAATTATTTCATTCCGTTAAACCACTCAATCTTTCTGGTTATTGTTGTAACTATCATCGCCTCGGTCTTTGGCCAGATGGGCGACTTGGTGGAATCAGCGTTAAAGCGCCATTTTAACGTAAAAGACTCTGGCTCAATCCTGCCTGGACATGGAGGGATTTTGGATCGCTTTGACAGCATCCTATTCGTTATGCCCTTGCTTCATTTTTTACATTTCATCTAAGAGAGGAAATTGCTGAATGGTTAAAAAAATCATCCTGCTGGGCGCTACCGGTTCTATTGGAGTGCAGACAGCTGACATTATTCGCGAACATCCGCAAGAATTTTCGTTAATTGGATTTTCTGCTGGAAAAAATATAGACATTACCCGCAAATTAATTGCTGAATTCAATCCTGAGATTGTCTGTGTACAGCAATTGCAGGATGCTAAAAGCTTAGCTGCTGAGTATCCTGCTGTGTCATTTGTAAATGGCGCCGAAGGATTGACGGAAATTGCTGTTTATGACGCAGATATTTTAGTGAATGCTGTACTCGGCAGTGTGGGTCTAGAACCGACACTGGAAGCGATCAAACTTGGCCGTACAATTGCGATTGCCAATAAAGAAACTTTGGTGACAGCAGGCCACTTGGTCATGGACAGCGCAAAACAATACGGAGCCGTCATTTTGCCGGTAGACAGCGAACACTCAGCCCTCTTCCAGGCACTGAACGGCGAAAAGAAAGATCAGGCCAGCCGATTGATCCTAACTGCTTCCGGAGGCAGCTTCCGTGACTTGACGCGAGAGCAGTTGAAAAATGTTTCCGTCCAGGATGCATTAAACCATCCCAACTGGTCGATGGGATCCAAGATCACCATTGATTCTGCTACCATGGTCAACAAAGGGCTTGAAGTGATCGAGGCACATATTCTGTTCGATTTTGCTTACGCGGACATTGATGTAGTTCTTCACCGCGAAAGCATCATCCACTCCATGGTTGAATTTCATGATACGAGTGTAATGGCGCAGCTCGGGACACCGGACATGCGCGTGCCGATTCAATACGCCTTGTCTTATCCAGATCGCCTGCCGCGTCCTCAAGCAAAGCGTTTGAACTTGGCTGAAATCGGAAAGTTGAATTTCAAGGAAATGGACTACAAACGTTTCCGTGCTTTGCAGCTGGCTTTTGATGCCGGTATTGCCGGAGGAACAATGACGACTGTTCTCAATGCAGCAAACGAACAGGCAGTTGCTTTATTCCTCAATGAAGAAATCAAATTCCTGCAGATCGAGGAAATGATTGAACGCGCCATGGACCAGCACGAAGTTCTGGTGAATCCGGATTTGGAAACGATTTTGCATGTCGATGCTGAAACGAGAAAATCTGTAAAAAACATGCTAAAATAACTAAAGATCAAAACCGAATAAGTTTATCCCGCTTTGCCGGTCATTAGATCAACTAACACTTAGTGGGCGCCAGATAAGTCCACCAAGCAAGTTTCTCTTTAAAAGGGTGGGTTCATAATGGAAACAGTAATATCGTTTATAATAATTTTCGGTGCTTTAGTATTTTTTCATGAATTTGGCCATTTTCTTTTTGCAAAGCGCGCGGGCATTCTAGTCCGGGAATTTGCAATAGGAATGGGTCCGAAAATTTTGGGCATTACCAAAGGAGAAACACTTTACACCTTGCGTTTGCTGCCGATTGGCGGCTATGTGCGCATGGCAGGCGAAGATATGGATACTATCCACCTTCAGGCAGGCCATCGCATCGGCGTTCTGTTAAACAAAGAAGGCCAGGCTAAAAAGGTCATCATGAACCAAAAGCATGTTTATCCAGAAATCCTGTTTCTTGAAGTAGAAGAAGCGGATCTTGAAAAAGACCTGTGGATTAAAGGTTACGACGAAGATGAAAAGCTGGTTCGCATAGAAGTGGCGCGCGATGCGGTTGTAGAGGAAAATGGCAGAGAAACCATTTTGGCTCCTTATGACCGCCAGTTCGATTCAAAATCGGTTGGAAAGCGTTTTATGACGATTTTCGCAGGACCGCTGTTTAACTTTATTCTGGCATTTCTGATTTTTACAGCGCTTGGCATGATGCAGGGTGTTCCGACTTTTGAACCTGTTATTACCGAAGTCACAGAAGAAAGTCCGGCAGCAGAAGCTGGAATGCAAAATGGTGATCTGGTCACTGAAATTGAAGGGAATCCGATTGGCACGTGGGACGAACTGGTTGAGTCGGTTCAGAGCAATGCCGGCAATCCGCTTGATTTTAATGTTGACCGTGACGGTGAGCCGTTAAACTTCACTATTACACCTGAAATTTCAGAACAATCCCCTGAAGAAATCGGTGTTATTGGCGTACTTTACCAAAGCCCGGTTGAAAAAGATTTTCTCGGGTCTTTTGTCTACGGTGCTGAGCAAACCATCTTTTGGTTCAAGGAAATTTTCCGATTGTTGGGAATGCTGGTAACAGGACAATTTACGATTGATGCCTTGTCAGGTCCGGTTGGAATTTACAAAACGACTGAAGAAGTCGCACAATATGGATTCTTTACTTTGATGAGTTGGGCTGGCATGCTCAGCATCAACTTAGGAATTATGAACCTTCTGCCGCTTCCTGCGCTTGACGGAGGACGTCTAATGTTCTTCATTCTTGAAGCTGTGCGCGGCAAACCGGTTGATCGGCAAAAAGAAGGAATGGTTCACTTTGTTGGAATCATGCTTCTGATGCTGTTGATGATTGTTGTCACTTGGAACGATATCCAAAGATATTTCTTTTAATATAAGCGAGGGGGCATTACCGGACAGGCAGTCAATTTTGCCTGTCCTGAACTTTTAATTCATCAATAAAAATTCTATAGTCAGTTGAGGTGTATTCTGGAATGAAACAAACAGCAACTTTTATCCCGACTTTACGCGAAACTCCCGCCGATGCAGAAGTGAAATCGCATCAGCTCTTGTTGCGCGCAGGCTTTATCCGTCAAAACACCAGCGGCATCTATTCGTTTCTGCCGCTCGGCAAGCGCGTCCTTCAAAAAGTTGAAACCGTAATCCGTGAAGAAATGGAAGCTGCCAACAGCGTTGAAATCTTCATGCCTGCCCTTCAGCAGGCGGAACTGTGGCAGGAATCCGGACGCTGGTATTCATATGGCGACGAATTAATGCGTTTGAAAGACCGCAATGACCGGGAATTTGCACTGGGGGCGACACACGAAGAAGTTATTACGAGCCTCCTGCGCGATGAAATCAAATCGTACAAGAAGCTCCCTTTGAACCTCTACCAAATACAATCAAAGTTCAGAGACGAAAAGCGCCCACGTTTTGGTTTGTTGCGTGGACGTGAATTCCTGATGAAAGATGCTTATTCATTCCATGCTACTGCTGAGAGCCTGGATGAAACATATGACGTTATGATGCAGGCATATACCAACATCTTTACACGTCTCGGATTGAATTTCCGGGCAGTTATAGCCGATTCTGGTGCCATTGGCGGAAAAGACAATCATGAATTCATGGTGCTGTCGGAAATTGGTGAAGACACGATTGCTTATTCAGATAGTTCATCTCATGCAGCCAATATCGAAATGGCCGCGGTCAACGTTTCCTACCCAGTTTCAAATGAAACACCCCAAGCGATGGAAAAAGTGGCGACACCAGGCAAAAATACCATTTCTGATGTAGCAGAATTCCTTGAAGTCTCTGCTGAAAAATGCCTTAAAACGCTTGTGTTTAAAGCTGACGAGGAATTGGTCATTGTTTTGGCAAGAGGCGATCATGAAATCAACGACGTTAAAGTCAAACATGCAACAGGTGCCAAAGTGATTGAAATGGCAACACCAGAAGAAGTTCAGCAATTATTGTCTTGCGACATCGGCTCGCTTGGCCCAATCAACCTGCCAGAAGACGTTCGGTTGTTTGCAGATCATGCAGTCGAAACTATGGTCAACGGAGTGACGGGTGCCAACGAAAGCGGTTATCATTATAAGAACGTCACTCCTGGAAAAGACTTTGAACTTGCTGCATATCATGACCTGCGTTTTGTCCAAGAAGGAGATGCATCTCCAGACGGACAAGGAACAATCCAATTTGCAAAAGGCATCGAAGTCGGCCATATTTTCAAATTGGGCACGACTTACAGCATTCCGCTGAAAGGCACATTCCTGAACGATCAAGGTAAAGCGATGCCTTATATTATGGGGTGTTATGGAATCGGCGTGTCTCGTGTCATGGCAGCGATAGCTGAACAGTTCCAGGACGACAATGGCTTTACATGGCCGGACGTTGTAGCACCTTATGAGGTCCACCTGGTGCCGGTTAATGTTAAAGACGATGCACAGCGCGAGCTTGGAGAAGAGCTGTACACATTGCTGAAATCCAACCGCTACGAAGTGCTGCTCGATGACCGCAAAGAACGGGCGGGCGTAAAATTCACTGATGCAGATTTGATCGGTTTGCCGATCCGCATCACCATCGGCAAAAAAGCAGCTGAAGGAATCCTGGAAGTCAAAATACGGCGGACCGGTGAAACATTCGAATGGACGCGTGAAGAATTGCTCGATCAATTGCAGCAGTTTTTTAAAAAATAACAGCAAAATCTGATATGATGAAAGGAAAGTACATTATGTACTTTCCTTTCTTTTTCTGCTCGCTTTTGCGAAAAAATGACTTATATAGTTTTCAAGAAGCTGCAGCCTTACATTCATTAGTTCAACATATAAATTGCTCAGGCTTCAACGCCAATAAGGCAACAGGCATTTACGTATACTTAAATCACTACCACGAAGGGGATAATTATGACAAACCAGCAAGATCCTAAGATGCGCTTTAAATTGCTGCTTCAGCATCTCGACTTAACGGACGATGTCCATATGCCCTTTTTCGAAGAGGCTGAACTGACTCGGATGACCGTCCACAAAAAAGAGCGGTCCTGGAAATTTCTTGTGAAAGTGAGAGGCATCCTGCCAATCGAATTGTACTTATTATTAAAGCAACGTTTGTATAGCACCTTTTCTCCGATTGCTTCCATTCAGTTGAACATTGAGTCTGCTCAGGAAACGGCTCAAGAAGAGCTGGTCATGGCTTATTGGAAATATGCTGTTGAAGAACTGGCAGACATGGCGCCGCCGCTGCGCGATCGGCTCCTATCACAGGCGCCTGTATGGAACGGCAATAAGCTTATGCTGCAGTGCAATCACCAGCACGAAATGATGGCATTGAAATCCAAATACAGCGACAAGCTTGCGGGAGTCTATCAGCAGTTTGGTTTTCCTCACGTTGCGATCGATTTCCAACTGTCGGACGAAAACCAGGAAGCGGCTCATGAAGCATTCATGGCTGAACGTCTAAGAGAAGAAGAAGAAATGGCAAAAAAAGCCCTGTCAGATATGAAAAAACGGGAAACAGACCGTAAAGAAAACGGTGCTCCTGCGGGGCCATTCCAAATGGGAACGGCCATCAAACCGGATGAAACCATTTCCGAGATCAAATCCATTGTTGATGAAGAACGCCGTGTAACGATCGAAGGCTATGTCTTTGATGCAGAAGTGAGAGAGCTTCGAAGCGGGCGTTCCCTGTTGACGGTGAAAATCACCGATTATACGGATTCCATTCTTGTTAAAATGTTCTCGCGTGACAAAGAAGATGCCGAGCTGATGGCAAATGCCAAAAAAGGCATGTGGCTGAAAGCGCGCGGATCGATCCAAACCGACACTTTTGTGCGTGATTTGGTGATGATGGCGCAGGATATGGTCGAAATCAAACCCGAGCTTCGCCGGGATACAGCTGAAGAAAAGCGGGTTGAGCTGCATCTGCATACGCCGATGAGCCAAATGGACGCAGTTTCGTCTGTTGAGTCATTGGTCAGCCAAGCTGCTAAATGGGGGCATCCAGCCATTGCTATTACGGATCATGCTGGTGTCCAGTCGTTTCCGGATGCCTATGCCGCGAGCAAAAAACATGGCATAAAAGCCATTTTTGGCTTGGAAGCGAATTTAGTGGATGATGGCGTGCCGATTGCCTACGAAGAGCGCCATGCTTTACTCGAAGAAGAGACTTTCGTGGTGTTTGACTTGGAGACAACTGGCTTGTCTGCTGTTTACGACACTATCATTGAGCTTGCTGCAGTGAAGATCAAAGGCGGCCAGATTATTGACAAGTTCGAGAGCTTTGCGAATCCGCATCATGAATTGTCGTCCACGACGATTGACTTGACCGGAATCACCGATGATATGGTCAAAAATGCACCGGAAGTGGAAGAAGTGATTCGCAAATACCACGAATGGGCAGGCGACCATATTATGGTAGCCCACAATGCATCTTTTGATATGGGCTTCTTGTATGTTTGCTATAAAAAGTTCGGCATTGATACGAAGCACGCGACCATCGATACATTGGAATTGGCACGTATGCTGCATCCAGAGTTGAAAAATCATCGGTTGAATACATTGGCCAAAAAATTCGGCATTGAATTGACCCAGCATCACCGAGCCATATACGATACCGAAGCAACTTCTTATTTATTGACTTATTTACTAAAAGAAGCCGATCAAAAAGGCATTCTGTATCATGACCAACTGAACGATTATGTCGGCAGCGGCGATGCTTACAAGCGGTCGCGGCCAACCCATTGTACGCTGTTGGCGCAAAATGATGAAGGGTTGAAAAACCTTTTCAAACTGGTCTCTGCGTCGCATATCGATTATTTCTACCGAGTGCCGCGCATTCCGCGTTCGCTTCTTCAAAGACACCGTAAAGGTTTGCTGGTCGGTTCCGGCTGCGACAAAGGCGAAGTTTTTGAAGCTGTCATGCAAAAGTCGATGGAAGAAGTCGAAAAGACAGCGCAATTCTATGATTATTTGGAAGTTCATCCTAAAGAAGTTTATTCCCATTTGATTGAACGGGAAATGATTCGCGATGAATGGAATTTGGAAGACATTATCCGCAAACTCGTGAAAATCAGCCGCAAGTTGGAAATTCCGCTCGTGGCCACCGGTAACGTTCATTACTTGGACGAGACGGATGCGATTTTCCGTCAAGTGCTGATTGGATCTCAAGGCGGGGCAAATCCTTTGAACCGCCACAAATTGCCGAAAGTGCATTTCCGTACGACCAGTGAAATGCTGGATGCTTTCGAATTTCTTGGCAGTGAAACAGCACATGAGCTTGTAGTAGCGAACTCGGTAAAAATTTCTGAGATGATTGATGTTGTGAAGCCAATCAAAGATGAACTGTACACGCCTAAAATCGAAGGCGCTGACGAAGAAGTCCGGGAGTTAAGCTACGGCATGGCTCACCAAATTTATGGTCCGACTTTGCCTGAAATCGTGGAAGCCCGTATTGAAAAAGAATTGAAATCCATCATCGGGCACGGATTTGCGGTAATCTACCTGATTTCGCACAAACTCGTTAAAAAATCCCTGGATGATGGCTATCTGGTTGGTTCCCGAGGATCGGTCGGTTCTTCGCTGGTTGCGACATTGACGGAAATCACAGAAGTAAACCCGCTGCCGCCGCATTATATTTGCAGAAAATGCAAAAAATCGGAGTTTTTCGATGACGGTTCCGTCAGTTCCGGATTTGACTTGAAAGATAAGAATTGCCCGGATTGTGATATTCCGTACCAAAAAGAAGGACAGGATATTCCATTTGAAACATTTTTAGGATTTAAAGGAGATAAAGTTCCCGATATCGATTTGAACTTCAGTGGTGAATATCAGTCCAAAGCCCATAATTACACGAAAGAGTTATTTGGAGAAGACAATGTGTTCCGTGCTGGGACCATCGGAACGGTTGCTGAAAAAACGGCCTATGGCTATGTTCGCGGCTATGCGAACGACCGGGAGATGACGCTAAGAGGCGCTGAAATTGATCGCCTTGTTCAAGGGTGCTCGGGCGTTAAGCGAAGCACCGGACAACATCCAGGGGGAATTATCGTTGTTCCGGACTATATGGATATCTACGACTTCTCGCCGATTCAGTTTCCGGCAGATGCCCAGGATTCTGAATGGAAAACGACTCATTTTGATTTCCATTCGATCCACGATAATTTACTGAAGCTGGATATACTTGGGCACGATGACCCGACCGTTATCCGCATGCTCCAGGATTTATCCGGCATCGATCCAAAGACGATTCCAACAGACGATCCGGAAGTCATGAAAATATTCGCCGGTCCAGAATCGCTTGGAGTCACCAAAGAGCAGATTGGCTGCAAAACCGGAACATTGGGCATACCGGAATTTGGTACGCGCTTTGTGCGTCAGATGCTGGAAGAAACAAAGCCGAACACGTTCTCGGAGCTGGTCCAAATTTCCGGTCTGTCCCACGGGACGGACGTCTGGCTGAGCAATGCGCAGGAACTGATCCAAAACGGAACCTGCCAGCTGTCCGATGTCATCGGCTGCCGGGATGACATTATGGTCTATCTGATTTATCAGGGGCTGGAATCTTCATTGGCATTTAAAATTATGGAGTCTGTCCGTAAAGGGAAGGGCTTAACGCCGGAATTCGAAGAAGCAATGAAAAAAGAAGGCGTACCGAACTGGTATATTGAATCCTGCAAAAAGATCAAGTACATGTTCCCGAAAGCCCACGCGGCTGCCTATGTGCTGATGGCTGTGCGGATTGCCTACTTTAAAGTGCATTTCCCTGTTCTTTATTACGCAGCTTACTTCACAGTTCGTGCAGAAGATTTTGATGTTCAAGCGATGGCCAAAGGGTCGCACGCCATCCGGGCCAAAATTGATGAAATCAATGCCAAAGGATTGGAAGCATCGACAAAAGAGAAAAACTTATTGACGGTTATGGAACTGACGCTTGAGATGGTAGAGCGCGGCTTTACTTTCCAAAAGGTGGATCTGTATAAATCATCTGCCGATCAGTTTATCATTGACGGCAATAGCCTGATTCCGCCGTTCAATGCCATTCCGGGGTTAGGCACCAATGCTGCAAAATCCATCGTTGCTGCACGAGAGCATGGGGAATTCCTGTCGAAGGAAGACCTTCAGCAACGGGGCCGTGTTTCAAAAACAATCATCGAATACATGGACGATCTTGGATGCCTCGAAGGAATGCCTGAGGCCAACCAGCTGTCCTTGTTCTAGCTAGTTGCACCACAGCGCCATTTGTGGTATTATTGTAGTAACATTTACTGATAGCTCTGTCGCAGAAGAGTGGGTTCTCCCGCTCTTTTCTGTTTGTTATGGCATAAAATTGGCGGGAGGCATGTATGAGCAAAATTACAGAACAAATCGAGCAGATAGTACAGCCCATTACCAGTGAATTAGCACTGGAACTTGTAGATGTGGAATTCTTAAAAGAAGGCCGCGACTGGTTTCTACGAGTATATGTGGACAACCCGGAAGCACCTATTGACATTGATCAATGTGCGCTGGTAAGTGAGAAACTTAGTGAGATTTTGGATCAGCTAGATCCGATCGAACAAAACTACTTCCTGGAAGTTTCATCGCCAGGGGCAGAACGTCCATTAAAGAAAGAAAAAGATTTCGAAAAAGCTCTCGGCAAATTTATTTATATTAAGACTTATGAGCCGGTTGAAGACGCCAAAGAGTTTGAAGGCTACTTAAAGTCTTATGATGATGAACAAGTGGAAATTGAAATTAAAATCAAAACACGCAGAAAAATAATTAACATTCCAAAAGAGAAAATTGCAGTTATCCGTTTGGCTATTGATTTTTCTGTAAAACCTGATTGAAGAACCTGGGAGTGAATATAAATGAGCAGTGAGTTATTGGATGCTTTTGAAGTATTAGAGAAACAAAAAGGGATTTCGCGTGAAGTTCTGATTGAAGCTATTGAAGCGGCATTGGTAACGGCATATAAACGGAATTTCAACCAAGCGCAAAATGTCCGTGTGGATTTGAACTTGAACACTGGCACAATGCTGGTTTATTCCCGCAAAGATGTAGTGGAAGAAGTCGAAGACGAACGCCTTCACATTTCTTTGGAAGACGCCAAAGTGATCAACCCGGCATACGAGCTTGGAGATGTTGTAGAAGAAGAAGTGACGCCGCGCAATTTTGGGCGCATTGCTGCACAAACAGCGAAACAAGTGGTTACCCAGCGTGTCCGTGAAGCTGAACGCGGCTTGATCTTCGAAGAGTTCGTTGATCGTGCAGACGATATCGTCAATGGCATCGTCGAGCGTATGGATGCACGCAACCTTTATGTTGGCCTTGGCAAAGTAGAAGCTGTGCTTCCGCAGACAGAGCAAATGCCAAATGAACATTACAAACCGCATGACCGCATCAAAGTGTATATTACGAAAGTGGAACGCACTACACGTGGACCGCAAGTTTTTGTTTCACGCACCCATCCAGGATTGCTTCGCCGTTTGTTCGAGAACGAAGTACCTGAAATTTATGATGGCATTGTTGAAATCAAGTCTATTGCACGTGAAGCGGGAGATCGTTCAAAAATCTCTGTTTTTGCTCATCGTGACGACATCGATCCAGTTGGATCATGTGTTGGATCTAAAGGCGGCCGTGTTCAGACAATCGTCAATGAACTAAGCGGAGAAAAAATTGATATTGTGGAATGGTCTGAAGAGCCTGTTGTCTTTGTTGCAAATGCGCTTAGCCCATCCAAAGTGTTGGATGTCCAAGTGAATGAAGATGCGAAGTCAACTACGGTTGTCGTTCCAGACTATCAATTATCTCTTGCAATCGGCAAACGCGGACAAAATGCGCGCTTGGCAGCAAAATTAACCGGTTGGAAAATCGACATTAAGAGCGAGACAGATGCGCGGGAACTTGGAATTTATCCAAATCCGAACGCTGATATCGAATTAGTGGAATCCGATGAAGAACTGGACGACTTTGATTTTTACGAAGAAAAAGAATAATGTAGAAAAGGTGATGTCCGTTGGCTCTGCAAAAGAAAATTCCATTACGGAAGTGTGTAGCTACAGGCGAGATGCATCCTAAAAAAGAAATGATCCGCGTTGTACGTTCAAAAGAAGGCGAAGTATTTGTCGATTTGACGGGCAAGAAATCAGGACGCGGCGCGTACGTTTCGAAATCGGAAGATGCCATCGCGGCTGCCCGTAAAAAGAAAGTGCTGGACAAGCACTTGGAAGTTAAGGTTCCAGACGAAATCTATGATGAGTTAATTCGCGTCGTTCTCAGAGAGCAGTTGAAATAATGACTAAACAAAAAATTCTTCAATTGCTGGGATTGGCTACACGTGCAAGAATGACCATTTCCGGTGAAGAAATGACCGTGAACGAAGTCCGAAAAGGCAAAGCAAAATTAGTAATTGTCTCTGAAGATGCTTCAGACAACACCAGTAAAAAATTGCACGACAAATGCAAATCGTATGGAGTGGATGTTCATGTTTTTGCATCCCGTTTCGAGTTGGGACATGCGATAGGCAAAGAAGAGCGGGTAGTGATTGCAATTACCGATAAAGGTTTTGCAAAAAAAATAACCAGCTTATTCGAAGAAATTAATCGGGGGCGAGCAGATGACCAAAATTCGAGTACATGAATACGCTAAGAAGGTAGACAAGCCAAGCAAAGAGATTATTAATGAGTTGTCTAAACATAATATTACCGTACAAAACCATATGGCTACATTAGAAGACAATGCTGTATCGAAGTTAGACAGCATATACAAAAATGCTTCGGCTGGACAGCGTCCGCAAGCACCATCACGTCCATCAAGCCAAGGGCAATCACGTCCGGCACAAAGTGGACAATCACGCCCATCGCAAGGAGGGCAATCACGTCCATCAAGCCAAGGGCAATCGCGTCCATCGCAGGGCGGACAGTCGCGTCCATCAAGCCAAGGGCAATCACGCCCATCACAAGGCGGGCAGTCGCGTCCATCAGGACAAAGCCAATCACGTCCGGCAGCAGCACCGAGTCAAGGGCAATCCCGTTCACAAGGGAATGGCCAACGACCAACTACACCTGCGAAAACAGGTTCCAACTTTACTCCAAAAGCAGCTAAACCTACAGCAGGTCCTGGCCAGCGTTCTTCAGGACGTCCAGGCGGCGGAAACCGCAGCGGCTTCCAAAACCGCAACCGCAAAGGGAAGCAGCAGCAACCGGTAAATCCGTTGCCGCCAATGCCTAAAAAAGAAAAAGAATTACCAGCTAAAATCACTTTCAGCGAGTCGTTGACAGTAGCTGAGCTGGCGAAAAAATTAGGACGCGAGCCGTCTGAAATCATCAAAAAATTATTCATGCTTGGTGTAATGGCGACCATTAACCAAGAGTTGGATAAAGATGCAATCGAATTGATCTGTGCTGAGTACGAAGTTGAAGTAGAAGAAGAGATCTTGGTGGATAAAACCGATCTTGAAGTTTACTTTGAACCGGAAGACGAAAGCCTTAACCAAGAACGTCCACCGGTCGTAACCATCATGGGACACGTTGACCATGGTAAAACGACTTTGCTTGACTCAATCCGCCACACGAAAGTGACGGCAGGAGAAGCAGGCGGAATTACACAGCATATCGGCGCATACCAGGTAGTCGATAACGGCAAAAAAATCACGTTCCTTGATACACCTGGACACGCAGCTTTTACAACAATGCGTGCTCGTGGAGCTAAAGTAACGGATCTTGCGATTATCGTTGTTGCAGCTGATGACGGCGTTATGCCGCAAACGGTTGAAGCAATCAACCACGCCAAAGCAGCAGAGGTTCCAATTATCATTGCAGTCAACAAAATGGATAAGCCTAGTGCAAATCCTGACCGTGTTATGCAGGAATTGACAGACCATGGATTGGTTCCCGAAGCTTGGGGCGGCGATACGATTTTCGTACCGATTTCCGCTTTGAAAGGCGACGGCATCGATTCATTGCTTGAAATGATCTTATTGGTATCAGAGGTCGGCGAACTAAAAGCCAACCCTGCACGCCGTGCGATTGGTACGGTTATTGAAGCGGAGCTTGATAAAGGCCGCGGTTCAGTAGCTACACTACTTGTGCAAGATGGAACATTAAAAGTTGGAGACCCAATCGTTGTCGGCAATACTTTCGGCCGCGTTCGTGCAATGGTATCTGACCTTGGCCGCCGCGTAAAAGAGGCTGGTCCATCAACACCGGTTGAAATCACAGGTTTGAATGATGTACCTCAAGCAGGAGATCGCTTTGTTGTCTTTGAAGATGAAAAAACAGCTCGTCAAGTGGGAGAAACGCGTGCTACTTCAGCGCTTCAAGTTCAGCGTTCTGAAAAAACACGGGTAACGCTTGATAACTTGTTTGATCAATTGAAACAAGGCGAGATGAAAGAATTGAACTTGATTGTCAAAGCTGACGTTCAAGGAGCAGTTGAAGCAATGGCTGCGTCTCTTCTGAAAATTGATGTTGAAGGCGTTAATGTGAAGATCATCCACACAGGCGCTGGTGCTATCACAGAATCTGATATTTCATTGGCGGCTGCATCTAATGCCATCGTTATTGGATTCAACGTCCGTCCTGATGCAAACGCGAAACGCGCTGCTGATGCAGAAGGCGTAGACATCCGTCTACACCGCATCATTTATAAAGTGATCGAAGAAATTGAATTTGCGATGAAAGGATTGCTTGATCCGGAATTTGAAGAAAAAATTATCGGCCAAGCAGAAATCCGCAGCACGTTTAAAGTTTCTAAAGTCGGAACAATTGCCGGAAGCTATGTAACAGAAGGCAAAATCACGAGAGACAGCGGCGTTCGTGTCATTCGTGAAGGCATTGTTGTATTCGAAGGTGAAATCGATACCTTGAAGCGCTTTAAAGACGATGCCAAAGAAGTGGCAAAAGGCTACGAATGCGGAATTACCATCAAAAACTTCAATGATGTGAAAGAATTGGATATTATCGAAGCTTACGTTATGGAAGAAATCGAACGTAAATGATCCTGTACATGGAATGCGAATTTTTCATTCCAACGGCACATTCGTTAAAAGATAAGCGGGCAGTGGTGAAAAGCATGCTGACCCGCAGCAGGCAGAAATTCAACGTTTCCGCAGCAGAGATTGATCACCAGAATGTTTGGCAGCGGACCCGCATCGCCTTTGTAATTGTGTCATCCTCAAAAGAGGTGGCAGATAAAGAAATGGCGCAGGTACTCTACTATCTGGAAAGCAATCCTGCGTGGGAATGCTTGGAGATTGAAAAAGAATATTTGTAAGAACGAGGTGGATTAGCAATGACAATGCGCGCGAATCGTGTAGCTGAGCAGATGAAAAAAGAGCTCAGCGATATCATCAGCCGAAAACTGAAAGATCCACGTATCGGATTTGTCACTGTAACAGATGTTGAAGTTACAGGAGATCTCCAGCAGGCAACTGTATACATCAGCGTTTTAGGCGAAGACCACGCAAAAGAGCAGACATTGCTTGGGTTAACGAAGTCAAAAGGATTTATCCGTTCTGAAATTGGACAGCGGATCCGTCTTCGTAAAACTCCTGAACTGTCTTTCGAAATCGATTCATCTGTTGCTTACGGCAATCGGATTGATTCGCTGTTGCGTGACATTCAAGAACCAAAAGAAGATTAAAATCAAAGCCTGCTGTCTATTCCAGATAGCAGGCTTTTTTTTGCATCAAACAAAGGAGCTATGGATTATGGCGCTAAATGGAATTCTTCCATTATGGAAAGAAAAAGGGATGACCTCCCATGACTGTGTTTTTAAATTGAGAAAAATCCTGCAAACAAAAAAGGTCGGACATACCGGGACGCTGGATCCTGAAGTGGATGGCGTGCTGCCAATCTGCATCGGCAACACGACCAAAGTTGCTGAATACATCACCGACCAGGGAAAGACTTATGAAGCGGAAGTGACAATCGGCTATTCGACTGAAACGGAAGATGCGACTGGAGAAACAGTGGACACGGACGATTCAGAGAAGCATATTACACGGGAGCAAGTCGAAGTGGCATTGTTTGGGCTGACAGGAAGCATCAAACAAATTCCGCCCATGTATTCGGCGGTTAAAGTAAATGGCAAGAAACTTTATGAGTACGCGCGCCAGGGACTTCCTGTTGAACGTCCGGAGCGCACAGTTCGCATCGACTCGATTGAGTTGCTGGATGATGATCAGCAATGGGCAGGACAGGAGATTAAGTTCAATATCCGCATCCGTTGCGGCAAAGGAACATACATCCGAACATTAGCCGTGCAGATTGGAGAAGCATTAGGCTATCCTGCACATATGTCTAGGCTTACCCGAACAGAATCCGGTAAATTCAGCCAAAAAGATTGTGTCACGCTTGCCGAAGTGGCCGAACTTGCTCAAAATGGACATATCGGCGACATTTTGAAACCGCTCAGCTATGGCTTAAGTGCGTTTCCATTTATGGAGATTGAACCTAAGCAGATTTTTGCTGTGAAAAATGGTCAGGTGCTGGCACGCCATGCCATACTCGATCAAATGGGATTTGTGGTATTGACGTATAAGGGGCAGCCTGTAGCACTTTATAAAAATCATCCTGAAAAAGCGGACAAGATGAAACCTGAAAAAATGTTCGGTTTTCCGACAGCAGACGAGGTGTAAGATGGAAATTATTCATTTGAGTTATCCAATTCACGTAAAACCTGATAGCGAAACCGGTCCTTTGTCGCTGGCGCTCGGCTTTTTTGACGGGGTACATAAAGGGCATCAGCGGGTTATAGGCGAAGCAATGGAACAGGCTGTAGAAAAAAACATCAAGTCCGCAGTCATGACCTTTGATCCGCATCCGTCTCTGGTGCTTGGCGGACGCAAAGAAGAAGTCTTCTACATCACGCCCATGCAGCAAAAAATGGAGATACTGGAAGAGATGGGCGTGGATTACTGCTTTATTGTCCGCTTTACATCCGAATTCGCCAAATTGACCCCTGAGGAATTTATCGAGATTTTTATTAAAGGCCTCAATGTAAGGCATGTTACTGCTGGATTTGATTTTTCATTTGGCAGCAGGGGCAAAGGCGATATGGCGTTGATGAAAAGAGCTGCCGAAAGCTTTTACGATGTCACAGTGATCGATAAGCAAGAAGCAGGTGATGAAAAAATCAGCTCGACGCGCATCCGCGAATTATTAAAGCAAGGCACCGTTGATCAGGTATGCCACCTTCTGGGTCGTCCGTTCCGGGTAATCGGCACCGTTGTCAATGGCGACAAGCGCGGCCGCACTATTGGTTTTCCGACAGCTAACGTAGAACCCGAGCTTGGTGCCATCGTGCCAAGCCGCGGCGTCTACGCCGTCAGAATTCAGGTGCAAGGGCAATTTTACAACGGTGTCTGCAACATCGGCTACAAACCGACCTTCAATAATCCAGATGTAAAAAAACAAGTGATCGAAGTCCATATCCTCGATTTTGACAAGTCGATCTACGGGGAAATGGTAGAAGTCGAATGGCATGAACGGATCCGGGATGAGCAGAAATTTTCGGGCATCGACGAGTTGAAGGCGCAGATTCAGCGGGACAAAGAGACAGCCGAAAGGTTTTTTGCAGCCATTAATTAGCCGGTGCAGTTGATTTTGAAAAAGCCTTATGCTATTATTTATGAGTACTGAATGTACAAACCGTTGCTTGGCAAATCGAATCACCAACGTTTGCTCGGTAATTGGGGATATCAGAAATTAGGAGGTGGAAACAGTATGGCAATCACACAAGAACGTAAAAATGAATTGATCAATGAATACAAAGTGCATGACACTGATACTGGGTCTGCAGAAATTCAAATCGCCATTCTTACAGAAGACATCAACAACTTGAATGAGCACTTACGTACTCACAAAAAAGATCATCACTCACGTCGTGGTCTATTCAAAATGGTTGGACGCCGTCGTAACTTGCTGAAATACTTACGTGAAAACGAAGTAGCTCGCTACCGCGAGTTAATCGCAAGACTTGGCCTACGCCGTTAATAGCAAACAGAAAAAAGCGGGATTCGTCCCGCTTTTTCTTTATGGATAAAACTTTAATCTGGCGCATCGCACACCGGATGCATTTTTGATACACTACTAATGGATACATATAGTATATAGAAACAAGGTAATAGAGAGGAGCTCGATATTATGGAGCAAACAAAAAAAGTTTACACACTTGATTGGGCAGGCCGTGAATTACAGGTTGAGGTCGGCCAATTGGCAAAACAAGCAAACGGAGCAGCATTGATCCGTTATGGTGATACAGCAGTTCTTTCAACTGCAACCGCTTCAAAAACTCCAAAACCACTGGATTTCTTTCCACTGACAGTAAACTACGAAGAGCGTCTATACGCTGTCGGCAAAATTCCAGGCGGATTTATCAAACGCGAAGGACGTCCTTCTGAAAAAGCGACGTTGACAAGCCGTTTGATCGACCGTCCAATCCGCCCGCTATTTCCGGATGGCTTCCGTAATGAAGTACAGGTTATTTCAATGGTTATGTCAGTCGATCAGGATTGCCCTTCAGAAATGGCTGCCATGTTCGGCTCTTCATTAGCGTTAATGATTTCCGATATTCCATTCGGTGGACCGATTGCTGGAGTAATCGTTGGCTTGATCGATGGACAATTCATCATCAACCCGACAAATGACCAGCTTGACAAGAGCTCGATCAACTTGACGGTTGCCGGAACAAAAGAGGCCATCAATATGGTGGAAGCAGGAGCGAAAGAAGTTTCTGAAGAAATCATTTTGGAAGCGATCATGTTCGGCCACGAAGAAATCAAGAAATTGATTGCTTTCCAGGAACAGATTGCTGCTGAAGTCGGAAAAGATAAAACTGATATCCAGCTTTACGAACTAGATGCAGAATTGACAAGCTCACTTAAAGAAGCTGTAGAAGCGGATTTGAATGCGGCTGTCCAAATCAATGAAAAACAAGCGCGCAATGAAGCGATTGATGAAGTTAAAGCCCGCGCGATGGCATCTTACGAAGAATCGGACGATGCAGTGAAAAAACAAGCTGGCCAAATTCTTGATAAAATGGTTAAAGATGAAGTTCGCCGTTTGATCACTGACGAGAAAATCCGTCCGGATGGCCGTGGGCCTTCTGAAATCCGTCCATTATCTTCTGAAGTCGGCATTTTAAACCGTACACACGGTTCTGGTTTGTTCACGCGTGGACAAACGCAGGCGATGAGCATTTGTACACTAGGCGCTTTAGGTGATGTTCAAATCATCGACGGCCTTGGCATTGAAGATACGAAACGCTTTATGCATCATTACAACTTCCCGTTGTTCTCAGTAGGCGAAACCGGATTCCTTCGTGGACCTGGCCGCCGCGAAATTGGACACGGGGCACTTGGAGAACGTGCGCTTGAAGCGGTCATTCCAAACGAAAAAGATTTTCCATACACAATCCGTCTAGTAGCGGAAGTATTGGAATCAAATGGTTCCACTTCACAGGCAAGCATCTGTGCGTCAACGCTTGCTATGATGGATGCTGGTGTTCCATTGTCAGCTCCAGTAGCAGGTATCGCGATGGGTCTTGTTAAAAAAGGCGATAACTATACCGTGTTGTCTGATATCCAAGGCATGGAAGATTACCTTGGCGATATGGACTTTAAAGTGGCGGGTACTGCTAAAGGCATTACGGCTCTTCAAATGGACATTAAGATCGATGGTCTTTCTCGTGAAATTTTGGAAGAAGCATTGGCTCAGGCTCAAATCGGCCGTATCCACATCCTTGAATCGATGCTGGCAACGATTGCTGAACCTAGAACAACTCTTTCCAAATTCGCACCTAAAATCATCATGGTGAAGATCAACCCTGACAAGATCCGCGATGTTATCGGACCTGGCGGCAAAGTGATCAACAAAATCATTGATGAAACAGGCGTTAAGATTGATACAGAACAAGATGGCACCATCTTCATTTCATCTGTTGACGAAGAAATGAATGCAAAAGCGAAAGCGATGATTGAAAACATCGTGCGTGAAGCAAAAGTCGGCGAATACTACGAAGGCAAAGTAAAACGCATTGAGAAGTTCGGTGCCTTCGTGGAATTGTTCCCAGGCAAAGATGGCCTTCTTCATATTTCTGAAATCCAGGAAGAACGGACAAAAGAAGTTGAAGATGTTCTGAAAATGGATCAGGTTCTTCAAGTCAAAGTAATTGAAATTGACCGCCAAGGACGTGTAAACTTATCACGTAAGATTGTATTGAAAGAACAAAAAGAAGCAGCAGAAAAACAAAACCAAGAATAATCAACCATTCAAATTGCCGACTTTGTCGGCAATTTTTTACTATGAGGAGGAACATGCACATGGTGACTACTAAGACTTGCAAAAACGGATTGCGCATTGTTTCCGAACATATTCCCTATTTCCATTCAGTAGCGGTAGGGGTCTTTGTCAATAATGGCTCCCGTGATGAACTTCCGGAAGAAAACGGGATTACGCATTTTATCGAACATATGCTGTTCAAAGGAACTGACCTGCGCACAGCAAAGGAGATTGCCCGGGAATTTGACCGTATCGGCGGGGATATCAATGCCTATACGTCAAAAGAGTATACTTGCTATTACGCTAAAGTATTGGATCATCATGCAGAACATGCCGTGGCTGTATTAGCTGATATGCTGTTCCATTCGCAAATGGATCCAGTAGAGTTCGATAAGGAACGCCAAGTCATTCTTGAGGAAATCAGCATGACAGAAGATATGCCGGATGATGATGTCCACGAACAGCTGTGGCGCGTCATGTATCCGAAAAATTCGATCGGAGCACCCATACTTGGGACCGCTGAAACACTCGCCAGCTTCACACCGGAGAAGATCCGCGATTACATGGACCGGCATTACACACCAGCTAACACCGTCGTTTCGGTAGCTGGCAATATTACACCAGCATTGCTGGAGACGATTGAAGCGTTGTTTGGTGCTTTTGAAAGGAAAGAAAGTCCTAAAAAATATGAACTGCCTGTTTTTACATCCGGTTACTCTTTAAAGAACAAAGAAACAGAACAGGGTCATCTATGCCTCGGATTTCCCGGGCTGTCGCTAAACGATCCTGATATTTATAACATCACTGTTTTAAATAATATTATCGGCGGCTCGATGTCTTCAAGGCTGTTCCAGGAAATTCGGGAGCAACGCGGTTTGGCTTATTCGATCTTTTCGTATCATTCAGCCTACTCCGATCACGGAACCTTGGCGATATACGGCGGAACTTCAGACGAACAGATGGCTGAAATGCAGCAGGTAATTTTGAGCTTGCTGAAAGAATTGAAAAACGGAGGGATTACGCAGCAGGAAATCACCGACTCAAAAGAGCAGCTGAAAGGCAGCTTGATGCTGGGGCTAGAAAGCACCAGTGCCCGCATGAGCCGAAACGGCAGACATGAATTGCTGCTGGGCAAACACCAAACGTACGATGAAGTACTTGAGCAAATCGATCTTGTATCACTCGAAAAAGTTTTATCCTTGCTGGATATTCTGGTGAAGTCACCTGCCATTTCCATTATTCGTCCGAAAGAAGCTCTCTTAGTTTAAGGGAGCTTTTTGTTGTTTCGTTTCTCTAGCAGACTAAATTATGTTACAATAACTCAAATCACCATTGAAGGAGCGAATATTGTGAAAACATATAACGTAGCAATTATGGGAGCAACAGGGGCAGTTGGCCAACAAATGAAAGATCAATTGGAGAAGCGGAAATTTCCGGTAAAAGACATTGTCTTTTTGTCTTCAAGCCGTTCGGCCGGTAAAGAAATTAGATTCAACGGCAAAACATTCACCGTTCAGGAAGCAAAACCTGAATCATTTGAAGGCATCGACATCGCGTTGTTCAGTGCTGGCGGCAGTGTATCGGAAAAGTTTGCGCCGGAAGCTGTCAAGCGCGGGGCAATCGTCATCGACAACACCAGCGCATTCCGGATGGACAAGGAAGTGCCGCTTGTCGTACCTGAAGTGAACAAAAGCGACCTCTCTCTACATAAGGGCATCATCGCCAACCCGAACTGTTCCACCATCCAGATGGTCTGCGCCTTGCAGCCGTTGAAAGAGCAGTTTGGCATGACCAAAATTGTCGTCTCTACCTATCAGGCCGTTTCAGGAGCGGGCATTGACGCCATTAATGAACTAAAAGCCCAGTCGGCTGATTTTGACAACGCCAAAACGGCGGATGCGAACATGCTGCCGGTCAAGTCTGCCGCGCGTCATTATCCGATTGCATTTAATGCGATTCCGCAAATCGATCAGTTTACAGACAACGGCTACACATTTGAAGAAATGAAAATGATCAATGAAACCAAGAAAATCATGCATGACGATTCCTTGGCTGTCGCAGCTACATGCGTGCGGCTGCCTGTGGTCACAGGGCATTCAGAATCAGTGTATGTCGAGCTTAAAGGCGCAGCAACTGTTGAACAGATCAAACAGGCAATGGTCGATGCGCCAGGTGTTGAATTGATGGATGATCCTTCAAACCAAGTCTACCCAATGCCGTTGATGGCTGCAGGACTGGACGAAGTGTTTGTCGGGCGTATCCGCCAGGACCTGGACAATCCGAATGGCTTCCACCTATGGGTCGTTTCAGACAACTTGGTCAAGGGTGCCGCACTGAATTCGGTGCAGATTGCAGAAGCATTAATCGACGAAAATATCATTTAAATTAAAACAGCAATCGTTTAAATAAACCGGCCATTGCGCCGGTTTATTTTTTTCTTTGGACTGTTTCAGGGGATTCCCGTATAATGAAGTTTATGGATGTGTACGGGTGAATTTTAGGAGGAAATAAATTGAGTAAAATTAAAAATGAAGTAATACGAGTTATCCCTTTAGGCGGCGTCGGCGAAATCGGCAAAGCCATGTACGTAATCGAAATTGACGAAGATCTGTTTGTTGTAGACAGCGGATTGATGTTCCCGGAAGATGAAATGCTGGGCGTCGATATCGTCATTCCAGATATGACTTTCCTGGAAGAAAACAAAGACCGCGTCAAAGGAGTTTTCTTGACGCATGGCCATGAGGACGCAATCGGTTCCATCGCTTATTTACTGAAGAAAATCCAGGCTCCGGTTTATGGATCGAAATTGACAATTGCATTAGCGAAAGAACATATTAAAGAACAAGGTTCTTTAAAACATGTAAAATTCTTTGAAGTGACCAACAAAAGCCGCATGAACTTTGATAAAACGCATGTGACGTTTTTCCATACGACACACAGCATTCCTGACGCACTTGGAATCGTCTTCCACACATCAGAAGGCGCCATTGTGCATACAGGCGAATTTAAATTCGATCAATCCGCTAAAGGAAGCTACAGACCGGATATTGCAAAAATGGCGAAATTGGGAGAAGACGGCGTACTTATGCTGTTGTCTGACTCGACTGAAGCTGAACGTCCAGGCTATACCACGTCTGAAATTGTCGTTGCCGACCATATTCTTTCAGCATTTCTTGCTGCAGAAGGCCGCGTATTGGTATCCCTGTATTCATCAAACTTTATCCGCATCCAGCAAGTATTCGACATTGCGGCAGCTACAGGCAAAAAAGTCGCTGTAGCAGGCAGAAGCTTGGAAAGCAGCTATGAAGTCGGCTTGCGCCTAGGCTACTTGACCGTTCATGAAGATACCGTCATTTCCTTGAAAGACCTGGAAAACTACCGTGATGACGAAGTAGTTATTATCGTTACCGGCAACCAGGGAGAACCGCTGGAAGCATTGGACAAGATGGTCCGCAAACAGCACAAAGACGTTAAAATTAAAGAAACTGACACCATATTGATTACATTCACACCATCACCCGGTATGGAAGTTCCTATGTTCCAAACAATGAACAAACTGGCAAAAGCCGGTGCAAACGTTTTGACTGCCAGCAAGAAAGTCCACGTCTCAGGACATGGCAGCCAGGAAGATTTAAAAATGATGCTGAACATGATGAAACCCAAGTATTTCATTCCCATCCAGGGTGAATACAAAATGCTGATTGCCCATTCTAAATTGGCTCAGCAAGTAGGATTGCATAAGTCTGAAATTTTTATTGCCGATAAAGGCGATATCGTGGAATACAAAGGCGGCAAAGTTCGAATGAGCGGCCGCGTTACAGCCGGCAATGTGCTGATTGATGGCATTGGCATCGGTGATGTTGGAAATATCGTTTTGCGTGACCGTAAGTTGTTGTCACAGGACGGAATTTTCATCGTTGTGGTGACATTGAACCGCAAAGAAAAGAAAATTGCTTCCGGTCCGGAAATGATTTCACGCGGTTTTGTTTATGTCCGTGAATCAGAAGAGCTGATGGATGAATCTACAAGACTTGTCCGCAAAGTCGTTGAAAAATACGTAACCAGAGACGCGTTCGAGTGGAATAACATCAAGCAGGAAATTCGTGATACGTTGAATTCTTACCTGTTCCAGCAGACAAAACGCCGTCCAATGATTATCCCGATTATTATGGAATACTAAGAGAAAAAGAAAAAGGATTTCCATACCGAGTCATTCGGAGGAAATCCTTTTTCGATTACGGAGGAAATGAGGAATGGCGATGACCAGGGCTCGAACAACCACAAAAGCAAAACCTAACGCAAGAGCAAAAGCAAAACCAAAAACAAAACCGAAAAACAAAAAACGGCAGCCAATGCCAATGATCGCCTATGAAATGATCGGGTTGGTATTGTTGGGGATATCCGTATTAATGGTGTTTCAACTGGGCGTTATCGGCAAAATGTTCTACAACATGGCTGAATTTATAGCAGGCTATATGGCCTTCCTAATTCCGCTGGCACTTGTCTATATCGCTGTTTACGTAATGGTAAAACGTTCATGGCCAAAGCCGAGGGCGAAAATAGCGATTGGGTCGGCATTTGTTCTGATCGGCATATTGCTGATTTGCCACTTAATCTGGGCAGCCGGCACCATTTTGCCGATTACGTCAGGAAATGTCTTATCCGAGACCATCCGCAACACACAAATGACCGGAACGGTTTGGAGTACTTATTTGGCTACTGGAGGCGGAATCATCGGTGCATTGCTGTACGCTATGCTGCATGTACTATTTGATACTGCCGGCACGTGGGTAGTGGCGATCATCTTGCTGTCGATCGGGGCCATTATTTTAACAGGAAAAGCAGCAGCGCCTTTTATTGCTGAAAAGATTCCAAGTGCCCGTCCAGCGATCGATGCGCTAATAAGCCGCTTTCAACGGGAAAAGCCGAAGAAACTGCGGGCTCCCCGGAAAAAGTCGGAACCGGAGCAAGTGCTGGAAATCAATGAATCTCTAGCCTATGAGGAGGAAGAAGAGGAAGAAGATCTCTTGTACCGTCCAAAACAGGAAGAACCGATCATTTCTGCATTTACTGAAAACGTTAAACCGAAACAGGCAGAAACAGCGCCGGAGCCGATTGTGGAACCGGAGACTGGAGAAGTCCAGTTGCTGTCGACTGCAGAAGAACTGGAAAATGAAGAATACCAGCTGCCGCCACTCAGCCTGTTAACCTTGCCTCCGCATCATGACCAAAGCGGAGAGTATTCAGGCATTCAGAAAAACGCCAAGAAGCTCGAAAAAACTTTCCAAAGCTTCGGCGTTCGTGCCAAAGTGACGCAAGTCCATCTGGGTCCTGCGGTCACCAAGTATGAAGTCTTGCCGGATACCGGTGTGAAAGTAAGTAAAATTGTCAGTTTGCACGACGATTTAGCTTTGGCTTTGGCAGCCCGCGATATCCGTATTGAAGCGCCGATTCCAGGGAAATCCGCTATTGGGATCGAAGTGCCAAATTCGGAAGTATCAATTGTCAGCCTGCGCGAAGTGCTGGAATCGGAAGAAAACAACCGCCCGGATGCCAAGCTGCTGTTTGCTCTGGGCAGAGACGTGACCGGACAAGCTGTAATGACAGAGTTAAACAAAATGCCTCATTTGCTGGTTGCCGGATCAACAGGCAGCGGGAAATCGGTGTGCATAAATGGCATTATCACCAGCATCATCATGCGCGCCAAGCCGCATGAAGTGAAAATGATGATGATTGATCCGAAAATGGTGGAACTGAATGTCTACAACGGCATTCCGCATCTGTTGGCACCGGTTGTGACAGATCCGCGCAAAGCGGCACAAGCCTTGAAGAAAATCGTTTCAGAAATGGAAAGAAGATATGAGCTGTTTTCGCATACCGGTACACGTAATATTGAAGGCTATAACGAATATGTCCGTATTTTCAATGAAGAAAACGAAGACAAGCATCCAAAACTGCCGTTTATCGTGGTTATCGTCGATGAGTTGGCTGATTTGATGATGGTCGCTTCAAACGAAGTAGAAGATGCCATTACGCGCTTGGCCCAGATGGCCCGTGCGGCAGGCATCCACTTGATCATCGCCACACAGCGGCCAAGCGTCAACGTCATCACCGGTGTTATCAAAGCGAATATTCCATCCCGCATCGCTTTTGCTGTCTCATCTTCCATCGATTCTCGGACAATCCTGGATATGGGCGGCGCCGAAAAATTGCTGGGCCGCGGAGACATGCTGTTCCTCGGAGCCGGACAGTCAAAACCGGTTCGTGTTCAAGGGGCATTCCTGTCGGATTCAGAAGTCGAAAAAATTGTTGATTTTGTCATCGAACAGCAAAAAGCACAATACCAGGAAGATATGATTCCAACTGAAATTGACGATACCAAGATAGATGAAGAAACAGATGAAATCTATGATGAGGCCGTTCAATTAGTGACAGAAATGCAGACAGCATCGGTTTCCATGCTTCAGCGCCGGTTCCGTGTCGGCTATTCACGTGCTGCCCGGATCATAGACCAAATGGAGCAGCGGGGAGTGGTTGGTCCTTATGAAGGCAGCAAACCACGAACGGTATTAGTTCCAAAGCAGGAAGATTACTGAGATTTTGGGGTTTTTTTGTGACATAATGATTAGTATTTTAGATAATGAAGAAATGAAAATTCGCTAAATTCGACAAATTACTATTTATTTCATTTCTAATAAGTGGTATAGTAATTTTGATTAGTAGGAATGTTTTACATCAGATGTCTGATCTCTGTCATGGGTGGTGAATCGTATGACAATTAAGTCGGATCATCGTGCTTTGTACCTTCAAGTGATCGATCGAATGAAACAGGATATTGCGGCGGGCGTATACAAAGAAAAAGAGAAGTTGCCGTCCGAATTCGAGTTATCGAAAACACTGGGAGTCAGCCGCGCGACTTTACGAGAAGCGCTGCGGTTGTTGGAAGAAGATAATATTATCGTCAGACGCCACGGAGTCGGAACATTCGTCAATTCAAAACCATTATTTTCTTCAGGAATTGAACAATTGACAAGTGTCTCCGATATGATCCGACAGGCGGGAATGGAACCGGGTGCCATCTACTTGAGCACTTCGGAAAGCCTTTCCTCTGAAGAAGATATAAAACGCTTTCATTGCACTGGCGATGATACTATTATTACTATTGAACGCGTCCGTACGGCAAACGGAGACCCTGTCGTCTATTGCATCGACAAGGTACCTTCGGATTATTTGCCTGCAGATTTTCTGGGACGCACCGAAAGTTCCATTTTTACAGCGATTGAGGAATCAGGAGATATTCATATATCCTACGCGGTGACGTTTATCGATCCGACCGGATATCATGAAGAAGCTTCGCCAATCCTGGAATGTGAACCGGAAACAGCATTATTGGTATTAAAACAGCTCCATTACGATGAAGACGATCGCTTGGTGCTTTATTCAAAAAATTATTTCAGAGCTGATAAATTCAGCTTTCATGTGGTTCGCAAACGCGTGTAAAACATCAAATTCCTGCTAATATCAAAAAACCTTGGGGGTTATTACATTGACAAAACGTAAATTTGGTCTTGGTTTATCATTAATGCTTGCTGCTGGTACGATGCTTGCTGCTTGTGGAAGCGAAGAAGATACTTCAACTGGCGAAACTGGCGGAGGAGAAGAAGGCACTGAAGAAGCTGCTGATTTCTCGGTTGCCATGGTTACAGATGTCGGCGGTGTGGATGATAAATCCTTCAACCAATCTGCTTGGGAAGGAATCCAGCAATTTGGTGAAGAAAATGGCCTTGAAAAGGGCGATGGCGGCTTTGATTACCTTCAATCTGCATCAGACGCGGATTACAACACCAACTTGAACAATTTAATCCGTCGTGACTTTGACGTAGTTTACGGCATCGGCTTCTTGATGGAAGGCGCTGTAGCTGAAATTGCTGAACAGCAGCCTGAAGCTCAAATCGCGATTATTGATGCAGTAGTAGATGCTCCAAACGTTGCAAGTGTCTTGTTTAAAGAGCAGGAAGGCGCATTCCTTGCGGGTGTAGCAGCAGCTCTAATGACAGAAACTAATAAAATCGGATTTGTTGGCGGGATGGAAATTCCGGTAATCGAGCGTTTTGAAGCAGGATTCCTTGAAGGAGTTGCAACTGTTGACGATACTATTGAAGTCGATGTTCAATACACAGGGGCTTTTGATAAAGCGGAATTAGGTAAAACAACTGCGAACCGTATGTACTCTGCTGGAGCAGACATCATTTTCCACGCTGCTGGCGGCACTGGAAACGGCGTATTCACTGAAGCAAAAGAACGTAAAGAAGCAGATCCAGAAGCAAACGTTTGGGTTATCGGCGTAGATGCTGACCAATACGATGAAGGCCAAACTGGCGATGCCAACGTAACATTGACTTCAGTATTGAAGCGTGTTGATACAGCTGTAATCAATATTTCTGAACAGGCGATGGCTGGCGAATTCCCAGGCGGCGAAACAATCACTTATGGTTTGTCTGATGAAGGTGTAGGCCTTGCAGATTCACGCGGAGCAATTCCTGAAGACGTGATGGCGCAACTCGAAGATTATCAGCAGCAGGTTATCGATGGCGACATCGTAGTTCCAGATACTTTACAGTAAAAGTTAATTAGCAGCACGGTCATCATAAAGACCGGTTCAACCGGTCTTTATGATTTTTTTTGCCCATATGCAGGAAATTAATAGATGAAAGGCTTTTGGCAACGGAAGCCTTTCCTGTATTAATTAATTCAATCACAAGAAGTTAGTAGCTTTCAGGGGAGTGACAACAGTGGAGTATGTAATCGAAATGCTGAATATCCGTAAAGAGTTCGGTACATTTGTCGCCAATGACAATATTACGCTGCAACTGCAAAAAGGAGAAATTCATGCGCTATTAGGGGAAAACGGGGCAGGGAAATCTACTTTAATGAACGTCCTATTCGGTTTGTACCAGCCGGAAGGCGGAGAAATCCGTGTGCGCGGCCAAAAAGTGGATATTGCCAATCCGAACGTCGCCAATGATCTTGGCATCGGAATGGTTCACCAGCATTTTATGCTGGTTGAAAACTTTTCTGTTACCGAGAACATCATTTTGGGAAGTGAGCCAACCAAATACGGCATCACCAATAAAAAGGATGCAGCTAAAAAAGTTCAAGCCCTTTCTGAGCAATATGGCTTGAATGTTGATCCTTATGCGATCATCGAGGATATTTCGGTGGGCATGCAGCAGCGTGTAGAAATATTGAAGACTTTATACCGTGGAGCCGAGATTTTGATTTTTGATGAGCCGACTGCTTCATTGACGCCTCAGGAAATCACGGAATTGATTCAGATTATGAAACGGTTGATTGCTGAAGGCAAATCCATCATTTTGATTACACATAAATTAAAAGAGATCATGGATGTTTCAGACCGGGTAACAGTCATTCGCAAAGGCCAGGGAATCGGAACGGTTATTACCTCAGAAACCAACCCGAATGATCTGGCATCATTGATGGTTGGTCGCCAAGTGGAATTTACTACGGTTAAAGGCCAGGCATTTCCAGGGGAAGAAATTCTGGATATTAAAAATCTCGTGGTTCAGGATTACCGTGGAGTAGAGAAAGTGAAAAGCCTGAATTTGAACGTCCGTAAAGGCGAAATTGTCGGAATTGCGGGAATTGACGGCAATGGACAGTCTGAACTGATCGAAGCAATAACAGGGTTGCGTAAAGTGAAAAGTGGGACTATCTTCATCAACGGCAAAGACGTCACCAATATGAAACCGAGAAAAGTAACTGAATCGGGCGTAGGGCATATACCTCAGGATCGTCATAAACATGGTTTGGTATTGGATTTCCCAATTGGCCATAACATTTCGCTTCAAACATACTACACAAAACCGATTTCCAAATCTGGCATTATCGATTACAACAAAATTAATGATAAAGCGCTGCAGATCATCAAGGATTTTGATGTCCGGACTCAAGGTCCTGGAGAGTTGGCCCGTTCCCTATCCGGGGGCAATCAGCAAAAAGCCATTATCGGCCGTGAAGTCGACCGGGATCCGGATCTGTTGATTGCGGCTTTGCCGACTCGTGGATTGGACGTTGGTGCCATTGAATTTATCCATAGCCGGTTGATCGAACAACGCGATAACGGCAAGGCAGTTTTACTGATTTCTTTCGAATTGGATGAAGTCATGAACGTTTCAGACCGAATTGCAGTTATCCATGACGGTGAAATTGTGGACATAGTGACACCGGAAAGCACGAGTGAGCAGGAGTTGGGATTATTGATGGCAGGTCATACCGGCCATAAGGAATCCCAGGATTTGACGAAGAAAGGTGAGGATCAGCATGTCGAATAGAATGACCAATCTCCTGGTCCCCATCGTTTCCGTTATTTTAGGACTATTGGTAGGTGCGGTGATCATGCTGGTCAGTGGCTATAACCCATTGGAAGGCTATGCTGCTCTATGGAACGGTATTTTCGGAGATATGTACACAATCGGCGAAACAATCCGCCAAATCACACCTTATTTGTTAGCTGGTCTTGCGGTTGCTTTTGCATTCCGCTCTGGTCTTTTCAATATCGGTGTTGAGGGGCAATTGATCGTCGGATGGTTTGCTGCAGCTTATGTAGGGGTGGCTGTAGAATTGCCGAAAATCATCCACTTGCCATTAGCAATCATCGCGGCAGCAGTAGCTGGCGCATTATGGGGCTTTGTACCAGGCCTCCTAAAAGCTAAGTTCCATGTTCATGAAGTAATTATTACCATCATGATGAACTATATCGCATTGCACGTAACAAACGCATTAATCCGTACGGTTTCCGATGGAGGAGACCGGACAGAAAATATTTTTGCCAGCGCATCCTTGCGTTCTGAGTTTCTTGAAAACCTCACGGAATTTTCACGGCTCCACTTGGGAATCGTCCTCGCTCTGGTTATGGTTGGGGTAATGTGGTTTATCCTTGAAAAAACAACGCTTGGCTTTGAGTTAAAGGCTGTTGGATTTAATAAAAACGCCTCTCAATACGCAGGCATGAATGTCAACAAGAACATTATTTTGGCGATGGTCATCTCTGGGGCATTTGCTGGTATGGCCGGCGCTATGGAAGCACTTGGGACGTTTGAGTATGTATCGTCCAAAGGCGGCTTTACGGGTATCGGATTTGATGGAATCGCGGTCGCCTTATTAGGGATGAATACGCCGCTCGGTGTCATCTTCGGGGCTACGCTGTTCGGATCCTTGAAGTATGGAGCATTGAACATGCCGAATGCTGCCGGTATTCCGATCGAGATTGTAGAAATCGTTATCGCAGTTATCATCTTTTTTGTAGCTTCCGGCTACATTATTCGCTTGCTGCTGCTCCGTGCGTCAGCTAAGAAGAAGGAGGCGAAGTAATATGAGTTTCCTTGACGTTCTATACTTCATCATTCCTTCAGCGATTTTCTATGCAGCTCCACTTATTTTAGTGGCGATTGGCGGCGTATTCTCGGAGAAATCCGGAGTCGTCAATATTGGTCTCGAGGGGCTGATGGTCATTGGGGCATTTGTCGGAATCCTGTTCAACTTATTGTATGCTGATACATTCGGTGCAGCGACGCCTTGGATTTCACTCATTGCAGCGATGGTAGCTGCTTTGCTGCTTTCCCTGCTGCATGCAGTAGCGTCCATTTCGTTCCGGGCAGACCAAGTTGTATCGGGTGTTGCCATCAACTTGCTGGCTGTTGCACTATCTCTGTACTTAGTGAAAAGAATTTTCGATAAAGGTCAGACAGACTTTATAACAGAGCGGTTTGCTCGCTATAATGTACCGTTCTTGTCGGATATTCCTGTAATCGGACCTTTATTCTTTACTTCTGTCTACAATACATCGTTCTTTGCGATTGCCATCGCCTTTGTGGCATGGTTTGTCATTTACAAGACGCCGTTCGGCTTGCGCTTGCGTGCTGTCGGGGAACATCCGATGGCTGCAGACACAATGGGTGTCAACGTAGCAAGAATGCGTTATATTGCCGTTATGATTTCTGGTGCGTTAGCAGGAATTGGCGGAGCGATTTATGCACAGACCATCACCAATGATTTTGGTCACGCTACAATCAATGGCCAGGGCTTTATGGCACTGGCAGCGATGATTTTTGGGAAATGGCATCCACTGGGCGCCATGGGAGCTGCTTTGTTCTTCGGCTTTGCACAATCCTTGAGCATTGTCGGTTCATCCATTCCAATCATCCAAGAGATTCCAAACGTCTTCCTATTAATATTGCCGTATGTTTTGACAATCTTTGCGCTTGCCGGATTTATCGGCCGTGCCAATGCACCGCTGGCAAACGGAAAACCGTATATCAAAGGACAACGTTAAGCTATTTGAAAGAGCCGTCACTGCGACGGCTCTTTTATTTTGTGGACTATAGGGGCCGCTTTCGCTTTTCTTATGATCCAGCTCCGGTGGCCAGATTCTAGGGTCATAAGCTCCCCTGACTATGTGGCAAAGGACGCCACTTCGTCAGGGCTTCTTATGCCCGTCGAGGGGCCGCAGGAAGCGGGTCAGCTAACCGTCGCGACAGGACGTCGCGCCCTTAGGTTAGCTTCACTTAGCCGCTTTCGCTTTTCTTTATTTGCAATTAACGGAAAAGGTTCGGTATAGTTAGAACATGAACGACGAGAGGGGATTCCAAATGTTTGAAACGATTAATATTGCCAAAGGCGTTAATGTGCATGTCAATGAGACGACACAATTTAAAACGATAAATTTTTCGATTAAGTTCAAAGATAAACTCACTAAGGAAAAAGCGTCTGCCCGCTCAATTTTGGCAAACGTGCTGCAGCACAGCAATGAAGTCTATCCTTCACACACCGCACTGCGCATGGTGTTGGACGATCTTTACGGGACATCTCTTTACATAGATTCTTCAAAACGGGGCAACGAACATGTCGTAACTTTGAATGTAGAAACAGTCAACGATCAATACTTGTCTGAAAAAGGCGTATTGGAAAAAGTACTGAATTTAATGTACATCGTCTTGTTCAAACCTAATTTTGAGCACGGGCAGTTTAAAGAATCTATTTTCCTTCGTGAAAAAAATGCCATTGTGCAGCGCATTGAATCTGTATTTGATGAAAAAACGCGCTATGCGCAACAGCGTATGATGGAGCTTGCATTGCCAAACCATCCAGCTTCGATTACTTCGAATGGCACGATCGAAGATGTGGAGAACGTCACCAACGAACAATTGGTTGCCGAGTACAATGAAATGGTAGCTGAAAATGAAATTGAAATTTACGCTGTAGGCGATGTCAAACCAGAGATGATCGCTTCCCATATTCGTGAGTTTTTCCATTTTAAAGACCGCGAAAAGACGATAGCGGTCCCTCCATTGGAACTTGTGAAACCGGAACAATCGCATGTGCTCGAATACGAGGATATGAAACAAGGAAAGCTTCATATGGCATTTTTTACGCCAATTACTTTTCGTGACGAAAAATTTCCGGTCATGCAATTGATGAACGGAGTATTCGGCGGCTATGCGCATTCCAAGCTATTTGTTAATATCCGTGAAAAAGAAAGCATGGCTTATTACGTATCGAGCTCTTTTGCTTCGCAATTCGGCCTGATGTTCGTTCTGGCGGGCATTGACTCAAAGCTGGAAGAAAAAGCGGTGAAGTTGGTTCTTGAGCAATTGGAAGAAGTTAAAAAAGGCAATATTTCCGATATGGAACTGGACCAGACAAAAGCCCTTTTGATAAATCAATTGAAAGAAGCTCTCGATTCAGCTCGCGGCCAAATTGATATTTACGATCAATATATGGAGTTAATGGATAAATTCGAACCGGAGTTCATGATCAACAGATGGAAGAATGTCACGAAAGAAGATATCGCTGATGTAGCCCAACAGCTTTCTTTGGAAATGACGTACTTCCTATCAGGCAAGGAGGATGAAAGGGATGCATAAAGTTGAATTTGAACAATTGGAAGAAACACTTTTTCATGAAAAGCTGGACAATGGCCTGAATGTTTACATTCTCCCTAAAAAAGGTTTTTCAAAAACCTTCGCCACTTTCACAACCAAATACGGCTCAATTGACAATCATTTTGTTCCTCAGGGTGGAACTGAACCCATTAAAGTACCGGACGGTATCGCTCATTTTCTGGAGCATAAAATGTTTGAAAAAGAAGAAGGGGATGTTTTTCAGGAGTTCAGCAAGCAGGGAGCTTCAGCAAATGCCTTTACTTCGTTCACACGGACAGCCTATTTGTTCTCGGCAACCGGAGAAATCGATAAAAATGTCAAAACTTTATTGAATTTTGTCCAAACTCCTTATTTTACGGAAAAAACTGTTGAAAAAGAAAAAGGCATCATTGCACAAGAAATCACCATGTATGACGATCAGCCGGATTGGCGCCTGTATTTCGGCATTATCGAAAACCTCTATAAAAATCATCCGGTGAAAATTGATATTGCCGGAACTGTAGAATCTATTCAGGACATCACGGCGGAACATTTATACACTTGTTACAACACCTTTTACCACCCTTCCAACATGGTCTTGTTCGTAGTCGGCAACGTCGATCCGGAGCAAATGATGAAATTGGTGAAAGAAGATCAGGCACAGAGAACTTTTGTGGAACCGACAGAAATCAAGCGCATTTATCCGGATGAGCCGAAAGAAGTGGCCATCAAGGAGCGGGTGCTGGAAATGAGCGTCCAAAAACCAAAAGTCTTCTACGGCATCAAACCGGAGAAACTGGATTTGATCGGACCCGACATGCTCAAGCATGAACTGGCCGCTCAACTGGCTTATGAACTGCTGTTTGGGCGGACTTCTGACTTCTATCACCATGCTTATGAAAACGATTGGATCGACGAATCATATTCGTTTGACTACTCATTGGAAAACGGCTTTGGCTATGCGCTGATCGGCTCTGATACACACAAACCGGAAATCCTGATCAAGGAAATCAAACACACGCTTCAAAATGCGGTAGAAAAATGGCCGTTTGGACAGGAAGATCTTGATCGTGTACGCCGAAAAAAAATCGGCTTTTTCATGAGAGCGCTGAATTCTCCAGAATACATCGCCAACCAGTTTACCCATTATGCGTTTAATGAAATGAATTTATTTGATGTGGTTCCTGTATTGGAAGGGCTGGAAGTTTCAGACCTTCAAAACGCATTCGCATTGGTCAGCCATGAGCCTCAGCATTCCGTCTTTACCATCATGCCTACGAAAAAGGATGAACAGTGAAACGGTTTGCTGTCCTGTTAGGGGCATCCGGAGAAATTGGTGAAAGCATTGCGCTGCAGTTGGCCGAAAGCGGTTGGTCTCTTTACTTGCATTGGAATAGCCGGCCGACAGGCGCATTGGCACAGCAGTTGGCTGAAAAGTATCCTTCACAGGAATTTATTGCCGTACAGGCTGATTTTGCTGAAGCATCAGGGGCGCAGCAGCTTGCAGCCAATGTCTATGATGCCAGCTGCATTATTGTGGCAAGTGGCCAGTCGCTGGTGAAAATGCTGACGGATACTACAGATGAAGAAATGGAATCATTGTGGCGGGTGCATGTGAAAAATCCGATCTCGACAATTCGGCTGATTTCCCCATTTTTCCATCGCCATGACAAATCTTATATCGTCTTTATTTCCTCTATTTGGGGAGAGACGGGGGCTTCCATGGAAACCGTCTATTCATCTGTGAAAGGTGCACAGCTGGCGTTTGCCAAAGCCTATGCCAAGGAAATGGCGCCCTCTGGAACCCGTGTCAACGCAGTTGCGCCTGGATTTATCCAAACAGAAATGAATGCATCCCTGACAGCAGAAGAACTGCAAGAAATAGAAGAGGAAATTCCACTGGGGCTTGGTTCGCCTCAAGACATAGCAGATGCAGTCGATTTTCTTGTAAACGGCAAAGCGGATTATATGACGGGGCAAACGCTGCGCGTCAATGGCGGATGGCTGATGTAATGGCGTTTCACTGCTCTTCATGTAACTAATTGCCCTTTTCCTATTGCGCCAAATCAGCTATTATATTAACTAAAGATCTCTTTGGAGAAAGGTCGGGGATTTGCATGAAAGAATGGTATTTCGAATACGAAATTCAAGTGAACCGTCCGGGCCTGCTTGGTGATATTGCATCTCTTTTGGGGATGCTGCGGGTAAATATCGTAACGATCAATGGTGTGGACCAAGGCCGCCGCGGAATGTTGCTGCGCGCCGAGCACGATGTCCAACTGGAGCGATTTGAACAGATCCTGTCAACAATTGAAACTATTGCAGTAACGAAATTCCGTGAACCGAAGCTGCGCGATATTCTGGCAGTGCGGCACGGACGGTATATCCAGCGAGACGCTGATGACCGCAAAACTTTCCGTTTTGTGCGCGATGAACTGGGGCTGCTGGTCGATTTTATGGCAGAAATCTTCAAGCAGGAAGGCCATAAACTGGTCGGTCTGAGAGGGATGCCGCGCGTTGGCAAAACGGAGTCGATTGTGGCCGCAAGTGTCAGTGCCAATAAAAAATGGATTTTTCTGTCTTCCACGATGATCAAACAGACTGTGCGCAACCAATTGATGGGCGATGAACACAATGCCAACAATATTTTCATCCTCGATGGCATAGTTACACGCCGATCTGCGGACGAACGCCATATGCAGCTGGTGCGTGAAATGATGCGCATGCCAACCATTAAAGTTGTGGAGCACCCCGATAAATTTGTCGAGCAGTCAGAATACAGCATCGACGATTTTGATTATATTATTGAACTGCGCCATCATCCGGAAGAGAAAATCACCTATGAAGTGTTGGAGAAAAACACCTTTATGGACGAAAAATCACAAGGGGATATGTTTGGGGACGGATTCAACTTCTAAGTAGGCAGGTGATCGTTTTGAGTGAGTTGGGTACTCGGCTGAAACAGGCCAGAATCGCCAAAGGATATAGTTTGGAAGATTTACAGGACTTGACTAAAATACAGAAGCGTTATTTGGCTGGTATAGAAGATGGCAATCACAGCATGATGCCGGGTGCATTTTATGTGCGGGCTTTTATCAAACAATACGCGGCAGCAGTTGGGCTGAATGGTGAAGAACTGCTTGAACAGCATAAATTGGAAATGCCGGAAAAGGAACCGGCTGCCCGGCCCCAAATGCCGAGTTCACTTACTTCCCGGAGCAGTTCTGTGTCAAGAACCGCGCCAAGCGCAGCCTATGCCGAATTTATGCCCAAAGTTTTGGTTGCGCTGTTTATCGTTTTGATTCTTGCAGTAGTTTGGTATTTCTACAGCGCCTCGACCAATAGCGGCTCACCAAATCTGCCGGTGGATGAAGACGATGGAATTTCTTACGAGGAACCCGCCCCTGCTGCACCAGAGGAAACGGAAGAGCAAGCTGCCGAGGAACCGGTCGAGGAGCCTGCAGCAGAACCTGCAGAGCCTGAGGCCGTGCTCGCTGTAGAAGAAACCCAAGGTGAGACCACGACTTACTCGTGGCAAGGACCGGCTGATCGTCAGCTCGAAATCGCTGCGGATGGTCCATCCTGGATTGCGGCTACTGACCAGAACCAAACCGAACTGACTTCTGGAGCACGTGTAATGCAAGCAGAGGAAACAGAAACACTCGATTTATCAGAAGTCGATTTTGTTCGCTTGCGTATTGGCGACTATTCAAATATTGCACTAACTTTAAATGGTCAACCGATTGAGTATGAACAGCAACTTCAACCCCAAAATATCGTTATTCAATTTACAGACGCCGAATAGCCATCTTTGGATGGCTATTTTTCATGAAAGTTCGAAAGGAGAAACAGCAATGAATATACCAAATCAGATTACCATTTCGAGGATTTTATTGATTCCAGTATTTATGGTGATCATGCTCGCCGGTTTTGACTGGGGCACTATGACGCTTTTTGGTGCTACTATGCCCGTCACTCATTTTGTCGGAGGACTTATTTTTATCTTTGCATCATTAACCGATTGGGTGGACGGCTTTTATGCCCGGAAATATAATCTGGTCACGACTTTCGGGAAGTTTTTAGATCCTTTAGCCGACAAGCTTCTAGTTTCAGCCGCTTTAATCATTTTAGTGGAACTGGGATTTGCCGCTTCTTGGATCGTCATTATCATCATCAGCCGTGAGTTTGCGGTCACTGGACTGCGCCTTGTGCTTGCGGGCGAAGGGGAAGTGGTTGCCGCAGGCGGTTTAGGGAAAATCAAAACAACTGCACAAATTTTGGCGATTTCTGCATTGTTGCTGCATAATACGATTTTCACCTTGGTCGGCTTGCCGTTTGCTGAAATCATGCTTTATATTGCACTGATTTTCACAGTCTGGTCAGGATGGGATTACTTTTATGCCAACCGCCGTGCGTTGATGGCTTCAAAATAAGCTTGTAAAAAGGGGATTAGACAGATGAACGCAGAGATTATTGCGGTAGGTTCAGAATTATTACTAGGTCAGATCACCAATACGAATGCCCGTTTTCTGTCCAATCACTTAGCGGAACTTGGCATTAATGTTTATTACCACACGGTTGTTGGAGACAATGCCGACCGTCTGGAAGATGCTATAAATATCGCAGAAAATCGTGCAGACTTGATCCTGTTCACAGGAGGGCTGGGGCCGACCAAAGATGACTTGACGAAAGAGTCGATTGCCCGGCACTTGAATACAACACTTGAAATGAACGGGGAAGCACTGGATTCCATTGTGGCGTTTTTTGAGCGTGCTGGCCGCCCTATGACAGAGAATAATAAAAAGCAGGCATTGGTGTTAAAAGACAGCGATGTTCTGGTCAACCATAACGGAATGGCGCCGGGCATGATGTACAAAAAAGATGGCCGTGTTTACATACTCTTGCCTGGTCCGCCAAAAGAGATGGAGCCGATGTTCCAATTTGAAGCTAAGCCGAAGCTGGCGCATTTATTGAACAAAGAAGATGTCATCCTGTCTCACGTCCTGCGTTTTTACGGAATCGGCGAGGCTGAGCTGGAAGACCGCCTCCATGACATTCTGGACAAACAGTCGAACCCGACAATTGCGCCTCTGGCCGCTGACGGTGAAGTGACCCTGCGCATTACGGCTAAAACCAATACGACTGAAGAAGCCTGGGAATTGATCAATGGTACAAAAGAAGAAATTTTGGATTTGGTAGGCGAATATCTGTACGGCTATGATAATGATTCGCTGGCTTCCAAATCAATTGAGCTGTTAAAAGAGCAAAGCAAAACTATTTCAGCTGCTGAAAGCTTAACTGCGGGCCTATTTCAATCCGAATTAGCTTCTGTCGCTGGAGCAAGCGCGGTTCTGGCGGGTGGCGTTATCACTTATAATGAAGAGATGAAAGTTCACCAGCTTGGGCTGTCTGCTGAATTGCTTGCTGAATACGGAGTTGTCAGCGAACAGACAGCATTGGCAATGGCTGAAGCTGTTCGGGACAAGTTTAAGACCGACATCAGTGTTTCACTGACGGGTGCAGCAGGTCCGGATGCACACGGCGATCAGCCGGCTGGCACTGTTTGGATTGGCATCGCTACGGAGCAAGGTTCCGAATCCTACCGTCTCCAGCTTTCCGGCATGCGCAACACCAATCGTTTGCGCGCTGTAAAACTTGCACTGCATTATGTGATCCGAACGTTAACTGAAGAAGATGCACGCAAAATTTAATTTTGCGTGTTTTTTTCTGTCCAAAAATGGGGAATGGATTGTATAGGGCTTCTAAATATGAAGTTTTAAAAAACAAAAGCGAATAAACGTTCGCTTTTTTCTTGTGTATTTCTCAATAAGCTAGTATACTAGAAACAGGTAGAAAATTAGGTTTTCATTTAGAGGAGGATTTCTTTTGAGCGATCGTAAAGCAGCATTAGACATGGCGTTAAAGCAAATAGAAAAGCAATTTGGTAAAGGTTCTGTCATGAAATTGGGAGAAAAAACAGACCGCAATATCTCATCTGTTTCCAGTGGTTCTTTGGCATTGGATACAGCATTAGGAATAGGCGGCTATCCGCGCGGGCGTGTAATCGAAGTATACGGCCCGGAAAGTTCTGGTAAGACAACCGTTTCTCTTCATGCCATTGCAGAAGTTCAGGCTATTGGCGGAACAGCTGCATTTATCGATGCAGAGCATGCATTGGATCCGGTTTACGCAAAAAATCTTGGTGTTAATATTGATGAATTGCTGCTGTCTCAGCCGGATACAGGCGAGCAGGCATTGGAAATCGCTGAAGCGCTTGTCCGAAGCGGAGCGGTGGACATTGTAGTTGTCGACTCAGTTGCAGCGCTAGTACCAAAAGCTGAAATTGAAGGAGAGATGGGAGACTCCCACATGGGGTTGCAGGCGCGCTTGATGTCCCAGGCTCTTCGGAAGTTATCAGGAATTATCAACAAATCGAACACCATCGTTATCTTTATCAACCAAATCCGTGAAAAAATCGGTGTTATGTTCGGTAACCCTGAGACGACTCCAGGCGGCCGTGCACTGAAGTTCTATTCATCTGTCCGTCTAGAAGTGCGTCGTGCAGAAGCATTGAAATCCGGTACTGAGATTATCGGTAACAGAACGAAAATCAAAGTAGTTAAAAACAAAGTAGCTCCACCGTTCCGTACTGCAGAAGTTGACATCATGTACGGAAAAGGGATTTCCCGTGAAGGTGAGATCGTTGATATCGGTTCTGAACTGGAAATCATCCAGAAGAGCGGTTCTTGGTATTCATACAACGACGAACGGATCGGTCAAGGCCGTGAGAATGTTAAGCAATTCCTGTTGAAGAATCCGGAAGTCCGCAATGAAATCTCTAATAAAATCCGTGAGTCTTACGGAATGGCAGCTGCATCTTATACAATTGCCGGCAGCAAGGATGAGCCTGAAGACTTTAACCTATTGCTTGACGAAGATGACGAATAAAATCATTCCAATAATCTGGAAAAGCCGCCTAGCCTAAAGCTTAGCGGCTTTTCTTCTATGCAGAAAGCAAAAGAGCTAAAATGGTTAAGGAAACATACAATATCTAATGAAAATAGTATTTCTGCTTCGCTCAACTGCCTTCTGCCTCTGTGGTTGGCACGGCTGCTTCCGCTTTTCCTGATGTCCAGCTTCAACAGCCAGATTCTAGGGTCATAAGCCATTCTGGCTGTGCGGCAAAGAACGCCGCTTCGCCAGACTGTCTTATGCCCGTCGAATCTACACGGCTGCTTCCGCTTTTCCTGATGTCCAGCTCCAGCGATCAGACTCTAGAGTCATAAGTCCCTTTGGCTGTGCGGCTGGAGAGATGCCGCTTTGTCAGATTGTCTTACACCGGTCGGAGCTAAGCGGCCGCTTCCGCTTTTCGTGGGTTGACACGACATAAGTCCATCTATACAATTAAACTTGTATAATTTACTAATTATTAAACAGTTAAAACGAAAAAATTTATATTTATTTATCTTTTTTAACTGAAAAAAATTCAATAGCAAGAGGAGGTGTCCGAATGGGTATTAATGAGTTCATCTTCGCTTTGCTTGGTATCATCGTCGGTGTAGTTGTTGGTTATTTTGCATTGAAAAAAGCAAACGATTCCAATATTGCAGGCGCTAAAAATTCTGCGGAGCAAATTGTCGAAGATGCAAAACGAGAAGCTGAAGCGCTGAAAAAAGAAGCCTTATTGGAAGCGAAAGACGAAAATCATAAATTGCGTACTGAATCAGAATCTGAAATTCGGGAACGCCGATCTGAACTACAAAGACAAGAAAATCGGTTGTTGCAGAGAGAAGAAAATTTAGATCGCAAGGATGATGCATTAAACAAAAGAGAAGCGAGTCTGGAACGCAAAGACGAAGCACTCGCAGAAAAACAACAGCATATTGAACAGATGGAGAGCAAAGCTGAAGAGTTAGTCCGCCAGCAACAGTCCGAAATGGAACGCATTTCATCTTTGACACGCGAAGAAGCGAAGTCGATCATCTTGCAAGATGTTGAAAAAGAACTTTCAACTGACATTTCTGTAATGATGAAAGAATCGGAAGCCCGCGCCAAAGAAGAATCGGACAAAAAAGCGAAAAACATTTTATCACTGGCGATGCAGCGCTTTGCTGCTGACCATGTAGCAGAAACGACCGTATCAGTGGTCAATCTGCCAAATGACGAAATGAAAGGCCGTATCATTGGGCGTGAAGGACGCAATATCCGAACGCTTGAAACCTTAACGGGGATCGATTTAATTATCGATGATACGCCGGAAGCGGTTATTCTGTCAGGATTCGATCCAATCCGCCGTGAAACAGCTCGATTGGCGCTTGAAAAACTGGTATCAGATGGCCGTATCCATCCTGCACGCATCGAAGAAATGGTCGAGAAGTCAAGACGCGAAGTGGATGAACAAATTCGTGAAATTGGTGAACAAACCACATTTGACGTAGGTGTACATAACCTGCATCCTGACTTGATCAAAATTCTTGGACGCCTCCGCTACCGCACAAGCTATGGACAAAATGTACTGAAGCATTCTGTGGAAGTTGCATTCCTGTCAGGTTTGATGGCAGCAGAGCTTGGAGAAGACGTAACACTAGCCCGACGTGCCGGCCTTCTGCATGACATCGGTAAAGCGATCGATCATGAAGTAGAAGGAAGCCATGTTGAAATCGGCGTGGAACTCGGAACCAAATACAAAGAACATCCGGTTGTCATTAACAGTATCGCCTCCCACCATGGTGACACAGAAGCGACTTCGATCATTTCGGTCATTGTTGCTGCTGCAGATGCATTGTCTGCCGCTCGCCCGGGTGCAAGAAGTGAAACACTGGAAAATTACATCCGCCGCTTAGAAAAACTTGAAGAAATTTCCGAATCGTATGAAGGCGTTGAGAAATCATTCGCTATTCAAGCGGGACGCGAAATTCGCATCATGGTTCGCCCTGAACAAATCGATGACATGACGGCACATCGTCTGGCCCGTGATATCCGGAAACGGATTGAAGAGGAACTGGATTATCCAGGTCATATCAAAGTTACGGTTATCAGAGAAACCAGAGCAGTTGAATACGCAAAATAATAAGGGTGAGGCTTCGATGAATGTCTATTCAAAGAAGCCTTTTTCTTATGGAAAAAGGTGAGTTTGTGAAAATTTTATTTATTGGAGATATTGTAGGATCGATCGGAAGAGATGCATTGGAATCATATTTGCCAAGGTTGAAAAGAAAGTATTCGCCTGATGTCATTATCGCCAATGGCGAAAACGCAGCGGCAGGACGCGGGATCACAAAAGCTATTTATCAGGATCTTTTATTCATGGGAGTGGACATGGTAACGATGGGGAACCACACATGGGACCAAAAAGAGATTTTTGATTTTATTGACGAAGTGGATTATTTGATCCGTCCTGCAAACTTTTCGGACGAAGCGCCAGGGCGCGGCATGGCGACTGTGACCAAAAATGGCCAGACCCTGTCTGTCATCAATCTGCACGGCCGCGTTTTCCTGCCGCCGCATGAGGATCCATTCCAGAAAGCGGACGAGCTTGTAGCGGAAGCCAAAGCCATTTCACCATTGGTCTTTGTGGATTTCCACGCAGAAGCAACCAGTGAGAAAATTGCCATGGGCTGGCATTTGGACGGACGGGCTTCGGTCGTTGTCGGTACCCATACACATGTTCAAACCGCTGATGCACGCATTTTGCCGAATGGCACAGCGTACATCTCGGATGTCGGGATGACTGGACCGTATGATGAAATTCTCGGAATGGCCAAAGAAGCTGTTCTGTACCGTTTCAAGACCAATATGCCGACACGCTTTGAAGTGCCTAAGCGCGGCCGTTCCGTGGTTAGTGGCTTCTTCACGGAAGTGGATGACCAAACCGGCAAAGCCATCTCTTTTGAACGGGTTTACATCAATGAAGATTACCCATTTCAAGGGTAAATCTACAGCTTTTTGACGAAACTCCGACAATTAAGCCAGACGCCTTGTAGAACATGTCTGGTTTTCAGTATAATAAAGTATCGTTTAAAAGGTTTTCGTGAACGAACTTCAGAAAAAATGATATTCTGCGCAACTGATTTAACATCAGCCAGACACAAATATACGTGGATGAATTGAATAATGTGCTTGTGCAAGGCGGGAATCTTGTCGATGGTATTCATTTACCTGTACAATCAGAATCGATGGCAATACAAAACCGATCCAAGCATCTATTCACATGTGCGCTCTATCAGGCAGTTAAAATAACGCAAACTAAAAAATGGTAGCTGAACGATGAATTTACAAAAGTCGTATCAGGCCAAGAAATGGGTGTCTAGAAATGACGTATACAAAACAGGAAATCGTCGCCAAAGCGCGCGAAGTAGCAGATATGATTGCAGCAACAGAAGAAGTGGATTTCTTTAAGCGTGCAGAAGCACAAATTAACGAAAACCAGCAAATCCGGGAAAAAATTGCCAGCTTGAAGAGCTTGCAAAAGCAAGCGGTCAACTTCCAGGCGTACGGCAAAGAACGGGCGTTGACTTTGATTGAAGGCAAAATTGCCAAAATCGAAGAAGAAATCGATGCCGTGCCAATCGTTCAGGAATTCAAGCAATCCCAGAGTGATGTCAATTCGTTGCTGCAAATGGTGTCAACCGCCATTGCCAACCAAGTAACAAACAACATCATCACCGAAACAGGCGGAGACTTGCTGCGCGGTGAAACGGGATCAAAAGTTCGCAACGACAAACCGGGAAGCTGTTAAGCAGCACGCAAAACTGAAAATTTCCCTAAAGCATCCAACTGAAAGAGCCAAAGCTCTTTCAGTTTTTTCTTTTCCGCATTGATTTTTGGTATAATGGAGAAACGACGAATCGATTTGAAAGAGGTTTTATAATGGCACCGACACCGATGATGCAACAATATTTTCAAGTAAAGTCCGAATACCTGGACGCATTTTTATTTTTCCGGATGGGTGATTTTTATGAGTTGTTTTATGATGATGCCATCAACGCATCGCAAATTTTGGAAATTACGCTGACGAGCCGTGGTGGAACTGGAGATGACCGGATTCCCATGTGCGGTGTTCCCCATCATGCAGCGAAAAACTATATTGATCAATTGATCTTAAAAGGCCATAAAGTGGCCATCTGTGAACAAGTGGAAGATCCGAAAACGGCGAAAGGAGTCGTCAAACGCGAAGTGGTGCGCCTCGTCACTCCGGGAACACACACAGAAGGAAAAAGCGTCGATTCCAAATCGAATGTATTTTTAGCGGCTGCCGACGAACTGGCGGATGGATTTGGGTTGTCTTATATCGACATCAGCACAGGTGAAGCAACGGCGACATACATAATGGGGACGGAAAAGGCCCTGCTTCAGGAACTGCAATCTTTGAATATCCGTGAGCTGGTGGTTTCGGAACAATTATTTTTATTATTAAACGAAGAAGAACAGAACTTGGTGTTGTCCATTGAAACCATGGAAACTGCCTTCCCGGTACCCCCTTCGCAAGTAGCAGAGTGCCCGGAAGATTTACGGATGAGCTGCCAGCGTTTATTGACGTATATTTCGCGTACGCAAAAGCAGTCACTCGACCATATCCAAGCCTTCACCTATAAAGAAAACAATCAGCTGTTGAGCATCGATTTTCACTCAAAGCGCAATTTGGAGCTGCTTCAGTCGATTCGCGGCGCTGAAACAAAAGGAACGCTGTTGTGGCTGCTGGATGAAACCGTCACGGCGATGGGCAGCAGGAAACTGAAGCAATGGCTGCATCAGCCGTTGGCAAACAAGCGCATGATTGAAGAACGCCAACACATGGTAGCGGCTTTGATCGAGCAGTATTTCGTGCGTGTGGAGCTTCAGGGGCTATTGAAAGAAGTCTATGACTTGGAACGCCTGTCCGGGCGCATCGCCTTTGGCAGTGCCAGTGGGCGCGATTTAGCACAGCTTCGGAGTTCGCTGGAGAAAGTGCCGACGCTTATTGAAGAGCTGGCCAATTCCGGCAACCCGGCATTGCAGGAATTCAGCGGAAAACTGGACCGCTGCATCGAGGTCTGTGAATTGCTCCAGGCTATCAGTGAAAACCCGCCGTTGTCTTCAAAAGAAGGCGGCGTCATCCGTGATGGATTCCATCAGCAGTTGGATGAATACCGGGATGCTTCCCGCAACGGCAAAGATTGGATTGCGGAACTCGAACAGAAAGAACGCAAATTGACCGGAGTTAAAACCCTGAAAATCGGCTATAACCGGATTTTTGGCTATTATATTGAAATGTCCAAAGCCAATATGCATTTGGCGGATTTGGAGCGCTATGACCGGAAACAGACTTTGGCCAATGCCGAACGCTACACCACACCGGAGCTCAAGGAAAAAGAAGCATTGATCTTAACGGCCGAAGAAGAAAGCTTGTCGCTCGAATACGATTTATTTGTGGCCATCAGAGATGAAGTCAAACAGTATATTTCGCGTATTCAGCGCTTGGCTTCTTCACTCAGCGGACTTGATGTCTTTTTAAGTTTCGCCAATGTGGCAGAGAAATACCGTTTTGTAAAGCCGGATTTTAACGAACAAAATGAAATTTCGATTATTGAAGGACGCCATCCGGTTGTGGAAAAAATGCTCAACAAGCAGCATTACGTGCCAAATGATTGTGTTCTGGCGGAAGGCCAAAACATGCTGCTGATAACCGGACCAAACATGTCTGGTAAAAGTACGTATATGCGGCAGGTAGCGTTAACTATTGTCCTGGCGCAAATCGGCAGTTATGTGCCGGCAGAATCGGCGAGCTTGCCGATTGTAGACCAGATTTTCACGCGCATCGGAGCAGCTGATGACCTGGTTTCGGGACAAAGTACCTTTATGGTGGAAATGCTCGAGTCGCAGTATGCCATTACCCACGCAACCAAAAACAGCTTATTACTGTTTGATGAAATTGGCCGCGGTACTTCGACCTATGACGGCATGGCGCTGGCCCAGTCGATGATTGAATACATCCACCTGGAAATTGGCGCAAATACGCTGTTTTCAACCCATTATCATGAATTGACGGCATTGGAAAAATCACTCGATAATTTACGCAATGTCCATGTAGCGGCAATGGAACAATCGGGCAAAGTGGTCTTTTTGCATAAAGTGAAAAAGGGACCAGCCGATAAAAGCTACGGGATTCATGTGGCCGAACTGGCGAATTTGCCGGAGCCGATCCTGGCGCGTGCCCGCGAATTGCTGAAAACCTTTGAAGAGGATAAAAAGCAGCAGCCGAAAACGATTGAACAGTTATCGTTTTTTGATGAGACAGACACTGAAAGAGATGAAATCCTGCAGGCCATCACAGATGTTGAAGTGTCTGCAATGACGCCGCTTCAAGCGCTGCAGATGCTGAACGACCTGCAGCAAAAGCTAACCAATAAGGAGTGAGACCATGGGCATCATTCGATTGATGGACGAACCTCTATCCAATAAAATAGCCGCTGGTGAAGTGGTGGAACGCCCGACGTCAGTCGTCAAGGAATTGGTGGAAAACGCCATTGATGCCGATAGCACGGCCGTTGAAGTGCTGCTGATCGAAGCGGGACTGACATCCATTCAGATTATCGACAATGGTGCCGGCATGGACGCCGATGATGCCTTGCTGTCATTTTCCCGCCACGCCACCAGTAAAATTGCCAACGAACATGATCTGTTCCGGATCCGGACGCTTGGGTTCCGCGGAGAAGCGCTGGCCAGTATCGCCTCGGTCTCTAAAGTGACCTTGCATACATCGGACGGTTCGAGCGGGACTTTTGTCCAAATGGAAGGTGGACGCCTGACTGAGCATCGCGCCGGGTCTCTTAGAAAAGGCACGGATATCAAAATCGATCAACTGTTTTTTAACACGCCCGCACGGCTGAAATACATGAAGACGCTGCAGACGGAGCTTGGCCATACGATCGATTTGCTCAACCGCTTTGCGCTGAGTTATCCAGGCGTTGCATTCAAGCTGTCGCACGATGGCAGAACTATTTTGCAAACTTCCGGCAGCGGAGAAATCAAACGTGTGTTGGCTGATATATATGGAGTAGCGATTGCCAAGAAAATGATTCCTTTCGAAGGACAGTCGCACGATTACAAAGTATCGGGCTATGCGTCGCTTCCTGAAATCACCCGTGCCAATAAAAACTACATTTCCTTGTTCGTCAATGGACGTTGGGTCAAGCATTACGCCATTGCCAATACGGTGCACAGGGCTTATCATACCTTTTTGCCGCTCGAGCGTCAGCCAATTGTCGTATTGAATATCGAAGGCGATCCGTATTTGACAGACGTCAACGTCCATCCGTCCAAGCAGCAGATTCGTTTGAGCAAAGAAAAAGAACTGATGGAATTGATCCACGAAACCATACGCCGGACCATCAGTACCGTGGTCCGTGCACCGATCATCGACAAGCCGAAGCCGGTCAAACAAGCGCCGACCAAGCAATTGGATTTATGGAAAAGCTCGTTCACAGTGCAGGAACCCAAACAGCAGATGCCCGATCGTGCAGTAGAAGACTGGCACGAACTGCCGGTAGAGAAAGCGGTCGAACCGGTTCAGCCCGATCCGCTGCCACTGGATGAAGGCCTGCCGCAAGCAGAACCTCCGGAAGATGACAGCCCGCAATTTCCCGAACTGGAAGTAGTGGGCCAGATTCACGGCACGTATATTGTGGCACAAAGCAACGACGGCTTTTATTTGGTCGATCAGCACGCCGCGCAAGAGCGCATCAAATATGAATACTTCCGTGAAAAAGTAGGGGACATCGACAGCAATGAACGGCAGTCTCTGTTGTTGCCGCTGACTTTCCATTACAGCCGGGACGAAGCGCTAAGACTGAAAGACAATTTGGATGTCCTGTCCGACAGCGGTGTATTTCTCGAAGAATTCGGAGAGACTTCCTTTATTGTCCGGGAATACCCCACTTGGTTTCCAAAAGGATTCGAACAGGAAGTCATTGAGGATTTGATCGAGCAAGTGTTGACCGAACGCAAAGTGGATGTCAAAAAACTGCGTGAAGATGCCGCTATCATGATGAGCTGCAAACGGTCCATCAAAGCCAATCATTTCTTGCAGAAGCACGATATGGAGCGGCTGTTGAAGGATTTGAAAAATGCGGAGCAGCCTTTCACATGTCCGCACGGACGTCCCGTCATCATTCATTTCAAAACTTATGATGTGGAAAAGATGTTCAAGCGCGTGATGAATTAAACCATTGATGGCTTAGCCAAAAAAGATTTGGGTATTAGTATAGAATAGGTGAAACGACTCAGTAAGGAGGGGTGTGAAGCATGCAAGTAAGCAGTGATTATATACGTGTTTCTGACGGTCACGAACTCTTTTATGTCTGCTACAAACCGCCGAGCCCGATTGGACACGTCCATATCATACATGGAATGGCAGAGCACGTTGGCAGATATGCAGAATTTGCCGAGTATCTGGCCAACCGCGGTTTTATTGTCTCTGGACACGATCAGCGAGGGCACGGAAAAACGGCAGAACGCAACGGAGTACAAGGTTATTTTGGGGACAGGGACGGTTTTGGACGGATCGTGGAAGATGCCCACGCCATTATCGCCGAAGTCCAGCATGCAACCGGCAATTTGCCGCTGATCCTGTTCGGCCACAGCATGGGGTCATTTGTCACCCGCCGCTACATGCAACTGCATAGTGAAGAAATTAGCCGCGTGGTGTTGTCCGGCACTGGCGGCGATCCCGGTACTGCAGGTAAGCTTGGTTTGGCCGTTGCAATTGCCTCGGCGAAAACACGGGGCAAGCAGGAGCCGAGCAAAACCTTGGGGAAAATGACTTTCGGCAGTTTCAACAAGCCTTTCAAAGAAGATGGCTCGCCGTATGCCTGGCTAAGCCGAGACAAAGAGGCAGTGGCGAAATACGAAGCCGATCCTTTGTGCGGTTTTGAATCGACCAACCAATTTTACATCGATCTGTTTTCTGGACTTGCGGTTATCAACAAGCCAGCGGAAATTGCCAAAATCCGCGAAGACTTGCCGGTCCTGCTGATTAGCGGCTCCATGGATCCTGTTGGCAATAACGGCAAAGGGGTATTCAGTTCTGCCAACCAGTTTGTTGATGCTGGAATGGCCAACGTTAAAGTCTATCTTGTTGAGCAAGGACGCCATGAATTGCTGAATGAAATTGATCGCCATTCCCACTTTGAACTGATTGGTGATTGGATGTGCGGCAATGATTGACGTAGTAGCCATTGTCGGCCCGACTGCCTCCGGCAAAACGGCGCTGAGCATTGAACTGGCGAAGCGGCTGAATGGCGAAATCATCAATGGCGATTCCATGCAAATATACCGGGACATGACAATTGGGACAGCCAAGATTCTGCCGGAAGAAATGGCGGGCATTCCACATCATCTATTGGATATAAAAGAGCCGGATGAAAGCTTTTCGGTAGCTGAATACCAGACACTGGTGCGGGAAAAAATCGCTGATATCCGTGCGCGCGGCAAAATGCCGATCATCGTTGGCGGATCAGGGCTATATGTCCAGGCAGTGCTGTTTGATTACCGCTTCTCAGTGGAACCTGTTGACCAAAGCTTGCGTGACAGCTTGCACCAAGAGTTGGAAGAATTTGGTCCTGCACGGATGCACCAAAAATTGATGAAGCTGGACCCCCAGTCGGATATCCATCCGAACAACACGCGGCGTGTCGTCCGTGCAGTGGAGATTTTAATGAGCAGCGATCAAGAAAAAGGTGACCGTGAGTTAGCGTTGTCGCCGATGTACAATGAAGCCATTATCGGATTGGATATTCCAAGAGACGTGCTGTATGAACGCATCAACCAGCGTGTGGACACCATGGTTGAACGGGGATTGGTCGAAGAAGTCCAAGCCTTGCGGCAAAGAGGCATCCGGGAAGTTCAATCAATCCAGGCCATAGGCTATAAAGAGATTTATGCATATCTCGACGGGCAGGGAAGCTTCGAGGAAGCCGTTGTAAAACTTAAACAGAACTCGCGGAAATACGCCAAAAGACAGTTTACCTATTTTAAGAACAAGCTGCCGATTTTTTGGATTGATGCGCGCTTGGATCTTGAAAAGAATCTTGAGGAAATAACCGCTTTCATGCAGGAAACTGACAGGAACTGTCGAATTGATAAACTGACGGCAAATCAAACACAAGTAGAGAAATAGGGGGATTTTCATGAAACCGATCAATATTCAGGATGTCTATTTAAATCAGCTTCGTAAAAATAATATTTACGTAACGGTCTTTTTACTCAATGGCTTCCAATTAAAAGGAACCATTAAATCCTACGATAACTTTACGGTGCTGGTCGAAACCGAAGGCAAGCAGCAATTGATCTACAAGCATGCCATCTCGACATTTTCTCCGTCAAAACCTGTAGCGATTGAGCACGAAGAATAAAAAGCGATTCCGGGCTGCAGCTGCAGTCCGGTTTTTTTTGTATGGATCTGGCCTTAGAGGAAGTGCGTCTTATGCCTGTCGAATCTAAACGGCTGCTTCCGCTTTTCGGTGTCCAGCTCCAGCGCCCAGTCCCTCGAGTCGCTTCAGCCTTTCCGGAAATGGCTGAAGAACGCCATTACCGGCAAGGCTTCCAGCGCTTGTCGGGACAAACACGGGCGCTTCCGCTTTTCAGTGTCCAGACTCCAACGGCTAGCTCTTCAGGTCATAAGTCAACTCAGCTTTGCGGCAAAGAGCGCCACTTTGCTGATCTGCCTTATGCCCGTCAGAGCTGAACAGCCGTTTTCGCTTTTCTAGTGTCCAGCTCCAGCAGCCAGATTCTCGGGTCATAAGCCACTCTGGCTGTGCGGCAAAAAAAACGCCGCTTCGCCAGTGCGTCTTATGCCTGTCGAATCCAAACGGCTGCTTCCGCTTTTCGGTGTCCAGCTCCAGCGCCCAGTCCCTCGAGTCGCTTCCGCTTTTCTAGTTGACAGTTAGCTTTTGGGAGTATAGCATTTTCAGGTGAATACGATTTATATTCAGGAGGCGTACACATGAAAACCATTACAGCAGATGAATTGCAACAACGAGTAGAAGCTGGAGAAGAGCTGAACATTATCGACGTTCGCGAAGCGGACGAAGTCGCTGCAGGAATGATTCCTGGAGCAAAGCATATTCCGCTTGGTGAAGTGGAAGAACGCATCGGGGAGCTGGATGCTGGCAAAGAGTATCATATGGTCTGCCGTGCGGGACGCCGCAGCGAAATGGCATCAGGTATTTTAGAATCCAATGATTTCAAGACAGTTAACGTTGAAGGCGGCATGACCGCCTGGAACGGCGAAACAATCGCATAAGCAAAAAACAGACGGCCTGGATTTTCTTCCAGGGCGTCTGTTTTTTAAAAAAATCTATGATATCTGGATTTTGCGGGCTGGCAACCTCCATTTGAATGTGTAGGACAAAATCCGCAAGATTGTGATCAAAACAAACAAGGAATAAAGCATAAGATCTGAACCTGCCAAGCCAAAACTGATGAACAGTCCGGCCAGTGCTGCCCACACGGCATAAATTTCGGATTTTAAAACAAGCGGCTTTCGTCCAGCCAGCAGATCACGGATTATACCTCCGCCTGATCCTGTTAATACCGCTGCCACAACGACTGCATAGAACGGTAATTCCAATTCCACAGCGAAGATGGCGCCTTGCACAGCAAAAGCTGATAAACCGATAGCATCAAAAAAATAGCCCCAGCGATTCCAGTGGCCAAGCAATTTATGTGGAAACAAGAATACGATTGTAATGGAGATGAGGGCAAGTTGGAACATGAATTCCTGTTCCCACAATGCCGAAACGGGTACTCCGATCAATAAGTTTCGGATGGCGCCGCCTCCAAAAGCGGTGACAGCCCCGAGAAGATAAACGCCAAAAATATCGTATTCTTCTTCCATGGCGATAATTGCGCCGGACACTGCAAACGCAATGGTACCGATGGCGCTTAAGACTTCCCAAGCCATAAGCCTATTCCTCCTTAACGTACAACTCTATGAATTGTATCAGAATTTGACGCTATTTCAAGTCATGCCGCATAATAAGGTGAGAAGTTTAAAAGAATGGAGAATTACATGTTTACACTGATTAAAACAATAGAAGAAACGATTCAAGCTCAGCTGCAGCAGGCAGATGAAATTGCCTATGTAAACCAAAAAAAAGTATTGGATGCTTTTCAACAACAGCGAGTCAGCGACCATCATTTTAATCCGTCGACAGGCTATGGCTACGACGACGAAGGGCGGGATACACTGGAACGTGTGTATGCCGATGTTTTTAAAGCAGAAGCGGCGCTCGTCCGGCCGCAGATTATCTCCGGTACCCATGCCATTACCATCTCACTTTTTGGCATACTGCGCCCAGGGGACGAATTGCTGTACCTTACGGGCAAGCCTTACGACACATTGGATTCCATTGTCTCTGGAGGAGAAAAAGACACGGGGTCATTAAAGGATTTCGGCATCAGCTATCAGCACGTAGCACTGGCTGCTGACAATAAAATTGATTGGCCAGCAGCCGAAAGGGCAATCAGCAGCAGGACAAAAGTGGTTGCCATTCAGCGCTCGAGAGGATACGACACGCGACCGTCCTTTACTATAGAAGAAATTGGAGAAATGGTGGAAAAAGTTCGCCGCTTAAAACCGGACGCCATCATTTTTGTGGATAATTGCTACGGCGAGTTTGTGGAAGAACAAGAGCCGGTTGAAGTAGGGGCAGACCTGATTGCGGGTTCTCTTATCAAAAACCCTGGTGGTGGCCTGGCTAAAATCGGTGGGTACATTGCAGGCAGAAAAGATTTAATTGAAAAATGCGGTTACCGCATGACTTCCCCGGGTATAGGAGGAGAAGCAGGAGCTTCGCTTAATGCGCTGCCCGATATGTACCAAGGTTTTTTCATGGCTCCACACATCGTTTCGCAAGCATTAAAAGGGGCGATCTTCACTTCAGCGCTATTGGAAGATGCAGGAATGGAGACCACGCCTCATTGGAGCGACAAGCGGACAGACTTGATTCAGTCGGTGTCGTTTCAAACTGCTGAACAGATGATAGCATTTTGCCAAACGATACAGGCAAGCTCGCCGGTAAATGCACAATTTAAGCCGGAACCCGCATATATGCCAGGCTATGAGGACGATGTCATCATGGCAGCTGGAACGTTTGTACAAGGGTCAAGCATTGAGCTGACGGCTGACGGTCCTATCCGTCCTCCTTATACAGCATTTGTGCAAGGCGGACTTACGTACGAACATGTAAAAATTGCTGTATTGAATTCAGTCGATGCCCTTAAAAAATTAAAATTAATCTAATCTTTATCCCGTATAAATTATACGGGATATTTTTGTGTTAGAAAACATAACATTGATTTGACAAATAACCTGACATGATATATGCTAAAAGAGTAGTAATTATTTGAAATGGGTGAAACTTATGACGAACCGGGTGCGACGCACAATGCCGCTTCTTCCCATCAGCATTGTAATGCAGCTGACGGAATTGACTGCAAGACAAATTCGTTATTACGAAGAACATGAATTGATCAGCCCTGCCCGAACGGAAGGCAATAAGCGTATGTTTTCGTTGAATGACGTCGATACCCTGCTCGAAATCAAGGATTACCTGGATCAAGGGCTGAACATGGCTGGAATTAAGAAAATATACGATTTAAGAGAAACACCTGCAAATGAAAAAGCAGAGCCGAAAAATCTAAGCGATGCAGAACTGCGCAGGCTGCTCCATGAAGAGTTGAAACACCAAGCACGTCCATTTGAAAAGGGCGGCTTCAGACAAAGTGATTTATCCCGTTTTTTTAATTGAAATGGGCTTACATACAACTATAATAGGAGAGTGAAGAGAACATGGGCAAGTATTCAAAAGAAGACATTCAACGATTAGTAAAAGAAGAGGACGTAAACTTCATCCGTCTACAATTTACAGATATTCTTGGGGTCATTAAAAACGTTGAAATACCGACATCCCAATTGGACAAAGCACTCGATAACAAAATGATGTTTGATGGATCTTCTATCGATGGGTTTGTACGCATCGAAGAATCTGATATGTACTTATTCCCGGACCTTGACACATGGGTAGTATTCCCATGGATTACCGGCAAAGGGAAAGTAGCACGCTTGATCTGTGATATCTACAGCCCGGATGGTACGCCATTTGCTGGAGATCCACGTACGAACTTGAAGCGTGTATTGAAGGAAATGGAAGAGCTTGGATTTACACACTTCAACCTTGGACCTGAGCCTGAATTCTTCTTGTTCAAATTGGATGATAGAGGCGAACCGTCTCTAGAATTGAATGACCACGGCGGCTATTTTGACTTGGCACCGATGGACCTTGGCGAAAACTGCCGACGCGACATCGTACTTGAGTTGGAGGAAATGGGCTTTGAAATCGAAGCTTCCCACCATGAAGTAGCACCAGGGCAACACGAAATTGACTTTAAATACGCAGATGCGATCAAAGCATGTGACGATATCCAAACCTTTAAATTGGTTGTTAAAACGATTGCCCGTAAACACGGCCTTCACGCGACATTCATGCCGAAGCCATTATTCGGTGTCAACGGTTCAGGAATGCACATGAACGTATCGTTGTTTGATGGAGACCGCAATACATTCCTTGATGAAGATGGCGAATTGAAATTGAGCGAAACTGCTTACCAATTCATAGCCGGCATCATCGAACATGCTAAAGGCTTTACCGCTGTAACAAACCCGCTTGTCAACTCGTATAAGCGTTTGGTTCCAGGTTACGAAGCACCTTGTTACATCGCTTGGTCTGGCCAAAACCGCAGCCCGTTGATCCGTATTCCGGCATCACGCGGCTTGTCTACACGCGTTGAAGTGCGCTCAGTTGACCCAGCAGCTAACCCGTACTTAGCAATGGCTGTTCTTTTAGGAGCAGGCCTTGACGGAATCAGAAGAAAATTGACTCCGCCAAATGCGGTTGACCGCAACATCTATGCAATGAACAAAAGAGAGCGCGAAGCAGTCGGCATTGAAGACCTGCCAGGTACTTTGTATTTAGCTCTTGAGGAATTGCAGAAAGATGAAGTAATGACAAAAGCGTTAGGCGAACATATTTTGAACAACTTCGTCGAAGCGAAAGAAATTGAGTGGGACATGTTCCGCACAAGTGTACACCCTTGGGAACGCGAGCAATACTTGAAAATGTATTAAGATGAAAACCGTTGGGGCTCTAAGGCTCCAACGGTTTTTTCTGTTTTTATAAAAGTGGTCAATTAGGCAACTTTTTTTATTTGTCCAATTTTTGCCCAACTTTTTTTAAAAAGTGCTCATATAGTCGTCAAATTTCTCGATTGATCGTTCTTCCATCTTCTTCGATACATGGCTATAAACATCTGCAGTGATTTGGTAATTTTGATGTCCCAATCGTTCCTGGACATATTTCATGTCGGCACCGGCTTCCAGTAACATGACTGCATGTGTATGCCGGGTCGAGTGAATCGGAAGGGGAGGAGCATCAATTTTAGCCAAGCAGGATTTAAAGACATTGTACAATGTTGATTTGGGAAGGGGAGAACCATCTTCCCGACAAAAGATCAAATTCAAATCATGACGATAGGCTTCACCCAAATGCAGTTTTCGTTGATTCTGATACTTCAGGTGCTCCTGCAGCTCTTTCATGAAACTCTTCCGCATTTTTAATGCGCGGACAGAACCTTCTTTTTTTGTAGGTCCAAATAGTTCAGCAGGATCATCAGGTTGAAAGTCGAGTGTTTCTTCTATATAGATTATGTCGTTTTTCCAGTCTACTCTCGGCCATTTCAATGCAGCTGCTTCTCCTTTGCGCGCACCACTTTCAAAAAGGAACTTAAAGAAAACGCCATAGACATGGCCGCGCTTGTAAATTTCCGGATACAGAGCGTTTAAAAAGGTAGGCTCTAAGTATTTTAATTTTTGAACCTGCTTCTTCCGGATCTGAACATTCTCGGCCGGATTCTTTTCGATGTAGTTATTGATCACGGCCCTCTTCAAAGCTTGGAAGCAAACATTATGAACGCGTCTTGCCGATTCAGTCGATAAATTCTTCTCTCCCAAACTATCGATGAACTTTTGATACATCATCGGTTTGATCTCATGGATGCTTATGCCACCAAAATAGGGAATCGCATGATTCTCCAAGGCGGTCCGATAAGTTTTATAGGTATTGGGCCGTAGTTTATCTTTGACGTATTGTTCCAACCACTCTCGTACATAGGCAGCAAAAGCGAATTCTCCCTTGCCATACCCTTGAAGCACACTTTTTTCTTTTTTTGCTGCGGCCAACTGAGCTTCTTTTTTTGACGTAAATCCACTCTCGGTATATTCTCTTTTCTTTTCGGAAAAGGGGTCCATAACGACCACCCGATACTGCCACGTTTTCCCTCGTTTACGAAATGATGCCATTGCAATCCCTCCCTCTAACTTATCGTTATCCAAATTCCCGTATAGTTCAATCCCTACGAAAATACATTTAGTGAAGGTTTTGCTTGTTACCTAAATCCTTCTCTAAACGGTTTCCATATTCGTCACTGTATGCTTGAACTTCACCAATCAAATCGCCATCGACACGGCGAATCTTTTTAAAGACAGGGAAGACACCAGGAAGCTCTTTCTGTCTTTGGCCCAGTTTATTTAAAGGGATGTATTCTTCTTTTTTCATCAAATTTCACTCCTATCCATATAAAAAATTAGAAAGATACTGGCGCAGTCGTTTCTCTGCAAACCATCGTTCTACTCCAAAAGTCTCCATGATCATCCATACCGCTTCTTTTTCATAGTTAGGCAGTTCCATTTTATCCAGCATGAAAGTAGGGATACAAAGATGCTGAGAAAAATTCTCGGCCTTCCACTCTTGGTATTCACGCATAGAAAGAGGAATGAGTGCTTGATCGCCGGCATGCCAGAGTGCGTGACAAAGCTCATGTCCGAAATCTTGCCATAAATATGCGTCATTTTGTCGGTTGTCCAAAAACAGATTGCCTTCTATGGCCATTGAATCATGTGGGATGTAGTAAACGGATAAGCCGAGTCTAGGGTAAATATTTTCGATAGTCAGCTGATGCGGATGGAAAATGTCGATACGATGCAGCAATTTTGTAATGTACTCTTCTAAGTTATTGTATGTATTCGCCATTTTTTCACCCCTTTAAGAACATATGTTCTAATCAAGTGTATAAGAAATCCCTGCTAATTGGAAGCAGGGATTTCAATCTTTCTATTCACAGCCGATGCCATCTTCATCACGATCTAAATGTGTTCCATAACCGGAATCACCAAGACGAATCGGATCGGCTCCGGCTTCTCTAACTGCTGTGCAATTATCATAGTATATGGAGGAAGATGGGGTAGATGTTGGTGCATCCTCAGTGACATCAGTAGAATCAGTGTTATTAGAAGAATCACCATCTGCAGTATTGTATTCACTTTGACTCACTTCACAAGGTAATCCGTCATTATCTACATCTAAATCATGGGGATCATTGTCTGCACTATAGCCATTTTCATACCAAAATGCTAGAACCTCTTCAGTGGTAGAAAAATCACCACATTCTTTATCAGAATTCGCTAATGCTTCTTCTTTTGCAATTCTTTCTGCCTCTTCCTTTTCCTTCTTCTCCACTTCAGCCTCAGCTTCTTTATCTTGCTTTTCTTTTTCAACTAGGGCAGCAGCTGCTTGTTCTTTTTGTTCTTCATCTGTTTCAGAAGCCTCTGGCTCTTCTTGGACAATTTCTGCTTCAGGGGTAGAAGCCTCTTCATCTCCGAAAATAGCTCCGCATGCTCCAAAGATTATCATGATTATAAAAATAATTCCTAAACAACCTAAACAGCCGAAGCAACCGTTTTTCTGCTCCTCTTTTTCTTTGTTTTTCATAAATACCATTCCTTTCACTTTTAATGATAGATAAAAGAAAACCCTGCTAGCAGCAGGGTGGGTAAAACTAGCAATATTATTTAGGTTTAGTTAGATACAAGTTCATCAATTACCCTTTTGTATTCTTCTTCTGAACTTAATGGTTCATTAAACCGAAGTGTGAAAAAGCCGGCAGTGTAATCGTGGTATTCTGTCCCGATAGAGGCAGCTTCTTCCTCGGTTGGCCATAGGAAAATACTTACATCCTCAGTAGTAATCAATTGAGAGCAAGGCATATTTCCTTCGCCACATTGTATGTCCGTATTATCTCTCGGATCTATCAAACTAAGTCCTTCATTTTGAAACGCTTCAACTACATTATCTGCAGTATAAGAGCTTTCGCTTTCTAAGCTTTCACTAGCTTCAACAATATTCTCAAGCATAAACTCAAATTCAACTTCCGGAACTTCAGTTAATCCGGTTTGGGCTAATCCTTTGTTTGTTAAAGCTATTTTACCGTTAGCGATGTTTTGAACTTCAACCCCGAGTTGTTTTATCGATACATGAATAGCATTAACTTCTATATCTTTTTCGCTTGATAGGGCGACGCTGTGCCGTATTAACATTTCAATCTCTTCTTCATCACGTGAATCTGTAGAAAGTATTACATAATAGATGCCGGCATCATTCAAGTTTTCTTCTACTATTTCATAGTTCGGGAGGGTAGCTTGTTTTTCAACAGTTTCTGCTTCGGCGGCTTCCTCTTCTTTTGCTGCTTCTTTTTCTCTTTCCTCAGCAATGACCTTTTCAATGCGTTTAATCTCTGCAGCTTTTTCAGCCTTTTCATCTTTAGCTTCTTGGGAAGCAACCTCTGTTTGATTATCGTCAGCTGTCACAACTTCAGCTTCCTCTTCACCAATAAAGAAAGAACCGATAAATCCGAATAGAAGCATGTAAGCAATAACAGCGGTGATCTTCTTCCAATTGGTCCCTGATCTGAAGCCTAGAATCTTTTGGTGCCACTTACGGTCAACCTTCTCTACTTTGGCGTCACTTTTTTCTGTAGCCAGATTGAAAATATTTTTACCCTCGTTCGTAAGACGATAGTTTTGACCATCTAAAGTTAAATTCGTTCGCATGGCCAGATAATCAACTTTTATTTCATTAACATCTTTCCATAAAGTGTGGATAAGAGGAATCAGTTTTTCATTTTTATAATGATAGAAAAAAAGTCCTTCATTTGTAGCGATGGCAAATTCATTTTGGTTGGTACTGCCCTCAACGTTGCCACCAGTAATAAATTGAATCCCTGAATGTTCAAGAGCAGCTAACTCTTTTACTTGATCTATTTTTGATTTAACCTCTTTTTTCTCGCTCATTCTTCACCCTCCATTATTTTATAATTTACTAATATCCAAAATAGGTAAATATTTCTTTGAAGGTTATAAGAAAACCCCGCTCAGGGCAGGGAAGATGGCTATCTAACTTTATACGGTTATTATACTATAATTTATTAATTAAAAAGGTTATAAAAACTATTTCCCTTGCGTCTTCAATACTTCCCATACAGCCAATAAAGCCTTCTTGCGTTCTTCCGAACTTTCCTTCATTTCCTTATACAACTTGTAAACCGAAGGATCGTTCACCCATGCCTCGAACTCAGCTTCGTCTCCCCAGGAAGGGTAGTCTTTACTGTCATTCTTATTATAGTTTATTGATTGAGGGTTATCTGTTCGACCGAGAAGGTAATCAGTCGAAACATCTAAAGCATCTGCCAAAGCTAAAAGCATATCATTAGAGGGAGTACTATGCCCATTTTCATAATTACTTATAGTTGCTTTTGTAGTATTGACTCGTTTAGCTAAGCCTTCTTGTGTAAGTCTTGCGGATTTACGAGCAGCTTTGAGGCGCGTAGTTAACATAAATATTCCTCCTATCTAAAGAGTACAACTATATTGTACATCAAAGGTATTGCATTAAATAATAAGTACAAGAAATTTGTATTTATAAGTTGACATATGAAATACTTGTACTTATACTAAAGGTACAAGTTAATTATACTTTGGAGGTGAGGACATGAAGAATACGAACTTGACTGAAGCTAGAGAAAAGAAAAATCTTACTCAAGAACAACTTGCAAAAATGCTTGGGAAAGCAGGGAAACAATCAGTTTCTAACTGGGAAAATGGCCACAGCAAACCACCATTGCCAATTGCTTTTCGTATTGCAGAAATACTTGAAGAAGATATCAGCTTTTTATTTAGTTTTGAAGTACAAGATTCTCATATAAAAAGACTTTCTAAAAAAAAGCGAGTCGCCGTCTGAGAAAGGAGGCAACTAACTAAACGCATCCGATCACACTCTCCAATGAGTATTTAAACCGAGCAGAGTACGCCAAGACCTTCCAAGGTAGCGAGCAACACCGAAAGGTCATGCGACGACGTTTGAATGCTGATTGGAGAGTGTGTGGAAACAGTAGGAAATATTAAACAAGCAAAACTTTCGTTATCAGTTTTTAATTAGAAAATTTTGAATAAAAACTAGGAGGAATTGGAATGGAAAATCTTTTAGTAATGCACAATGATCAAGCAGTTACCAGCTCAACAAATATCGCTGAGAATTTTAACAAGCGTCACGATCATGTAATGCGTGACATTCAAAACCTTGCGGACGATGTCCCCAATTTTGGGGAGATGTTTTTCAAAACAGTAGAGCGTGATAAAAACAATCGTAATCGCTGGATCTATTTGATGAATAGAGACGGATTTACTTTGCTGGCGATGGGATTCACCGGATCTAAAGCATTGCATTTCAAATTGGAATATATCAACGCATTTAAGGAAATGGAGAAGGCTCTTATCCAGCCGAAACAACTGTCAGAAAAAGAGCAGCTAATGGCTTCCATGAGATTGAGTCTAGAAACAGCGGGTGAAATTGAAGTGGTGAAGAAGGAAATTGCCGAGGTTCGAGATATTGCCGTTAACCAAGTGACTTTAGATCATGGAGAACAACGCAGATTACAAAAAGCAGTTGCAATTAAAGTTTATGAAATTGAAACAGACCCAGCGGGCCAACGCCGGATGTTCAAAGAGTTATATCGAGAAATTAAAGATCGTTTCGCAGTTGCTTCTTATAAGGATGTAAAACGGAAGGATCTGCAGAATGCTATCCGGTATGTGGATGCTTGGCTGCCTAGAAAAGTTTCATAAAAAAGAGAGGGCGCGAGGAACGCCCTGGAGGAGGGAAAGCGATGAGACAGTTAGTGCAATTGGATGATGTCCAATTGGAAGGGATGATTCTCGAAGAAATCAGACAGCGCTTGAATCATTTGGAACATAGACACACGTTTTGGGACTTACCTGAATTAGAGAGGCAGACCTGCATGAGCAGATCCTTCATTTTAGATCAATTTTTCTATGATGACCGATTTAAGAAAATTAGATTCAAAATTGGTGCGAAATGGTACATGCCAGCTAAAGAAACTGAGGAATTTCTATTAACTTGGTTGAGGGAGAGGCAAGAGAGCTAAGCGAGGGCTTTTCTCTCTATATAACAATCATACAACGGCCTGATGTATATAAAAATACCCTGTGCCATACAAAAAAGGAGTGGAAGACATGAAGTTGAAACGTTCCGCAAATGCTGGAGAGGCAATCAATCGCTTGATTGAGGGAGAAGAAATGACTGGAGAACAAATCGCAATGGACTTGAATATTTCAGCGCAATTAGTGAGTCACATCAAAAAAGAAAGACGCACCATGCAGGCAGATATTGCACAAGAGTCAATCGCGCTTTACGACAATCCAGAATACACAATGGATATCTTATATGAGTTTTCCGGCGGGATGACATCACCAGTGCTGCGCGGCAAAAATATCGAGCAGCACCGGTTGGTATTTAGTGCTCATGCAAAACGCGAAATTGAAGAGAGTTTGGAAATGATTCAAAAGGTTTGTTTGGCAAAACCACCAAGTTCGCTGGACGTAAATGAAAAAGAGTCGGTTAAAAATTTGATGGATGAATTGCTGGAAGCACGGATTCACATCGACAATTTGCTAAGACAAGTACAAGTTGAATACAAAATATCCATGAAAGAAAGGATTAAATCCCTAATCCCAAGATGGAAAGCGAAAGGATGGTTGGCCTAATGGAATTCGGAGAACCGTTACACATTTCAGGAATGATGGTTTTTGTTTCTTTTATAAGCCTGCTGGTTGGTATACAAGTCGGCAGCATTAAAAAGGAACACAAAAAAACCGACTGACGGCAGGGTCAGACGGCAATTACTACTCTGTAAAACAAGTATAAACGAGGGCCTTGGCTCTCGTCAATAAGCTCAGGAGCGTTATTCCCTTTTCGTTCTTGGTCTTATTGATGGGACTCACTCCATCAGAAAGGAAGTGAACACATGACAGCGCACGGACAAGCAGCAATCAGCTTAGACGAATTCGACCAGTCAACCATGATGAAGCAGATTCTACAGCTAGTGGAGGCATCGAAGGAAACAGGCAAAAAGCAAACTCACTTTGCTTTCGACGAACTTGGAACATCCAGAGAAGCAATCTTCATCATCACGCTATTGCGGATCAAAGGATACACGGTTGATTTGGGAAACAGTGAAATTATTGTGAAGGAGGAAAAGTAAATGGTTAAAAAAGTAGAAGACTTGCAGGAATACCGAGATACAAAGGATTTGGAGACACGGATACACAAGCTGCCAAGCGATGCACAGACGCGCATCATTCAAAACATTGTCAGCCAAACTTGCTGGCACGGTCCAGCTACTCGTGAATGGTTGGAGAATGAAATCTCTTCGCAAGAGCAATTGGAGACGATGTTCAGCAAGCCTATTGAAGATCATCCAGTTGAAGATGTGTTCGGTTCGGAGATCCGCACTGGTGACAAGTGGTTTGAAGACGGAGCTGGGCGCGTGGTCTTGGAAGATAACGCAGAAGATTACCTGGTTGAAGTCACAGGCGTTCAATTTTTTCGGGCAATAAAATAAACCGGCTGCAGAAGCAACCGGATCACCGTCTCCATGTGGCGTGGAGCGACTAAATAAAAAAATATCTGTGCTAATTATAGCACGAATCCCAGGAGGAGACTACATGAAACAAGTACGCGTTAACAGACTCACCTTAACCAACTTTAAAGGCGTCAAAAGCTTCTCAGTTGATATGAACGGCTCTGACGCTTTCATCTACGGCGACAATGCTACTGGAAAAACTACTCTATTCGACGCATTCCTTTGGCTGCTATTCGACAAAGACAGCCAGAACAAAAAAGACTTTGAAATCAAGACTCTGCAAGATGGCGTTGCAATTCCAATGCTTGACCACGAAGTCGAGTGCGAACTGCTGGTTGATAACCAAATCATCAAACTAGGAAAAGTTTATCGCGAAAAGTACACCAAAACTCGCGGATCTGCAAAAGAAGAGTTTTCCGGTCATGAGACCAATTACTTTATTGATGGCACACCGTTGAAGAAAACGGAATACAGCAAACGGGTGCAGTTGCTCATGGAAGAAGAGCACTTTAAATTGCTGACATCTCCGACTTACTTCAATGAACAAGTGAAATGGCAGGACCGCCGCAAGATTTTACTCGAGGTATGCGGGGACGTATCAGAAGATGACATCTTTGCTTCGAACAAAGAGCTGCAGGGGCTGAAATTGATTCTGAGAGGTAAAACCCTCGATGACTTTAAAGCCACCGTAAATAGCCGTCGCAAGGCGATCAACGAAGAGTTGAAACGAATTCCAATTCGCATCAATGAAATCCAGAAATCAATTCCAGAGGATGAAGGAAATCTACCAGAACTGCGAACAGAAGTAGATAACCTAGACTCAGAAATTGAAGAGTTGCAGGCGCAAGTCAGTTCCATCAAAAACGGCAATGCTGTACTCGCCAAGAAAGGCGAATTACAAAAAGTTGAAATGGAGATACAGAATCTAAAACGAGATTTGGAAAGCGGCTCGAAAGATGAAGTGTATCGTTTGCGAGCGAAGCTCCAGGAAGAACAGTCTCATCTTCAAACATTCCAATCTCGGAGACTCTCGGCTGAAAACCAACAGCAATATAAACAAGATCAACTAGAGCGTGTAGAAAAAACTTTAGTTAATCTACGGAATCGTTGGCAGGAAAGAAATAAAGAAGAATTCACTCATGAAGTCGCCTGTGAATGTCCATCATGTGGGCAGGAGCTGCCTGAAGAGAAGGTTCAATCAGCGAAGGAAAAAGCATTGGCTCAATTCAACGCTCGTAAATCAACGGATTTAGGAAACATTCAGGAAGATGGCAAACGCGGCGCCACTGAAAAGAAAAAGTATGAAGATGAGGTCGCTCGTCTGCAAAAGGAAATTGAAGATCTAAGCGGACCAATTGCCGAAAAGGAAAAAGTTATCGAAGAGATTAAAACTGAACTGCTCGAGACAGAAAATACGGTTAAGGATATCTCCAAGGATTCTAATTATCTTGAGCTTACAGATTTCCGGGAGAATCTTCTTGGAGACATTGCTGATTTGAAAGAACGCGCAGAAGATGCTGCTGGTGATATCGGCGATGAAATCGCTGAAAAGAAAGAGAAGCGCTCAGAATTGAATGCAGAAATTGCTCGTTACGCGAATGTCGGAGCGTTGAAAAAACGGATTGAAGATTTGATGGACCAGGAAGAACAACTGGCTGCGGAGTACGAGAAGCTGGAACATTATCTTTTCCTTTCAGAAGAATTTACCCGTGCAAAAGTCAGCATCATTGAAGACAAAATCGCCGCTAAGTTCAAATACGCACGGTTCAAGCTATTTGAAACACAAATCAATGGCGGGCTGCAGGAAGTCTGCGAAACGACCTTTGACGGTGTGCCTTATGGCTCTGGATTGAACAATGCAGCCAAAATCAACATCGGGCTGGATATCATCAATACCTTGTCCGAATTCTACGGCATCCAGGCACCGATATTCGTTGACAACGCTGAGGCTGTTACGCAATTGGCCCAAACGGATTCACAACTGATTAGCCTGATTGTATCGGAGAAAGACAAAGCACTTCGAATTGAAACACCAAATTTAGAGGAGGCAATTTAATATGACAACTCAACCACAGGAAAACCAAAACAATCTGCCCGCTGAAAAACAAAATGCAATGGTGACTAGGGTCGCCGAAAGGGTTCAAAGCATGGTCGAAAGCAATCAAATCAACATTCCAGAAAATTACTCAATCGTTAACGCGGTTCAAGCTGCTTACTTCAAATTAACAGAAGTTGATTTCAAGAAAAAAACTTCCTTGATCGACAGTGCGACGAGAGAAAGTGTCGCCTTTTCGTTGCAAGACATGGCTATTCAAGCACTCAGCGTTGCAAAGAATCAAGGCTACTTCATTGTTTACGGCGATAAGATGCAATTCACTCGTTCTTATCATGGCACACAGGCCGTTATCAAGCGCATGAGCGGTGTTAAGGATATTTGGGCCAATGTCATCTGGAAAGGTGAAAAATTCGAAGTGGAGTATAACCAGCGAGGTCAATTGGCTTTTAAATCGCACGAAGTGGATTGGAAGGCTGCGACAGGGATTAAAGAAGATATTGAAGGCGCCTATTGCATCATTGAGCGCGATGACGGTGTGCAGTTCTTGACTGTTATGACAATCGAAGAAATTAAAACATCTTGGTCTCAATCAAGTATGGCAACAGTGCAAAACAAGTACCCGCAAGAGATGGCTAAACGAACAGTTATCAATCGCGCAGCTAAAGCATTCATCAACACTTCTGATGACAGCGATTTATTCATCGGGGCAATCAATCGGACCACTGAAAATGAGTTTGAAAATGAGCGAAGAGAAATTAATCCAGAGTATGAGGTTAAGAAAAATGCCAATACTGAATCACTTGATATTAAGCCGGAAATTATTGAATCACCAAAAGCTGAGAAAAATCCAGAAATCAAACAGGAGAAAGAGCCTGAGCCAGTCGGAACTGCAACTGCAGAAGACGACGCTCCACCGTTCTAATGATTGAAATCACGACACTTGCTACTGGATCGAAGGGGAACTGCTACTACATCACGGATGGCCACACGCCCCTTCTCCTGGAAGCAGGCATCAAGTTTCGAGACGTTCAACGGAAGTTGAACTTTCAGACACGGGATATTAAGGGTTGCTTGATCACGCACGAACATAAAGATCACTGTAGCGGCGTTCCCGAGGTTCTGAAAGCCGGAATCACCTGTTACCTATCCAATGGCACAAAAGACGCCCTGGGCATCGAGCATCACCGAATCATGGCTGTCGAGAACAAGAAACAATTTCAAATCGGCACATGGACCATCTTGCCGTTCGATGTACAACACGATGTCTCTGAACCATTCGGATTTCTACTGGTCAATACAGCTGGCGATAAGCTGCTGTTCGCGACAGATACCTATTACATTAAGTACAAATTCCAAGGTCTTACCCACTTGATGGTTGAGTGTAATTACTCACAAAAGATATTGGACGAAAACATTTTATCTGGGAGAACACCAGAAGTCTTGAGGAAGCGATTGATGCGATCCCACTTTTCTTTAGAGAACATTAAAGAATTTTTAAAGGCAAATGACTTATCGGAGCTGCAGGAAATATGGCTGCTTCATCTATCAGATTCCAACAGTAACGAGGAACAGTTTCGAAAAGAAGTAGCGGAGCTGACTGGGAAGATGATTTATATACCGTAATGAGTTGAGGAGGCGCAAGGGATGAGCAAGTACAGACAAGTGCAAGTCAGTTTTTGGCAAGATGCTTTCGTTCTGGATCTAACACCTGAGGAAAAATACTTTTATATCTATCTCATGACCAATAGTAAATCAACACAGATTGGTATCTATGAGCTACCCAAGCGAATTATTGAGACAGAGACTGGCTATAACCGTGAAACTGTCGAGAAGCTGCTACAACGCTTTGTCGATTACGGAAAAATCGGTTACTACGAACCTACAAAGGAAATCTTCATCTTCAATTGGGCGAAATACAATTGGAACAACAGTCCAAAAGTAGTTGCCAGAGTCCAGATGGAATTGAAAGAAGTAAAGCACAAACCATTCGCTTTAAAGTATCTCGAATTAGCCAATGAAGTTAAATCAGATACTGTATCGATACTGTATAACAGGGCTACCGATAGTCCCGAGATACTCAGCCGTAAAGAGAAAGAGAAAGAGAATGATAAAGAGAAGGATAAAGAACAACAACAATCAGAAGAACGAGAACAAAAACCAGTTGTTGCTGCTGATGGTCCCGGAAAAGCATTTCGCTTCTACGAACAAAACATCAGCCACTTGGTGCCGCATATTGCTGAACGAATTTCCATCATGATTGATGAATCATCTGAGGAGTTGGTTCATGAGGCATTGAAACGTTCAGTCGAAGGCAATGCGCGTAACAAAATGAATTTTGCTGACAGCATCCTTTCATCTTGGAGAAGTCAGAAGATCATGACGCTGGCCGATGTTGTAGCTGCAGACAAAGAATTCGAACGACGGAAGCGAGGGAACCCGAATGGAACCACTCCAAAGCATCATGCAGGATCTCCTGACGAAGACTGGGACGGAATCTCACTCTGAAGGCGTTCGGTGCGAACATTGCAACGAAATTGTTCCGCCACTTGAAATCGACGTCTTAGGCAAGACTCGCTGGGTGCAGCCAATCTGTAAATGTGAAGCGGATATCCAGAAGGCAGAGCTCGAGACATTCAAGAATGCGCAGCGTGAACGAGAGGTGCGGGATTTGTTCTCCATCAGCGAATTGGGCAAACGGTTTGAGGAATCCAATTTTGCTAACTTTGATTCTCGTCCAGGTGCAGAAAACGCGGAAAAGATTGCTCGGTACTATGCAGACAACTTTGAAGAATTCGGTCTCGAATCCATCTTGCTTTGGGGTGTGCCGGGTAATGGGAAATCACACTTAGCAGCAGCTGTTCACAATCAATTGCGCAAACAAGCAAAAGTTGTGGTCTTTGTCTCGATGCCGGATCTGTTGAAGAAAATCAAGAATACCTTCGACAAAGGCAATACCGATAGCGAAGAGAAAATCTTGAAGGCATTGAACATCTGCGATTTGCTGATCATTGACGATATTGGCGCAGAGAAAACAAGCGAATGGGTACAGGAAATTCTTTTCTTGATCATCGATAACCGGTACCGCCGCAACAAACCGATTATGGCTACTTCCAATTTGGAGCCCAAGTTTTTAGAGGGACAGATTGGCAAGCGTTCTTATGACCGCATCTTAGAAATCTCACAGCCAATTGAAAACAAAGCGACCAGTTACCGCCGGCAAATTGCCAAAGGACGCTTATCGAGGTTTGACGACTTACTCAAAAACTAGGAGGAACCCCAATGGATAAATTACTGAACCAACTCATCCTAATAGCCGGCGCGTGGCAAAAGAACGAAGATCCTGTCATCGAGCAGCAGTTTAGCATTTTGTTTGAGGAGTTGAAGCAGATTACCAAGCTGGATCATGAGGCTGCTGTAGCGCTTATCAATAATCATCGAGTTAGGAGAGTGGCGGCGTGAGAGAGATTAAATTCAACTTTTATAACACGCATACAAAACAATATACACGCTGGGAAGAATCGAATGCCGGCATGAATATGTGTTCCTTCTTCACGCATGAACATTTGAGGTTTTTGCAGTACACCGGCCTAAAAGACAAGAACGGCGTTGAGATTTACGAGGGAGATATTATTCAAGCGGATTCTTCTTCGCCAATAGGCAATGAAGTTACAGCGCAAGTTTATTTCAAAGAGGCAGGATTTGCATTACTGACTACACGCGGAAGCGATACGAGCATAGGATATTTAGTCATGATTTGCCCCTTTGCAGAAGTCATCGGAAATATCTATCAACATAAACATCTCTTGGAGGTGCAGCATGACTAAACAAGCAGAAGATCTGCAGTTCCTTAAAGACTTACAGAAGCAGATTCGCTACGAAAGCGAACATGATTACGATATGCAAGCATCACCGCGTTTCTGGGTGATTATGTCCTATCGTATTGCTCCAGGTAATGCAGATTGTGACAACGGCTATATGCAGCGCTACTGGAACAATGGTGATCATTCCGTTTTCGATGATTTTGAAGGTTTAAAAGAATTCATTGAAGATGATTACTCCGGGAATGACGAAGAAATTCCGGAAGATTTACAAGAAGCTATAGACAGTGGCAACTTTGATGAGCTTTGGGAAATGGTCCACGAAGATTACAACGAAGACGGGTATTACAGCGAAACGTTCGTGAAAGAAGAAGAGTATATCGTGCCCAATACGCTGTTCCTGACCAAGGAAGAAGCGAAGCAGCACATTGTATGGAATAAGCATAACTTGTCCAGCAAAGCTCACACATATGCTATGACGGCACTCAGAGCGCCGAAAGTTGAACGGCTGCTGAAAATCCTGAATGAATTTGATTTTGATTCATTGGAGGTTAAAAAATGAAAACCATGTCACTAATCGGCGGCATCGACTTATACGCATTCAACAAACGTTTCAAGTCTGAGGTCAGTCCGGCTGGACGCTCGGTATTCTTTTTATCGGAAAACGGACGGGGGATCGAGCTGGAACATGCGAAGACATTGCTTGCTGAAAATCAAATTTTAACTGTCAAAGAAATCTATGTTGGACGTTCGTCTTCAACCGTCGAGTTCGAAGAGTTCCCAGGAAGAAAATTTAACACAGTTATGTTCGCTGACTTGGATGATTCAGAAGAAGAGGAAGAGGACGACTTGTGGCTGCCGTTCTAAATTTTTTTACTCTTTCAATACCAATTTTTTCTTAAAAGTGAGGATTTAACGGAAATAGATTGGAAAACAATTGAAGGAGGACGGGACATGAAGTATTGGCATAAACACATGGGCTTTTGGGTGGAAGAACTAAAAGGCTATGGCATCTATTACGGGCCGAATGGTGAGGCGCTCGAGGACATGGAGTATCACGATCTTAAAGCCTATATGGTGAAAGTTCATTTGCAGCGGGACATTGAAGTGAAAGTGAGTCCGTGGTTCTGATGACAAGAGCAAAGTGGCTCTTGTTGTATCGATGGGAAATCGGACAAAAGGTTTGGCTTTACGAACCTTTGAAGTCAGGCGGAATCAAAAAGAGGCAACAGGAAGGGTGGCGAATCGTGGGATGAACTATCAACAAGTTTCTGCACTCAAGAAAAATGAACGCATTGAAGTTTGCGAAAACGGCAAATGGAAAAAAGCAACATTTCAAGGGTTTATCAACGGTGCTGATCCGGCTGCTTGGATTGCCTACGATGAACGGCAAACGGTGCCGGGTTCAATCATTGCAACAAAAGTCTATACAGGCCTGCAATTCACAGAAGAATACTGGAATGCTCAATATAAAAATTCGATATTCCGTAGCATCTCAGAAGAGGAACTGAATGCGGAGCTGTTGGAACACATGGAGGCGAGTGGTTGAGATGTTGATGACACCTGAAACGAAAGCGCTGATTGATGAGCGCAAGAACGAATATACCGGTGGCAAAGTAAAGGATGCGAATTATGACAAGTTAGTTGCGGCCATTCCTTACTGGAAGCCGACACGTGAAATTAGAACATTTGGTATCTCGGCCATCCAACAGATTTGCGGATGCGGATTCAAAGATGCAATGGAGCTGCGTGACACTCTTGAATACCAGGGTGGATTGCCAACTAAAAAATGGAGTGACGGCATTTAGTTGCCGCACTTTTGATGGAAACACTGAATGGAGGATGGATCCGGAATGAAAACAAGATCACCGTTAATCTGGTTCGGCGGAAAAAGTAAACAAGCCGATTTCATCATGAGTAAGATGCCAGATCATAAAGTTTACATTGAACCATTCGGCGGAGCTGCACATGTGATTGCTCAAAAGAATCGAGTGAATCATGAAGTTTATAACGACATTGATGGCATTGTAGTCAACTTCATCATGCAATCGATAGAAAACACAGAGAAACTAATTGAACGCTGTACCGAGCTTCCATACAGCAGAGAACTATACGAACGGTATCGGAGGGAAGAAATGCCTCGAGATCCTTTCGAACAAGCAGTGAGATTCTTTTACCTGAATCGTTCGGCCATATCAAAAGGAAATGCAGAAGAAGTGCCAAAGACAGGATGGCGGCACAGCACCAGCTCGAGTCAGAATCCGGCAATGGGTTACATCAGCGCTTGCCAGATCATTAGAGGATTTGCCAAAAGAATGCAGGGCGTCATGATCGAGCGAATGGATTTCAGAACACTTATTGAGAAGTACGATTCTCCAGAGGCATTGTTTTATGTTGATCCACCGTATGTCGGCCGAGAAAAGTTTTATGCTGGTGGATTCACGTTAGAAGATCATTACGCGCTTGGGAAATTGCTTAATCAAGTTCAAGCGAAAGTAATTTTATCTTACTATGGTGATCCAATTATTGAAGAGATATATGGCCACTGGACTATTGAAAGACATGGTGCATTTAAACAAGCGGTAGGTGGTCAAAACGTGGGTGGCCAGGCAGAAGAATTGCTGATTATGAATTACGAGACTAAACAACTTCAATTGTTTTAGTGCAACGTCCGCACAAAAAGCGCGACTAATAAAAAGGTACCGTCATTCGTGTCGGTACCAACAAGGAGGAAAACCGTGGTCATGATATTGAATGCTGCAGTCCTAAGTTTTTGGGTTGTTACTCCCATTATCTTTTTAAATAGCTATCGTAAATTTCTGAAAGAGGAAAAAGCTCAAGTGGTGGAAGTGCCGAGAAAAGGATAGGGGGAATCGTTGATGAATCTAACAAATTTATTTGAGACGCAAAAACTACTGGATGAGGAGATTGAAAAGAAGCATCCAGTGCAGCCAGGGGAAAACAGGCTTCGCAAAAAGATTCTCGCCACTTTAACAGAAGTGGCCGAATGCGCAAATGAATTCCCCGAGGTTTTTAAGTTTTGGTCAAACAAGAAAAACAATACCCAAAAAGGATTGGTTGAACTGGTCGATATTCTTCACTTCTTGCTATCGATAGGCAATGAACACAGAAAAGTAATTGTTCCTGCACAAGATATCAAAAAGAGTAGCGATACTGAGGATTGCATGATCGACTTATGTTTCCAGATTTCCTGTATCGAGTTTGTAGAAGAAGCGTACTCATTAGCTTTCTACCGATACTCGGAATTAACTCAACGACTCGGCTTTAGTTGGGAAGAGATTGAGCAAAGCTATATGGAAAAAAATAAGATCAACTATCAGCGCCAAGAAGCAGGCTATTGATATGACTACCATCCACAACCGTAAAGTAGGGGAGAAATACCGGCCGACTGTGGAAATCGTAAAAGCAAAAAAAGACAGAGTTACCGTTATCAACATCAATGGCGAATATTACCGTTTAGATTTAGATACAACGCAAAAAGAAGAGAAGGCAAAGAACTTGCCGCTTGTGGCCAAAAAGCACCGCTTGAAGCAGATGGGACGAACTTGAATGACGAAAGAAGAACGAGAGGCCATGATCCTCACTTTATCCGTAATGACATTTAAAGCACCTGAGTACTTTGACAAAATGAACGACCGGCGATTAGCAGAAGAATATGATCGCATGATGGAAATAGTTTGAGGGGTGAGCCATTGGAGACAATCAGTTTTGAAATTATGGGAGAAGCACAAGCCCAGGGGAGACCGAGAGCCGGGAAGAGTTTTTCCGGCAAGACGGTTCTCTACGATCCGGCAACATCCAGGGACTTCAAAAAATACGTGAAGCTCGTAGCTTCTCAGCATAAGCCACAGGAGCTCATTACAGGACCGGTACATCTGGAAATGACCTTCTATCAGCCGACACCTAAGAAATATCATACGAAGCCAAAACAAGCGTTAATTGAAGCGGGATTACTGCTGCCGGTTACAAAGCCCGACGTCGATAATCTGGCGAAGGGTGTGAAGGATGGACTGACTAAGATCATCTGGCAAGACGATAGCCAAGTGGTGAGTATGTTGGTCAGAAAGTTCTATAGCATGACGCCCAGGGTTGAAGTGCAGATTAGCTATTGATAAAACATATACCTGTTCATTTTTAAGAACAGGTATATGTTTCGTTCAGTTGAAAATTTTTTGTAAAAGATTCATCTCGGGTAATGGCCATGTAGTTTTAGTCAATTCTTTTTTCATAATGTCTTCAAGAGGAATTAAATAGGTTTTTTCACTTTCTTCATTAATTTCAGAATTGGGATCTTTCGAACAAATGCATATATCTTTATTATACATTCGAATAATATAAAGGTTATCACTATCGACTTCAGGCAGAACTATTTGAAATTTGTAATGACTCTTAATGCGAAAGTTTTGAACTACTTTAATGATTTTACCCACGAGTAAAAATGATACTAAAGCTATGAGCAAAGAGAGAATGAATACAGCCACAACGTAATTGAAGTCAATAACTTCATTTTCAATACCAGAAAAAAGCATAATAATACAAAAAGCCTCGATGAAAATGATGAAAGAAAGCATAGAAAGTCTATAATAATAAACTTTCAATTTTAGTTCATCCGTAAAAAAGGCCTGACTTAGTTCGGATTTAGAATTTAAAGAATTGTACTTAATTAGGAAGCTAATACAAGTAACTAATAATGCAATTACTCCTGAAATAATTCCAATTGCTACGATAATAATCACTCTTTCGTTGTTATTTAGCGAGCTAGGCTAATTGTAAATATAGAAAATTATACCATAGGAGGGAACAATTTTGAGGATGGAACCGGTAGAAATTTCCGAGACAGGGGAACTAAAGTTGGATATAATGAAGTTACCCATAAATTGTGTTCTGATTATTTCAGAAGGCCGAGTTAAGATGGGTGAGCTTCCTCCATATGCTGAAACGCGTATCAAGACGCATGGCGGGAAAGTTAAGCATGTGAATTTTGATGAGGGGGAAGAGTTTTGAGTAGTGAAATAATAGTTATGATTACAGCTTTGCTTAGTGCGCTATTAGGTGCATCGCTACCTGTGGCAGGCAAATTTATAGAGCTTAAGATAAAAAGAAAATCTGATTTAAAAGAAAAACACGAAGAGGTTATTCGCATTATATTGAGCGACTTTTTGCCGGAAATTGATCAAGCATTGAACTCAATTGAAGATTACTATGAAGCGGTCGATGATGTGAAGGTAGATTTTAATCTAGCTCGTTTATATGAAATAAATGAATTGTATGTTAATAAAATAAAAAATAGCTCACCACTAGAATTAATCGCAGACTTAGGAGAATTAAATTTCTCGATTAAGAGTTTAAATTACCTAATGATATTAGATGTTACAGAGGGAATTAAGTTTCATTATGATGAAGTATATTTAGAAGCAAAGGAATATTATAATAATCTAAAATTGAGAATTAATAAAACATATTTATAGTCCCACCAGACAACTGGAGGACACATGACAGCTTAACCGCTGTTTTGTGTCCTCTTTTTTATTTACTTAAAAGGAGAGATGGGGTCATGAGAACAATTCAGCAGCCACTTACAGAAAAAGGACTCTCAGATGGTCCAGGACGCATTGAACAAAAACCAAATGCAAATACTAACAGACAGATAAAAGAAACCTATAGCCGCAAAGAATGGGAAGAATTAATGGGCTTAAATCGTCCGACTTATCAAAAGCAAGGCGGCACTGTCCGGAGAAAACGATAGGGGGAATCAGAATGACATTCAATGACATGGAGCAATTGATCAGGGATTATCGCTGGATAAAAAATGAAGTAACACGGCTGCAACTAATCATTTACGGCTACCAGGTTCCCATGAACAGTTGGGGAGTTGCTCAGTACGGAATTGATGCTGCTATGCCGAAAGGTTCCTCCATCCGCAGCGTAGAAGAAATGGACGCTATGGATCTGCGCGATAAACGACAGTGGGATCGCTTAAAGAAATACGAGTCTTATATCTATGCGGTAGAGAAGGCGCCCGATTTCTTAGCAGGAGAAAAGAACAAAATTGTATTTGATTGCATGCTCGAAGGAATGAGTTACCGGAAGATCGGCAGCCATCTTGAAATATCCCGGGACAAAGTAAGAGAAGTTAAAGAAGACATTATCAGCCAATTATGCCAAAACGGCCATTTTAGTCAATTGTTGAATTGCGACAAATGCGCATAGTACACTGGAAGGCAGGTACGGGTAGGCAGGTTGTTCGAGTGATACACCTGGCTGCACGTTCAATTGAATACGGAATTTAACCCCTATCACTGGGGCTTTGAGCACCGTCACTTGGAGGTGCTTAGACTTTTTTATTTTGTGGGTAATATTGTATTTAAAGGTTTTTATTACTCCTCTAACGAATTTTAATAATATGGAGGAGGTGATAAGAATGAAATTATCTGAAGAACAATTAAAACAAGTAGAGCAAGCTCTATTAGAAAAAGGTATTGATTTGATTTGTAAAGAATGTGGCACTAAGGGTGCGGTTATAGTTGACGAAATAATAGTTTACAAACAAGCAAGTGGAGGAATAATGCCTGCTATCATGACTGGGTGCAGTAATTGCGGTAGAACGACTTCTTTTATGGCAAACAGATTAGTGCCCGGATTAGTGCCGCATGGTAGCCTAAAAAATTAGTTTTTGAAATTATGAACGTCTCTTCGGAGGCGTTTTTATTATGTCTAAAAACGCGACTAGCATAGAGGAGTGAATGCCTTTGAAAGATTTAGTGAAACGCAAGAAATCTGAGGTTCGGTATTGTGAAGCTCTTAGCAACGGCCAGCTCTTGAATGTTTACTTCTTTCGCAATAGAGAATCGGTACTTGAAAAAGAAGTAGATGTCTGGAATGTAGCGGTAATGATTTCCAAAACTCGCAAGCAAGCAAATGACTGGTTTAATCATACGAGCAAGCAGGATGACGAATTGATTACTGGCTGTTGTGGACTTGAGGGGTTGAAGAAGTCTTTGGATATCATCATCCAGTTTAGAAATAGTTTGAAAAAGAATGAGTATTTGTTTGTTCGTCCGAGTGATGATAAACGCAAGAGTGCCTATCGACGGTTGAAAAAATATGAATTTGAAGAATTTTATTTAGATGATGATTTTTACACTTATGCTGCTGTGAATCCTGCTTATTGGACATGGGTAGAAAATTAAATGGGTTATTTTATTAAGGGGGCGGCAGGTGATGTAAATGGCCAGAAAAAGAGATCCACGCAGAGATGAAGCGTTTGAGATATGGAAGAAGCATAAAGGCGATATTAAGTTAAAGGATATTGCTGAACGGTTAGGTGTCCTTGATACTCAAATACGTAAGTGGAAGAGCCAAGATAAGTGGGAACCTTCCAAAGGGAACGTTACTAATTCGAAAAGGAACGTTACCAAACCAAAAGAAGATAAAGAAGTCTTTGTTGAGTCGGAAGGGTTAACCGATAAGCAGAGGCTTTTTTGTATTTACTACATTAAGAGCTTTAATCAAACAATGGCAGCTATTAAAGCAGGCTATAGTCCGGACAGGGCGCACGTCACCGGAAGTGAACTGGTAAGAAATCGTAAGGTCGGCGAAGAAATACGGCGGCTTAAAGGTGAAATGCGACAGGGCATCTTCATTGATGCGATGGATATTCTTGAGAAGTATATCAAAATCGCTTTCTCTGACATTACGGACTATGTTCAATTCGGCACAAGAGAATCACCGGCAGTCAATATTGTTACTGGCGAACCACTCTTAGATGGAAACGGCGATCAAATCATGCAGCCGTATACGTATTTGGATTTAGGTGAATCTGCAATAGTTGACGGATCCTTACTTACAGAAGTTAAACAGGGTCGAGATGGCATTTCTGTAAAGCTTGCTGACAAGATGAAAGCTTTAGAGATGCTCTCGAAGTACTTCGACTTATTGTCTGAAGATGATAAGAAGCAGTTGCAGAAAGAAAAGCTGAAAGTCGACATCGCAAAATCGAATGCCGAGATTGAAAAAATCAATGGCGATGACGACGGCGGCCCAATCGAAATCATGATCAGCCGAAAGGGTGGTCGCTGATGGTTCTCGTTGAAAAAGAAGCCAATCCTCATTTCGAGGATTTTTTGTTTGACTGGAATCAGAAGTTTCAATTCCTGGTAGGCGGTTACGGGAGCTCGAAAAGTTACCATGCCGCTCTCAAGCTGATTATGAAGCTGCTGGAAGAGAAACGAACCGCTCTTGTCGTGAGGGAAGTCTATGACACACATCGGGATTCAACCTATTCGTTGCTTGAAGAAATCATCAATGAGTTGGGATTAGAAAATCGGATTCGCTGCGTAACTTCTCCCATGCAGATCCGCTTCCCAAATGGTTCGAAGATCATCTTCAAAGGAATGGACAAGACAGCCAAGCTGAAATCCATTAACAACATATCGATTATCTGGATTGAGGAATGCTCAGAAGTGAAGTATTCAGGCTTTAAGGAATTGCTCGGACGGCTGAGACATCCTTTCTTGGATTTGTTCATGATTTTAACAACGAACCCTGTGAGCGAAATCAATTGGACATTCAAGTATTTCTTTAAGGACCAAAAGAAAAAGATCCTGGTCCTGGACGACCAAGAACTTTATAAACGCCGCACAATCGTTGTGGGCAATACGTATTATCATCATTCAACAGCAGATGACAACTTATTCCTTCCCGAAAGCTATGTGGAGCAGCTGGACGAACTGGAAGCGTTCGATCCGGACTTGCACCGCATTGCTCGAAAAGGGCAGTTTGGTGTAAATGGTATTCGAGTCTTTCCGCAATTCCGTGTCAAATCGCATAGTGAAGTCATGGCTGAGATTGAACGCATCAGACGGCCACTCAAGAGAACCGGAATGGACTTTGGTTTCGAGACATCCTATAACGCATTGGTTCGCATGGTCGTGGATCGAGAGAAGCAAATCCTCTACATCTTCGGTGAATACTACAAGAACCGTCAGACTGACGACGTGACCGCTGAGGACTTGAAACACCTGAAGCGGGAGAACATCAAGGCTGATCCAGCAGAACCTAAGACCATCGCCTACTTTAGTAAGAGCGGCTTTCGTATGGAAGGTGCGAAAAAGTTTGCCGGCTCCCGCTTACAGTACACGAAAAAGGTTAAGCGGTTCACACAGATTATTTGCTCGGATGAATGCGAGAACACCATCTTCGAGCTGGAAGATTTAACATTCAAGGTCAATAAGCAAGATGAAATAGTCGAAGATGATTTCTCTATTGATCCGCACACACTCTCGGCCATCTGGTATGGCTTGGACGATTATGAGGTAGCGGATTTAAAAGGAGATTCAGTATTCAGTAGCGCGAGGGGGTATTAGAGCATGAACGAATGGACAGAATGGAACGAAGCGGTAGTCAAAGATGCGCATGGCGACATTCACAATTACCGAAAACTATATAACGGACAGCATATTGATCTTTTCCCTCGTGCGAAACGCTTAATTGAGGAAGAGGAAGCTTACGATGCTGATGAAATTGACGGCAAAGTCTCGGCGAATGTTAAGACGCCGTACATCATCGCTAACTTAGCAAAGCCTATTTGTGAGATTCCGGCAACGTATGTCAGCCGCTCCATTGGGAATGTGAAATCATCCATTGCCTATAACGAGCGGACGCAAGAGCAGAGTGAGTCGGACAATATCATCGAAGGACCTGAGGGTGATGCGGTTAATAATAGAGTCGAGGATTTGCAGCAGGAAACCATTGACCAGATCACAAAGAACAGCCGTTTGAAATTTAGACATTGGCAAAACGTGGTGCAGCATCAGATTGACGGCGGCATTATCGGCGTACCCGTGATGGACGATATTGGCATTCGTATTGATTTTAAAAAGCGGGACCTGTATTTCCCTCATGAAGATGGATTGGGAATTGATTTGCCCTACTACTTTAAAAAAGATGACATCGAGTATCTGCATGTTTATACAGAGCGCGTGGAAATCGATAACACTGAAAACGACCGCTCTTTGATCACGAGCAATACCTTGTATCAATTAGGAACAAGCACCAGTTTAAGAGCGCTTGATGAAGACGAAACGAAAAGAATTCTTGGAATGGAAGAGCTCATTAAAATATATGAAGGCCGCTCCACTCCATTTATTATGTATTGGGCCAATGATCCGACATTTGATGAGCCTAATGGGAAGAGCGTGTTAAAAGGACAGTTTGGTCGCCAGGATGAAATCAACTGGACGTTGACCAAGGCTTCTTCTATTTTCACGAAGAATGGCGAGCCGAAGATGGCCGTCTCAAAAGAAATCTTTCAAGCGGCTCAAGATAAATCATATGAGCGGTATCAAGAAGAAGGAATCATTGATTATCGGGATTTAAATATCGTTACCTACGACGAAAACGGGAAAGCCATGGAGCTCATTCAATTGGACACAACGAAGATCGGCAACATGGAGTGGGTACGGTCCCAACAGCGGGACATGCTCGCAGAAACGCGTACCAGCGAAAAGGCGGTCGATTTGTTCTCTGAAGGGAGCGGCGCCCAATCCGGTGAAGCGAAATGGTACGACCTGCTGACATCCATTATGAAATCCGAGCAGATACGTGATGAATACATTGCTTTCTTAAAGGAGCTCTATGAGTCAGCTTTGTGGCTTGTTCACTACGAGGAAAAGCAGAAGAATCCTGCAGTGCAGCCGCGCATCATCATTGAAGAGCCAAACATTGAAATGAGAGAAATGATTCCGTACAGCAGAAAAGAGCTGGTGGAGGAGAACATCAAAGCCTTCAAGGATGGTGCCCAGTCGCTTGAAACAACCCTTCGTAATATTCATCCATATGCTTCTGATGAGTGGATTGAAGATGAAATGGCGCGCATCGAAGCAGAGAAACAATCGGATGATACGACGACCTTGACTGCCGGGCGCAGTACATTGCTCAATTACATGGATAATCGAGACGCTAATGGTCAGACCGTAGAGGAGTGATTCTATGAATGAAGAGCAGCTGCTCAAATACTTTGAAGAAATCATTCTGGAACTCTCGATAGCTATTGCTGAAAAGGATTTAACGGAAGAAGAGCAACAAGCTGAATTGGCTGAAGAGATTCAATTGTTATTTGAAAGCTATGGAGCGGCCATCCTCGAAGCGATTCCGCAATTGATTATCGAGAAGTATTTCGGTGGTGTGGATCAAGCGACTGGGCTTCTGGTGAATGCTGGGGTGGCTGTCCAAGCAACTGCCGCTTTGACAGTTGGCGGACTTGTCGCTAAAGAATATCAGAAGAAGATTCATCTGGATGCTGTCGCAGAAATACTGGACGATACCTTATCAGACCTACAAGCCGCTTTTCGGACCGCTGAGTTAAACGCGATCAGCAATATCAATGAAACGGTTGCGAACGTCAAAGGGGATATTGCCAAAGGGTTAATTATAGGCGATCCACGCAAAGTTATGCAGGCAAAGGTGGCCAAGTCCTTTTCTGAAGGCGGCCTTACATCTTTCGTGACGAAAGACAATAAGGAATTGCCTCTCGATTTCTACGCTATGACTGTCACACGAACGAAGATGCGTGATGCTGCTGTCAAAGGCTCTGCTGATCGTTACACGGATTCTGGGCAAGATTTGGTGAAGATAGTAGGCAATAGCGATTTGTGTGGCGTCTGTGCGAAATATCGCAACCTTGTTGTCAGTTTATCCGGCAATACGCCAGGCTATCCGAAGGTCGGGGATAACGGAATAAAGCTCCCGCCGTTTCATCCGAATGATCGCTGTGGTGTTCAGCCTTTTGTAGCTCGCTTTAAAACAGATGATGAAATAGCAGAAGCGAAAAAGCGCAATGGTCAATATGATCCTGAAAAGGATAATCGTACAGCTGCTCAAAAACGCGCGTATGAGAAAGAGCAAACAGCACGGCGTCAGGCGAATGCAGAAAAGAAACAGTTCATGCGTTGGCAACAGGCTTTAGGAGCGGACGCACCAAAGACATTAGGTGCTTTCAGAAGAATGAAGAGATCGAACAGTCCGAAGTTCCAAGAACTGCAATCGAATTACCGTAGCTTGATGCAGACGAAAACAGGGGAGTAGCCATGCGGCTGCTTCTTTTTTATGTATTTGAAAGGTGGTGATGGATTTGAAATGGTACCTAAAGCAATTGCTGCCACTAACCTACCGCACTCATTACGAAGAAGGTGGAGTCAGACACTTCACAGTTTGGAAAATGTGGTTCGGCCGTTCTTTTGCAATCGATGATTATATTATCGGGTAGGAAGGATGTGATCCATCATCTCCTTTGGTCGTTGGGTAACGACTAGTCCATATCCGCGATTGGCGACTTTAAACTTCGTGAGTATCGGTTCCTGCACCTTACGCAGAGGAGGTAATAACATGAAATCGTTTTACACCATGTACGTTTGGCTTGTGGCCATGATTCAAAACCTATTTAAAAGCGACCTTCCCGCTCCAACGGAAGAGAAACAATATAAGCCGCTCCAGCTTGATTTGCAGTTCTTTGCAGATGAAGGGGACGACGATGATTCTGACGACGACAATGATGATTCTGGAGACGATGACGACGCGGATGATGACGAGCCAAGCTTAGATGAGTTACTGAAGAATCCTGCCTTTAAAAAGCAGTACAATCAGAAGCTCAAAGATCAGTTGGGCAAACGCATGAAGAAATTCGATGGCGTGGATCCGGAAGAATTTAAACGTCTAAAAGCGGCAGCTGAAAAGAAAGACGGCAAAAAATCTGATGAGGATGACGATCCATCTAAAGATGTCGAGCAACAAAAACGCCTCCTGCGTGCGGAACGCAGAGAAAAGAAAGCGGTAGTGAAAGAGTTTGCGGTTGATAACGGCCACAATCCGAAGCTGCTTGCACGTTTGCTTGATGTCGATTCCATTGAATTGGATGAAGACGGCGAGCCGGAGAACTTGGATGAGCTCTTCGAAGAGTTAGAAGCTGAGTTTCCTGAGCATTTCGGTGCGAAAAATGAAGCCGATGATGAAGAAGAAGATGACAAATCTTCTAAGCAAAAGAGCGGGTACGTTGCCGGACGCATGCAAAAAGGAAACAAGCAGAAGAAAAAGGATCCAAAAGCACGCGGGCTTGAATTGGCCCAAAGAATTTATGGAAACAAGGAGGAAAAATAAATGGGAAACTTACAAACACGCCGTGATTCAACGGTCTCGCGTCCCGAATTCCTACGTAACGCTGTAGGTCTTCAATACAAAACAGGTAATGTTATTTTAGATGTTACAAAACTAACACCAGGTACAAACGTAAATGGCGGCACGGCTGTCCATTACAACGAAACTTCACAGATGTATGAGCCAGTTGTAGCTGAAACACCTGCAACGATGGTCGGAGCGGTTCTGACGCGCGATGCTACTAAAGTATACGCCGGACAAAATCCGATGGTTGGTGCCCTTACGGCATGCAACGCAATTGAGCAACGCTGCACAGGCGTAACAGCAAACTTCAAAGATGCTGTTAAAGGCCGCATTGTTTTTGACGTTTAAAATAAACAAGTTTAACTAAAAAGGAGGAACATAGAATGGTTTTAGAATATGAAGATTTCGCACAACCGACATTAACAACGTTCGTCGAGAACGTACGATCACCAAGAACTTACCCACTGGCAGCGGTATTCCCAGAAGAGCCGACTGACGACATTGATTTCGCTTACGGCATCATCACTCAGCAGTACGCAAAAGCAGCATCGATCACAGGGTTCAACTCATCCGCTCCGCTCCGTTCTCAAAAGGAATTGGAGAAAGTAACAGGGGAACTGTCAAAACTACAGCATGCCCTTTACTTGGATGAGAAGGACTTGTACAAATTTAGCAATCCACGTACAGATGCAGAACGTCAGCGCATTATTGACCGGACGCTTACGAGTGTTGGTGACTTGTCTATTGGTGTTCAAGACACGAAAGAGTTATTGCGTGCCCAGGCTACTTACAATGGCCGCATCGAGTACCGTGACTCTGTAAACAAAACAGGAGTTGATGTGGTTTTCGACCGTCCTGCTGGAAATGACATCACGACGACGGTTCCTTGGACTGACAAAGTGAATTCAACGCCGCTTGCGGATCTTGAAGCAGCTGTTACTCAGTACAAAGCCGAAAATGGTCAAGTGGCTCCTGCTCGTTTGCATATTACATCAGCGACTGAATCATTGCTTAAAGGGAACGAAGAAATTCGGGTTCAGGTATTTGGTTCTGTGAGCGGTGGATCTCGTCGATTGAATTCAGAGGACATTCAAGGTGCTTTGACAGAGCTGGGAATTCCACGTTATGCAATCGATGATAACTTTACTGTTATGGAAGATGTGGATGGCGATGACCTTATTGTTAAACACTTGTCCGATGACAAAGTGGTCTTGTTCGCAGATACACTCGGCAAGACAATGATTGGGCCAACGAAAGAAAAAGGTTGGGCAACAGGCGTCTTCGCTAAGCCGATTGTTATGGAAGATCCAGAAGGCGAAAAAGTAATCGTGGGCGAAGCAACATTCCCTGCATTCGAAAAACAAAACTCAACCGTCATCGTAACAATCAAATAATCAAGGGAGTGTCTAACTGGCACTCTCTTTTTCTATTCTCAAAAAACAAGGAGGAAACACAATGCCAAAGTTCACAGCTAATTCATACCTATCTCACAAAGGGGCTCTCGTGAAACCCGGAGCGGAACTGGAATTAACCGAAGAGCAGGGCAAACGCCTGGCTGATAAAGTCACGCCGCATGCATCCGTTCCAGAAAAGCCATTAGATGAAAAGACGGTTCCAGAGCTGAAAGCGGAAGCGAAGCAACTCGAAATCGAAGGCTACAACGATCTGAAAAAAGACGAGCTCGTTAAAGCAATCACTGAATCACAAAAGTAAGGAAGTGGTCTGAATGGACTTCCAATCCGTAAATACCTATTTAGGCAAGATGCGCAAAACAGCTGGATATTTCGACTTAGATGTTACCGACCAAGAAAAAGAAGTGTTTGAAGCGATTGAATTGTTGAAAGATAATTTCGAGGCGTCAAAGCTGACTGATCGGGCGGTGGCGTTGCAAGTCATCTATACACTGGAAGGCGAAGAAGAGGAATACGGCAAGCTGAAAAGGCATGGGGTTAAATCGTATTCCGTTAAAGGCGTCTCCGTATCGTTTGAAGGCACAGGGATTTCTCCTGATGTCATTAGTCTATTGCTGCCGAAAGAACACAAGGCGATGGTAGGTAGGCTCGTATGATGCCGCCTATGAAACAGCGCGTCATCGCCTTCTTGCCTGTCTTAGATGAAAACGGCAATATCAGCAAGGATGAATTCGGTCGTCCATTGAGTGAGCGCAAGGTCGATTCAAAAGCCCGGGTACAGTTTAAATCGCAATTGGTCCAGGACGCACAAGGTCAAGAGCATCGGGTAGCGCTCGAAATCGACATTCCACCGAAATTTAATCCGGATGTCGGTACCGAGGTTGAATACCAGATGATTGATGGCCGGAAAGCTAAAGGGGTTATCCGGGCAAAAGATGAAGCGGTCAATTTGACGGGATCTAAGGTTTATTATCGGACGGTGTTTGTCGATGGTTAATCGCGGATTGAACTTCAACTTTGACTTGGATGGACTGGCTGACTTTGAGGATAAATTGAAGGACATGGAAAAAGAATTTGTGCGAAATGTCGAAACAGGCATGCGCGAATACTCCATGTTGGCAGAAGAAGGTTCTCGATCACTTGCTCCGAGAGATAGTGGTGATTTGGAAAGTTCCATTCATGCCACTTTGCCGGTTTGGGTAGGTGACCGAATTGAGAGCAGCGTCGGTTCTAATTTGTCTTATGCCTTATCTGTACACGAACGTCCGCAAGTACCTGGTACTCGGGACAAATACGATAACGGCGTGAAGTTCGAACGCTATTACCTAAATGGTAAAGGGCGTCGGACTTTCAGAAAAGCGAACTGGCGTGGTTTGAAAGCTGGACGTAAATTTATTGAGCGAGCTGTAGTTGCTACTGAAGAAGAGTACGAACAGATCATGGCTGAAGCTCTCGAAAAAACATTAGGAGGGAATTAATGATACAGACATTCTTAAAAGATAAGCTGGACGAATTGCTTCCTGACCTAATGTGGACTGCGAGTTATCGGCCGACTAATGATAATGTGGGTACGGTTTATTACGAAGGCGGCGGAAAGCCCGCTCAGTATGACGTGCCAACGCGTTACCCACGGTATATGGTTTATGTCTCATCTTCAGACTGGAAATATGCTGAGTATGCTGCAGAGGCTGTATATGAGGCCCTTCATAAGCTTGAAAACGAAATGGTCGAAGTGAGTTTTTATAAAGATGGAAACGTGGTGGCTACCAAAAGCTACCGCGTTTTTTTGATCACCGCAGCAGGTGAGCCAATTGATCTTGGCGTCAGCAATGACGTGCGGGATTTCAGCATCAATTTTGATGTGACATTAACAGAAATCAAAGGAGGCAACACAATATGAATCCAGAAGTGCGAAAGATTCCGTTCGGCCAATCCAATTTTATTATTGGAGAGGGCGATGACATCATGAAATTCGATGGTAAAGAGCAGCTGCAGGCAGAGGGCGGAGAAGTTACACTAACACCGATGTTTGAGGACGTTAATATTGCGGATTATGGTCCGGCTGTATACGACAAGCGTTTCGTGGGAATGGAGACGGCAGTCACAATTGTTGCTGCAGAAGAAACCATTAACATCATGGAGTTAGCCATGGGCGCTACAACTGCCATTACTGCAACAGACGGAGGCGCAACTGTCGGCCTAATGGATGCAGCAATTGGCACGAGCATGCGAGCAAAAGGCAAGCGCGTATTCATTCACCCTCGTCAGTACGCAGATACTTACACTGACTTGGATATCACAATCTACAAAATGATTGCAGATGGCGAATACACACGTTCTGCTGCCAATGAGCAAGGAAACGTCACGGTTACATTGACTGGCCTTCCGCGTGATGGTATGGATCCATCTAAACCAGGTAACTTCTACTTCATCGGCGGTACTGATCCGAATGCAGCAGTACCAGCAGGTTGATAAATGGATTTGAGAGAACTATGGTTCTCTCTTTTTTTGTACTCAAATTTTAGGAGGAAAAGACAAATGACAAAAGTAACTTTGAAGATGAAAAAAGGGGAAACCGTAGAAAAATCGCAACACGAAATTGAATCACTGACCATCGAACAATTCCAAGAATCCATGGGTGTGATCAAAGAGGTATTTGAAATCGTGCAATCAAACGAGGCTCTTAAAGACATGTTCAATCAGTTTTATAAAGACGAAGAACTGGACGATAAGGAACTATCAATTGACCTCATCTTTCAATATGCCATTGGCGCATATGATTTATTGCTAATTAATCTGCCAGACCAAGCGATTCGCCTTGTTTCTGCTATGTCAGGCATTAGCTTGGATGTGCTGAAGAAACAGAAACTAGAAGATTTCTATGATTTCTACGATGCAGTCCTTGAAGAAAATGATATTGAAAAGTTGTTTAAGCGGGGGAAGTTGTCTTTAGCTACAACCAAGATCAAGCTCAGCTTCGCGAAGAAACTCAAGAAAGCGACAGCTTAATCAGTCCAACCATTGCAGAAGCATTTGTTTTCAAACTCGGAAAGGTACTGGGCGGCCGTAAGGAAGTTGTGACTGCACCAGCAGTGGAGTTGCTTCAGTTTATGGACATGGAGTTGAAGAAAGAAAACCAACAGGCGGAGCGCGAACGTGCACGGGTCTGGCTGAATTACCTGGTCAACGTATTCACTCAACCCTCTATGGGCAAAGAAGATCCTAAGTTTTCGATGGCCAAGAAAGAATTTATCGAATCGATTAAGCCGGAGCAGAAAAAAGGGCCAGCTAAAGTTTACGAATATGACTTCGAACTTATGAAGAGACTGAAAGCGTCACAGGAAGGAGGATGATGAATGGCAACAGTCAGAGAATTAAAGGCGATGTTTTCTGCAGAAACTAAAGGCATCAAGGCAGCCTTTAAACAGATTCAGCAGGAAGCAGCCAAATTAAGCGGTACCACGAAAAAGACAACCGATGATGTGAATAAGCACTACAACAGCCTGACTCAATCAACGGACAAGCTTAAACGTGCATTAGAAGAGACGAACAACGTTGAAGCGTTCTCCGAGTTAACAGAAGCCTCTGAACTAGCACAAGAAGAGCTTCGGGAGACAGGCAAGGTCAGCGAACAAACCATGAATGATATGGAATCTGCTGTAGAGGATGCGGCTCGACGATTCAATTCATTGGGCCCGGATGCTCGTTCTAGTTTTGATGTAGTGGGTCGAGCCATTGAGGATATTAACGGAGATCTTGCTTCTTTACGCGATACTGCCGGCGATAGTTTGGACACGTTGGTTGATGCACAAGCAGATGCGGTACAAGGCTTTGAAAACTTGGGACAATCAGCAGGACGCATGAGAGATTCCATTCAAGTTGCCGGTCAGACAGATACCTTTTCTGAATTAACGGAAGCTGCAGACAGAGCGCAGCGTGAAATTGAAGAAACGGGATCTGTTACTGAAGACACGATGCAAGTACTGAGAAATGCGGTCGATGGATCGAGTTCGCACTTCAATTCACTTAGCATTGAAGCACGTTCAAGTTTGTCTGATGTCGAAAATGCGATTAACTGGATCAACGATGATTTAGCTCGATTGGAGCAGGCCTCTCAAAATAGCTTGAATGGATTGAGCGGAGCTTCTCAGAACGCACAACAGGATTTAAACAATGTTGGCGACGAGGTTAACGAATTAGACAATGAATTACAAAATCTCGGTGATGATAACGGCTTACAAGATGTCAATGATGATGCGGAAGAGTTAGGCGACACACTTGGTTCACTTGGTGGCGCAGGCGGTGTTATTGCAGGTGTCGGTGGTGCTTTCTTAGTTGCAGCAAGTGGTTTACTTGGTTTTGTAGCAGCAGGCGCCGGTGTCATCGGCTTTGTAAAGTCCAGTGATGAACTAAAGAGAGCTGTCAATGGTCTTGAAGCTTCAACTGGCGCAACCAATGAAGAAATGGATGAAATGCGACAGTCGTTGATTGATATTTACGGAAATAACTACGGCGACGGTTACGAAGATATTGCTACGTCAATAGGTGAAGTCAAGAAAGCACTGAATTTAACGGGAGACGAGCTGGAATTGGCTACAACTAAGGCGCTGCTGCTTAGAGATTCATTAGGCTGGGAAGTCCCTGAAACCATGATTGCCGTTAGAAGTATGATGGTTAATTTCGGATATGACGCTGAAACGGCCATGAACCTGTTAGTTCAGGGTGAGCAGGACGGCATCAACGTTGCTGGTGACTTACTAGATGTGTTCAACGAATTTTCAGGGGCGTTCAATGACCTTGGCTTTAATGGCGAAGATGCAATGAACATGATCCGAAGCGCGATGGATGCCGGAGCAAAGGACGCAAGTATCGCAGCCGATTCTGTCAACGAGTTCGCTACATTGATTCGTGATGGTTCTGATGCAACTAAAGAAGCTTTGCAAGATGCCGGATTAGATGCAAATTCGATTCTAAAGGAATTCGACAAAGGTGGTCCAGCTGCAGCTGCAGCATTCCAAAAAGTTACGGAAGCAGTTGGCGGAATCGGCAGTCAAGCCAAGCAAGAGCAGGTTGCTGTGTCGCTATTTGGTTCAATGGCTGAAGATGCCGGCGTAAAAGCTGTACTTGCACTCGGAGACGCAACTGGGCAAGTGGATGCAACGAAAGATACACTGACCGCTATGGACAGCGTTAAATATGACACACTTGGCGAAGCGATAACCGGAGTTGGAAGAAAAGCGGTAGCTCATGTTCTAATTCCGTTGCAAGACAAAGTAATGCCTGGTGTAAATGGTGCCATTAACGGAACTATCTCAAATATCGGTAGTTTAGTCGAGGCTTTCGGTTCCTTCATCCGAGGAGATGAGTCATCTGAAGATATCTTGAGTAGCTACGGGCTCGATCCAGACAATTTCAAAGGCGTTCTGGATGCCATGAACTTGATCCCTCACGCTTTATCTCGTATTCGAAGTGGATTCACAACTGTTGGAGACGTAGCAAAAGCGCTATTTGCTTTATTCCGTAACCAAGATGGTACGGCGATTGAATTATTGGCTGGACTCGGACTGGATCCACCGCAAATACAAGCGGTGATGAATGCGGTAGATAATGTTAAAAATGCCTTTACTGGATTCCTTTCATTCGTCGGTGACAATATCGATCGAATGAAGAACTTGTGGTCTTCCGGAGGTTCGGACATATTCGGCACCATTAAACGAGTCTTTATTGATTCGTGGCCAACTGTAAAAGAAACCTTGGCGGCAGTCGTTGGATTTATCGGCGGTCAGATTGCGAAGATCCTAGAGTTTTGGAATGAAAATGGCTCGCAAATTATGGCAGCTGTATCCAACATCTTCAATGGCATCATGGCAGTGGTCGAGTTCGTTATGCCGCTTGTTCTCGGTATTATCAAAATGGTATGGACAAACATAAAAGGCGTTATCTCCGGTGCACTGGATGTCATTATGGGACTTGTTAAAGTGTTCTCGGGTCTTTTCACCGGCGACTTCTCCAAGATGTGGGAAGGGCTCAAACAGGTATTTATGGGAGCGGTCACGTTCTTATGGAACTTTGTGCAGCTTACTTTCTTCGGAAAGATTCTTGGGGGTCTCAAGGTTTTCATTTTAAGTTTCCGTACGTTTTTTGACGATTTATGGAAAGGTATTATTTCACTTTTCAAAGGACAGACAAATTCGGCTATGACTACCATTCAGGTAGCTTGGCAAACGATCTTACGAGAAACAAAGTCAGTTTTTAATAACATCTATTCCTTTTTTAAAGACATTTTCCTATTTATTAAAAACGTCATAACAGGTGCGGTAAACGGATATCTTCGTATAATTCGAATCACATGGTCCACAATTTACAACACAACTCGTTCGACATTTACGAATGTGTGGAATTTCTTCAAGTCAATATTCACGACAATTCGAAACTTTATTTCAAGCTCCGTAACGGGCATCTACACAAGAGTAAGAGATACCTGGTCGATGTTACGGACCAACACGTCAAATGCGTTCCGTGATATTTTCAACGGCATTAAGTCAAGATTCACTAATATCGTTGATGCAGCCAAAGCGTTGCCGGGGCGTATCGGTGACGGCATTGGCTCAATGGCATCAAAAGTAACTTCAGGAGTCACAAAAGTCATAAATAAACTGGCTTCGACTCTTGGAAAAGGCGTAAACGGTGTCATCGGCGGGATTAACTGGGTGCTCGATAAAATCGGAGTAGACACTGACATACCTAAATGGACGGTTCCGGAGTATGCACAGGGTACTAAGCATAGGCGAGGAGCGCATCCGGGCGGCCCGATGATCGTTGGCGATGGAACGGGTAGCAATAAAGGGCCTGAACTAATCGAGACACCAGACGGCAAGCAGATGCTCTCTCCTTCGAAACCAACGTTAATGAACGGCGAAGAAGGAACAAAAGTCTGGTCGGCTACGGAAACGAAGAAAATCATGGCAATGGTTCCGCATTATGCTTTAGGAGACCTTAAAGATGGACTACGCTCTGCAGGCGATTGGGTAGCTGACAAATACAATGCTGGTAAGAAGAAAGTTAAAGCGGTCGGTTCGAAAATCAAAGATGTGGCAGTTAATGCATTCGACTACATCAAGTCCCCTGGCAAGTTCCTTGACCTGGCTTTGAAAACGCTCGGTATTGAGAAACCAAAAGGCGGTACCTTTATTGGCGACATGGCTGCAGGTGGATGGAACAAGGCGAAAGAAGAAGCGATCAACTATGTAAAATCCAAGTTGACGACCTTCGGTGCATCCCAAAGCGGCATCGCCTTAACTGGCGGCAACGGCGGAGGATTTGGTGCGCCATTCCGATTCACTTCGGGACCAGGGCCACGTAACACAGGAATTCCGGGCGCTTCAACGTATCACAAAGGCTGGGATTGGGCAGCTCCAATCGGAACCCCGATTCCTTCTGTCACAGACGGCGTTGGACATCGTGTAGGCTATCACCCTCTCAGCGGTAACTTTGTTGAGGTTCGTGACGCTTCCGGTAAAGTTCACCGTTACCAGCACAACAGCAAGAACATTATGCGTGTTGGGCAGCAGGTTAAAAAAGGACAGACTGTTGCGCTTGTTGGAGACACCGGCGTAGGGTCAGGCGCCCACCTTCACTATCAGGTAAATGGATATGAAGATGGCGGCATTGTTGATGGTCGCATGGGTGCGCAGTTGGCATGGCTTACAGAAGGAGGCTGGTCTGAATCGGTTATCAGCCACGATCCGGCTAAGAAGACAAGTCAAAAAGCAATATGGGAACAGACCGGGAAAGAGCTTGGTTTTAATACAAGTGATCCAAGGGTTCTTGAGTTCTTAGAAAGAATCGCAACCTCCAATGAGAGACTTCTTACTGAAGGTATTCCTCACGGTCACGATATTAGTGTCAATGGACGTCGATTCGCCAGTTTGTTGGAACCATTCATTACAGATAAGCAAGAGTTGAACAAAGCAGTGAAAAATGAGTTTAAACGTTAGGAGGTGGTAATTTTGGAAGGTTTAGGATTAACTTTTGGCGAAAGAAGACCTCCATTTGATTTAAGGGTTATAGAAAAACAAATAGGGCGCATTGCGCCCATCAGAAGAAAGTCACTCGTCATACCTGGTCGTCCAGGAGCCGTGCCGAATGGCTACGATACTGACGTACGTCCAATTAAAGTTGTGGTAGATTTTGAAGCTGAATCAAAACAAGAGTGGCTCGATAAACTCGAAGTGTTAGCTGCTTGGTTTATTCGTGAAGATCCGGAACCGTTAGTTTTTGAACAAGAACCCGGCCGGATCTACATGGCGGAAATGGATGGCGAAATCGAAACAAAAGAAATTGGCATTTACGGTCAAGTTACCATTAATTTCATTTGCAACGATCCGTATGTTTACAAGGGACAGTTTGCTACAAATTTCATAGAAGGAGTCGCTATTGTTCTTAATAACGGGAAGGTTGAGACTCCGCCAATCTATGAAATCGAGGTTTTGGACAGCATCACACATCTGGATATTTTTACGGATAAAAGCTACTTGAGATTTGGGGAACCGGCGCCGATTGAAAATGTGGTTTACCAACGTCAAACGCTCATTCTAAATGACAGCATGAAGTCTATGAATAACTGGACCACTCCGACAGAAATTGATAATGGTTATATTGGTGGAACGATGGTTGCCACACAGGCGGGATTTGAAGCTACTTCATTCGGTGCAGCTATTCAACCTTTAAAGTGGCAAGGTCCGGCAAAGCAGCGTTCATTGCCTGAGACAGTCCAAAATTTCCGTGCTGATATTCCAATTGAGCTATTAAATGTCACAAAGGAAACCGGCATGATTGAGATTTATTTTTTAGATGCCTTGGGAAACACAATCGCAAAGATTGGCATGGAAGACGTGTGGCCAACTCTTAAAAAGAATCAAGGGAAGTTTCAGCTTGGAAATGTCGATAACCGGAAATTAGAATACCACCGCCAAGCAGACTATGCTCCTGCATGGAATGATTTTAAAGGAATGCTTCGCGTACATCGTGACGGCAACTTATTTCGCCCTTACTTTGCACAAATTCAACCAGACGGAAAGCATGTGTGGGTATCTCAACAATGGAGTTATCGAGATGAAGCCCTGCAATATATGGCTCCTATTGCTCAAGTGAAGGTTGCTATTCGCAAATGGCCTGGAACCAGTACAAGTCAGGCGAATATGAGAATCAAAGGCATCAAAGTTTGGCGATACAACGATCCAGCAGAAGGGATTCCTTACATCGCAAACCAAGGTGACAAGTTCGTTATCGATACCGGAACAGGAATCGTCACATTGAATGGGGAAGAACGCGAGGATATGAAAGATTTCTTCAGTGATTTTTTTGATATCGAACCAGGAATGAACACCTTGCTTTTGCACCCCTTTGACAAGTTATCTGGAAAAGTAATCATTCGGGAGCGATCGCGATGAAAATATTAGCCCTCAATCCGCAAACAGATATGTTGTTAGGTGAATTAAATAATCGGGGAGATAAAATATTTTCTGAAGATAAGCATATTAAAGAAATCGATGGTGAAAATTCTTTTCAATTCATCACACCAATAGGAATTAAAGAAGCAAAGTTCTTTGATCAAAGAAGTCGAATCTTAATCCCCTCTGAAACAGGATCATTCGAAGAATTCATCGTCTTCCATACGAATGAATCAATGGATGATAAGAAGGAAGTCGTTTCGACAGCAGCGTACACCGAGATGGACAAAGAGTATGTTATTTCACCAGGTACTTATGTTGGTACGCTTCCGGAGTTAGCGAACGAAGCGTTGGCCTTCACAACATATGACTTAGGTGTTTATGAAAGCATACAGAAAAAAACCATCGTCGTAACAGAGCATGTCGGAGTCTATACCTATCTTTCTCGCTTAGCTAAAGAATTTGAGTTAGAAATGCCCGTTCGCGTTGAAACTTCAGGTACACGCTTCACCGGTCGCTTTGTCGATTTTGTAAAACGAATCGGACCAGATTTGAAAAAAGAGGTCATTTACGGTCGAGATTTAACCGGTATTGATAAAACGGTATATAGTGATCGGATCGTCACTGAACTTTTGTGCATTGGTCCTGAGCGTGAAGATGGTAGCCGTTTAAATACGGTTGTTAGAGATGAAGATGCGTTCCAGCGGTGGAATCGCAATGGTAAACCGATTATTGGAATTTATATTCCCGAATCCTCTGAACAGGATATGACATTGAAGCAACTTGAACAATACGGGCGGACAGAATTAAACAAACGGATTGCTTCGGTTGTTGAATATGTGATAACAGCAGCTTCAATGGAAAAAGCATTCCCGAATCAGAAAGTGGTGCTCGGTTGTTCACTCCGTATTAAAAATCCTGAATTTGATCCGCCTTTATATGCAGAAGCAAGAGTTATTCGCGTAGAACGTTCAATCTATGATGAAACCCAGAAGATTTATCACATCGGCGAGGTCAAAACCTATTCAGAAGAGGACATCTACAAAACCTTCCGGCAGCTGCAGGCGCAGTATAACTTGCGCGTCATTCGCTCGATTGATAGACCGGCAGGGAGCGCAAACAGAATCTGGATTCAGATAACTCCAGACAGTTCATTGGAGATCCCGCACGTATGGAGCGCTGAACTGAACGACTGGGTGAAGATTGCCCCCTCGACTGCAGCCGAAATTGGCGCAGAAACACCGGAAGGGGCACAGGATAAAGCAGATGAGGCTTTGCGGTTGGCGCGGGAAGACATATCAGGTGTTCAGGATGCCCTGGATTCATTGGAAGTGGGGATCAATACCACCTTTGCAGACGGTATTATCGAGGAAGCGGAAGCACGGGCTATCGAGACGTATCTGAATACAATTGGCACGGAGAAAGTCAGCGTGGACAATCGCTACACGGCAATTTATAGTGATGTGCTTTTGATTGGAACCGTAAAATCAACGTTATCCGAAGCGAAAACCCTGTTCAACATCGCACATGCCGATTTGACCGGATCCATCCGGATGGCCATTTCAGATGGCCGGACCACTGCAACGGAAAAAGCGGATGTGGAAGTGAAGTTCACGGCTTACCGCACACGGCTGGCAATACTGGCCACGGCCTTTGAAACGGCCGGCAGCGCCATCGCTTCAGCCAAAGCGGCAGTGGCCACCGAGGACGCTAAAGATTATACCGATGATCAACTGAGCAGTTTTGTTCCATTTATTGAGTACACCAATAAGCTTGCTGAGCTGCAGTCCCAGATTGATGGATCGGTCATGACCTGGTTTGAATTCGGACAGCCAACCGCTCAGAATTATCCAGCTTTGGAGTGGACGACAGAGGAGATGCGCAATATCCATCTCGGAGACGTCTACTACGACAAAGACACTGGATTCGCGTATCGATACACCATTGAGCAAGGAGTGCATACATGGACAGACCTCAAGGACAGTGATGTGACGAAAGCATTGAAAGATGCGGCAGAGGCAAAGGATACAGCCGATGGAAAACGACGCGTCTTTATTGCACCACCAATCCCCCCGTACGATCCAGGCGACTTATGGACGCAAGGTGCAGGCGGGGATATTTTGCGTTGCGTAAAACAGAAAATCATTGGCCAAGTCTATGCAGCTAGTGACTGGCAAAAAGCCGCAAAATATACTGATGACACACGTGCTGTACAAGCGGAAGAAAATGCTAAGGATCACGCAGACCAGCGTAGCACGGAGATCGCAGCAGAGATCAATCAGACCATCCAGCAAACCCGTATCAACCTGGAAACCGAACTCGCGGCCAAAGCAGGACTCAATTACGTCGATGGTCAATTCAATCTAGTTGATAGTGAATTGAACAGCATGCTCGGTAACATCAACCTAATCACCGGTGACGTTTCCGGAATTACTTCTCGAATCGATGGCCTGCAAGCCACTTCAAGTGATCTGCAGTCACGTGTTGCCCTGAATGAAGATGCGCTATTAGCCGGCAATGGGCGCATGACGACGTTTGAAACCGATGTGAATGAGCTGGCAGGCACCATGTCGACCACGATTACGCAGCTGTCGAACATCGAGGGCACGATTACCAATCAGCAGGCGCAGATTGAGGCGAATGCCACGGCAATCACTCTAAAAGCGAGCCAAGCTTCGCTGGATACGCTAACTGGCGAAGTCAGCGACATTGGTGCGGAACTGAGTGTTCAGGCAGGGAAGATCACTTTAAAAGCGGAATCTTCTGCTTTGGCGACGGTGGACAACAAAGTGACCGGTGTCCGGAACGATTTGGCGACACTTGAGGTTGGCGTATCCGGTATATCTTCCAGCGTAACAAGCTTGCGTACTGAATTTGATGGGTTGGAGATTGGTGGGCGGAATTTCATCCTGAACAGTAGCGATGCCTTTCGAAATTCAAGCGTCGGCACTTACACAGGTAGGCTTTCCCTTGAAGGCGATATTATATATCTTGCCGACTACGATATTAAGGTAGGCGATAAAATTACCTTCCGTGTCTATTTAGATTGTACTCAAAACACCCTTAAAGGTGGCCGGGCCCGCATTTCTTACTATCGTCCGGACAACACGTACAGCGCAGTTACTGGTGTAATTATAAATATCGGCCAAGAAGGTTATTCCACAGTTTCATGGGTTGTCGCAGAAGGTTTTAATCGCGTCCAAGTATTGATTCAAAACAGTAATACAGCAGTAACCACGGCAGAAGCAGTTCCATACAAAAAGGCGAAACTAGAAAAAGGAAACAAAGCCACGGAGTGGACGCCGGCGCCTGAAGATGTTGACTTGTCCATAAATAGCGTTCAGCAATTTGCATCCACCGTTGACCAGAAGGCAGATTCCATCATTTCCAACGTCAATTCCTTAACGCAAACAGTTAATGGGCATACTACTTCCATCTCGAATGCGCAGAGCAGCATCACGCAGCTGAGTAACAGCGTTGCTTTGAAGGCCGAACAGACGCAAGTCGAAACCATGGGAGGACAAATAGTCGCAGTAGATAACCGGGTAGCGAATTTAACCGTCGACGTGAACGGCATCTCTACTGGCGTTACTGCACTTTCACAAAAAGTCGATGGACATACGACTTCTATTTCAAATGCGCAGAGCAGCATCAACCAGCTGAGTAATAGTGTGGCTTTAAAAGCAGAGCAGACGCAGGTAAATACGATTGCCGGCCAAGTTTCAACTATGCAGAGCGACGTATCCAGTCTGACAGTAGGTGTGGATGGAATTACAACGAACGTTTCCAGTTTGCGCAGCGATTTGAACGGGTTGGAAGTCGGCGGAAGGAATTTACTAGTTGATAGCGAAAATATAAATTTTATCTCTAACAACAATGCAGTATACCCTATTACAGACCAGGTTTTTGAAAGCCATAGACGCGTTCGCAGAGCGTTCAATCAAACATCGACAGACGTTCGTTTATCAACTTATACTGCTAGGTTTTATCCGGTTGTAGAAGGACGTAACTATATAGAATCAATTGAAGTGAAGCCAGAATTTGAAGTTAGGTTGGCATTATCTTCGACAGGAGCTTATAAGCTTTGTCCCGCCGGTGTATGGACAAAGCTTATTGCGATGTTGACGCATACGGGCGCAGCTACAACAAAACGCTTTATGGGTATATACGGTTCTGGATTCTCGCTGGAATTTAATCCGTGGATTGAATATCGAAATCTAAAGTCTGAAGAAGGCAACAAAGCTACCGACTGGACGCCGGCACCCGAAGACACAGACGCTGCTATAGCTGCAGTGGGCTCACGAGTGACATCTGCTGAGTCTTCCATTACGCAGCTGTCGAATTCCATTGCGTTAAAAGCGAGTCAAAGTAGTATGGATGGCTTAACCGGAAGAATGAATTCCGCCGAATCCGCACTGACTGTGCAGGCTGGACAGATTTCATCGAAAGTGAGCACGACGGATTTCAACGGAAACAAACTCGTGTCACTGATCAACCAATCAGCCACGACTGTGGATATTGAGGCCAGCCGGATCAACTTAATCGGTGCGGTGACGGTTTTGTCCGATATCACCGGGCAATTGGGGAACATTACGGCAGGGACAATCGATGGGGTGACCTTCAAATCCGGCACTGGAACTTCCCGCAGCTTTACCTTGGCCGGGGGTATGGCCGAATTTATTGAAAAAAGTGGCCAGAGTGGCGTAGAAGTTCTGACACGGACGACGCTCAACGATAATGCGCTTTCCATCACTAACAGTATCAGCGGGGAAGTCTATTATTCTTCGCAGTTGCGGGCAGATGTCTTGCTGTTGAATTCCCAAGGACTAAATGCCGAATACGGGCACGACCGACTTTTGCTTCACCGGGGACTGACATCAGAAATTGCGTTATATGCGAACGCTTTTGCAAGTTCCGTCGTTTCAGCTAATGCGCTGCAATTGAGTGGAAAAGGGCAGACACTTTCTATTGAAAACGAAACCTTGCGTTACAATGGTTCGCCAATCGGTTTTTCTGGTAGGGAAGTTTTGTGGACAGGTGCCTTCTTTATGCGCGCGAATCAAACGATAACACCGCCGAGAAAACTTTCCGATTGCCCGACAGGTTGGCTATTGGCTTGGTCCAGATATGTCAACGGCGCTCCTGCAAACAGTGACTGGAATTATAAACTTATTCCTAAATCACATGCAGAAGAAGGCGGTGGGATATGGATGGACATTACAGCGGCCGATGTAAATGCCGACGTTCCACCGACAGCCCGAAAATACGTTTATGTAACGGACACGACGATAATTGGCCATGATCGAAACGGTACCGGGACTGAAACCGGCCAAGTATTGAGAAAGATAATAGCATTTTAACTAACAGGGGGAATCATTCATGCAAGTTAAAGTCCAGTATTCACAGTTAAGCAATACCATTAATTTATTGGCGGAAATGCCCTTAAAAGGGCTTAAATCGATTCATCGCACGCGATTTCAGAACTTGCTGCAGGAGCGTTTGAACCAAGTCGCGGAAGAAGAGATGGCCATCATCAAAGAACATGCCGGAATTACGATGGTAAATGGAAAAGAAGAGCCCAAGCGCAAAGAAAATGGTGAATTTGACATTGAAGATGTCGCCGCCTTTAAGCAGCAGCAGGAAGAGTATTTTAAAGAAGATTATGTGATTGATGGCGGCGATTCGCTCGTGATGCTGCTTTCTTTGAAAAATGCCATTGAGGACTATGAAGGCGAACTATCCGGAAAACAAGCCATTGCTTACGAGCATTTATATACAGCATTTGAACACATCAGCGAGACTAAAACAAAGGAAGGAGAGGATAAAGCGTGATGGATAAACTAAACATTGCGGTCAGTAACATTCGATTTACAGAACAGGACGGGGAACCGGTAGTTCAGGTCCACTTTAATACTATGGGTGGACAGATCAATATCAATGGCCATGTAGTTGTGGCACAAGCTGAGTTCTTTACAAACAGCGGATCCACAGAAGCAATGACCGAGATGGTCCGTGTAGAATTGACAGAATTATTGTCGCCAGTAACTTCTTAAAAGGAATTTTCCATCCCATTGTCGAATAACGACATTGGGGAAAGGGGAAAGAGAAATGAATCCTAATTTTAAAGAAGGCCTGACGTATCTTGATTGGCCAAAAAGACGAGCAATTGTACATTACAGATCAGAGGGAATTATGGTGGTTCGTTTGGTGTTCAACTTCAAAGAGGGCGTACCAGATGAACTGGATGAGGCGTTAAAGTTTTTTATGCGCTTTAGAAGCCAAGAAGAGGAAGATGAATACTTGAAAGCGAAGCGCAAGGAAGTATGGGATAAGCTGTGTAAATCTAGACAGAAACTTATATGAAGAGCGTCCATCCGGACGTTCTTTTTGTTTAATCATATAAATTTAATAATTGCTTCATTTAAAACTAAAAAACTTCCTGAAATAAACAGGAGTAAGGAAGAAATAAATATTAAGATAATATTGCTAAATTATCATAATTGTATTATTATTAAGAAAATAATAGTTCCCATTTCCTGTTTACATAATGATAAATATGGAAGGAGGGATAATTATGAATAACAAGTTTTTTTATTTAAAAGGCGTATTGGAAGAAAATATGGTGAACTTAGACACACGGTATAAGAACGCAAAAATCAGAGCAATTATTATGAAATTGATTCTAATTAGCTTAGCAGCAACGGTAACGTATTTAATTGGAGTAGATGCTTCTAAAGAGGTAATGCTAGCATTTAGTAGTGTATTGATGGTTTTTACGGGCATGGATCAATTTTTAAACATTACGGGTAGCCATAAGGTTCTTAAAAAAAGACTTGATCAAATCACTCATTTACATTTAAGTATGCATTTGTATTCCTTAGACAATAATAATATTACAAGAGAAGCATATGAAGAATTTAACAGACGTTTTGAAGATCTACTAGAACAAGTATTAACGACGCCAGATTCTCCTGCTGATCCTGGCGCCACTCCCGGTGCTAATCCTGGCGGCGCAGCAAATGCGAATCCGGTCATCAATCCCAATACTAGTCCGCGTCCGTAAAGTAATAATAACAACTGAATCTTTCAATGACTAAAATATTTATATAATTAAATATCGAATTGAAGGAGGTATTATCATGAGTGAGAAAAACTCTGAAAGCAAAACTGTAGAGAGATTAATACACATATTAAAGGATAAAAATTATATAAATTTACAAGAATTCGAAGAACTAAATAATCTTTTGAATGAAAGAAAAGATACTGTATTAAAGAGGCATCGAGAAATGTTTAAGGTTAGATCCGATGAAAAAAAATTCACTTTTAAAAAAGGTGATTAGTAATAGCAATTCAATAAGCTTAACAAATTTAGAGTGTCCAATCGGGCGCTCTTTTTTCTATGACAAAAATAGAGATAAGGGGGATGAGTATGCCTGATGGTAAAGGAGATGGCTCGATGTATAAAAAGATAGAAATAATCGACGACACGTTAGATGAACACGGAAATCGTATATCGGCTCTGGAAAAAGCGGACACTGAAAAAACCGAAACTATCAATCTCTTGGAAAACCAATTCACCAGTATCAAGTTGGACTTTACAAATTTAGAAAACACCATATGGAAGACGGCACAATCCACACAAGATATGATGACCAGTCAAAACACGCAGCAATGGAAGTTGATCGAGGCGTTGAATGGCGGAAATCAGGAAGAAAGAGCAAGGAAACATGATTTAGATAAAACGAAAGCAGAGAAACGTTGGGAGTTTGCGGGTAAACTGACGGCTCTTTTATTAAGTTCTGGCAGCGTTTTATATGTGATTTTGGAAATGGCATCAAAATAAAAGGAGGAATTACAATGGCAGCAGTATTAATATTCGCAGCAGTTCTCGCACCGATTATCACAGCATTAGTTGAAATGATCAAAAAGGCAGTGAACATGCCCATCAACTTTATTCCAGTTCTGGCTCTCCTAGTCGGCTTACTGATAGGTTTAATAGCACAACCGTTCACCGATTTAGATTACGTCAATCGACTATGGGCAGGTGGTTTAGCAGGTCTAGCCGCTACCGGCCTTTTTGAATTGGTGAAACAGCGTGATGGACAACCGAAAGAGGGGGAATTTTAAGATGGCAAAATTACTAAATGACAAAGGGCACGGTTTTAATACCTATCCACCTTCCAAAGGAATCGCGGCTGCTGGTGGCGTTTCAGGAATGGCCGAGCACTCGTTTAATGCAGCAGTCGGAGATGAAGTCGAACGCCTGTTAAAAGGTAAGCTGACAACCTATGGTGCTCAACCTTCTAACCGTGCAGACGTCTCACTTGCTACTCGTATCGCTAACTACAACGCGCAGTACCAATCAGATCATACCTCAATAGGGATGTCGCATCACGGAAACGCCGGAGCATCTTCTGTTAGAGGCTTTGGTGTTTTTTATTGGCATACTTCAGCAAATGGCAAAAAGTTGGCGCAAATGGTGCTGGCTGAATACAAGAAAGAGTTCCCAGGCTATCCGATTTGGGGCACTGGCTTATTCCCTTGTGTTCCTGGTACTTGGACAGACTTCTATCTGGTACGAGAAACAGCAGCACCTTTCGTCCTGATTGAGTGGGAGTTCTTTACGAACCACGCAGCACGGAAATTAATGTTGACAGTTGATTACCGTAAGCGTTGCGGTAGAGTGGCAGCTAAGGCCGCTTGCAATTGGTATGGCATTAAATTTGAAGAAAGCCAGCCAGTCGTTGCTCCGAAACCGGTTGTGAAACCAGCAGCACCGAAACCAGTGACAAAACCAAAGGAGGAACCTAAAGTGGACAAACCGATACCTGCATGGAAAGTAGAGTACAATCGTCAATCGGTACTAGCTAAAAAACTTGGCTTTACTGATGGAACGAGACCAACAGAAAACACTTCAAGAGAAGAGAGTGGCGTTATTGCTGCCAGAGTTTTTGAAGCTGTGCTTAAAGAATTAAAGGAATAAAATAAGAGTTGGAAACTAAATAGTATTACTTCACTAAAAGCCTAATGATTTGCCGGGAGTCGGTCATTAGGCTTTTTTTATTTGTCCAAATAGGATTGTTCATCCAATTTCAGTGGTATTATAAGAACGTACGTTCTTATTTTAACGAGGGGGTGGTCAATATGAAAGTAAATAAACATTTAAAACAGGTGGGGAATATCAAGGACCGCGGAGTGATTAAGTGGCAGGGAATGATGTTGACCGAACATGTGGATTTAATCCGTGCTTGGTACGAAGAGGATAAACAAGAAGCAAAGCCGGATTTGGATGAATACGATCTGCAACTGCTACAGGAAGAATTGATCTTGGCTGCGCAACGGATGTGCCAGGTGAAAATGAAGTCGTGGAAGGATAAAAAGTTTCATTATCACATCGGAATTATTCAGAAGCTGGATGGCCATACACGTTCCATTGTTTACAAAGATCCAATGGGAGTTCATCGGTTGCCAATGAATGAACTGATCGGCGTCTGGATGATTGATTGAAAGAAAAAGCCCTCAACCATAAAAGCGGCTGAGGGTTTTGTTATTCCTATTTATCAGCTAAAACTTCATCAGTCAAAGAAGTTAGCACCAAATCTTGGAATTTTTCTAGTTTGTCTTTATTTAATGCCAGCATATTATAATCTTTTTGCTTAGTTTCAATTTTGCTCACAAAATAGGGAACATCGATATTAGAAAATATTTCTAATATATCTTTTGTGTAATCAAAATCGCCGATTAAATAAAATTGTGCATTAATTAAAATGAAAGTTTTATCAACGCAATATTTATAAGAAAAATCATTAAAGTCAACTTTATGGACTCCAGTATCGTAACTTATGTTTTTTTCTAATAAACTTTTCTTAGTAATATCAGTCATTGCTTTACTTAAAGAAATATAAGTTAAATTTGAAGAGAGAATTTTAATGATATATCCGGCTGCACTATAGTTCTCTATTTCATTTGCTTTTACTGCAGCGTAGTACAAACCAACTTTATTCTCATGCGATAAATTTATTATCAAGTCTCTCTGTTTTACCTCATCCTGAACTGTTTTTTTCTTTTTACTAGAAAGTACTGAAAGAGCTTTGCTATTATCTGGTTTCTTCTCTTCTTCAACCAAAGTGAGAAAAATAGCCATTATAGTAGACAGTTTTTGAGTAATCTGAAGCTCTATCATGCTTATCAAAACAGAAAGGAATAGATGCTCAAAACGCTCTTTCCGAGACTTATTACCAAAATACATAGCATTTTCTTTAGGAGAGTTCATAAAAGAATCGATTCCCAACTCATCAGATTGTAACAGTTCAAATATTTCAAAGTTGTCATTTTTTATTAAATTAATAAATAGTGAGTACAATTCTTTAAAATAAATTTCTTCTAACTTTGAGGCTCTTAAACCAAATTCTTCTTTAGTTATATTTGTGTATATTTCGTCCTTGTATGCTAAACCAGTAAACATTGAAATCAATAATGTTTTATTATAAGTCCGGTAATCATAGCTACCCGAAGTTGCTAAAATTAGTTTCGAGTGTTGGTGTAGTAAACCCTGATAAATATCACTTAAAGGTTTTGGAACATTATTTTCTTGTTTGACGTGGAATAGCATCATTGCAAGCTTGCTGAAAGTAGAATTCCACCTAGTAAGATGCTCTTCCATACTTTTATCAGACTTTTTTTCAATGGTGTAGGTCAAATTTTGACAGTGGATTTCAATATCCAATATAAGATTTTTTACTTCTTTTTGTGACAAACTTACGGTTCTAATAACTCGAGTATTTACTCTTCGAGAAATTATTTGAAAAAATTCATCTACAGCAATTGTATATTTTAGAGTTGATAAAAGTAGCTTTTTTAGAACTACCATAGGTTGATGGGTATTTATCGCTCTCGATATCAATGAGTAACTATATTTTTGATTCTTATGATTCCTAATTATTATATTTAATATCTCTTCAGAGTTTTTCAATATTTGTTTTCTTTCTCTGAATAGAATAATAGGACTGGTGGGGTATATTCTTTTATTGATCTTTTTATTAAATCTTTTCATATTGTAATCAATCTTAAAACCTAAAATAAAATTGATTAGTGTAATTATAAATAGAGCTATTGAAACTAGATTTAAAAGTGAATAAAAGATTAAGAAGTTTTTTAAGGTTGTGCTTGTTACTTGATAATCAATTATAAAATTATAATTAGATATCAGCATTCCCGTGAATATAATAAACAAATTTACTACAATATTAAAAGTAAGCAACCCAATTTGATAAGATGCCCACATTATTGAAGACGAAATTTTTATTCGTGTAGTGTAAATATATATATTAGCCGAGACTGTTAATCCTAAAATAAATATAACTACTCTATTTGTATTTGAGATATAGTTTGTAATTTTACTAGTAGTTAGTTGGCTAGATGGAAAAACAAAATCATAAAAGTCTTGTGAAAACGTCGTCAAAATATCAAAAAAATCTTTAAACGTCGACATTAAAAAAAGGAGATTCAATTATGAACCTCCTCATTCACACGGAAGAAATTTCTTATTGCTTCATTCTCTATGAAAACTTTGAAGTTTTGTTGGGCATCTGTCCAAGGTGCTTCTTTATGAGTTTGATCAACAAGCTGAAAAGCGCTCATGTCCTTTAATTGAGTCCAGACAGCCTCAATTGTATCTTTTTGCGAAGGAGTCAGATTATCAAAATTATACTCGTCAGTTTGTATATCATTTTGACCGAACTTTTTAAAATAAGCATAAACCTCTCTAATAACTGGACCATAATCCCAAGCTTCAAATAGAGAATCTGTAATCAAGATATCATTGTCCCATTTGTAATGGCCGCCTTGACAATAATATAGTATTTTTTGAAGTTTTAAATTGGTTAGGGAAAAGTAGTGGCCACTTTCTTCATCCAAATCTCTAAGGTGAATTAAATAATTAGCAACATCCATTGCTTTTGCCAAAAAAACCCCTCCTTTTGAATTAATATAATTAACTGAATAAATAATTATATTAAAACTGTTCATTACTAATATACCCCATTAGTACCAAAATTAATACCCGTAAAATTAACTCACTTGTGTATTATTTATTAAAACTTTTATGTTCCATTATTTGAATGAAAAGGAGAGTCAAAACAGGCATTAGAAAATATATAAACAAGACTCCTTTTATATAGAAGGAACTCATTTTATAGAGACTCCTTTTTTGCCCAACAAGCATTTTAGAAATTGCCCAACTTTTGCCCAACTGCCCAACTACAAATAAACACAAATAAACAGAGTATTTTTTAAGAACGTTGATTTATTAATAACTCACCTCACACAAACACACTTAAAAACAGCGGGTATATAATCCGCACAAGCGTCCACCCTTGGGAACGCGAGCAATACTTGAAAATGTATTAATAGTTAAACTGGAACCGCTGAAGCTTTTGGGCTTCGGCGGTTTTTTTGTATTTAAGGCAATTTGAATAGCTACAAGCAACTTTTCTCTACTCTTCAAATATATAATAATCTCCTACCATCAGCACAATAAGCGCGAATCGTATGAGCCACTGCCCATTTCCTGTATGCTTAGTTTAATGGAAGGAACAGTTTCTTCCATTCAGAGGGGCAGCAAAATGGTGAATGAGAAAGTGAAGACGATGGAATCAGTTGTCAGCAGACTTTCTTCAACAATCCTGCGAACCCATTTCGGCAAAGGGCCAAAGTCAGTTTATGTAAATATAGTGCATCCGTATGTCTGTATTCAAATTAGAGAATTTATATCGCCTGTGGAGAAGATTCTTCTTAGTAAAAATGAAGGCACCAAAGTTTTTGAGCTTAGAGACTTGATGATGGACGAAATTAAAAGTGAGTTCAAAAGAAGTTTTTGGAAAGAAGCAGAGCTTGATGTAGTTGAACTATATGCCGATTGGAACTTAGATGGAAAATCTGGCATGATCCTGGCTATCCTCAAAGAAGGAAAAATTGAAAAACAGCTATGGCTAGAAGATGTAAACAAAAAAGATCTTCTGGAGGAGATCAGCAAGGTTAGTGAAGTGAGCCAAAAAGAACCGGGATCGACGGAGGTGTTTTGGCTGAGTGATAGATCCTTACTGATTCGGCGCATAGATATATTTACGCTGCTTGAAAAAGAACTAATTAACTTAGGATTTACAAAAACACTGAAATTGGCAAAACGGCCAATAGAGCAAAACCTTTTTAAACAATCTAATTTAGAGAGCATCCTGAAATGTTCCATACGTGAGATTTACATGGACTGGAATTTTAACGAAGACAAAGGGTACGCCGTTCTGGTATTGCAAAAATATAATTAAAAAAAGCATCCCTTTGGGGTGCTTTTTAATTTAAATATGACAGAATTAAAAGAATGGTTCATATTGAACTATAGAATTGCAGAAAACCTGCATCTTCAGCAACAGCTTCCATTTTAAAGTTGGTAAACATCTGTAAAATTCATTAAAAATTTCAGTGTTTAAATTGTTTACAACAGAATTTTTCAGGTTATAATTAAGTGCAGCCTTTATGTTTAATAACTCATACTGAATTTTCCTTTTAACGAAGGAAGATTTTGTGGGAGGGGATTAAATTGAGGAAAATACAAGGACTTCCAAGCCTCATTGAGTATTTGGAGTCAGTAAATTATCCGCTGGCTGCAGAGCAGATTACAGATTTGATGTCGAAAAGAAAGATTCCGCACCGCAAAGCATTCCAGGATACTGTGATTTTTAACTTAGAACACATAGACTGGTGGATTGCCGAGCAGCAGAAACGATCATAAGTTAAAGAATGTGCTGAACTGAAAAGAAGATCTCGCGCCCGTTCTGCAAGAACTGGGAACGGGGTTTTTCTTTTTTTCTTTTTTGGAAACTTTATACACTTTTGACCGTCTACTGTTATAATAATCTAAAAACCAAGGGGGTTCGGCTATGCGCTTTTTGATGACAATCCTTATCTTCCTCATCTTTTTTTCTTTTGCGGGAATTGGGGCTTATGTGGTAGGCCCGGATTTCTCAGCGGATCGTTTGGTTGCAGAAGCGACGGAAGAGTTGCGGAATACTGGCCAGATGGACAAAATAGTTGAGTATGTAGAAAGCGACCCACAGATGCTGGAGTACATAGAAGAAGCTCAAATTGCGGAACAGGACAGCGAATCTTTGCCATTTGAAACAAGCGGCGATGCAGCGGGTACCGTGATAAAAAAGGTGGGCATAACCGACTTGGCTAAAATGAAATCGGGAATTGAGGATGGCACGATGTCCGCTGAACAAGTGATTCAGGAACTGGAAGAAGATTTAAATGAAGAAGAAATGCTGGCGCTGAAAGTGCTCATGTATAAGGAACTATACAAACAGCAATAAAACATAGAATATGGTAGACTGATTCACGGAGACAAAGTAAATAGTTCAAAGGAGGCCATCGCATGAAATCATTTCAAGTAAAATTTAATTTTGATCAGGGAAATACAATTGTTCATAACGTTGAGGCTGTGGACAAAGAGTCGGCATTGGGTAAAATTCCTTCCAATGGGACTTATGAAATTTCTGATGTGGAGACAGGCCATATTTATCGCATTACAATCAATTTAGTTAAATATATAAAAGTCAGCGAATTGTAGAAGAATCTTTCTTGATAAGCTGCACAGGGGTGCTGCTTATGCGGCGCCTTTTTTTGAGCACATATTTACAAGCGACTAATCTGACAATGGAGGGATTACATGAAATTCAAAGGTTCAAGTGTATATGAAGAGAAAGATTTTTTAGCCAACTACCTGCAAAGAAGGAATCGAACGGATAGTCCGAATAACAGCATTGAAAAGCCGATGATCTACGAATTGCTTGGAGCCGTCCAAAACAAACAGATACTCGATTTAGGCTGTGGGGACGCACAGTTTGGAAAAGAACTTCTCCATGCGGGTGCAGGCAACTATCATGGAGTCGAAGGGTCTAAAGGAATGGAGGAGCTGGCAGCTCAAAATCTGAAGGGTCTGGATGCGCATATAACTTTAGCGACAATGGAATCATTCGATTACCCGAAAGAAAGCTACGACATTGTTGCTTCGCGCTTGGCAATCCATTATTTGCCCACTGTAGATGAGGTGTTCCGAAATATCCATCGAACATTAAAGCCTCTAGGAAAGTTTGTTTTCAGTGTCCAGCATCCGCTGACGACATCTACTTTCGAAAGTAAAAAATCGGGCGGAAAAAGAAGCAACTGGATTGTAGATAATTATTTTGCGGAAGGAGAACGTGAAGAGCCGTGGATCGATAAGTTAGTGGTTAAGCACCATCGGACCATCGAAAGCTATTTTACAGCGTTGACCAAAGCAGGCTTCGCGGTTACAGGACTTCAAGAAGGCATGCCAAAACGGCAGCACTTTGCGGATGAAACGGAGTATACGAGAAGAAAGCGGATACCCATCATTTTGGCTTTTGGCTGCACCAAACAATGAGCAGAAGTCTTTGTTTACATAATAATAATATAAATAAAAAACACCGGAGAATTTTCTCCGGTGTTTTTTAGTGGATCTGGCGGTAAACGCCAACAACTTTTCCGAGTATGGACACTTGGTCGACAATGATCGGGTCCATCGATGAGTTCTCAGGCTGGAGGCGGAAGTAACTTTCTTCACGGAAGAAACGTTTGACTGTCGCTTCATCTTCAGCTGTCATTGCAACAACGATGTCGCCGTTATTGGCAGTTTGCTGTTGCTTGACGATCACATAGTCGCCGTTTAAAATACCTGCCTCAATCATACTTTCGCCCATGATTTCCAGCATAAAGATGTGGTCATCTTCTGTGCCATAGCTTTGGGGAAGCGGGAAAAACTCTTCTACGTTTTCAATAGCTGTAATAGGAATGCCGGCTGTGACTTTACCGATTAAGGGCACGTGCAAAACTGGACTTTTATCAATAAGCGCTTCATCAGTGCTGATTACTTCAATTGCTCTTGGTTTTGTTGGATCACGTCGGATCAGGCCTTTGCTTTCAAGGCGTGCCAAGTGGCCGTGTACGGTCGAACTGGATGCCAGGCCGACTGCTTCACCAATTTCACGAACGGACGGTGGATAGCCTTTTAGGCGAACTTCTTCTTTTATGAATGTCAGAATATCTTCTTGTCGCTTGGATACTTTTTTCAACAGTTTCACCTCATTTGAGTAATTCTACTTGATTTCTACCAATAGTATACCAACTCGGGCTGTGAAATGCAAACATAGGTTCGAATTTAATTCTTGACAAAAACACCTGTTCGCATTATTATGAGAACATACATTCCGAACATATATTCTCAGGAGGCGATCAGAATGACAATCATCCGACAAAATTCTTACTTAATCGTATTTTTTGCTTTAATTGTGGTATTTACTTTTTATGCGATCCTGTCCCATAATACGAACAGTGCACAAATGAGCCAAGTTGAAATAGAAGAAGGCGATACACTTTGGACTTTAGCTGAATCGTTCAGCGGCACGACTCCCCATCATGAGTGGATAGAGGAAATCATGAAAGAGAACAACCTTTCAACTTCTAAAATTATCGCAGGACAATCTCTTAAGATACCCAGCGACCAATTAAAATTTGCTCCTGATGAGACCATTAAATTTGCAGGTGATGCTGAATGAAAAAAAATGCATTAATTTATTGCCGTGTCAGCACGACCAAAGATACTCAGGAATCTTCGCTTGAGAGACAGGAAGAGGAACTGATGAAGTTTGCGTTTGAACAATCCTATAAAGTAGAGGGCGTTTTTGCAGATCAGCACAGTGGCTACGAAATGGACCGCGAAGGGCTGCTTGAGATGTTGAACTCAATCAAAACCGAACAGGTCGATGCAGTATTCATTCAAGATGAAACGCGCTTAGGCAGGGGACATGCCCGCATCGCATTATTGCACGTGATGAAAAAATACGGTGTAGAAGTTTATACCCTATCTGACCGGGGACCCATTGCATTAAATGACATGGATGATATGGTCCTTGAAATATTGGCGGTCGTAGAAGAATATCAGCGCAAAATACATAATGCCAAAATTAAGCGGGGCATGAAACGCGCTGTGGAAAATGGCTATCAACCGGAAAAAAATTTAAAAGGCAAAGGCAATCCGGATGGCCGCGAACGCTTGGATTTGCCCATTGACCAAATTGTCAGTTTGAAGACCAATGGCCTCACTTTCAGCGAAATCGCTGTTACCCTGCGGGGATTTGGCTATCAGGCGAGCAAAGCTACCGTCCATCGCCGGTATAAGGAATATGAAAAGCTCATGAAAGACTAAAACATTGCAGAAATCCGACTTTTTTTGTACCATATGAAAAGAAGAAAGGTGGATGTCTATGTTATCGCCAGATAAATTAAACCGAATAAATCAGCTGTCACGCAAGTCGAAAACTGCTGGTTTATCAAAAGAAGAAGCGAAAGAGCAATCCCTTTTGCGCCAGGAATACCTGCAGACTTTCCGCAAAACAATGCGCGGCACAATTGAAAATGTAAAAGTGATTGACCCTAATGGAAATGATGTCACTCCGGATAAGGTCAAAAATATTCGAGAGAATAAGTATTTGAATTAAATACTTATTCTCTTTTTCATTGTATTCTTTTCTATTGTTGACTAAACTAGAAAGGGATTCTATTTTTGTTTAAGAGAGGATGTTACTATGTCAACCCACGCAGATCAACTTGCAGTGACTACAATTCGTACACTTTCCATCGATGCTATTGAAAAAGCAAATTCTGGCCATCCAGGATTGCCAATGGGCGCAGCTCCAATGGCGTATACATTGTGGACTAAACACATGAACCACAACCCGAAAAACCCGGATTGGTTTAACCGCGACCGTTTTGTGTTGTCGGCAGGACATGGTTCCATGCTTCTATACAGCCTGCTTCACTTGAGCGGCTATGGTTTGGAAATGGATGAAATCAAGAATTTCCGCCAATGGGACTCGAAAACACCAGGCCATCCGGAATACGGCCACACTACAGGCGTTGAAGCAACAACAGGCCCACTAGGCCAAGGAATTGGCATGGCAGTCGGCATGGCAATGGCTGAGCGCCATTTAGCGGCTACATATAATAAAGAAGGCATGAACGTCGTTGATCACCATACTTTTTCATTGTGTGGAGATGGTGATTTGATGGAAGGCGTTGCCGGAGAAGCGATTTCTCTTGCTGGCCACTTGAAATTAAATAAATTGGTTGTATTATATGACAGCAACGACATTTCATTGGACGGGCCGCTGGGCAAAAGTTTCTCTGAAAATGTTCAAAAGCGTTTTGAATCATACGGCTGGAACTACTTGCGCGTTGATGACGGCAACGAATTGGATGATTTGTCTGAAAAAATTGCACAAGCTAAAAATTCATCAGACAAGCCAACATTGATCGAAGTCAAAACGGTCATCGGCTACGGAGCTCCAAACAAATCCGGTAAAGCAGATGCGCACGGCGCGCCGCTTGGTGAAGATGAAATGAAACTGGTTAAAGAATATTACGAGTGGACTTTCGATAAGGATTTCCATGTACCTGATGAAGTATACGCAACGTTCGAGCAAGCAACAGAAGAACTTGGCGCAAAAGCTGAATCACAGTGGAACGAATTATATGAACAGTACAAATCGGCACATCCAGAGCTGGCTGAACAATTGCAAAAGGCAATTCGCGGCGATCTTCCAGAAAACTTTGATGCAGAATTCCCGACATATGAGTTTGGCAAAAAACAAGCAACTCGTTCGTCTTCTGGAGATATGATCAATGCCATCGCGAAAACGGTTCCTTCATTCTTTGGAGGCAGTGCAGACCTTGCAGGATCCAACAAGACAAACATCAAAGGCGCTGGCGATTTTGATGCGGAACATCCTGAAGGACGCAATATCTGGTTCGGTGTCCGTGAATTTGCAATGGGCGCTGCGATGAACGGTATGGCTTTGCATGGCGGTTTGCATGTGTTTGGCGGAACGTTCTTCGTCTTCAGTGACTATGTGCGTCCGGCGATTCGTCTGGCTGCATTAATGGGTCTTCCTGTAACTTATGTCTTCACGCACGACAGTGTAGCAGTTGGGGAAGATGGCCCAACACATGAACCGGTTGAACATTTGGCTTCTCTTCGTGCAATGCCGAACTTAAGCGTAGTTCGTCCTGCTGATGCCAATGAAACAAAAGCGGCATGGCGTTTGGCATTGACAGCTAAAACAACACCTACTTTATTGGTGCTTTCACGTCAGGACCTGCCAATTTTGGAAAACAGTGCAGAACTGGCTGAAGCTGGTGTTGAAAAAGGTGCTTATGTTGTATCACCTGCTGAAAATCCACAGGCACTATTGCTGGCGACTGGATCTGAAGTAAGCCTTGCTGTAGAAGCACAGAAACAATTGGCTGAAGAAGGCATTGCCGTATCTGTTGTTTCGATGCCATCTTGGGACCGTTTCGAAAAACAGGATAAGGAATACAAGCAATCCGTTATTCCGAAAACGGTAAAAAAGCGCCTGGCTATCGAAGTCGGTACTTCATTCGGCTGGGATCGTTATACAGGCGACGAAGGCGACATTCTGGCAATCGACCGTTTCGGTGCAAGTGCTCCGGGCGAACGGATTATGGAAGAATTCGGTTTCACTGCTGATAACGTAGCAAGCAAAGTGAAAAGTTTGATCAACGAAAAATAAGTTGGAGAATGGAGGCAGCTGATGCCTCCATTTTTTTGTTCTTTTGTGATGAAAACATCTGCATGGTTGCTTAATAGAGCTCAAAAGAAGTTTTTCAAAACGAAGTTTCTGTTAATTATTCTCCTGCTTATGGTCACAAATCTTTTTTTATAGTATAATCCATTGTGGTGCACTACTTATTTACGCAACACGAAGGAGGTAACAAGAATGGATACATGGATCTGGATCGTAATCGTTATCGTGGCTTTACTTGCAGGTGTTGCACTTGGATTCTTTATCGCACGCCGATATATGATGAAATATTTGCAAGACAACCCACCAATCAATGAAGAAATGCTGCGAATCATGATGATGCAAATGGGACAAAAACCGTCTCAGAAAAAAATCAATCAAATGATGTCTCAGATGAATAAAGCGTCAACTAAACCTGGCAAACCAGCTAAAAAATAAAAAGTACTCTGCGGAGTGCTTTTTTTATTTTGTCTTTAAACAGCTATTAGAGTTCCGCATAACGGGTATGTTGCCTGTAAGATCCTGGTTTTATTGCTTCACAGAAAGTGAAAAATAAAGGAGGCGCTTTAAATGGCAGATCACGAAGAGTTGAAGTTTTACTTGCCGGTTATCGAAGAGGATGAAAAAGAAAAAGGGAAATTCCATCTGGAAAGCACGAGTTTAACAAAAGCATTTCCGGTTTCATTAGACAAAATTCAGGAACTGGTGAAAGACATGACGGACTACAACTTGGATACTATTGAACTACATGTCACGGGCATTGTGAAGAGCGGGCCGATTACCGAACTGTTCATTGGAGCAGAAGGGCAGGCAGGCATGAAGCTGGTGCTCAATAAAAAGAAAGCGCCATAAGAAAAAGCACGCCGCGGCGTGCTTTTTACTTTAAATACGTCGGAACAGCTGTAGCAGATTTCCTATGTGATTCTTGCTGCTTAGGCGTCAGCAACCTGTATTTCATCAGAAATTCAGCCACAGCTTCTTCATATTCCTCCGGATTTTTATTGAACGATTGTGCATGGGCGCCCTCTGTAAACAACTTCAACTCTTTTGGGCCTTGCTTCAAGGCATAAAGCTCTTCGCTCATTTTTGGCAGAACAAAGTCATCGTTGACGCTGTGGATAAACAGAACAGGTTTCTCAATGTTTTTGACCGTTTCCCGTGGCGATACCGTGGAAATGGAATAACCATCCCGCATTTTCATGAACAAACTGGCAAGGCGCAAAGCCAATGTTGTGCGCAGCGGGGTTGTTGTTTTCATCACATGAAGAACTTGTTCATAAATATCGGAGTAGGCACAATCGGAAATATAGAAATCTGCGGTATCTTCCATGCCCGCATAAAGAAGCGTTGTCGCGGCTCCCATTGATTCACCGTGGATGCCGAAAAACAAGTCATTACCGATATGCAATTGCAAGGCTTGGACAACAGCCTTCAAATCAATTTTCTCGAAATGTCCAAAGCTGGTCGTTTTCCCTCCGGAATCGCCATGGCGGCGATGATCGTAAACAACAGAATTAAAGCCAAGACGCTCGAACATCCGTGCAAACTTGAATGAGTTGACTTTGCTTTCTGTCACTCCGTGGCAAATGATGACATAACGATTGGTATCATGCGGCTCGAGAAATATAGCTTTGATCGGGTAGCCATTTTGGGACTCGATCCACTGCTCGCTTTTTGGAACATTTGCGTACCATACTTCATCATAGCGTTTGGCGCTGGTTTCCCGTTCCAGAATCAACTGTTCATCTTTTTTCTTTACATACATCAGCCTGTTGCTGGCGATGAATCCTGCAATAGTGGCCGATGCTGTAAGGAGGCTGGAAACAATGGCAGAAGTCCAAATCAATTTTTTCTTCATGGCAGAAGCTCCTTAAGCCTGGTTTTTGTATAGCGTATACATGCCCGTAGCAACTGGATTCGTCACATGCGGCTCGATTTTTTCAATAGCCTGGCAAAGCAGGTCCAAATCGATTCCCGTCTGAACACCCATACGGTGAAGCATGTTAACGACATCTTCTGTCGCGACGTTGCCGGTAGCGCCAGGGGCAAATGGGCAGCCGCCCAATCCGCCTGCAGAGGCATCAAAGCGGGTTACACCTGCTTGGAGTGCTGCTGTGATGTTGGCAAGAGCCATTCTGCGTGTATCGTGAAAATGTGCAGTCATCAATACATTCGGAAAGGCTTCATGCAGCTTCGCGAACAATTCATAGCTTTCTTTCGGATTTGCCATGCCAATGGTGTCAGCGACACTCAATTCATCGACTCCCCAATCCACGAATTGGCGGCATAGCGCAATGGTAGCTTCCGGTGAAACAGCCCCTTCGAACGGGCAGTAGAATGCAGTTGAAATGCAGGCACGGACAAAAACATTCTGTTCTTTCAAGTTAAGGATCAGCGGCTTTAATGCAGCCATGCTTTCTTCGGTGGTTTTATTGATATTTTTCTTATTAAAGCTATTGGACACACCGACAAATACGGCAAGTGACTGCGCGCCTGCTTCCAGAGCAGCAGTGATGCCGCGTTCATTTGGCGTCAACACGAATTGTCTCCCAACTTTTTTCGTTTGGGCAACAATCTCCCTGGCATCGGCCATTTGAGGCACCCACTTTGGCGACACAAAAGAAGTTAACTCCATTTCCTGGATTCCGGCTTTCTGCAAAGCAGTAATAAATTGAAGCTTATCTTCGGCTTTTACAAGTTTCCCCTCGTTTTGAAGGCCATCTCGAGGTCCGACCTCGATAATCGTTGCATTTTTTGGTAAACTGAACATAGTATCCCCCCTGCTTTCCATTGTATAGAGGGAAGGGATAAAAGAGCAACTTGCAAACAATCAACCAAGGGGGAAAAGTTAATGTCACAGGAAATTGTTATTGTAAGCGCTGTCCGAACAGCGGTAGGTTCATTCCAAGGGGCGCTTAAAGATGTATCCGCAACACAGCTGGGCGCAATCGTCATTAAAGAAGCAATTGAACGTGCAGGCGTTCAACCGGAGCAGGTTTCTGAAGTCATTATGGGAAATGTTCTTCAGGCAGGCCTTGGACAAAATCCAGCACGGCAGGCGTCTGTCCATGCAGGACTGCCGGAAACCGTTCCGGCTATGACCATCAATAAAGTATGCGGTTCTGGATTAAAGTCGATCCAGTTGGCTTACCAGGCGATTTATGCAGGAGATGCAGAAATTGTCGTGGCAGGCGGAATGGAAAACATGAGCCGAGCACCTTACTTAATGGAAAATGCCCGCAGCGGTTTCCGCATGGGGGACCAAAAAGTTGTGGATAGCATGCTGGTTGATGGATTGACTTGTGCATTCAACGATTATCATATGGGCGTAACAGCGGAGAACTTATGCGACCGCTACGACATTTCACGCGAAGAACAGGACAAGTTTGCAGCCCGGTCACAGGCGCGCGCCACAGCGTCAATGGAATCCGGCAGATTTGATGATGAAATCGTGCCAGTGGAAATTCCGCAGCGCAAAGGCGATCCAATTATCTTCAAAAAGGATGAGTACGTCAAGAGTGATTCAAATGAAGAACGTCTAGGGAAGCTGCGTCCAGCTTTCAAAAAAGATGGCAGTGTAACAGCAGGCAACGCATCAGGCATCAATGACGGGGCAGCAGCCGTTGTGGTCATGTCAAAAGCAAAAGCCGAGGAAATGGGGCTGACACCTCTTGCGACTGTAGTAGCTAATGGCAGTGCAGGCGTTGATCCGGCTGTGATGGGCATCGGTCCTGTTCAGGCTGTGAAAAATGCCTTGCAAAAAGCTGAAATGTCACTTGGGGACATCGAACTGATCGAAGCAAATGAAGCCTTTGCGGCGCAATCGATCGCGGTTGACCGTGAACTGAAATTCAACCATGACATCTTGAATGTCAATGGAGGCGCCATTGCGATCGGACATCCGATCGGAGCAAGCGGCACCCGCATTTTTGTCACTTTGCTGCATGAAATGATTAAGCGCGATGCCAAAACCGGCCTGGCGACGTTGTGCATTGGCGGCGGGCAAGGAATTGCGACTGTCATTAAACGTCCTTAAGGAGAGAAGAATTATGGCTAAAAGAAAAGAAGAATCCAACAGTGTGCTGTCTGAAGACATATTGGCAAAACTGAAACAAACAAAAAAAGACTTGCTGAAAGAAGAACAAAAGCAGGAAGAAGAAAAAGAAGCACAGCGCTTATTTGAACGCAAAGAACGCGAAAAGAACTTGTCGTTCGCGGAATTGCTGGAGCGCCATGGAGATAAAGGCAATAAGTTTTAACAGCGTGTTTGCTGTTAATTCAAAATCTATATTGCTAAAAAATAGCCAGTCCCCTTTTTACAAGGGACTGGCTATTTTATTTATCGATTTAGTTTTTTATAGGCTGCTGCTATTTCCCGATACAATTCTTCTGTCGATTTTGAACTGTTGAGTTTGAGAATTGGGCTTTGGGATAGTTCAAGTTCATGCATATGGGCTTCGTATGTACCAACTGCGGTTTTATCGGTCGATGTGTGGTAGGTTTTACACCATTCTATAAAATCATTGGTGGGTTTGCCTTGCTGGTCTGGCCACATGTTATTAAGGTTGCCCCGATTTGCTTCCCGCTCCAACAGGCGTTTCATCCGTTCCGCTTCATCTAGTTCCAAAAAAATAAAAAGTTCCCGGTTGTTGAAACCATCTTTGCACCACGAAAAAACAGAGCCCGACACGGCGTAGCGGTCTGTCGATTGCATATCCTTCTTGTAAAGCTCCAACCGCTTTTCTGCCGGGTGATTTTCAGTAAAAGAGCTGTCTTTCCAAAGATAGCGATCTGTATCAATCCATACACAGTTTTCTTGTTCGCTGATGTATTTCGCTAATGTGCTTTTGCCGGTGCCGGAACCACCGATGACTTGAATTTTCATCCTCTTTCCTCTTTTCTTAAGACGATATGATAGGTGTTACTGTTTTGCTGCAGTGGGATAAAATCTTGATTTCAGTAAAAGCGACAGCGCAAAAATAACGAATGACAGAGCGGCCGAAATGACCAGTGCCGTTTGTTCACCGTAGTGTTGGATAATGTAAGTATAAACGATGGGTGAAATTGCCGACAATAAGAAGCCGGGTACGAGAAGCTTTCCGACAAGCGATCCATAAGTTTTGTGGTCAAACAAAACGAGCGGCAATGTTCCTCTCGTAATCGTCATGAGCCCGTTGCCGGCGCCGAAAAGAAAGGCGAATAGCAGCGCAGCTGCAAGAAACTGTCCACTGAAAAGACCAAAAATAAATCCGACAGGCAAAAACAAGGATGCCAGGATGGTTAAGGAAATAGGGTGGAGGCGTGCGCCGAACAGGACTTCACAGACCCGGGCGAAGGATTGTCCAATTCCCCTCAGCGTTGAAATCCATACGGAAAGAGCGGCAGTAAGCCCGAGTCCTGCCAGAAGAGTAATCATATGGGTAGACATAGCAGAATTCAAAAAGTTCAATAATGTAAAGATCAGTGCATACAAGCTCCCGGCTGCCCATTGCTCTCTCGCAGTAGCAGCAGAAGGAGAAGGAAACGACAGTTGTTTAACATCAGCTGCCTTTGTCTGATCGCCGAATCGGCTGGTGGGAATTGACAGATGCAGAGGGATTGTCAGCAAAGCAAAAAGGGCATAAATCATAAGAGCTACTCGCCAGCCGAAAGTTTCAGCTAAAAAGAAGCCAATCGGCCAAAAAACAGTGGAAGCAAGTCCGCCTAAAAGCGTGATTTGGGAGATGGGACGCTTAGCGTGTACTCCCCCAATACGTGCCAATGCTGCAAAAGCCGCATCATAAAGACACAAGCGCATAGCAAATCCCAACATCATCCAGGAGAGATAATAAGCTTCAATAGAGTAGGAAAGGGCAATTCCCCCGCAGCCGATTGCGAGCATTAGTGAACCTGCAGTCATTACAATTTTGCCGCCAAATCGGTCGATGGCCAGGCCAGTCAGTGGTGAAGTTACAGCCATAATGATCAAAGCGGCTGAAAAGCCGCCATAAACAAGAGGTTCACCCCATCCGAGCTCCTCAGCAATCCGTGCGCCAAAAGCGGCAATCAAGTAATAGGAAATTCCCCAGCAGACGAGCTGGGATATGCCAAGTGAAATGACTGTATGACGGGTAATCATGAATTCACCTCCCCGAATAAATTAGGTAATCGATGAATGGTTTTAATAACTTCATTATAGTTTTTTTATGGAATTAGATGTTGTTTAATCAAGAAAAAGAAGAGGAGCCCGCAGCCGCGGATTCCTCTTCTTTTATGGTTTACTGTTGTTCAGAATACTCTAAAGCTCTGTCCATAAAGACAGCAAATTCGGCTCTTGTTACATTGGCTTTCGGATTGAACTTTCCGCCAGACGAACCAATTGTGATTCCAGCGGCATATAGCGTGTCGATATACTCATCGGCCCAGCCTTCTTCAACATCAGGGAAGTTGTGGGAGCCTTCTTCAGTAATTTCGAATGCTGTCACTAATACCTTAGCCATTTCCTCACGGGTTAGCTGTTCTTTAGGACGGAACTTATTTTGATAGCCTGTAAAAATTCCAGCCTGTTGTGTAGCCATGATTTCTTCGAAATAAACATGTGTGTCTGGAATATCATCAAACATTTCATACGGTGAAGAGCTTTCCAGGTCCGGTAAAGCCCGGTCGAACATCAAAGCAACGTGTTGTCTTTGAATGCCATTTCTCCATCCGAAAGTCCCATCAGGATTACCTATAATGATCCCTTTGCCAGCTATTTTTTCGATTGATTCATATGCCCATTTTGGCTCGTCAGGACTGACATCAGAGAAAGTCGGATCCGGATTTGGTTCCGGTTCTGGCTCCGGTTCTGTTGATCCCGTCGTAAATCGGTAAATTGCCGATTTTTCGCTTTCATCTGCCGCATTGGTCATGTTCATGTACCAGTGATACGTCGTGTTTTTACTTAGGCCATTCCACTCGACTGAAGCTGTATCACCTGATTGGAGATTTGTATCTTGGCCGATAAGTTGATCTGTGTAGACATTGACAGCCATGTAGTCCGTTTCGATTTGTCTAGGATTTTCTTTGGCTTCTACATCCGCCAAATCAAATTGTGCTGTAAAGCTTTCTTTTGCAGGGTCGAACTGGTCGAAATCATAATCGTCAAGATAAGGTGAATATGAAACAAAGTCCAATGTTTCATCTGTTGGATCAAACGTCAACATCTTCAAATATCCTTGCCCACGGTCTGGAGGGGTATTGCCTTGGTGATTCGCCAACACTTCAAGAACTTCACGGTCTGTACCGTCTTCATTTTCAAGTTTTTTCACACGGTAGTTTGCGCCATGGTGATGTCCGCTGAGGACCATTTTGACGTTTTCATTTGGAACGACGATTTCTCTGTTGACGATTCTTGCTTCTTCGGTCACATATTGTGCCAAAGAGTTAATGTTTTCATGCATACCGACGATCGCATTGCGGTCTGCATGCTCTGCTAGGACCTTATTTGCCCATTCGACAGTTTCAGCTGACCCGTCTCTGCCGAATCCAAGGTAAAGGAAAATGAAATCATGGTCGCCAAATGAGAACAGATCATAATGGTTCTGATTTTCATCATTCATCGCTTCGCCAAACCAAGGCTTGTCTTGGAAGCGGTCAATTCCAGCATATCTTTGGAAGATCGTGTAATCATAAGTCTTGTTAAGTTTGTCAATAACTACATCATGATTTCCGGCTAACACACCATATGGAATGTTCGCCGCATCCATCCGGTCCAGATTTTCCTCGGCTACTTTCCATTGTTCCTCATCGAGTACTTCGTTTACAAGGTCACCGGTGTGCATTGCGTATTCATAGCTTCCTTTTTTAAATTCCTCAATCATCCAATCTGTCATGGAAGTCCAGACTTCCGGATAATCCTGGGCGTAATATTGTGTGTCTGTAAACCAAAGCATTGTAAAGTCTTTATCTTTTGAATCGGTAAGGGTCCCAGAATCATGGACCATTGCCTGGACTTTGCCGTCTTTGACAAATCGGTCTTTGTCAATTTCCGCTTTTAGTACAATTTCATCGTTATTGGCATTTCCTTGTGTTTGGCTCAAAGCTACCCAGTTGCCGGCTTTAAAGTCCCATGCAGATAAATTGGCCAATCCACTTGCTAATGTTTTTCCTTCCCAATAAAGCTCAATTGAGTTGCCCGCTGCCAAATCTTTTGATACATCAACTTCGAATCGCTGGGAAGGGAAGCCGTTGCTGCTTTTTGTTATTGCTGTCTTGTCATCACTAAATGCCATTGCGTCTATCTGTCCGCTAGTTAAAGGGGTGGCGTTTGTTTGGATTGGGACAGATATGGGGTTGTCGGCTGTATCGTTCTCAAAGCCCGATATGCTATTGCTGCCCGCAAAGTCATATGTAAACCCTTTTTTGAAATCAACTGCTTTAATGCCCGCTCCTGTTGAATCCTTGATAATTCCTTCCAAAGTGGTGCTAAGGCTGATATCCGATGCATAATTAGCCGGTTTGATATTCGTCGGCTTTTCCAGGCTCGTTTCTGCCAAAGGTGCTAATGAAACATTTGTTAACACCAAAGCTAATACGGCAGTTGTAGTGAAAATTTTCTTAATCATTTTTCGTCCTCCTTTAATAGGTGTGCATTTCTTATATGAAATTCTCAGGCTTCCCTGAAAAATGAGCACAAAATACTACTCTAATAGGGACATATATTCTTTTTGAATATAAATGGTGAACCTATTTATTCATAATACCAAAAATAAAATAAAAAACAACTTAATTTTCCATATTTTTTGAATATTTAATTATTTGAGACAGTACAATTGGCTTACAAATCTCAGTCTTGCCCTTTTGGGGGATAAAAAGACGTTGAAAATAGAAAGGAGAGGCTGATTTTTTGTGTCTAACCTTGGAGATAGATAGAATAAGAATCGGATATACATTTATTGAAAAATCCAATGAGATGAGGCGAAGTAGATTGAACCAAGACAAAATGACTGCATTGGGTTTTTATAAACCCAATTCAACGACAGAGGCACCAAATTTCGAACGGGTAGAAATTGAACGCCCTAAAGCTACCGGCAGAAACTTGCTGGTTGAGGTAAAGGCGATTTCAGTCAACCCAACTGATTTAAAGACGCGCGACGGCAAGAAGGAAGATGACCAGTCAGTGACAATTGTCGGCCGTGACGCTGCTGGAGTAGTTGTCGAAGTAGGAGAAGATTGCAGTTTCTTCCAAGTGGGAGATGAAGTTTTCTATGCGGGAACGAGCAATATTCCAGGGAGTTTGAGCGAAGTCCAACTGGTAGACGAGCGGATAGTAGGCAAGAAGCCGAAGAACATCAATTTTCCAGAAGCCGCAGCTTTGCCTTTGACCAGCATCACAGCGTGCGAAGCAATTTTTGATCGGCTGGGTGCCTCACGAGAACCGGCTGAAAACAAAGACAAAGTGATCTTGATTATTGGTGCGGCTGGTGGAGTTGGCTCGATTGCGACACAAATTGCAAAATTGGCTGGCTTGACGGTAGTAGGCACAGCTTCACGTCCAGAATCGAAAGAGTGGGCGTTGGATCATGGCGCAGATCACATCATCAATCACCGTGAACCATTCAAACCGCAGTTGGAAGCTCTTGGATTTTCAGGGGTCCATTATATTTTCAGCCTGACTAATGTAGATGACCACATGGAAAACATGGCAAAAATAATCTTTCCGCAAGGAAAAATCTGCTCTATTCTGCCAGCTTTCAAACCGCTTCACCTGGATTTGTTTTCGAAATCTGTCACGTTTTCCTACGAACTTATGTACACACGTTCAGTTTTCCAAACAGAAGACATGGTTTCCCAACATCATATTTTGACGCAGCTGTCAGACTGGGTGGAAGACGAGAAAGTCCGCTCGACCATGACCAAGCACTTGTCGCCTCTCAACCCGGAAACTTTAAAAGAAGCCTACGATGGCCTTTTGACGGGACGGACAATCGGCAAGATCGTAGTAGAAGGACCGATACAAAAATAAATTTATACAGCAAAAAGCAGGCATTACTCCTATAAGAGTAGCGCCTGCTTTTTTTGATCATTGAATCGCTTATTCCCGGTGTTCCTGGTAAATATCCTGGCGAGTCAGTTTTTTTGCCTGTGTAATTTGTTCGGCTGATACCGGAGTGTTGTAGGCATCAATGGTTGCTTTGATCTGATCCGCAGAACTGGCACCTGCAACGACCGAACTGATCGTGTCGTGCTCTAATACGCTGTGCAATGCTACTGCATGAAGATTATCGTGAACCGCTAATAGATTTTCCAGAACAGTTTTTAATTCAAGGTCGCCATAGCTTAAATAGCCATTCATCTTAGCTGCCCGCTGAAGCCCTTCGCCGGTCAGTAAGCCTTTCGCAAGCGATCCGCGGGTCACAACTGATTTGCCTGCTTGACCGATGCGATCGAGCAATTCTTCCGGGCGGCGGTCCAACAGGCTGTATTGCATCATGATCGAGGCAATATTTCCATTGGCCAAAAAACGTTTGATGACATTTGGACGAATCGAAGAAATGCCATAAGCACGAATCAAGCCTTCTTTTTTCAATTCTTCAAAAGCTTCAATAGTTTCTTCTGAATCATCGGTAATCATGCCGCCATGCAATTGATACAGATCGATGTAATCTGTCTGAAGGCGTTTCAGGCTCGCATGGATCTGTTCTTTAATGTACGCTTTGGTCGGATTCCAGTTAACTTCATCCGACTGAGCATGCCACTGGTTTCCTACTTTGGTCGCCAAAACAATATCTTTTCGATGGCGCTTTAATGCTTTACCGACCACTTCTTCGTTTTTACCCTTATTATACAAATCGGCAGTATCAAAATAATTGATGCCCTGTGCAATTGCTTCGTCAACAATGATGCCTGCTTTTTTTGCATCACTCGGCAAAGACATACAGCCCAGAGCGATTTCGCTTACTTCAATTCCGCTATTGCCCAAAAAGTTTTTCTTCATTTCTCCACCTCGTTTAGTCTGTCGTCCCCTATATGGTATACTTTTCCTTAGAGAAACCACAAATGAAAAGAGGATTTCAATGAAAAAATTTGAAGAAAAAACCATCCATTCCAATCGCTTATACGAAGGAAAAATCATCAACTTGAAAGTTGATGATGTGTCACTGCCAAATGGCCATACATCTAAACGTGAATTGATTGAGCACCCGGGAGCAGTTGCCATCATTGCCATCACTCCGGAAAACAAAATCATCCTGGTGGAGCAATACCGGAAAGCGTTGGAGCGTTCACTAATAGAAATTCCGGCGGGCAAGCTCGAGCCTGGAGAAGCACCGGAATACACCGCAATGCGTGAACTGGAAGAGGAGACAGGGTATACAGCTGAAAAGCTGGTTAAAATCCAGACTTTTGCGACCTCTCCAGGCTTTGCCAATGAGGTAGTCCATCTGTTTGCGGCTGAAGGCCTAAGCAAAGCCACCAATGGTGCGGTGTTGGACGATGATGAATTTGTAGAGTTGATGGAAGTGACAATTGAAGAAGCAGAGCAAATGGTCGTTGATGAAAAGATTTATGATGCAAAAACCGCTTTTGCAGTGCTGTGGGCAAAGCAGCGATTTTCAATTGAGAATTGAAACAATTCTCTCTTTATAACGATTATAATTAAAGGGCAGATAGTATTGTTGTAATTGAGAACTCCCTTTTGATATAATAGAGGCAGTTTGAGGGAGGGCGTCGCATGGAAACCAGGATTGATCGGATTAAAAAGCAATTACACGCTGCGAGTTACAAATTGACGCCACAGCGTGAAGCGACAGTTCGAGTTTTGTTAGACCATGAAGAAGACCATTTGAGTGCAGAGGACGTCTATCTTTTAGTAAAAGATATTGCACCGGAAATCGGATTGGCAACTGTGTACCGTACACTAGAACTTTTAACAGAATTAAAAATTGTCGATAAAATAAATTTTGGTGACGGCGTGTCGCGTTATGATTTGCGTCAGGAAGGCGCAGCACATTTTCACCATCACCTTGTGTGCCTGGAATGTGGAGCAGTGGATGAAATACAGGAAGATCTTTTGGAAGATGTGGAGAATATCGTAGAGAAACGCTGGAATTTCCAAATTAAAGACCACCGTCTTACTTTCCATGGCATCTGCTGGCGCTGCAACGACAGCAGTTCTCAAAATCCATCAGAATAAGGGATGCCAAAAGGACGGCCCATAATGGCCGTCCTTTTTTTATGGGAAAACGGAAAAGCTTTAGCGGCAGAATGATTGTCTTAAATATAAAATACCAGGGAGGCAGACGCATGAACTTTGGCAAAGATGCACTCGATGATTACCTGCATTTTCTGCGTGTTGAAAAACAGCTTGCAGATAATACGTTATCGTCATACCAACGGGATCTCAAAGTCTATCTGCAGTATTTAAAAGAAGTTGAGCAGCTGGAGTCGCTTAGCAAAGTTGAGCGGGTACATATATTAAATCACTTGCGCCATTTGAAGGAATCGACGAAAACGCCGCGTACTGTTGCGCGCCATATTTCGTCTATTCGTTCGTTTCACCAATTTCTAATCCGTGAACGCATTGTTGAAACCGACCCTACTGTCCATTTGGAGATGCCTCAGATGGACAAGAAACTGCCTAACATCCTGTCTATTGAAGAAGTGGATGCGTTGATGCAGGCGCCTGCCACCAACAAGGCCAATGGGCTGCGGGATCTGGCAATGCTGGAACTGTTATACGCCAGCGGGATGCGAATCAGTGAATGCATCAATTTGGATGTGGAAGATGTCCATTTGACGATGGGGTTTGTCCGCTGTACAGGCAAAGGCGGAAAAGAGCGGATAATACCTTTAGGGAAATCGGCGCTGAATTCCTGCCAAACCTATCTTGAAAAAGGGCGGATAGACCTGCTGAAAAGTGGAGAAAAAACCGATGCCATGTTCATCAATCAGCGCGGCAAACGGCTGACCCGCCAAGGCTTTTGGAAACTGCTCAAGCAGCATGCCCAAAAAGCTGGAATCCAAAAACAATTGACGCCGCACACGCTGCGCCATTCTTTCGCTACGCACCTGCTGGAAAATGGAGCGGACATACGGGCAGTACAGGAAATGCTTGGCCATGCAGATATTTCAACAACTCAAATTTATACTCATGTTAGCAAAACACGCCTTAAAGATGTGTATTCCCAATTTCATCCACGCGCTTAAACAAAAGAGGTCTGACTTCTGACGAGGGGCGGATATGTGGTAAGATAAAAGCGAAAATAAGGAGGAAGACTTATGACAAACAAACCTTTCAAACGTGTACATTTAGTTGTATTGGATTCAGTGGGGATCGGTGAAGCGCCGGACGCAGAAGCCTTTGGAGATACAGGATCAAATACGCTCGGCCATATTGCAGAAGCAGTAGGCGGGTTGAACATGCCGAATTTGGAGAAGCTGGGGCTAGCAAACATCGTTCCAGTGAAAGGGCTTGCAGCTACTGATGCACCAGCAGCCTATTTCGGCAAATTAGAGGAAGCTTCGGTCGGCAAAGATACGATGACTGGCCATTGGGAAATCATGGGATTAAACATCGATACGCCTTTTAAAGTTTATCCGGAAGGGTTTCCTGAAGAGTTGATTCGGCAGCTGGAAGAAAAAACTGGCCGCAAAGTTTTGGGCAACAAGCCGGCAAGCGGCACTGAAATTTTGGATGAACTGGGCCAGCAGCATATGGAGACGGGAGCTATTATCGTCTATACATCGGCTGATCCGGTTTTGCAGATTGCGGCTCATGAAGAAATCATTCCATTGGAAGAGCTTTACCGCATTTGTGAGATAGCACGGGAATTGACATTGGAGCCTGAATACTTAGTCGGCCGTGTTATTGCACGTCCGTTCCTGGGCCAGCCTGGGGCATTCAAGCGGACAACAAATCGCCACGATTATGCTCTGGCGCCATTTGACCGCACTGTCATGAACGAGTTGAAAGATGGTGGGAAAGACGTCATCGCCATTGGGAAAATTGATGATATTTACAATGGCGCAGGGGTTACAAAATCTTTGCGGACAAAAGACAATATGGATGGCATGGACAAGCTCGTGCAAGTTGCCGGTGAAGACTTTCAAGGACTGAGCTTCTTGAATCTGGTGGACTTTGATGCACTTTATGGCCACCGCCGAGATCCGCAAGGGTATGGAGATGCACTGGAGGCATTCGATGTCCGGTTGCCTGAAGTGCTGGAAAAAATGCAGGAAGATGACTTGTTGATTATTACAGCAGATCATGGCAATGATCCAACATTCCCTGGCACTGATCATACTCGTGAATACGTGCCGCTATTAGTTTATTCGCCGCGTTTTGCTGGCGGCGAGCAGCTGGAAACAGGCAAAACATTCTCGGATATCGGCGCTACTATCGCTGAAAACTTTTCAGTAGCAATGCCTAAATTCGGCAAGAGTTTTTTAGCTCGTTTAAATAAAGAATAGAGTCTCTACAATAAAAATAATCCGATATGCTTTTAGTTGATCTGTTCAGAAACTAACCTAAAAAGGCGGTAGAATTCATGAGAATGGTAGATTTGATTGAAAAGAAAAGAGACGGCAATGAGTTATCGACAGAAGAAATAAAATTTGTCATCACCGGCTACACAAACGGTGACATTGAAGATTATCAGATGAGCGCATTCCTGATGGCTGTCTATTTCCAAAACATGACGGAGCGCGAACGTGCAGATCTGACAATGGCAATGGCTGAATCGGGCGATCAAATTGACTTGTCAGCGATTGAAGGCATCAAGGTCGATAAGCATTCCACCGGCGGCGTCGGCGATACAACGACTCTTGTGCTTGGACCATTAGTCGCAGCATGCGGCGTTCCGGTTGCCAAAATGAGCGGGCGCGGCCTTGGCCATACTGGCGGTACCATTGATAAATTAGAAGCAATTGATGGTTTCCATGTAGAACTGTCGACTGAGGATTTTATCAAACAAGTAAATGACCATAAACTCGCAGTGATTGGCCAAAGCGGCAATCTGACTCCTGCAGATAAGAAAATGTATGCACTCCGTGATGTAACAGGAACTGTCAACAGCATTCCATTGATCGCAAGCTCGATCATGAGCAAAAAAATCGCAGCTGGAGCTGACGCTATCGTTCTGGACGTTAAAACAGGCGAAGGTGCATTTATGAAAACGCCGGAAGACGCGAAAGAATTGGCACACGCTATGGTTGGGATCGGCAACGCGACAGGCAGAAAAACGATGGCCATCATTTCGGATATGAGCCAGCCTCTGGGCTTTGCCATTGGCAACGCTCTGGAAGTCAAAGAAGCGATTGAAACCCTGCAAGGCAAAGGACCAGAAGATTTGACAGAATTGTGCATGGTGCTCGGCAGCCAGATGGTAGTTGTTGGCGGCAAGGCGGATACGTTGGAAGAAGCACGGACAATGCTCGAAAACGTTATTGAAAATGGGCAAGCACTGGAATTCTTCAAACAGTTTATAGCCGATCAGGGCGGCAATCCGGCAGTGGTGGATGATGTCACATTATTGCCACAAGCTGAGTTTGTTACAGAAGTTCCTTCCAAAGAAGAAGGCTACATTTCGTTTATGGAAGCGGATGAGATTGGCACAGCGGCTATGGTGCTGGGAGCAGGCAGAGCAACAAAAGAATCTCAAATCGACTTGGCTGTCGGCATTGTCCTTCACAAAAAAGTAGGGGACTTCGTTAAAGCGGGCGAGTCGATCGCTACAATTTATTCCAACACACAAGAACTCGCAGAATGTTCTAATATGATATATAATAGTATCGAATATACAAGTGAACCGGTTGAAAAAATCAAGCTGATTTCTGCTTTGATCACCGATTGACAAAAAATCTTGCTGGGTAGCTGCTCAGCAAGATTTTTCACATACATATACCATCAGGAGGGGCTTTTATTGCATTTATACGGCACACAAACTATCAATGAGCAGGGCCATTTGACGATTGGCGGAACCGATTCGGTCGAATTGGCGAAAACATATGGCACACCGCTGTACGTCTACGACATTCAATTATTCCGGGACCGCGCAAAAGCATTTCAGCAAACCTTCGAAGAAGCGGGGATTGGCTATCAGGTCGCTTATGCCAGCAAAGCATTCTCGACCATTGCCATCTACCAGGTAGCCGCAGAAGAAAATCTATCCTTGGATGTGGTTTCCGCAGGCGAATTGTACACAGCCGTCAAAGCTGGTTTCCCGGTTGAAAGGATCCATTTCCACGGCAACAACAAAAGTTTGGAAGAGTTGCAGATGGCGTTTGAAGTTGGGATTGGCTGCATTGTTGTTGATAATTTCCATGAAATTAACTTATTGAAGAAACTTTCCGAGCAATCCAAACGACCAATGAACATCTTGTTGCGCGTGACTCCTGGAATTGAAGCACATACACATGATTACATCACGACCGGGCAGGAAGATTCAAAATTCGGCTTTGACTTGAAGAATGGCCAAGCGGATCGAGCGTTCCAGCAAACCTATGACCACGAATATTTGAAACTGATGGGTCTTCATTGCCATATCGGCTCTCAAATATTTGATACAGGGGCATTCCAGCTGGCAGCCGAAAAGCTGCTCCAGAAAATGGCTGGATGGAAATCAGAATTTGGCTACACGTGCCCGGTATTAAATCTCGGCGGAGGTTTCGGCATCCGATATACAGAGGAAGATGAACCGCTTGAACCCGCTGTTTATGTAGAGCAAATGATTGGCACGGTCAAGCAGACTTCGGAATCTTCAGGCTATCCAGTTCCTGAAATTTGGATTGAACCGGGCCGCTCGCTGATTGGCGATGCCGGTACGACGCTCTACACAATTGGCTCAACGAAAGAAGTTCCGGGTACCCGCAACTATGCGGCGGTAGACGGTGGCATGTCGGATAATATTCGGCCGGCCCTGTACGGAGCAAAATACAGCTCGCTTGTGGCCAATAAAGCAAATGCTGCATTGACTGAGCATTACACAATTGCAGGTAAATGCTGTGAATCTGGAGACAAACTGATCGAAAAAGCGGAGCTGCCTCCTGTTGAAGCAGGAGATCTTCTTAGTGTTTTCTGTACAGGCGCCTATGGCTATTCAATGGCCAGCAATTATAACCGCATTGCGCGGCCAGCTGTTGTTTTCGTCGAAAACGGTGCGCATCAGCTTGTCGTAAAGCGTGAAACAAATGAGGATTTAGTCAAGCAGGATTTGATCTATTCCACAAAGGCTGTACAACAATGAAAAAAGAGAATCTTGTCTTGCTGCTTTTCATCTTAGCTATGGCCATCGCCTGGGGATTTGTTTATTGGGTCTTTTTCGCAGAAAATGTCGCGGGCGGCTGAAAAGTTGCTCTCTTGAGTTATCAAGAGAACTATAGTAGTATGGTAAAAGCCGCTTTTAGACGAAAATGAGGGATTTAATTATGTTATTCAGATATAAAAAATCATTCGAAAAGATCGCTATGGGGCTGCTGTCATTTATGCCTAAAGAGCGAGAACTAAAAAAACTGCAGCAAACTATGCACATCTACGAAGAAAATCCGGATTGGCAGTTATTCCTTTGGAAAAAAGGGGATGATTTTGTCGGGTTATTAGGTGTGGAAGTTGGCGAAAAGTCATATACGATCCATCATTTATCTGTGAACCCTTCGCATCGCGGAGATGGAATTGGCCATGAAATGGTGGACAAAATTCAGGATATCATGCAAGACCGCAAAATGCTTGCAACAGATGAAACCGAAGCGTTTCTAAAAAAATGCCCAGTAAAAAAAGGCGGCCTTTAATTTAAAGGTTCCGCCTTTTTTTTTGTTCGCGCAAACTGATGATGGAAGACCGGTCGCGAAGCCGATGCTTATGCATCAGGTAGTATGGGTCCTGTTCGATCAGAGGCTGTTCGGAATAATAGGATTCCACAGCCTGCTTCAGCTCTTCTGAAACAATCGGGATTTCCTGAATGAAAAATGGCTTGCGTTCTGTTACAGCCTCGATTGAAGTGGTTAAGATGCCGATCAGCTTTTCATGGTCGAATCCTTCCACCCATACGCCGCCTGAAGCCAATTTGACCTTAGCGCGGATAAAAGAGCGCAAGGCTCCCGGGTAATTGCTTCTTCGCCAATGGTACATGCCGACCGCCAATTGGATCCAGCCGGTCAGGGGATGCATTTTGTCTTTAGGTGCAACGGACTTCCAGTATTCTTCGCCTACTTCATGGCATTCAAAATAATCTTTTTCTTTATTGAAATTAACGATGTATTGAATAAACAGCGGATGTTGAAGTGGATGCATTTTGATCCCCTTTCTACTATAATAAATGTAACTGCCCATTAATGGGGATGAATGAGTATTTTAACAGTCAGGTGGTACAGTCATGTCTTACGAAGTAAAAGTAGAGGCCTTTGAAGGCCCTCTTGATTTATTATTGCATTTAATCCACCGTTTGGAAATTGATATTTACGATATTCCTGTTTCACAGATTACTTCACAGTATATGGAACACATACGAGCGATGCAAGTTCTGGAACTAAACGAGGCGAGTGAATACCTGGTCATGGCAGCCACATTGCTGGCGATCAAAAGCAAAACTTTGCTGCCGGTCCATGAAGGCGAGCTGGATGAAATTGAATACGAGTTCGACGAGCAGGATCCGCGCGAAGAGCTGGTATCGCGTCTTGTAGAATACCGGAAATTCAAGGATGCCTCCGAGAATTTAAAGGAGCTGGAAAGCAAACGGTCCTTTATTTACACAAAAGCGCCTATGGATTTATCGGAAATTCAAGCAGCCATCCCCTACGCCCAAGTAGACCTCGAGGTAAACGCTTATGACATGCTTGGGGCATTTCAGAAAATGCTCCGCCGGAAGCAATTAAAAGCGCCATTGTCTGCGCGCATCGCCAGACAAGAGATTTCTATCAAACACCAAATGACCTCGATCGTCGATCAGTTGAGGTTGTCAAAGGGACGCACATCTTTTAGCAATCTGTTTCCATCAGACGACAAAACCGTTCTGGTGGTATCGTTCTTGTCAATTTTGGAATTAATGAAACGGCAAGTCATTGCGGTGGAGCAGGAAACAAACTTTACCGATTTAATGGTGGAACTCAGAAAGGACAAGTGGGAATATGAAGACGAATCTTTCCAGTAAGATAGAGGCGCTGCTTTTTGTGGCAGGAGACGACGGCCTCACGTTAAAGCAGCTTCAGTTTTTGACGGAATCGGACGGTGTCGAGCTGCAGGATGGCATCAAGGAATTGGAGGTACGCTGCTCCGACTCTGCATGCGGCATCTGCCTGAAGGAACTGGCAGGCGTCTTTCAGCTGGTGACCAAGCAGGAAGTGGCAGAAACCATCCAAAAGCTGGTGGAAAATCCGACTGTTCAGGCCTTGTCTCAAGCCTCCTTGGAAGTTTTGGCTATCATTGCCTACAAGCAGCCGATTACGCGGGTAGAAGTCGAAGACTTGCGCGGTGTGAAAAGCGAAAAAGCATTGCATACTTTGGCTGCTAAAGGCCTGGTTCAGGAAACGGGAAGGGTTGAAGGAACAGGCCGTGCTATTTTGTATGGCACAACAAAAGAGTTCTTAAATTATTTCGGATTAAAAAATTTGGACGAACTGCCGCCATTGCCTGAAGCAGCGGCGAGCGATTCAGATGATGAGACAGATCTTTTTATGACCAGCTTTCAAGAAACTTTTAAAGAGGAAGTAGAAGTGTAAAGCATTATTTGCGGAAGGCTGCGCTATTGACAGTCTTCTTTTCTTTTGAGCTTAGAGCTTCCGCTTTACGAAGAAATGTGACATAATTCCGAGAGGAACGAACGGCATATCGAGTTATTGTAATACATTTGCAGTGCTTGGCGGGAACGTCCGAAAACGCACTTTTCGGTCTTTCCTGCTGCAGTGTCCGGCCAATGAGCTGAACAAGCGCGTACGCTTTTCGAAAAAAATACTAATGAGGTGAACTTATTTATGGAAAGATTACAGAAAGTACTTGCACATGCAGGCGTGGCATCAAGACGTAAGTCGGAACAATTGATTTTGGACGGCAAAGTGAGAGTCAACGGAAAAACGATCAAAGAATTGGGTGTCAAAGTTTCAAGCACGGATAAGATCGAAGTTGAAGGTGTCCAGCTTGAAAAAGAGCAGAAAGTGTATTATTTGCTTTACAAGCCGCGCGGCGTAATTTCTGCTGTTTCGGATGATAAAAACCGCAAAGTCGTCACAGACTTTTTCGGGGATATTGAAAAACGGATTTATCCAGTCGGCCGCTTGGATTATGATACGTCCGGGTTATTGATTATGACCAACGATGGCGAATTTGCCAATATGCTGACGCATCCAAAATTTGAAATCGACAAAACATACGTAGCCCGTTTAAAAGGGATTCCGGAAAGAGATGACCTGAAAAAATTGGAACGCGGCATCAAGCTCGAAGACGGCATGACTGCACCTGCTAAAGTAAAGCTGTTATCGGGAGATAAAAAAACAGGCAAAGCCATTGTCCAGATCACGATTCACGAAGGAAGAAACCGTCAAGTCCGTAGAATGTTTGAAGCGATCGGCTACCCGGTACAGAAATTGAGCCGTGAACAATTTGCTTTTCTGACACTGCACGGTTTGAACGCGGGCGAGTCGCGGGAGCTTTCTGCGCATGAAGTTAAACTATTACGTGTTCTGGCTGAAACGGGCAAGCGCGTCTAACGTTCACAAACACTTCAAAACTCCAGACTTGTGGCTGTTTAAACTTTGTTATAATTAAGTTTGCATAATATCCCTCGAAGGAGGAACAAGCATGGATGAACGAGCAGTTCCACAAAAGAACGACAAAAAGAAAAAAAGAGCAGTAATGAGAACCATTATTTTGGCAATTTTAATAGCTGCCATTGGCTATACCATCTACAACAGTGCTACAGCCGAGGAAGTCAGCCTGTTGGAAGTCGGAGATAAAGCACCTGACTTTACCCTGGTGGATCTTGAAGGCAACGACCATAAACTATCGGATTATGAAGGCCAAGGAGTCTTTTTGAATTTCTGGGGTACTTGGTGTAAACCATGTGCGAAAGAAATGCCAGCTATGGATCGGCAGTATGAGGCTTTCTCGAACGATGGTGTTCAAGTGCTCGCGATAAATATTGCTCAATCTGATTTTGAAGTCCAATCTTTCGCTGATCAATATGGTTTGTCTTTTCCAGTAGTGATCGATAAAACAAAAAGTGTAATGACGGCCTACAGCATAAGGCCATTGCCAACCACCGTTCTTGTTAACCCGGACGGCAACATTCAGCGCATCGTTACAGGAGAAATGACAGAACAGGATATTGAAGGGTTTATGGAAGAAATCAAACCTGAATAAGGAGATTTTTTGGATGGAGAATTTACAATGTCAATGCGGTCATACGAATCCGCCTGGTACGAAACTTTGTGAGTCGTGCGGGCGGTCTTTGACTGAAAAAGATCAAAACAGCAAACTGGTGGACATGCGATACGAAGGAACGGCCAGACGTTCACAAACTTACAACAAATCAATTATCGACAAAATTTGGAATTTCTTTTCAAGTGTTAAAGTGGGAGTCAGCATTATTGTGGTCCTGCTGGTAGCAGCAGCCATTGGAACAATACTTCCGCAGCAGGCTTTTGTTCCTGCGAGCACTGAGGCGACAATCCAAGCATATTATGCTGATACGTATGGCAGTATTGGACGCGTCTATCATGCGCTAGGGTTCCACGATCTGTACAGCTCCTATTGGTTTATCGCGTTAGTCGGAATGTTGGCTATTTCGCTGGTAATTGCCAGCCTAGACCGTTTTGTACCGCTTTATAAGTCATTAAAAAATCAACGGGTTCTGCGCCATCCCAGCTTTATGGACAAACAGCGCATCTATGGAAGCGGTCCTGCAGCTGAAGATACGCTGGAGAAGGCGGAAACAAAGTTAAAAGAATTGAAATACAATGTCCGGACGGATAAAAATGGGCTGTTAGCTGAAAAAGGCCGCTTTTCCAGATGGGGTCCCTACGTAAATCATATCGGCTTGATCATCTTCCTTTTTGGCGTCATGCTGCGCATGATTCCAGGGTTTTATATTGATGAAAGCCTATGGCTGCGTGAAGGCGAAACAAGAGCCATTCCTGAAGTGCCGGGCTACTACCTTGAAAACAAAGGATTTGCACTTGAAAATTATACAGGTGAAGGCGGAGAAGAAGTTTTCGGTGAAGCCTTGGACCGTGTCGGTACGGTAGCAAAGAATTATCAGACAGATGTTGTGCTTTATCAAAATTCGGAAGACGCATTGCCTGGCGCAGCTGATAGCCAAGAAGTTGTGGCAGAGTACCCGATTCGTGTCAACCAGCCGTTGAAGTTTGATGGCTATGCCATCTACCAGATGGATTTCAGGTTGGATGAGCTGAAAGCAATGACGTTTGCACTGACGAATAAAGAAACAGAAGAATCGCTTGGTGAATTGACCATAGATTTAATCAATCCGGTCGACAACTATGAACTCGAAGGCGGGTCAACGGTTGAATTGCTTGGATATTATCCGGATTTTTCAGGGTTTGAAAATGGTGAACCGCAAACGGCAACGCCATTGCCAAACAATCCCGGTTTCTTGGTGGAATTGACTACTCCGGAAACACCTGAAGGAGAAACCAGTTTTATTACGATTCAAAATACTGTGGAGCCTTTAGGAGAAAATGACTTTAAATTAACTTTCCTAAGTGCAGATACACGGGATGTTTCGGGCCTTACCGTACGGAAAGACAGCACTTTGCCGATTCTTGGGCTTGGCGGTTTAATCTTTATGATCGGTGTAGCGCAAGGAATGTACTTTAATCACCGTCGTTTCTGGATACAGCAGAAGGCGGATGGTACGGTCTTGTTAGCCGGCCACACCAATAAAAACTGGTTCGGCTTGAAAAAAGATCTTGATCGAGTTGTGGAATATGCGTCATTGCCCGCTTACACAGATCAGCAGGATGAAATCGATAAAGTAGAGAAAGCGGAAAAGGAAGGTGAAACACTGTCATGAATTTAGCCGATTTAAGTTCAAATCTTCTATATGTGGCGTTTGTTGCCTACTTGATTGCTACATTTGTTTTTGGTGGAGCAGTAAAAGGCAATAAAGAAGGAACATTCAACTCTGAAAAACGGTGGGGCAAAGTTGCAATCACTATTACACTGATTGGCTTTGCGGCGAACCTTGGGTATTTCTTTACTCGCTGGGGAGCAACAGGCCACGCACCACTCAGCAATATGTTTGAATTCACTACTGCTTTCGGCATGACGTTAGTCGGAGGATTCATTATTTTGTATTTCCTATACAAAACGGCGGTTCTCGGCATGATCGTATTGCCTGTAGCTTTATTGATCATCGCATTTGCGAGTATGTTCCCGAGTGAAGTAAGTCCGCTTATTCCGGCTCTTCAAACAAGCTGGTTGGCGATTCACGTCAGCACAGTTGTTATTGCAGAGGGGATTCTCGCCATCAGCGCTGCTGCAGGCTTGATCTATCTGCTGAAAGTAGTGGATCCTGCAAAGAAATCCAAGCAGCGTTTCTGGTTGGAAGCTATGATGTACTCATTAGTCCTGGTTGTTGGATTTGTTGTAGTCAGTTCTTTCTTTTCTCTAACCGGCTATGAAGCCGAATTCACTTATGTAGATAAAGAAGATCAGGAAGCTGCCATTACTTATGCTATGCCTCCTATTTTTGGTATGAATGAGTATGTGGCTTTAACCGACGGCGCAATGACGCCTTTAGTTGAAACGCCGGCGCTTGTCCATGCTGGAAAACTGACGACCGTAGTCTGGTCTGTACTCGTCGGTACAATCCTTTACTGGTTGATTCGCTTGATTTTCAGAAAACGCATCTCAGCGCTGTTAAAACCTTTTGTCAAAAATGTCAATTTGCAGCTGATGGATGAAATTGGCTACCGCGCCATTATTATTGGTTTCCCAATATTCACTTTGGGTGCGTTGGTTTTCGCCATGATCTGGGCACAAATCGCCTGGTCCCGTTTCTGGGGATGGGACCCGAAAGAAGTATGGGCACTGATCACTTGGCTGTTCTATGCTGCTTACCTGCATTTGCGTTTGGGCAAAGGGTGGCAAGGTGAAAAATCCGCATGGCTGGCAGTTATCGGCTTTGCAATCATCATGTTCAACCTGGTTGCTGTCAATTTAATAATTGCCGGATTGCATTCTTACGCATAAAGAGACGGGCCTTTTCCGGTAACGGAAAAGGCTTTTATTATTGTCCAGGTACCAATATGCAAATTGCAAGTTTGTAATGCACTTTGTGAGGGATGAAACGCCGCTTCGCCATTGTGGCTTATGCCCGTCAAATCTGCATGGTGCTTATGCTTTTCTTTATTTTTGACAGAGTTATCGGTACAATGAAACATAACAGAAGAAAGTTGGAGGGGTTATCATGTCGGAAGAGATTACGGTGTTGGTAGTGGATGACGAGGAACGGATTCGCAGATTGTTGAAAATGTATCTGGAGCGTGAAGGCTATTCGGTGGAAGAAGCTGAAAATGGCGTCCAGGCATTGGAAATGGCAATGGAAAAAGATTATCATTGCATCCTGCTGGATTTAATGATGCCCGAAAAAGATGGGGTAGAAGTGGCTACTGAGTTGCGCGAAACAAAAATGACACCAATTATTATGCTTACCGCCAAAGGAGAAGAGGCCAATCGAGTGGAAGGTTTTGAGTCCGGCGCGGATGATTATATTGTTAAGCCATTCAGTCCGAGAGAAGTGGTGCTGCGTGTCAAAGCAATTTTGCGGCGTTCATCGGCATATTCGCCAATTTCCAACTCGACCGTCTCTAAAGACCTGGTAGTATTCCCGCACCTGACGATCGATCACGATGCACACCGCGTAACTGCTGATGGTGTAGAAGTGAATTTAACCCCAAAAGAATACGAACTATTGTACTTTTTAGCAAAAGCACCGGATAAAGTTTTTGACCGTGAGCATTTGCTGAAAGAAGTTTGGCATTACGACTTTTTCGGTGACTTGCGGACTGTCGATACGCATGTTAAACGATTGCGTGAAAAATTGAACCGCGTTTCGGAATCTGCAGCGAAGATGATTGTCACTGTCTGGGGCGTCGGCTATAAATTCGAGGTTGGCAATGAATAGAATATGGAATAGTGTTGTCGGGAAGCTTTGGATTACGATCCTGCTTCTCGTTTCCTTTGTCCTTTTTATTGTGACAGTTCTGCTTTTGGAGTTTCTTGGAAACTATCATAGCGAAACCGTAGAAGAAACATTGAACAGCGAAGCGAACATGATCGCAAATATTTTCAACGATCATGCTGAAGTGGCAAGTTCGCTGGAAATTATCGAAGATGTTATCGGAACAGAAACCAATGCGGTAATAGCAGAAGTGCCTTATGACGATAGCTACTATATTCATGACGGACTGAACGGTTCTGAAACCCGTGAAAAAATATTAAACGAACCATCTTTTCAGCAAGTATTTGAATCGGATGAGACGGTAATGAAAGAAATGCTCCTGCCTTCATTGACAGAACAAAATCGTTTGGAATCATATATTGTACTGGCCAGCCCGCTGCAAACAGGAGAAGAACAGCACGGTGTGGTGTTCATATATCAGTCATTGGAAGTTATGGATCGAACTGCTGAGCGGACAACCAATATTGTTTTCTTGTCAGCCTTTATTGCCCTTTTATTAACAACCTTTTTTGCTTTCTTCCTATCATCGCGAATTACTTCACCGCTTCGAAAAATGCGGGAAGGTGCATTTGAACTGGCAAAAGGCAATTTCGATACAAAGGTCAGAGCAACTTCCAGTGACGAGATTGGCCAGTTGGCGACAGCCTTCAATCAAATGGGACGCCAATTAAAGCATCATGTGGAAGTGATCAACCAGGAAAAAGAACAATTATCGAGCATATTGACGTCGATGGCGGATGCCGTCATTACCTTTAATCAGGACAAAACTGTTTTACTGAGCAATCCGCCGGCAGAGAAACTCATGCAGCAATGGGTCTTTAAAAATGGTTCCACTGAAGCTCAGCCTCTGCCAGCCGAGATGCTCCATATGCTTGATCATGTGCTGGTTTTTGAAGAAGAAATTGAAGAGGAACTGGAAATTGAGGGAGCTTACTATGCCATCAATTTCAGCCCCTTGTACAGTGGAGCTTCCATCCGGGGCGCAGTGGCAGTTTTGCATAACATGACCGAGCAGCATCGCCTGGAGAAGCTTAGAGAAGATTTTATCGCCAATGTTTCGCATGAACTGCGTACCCCGATTGCTATGCTGCAAGGCTATAGCGAAGCCATCTTGGATGACGTCGGCGCAACGGAAGAAGAACGCCGTGAGATGACCAAAATCATCTATGAAGAATCGCAGCGGATGGGCAGATTGGTTACGGATTTGTTAAATCTGGCGCGGATGGAATCTGGCCATATGCGGATTTACAAGGAAATTGTCCAATTGAACAATGCTATTGAACGCATGACCCTCAAGTTTTCGCAAATTGCCAAAGACAGCGGTGTTCAATTGACTTTCGAAACCACACTTGATGACTGGGCAGCCAGTGAAATTGACGAAGATCGGATCGAACAAGTCATGACCAATTTGATAGATAACGCAATTCGTCACACGCCTAAAGAAGGGCAAGTAGTAGTCCGTGTCGAACAACAACAGGAGTATGCAAAGATATCAATCAACGATAATGGAATCGGAATTTCGGAAAAAGATTTGGAGTTTGTTTTTGAACGATTCTACAAAGCAGATAAAGCAAGAACACTTGGCACAGGTGGAACAGGTCTTGGGTTGGCAATCGCCAGCAACATCATTAAAGTTCATGAAGGCAAAATCTTTGCAGAGAGTACTGTTGGACAAGGTACTTCATTTGTCTTTTTGCTGCCATTAAAGAATATGTAACTTTACAAAGACCAAGACGACTAATCCTAAGAACGGGGGGAGTATATTGAATGACTCCGTTTTCCATCGGTTGTACGAAGAGTATCACCAGGATGTTTTCCAGTTTTTAATTTACTTGGTGAAAAACAGGCATCTGTCGGAAGATTTGATGCATGAAGTATATATACGTGCTTTTCGGGCTTACGATCGTTTTGAAGGGAAAAGCTCTGAGAAAACATGGCTTTTTTCGATTGCAAAAAACGTGGCAATTGACCATTTTCGAAAAACGGCTGTACGCAAAAAGCATTCGATGGAATATTTTGATTGGGAAACACAGCAATTGGTTTCGTCGGAGCGGATTCCTGAAGAAGTTTCATTGCTGAATGAAGATAAAGTGCTGCTGTACAAAACCTTGGACACTTGCACAGGAGACCAAAAAATGGTCATTATCATGCGCTTTTTCCAGGACTTATCAATAGCGGAAACCGCAGATGTATTAGGCTGGACAGAAGGAAAAGTAAAAACAACTCAGCACCGCGCAATCAAAGCCTTGCGTGAAAAATTAACAGCGAGGGAAGGGGGAGATGAAAATGCCGAATAGCAAATGGACCGATGACTCCATCGAAGATTTGTTAAAGGATTTCCCCGCTATCAAAGACAACCGGTCAAAAGAAGAAGTTTACAATCGGCTTGCCCACAATGAAAAGGTTCAAAAACGTCCGAAAAAGTGGCTTCCATTGCTGGTAGCCGCCTTGGGATTTATCACAGTTGGAATATTGGTAGCCACTATCATCAGTCAAAATGGCATTGATACTGCTCAAAATCCCCAGGAATCAACTGAAGATTCAGCAGCTACGAGCGAAGCAGAGGATCAGGCGCAAGAAGAAGCTGCAGGATTTTCAGAAACCGAAGATTCGGAAGCTGAAGAGTCTGGCCAGTTTTCATCAGCCCAGGTTGACGCTCCACTGCGCACAGCTGTTTATGAAGACAGCATCGGGGATCAAACTTTAATGACTATTGGACTGACCGAGAACGCATATGTGGTGCCCGTTTCCTTCCTGATTCCCCGTGATCAGACAGAATCGGCATTCGGAGGTGAAACCCCATCATCGTTTGATCTGTATCAGGAATACGCTGGTGATATTGATGAAGAGCTGCTGGGATTTGATGAGTATCATCCGTATATAGGAAGATTTGAGGAAATAACTGGCGGCATTCGCCATCTGCTGCCACAGGATCACCAGTATGACCTTGCTTCTGCCAGCATGGGAGTTTACTTTAATACGCTGACAGAGACGTTTACGGATGTGGAGCAAATTGAAGTGGCCAACGAAGACGGTTCAGCAGCAGAGTTTTCTGAAATCGGTCCGGTCGAACCGGTAGTGGCGATGGAAGAAAACGTTGCCTATTATTCCTTTGAATCTTCAACGGGTGATGTTTACCTTGCACCCGGATATGATATGCCGTTTACTGCTGCGAGCGAGGCAATTCGTGCACTTGCAGAAAGCCCCAATGATTTTTATGGGGCAACAATTCCGCAAAATATTGAAGTTCGAGTTTCGGAAACAGCAGACCTTGTACAAGTCCAATTTGAAGATGGACTCGATTTAAGTTCACTGGATCCTTTGGAAGCTGTTCGAATGATTGAAAGCTTTGCATTGACTGCTGATGCATTCGGGAAAAAGGTAGAGGTGGACGGGTTGCATTCTGAAACTTGGAATGGATTCGACTTTAGCCAGCCGTTGCCGATTCCGGCAGCCCCTAATCTGTTGGAATGGCCATTACAGTAAGATAAAAGAGCGTTGTAAACAAATTTGTTTACAACGCTCTTTCTATATACTAAGATTAGGGCATAACAAAATATCGATTCATCTTCGGGGCAGGGTGCAAGTCCCTACCGGCGGTAATTGAACTCTGTTCATAAGCCCGCGAGCCGTAAAACGCAGGATTTGGTGAGATTCCAAAGCCGACAGTATAGTCTGGATGGGAGAAGGTGAAGGTGCGGACGTTTGTCGTTTACATGTAGACGGAACGCTTATTAAGTGTGCCTTTTCTCCCTTAAGTTATTATTGCTTAAGGGATTTTATATGTAAATGCTAGGTCCAAGCTTTTCTTCTGGTGAATCACTACAAGGAGAGAGGAATATGAAGAACAAGAAGTTGCAAACGATGATCGTCATCGGAATGTTGAGCAGTATTTCATTTATTTTGATGCTTTTCAACTTTCCATTACCCGCATTACCTGCTTTTTTGAAAGTGGATTTCAGTGATGTGCCTGCGCTGATCGCAGCGGTTACAATGGGTCCGGTAGCAGGAATTTTAGTCGCATTCTTTAAGAACGTATTGGATTGGCTGTTTGCAGGAAGTCCTACAGGGGTTCCGGTTGGCCACATGGCGAACTTTGTAACAAGCCTGTTGTTTATTTTGCCGGTTTATTTCATCTACCACAAAGTAGCAACTAAAAAGGGAATGGCTTTCGGCTTGGCTGCGGGTACACTATCCATGGCAATCGGCATGAGTATTTTAAACTACTTGGTATTTCTGCCGATGTACACGTATTTCCTTAACATGCCAGCTGAAACAGGCAGTGTGTTATTTGGAACAATCGTTCTGGGAATTTTACCGTTCAACTTAATCAAAGGCCTGCTTTTGACTGCAGTTGTCCTGCTGATGTTCAGCAGCATGCACACGTGGATCGAAAAACAGCGTTCCTATTATTTATCATAGATAGAAAAGCGTAAGCGCCCAACAGCAGAAGCTAACCTAAGGGCGCGACATCGTGTCGCAACGGTTAGCTGACCCGCATCCTGCGGGCCCTCGACGGGCATAAGACAGACCAGAAGTGTGGCGTTCTTTGCCGCTCAGCTGGGTTGACTTATGACCCAAGAATCTGGGCGCTGGAGTCTAGACATAGAAAAGCGTAAGCAGCCGTTTAGCCCCGACAAGCGCTGGAAGCCTTACCGGTAATGGCGTCCTTCAGCCATTGCTGGAAAGGCTGAAGCGACTCGAGGGGCTGGCTGCTGAAGTCTAGACATAAAAGAAAAGCATAAGCGCCCGTGTAGCTCTGCCGGGCATAAGATAGAAAACAAAAAAGAAGGCGTTCGGCAGTTTATCACTGCCGAGCGCCTTTTCTACTTGTCATCAGTCTTCGTATTTTAAAGGATCGCCTTCAAAAGATGAATCTGCAACTTTGATGGAATCTGTTGGACAGCCTTCAAATGCATCTTCCATATCTTCCTCGAGTTCGTCTGGAACTTGTTCTGTCCCCATGTTATTATCTAAAATAACAAAAGCGATTCCTTCGTCATCGTAATCGTAAATATCAGGTGCTGCTGCACCACATGCACCACAAGCGATACAAGTATCCTTGTCGACAATGGTATACTTAGCCATATTGTTTTCCTCTCCTTTATCTCCGAACAAGTTCAGTTATACTATCGTATTTATTCTAAAGGTGTTTGAGTAGTTTTTCAACCAAAAACCGCTAGGGGGCGCAAGCTTGTTATTTTCCGAACTCATTCTGGCCATTATGAAGGCCGTTAATCGGCAGCGGACCATCTCTTCCCCTTATCATTTGATTAAAGGAAAGAAGTCCGGACAAACTATACAGGATATCGGCTATTTTAGCCTGTATCCTTATTTTGGCGTGTTGCCGAAATTGGATAAGAAAGCCTATGACCAAGCGGTTCAGCGCTTATTTGCAGAAGGCTGCCTGCTGGATAATGACCAGGTGGTTGACTTGTCCCCAAAAGCGATGGATTTGGATATCGCCGCATCGCCGCTAAATGGCTGGAAATACCGGGGCAACGAGAATTTGTTTTTTTCACGTTTGTCACTAATTGTTCAAACTTTTTCCCATATTAGCCAGCAAGAAAAAACTTTCGACCCCATTGTCATCAACGAAGAAGTTCAGAGTTGGGTAAAAAAATACCTGAAACAGATTGATTTTCGTGATTTGGCAGTGGCCCAAGCATTTAAAAAGGAGCTCTTCACTACATTAACCGATAGTGGGATTTCTGAAACACATAAAATGATTGTTACGGAACGTTTGACGGGATTGGCTTTAAGTGGCTTAACATGGCAGCAAATTGCCGATTCAAAAAACCTTCTTCTCTTGGATGTTCAGTTGATGTGGGTAGAAGCATTACATAGTTGGATGGGAGTCATTGAACAATCCAAGCCTCCGCTCCTGTTTGGGTTAATGGAAGGGATTATTCAGCAATCCTCCTTGACAGAAACGGCACAGCGTACAAAGAAGTTATTCGACAAAGGGTTCTCGCTGGAGCAGATTGCATCGCTGCGCCAACTAAAGACCAGTACCATTGAAGACCATTTTGTGGAACTGGCGATGAACGATCCATTTTTTAATTACACAGCGTTTGTAAATCCAGCCTTGTTCGAGGCAATTATAGCCGAAAGCCGGAGCCGAAAAACAAAGAGATTGCGTGAAATCAAAGAGCATTTGCCGGAAGCCAGCTATTTTCAAATCCGCCTTGCTTTGGCGATTAGGGAGGAACAAAGATGAATTTGGACGAATTGCTGTATAACACATATGGATTTTCTTCGTTTCGTCCTGGGCAGCGGGAAATCATTGAACGTGTATTAGCTGGTGAAGATGTCATTGCGCTGCTGCCGACGGGTATGGGGAAATCAATCTGCTACCAGCTGCCTGCAAAAGTGCTACCGGACAGCATCTTGATCGTTTCCCCATTGCTATCGTTAATGCAGGATCAAGTGGCGCAGTTAAAAAAAATGGGCGAAAAATCAGTAGTTGCCATCAACTCTTTTTTAAAGCCGGAAGACAAAGAAAGAATTTGGAGTACGCTCAGCTCATATAAGTTTATTTTTATTTCGCCAGAAATGCTTGTCCAGCCTTTTGTTAAACAAAAGCTGAAGCAGATCCGAATATCTTTGCTGGTGGCTGATGAAGCCCATTGCATTTCTCAGTGGGGATTTGATTTCAGGCCGGACTATCTCCGGATTTCTGAAATTCTGCCCCACTTGAACTTTCCGCAAGTGCTGGCACTGACAGCGACGGCGACCGATAAGGTCACTGAAGAAATAAAGAAATACCTGGCGCTGTCAGAGCCTTATGTTTACAGTCACCCGATGGATCGTAAAAACATCGTCTATGACATTAAAAAGTTTGAAGAAAGCCGAGACAAAATTGAATTTATAAAAGAATTTGTTCAAAAATACAACGGTCCTGGAATTATTTATGCCGGAACCAGAAAAAAGTCCCAGGAACTCTCTATGCTTTTGACGGAGTTAGGAGTTTCTGCAGCATTTTATCATGGGGGTATGGAGCACCAGGACCGTGTTTTCGTCCAACAGCAATTTCAAAACGGAGAACTGCAGTGGATCTGTTCAACAAACGCTTTTGGCATGGGGGTCCACATTCCGAACATCCGGCATGTTATCCACTACCAGCTGCCGACTTCCATAGAAGGCTATGTCCAGGAAGTGGGGAGAGCCGGTCGGGATGGGCAGCCATCTTTGGCTACACTGCTGTACGCACAAGGTGATGAGGCGCTTCTCGATAGCCTGGTGATGGATGACTTGCCGACGCAGCATGAAATCGAAGCAGTCTACCGCCACGGTGCCGGTGCGCTGCATTTAATTGATCAAGGGATTGTCCGAGAGACCGCGATGCGGGTGATTTCCTATTGGATGACTCAATTGCCGGTTGAAGGCGTGATAAAGCAGATGGAACTTTTGAGGAGCGGCAAAAGGCAGCAAGTTTTAAAAATTCGTGAACTGATCGGGCTCCAAGGGTGTCTGCGCAGCTTTATTGTTCAATGTTTTGATCAGCAGCTTGGAGGCAAGCCGGACAATTGCTGCATCAATGATGGGATCGATTATGATGCGTTTGAAGTTTTTTCTCCTTCTACAGAAAAGCATTTCCCCCTCCAATGGCAAGAGCGTTTAAGTGTAATATTACCTATTTAAGATTCTCATTAACTGTCATTTACAAATGAGCCTTTTTTCGTCATAATAGATATATTAGTACAGATAGGGGTCGTCATGTATGGGAAATCATAGTTATCATGAGTCGATTGAGAAAAATCGACAGGAAATATCGGTGGACAAAAATTCAGCATTGTCCAGAGCAGCTCAGCGGCAGGCACAAAAGCCTAAGGCCAAAAAAAGCAAAAGCCTTCTGATGCCTGCATTATTTTTTATCTTCATATTAATACCGGTTTCTTTACTGATTTATGTAGTTTTCTTATTCGAACCCGATGATACATTGACAGCTACACCTGCAGAAAACGAAGTAAGCTTTGAGATGAATTCCCAACCATCCACAACTTCTGTCGCTGTAGCCGATGATGAAGAAGACAAGCAAGAACAAGCAGAAAAAGAGGCAGCAGCAGAAAAAGAAGAGGCTGCTGCAGAAAAAGAAGCAGCTGAGGTAAAGGCGGCTGAAAAAGCGGAAGCCGAGGCTGCCGCAAAAGCAGACGCTGAAGCGAAAGCTGATGCTGAAGCTAAGGCAGCGGCAGAAGCAGAAGAACAGGCAGAAGCAGCGGCTAAAGCTCAGGCAGATGCCGAAGCCAAGGCAGAAGCAGAGGCCGCAGCTGAAGCTCAAGCTCAAAAAGAAGCGGAAGCAAAAGCTAAAGCGGAAGCCGAGAAAAAAGAGGAAGCACCAAGCGCTTCCGGTAAAACATATGTTGTGCAATCCAGTGAAACGTTGTACCGCATCGCCGTCAATAATTATGGAGCAGCCGGAGCAGCAGCGGCTGTAGAGAAAATTAAGCAGGCAAATGGCTTGAGTTCAAACAGCATAAGCCCTGGGCAAACTTTAGTTTTGCCATAGGCATCTGTCTTGATTAGCAGATGAATAGTTGGGGAATATATATGACAGATTAGAAAGTGGGCGATCAGATGTTTGTTAAAAGTGCATTGGTTAAAAAAGAGAAATGCATTACAGTCAAAATGGAAGATTCTGTGAAAGTAGGTTTTGACCTGCTGGAAAAGCATTCAATTGATGCCATACCGGTTGTGGCAGGGACAGAGTATAAAGGTATTTTTACTTGGTACCATGCATACCGTGCGTTTTTCTACTCTGGAAAATCAAATGAGGATTTTATCACTTCAACTAAGATTAGTGATGTGATGGTAAATGAGCGAGTTTATTTGAGTATTGATGACGTTTATGAAAAAGCGCTGGTTGAACTGAATGATTTTCCAATCATTGCCGTCGTCGAAGACCACCAATTTTTAGGGATTGTTACCCGCTATGATATCGTCAACCAATTGCAAAGCGCTTTTGGAATGAACAAGCCTGGATACCGCATCACCTTCACTTCGGTGGAATCAGAAGGCCGAATTGGCCGCCTTGGAGAAATTATCGAAAAATACAAGGAATCTGTAGTCTCTCTTGTCACGTTTGATGAAACCAATAAAATGGTCCGCCGAATTGTTTTGAAGATCAAAAAGAAAGACAATATCGACCGGTTTGTAAAAGAGCTGGAGAAATCCGGTTTCCGTGTTTTGGACATAGCAGAAGATTAATAGCAGAATAAGACGAAAAAGCATAAGCCTCGCTTATGTTTTTTTCTTCTTTTGGAAGGAACTCTTACATGAAATATTTAATTCGCATTGCCCTGGCAGCTTTGGCGCTGCTTCTTTTTATGGTCCGGAATGCCTTTTCGGAAAAACTTGTGATGGAAACAGTGGAATTGCGTGCAGCCAAGCCCTTCAAACCGTTTAAACTGCTGTTTATTGCAGATGTCCACCGCAGGGTCATACGGGCTGACTTGCTTGATAGTCCCGTCGATATTGTCATAATCGGAGGCGATTTGGCCGAAAGGGGCGTACCGTTAGAACGGGTCGCTGAGAATATTAGAAGACTCATGGCTATTGCACCTGTCTATTTTGTCTGGGGTAACAATGACCGGGAAGTGGACGAAGCTTCGCTTAGGCAAATTTTTGAACAGTCGGGTGTGATTGTGCTGGATGATCGATCAGTTTCGCTTTTTGGCAACGAACAATTAAAACTGGTCGGGCTTGACCATTTTGCCTACAAACCCGACGGATTCGAAAATGCCTTTAAAAATGTAAAGGCCAATGATACTGTTTTATTTGTTTCACATACCCCTTTCGACTTCTGGAAAGTAAAAGATGCCTATTTTGCGGATTTGCTGCTTGCCGGCCATACGCATGGCGGACAAATTCGCATTGGACCATTCGGTTTATTCAAAAAAGGTTCCATGAAAGTCAAAAAAGATCGCATAGAACTGATCAGCAACGGTTTTGGTACGACCACTTTGCACCTGCGGCTGGGTGCACAGGCGGAATACCATGTGCTGACCGTGCGCCCGAAAATCGAAGCGGACAAATAAAATTTGTCACACCGAGGATAAATCCATTATGCTTAGAGAAGGATCAAGTACAGGAGATGTTTTAAAATGGACTATGTAGATGCATTAATTATTGGAGGCGGCCCCTGTGGTTTGTCGGCGGCAATCGAACTGAAAAAACTCGGTCTCGATCCTGTCGTGATCGAGAAGGGCAATATCGTCAACGCGATTTTTAATTACCCGACGCATCAAACCTTTTTCAGCACCAGTGAAAAACTGTCGATCGGCGATGTGCCCTTCATCATAGAAGGGCGTAAACCTAAACGCAACCAGGCATTGGTCTACTACCGCGAAGTCGTAAAGCGAAGCGGGATTCAAGTTCATCCCTTCGAGACGGTGGAGCGCGTAGAAAAGGATGGCCTATTTACCGTGACCACGAGCAAAGGCCAATACCAGGCCAAATATGTAATTGCCGCCACCGGCTATTACGATCAGCCCAATACGCTGGAAGTGGATGGCGCAGATCTGCCGAAAGTGATGCATTATTTCAAAGAAGGCCATCCTTATTTTGATCAGGACGTTCTTATTATCGGAGGCAAGAATTCTGCGGTTGATGCGGCTCTGGCTTTGCATAAAGCAGGTAGCCGAGTGACGGTATCCTATCATGGCACGAGCTATTCCAAGAGCATCAAGCCGTGGATTCTGCCGGAGTTCGACGGCCTGGTGAGAAAAGGGGAAATCACGATGCTGTTTGATTCGATGGTCGACAAAATTACAGACAGCACGGTAGAACTGACAGTCAACGATCAAAAAGAAACCATCCCCAATCAGTTTGTCTTTGCGATGATCGGCTACCATCCGGACCATCAGTTTTTGCAGTCGATGGGCATTTCCATTGATGGGGTTTCCGGACGTCCAACATTTGATGAAGAAACGATGGAAACCGAAGTGAACAATCTATATGTTGCCGGGGTGATTGCGGCAGGCAATAATGCCAATGAAATCTTTATTGAAAATGGACGCTTTCATGGACAGCAAATTGCGGAAGCTATTGCAAAAAAAGAAAGCACATCTTGATTGTGCTTTCTTTTTTATGATTTTAAAATGAATTGCGGAAAATCGGGAAAGGGAGTTAGATTATGAAAAAGAAAGTATCCTTGATCACCACAGGCGGAACCATCGCCAGCAGAGAAATTTCCAATGGGTTATTAAAATCAGGTGCCATCTCCGGAAAGGAATTGGCTGAGCTTTGCCAGCTGCCTGAAGAAATAGAAGTGAAAGTGATCGATGTCTTCCAATTGCCGAGCATGCATATCGGCTTTGAACAAATGCTGACGGTCAGACAAGCGATTCTCCAGGAATTGCAGGATCCTGAAGTTGAAGGGATTGTGGTAACGCATGGCACGGATACTTTGGAAGAGACTGCCTATTTTCTGGATTTGACAATTGATGACGACCGTACAGTGGTCATCACAGGTTCTCAGCGTTCTCCTGAGGAAGTCGGGACTGATGTCTATTCCAATCTCCGTAATTCAATTTACGTGGCGGTAGACCCCAGCCTAAGAGGAATAGGGGCGGTTGTCGTCTTTAATGAGCGGATATATAGTGCCAAATACGTCAAGAAAGTGCATTCCAGCAACTTGCAGGGATTTGATTCTTTTGGGCATGGCTATCTCGGCATTATTGACAATGACACAGTGCGCGTTTACCAAAAACCCGTGATGCATGAAGTGCACACAGTCAGCGGTCCTTTGCCGCGTGTGGATATCATTAAATGCCATTCCGGGCAAGATGGGTATTTGATCGATATGCTGGTATCTGGGCCGTCCAAAGGCATAGTATTGGAAGCGGCAGGCAGAGGGCAGGTGTCTCCGCATATGATGGAGGCAGTCGATCATGCAGTCAGAAAAGGAATTCCAGTCGTCCTGACGACAAGTGCTGAAGAAGGCAATGCTTATCCTGCCTACAGCTACCCGGGCAGTGCGCATGACTTGTTGACCCGCGGCGTTGTTCTCGGAAGTGACTACGACAGCAAAAAAGCACGCATCAAACTTTCGGTTTTATTATCCGCCGATGGGCCTATACAAGCAGATGCTTTCGAGAGGTAAGGGGTGGCAGGAGACTGCTCAGAAGGGCTGAAAATGATGTTGAAAAACATGATACAATAACTGTAATTCAAACAAAGGGGTAGGCATATGATTATTCTATTAACTGTAGCAATAGCCCCGAGTTTAGCGCTTTTTAGTTATTTGTATTTGCGTGACCAATTTGCCAACGAACCATCCAGACTGTTATTCCAAAGTTTTTTGTATGGAGCCGCTTTGACCTTCCCGATTCTTTTTGTTCAATATGTGTTCGATGCAGAAGGCGTCTTTACCAATAGCTTTGCACAGAATATCCTGTTTTCCAGTATAGTGGAAGAGTTTTTCAAATGGCTGGTGCTGTTGATTGCGGTCTATCGCCATGTTGACTTTGAGGATCCGTACGATGGCATCCTTTATGGTGCCAGTGTATCCCTCGGATTTGCGACAGTCGAGAATATTTTGTATTTGTTGGAATTCGGTCTTCAGACTGCTTTCATCCGTGCTTTTTTGCCGGTATCAAGCCACGCTTTGTTTGGTGTGGTGATGGGCTATTATTTCGGGAAAGCCAAGTTCAGCGGGGGCAGCAAACGCTGGCGTTGGATCGGTTGGGCTTTTGCAAGCTCAGTGGTTCTTCACCTTGCATACAATACCAGTTTGTATGTATACGATAATATTATGTATGGAGCCATTCCATTTATGCTGTTTCTCTGGTGGTTTGGCCTTCGAAAAGTAAAGCAGGCACATCAACTTTCCCTGTCGCATTACCATGATCACAATTCATCAGCACAATCTGGTGAATAATACGAATATCCCCAAAAAAGTCTTGTACATGAAGACTTTTTTTTAATTAAAAAAGCTTTTAGATTTTCGGGCAGTGTCCATTCTTCAAGGGCGCTTGCGCTTTTCTTATGTTAAAATATGATGAATACATATGATGAGGTGACTATTTTGACGAAACCGATACAAATAGCGATCGATGGGCCGGCAGCTGCGGGCAAAAGTACAATAGCCAAAATTGTGGCGGAAAAACTGGGCTATATTTACATCGACACCGGCGCTATGTACCGAGCGATTACACTGAAAGCTTTAACTGAAGGAATAAACATGGCCAGCAATGAAGAGGCGGGCCAATTATTAGCAAAAACAGAAATTGACCTGCAGCCATCCGAAAACGGCCAATTGGTCTTCCTTGATAAAAAAGATGTAACAGAAGCGATCCGTTCCCAGCATGTTACAAAAGCCGTATCAGAAATGGCAGCTCATGAACTGGTTCGGCTACGTATGGTTGAGCTGCAGCAGCAATTGGCGGAAGGGCGCGGTGTGGTCATGGATGGGCGGGACATCGGAACAGATGTACTCCCGGATGCCGCGCTGAAAGTCTTCATGTCAGCATCTGTCGAAGAGCGGGCAAGAAGAAGGTTTGAAGAAAACAAAAAAAGAAATATTTTAACACCGCTTGAGGAGCTTCAAGCTGAAATCGCCAAGCGGGATAAAATGGACAGCGAGCGCATTGTTTCCCCGCTGCGCCAGGCAGATGACGCGATTTACCTTGATACAACTGACCTGACAATCGATCAGGCAGCCCAAAACATACTAAAACTGGCTGAAGAGAGGTTGCTGTAACGTGAATTTATATGCATTTGGCAAAGGACTTGTGAAAACAGTATTAAGCCCCTTATACCGCTTTGAAATAATCGGGGCTGAAAATTTTCCGAAAGAGGGCGGCATTCTTCTTTGCTCCAACCACATACATGCACTTGATCCCCCGGTAGTGGGAATGACAGCTCCAAGAACTGTCCACTTCATGGCGAAAGAAGAGTTGTTTAAGGCGCCGATTCTTGGGCCGATCCTGCCAAAAGTAAATGCTTTTCCTGTAAAACGGGGGATGAGCGACCGCGAGGCTCTTCGTACCGCGCTTAAGATATTGAAAAATGGAGATGTTGTGGGGCTGTTTCCTGAAGGCACACGGTCAACAGATGGCATTTTGAAAAAAGGCCTCAGCGGAGCAGGCTTTTTTGCATTGCGAGGCAATGCGGATGTGATGCCTTGTGCCATAATCGGGCCCTATAAGGCATTCCGAAAAGTTAAAGTGGTTTACGGTGAACCGATTCGAATGGCACCGTTCCGTGAACGAAAAGCTTCTGTTGATGAAGTAACCGAAGCCATTATGTCCAGCATCCAGAAAATTCTTGATGACTATACCGTCAATAAGTGATAATTTTTGTTTTTATTAGAGAATTCGCATAAAATAGAAGGTGGATAGTTTGTGAAGGAGGGCTACTTATGTCAGAGGAAACGAACATGATGGAAAACCGTGACTTCCAAACAGGAGATCGCGTAAAAGGGATAGTTGCCAAAATAGAAGAAAAAGCTGTAACTGTAACAATTGAAGGGGCTCCTTTTGACGGCATTATACCCATTAGTGAGTTATCGAGCCTGCATATTGAAAAGGCATCAGATTCTGTAGAGGTTGGAGACGAACTAGATCTGATCATTACGAAAGTGGAAGATGAGAATTTTGTTTTATCCAAACGAAAAGTTGATGCTGAGCAGGCATGGGACGAGTTGGAGAAAAAATTCGAATCGGGCGAGATTATCGAAGCTGAAGTGAAGGACGTCGTCAAAGGCGGCCTGGTCGTCGATTTAGGTGTACGCGGATTTGTTCCGGCCTCTTTAGTGGAAGATTATTTTGTTGAGTCTTTTGAAGATTATAAGGGAAAAGTACTGACCTTCAAGATTGTCGAAATGGAAAAAGAAAACAATCGTCTGATTCTTTCTCACCGTGCTGTTATTGAAAAAGAAAAAGAATCTCAAAAAGTCCAGGTGATGGAAAAAATCCATGCTGGAGATGAAATGAAAGGTAAAGTGCAACGCATCGCGTCTTTCGGAGCTTTTGTCGATATTGGCGGTGTGGATGGTTTGGTTCATATATCGCAGCTGTCGCATGAGCATGTGGAAAAAGTTTCTGACGTGGTAACGGAAGGCCAGGAAGTGACGGTCAAAGTACTTTCTGTAGACCGTGACTCTGAAAGAATTTCGCTGTCCATTAAAGACACACTTCCAGGGCCATGGGATTCTATTGATGAAAAAGCGCCAAAAGGTTCGGTTCATACTGGAACGGTCAAGCGTCTCGTCAGCTATGGCGCGTTTGTGGAAGTTTTGCCGGGCGTTGAAGGGCTTGTCCATATTTCCCAGATTGCACACAAACATATTGGCACGCCGAACGAGGTTTTGACGGAAGGCGAAGAAGTTCAAGTTAAAGTGCTTGAAGTCAATAAAACCGATAAGCGTCTTTCTCTAAGCATCAAGGAACTCCAGGAGAAAGAAGGAGACCAGGATTTCTCGAAGTATGACATGCCTGAAGAGTCAACTGGATTCTCAATCAGTGATGTGATCGGTGATAAACTAAAAGGGTTTAAATCCGAATAATTATGTCGAGAGCAGAACGCAAAATGGATCATATACAATTTGCTTTATCGACAGGACAGAGCAAGAAGAACATGTTCGATGATATTCGGTTCGTCCATCAGGCTTTGCCAGATTCCGCGGTTTCTGATATCAGCATAAAACCAAAAACAGGTGATTTGAATTTGAAATCACCTGTTTTTATTAATGCGATGACGGGCGGCGGCGGCAGGGACACCGAACAATTGAATGGCTTACTGGCCAGGGTTGCCAAAGAGACGGGGGCAGCCATGGCTGTTGGCTCGCAAATGGCAGCTTTAAAAGACCGCAGCGAGCGGCAATCTTATGCAGTCGTCCGTAAAGAAAATCCGGATGGTATCTTGCTCGCCAATCTCGGAAGCGAAGCAACAGTCCGTCAAGCACAAGAAGCGGTCGAGATGATCGAGGCCAATGCGCTGCAAATCCACCTGAATGTTGTCCAGGAGTTGACAATGCCTGAAGGTGACCGTGATTTCCGTGGAGCATTAGAACGCATAAGTGCGATTGCAGAACAGCTGAATGTCCCTGTGATCATAAAAGAGACCGGTTTTGGCGTATCGCGTGAAACGGCAGAGAAACTGAGCCATACTGGGATTTCTGCAATCGATGTCAGCGGCTTTGGCGGAACGAATTTTGCCTTGATTGAAAATGAGCGCCGGAGACGGAAGCTGGCCTATTTTGAAGACTGGGGCATTCCGACAGCAGCGGCGATTGTTGAAGTGAAAAGTGTTTTCGGCAAAACGGTGCTTGCTTCAGGCGGCATACAGGATGCCCAGGACATGATCAAAGCATTTTTACTGGGAGCCGATGCAGTGGGCCTTGCCGGATCGTTTTTGAAGACAGCGATGCAGGATGGCGAAATTCAGCTAATCAGTGATGTGAATGGACTTTATGAGGATCTGGCCATGATGATGACGGCATTGGGAGCCAAAAATCTGATGGATATTCAAAAATGTCCAGCAGTCATTTCTGGAGAATTGGCGCAATACCTCAGCGCCAGAGGCTTTAGTCCGGCATCTTATGCAAACCCTGAGAAAAACTGAATATTGCACATTTTAGGGGGATGGACATTTAGCAGATGCCATCGCCTTTTTCGTGTATAATAGGCATATCAGAAGTGGAAGGATGAATTTTATATGTCAAAACCGGTAGTAGCAATAGTTGGCCGGCCGAACGTTGGTAAGTCCACGATATTCAATCGCGTGGTAGGAGAACGGGTTTCCATAGTGGAAGATATTCCAGGAGTGACGCGTGACCGTATTTACAGCTCGGCAGATTGGCTGACACATGAATTTAACATTATAGACACAGGGGGCATCGATCTTCGGGACGAGCCATTCCTTGAACAGATCCGCCAACAGGCAGAAATTGCCATGGACGAAGCGGATGTCATCATATTCCTTGTTAACGGACGCGATGGTGTCACAACGCAGGACGAACAGGTAGCCAAGATTTTATACCGCACGAAAAAACCGGTCATTTTGGCCGTCAACAAAATCGACAATCCCGATATGCGCCACATGATTTATGATTTCTATACATTGGGAATGGGTGAACCTTATCCGCTGTCAGGATCCCACGGACTGGGATTGGGCGATTTATTGGACGAGGTGGCTAAAAACTTCCCGAAAGACGATGACGAGGAATATCCGGACGATGTCATCAAATTCTCATTGATCGGCCGTCCGAATGTCGGCAAATCCTCCCTTGTAAACTCATTCCTGGGTGAAGAACGTGTCATTGTCAGCGAAGTAGCAGGAACCACACGCGACGCTATCGATACCCAGTACGAATATAACGAACAGCCTTATGTCATCATTGATACGGCCGGAATGCGCAAAAAAGGGAAAGTCTATGAAACGACTGAAAAGTACAGTGTTTTGCGTGCACTGCGCGCCATTGAACGTTCAGACGTTGTTTTGGTAGTCTTGAATGCAGAAGAAGGCATTCAGGAACAGGACAAAAAAATTGCGGGTTATGCACATGAAGCCGGAAAAGCAATTATTATTATTGTCAATAAATGGGATGCCATTGAAAAAGATGAAAAAACGATGAACGTCATGACACGCAAAATCCGTGAGCATTTCCTGTTCTTGGATTATGCGCCGATCATGTTTGTTTCCGCAATCAGCGGAAAACGCGTACACAGCATTTTAGAAATTGTCAATAAAGTGAATGATAACCACTCTAGACGTATTCAATCGAGCACTTTAAATGAAGTTATCGAAGATGCAGTTGCCATGAACCCAGCGCCGTCGGATAAAGGCCGCCGTTTACGCCTTTATTATGCAACGCAAGTGGCAATCAAGCCTCCGACATTTGTTGTTTTTGTCAATGAACCGGATCTGATGCACTTTAGCTATGAACGTTTCTTGCAGAACCGGATTCGCGAAAGTTTTGATTTCGAAGGAACTCCTCTTCGTTTGATCACAAGAGCGCGTACTTAAGGTAAAAAGGTGGTTTTAGCTTATGGAAAAAGTTTCTGTTTTTGGAGCAGGAAGCTGGGGAACGGCATTGAGCTATGTACTTGCTCAAAATGGCCATGATCTGTTGCTTTGGACACATCGTCAGGAACAGGCTGACGAAATTAATGCGCATACCAACAAACGTTATTTAAAAGACACACGGTTGCCGGAAAGCCTGAAAGCGACAAGCGATTTGGCTCTTGCTGTTAACCATGGTGACATTTTGGTGATGGCTGTTCCGACAAAAGCCATCCGGGAAGTCTGTCAGGACATCAAAAAAGTCCTGGATCGAAAAGTTTTGTTTGTCCACGTTTCAAAAGGCATTGAACCGGACTCTTTAAAACGGATCAGTGAAATGATCCGCGAAGAAATACCGGAACAATGGATTGAAGACGTTGTTGTGTTGTCTGGGCCAAGCCATGCAGAAGAAGTGGTGCAGGAGCATCCGACGACCGTTACAGCTGCCTGTGAGAATACTGCAGCAGCCAATCGGATCCAGGATCTGTTCATGAATCATTATTTCCGGGTTTATACAAACACCGATGTGATTGGCGTTGAAATTGGCGGTGCTTTGAAAAATATTATTGCCTTGGCTGTCGGAATAACAGACGGCTTAGGGTTTGGCGATAATGCAAAAGCTGCCATCATGACGCGCGGGCTGGCAGAGATTGCACGGCTCGGCGTAAAAATGGGTGCAACGCCTTTGACTTTCTCCGGACTGACCGGGGTGGGTGATTTAATCGTGACGTGCACCAGTGTCCATTCACGCAATTGGCGCGCAGGAAACATGCTCGGCAAAGGCAAATCCCTGGACGAAGTGCTGGAAGAAATGGGCATGGTTGTCGAAGGGATACGGACCACCAAAGCAGCTTATCAATTGTCGGAGGCATATGATGTACCTATGCCGATAACGGCTGCACTTTATTCGGTTCTCTTTGACGATGTGTCGACAGACGAAGCGGTCGGAAAGCTGATGGGCCGCATGAAAAAGAACGAAATGGAAGATTTGATCAACTTGCTTTAATTGTCACAAAAGAAGAGGATGCCACAAGCTCCCTCTTCTTTTTTTATGCTATACTATTGACTGAAACACTACGAAAGGCGGGCAATTATGAGTGCTTTAGATAAAATGTGGGTATCATTTGCTGGAATTGCTTTTTTGATGATTTCAATGGGCTTTATCTACTTGAGCAGATACAAACTGAAGAATGGCATCCTTAAATTTCTTTTCGCGCTAGTTGCATACATCTTGCTGATTCTTGGATTCTTTATCATGATATTCACAGTATTCAGCGGCCCTACCGGCGGCGCATGAGGTGAGGAAAATGAAAAAAACAATATTATTTATGCTGCTCCTATTTATAGTGGGATTTCTCGCTTCGTGCGGATATCCACAAAGCGAGAGAGCAGAAAACCAAATTCCGTATGAAGACCAACTAATTACTGTTCAAAATGCAGTGAATCAGTACAGAGGTGCAACAGGCGGTTTGCTGCCAATAAAGACACGGGATATGGATATTGACCAATACATTAAGTATCCAGTCGATTTTTCGTTGATTGTTCCTGATTACACTGCTGAAGTGCCTACAAATGCATTTGAAACCGGTGGCATTTTTCAATATGTCTTAATGGACGTTGAAGAAAATCCGACTGTAAAACTGGTGGATCTGCAAGCCGCAGAAGTGATTAGATCAGTCAATGTCAGAAAAAGCGCAAACGGCGGACAGGTGCCAATCGCTGAAATACTGGCGGACAACGTCTACAAATTTAACCATGAAGCAATGGGTTTTTCTGAAGAGCCAACTGTTGTCAGTCCATACACTGGCAGAAATCTGCCTTTAGTAATTACTGGCAGCGGTGAAATCTATATTGATTATGCGATGGACATATTTTCAGCTCTCCAAGAGTATGAAGGAGAGCTGGAAGCCGGGCAGGATATCCGCTTTATTCTTTATGAAGAACATCCTGTCGTGCCAGCCTACTCATTGCCGTATACTATAAATGAAGAAAATGAACCGGTATTTTTAACAGAGTAAAAAACGTTGATTTACCGCGTTTTTAATAGAAATGCCCTCTTTTTAGAAAATTTTGTTAGTATTTGGTGGTTTTATTGAAAAAGCAGGCTGTTTGTTGTTGCTATGCGATTTTCGATGTGATACTCTTTTTACAGGATTGATGATTGCATCCCCTTTGAGAGGAGGTGAATAGCATGAACAAAACAGAATTAGTGAACTCTGTTGCTGAAGCAGCTGAACTTTCTCGTAAAGACGCTGCCAAAGCAGTTGACGCTGCATTTGAGACAATTCAAGATGCTCTAACTAAAGGTGAAAAAGTACAGTTGATCGGTTTCGGTAACTTTGAAGTACGCGAACGCGCGGCCCGCAAAGGACGTAACCCACAAACTGGTGCTGAAATTGAGATCGCTGCAAGCAAAGTTCCTGCATTTAAGCCAGGTAAAGCGCTTAAAGACGCAGTGAAGTAAGCTTTAGCCTCTGTACATAGGATGACTTTTGCGAGACACAATCTTGCAAAAGTCATCCTTTTTTTGAGCCAACAATTTTGCGAAACACCTGTGCGTATGCTACGATTCATGTGAGAAAAGCGGAGACGGCCGTTCTGCTCCGACAGGCATAAGACGATCTGGCGAAGCGGCATGGTTTCAGCCGCGCAGCCAGAGTGGCTTATGACCCGAGGAGCAGGCCGCTGAAGCTAGACAATGAGAAAAGCGGAGACGGCCGTTCTGCTCCGACAGGCATAAGACGATCTGCCGAAGTGGCATGACTGAAAATTCACAAGCACTACATATAAAACTTGAATTCATAATACTACCGGCAGCCATCCTGCTGCCAAAAAATAACCGATTCGTCTTCAACAGGAGGAAGCAGAATGATAGATGTGAAAGCACAAAAAGTAGACCTTGATAAAATTGAACAAGCTGTCTCGATGATTTTAGAGGCTGTTGGGGAAGACGTAAACCGAGAAGGATTAAAGGATACGCCTAAAAGGGTAGCTAAGATGTATGCGGAAGTATTTTCCGGATTGAAAGAAGATCCCAAAGAATATTTCAAAACGGTTTTTCATGAAGGCCATGAAGAATTGGTGCTCGTCAAAGATATTCCTTTCTACTCGATGTGTGAACATCACCTCGTTCCGTTTTTTGGCAAGGCGCATATCGCTTATATTCCTCGTGATGGCATTGTGACGGGATTGAGCAAGTTGGCACGCGCGGTAGAGACGGTAGCAAAACGACCGCAGCTTCAGGAACGCATTACCTCGACGATTGCAGATTCTTTAATGGAAACATTGAACCCGCATGGCGTTTACGTCATGATTGAAGCGGAGCATATGTGCATGACCATGAGAGGGATCAAGAAACCCGGTTCTAAAACGGTGACAGCGGTCTCTAGAGGAATTTTTGAAACAGATGACATTAAACGATCTGAAGTCATCACATATATCAATATGGACTAATACGGAAAAGCAGGTGGGAAAATGGCTCAGACAGAATATATAGTTATTCGCGCGCAGGAAGATGGCGTGAATGTAATTGGTTTAACTCGCGGCAACGACACAAAATTTCACCATACTGAAAAATTGGATAAAGGCGAAGTGATGATTGCTCAGTTTACAGAGCACACTTCAGCTATGAAAATCCGCGGGAAAGCGGAAATTCATTCTGCCCACGGTATCGTTGAAAGCGACGCTAAAAAATAAACGATATTGGATGAAGGCAAGGCTTTGCCTGTGATATACTATCGTAGTATGGCTAAATCATGAATGGAGCAAGCAGTATGAAGGGACATCAAATACAATCGAAAATTATTTCCATGGAAGTCGAGGTTTTGGATGCTGTGAGACAGCGGACCCTCGATCAATTTACAGAAGGACCATCCGTCAAAGAGTCTCGTTTGTTTTTTTTGCTGTTGCCTTTTTTTGACGGGAAGAATTGGTCGCCTGAAATTGAGTCTTCTGCAAAAACGGTTTCCATCGTCTACGCTGCTTTGCATGCCCATGATCAAGTAAGAGAAGATGTTCCCATCATCAAAGAGCAGCAGTTGACTGTGTTGGCTGGCGATCTATATAGCGGTATCTATTATCAGATGCTGGTCAATTCAAAAAATATTGCTATGGTTCAGCAACTGGCCACAGCAATTATTCAAGTGAGTGAAAAGAAAACTTCTTTTTTCGAAGACGCAATTCGCTCTATTGAAGAAGTGGAAGAAGCCATCACGGTTATTGAAACTGAACTTTTATTATCATTTTATAAATTTTACGATTTTTCCGAATATACACCGCTCGCTAAACAGACGCTTCTATACTTGCGCTACACCGATGAGCTGAAGCATTTGCAGTCAAAAAATTACACGCATTTTCTTCGGGAACTGAATTCAAATCTTGTTCACGAAATCTATACAGAACATTGGCTGTTGGAAAAACTTGATAGCCTGCACAGACAGATTCTAGTATCCATAGGTGATTGTTCGCTGGATCATGAACTGGCACAATTTTTGCTCCATCAAATAACCCCGCACCAGCATAGAGCTGAGCAGCTGACCCGAGAAGGATGACTGATATGCCTAAAACGAAAGAACAAAAAGTCCACGAAGTATTTGAAAAGATTTCCGAAAACTATGATCAGATGAATTCGGTCATCAGTTTCCAGCAGCACAACAAATGGCGTGAAGATACCATGTACAAGATGCAGGTGCCAAAAGGTGCTGCCGCTATTGATGTTTGTTGCGGGACTGCTGATTGGACCATTGCACTTGGCAAAGCGGTTGGTGAAACCGGCCAGGTTGTCGGACTGGATTTCAGCCAGAACATGCTGAATGTCGGACATGATAAAACCAAAGACATGCCTCAGATCAAGCTGGTACAAGGCAACGCCATGTCACTGCCATACCCTGACAATTCTTTTGACTTTGCGACAATCGGTTTTGGATTGCGCAATGTTCCGGATTATCGCCAAGCCCTTTCCGAAATGCACCGGGTGTTAAAGCCGGGTGGAATGATTGCTTGTCTTGAAACGTCACAGCCGGAAAATATTGTTTTTAAACCATTTTTCAGAATGTATTTCCGGTTTATCATGCCGGTTTTCGGTAAACTATTTGCTAAAAGCTATAAAGAGTATTCATGGCTACAGGAATCGGCAAAATCTTTTCCCGGCATGAAGCAACTGGCAAAACTGTTCACGGAGGTCGGATTTGAGAAAGTGAAATACAAGCCTTATACTGGAGGCGCCGCAGCCCTCCATTTGGGAATAAAAAAAGTAAACTAGCGGGAGAAGGATTTTAAGTGGAAAAGATGAAGTTGAAATTGCTCTATTCCGACCTTAGACCGGAACTGGAAATGATCGAGAAGGAATTGGAACAGGCAGTGGATTCCCAATCTCTCCTTTTAAATGATGCTTCTCTTCATTTATTGCAGGCCGGAGGGAAAAGAATCCGACCTGTTTTTGTTTTGCTTGCTGGAAAGTTTGGAAATTACAATATCGATGTCATGAAGCGTGTAGCTGTGCCGCTTGAACTGATTCATATGGCTTCATTGGTCCACGACGATGTTATTGATGATTCGGAAATCCGAAGAGGCCAACCAACTGTCAAAGCACAGTGGAACAACAGTGTGGCAATGTATACTGGTGACTTTATTTTGGCGCGAGCGTTGGAGCAGATTACTGAAATTGAATCGCCGCGTGTTCATGAGATCCTGTCAAAAACTTTGATTGAAGTTTGCCGGGGCGAAATTATTCAAATTAAAGATAAATACAAGCTGGATCAAAACCTGCGGGATTATTTCCGGCGCATCAAAAGGAAGACGGCGTTGCTGATATCCTCCAGCTGTGAATTGGGAGCGCTCGTTTCTGGCACTGATGAGAAAACTGCTGCACATTTACGCCGTTTCGGATATTTTATCGGTATGTCATTTCAGATTATCGACGATATTCTCGATTTCACTTCTACGGATGAAGAACTTGGAAAACCGGCAGGCAGCGATTTTATTCAGGGGAACATCACATTGCCCATTCTATGCGCGCGAAAAGATCCTGAAATTTACACTATGCTGAAAGCTAATTTGAATCGGGATTTATCCAACGAAGAGCGGTTAACGGTCGTTCGGACTATTCGAAACAGTTCTGCCATCGAAGAGGCGAAAGCGATGAGCGAACGGTACTTGGAAAAAGCATTGCGGGAACTTTCCTTTCTTCCAAAAGGGCAGGCAGTGAAAACGATGCGCAAAATCGCCTTTTTTATCGGCAAGCGTAATTTTTAAGTTGGCAGTTGACAAATGGTTCGACAATGATAGTATTTTTTAAGGTGGGCAAAAAGCCCGAGCTTTAAATAGAGGAGTGTTTACATTGGAAAAAACATTTTTAATGGTTAAACCAGATGGCGTTCAACGCAACGTAATCGGAGAAATCGTCGCACGTTTTGAGAAAAAAGGGTATCATTTAGCAGGTGCTAAATTGATGCAAATTCCTATTGAATTGGCTGAAGAGCATTACGGCGAGCACAAAGAGCGTCCGTTCTTCGGTGAATTGGTTGAATTCATCACTTCAGGTCCTGTATTCGCAATGGTTTGGGAAGGCGAAAACGTTATTTTGACTGCACGTCAAATGATGGGCGCTACAAACCCTAAAGATGCAGCTCCAGGAACTATCCGCGGCGACTTCGCAGTTACTGTCGGCAAAAACATGATTCACGGATCGGATTCTGCTGAAAGCGCAGAACGCGAAATCGGCTTGTTCTTTAAAGAAGAAGAATTGGTATCATACGAAAAAACAATGAACAGCTGGGTTAACTAATCCACACTGTTGAAAAAACTGTCCCATACATGGGGCGGTTTTTTTTGTTGGAACCAGAAACTTGGCAATATGGTGTATTTTCAATTGATTGAAGTTTCACTTTAAGTGATTTTCTTATAGAATTGAAGAAATGCCTTATGGTATAGTGGTACATAAATACTTTAGCACGTTGAAGGGAGAAAGCGTAAATGCGTTATTTAACAGCAGGAGAATCACACGGTCCGCAATTGACTGCCATCATAGAGGGGTTGCCGGCGCAATTGCCTTTGACAGCAGAACTGGTCAATAAAGAGTTGAAAAGACGCCAGGGCGGACACGGCCGGGGAAGACGGATGCAGATCGAGAAAGATACAGTGGAAATCGTTTCCGGCGTTCGGCACGGCAAGACATTGGGTTCTCCTGTCGCTTTAGTCGTCACGAATGACGACTGGAAACACTGGACTTCTATTATGGGCATTGAGCCAATTGAAGATACAGAAGAAGTGAAGCGCCAAATTTCGCGTCCTCGTCCCGGACACGCAGACTTGAACGGCGGCATGAAATATGGACACCGAGATCTAAGAAACGTCTTAGAGCGGTCTTCTGCACGTGAAACGACGGTACGTGTGGCAGTTGGTGCAGTAGCCAAGCAATTGCTTGCGGAACTGGGCATCAAGATTGTTTCCCACGTGACTGAAATAGGCGGCATCAAAGTAAACCCCGAAAGCTATCTAGGAAAGTCTGCAGATGAAATCCGTGAAATCGTTGAGAACGATGCAGTTTATTGTGCAGATCCTTCCGTTACAAAGCAAATGACGGATTTAATCGACCAAACGAAGAAAAACGGGGATTCTATCGGTGGAACAGTAGAAGTGATTGTGGAAGGCATGCCGGCAGGAATTGGCAGCTATGTCCATTACGACCGGAAGTTGGACGCCAAATTGGCGGCAGCGATTATGAGCATCAATGCTTTTAAAGGTGTGGAATTCGGCTTAGGCTTTGAAATGGCCAGAAAACCCGGCAGTGAAGTCCATGATGAAATTCTGTGGGACGAAGTAAACGGCTATACACGAAAAACCAATAACCTCGGTGGATTTGAGGGTGGCATGACAACAGGGATGCCAATTATTGTCAGAGGCGTTATGAAGCCGATTCCAACTTTATACAAGCCGCTCCAAAGCGTGGACATTGAAACGAAAGAACCGTTCCAGGCAAGCATCGAACGTTCTGACAGCTGTGCGGTACCGGCAGCTTCGATTGTTGCTGAGCATGTAGTGGCCTGGGAAGTGGCTAATGCGCTGCTGGATCAATTTGATGCAGATCAGATGCCGCGATTGGCCGAGAACTTGAAAAACTATAAGAATTACACGAAGGAGTTTTAAGCATGAAGCAATTGCGGGTCGAAGCTGATCATCCTTATTCAGTTCATATCGGTGCCGGTGCATTCGATTTGTTTGCTGATGCTTACCGCCACTTGCTGGATAAAGCGGACCACATTGTGGTGATCGCGGACGAGCAGGTAGCGGAACTTCACTTACCGTATTTACTGGAATTTTTAGCAGACTGGGACGTCCGTGTGTTGACTGTTCCCGCAGGAGAAAGTGCGAAATCTGTGGAAACTTTTATGGCTTGCCACAGCTTTTTGCTAGCTGAAAACTGTTCGCGAGATTCTTTATTGCTGGCTTTTGGCGGAGGCGCTACGGGAGATGTAGCAGGGTTTGTCGCTTCGACTTTTATGCGGGGCATTCCCTTTATTCAGCTCCCGACCACCATTCTGGCGCACGACAGTGCAGTCGGCGGGAAAACGGCCATCAATCATGAGCTTGGCAAAAATATGATCGGCACTTTTTATCAGCCGAAAGCGGTTTTATACGATAGCAGACTATTGGCCACACTGCCGCCTGGAGAAGTTCGTTCCGGTATGGCTGAAGTGATCAAACACGCCTTTATATCAAATGAAGAATGGTTGGAGGAATTGCTGGCTATTCGTGATTTCACCGAGATGACAGAAGAAGATCTGAACCGTCATTTGGAAAAAGGCATTGCTGTAAAAGCGGCAATTGTAGAAGAAGATGAATTCGAAGGCGGTGTCCGCAAATATTTGAATTTCGGCCACACGTTAGCGCATGCACTGGAAGGTCATCTTGGCTATGGCAAACTGACTCATGGAGAAGCGGTTGTGCTTGGAATGACATATGCTTTGCTGTTATCGGAACATGAAAAACTGGATAGATTTATTGCATGGTCCAGTGCCAATGGCTACCCACTCTATTTGCTGCGGGAAATTTCGTTTGAATCCTTATTGCCTTATATGAAAAAAGACAAAAAGTCCTCTAGAGGAGTGCTGAACTTCGTTTTGCTCGAACGGACGGGCATGCCATTTGTTGAGCAAATAGAAGAGCAGCGTGCGCATGCGGCGTATGAAAAACTAGTGTTACAGATAGGAGATGTGATTTGATGATACGTGGAGTAAGAGGTGCGATTACAGTTTCTGCCGATCAGCCCGAAGAAGTTCTAAAAGAAACAACACGGCTAGTTTTGGAAATGGCCAAAGAAAATAAAATTGAGCCGGACCATGTTGCTTCTGTCATCATTTCGACAACGACAGACATTACATCAGCTTTTCCTGCCAAAGCTGTTCGGACTATCGAGGAATGGACCTATGTTCCGGTTATGTGTACCCATGAAATGGATGTTCCCGGCGGCATGCCATTATGCATCCGCGTCATGATGCATGTCAATACAGAACTGGGCCAAAAGGAAATCCATCACGTTTACTTGAATGAAGCCACGAAACTGCGCCCGGACTTGACAGCTAAAAGCCAGGTGAGTTCGACGTGACAACGCATATTTTAATTATTGGGCTGGGATTGATCGGCGGATCATTGGCAAAAGCGCTTCAACGCAACCATGATGTTCATGTAGCAGGCTATGACGCCGATCCATTGACTGCCAGAAAAGCTTTTAAAATGGGCATTATACATAGTTCGCCGCCATCGCTTGAACAGGCAGCATCCGACGCGGATGTTATTGTTTTTGCCACACCGGTTGGGGCGACGATCAAACTGATGGAACAAAGCAAATACTGGAATTTAAAAGAAGATGTCATCTTAACAGATACGGGCAGTACAAAATTGCAGATTATGGAAGCTGCGAAGGCTCTTAACCATTTGTTTATAGGTGGTCATCCGATGGCAGGTTCCCACAAAAGCGGCGTCGAGGCTGCAAAAGATGTCTTATTTGAAAACGCCTTTTATATTTTGACGCCTGGCGACAGCACGGATGAAAAACGTCTTCAGTTTTTGAAGGATTTACTATCCGTCACTAAAGCAAAAGTTGAAGTGCTGCCAGCGGAAGAACACGACCATATGACGGCCATCGTCAGTCATTTTCCGCATCTTATTGCGGCTTCACTTGTCCATCAACTGGATCAGGAAGATAAATTTCCGTTTGCCCGTCAGTTGGCAGCTGGTGGTTTCCGCGATACAACACGCATTGCGTCAGCCAATCCGGAGATGTGGCGTGATATCACAACGCAGAACAACGCCATGATCGTCCAGCAACTCGGCAATTGGATGGAGCAGATGGATCAATTAAAGGAAATGCTCATAAAAAATGATCCGGAACCGATCCAGCAGTTCTTTTCACACGCCAAAACCGTGCGGGACGAACTTCCCATTGCCGGACATGGCGCAATGTTTTCTGTTTTTGACCTTTATATTGATATACCGGATGTTCCGGGCAGCATTTCAGAACTGACGGGCTATCTGGCAGAAGAAGAAATCAGCATCGTCAACCTTCGGATCCTGGAAACGCGAGAAGATGTTTTCGGTATACTCGTCATCAGTTTCCAAACAGCAGAAGACCGTGACCGTGCACAAAAATGCATCTCCGCACGGACAGTTTACGATTCGTATATTTCCTGAAAGGACGGATAAGCCCATGGCATTATCGCTAACATACAATAAACCAAGCTTAAAAGGCAGCATTCAAGTGCCAGGGGACAAATCGATTTCCCATAGAGCCATTATGTTTGGATCTATGGCAACAGGCAAGACCACTGTGGAGGGTTTTTTAATGGGCGATGATTGTTTAAGCACCATTGCCTGCTTTAAGAAACTGGGCGTAAAAATCGACATTTCAGACAAACTGGTGACCATTCAAAGCGAAGGCGAAGATTCCTGGAGTGAACCTTCAGAAGTGTTGGATACTGGAAATTCGGGAACGACGACACGCCTGATGCTTGGCTTACTGGCTGGAACAGGCTTTCATTCCGTATTGGCAGGAGACGAATCAATAGCCAAACGGCCAATGAAGCGCATCATCAATCCGCTTCGCGAAATGGGTGCGGATATTCGCGGGCGCATGGATGGACAATATACCCCATTAGCAGTTCAGGGGACGGGGCTAAAAGCAATTGACTATACCCTGCCGGTTGCCAGTGCCCAAGTAAAATCCGCGATTTTGTTGGCTGCGTTAAAAGCCGAAGGCAAAACGATTATTCATGAGCCAATCGCTTCGCGCGATCATACAGAAATCATGCTGGAACATTTTGGGGCGACGATTGCACGGGAAGATCACCTGATCAAGCTTGAAGGCGGCCAAAAACTGACCGCTGCGCATGTACAGGTGCCTGGAGATATTTCGTCTGCTGCGTTTATGATCGGTGCTGCTTTGATAACGGAAGGCAGCAAAGTGACATTGAAAAATGTTGGCATCAATCCCACTCGAACAGGCATTTTGGATGTGGTCAAACAAATGGGGGGCATTATTGAAATAGAAGAAATCGACACGCAAGGAGAGCGCTCGGCGGATTTGACTGTCACTTCGAGTGCTTTAAAAGGAATTGAAATCGGCGGAGACCTGATTCCAAGGCTAATCGATGAAATTCCTTTGATTGCCCTCATCGCGACACAAGCAGAAGGCACGACCGTGATTAAGGATGCTGAAGAGCTGCGGGTCAAGGAAACCGACCGCATTGCTGCAGTCGTCAAGGAATTATCGAAAATGGGTGCAAACATCGAAGCGACAGAAGACGGCATGATCATCCATGGCCCAACGCCTTTGACGGGGGCTGAAATGACTTCCTACGGCGATCACCGCCTTGGCATGATGGCGGCAATCGGCGCTTTGGCAGCCTCCGGGGAAATCGTGATTGACGATCCGGACTGCATCTCCATTTCTTATCCGAATTTCTTTGAACAACTGAATTTACTGACAAATTGACTCTCCTGATGGAGAGTTTTTTTATTATGATAATAAGAATCTTTCGTGTAGGATGAGAGTAAGAACGTGAAGGAAAAGGTGATAGGATGGCTAACTTACAAGAGATACAAAAAGCGGTGGAACAAGGAGATCCGAATCTCCTGAATACATTATTGGAAAGCTATTTGTTGCAGGGAGATCCCGATGAGCAATACGGATTGTCGGAATGGCTGGCAGAAATCGGCTTTGTGGAAGAAGCGATCAAAGTGCTGGAGCATCTGCAATACATTTTTCCGGAAGAAGCGCAGCTCATTATCGACCGAGCCAATTTGCTGATTGATGCCGACCGGGAAGATGATGCTTTGAATGCCTTGATGGAAGTGCCTAAAGACGATGAGTTATACGCACAGGCACTTGTCACGCTGGCGGACTTGTTCCAGCTGCAGGGCTTGCTTGAAGCCGCTGAGAACCGCTTGAACGAAGCGATCGAGCTGATGCCGGATGAGCCGCTGCTGCAGCAGGCAAAAGCGGAATTGCTGTTGGATTCCGGCCGCTACCTGGAATCCGCGAAGATTTATCAGGAGCTTGAAGCTCAGAGGGTCGTCATCGAAGGCGTCAATATTTCAGAACGGCTGGCAGAGGTTTACAGTGCTGGAGCCGCGTACGAAGAAGCGTTGCCTTATTATGAGAAGGCCCTGGAAGATTCGGCTACGCCCGATGTCCTGTTTGGCGCAGCATTTGCCGCTTTCCAGACCCGACAATATGAAGGGGCCGTTCGCCGGTTGGACGAATTGATCGGCACCGATCCGGATTATTTTTCCGCCTATTTATTGAAGGCGCAAAGCCTGAACATGTCAGAAGACTATGAAGCAGCCTATCGGGCGATAAGTGAAGGCATTGCAAGAGACGAGTTTGACAAGGAACTGTACCTGTTCGCAGGCAAACTGGCCATGAAACTTGGCAAGGCAGGGGAAGGCGTTGGCCACCTGCGCCAGGCAATCGCACTGGATCCGGAATACATGGAGGCAATCTACACACTGGTATCGTATTTCCATACACAGGAGCAAGATGCAGAAGTGCTTGAGCTTGCGGATATGGTAATTGAAAGCGGCGATGATTGGGCAGGTCTTTATCCGATGATCGCAGAAGCCTATGAACGCTCTGAAAACTACGAGCAAGCCACTGCCTATTACGACAAAGCTTACTCTTCTTTTAAAGAAGACTCAGCGTTTCTTAAAAAATATGCCTTATTTTTAATAGAAGAAGGAAAAAGAGCAGCTGCCCTCGAAATTATTAAAGAGCTGCAGGCATTGGAACCGGAAAATCCTGAATGGTTCGACTGGCAGCAATCGTTTGAATGAAAGGAGGAAATTTCATGACCGCTTCAGTATCGATAGGTGAAAAAAAGCAATTCGTCCGTTGGTTTCTGCAATCGTACAAGATGAAAAGACGTGAATGCATTTGGATTCTTAATTATATGTTGAGCAACGAAGACCTGCTTGAAAAAACCCATTTTGTTGAAGAAGCGCATTATTGCCCGCGTGCCATGGTCATGTCCTCTACTGAGTCGAAAGAAATACCGTTTCGATTTTACAAAGGGAATTTGATGACAGCAGATGCAGAAAAGTCGTTTCACGATTTGCGGCTGAATCCTGAAGATGATCTGTATGTTCAATTGAATTTCCCAAGCATTCCGCCGCCAGCCCTCTATTTATCAGTGTTGGAGGAAAACCCGTATATGCCAAAAAATGCAACAGTTAATGAGCAGGATCGCTTGATTGCTGAGAAAATCCTGGAAGAAAGCATGTCGATCTTTCAGGAAGAAACGATTTATAAACAAATTGATGAGGCCTTGGATGCCAATAATCGTGAGCGGTTTTTTGAACTGTCAGCGATGCTCCAGGCATTTAAAGCTTTTAAAAAGACGGAGAGTGAATAAATTCTATGCATTTTATCAGTAAAGAAATGGATCAGTATTTAAACCAGCAGGACTACGTGGATACAGCCGTTGTGCCGCTGCTTCAATTGGATTTAAGCGCCAATGGAATGAAGCCAAGTGCCGGGGCTTCGGAATATTTGCAAACCTTGACAGCATTATTGGAAAAGCAATTCAAAGGGCGGATACTTTTGCTTCCGCCCGTTTCTTATGCCAAAATAGCGAATCGGCAGCGAATTGCTGACGAACTGACAGAAGAACTGCAGCAGACAAAGTTCAAACACGTATTTTATTTGACGACCGATTCAGAATGGCGCACCATCGACAGCATGAAAAATGTTTTGTGGCTGCCTGCAATTCCCATCGAGGATATGGACCAATCCTTCAAGAAATCGGTCATGGAAGACCAGTTGAGGCAGGTATTGCCGCTATTTACGAAAGAATGGTCACATCATTCATGAAATGTTCACAAACTGCGCGAATACGCTGAATGCGATATTGACCTAAAGATTTGATTGATATATCATTAGGTTGTCCTAGTAATTATATTTGAATGAGTATGTCCATTGGACTGACCTTGAATGTTAGAGGGGGGAAAAGGATGAGTAATAATCGTGTATCACGACGTCAATTTTTAGGCTACACATTAACAGGTGTAGGCGGCTTTATGGCAGCAGGAATGTTGATGCCAATGGTTCGTTTTGCGGTAGACCCGATACTTCAGCAACATGAAGGCGGAGATTTCGTTTTAACTGATCAAGCTGTAGCTGATATCACTGAAGAACCAGTACGTGTCGACTTTTCATTCGAACAAACGGATGCATGGTACGTTTCTGAAGTGACGAATTCGGCTTGGGTGTATAAAGAAGGCGATAAGTTAATCGCGCTTTCACCTGTTTGCAAACATTTAGGATGTACAGTGAACTGGGCGGGAGATCCAGAACAACCGACACAATTCTTCTGTCCATGCCACGCTGGCCGTTATGAGAAAAACGGACAGAACATTCCAGGAACACCACCGCTTGGGCCATTGGATGAGTACGAAGTACAAGACCAGGATGGCTTTGTTGCAATCGGTGCAGTAAGAGACAACACATTAGTTTAATAGTTAGGGGGTACGACACCAGTGCTAAACAAGTTATATGATTGGGTTGATGAGCGATTAGACATTACGCCTATCTGGCGTGATATTGCTGACCATGAAGTACCTGAGCACGTAAACCCCGCACACCACTTTTCAGCATTTGTTTATTGTTTTGGGGGACTTACATTTTTCATTACAGTGATTCAGATCTTATCCGGTATGTTCTTAACAATGTATTATGTACCAGATATTGAAAATGCTTGGCAGTCGGTTTATTATCTTCAAAACGAAGTCGCTTTTGGAGAAATTGTGCGTGGGATGCACCACTGGGGAGCTTCTCTTGTAGTTGTTATGATTTTCCTTCATACGCTGCGGGTATTCTTTACGGGATCTTATAAGAAACCTCGTGAATTGAACTGGGTCGTTGGCGTTATGCTATTCGGCGTTATCCTTGGATTAAGTTTCACAGGCTACTTGCTGCCATGGGATATGAAAGCTCTATTTGCAACAAAAGTTGGTATTGAAATTGCAGCATCCGTACCTGTAATAGGGGAGACCATCAAAATTCTACTGGCTGGGGATTCAACAATTCTTGGTGCACAGACTTTGACTCGATTCTTCGCTATCCACGTCTTCTTCTTGCCTGCAGCTTTGCTTGGGTTGCTAGCTGCTCACTTTATCATGATTAGAAGACAGGGTATTTCAGGACCGCTATAATTTAGTCCGCAACACGGATTTATTAAGGAGGGAACACTATGCATCGCGGAAAAGGGATGAAATTTGTAGGGGATTCGCGTGTTCCAGGTATGGAATTCCGTAAGCCGAATGTTCCTAAAGATTACTCCGAATACCCTGGTAAAACAGAAGCATTCTGGCCGAACTTCCTTTTGAAAGAATGGATGATTGGTGCAGTCTTCTTGATCGGGTATTTGCTTTTGACTGTCGCTCATCCGTCGCCTCTTGAAGGCCAGGCGGATCCGACTAATACAGCTTATATTCCTCTGCCAGACTGGTATTTCTTGTTCTTATACCAATTACTGAAATACGAATTCGCATCCGGACCATTTAACGTTGTGGGTGCTATTATCATGCCGGGTCTTGCTTTTGGAGCACTTATGTTGGCTCCATTCCTTGACCGTGGACCGGAAAGACGTCCTTCGAAACGTCCATTGCCTACAGGATTCATGCTTCTTGCCATTGCTTCTATCATATTCCTTACATGGGAATCGGTAGCAAACCATGACTGGGAAGCAGCTGAAGCGCAAGGACAAATCACGGAGGAAGTTGAAATTGATACAACGGATCCAGGATATGAAATCTATTCCGCGAGCTCTTGTATCAGTTGCCACGGCGATAATTTAGAGGGTCAAGTAGGGCCAACTTTGGTTGGCACTGGCTTGTCACCAGAAGAAATCGCTGAAATTGCTGTCAACGGTATCGAAGCAGATGGAGAGCAGACTATGCCTCCTTCATTTGAAGTCGGTGTTGACGGAACAGAAGAAGATTTACAAGTTCTAGCTGAATTTATTTCAGGCCTTGAAGCTGAATAATAAAAAGTAGAAAAGAGCCGGGAAACCGGCTCTTTTTTTCTACCCTGAAAGGAAGATAATAATGCAATCCTTCGCGATTAAAATTTCTGCCTGGCTGATGTATCGGCCATTTTTAATTTTATTGTTTTTTGTCAACTTGGGTGGAACAATATACGGATACATATGGTATGGCTGGCAGTTGGCAATAACGGAGCCGATCTTCTTAATCTTTGTCCCCGATAGCCCGACCGCAAGTCTTTTTTTCACGATTGTCTTAGGGCTGTGGATTTTTGGTAAACGGAGTCGAGTACTTGAAGCCTTGGCATTTGTGACGCTGATCAAATATGGCTTATGGGCAGTTGTCATGAATTTGCTGACGCTTTGGGAAACCGGTTCAATTGGCTTAATAGGCTGGATGCTGATTGGATCTCATTTTGCTATGGCGCTTCAGGCAGTTCTCTATATCGAACATTATCGCTTTGGCTGGCTGGCTGTTGCTTTGACTGCCGTATGGACTTTGCACAATGATGTAATCGATTATGTCTACGGACAGATGCCAATCTACAGTACATTGAGTGAATACAGCAGCCACATCGGCTACTTTACATTTTGGTTGTCGATTGCTTGTGTCAGTTTCGCCTTTTTTGTTGCTCATCTGAACCGATCGCAATCCGTTTTAGTTGACCATAGTTGACTAAGCCAAGTAAAATAAAGCTATAAAGCAAAAAGAAAGAGGTGTTGATTTACACATGGATTTCGGTGGCTATATCTTATATTTTATCCTTTTGCTGATCATCCCGATTTGGGCACAGTTTAAATTAAAACGAACATACAAAAAATATTCAAAAGTCCGCTCTACTTCTGGCCATACTGGGGCACAGGTAGCTCGCATTATTTTGGATGCCAATAACCTTCAGGATGTTAAAATAGTAGAAAGCCGCGGTATGCTTAGCGATCACTATAATCCATTGACCAAAGTTGTGGCACTCAGCAGCCACAATTACCACGAAGCGTCGGTCGCAGGGACCGCAGTAGCGGCTCACGAAGTTGGGCATGCGATTCAGGATGCCGAGGACTATTCGTTCTTGCGCCTTCGCCATCGTTTAGTGCCGATTGTCAACATTTCATCGAATATGTCATGGGTTTTCATCATGATCGGCTTTTTCTCCGCCTGGAGTGGAGCGCTATTGATCGGGATTATCCTTTTGGCAGCCGGTGTGGTTTTCCAATTAGTCACATTGCCGGTTGAGTTCAATGCTTCCAGCCGTGCTATGGACCAGTTGCTGTCACATAACATTATCCGAAATGAAGAAGAGCGCCACGCGAAAAAAGTGCTGAGTGCAGCCGCAATGACCTATGTTGCAGCAACTGCAGTCGCAGTTTTGGAACTGGCACGTTTAATTCTCATTTACACAAGCATGAACCGTTCGTAAAAAAAACGGCCCGATCAACGGGCCGTTTTTTCTATGTTCATTTTTGCTTTGAATCAGCCAATGGGCCTTTTTTGTTCATCAAGGGTAAACCCTTCGCCCATCACATCATGGACTTCCATCAAGGAAACAAATGCATGGGGATCAACGGAGTTGATGATGTTCTTTAAACGAACAATCTCATTTCTCGCAACGACACAGTACAAGACTTCACGTTCTTCTTTGGTAAAATGGCCATAGCCGCGAAGAATTGTAATGCCCCGGTCCATCTCGATCGCAATCCGGCTGGCGATTTCTTCCTGGGAGTTTGAGATGATCAACGCACCCCGTCCTGCATATGCGCCTTCCTGAACAAAATCAATGACACGAGCGCCGACAAAAACAGCAACCAATGTATACATCATTGAACGATGATCGAGGAATGTCAGCCAGGACAGCATGATAACGGCCGCATCGAACATGAACATTGTTTTGCCCATGCTCCAGCCGATGTATTTTTGCGCAAGGCGTGCGAGGATATCAACCCCTCCTGTAGTCCCGCCAAAACGAAAGATAATGCCGAGGCCGACTCCGACAAAAACACCGGCAAACAAGGCTGCCAGGAAAAGGTCATCCTGCAAATTGATTTGAATTTCGTAAATCAGGAAAATCTTCAGAAATACGGAGACCGCTACTGTGCCGATGATGGTATAAAGAAACACTTTTCTGCCCAGCAGTTTCCAGCCAACGAAAAACAAAGGGATATTCAGCAGCAGATTCATCAATGCCGGGTCCCAATGGAATAAAAAATACAAAATCAACGTAATGCCGGCAAATCCGCCTTCCCCCAATTCATTTTGGATGTTGAAATGGACAAAGCCGAAACTATAAATCGCTGCACCCAACAGAATAAAAAATATGTTTTTGATTTTCAGTTCTTTCAATTCAGCTAAGCTCCTTTCGTAAATATAACCTTCTGTATTATCGTTTAATTATAGTATTTTGACAACATCACCAGTTTTCTTTACGATTGACTGAGGAGTGTGATGGCATGAACGGAGAAAAATCCATGAAACAATTGCAGCAGGATGTTGACGATTATATTGGGCAATTCAAAGAGGGCTATTTTCAGCCAATGGAAATGATGGCTCGTATGACCGAGGAACTGGGTGAACTTTCCAGAGAAGTGATGCACGAATACGGACCGAAGAAAAAGAAAAGTTCGGAAACTGAAAATAGCATCGAAGAAGAAATGGGAGATGTCTTGTTCGTATTGATTTGCATGGCAAACTCAATGGACATCGATTTGGCGCAGGCACATGACCGGGTAATGGCTAAATTCACTACCAGGGACAAAAACCGTTGGACACGAAAGGATGGAGACAAATGACAATTCGCGTAGCAATTGCAGGAGCAAGAGGGAAGATGGGCAAAGAAGCCGTACATACAGTAATGAACAATCCGGAAATGGAACTGGTCTCTGTTCTGGATTATAAAGAAGTTGGAAAGACGTTAGCTGACACTAATTTATTTCCAGCTGACTTTACAGCGCCTATCTTTCTCGATCTGAAAGAACTCCATTCAAAAACCCAACCGGATGTGCTGGTTGATCTGACCACTCCGGAATTTGTCTATGACCATACAAAACATGCTTTGGAATTGAAGATTCGTCCGGTTGTTGGAACGACCGGCTTTTCAGATGAAGAGCTTGAAGAATTGACAGCTCTGTCAAGAAATTCGAAAATCGGCTGCATCATCGCACCGAATTTTGCGGTTGGTGCTGTGTTGATGATGAAGTTTGCCGAGCAGGCAGCCAAGTATTTGCCGGATATCGAGATTATTGAGATGCACCATGACCAAAAATTGGATGCTCCATCCGGAACTGCAATGAAGACAGCCCATTTAATTTCGCAGGAGCGGCCGATTCATGAACAAGGGCATGTCCGCGAAAAGGAAACCATTCCTGGTGCAAGGGGTGCCAATTATGATGGGATGCGCATCCACAGTGTCCGTTTGCCCGGGCTCGTAGCCCATCAGCAGGTTTTGCTCGGAGGAGATGGACAGCTGCTGACGCTGCGCCATGATTCATTTAACCGCGGTTCCTTTATGTCCGGCGTAGTATTATCCATTAAAACCGTTATGGAAAAAGAAGAACTTATTTATGGTTTGGAACATATAATCGTTTAAAGGGGAAGATATTATGAAAATCGCTTTGATTGCCCATGATCGAAAAAAAGACGACCTGATCCAATTTGTCACAGCTTATCAGCCGATACTGGCACAGCATACGCTGTATGCTACTGGAACAACTGGACAACGGGTTATTGATGGAACCGGATTGCCGGTCATCCGCTTCCAATCCGGCCCTCTTGGAGGCGATCAGCAAATTGGTGCGATGATCGCACAGAACCAGATGGATATGGTCATCTTTTTCCGGGATCCTTTGACTGCTCAGCCGCATGAGCCTGATGTGACCGCATTGATTCGTTTGTGCGATGTTTATGGCATTCCGCTGGCTACCAATATGGGAACCGCTGAAGTTCTTTTGAAAGGCTTGGAAGAGGGCTTTGTCGACTGGCGTTTGATCGGAGAACGAAGAGGATAGGAGAGAACATTGTGCGGAAAATGAAAATTGGCATCACCTGCTATCCAACAGTTGGAGGGTCGGGTGTTATTGCCACAGAACTAGGGAAAATGCTGGCAGAAAAAGGGCATGAAGTGCATTTTATCACGTCAAGCACCCCTTTTCGTTTGAATAAGACCTATGCCAATATTTTCAGCCATCAGGTGGAAGTCAATACGTATTCAGTTTTTCAGTATGCGCCATATGATATTGCCTTGGCTACAAAAATTGCAGAAGTGATCAAAAACGAAGAACTGGATTTGATGCATGTCCATTATGCGATACCGCATGCCGTTTGCGCCATTCTCGGACGCGACATGGCAGGCTCTAATATCGGCATCGTGACAACGTTGCACGGGACCGATATTACTGTTTTGGGGTCTGATTCTTCATTAAAAGAAGCAATCCGCTACGGCATTGAAAAATCGGATATCGTCACTGCGGTTTCAGATTCATTGAGGGACCAGACCTATGACTTGATCAAACCTGATCAAACCATCGAAACTGTTTATAACTTTGTTGATGAAAGAGAATATTTCCAAAAGGATTCTGCGGAGTTAAAAGCAGAGTTAGGTATTGATGCCGATGAAAAAGTGATGATCCACGTTTCGAATTTCAGGAACGTCAAACGTGTGCATGATGTTGTAGAGACGTTTGCACTGGCTCATAAACAGCTCCCCTGCAAGTTATTATTGGTGGGGGACGGACCGGAAATGGGACGGATCATCCAGCAGGTACGCGATCTCGGACTGAATGACCATGTGCTGTTTCTAGGCAAGCGTGACGGCGTTGCCGAGTTTTATAACATCAGTGACATCAAGCTCCTGTTGTCTGAGAAAGAAGCATTTGGCCTGGTATTGCTGGAAGCCATGGCATGCGGCGTTCCGGTAATCGGCGCAAACATCGGCGGGATGCCCGAAATTATCGAGCCTGGTGTCAACGGATATCTGGTTGAGTTGGGCGACACGCAGCAGGCTGCCGCGAACGCAGTCGCCATGCTCAGCGATAGAGTGTTGCTGCAAAATTTGCGGCAAGGAGCATTAAAGACGGTATCTGAACGTTTTCATTCCTCTAAAATATTGGAACAATACGAAGGATTATACGAACAATTGCTGACAAGGAATGAAGAAAAATGAAAACAGCAATCAAAGTGATTGAAACGTTAAAAGAGGCGGGCTTTCAGGCTTATATGGTAGGTGGAGCGGTGCGTGATTTTCAATTGGGCAAAATACCCCAAGATGTTGATGTCGCTTCTTCAGCCTCACCTCATCAGGTTAAAGCCCTTTTTAAACGTACGGTCGATACGGGAATTGAACACGGGACCGTGCTGGTGCTATTGGATGGTGAAGGAATCGAAGTGACAACGTTTCGGACGGATGGAAGCTATTCCGATAACCGCCGGCCAGATTCGGTCGAGTTTGTTCAATCGCTTGAAGAAGATTTAATGCGCCGCGACTTCACCATCAATGCGATGGCGATGACTGAACAACTGGACATTATCGATCCATTCGGCGGAAAAGACGATCTTAAAAAACAGATTATTCGAGCAGTTGGGGATCCGGATCAGCGCTTTCAAGAAGACGCGCTGCGCATGCTGAGAGCGGTGCGGTTTTCCGGCCAGCTGGATTTTGTGATTGAAGAAAATACCGTTCACTCGATTCAACGCCATGCACCGTTGATCCGTACAATTGCTGTCGAGCGGCTAAAGGCGGAGCTGGATAAGATATTTGCCAATCCGAATACCCAAAAAAGCATGGCATACTTAAAGACTAGCAATCTGACTGCTTTTCTGCCGGCAGGTTTCCTTTTCGAAACCGACTGGACGCTTTACCATCCAACCGGAAAATCCGTCTATGGCTGGTTCTATTTGCTGCATAAGCAAAACCAGCCGTTTTCAGAAGTTAGGGATTACCGGTTTTCCAATGAAGAAAAGCGGCTCATAGAAAAGAGTCTGGAATTAGCAAAGCTTGAATTCTGGGACCAATGGACATTTTATCAATATTCGATCGACCAATTGGAGATGGCTTCACATGCTAGGAGTAAAATGCTGGATCCTGCAGCAGCCAAAAAGCGGTTGCCTATTCAGTCAAAGTCCGACCTTGCAGCAAGCGGCCTGGATTTGATGCGGTGGAGCGGGGATCGTTCGGGTCCGTGGCTCAAGACCTGGCTCGAAAAGTTGGAAAAAAAGATTGTTTACGGAGAATTAGAGAACGACAAAGAACTCATAAAGGACTGGTTTCTCCATGAATATCACCGTCACACATAAGTTGGCAAAACGATTGATCGAGGCGAATGGCGAAGCCGTGTCTGGCCAGCATTTGGCAGACGAGTTTGGCATTTCCAGAACCGCTATTTGGAAACACATCAAAGAGCTTGAGGAAAAGGGCTACACTATTGAATCAGTCAAGAAAAAAGGCTACCGCATTGTTTCAGTTCCGGATACATTAGAACCGCTGGCAATTCAAACGGGATTGAAGACCAAACGGATCGGCCAGAAAATCGACTATATTGAAAGCTGCCCCTCAACTCAAATTATTGCGCATCAGCTGGCACAGGAAGGCACTCCAGATGGCACAGTGGTGCTGACAGAGGCCCAGACAGCCGGACGCGGCAGAATGGCCAGGAAATGGGATTCGGCTGCTGGAAAAGGCGTCTGGATGAGCATTATCCTGCGGCCGGATGTGGTGCCTCAAAAAGCACCGCAGTTTACACTGGTTACAGCCGTAGCGGTCGTCAGAGCGATAGAAGAAGTGACTAAGCTGCAGCCGAAAATCAAATGGCCGAATGACATTTTGCTGAATGGCAAAAAATGCACCGGCATTTTGACAGAACTGCAGTCAGACGCTGACGGCATACAGGCGTTGATCATCGGCATTGGGTTGAATATCAATCAGGAAAAAGAGGATTTTGACCCGGAAGTCCGGGATATTGCAACTTCATTGAAAATGGAGAGCGGAGAAATGGCAAGCCGCCAAAAACTCGTCCAATCGTTGCTGTACTATATGGAAATTTATACTCAGATGTATATCGAAGAAGGCTTCGGCATGCTGAAAATCTTGTGGGAAAGCTATTCAACCACCATTGGCCAACCGGTTCGGGCGAGAATGACAAACCAGACGCTAGAAGGCATTGCAGAAGGAATTACCGATGACGGCGTCCTGCAATTGCGGACAGCGGACGGCAAGCTTCACGGCATCTATTCAGCAGACATCGAAATGACGGACTAGAAGGGGCTGTTTCGTTCTGAATATACTGTGTTGGATATTCCAAAATCCAGCTCCGCCTTCCTGCGAGCAGCGGAGCGACATCTATGAGACCCCGCAGGATCTTGCGACGAGGAGGTTCAGCGCTTTGTCCGCATGGAGTGCTTTATTCGTACCACCATTCACATAACTACCAAGCATAGAATATGTTTTTTTCTGGATTTCTGTTATAGTATTTTTAACGGGCGGTATCGCTTTTGAACTGCACCGAACAACCGCAATACACCCAAAATTCATAGCAACAAGATCTGCCTTGATCACTTTACACGACAGGGACGGAGGAAACCAAACACACATTTACTGTCCTTCTGTCTTTTTTTCGGCGGAAGGGCTTTTTATATGGTTTTCTTCCCGAGAGGAGAGAAAAGAATTGTTGATTTTACAGACGGTGGACGAACTGAAAGGATGGGTTCAGGAAGCCAAAAGAGCAGGACACACCATCGGCCTGGTGCCGACGATGGGCTTTTTGCACGAAGGGCATTTATCGTTGGTTGAAAAAGCCAAGGCGGAAAATGATAAAGTGGTCATGAGTATTTTCGTCAATCCGGCTCAATTTGGGCCGAACGAAGATTTCGACCGCTATCCGAGAAATCTTGAGCGCGATCAGCAACTGGCTAAAGGAGCAGGGACGGATGTTATTTTTGCGCCAGGCGTGGAAGAAATGTATCCGCGTGAAAGCCAAATCAAAATTAGTGCGGGTGCTCAGGCTGAAGTTCTTTGCGGCGCGAAGAGACCCGGCCATTTTGACGGCGTCCTGAAAGTAGTCACCAAGCTGTTTCATTTAGCTGAGGCAGACTTGGCGTATTTTGGCCAGAAGGATGCACAGCAGCTTGCAATCATCGAATCCTTAGTTGCAGACTTTAACTTCCCGATGGCGATCCGCAGAGGTGAAACGGTGCGGGAAGAGGATGGGCTGGCGAAAAGTTCACGCAATGTTTATTTAAGTTCAGCTGAGCGGAATGAGGCACCTCATTTGAAAAAAGCACTGGAAATGGGCAGAGCTTTAGTTTTGCAGGGGCAGGATCCAATTGAACCCATGACCCAGTACTTGAGTGAACACACATCCGGGAAAGTCGATTATATCGAGCTGTTGGATTACCCGACACTGACTGCTGTTATCCAAAACGATGCCATCCTGGCACTTGCTGTACAATTTGAAAAAGCACGTTTGATCGATAATATTATTTTTCAACCAAAAGGAGAACTCGACCATGCTTAGAATGATGCTCAATTCAAAAATCCACCGTGCAACGGTGACAGAAGCCGATTTGAACTATGTGGGAAGCATTACCATCGATCAGGATCTGCTTGATGCTGTCGGAATGCTGGCCAATGAAAAAGTGCATATCGTAAATAATAACAACGGTGCCCGTTTCGAAACGTATATTATTGCAGGAGAACGCGGCAGCAGAGTCATCTGCGTAAACGGAGCGGCAGCACGTCTGGTTCAGCGTGGGGATATTGTCATCATCCTATCATATGCTTATGTTATGAATGAAAATGCCCGTGACCACAAGCCGACGGTAGCCATCATGGATGCGAACAACCAGATCAAAGAAATCATCCATTACGAACCAGAAGCGACCGTTATGTAACAGAGCAGCCTCCGATATTTTTCGGGGCTGTTTTTCTTTTGTCTGAAGAAACTGGAAGAAGATTGAATTTTCATCCTGAAAGCGGAAAACGGCAGGATATGTTACAATTTTTTTAGGCAATCACCTAAGAAAGAGGGGCTGAAATGAACACGCAAAAGTATGTCGTTGTCGATATTGAAACAACGGGCCATTCCCCTGCAAAAGGTGACCGGATTATTCAGCTGGCAATGGTAACGATTGAAAACGAAGTGATCACGGATACATATACGAAATTCATCAATCCTGGGCGTAATATCCCTTTATTTATACAGGACTTAACGAATATTACCGACAAAGATGTGGCAGAAGCTAAAGCCTTTGAATTTTACGCAGAAACCATCTTTGAAAAAATGCAGGATGCAATTTTTGTGGCGCATAATACCAATTTTGATCTGCCATTCCTGCAAGCAGAGCTCAAACGCAGCGGCTTGCCAAAATGGCATGGAATTACGATGGATACGGTGGAATTGGTTCGGCTCATGTATCCGACAGCATTCAGCTTCAAACTGCAGGACATAACTTCCGAGTTGGGAATTCCACTGGAAAGCGCGCACCGTGCAGACGACGACGCCATGGCGACCGCATTGTTGTTCTTGCGTGCTAAAACTGATTTGGAATCATTGCCTTATGACACATTGGCATTTCTCCATAAACGATCATTTCAGCTGAAATCGGATTTATCCCGGTTGTTCTTTGAATTGACACAGAAAAAAAGAAATGCCCAAGCCGATGAGTTTGACCGGTTTCAAGGAGTTCCCCTGAAACCGAGAGCTCTATTTTCGTCAGATCCAAACCAGACCGAATCGCTGCCGCGTGATTGGCGAGAGGGACTTGAAACGGTCTTTCCAAATTTCGAAAAGCGTCCAAGCCAATTCCGTATGATGGCTTCGATTGAAGATGCGTTAACCCATAAAAAAGAAGTGGTCATAGAAGCCTCGACCGGTATGGGCAAAACCATTGCCTATTTGCTGCCGGCGGCAAATTATGCTCTTGAAAGCGGAAAGCAAGTCTTAATCAGCACATATACCACCCATCTGCAGGATCAGCTTGTTCTGAAAGAAGGCCGGATGGTCGAAGCTTTTATCGGTTCGCCGGTCCGGATTTCATTGATCAAAGGCTTGTCGCATTACATCGATTTGACACGTTTTGTCGAGTTGCTGCAGGGCGATGATGAGTCTTATGACGAAACCTTTACCATAATGCAGGTGCTGGTCTGGCTGACGGCAACAGAAACCGGGGATTTGAATGAACTTAATTCTTCGAGCGGCGGCCAGTTTGTACTGGACAAAATTCGTCGATCACATATCCGCAAATTATCGCAACAGGAAAAAAAGGCTGATTTCTATGAGTTTGCCTTGAAACAAGCACAGCATGCCCACGTTATTGTTACGAATCACGCATTTTTGCTGAACCAGCATTTAAGCAAGAAGTCGATTCTGGCGAATGTCGATGCTTATATATGGGACGAAGCTCACCAAGTTGTCCAAGCAGCAGTCTCACAGCATGAAAAGACCTTTGTTTATACGCAATGGAAATACATTTTCGGACAAATTGGGAGCCTGGACGACCAGCAGCTTTTTGCAGCGCTTTTTGAAACCGCAGATCGTACCGGTTTTTCAAGCGTACCTGAATTGCTCAAGCTCGACTCACTGTTCCGCAAATTCATAACATTGTTTGATGAAGTTTCAGTTTTGATGGCAACCGAGTTTTCGGCGAAGTTTGCTGCAAGCCGGCACAAAAAAAACGCCTCGCTGCTGAGTGAGCTGGCGCTTGAAGACGTCCGTTTTCTAGAACTGCTGCGCTATTTGAATGAATGGATCGATTTGTCGCAGCTTGTTTTGCAAAAAGCTGAGCGCCTGAGCGAAAAAACCATCCAGGACCGGCTGACGATTGCGGACTGGCGCTATTGGACAGAGGAAATGATGGTCAAGGCCGTTGAGTTCAGCGAAATTTTCGTTTTCCCGCTGACAGATGAAGTGAGCTGGATTGAAGGAGATTTAAGAAGTTTGCCAACCAGTTTGTCCCTGTACAAGCGGCCGTTTGCCGTGGCAACTTTAGTGGATAAAGTTATGGCAGCTGCACGAGCAGACAAGGCCGTGATCTGGCTCTCCGGAACGATGACTGTTCCGGCAAATGACCGCTTTATTGTCAATCAGATCGGAATTCCGCAGCATGTGCCGATTTTAAAATTTGAGCCGCCAAAAGATTTTTATCAGGGAGCCCATGTATATATTGTGGAAGATATGCCGGATATCCAGCAGGTATCCCAGCATGAATACATCGAATCGGTAGCGGACGCGGTGATTCAAACCGTCATTGTGACGGAAGGACGCTGTTTTGTGCTCTTTACGTCACAGGATATGCTTCGGAAAACAGTGGATTTGATCCAGGATACGGGCCTGCTGGATGATTATATGCTGTTCGCGCAAGGGATTTCTACAGGCAGCCGTATGAAGTTGCTGAAATCGTTCCAGCGTTTCCAAAAATCGGTGCTGTTTGGCACGAATAGTTTCTGGGAAGGCGTTGATGTCCCAGGGGATGCGCTACGAGCTGTAGTAGTGGTGCGTTTGCCGTTCACTTCACCAGACGAGCCGATCTTCAAGGCGCGCTCTGAAATTATTTCACGGGAAGGCGTCAATCCGTTTCTGCAATATGCATTGCCTGAAGCAGTGCTTCGTCTGCGGCAAGGATTCGGCAGGCTGATCCGCTCAAAAAATGATAAGGGATTGTTTATCGTACTGGACCGCAGAATTGAGACAAAGTCCTATGGCCAGGAATTTATAAGCGCTTTGCCAAAAGTCAAAGTGTCCAAAGTGTCTTTAGAAAAGATGGTAACCGATATTGAAGCTTGGTATAATAAGCAATGATATAACGAAAGGATGGGCGCAGACATGGAATCAAAAATTGAAGTAATTTCTACAGTGGAAGTCACGTATCAAACCGATTTATATAAAGTGGTGGACGCCTTGAACCGTACCTTGAAAGACAAAAATTTAATGTTTGGTCTGGCACTTGATAAAGAAGATGCTGAAAAAGCAATTTTTACTATATATAAAACATAGGTGATGAAATGAGACAATGGATTACATTCATACTCGGGTTTTTGTCGTTTTTGGCAGTTGCCATTATCATTCTGGTTTTGTATGTTGGCAATAAACCCTATTCAGAAACAGAACAACAAGCCATCGACCGCGCGAGAAGCGAGCAGTTGATCGAAGAAGTGGAACGGGCGTATGTCTACACCAATACCTCGGCATCTGTTACCGTTCTTGGAACAAATAGCGCAGGTGAGTTAATGGCTGTTTTTGTTCCGGAAGGCGATGGCGAAATGCTGACCACTCCGTTAGAAGACAAAATAACGGCACAGCAGGCGCGTGAAATGGCTCTTGCAGAAATGGATGTCAAAGATATTCTTCATACTAAACTCGGTATGGAAAGCGATGGTCCCATGTGGGAAATTGCATTTTTGAATGAAGAAGAAAGTTTGAATTATGTTTATCTGTCCGCGAGTGATGGTACTTGGTGGAAACGAATATTGAATTTGTGAAAGGGCGGAATAAATTTGATCAATTTAGCAAATCGTGTGCAAACCTTAACACCTTCTACAACATTGGCAATTACTGCAAAAGCGAATGAGTTGAAAGCTCAGGGAGTGGACGTCATCGGCTTGGGGGCCGGTGAACCGGATTACAACACACCCGCAAACATCTTGGACGCGGCTTACCAATCGATGAAAGAAGGCAAAACCAAATATACGCCTGCTGGCGGCCTGCCAGCATTAAAGAAAGCCATCATTGAGAAACTGCAGAGAGACCAAGGGTTGAACTACCAGCCAAGTGAAGTAATGGTCGGCATTGGTGCTAAACACGTGCTGTATACCTTATTCCAGGTATTGCTGAACGAAGGCGACGAAGTGATTATTCCGATTCCGTATTGGGTCAGCTATCCGGAACAAGTTAAATTGGCACAGGGCGTTCCCGTATACATAGAAGCGACAGCCAGCCAGGAATACAAAGTCACTCCTCAGCAATTGAGAGAAGCTGTGACGGACCGGACAAAAGCTGTCATCATCAATTCTCCGAGCAACCCGACAGGCATGATCTATTCCAAAGAGGAGCTGGAGGCGCTGGCAGAAGTTTGCCGCGAATCTGATATTCTGATCGTTTCAGATGAAATTTATGAAAAGTTGATCTATGGGGATGTTGAGCATACGTCCATTGCGACTCTTTCAGACGATGCGAAAAACCGCACCATCGTCATTAACGGTGTGTCAAAATCCCATTCGATGACCGGATGGCGCATTGGCTATGCAGCCGGCGATGCTAAATTGATCAAAGCCATGACTGATTTGGCGAGCCATTCCACGTCAAACCCGACAACCACCTCGCAATATGCGGCGATTGAAGCCTACAACGGCCCACAGGACACCGTAGAGGAAATGCGCCAAGCATTTGAAGGACGCTTGAATGAGATCTTTCCTAAACTGCAGGCGATTCCAGGCTTTACGGTTTTACGTCCTCAAGGTGCATTTTATCTGCTGCCGGACGTTTCCGAAGCTGCAGCGAAAACCGGCTATGCTTCGGTTGATGACTTTGCAACGGCTTTATTGACAGAAGCGAATGTAGCGGTCATTCCGGGGTCAGGCTTTGGCGCGCATTCGACGATTCGCTTGTCTTATGCAACCTCGCTTGAAATTTTGACGGAAGCCGTGGAACGGATCCATCAATTTGTGACATCAAAATGGAAAGACTAAGACCACACTATTCTTTGGAGGCTATCGCTGGATGAAAAAAATTACCATTGCCGAAATGGCTAAATATAACGGACAAACAGTAAAGTTAGGAGCTTGGATCGCCAATAAGCGTTCAAGCGGGAAAATTGCATTTCTTCAGCTGCGCGACGGTTCCGGATTTGTACAGGGTGTTGTCGTAAAAGCAGAAGTAGGCGACGAAATTTTTGCAGCAGCCAAAGCGTTGACGCAAGAAACTTCGCTTTATGTAACAGGAGAAGTGAAAGAAGATGAGCGTTCAGCATTTGGCTACGAGCTTGCTGTGACGGGCATTGAAGTGATCCAGGAAGCAAAAGATTTCCCCATCACACCAAAAGAGCATGGAACAGAATTCTTGATGGACAATCGCCATTTGTGGCTGCGTTCACGCAGACAGCACGCGATCATGAAAATCCGCAACGAAATCATTCGGGCAACATACGAATTCTTCAATGAAAACGGTTTTGTGAAAGTGGATCCGCCAATTTTAACCGGTTCATCTCCGGAAGGGACATCCGAGTTGTTTGCAACAAAATATTTTGAAGAAGACGCATATTTGTCGCAGTCTGGCCAGCTTTATATGGAAGCTGCTGCAATGGCGCTTGGAAAAGTATTTTCATTCGGTCCAACTTTCCGTGCCGAAAAATCGAAAACTCGCCGCCACTTGATCGAATTTTGGATGATTGAACCTGAAATGGCCTTTATGGAGCATGCAGAAAGCTTGGAAGTGCAGGAGCAGTATGTTTCCCATATTATCCAATCCGTATTGAAAAACTGCAAATTGGAATTGGAACGTCTGGAAAGAGACGTATCGAAACTTGAAAAAATAAAAGCGCCGTTCCCGCGCGTTTCTTATGACGATGCCATCATATGGCTGAACGACAATGGCTTTGACGATATCAAATGGGGCGAAGATTTTGGTGCACCGCATGAAACGGCTTTGGCAGAAAGCTATGATATGCCGATCTTCATCACCAACTACCCAATCGGCATCAAGCCATTCTATATGCAGCCGCATCCAGAACGCGATGATGTCGTCTTATGTGCAGACATGATTGCACCGGAAGGCTACGGGGAAATAATTGGTGGATCTGAACGAATCCATGATTATGACTTGATGAAACAACGTATCCAGGAACATGGCTTGGATGAAGACGCTTATGCTTGGTATTTGGATCTCAGCAAATACGGAGCGGTTCCGCATTCCGGATTTGGTTTGGGCCTTGAGCGGACGGTTGCTTGGATCAGTGGCGTTGAGCACGTCAGAGAATCGATTCCGTTCCCTCGACTATTAAACCGTCTATACCCTTAAAATAAATGAATGGAAAGGTGGTTGGGATATGAAACAACCTAATCGGCTGCAAACGTGGATCGAGCAGGGGAATGTTAACATTTCCCAGCTTTTTTTTCAGTTTTATAAAGAACTGAAGATTACAGACGAAGAAGCCATGCTGCTTATGCACATTCAGGCATTTCAACAAACAGGAAACCAGTTTCCGACGCCTGATGAAATTGGTGCGCGCATGATGACTTCGCAAAAAAGCGTAACGACCATGCTGCAGAAATTGATGCAGCAAGGGTATTTGGCCATCGAACAAACAACAGAGAATGATGTACTGACAGAAATCATTTCGCTTCAGCCTTTATGGGACCGTTTGCTGGACTGTGTGTTCAAAGAACAGCATGAAACGAAAGAAAACACCCAAAAGGATCTGGAAGGGGAAATCTTCCAATTGTTTGAGCAGGAGTTCGGGCGATTCCTGTCACCCATGGAAATCGAAACTATTTCCATGTGGATGGACCAGGACGGGCATACGCCAGATGTAATCCGAATGGCGCTTAAAGAAGCAGTTATTTCACAAAAAATCAGCCTGCGTTATGTAGACCGAATCCTATTTGAATGGAAAAAGAAGAATATCAAAACTTCTACACAGGTAACTAAACATGCAAGTTCTTTCAGAGAAAAAAATATCCGGATTCAGCCGACAGAGAACGTTGCAAAAAAAGTTCAGTTTTACAACTGGCTGGAAGACCGCAATTAGAAGGTGAAATAGATGATGTCGAAAAAAGAATGGCTTGCTTGTTTGGAAGAGATGGACGCAATGTTCCCCGATGCCCATTGTGAATTGGTCCACCGCAATCCGTTTGATTTATTGATTGCGACGCTCCTTTCGGCACAATGCACGGACAAGCTGGTGAACCGGGTAACTGCTGATTTATTTCAGAAATACCATACGCCTGAGGATTATGTATCGGTTTCTTTGGAAGAACTGCAGCAGGATATCCGATCAATTGGTTTGTTCCGAAACAAGGCAAAGAATATCCAGGCACTCAGCCAGATCCTGATTGATGAACAAGGCGGTATTGTGCCTGCTGATCGAGATCTCTTAATGACGCTTCCGGGAGTCGGAAGAAAAACAGCCAATGTGGTCGTGTCTGTTGCTTTTGGAATTCCAGCTTTGGCAGTGGATACACACGTGGAACGTGTCGCCAAACGCCTCGGCTTGAATAGATGGAAAGACAATCCGCTTCAAGTGGAAGAAACCATTATGAAAAAAACACCCGCAGACGATTGGTCGAAAACACATCATCAAATTATCTTTTTTGGCCGCTATCACTGCAAATCACAAAATCCGGGATGCCACATCTGTCCATTATTCGATCGATGCCGAGAAGGACAAAAACGTGAGAAAAAAGGGCTTATTAAACATGAAATCGTCACAGAAGTTAACTAAAGAACAGCTCGATCCCTACTTTCTGGAATGGGATCGGATTGCCAAAGATTTGGCTCTTCTGCATAGCCAGCGGAACAAGCGTTCAAAAGAGGTTATACAGGCTGGTATTGAGCTGTACTATCAATTGCTGGCTCATTGCCGCGAAGCGCTGCAGGATAGCGGATTCCAGCCGCTGAACGGTTCGGAACGCCTGTCGTTTGTCGAGTCATCCCCAGGAACCTATGCTGCTTACCGTCAATTGGATGAATTGTTTACGGAACTGAAGAAGACTATAGCCAGAAAGAGAATCGATCTCAAACGTTTAAATGAATAGCATGGCAAAACCCCCGAATGCGTTGGCATTCGGGGGTTTTTGATGGTTTAGTTATTTTCTTCATTTTCTTCATTGTCAGCATCGCCATCTTGGCTATCATTACTGCCATTGTCGTTCTCGTTGCTGCTCTCGTTTTCATTCTCTTCGGCAGAGTTGCTATTGCCATTGTTGCCGTTATTACCGTTATTGCCATTGCTGTTCCGATTTTCACTGCTGTTTACAGAAGGTGTTTCGTTTTCTTCTTCTTCAGTTGGATCTTCAGGAACATCAATTGGGTCTTCGGCCGGTTCTTCTACAACAGGTTCATCAGCCGCCGGTTCTTCCTCAGCTGGCTCTTCTTCTGCTGGTTCTTCTTCAGCTGGTTCTTCTTCGGCCGGTTCTTCTTCGGCCGGTTCTTCTTCAACCGGTTCTTCTTCAACCGGTTCTTCTTCAACTGGCTCTTCTTCTGCTGGTTCTTCTTCAACCGGCTCTTCGGCCGGTTCTTCTTCAGGTTCCTCAGGAGCGGCAGCAACTTCTACTATAGTCGAAGCTGGATCGCTTCGTTGTGTGCTATTGACCGCAACGACACGGAACGTATAGTTCTTTCCTTCTTCAAGGCCATTAAATGTATAGGACTGGCTTGAAGAAGTGGTGAGAACTGAACTCGATCCATCGACCTCCACGGACACTTCGAATGATACATCGTCATCCCCGTAGTTCCAGGATAGCTGAGCTGAGCTGCCTTGAACGTTTGCGCGCAATCCGCTTGGTGTATCCAAATCTTCTACGACATAGCGCTGTGAAACTGAATTTGGTTCAGTGCCACGTGCAAATAGTTCAGAGCTTCTCATGTTGTATGGAGTAAAGGCACTAGCCAATTTCAATGGATCAGAGCCTACTTCAACAACTTGCTCGGTTACTGATTCCGGTTGCTGGAAGCGAGCAGTTTCGGGTGAGGAAATTTCGGACATGACATTTTTAAACAGACGCTGAGCTAACAGGCGTTCGTTTGAATCAGTATCAATCGGTGTTGACCGATCGGGATAACCGCTCCAAACCGAAATCGAATAATCCGTTGTGTAGCCAGCAAACCACACATCCAGCGCGGAGCTGGAATCTAGTCCATACTTTTCGAGATCTTCAAGTGAGTAGTTGGTCGTACCAGTTTTACCGGCCATATCCAGTCCATTGATGGCGACTTCTTTGCCGGTAGAGCCAGGCACGTTCAGGTCTACAACATCTCTAAGAATATCTGTGACCATGTATGCTGTACTGTCTTTCATTGCCTGTTCCGGTTCAGGTGCTACAATTTGTTCAGTCGAGCCATCGCGGAAAACAATTTTTTTGATGGTATGCGGCTTATTGAATTCACCTTGGTTGCCGAATGCAGCATAAGCACCTGCCATTTGGACTGTAGAGAAGTTAGCAGATCCTAATGCTGTAGATTCATAAATGTTTTCCATATCGAGTCCAATATTGCTCATGAATTCGCCGGCATCTTCTGTGCCGACTTCCTGCAAGGTTTTAACTGCAGGAATGTTGCGGGATCGGTAAAGTGCTTCGCGGATGGTCATCGTTCCAAGGAAATCACCGTCGACGTTGCGAATTTCCTGGTCGTTGTCTTCATAGGAATAAGGTTCATCGACAACCGTTTGGCCAGTAGACCAATCCAAGTATTCGATGGCAGGTCCATAATCCAATAATGGTTTAATGGTTGACCCGACAGACCGGTCTGTAGCTGTTGCATAGTTGTGGCGGACATCACCCGAGTATTCACGGGCCGCACCAACCGCGCTGATTCCGCCAGTTTTGGTGTCTACAACAGTCATGGCAGATTCGACATTGTCATCAAAAAATAAATCAGAAGCCATCGCTTCGTTTACTTTTGTTTGGACATAAGGCTCCAATGTCGTGTAAATTGTCAAACCTTCATCAAGCGAATAGTCGCCTTCAAGTGTATCAAGTTCATCCTCGACCATTTCCATAAAGGCGGTGTATTCGGCATTTGGTGTTTGCTGTTGGCGTTCGCCTTCAGGCACCAAAGAATCGATTACTGGCAGCGCTTGTGCCTGTTCTTTTTCTTCTGTGCTAATTTTTTCATGCTGATCCATCAGGCTCAAAACGACATTTCGGCGTTCTTCGGCACGTTCTGGATTTTTGAATGGGTTATAGCCATTCGGGCTTTGCGGCATTCCGGCAAGCAAAGCTGATTCAGCAAGCGTCAGCTCGCCGAGTGGTTTGCCGTAAAAATATTCTGAGGCTGTACCGAATCCGTAGATATTGCCGGACATCAGTATTTTATTGAAATACATCTCGAATATTTCTTCTTTTTCGTATTCTTGTTCGAGCTTGTATGCCAGGTAAGCTTCTTGTGCTTTTCGTTTTAAGGTCTTGTCATTAGTCAGAAACGAATTTTTAATGACTTGCTGGGTGATTGTGCTGGCACCTTGTGAACCAAAGCCGCCAGTGATATTGGCAATGACTGCACCGCCCAGGCGGATAACGTCAATTCCGGAGTGTTCGTAGAACCGGTTATCCTCCGTTGCTAAAATAGCATCTTCCATCGTTTTTGGAATATCTTCATAATTGACGTATTCCCGATTTTCTGAGGTGATGTAGGGAATTTCTGTTTCACCATCTGCAGCATAAAAAGTTGGGCTGATCGGATCGCGAAGAAGTTCTTCATCGATTTCCGGGGCACTGCTGGCATAGAAGGCAAACAGGGATGCTCCAAAAACAAACCCTGCAATCCCGATTGCCACCAGTGCAAGCAGGATGCGTTTTATCCAAGTCACTGCAGGTGATTTCTTTTTCTTTTTATTGGTGGTCTTCTTTTGGCGTTCAATTGCTTTTCGGCGTTCTTCACGCGAAATTTGCTTATCGCTCAAGTTCGGTTCCTCACTTTCATATATATGATGGTGCTTAAAGCTTGTTCAGAAGAGGCAAATAATTGATGCGAGGAAACGCTCCAGGTGTTAGTTCAAATGAAGTTTCTTCAATTTCCTGCAAAGTAACCGATTTTCTTCCGCCAGTCAACATCCGGTTCCAGAACACTTCGAGTTCTCCGTAAGGCATGATGAAATACCGCTGCCAGGATGAAAAACGGATGATCATAAACGCCACTCCATTTTGTTTGACCACTTGGGACATATGATGGATTTGGTGATCATGAATGTTCTTCAATGGAAATGAAGTTTTGCTTTCTGTTTCTTTCGCCTCGAAGTCAATGTATTTTCCATTCCATACACCGTTGTAATCTGTTGTGGAAGGGGACTGGAAATAAGCTTCCCGAATGACGGCAGCACTTCTGGAAGGATACTCGACTTTAACGATTTGCAGAGGCACGGGCTTTTTATGGATGACTGCTAATCCCAACTGAAGATAATAATCATTGGTCTCGTTCAACTCGTCCTCTAATGTCTTCCCGCGGTTGCTGAAGGAAAAATCCTTCTTGTTTTTCTTGGCCGTTTGTTGTTTGGCAGGCTGTTCTTTTGAAGGAACAAATTTTTTTCCATTTGGATAATTGATTGCCATTGTGATACACCTCGCTTACTCTATCATATCACAAGCTTTTAGACGACTGATATGATGAAAGGTTTCAACAATTTAAGTCGGAAAAATGACGTCTAAGAATTCCAGCCTCATAAAGTTCCAGAAAACAATGGTTCTTGCATAGTTGTATAAGATCCATTTCGGTGGAAGCCTTCAGCTTGCCCTATTTTCCCGGACATCGGGAAAACTGAGCATCTTCCTTATACTTCCCTAAAAACTAAGTGATGAATCCAACTTCTGTATGTTCTCTAATAATAACGGATTTCTTAAGCTGTTCCAAATGGGAAGAATGCTTGTTCGATAAAAGTCGTGCCGTATTGGCGAATATGATAAACTAATGGCAATGGAGGGGTTGCAAAATGACAGTTAGAGAACTCTCTTCTGCATTATACGACGAATGCGGAAAATGCCAGGACCGTTTTTTTGAAATGCGTGAAACGGATGCGGTTCCGGATTTTTATGAAGATGTTAAACCATACGCAGATTACTGGCACGGCAAAATAAATGAATGGCAACAAGAATCATTGCTTTATATTCAACAGGAGCGGCCGAAGTATGTCCACAAGCCGACAATCGACACTGCCGCAGAAGGCATGGCACAATTTTTTGTTCAGAGCTTTTATAAGGAGACCAGCAAAAAACGTTTTATCCAGACGATCCAGGCCGCCCAATACACGCTTCAGACTTTTATGCTGGCCATAGATGAAAAGAGTGCTGAGCATGATTAAGCGAAAAAAACTGCCTGAGTTGATGAATGAATGGAAAACAGAACCGGACATGATGGAACGGATTGTCCACTGGCATACGCGGCAGGAAAAACCTGCACAATACGCTGACTTTCCTCCGGAGATGCATGGCAGCCTGAAAGCAGCATTGCGGAAAAAAGGCATTGAACAATTATATACCCATCAGCGCGAAGCGTTTGATTTGGCAACCTCCGGCAATTCGTTTACCGCGGTTACCCCAACAGCATCGGGCAAATCCTATTGCTATCATTTGCCCGTGCTCCACAAAATTTTGAATGATCCGGGCGCACGCGCTTTGTACTTGTTTCCCACAAAAGCATTGGCGCAGGATCAGAAAAGCGATCTGCATGATTTGATTGAGAAGACGGAAGAAGAGATTTTGTCTTACACGTATGATGGAGATACTTCTCCTGCAATCCGTACTAAAGTGCGCAAAGCCGGACAAATCGTTATGACAAATCCGGACATGCTGCATTCGGCCATCTTGCCGCACCATACAAAATGGGTCTCTTTATTTGAGAACCTTCATTATATAGTCATCGACGAGCTGCATACGTACAAAGGCATATTCGGGACGCACGTAGCCCATGTCATCCGCAGGCTGAAACGGATCTGCGAATTTTATGGCAGCAACCCGGTTTTTATCTGCACTTCCGCAACAATCGCCAATCCTAAAGAGCTGGCAGAAAATTTGACGAACAGTACTCATAAGCTAATTGACCAAAACGGTGCACCTTCGGGCAAAAAACATATTGTTTTTTACAATCCGCCAATTATTCACCCGACTTTTGGCGTCCGCAGAAGTGCAATACTGGAAGTCCGCGATTTGGCCACCCACCTGATCAAAAACGGCATTCAGACGATCGTTTTCGCCAAGAGCCGGGTTCGCGTCGAAATGCTGGTAACGTATTTGCAGGCCATCACCAAAATGAAACTGCAGGATGATTCGATAAAAGGCTATCGTGGAGGCTATTTGCCGACAGAACGGCGAGCTATTGAAAAAGGTTTGCGCGATGGTTCAATTCAGTGTGTCGTGTCCACCAATGCTTTGGAACTTGGCGTCGATATTGGCCAGCTTCAGGCATGCATCATGACGGGCTATCCCGGAAATATCGCCAGCGCCTGGCAGCAGGCAGGCCGGGCAGGACGCCGCCAGGATGAATCACTGGTCATTTATGTGGCGCAATCAACTGCCCTGGACCAATACATCATCAACCATCCGGAATATTTGCTGGACCAATCGCCGGAAGAAGCCCGCATCCATCCGGAGAACATCATCATCTTGATGGACCATCTGAAATGTGCTTCTTTTGAACTGCCATTCCGCATCGACGATCAGTACGGAGAATTTGAAGTGCAGGAACTGCTGGAGTATCTGCAGGAAGAAGGGGTGCTTGTCCGGACCTCAGATCGTTGGCATTGGATGAGCGACCGTTTTCCGGCGCATGACATTTCCCTGCGCTCTGCTTCACAGGAAAATGTCGTCATCATCGACCAGTCAGTTCCTGCCGATACACGTGTAATTGGCGAAATGGACCGCTTTAGTGCAATGACGCTGCTGCACGAAGAAGCAATCTACCTCCATCAAGGGACGCAGTTCCAAGTGGAAATCTTAGACTGGGAAGAAAAGAAGGCCTACGTCAGGGAAGTCGACGTCGATTACTTCACAGATGCCAATCTGGCAGTGGAATTAAAAGTCATGAGCGAAGACAAAGATAAGATGATGAACAGTTCAGAAGTTTTCTATGGCGATATTGCTGTACTTGCCATGCCGACGATATTCAAAAAAATTCGATTTGATTCGCATGACAATATTGGCTCTGGCCCGATTTCGTTGCCGCCAGAAGAGCTTCATACTTCTTCAACTTGGTTAAGTTTTACGAAACCGGCGGATTTTTCGGAATCAGAGCTGTCTGATACGATGACCGGAGCGGCATATGCAATCGAATCGTTCATTCCCGTATTTGTTCAATGTGACCGTCGGGATGTCCATGTCGTGCCTCAAGTGAAGTCGCCGCATAACGACATGCCGTCGTTTTTTATACACGATTCCTACCCAGGCGGCATCGGCATCAGCGAGCGGATTTATGATTTGTGGAAGCCCTTGCTCGATAAAGCGCAGCAGCACGTCTCAGAATGTCCATGCCTGGATGGATGCCCATCATGCATAGGGGCACAGGATGCAGCCATCAGTATGAAGAGCCACGTAATTCGGCTATTGGATGAGCTTCGCAAAGAGGGGTGAAGAAGAATGTCATTTGAAAACAAACTTCTCCAAATGAAAGGCATGCTGAAAAAACAGCCGCCCAAAAAACAGCAGCCCAAAGCGGCAGAGCGGCCGCTCCATGAAAACAAGTGGAATGGGATCGGACTGGAGTTGGTCGAAAACAAATTCGGCTACGTATTCCAAAAAAAAATCATCTATCCTTTTGATACCCGGCATGGTTCAGTTGTGTTGAATGAACTGGACCCGGTGCTGAAGGCGTGGCAAAACACAGATTTTGATCATCCTTTCAAGCTCAAGGAACAGGACCCACTTGTTTTTTTTGATACAGAAACCACGGGCCTCAGTGGAACCGGTGCGTATATCTTTTTGATTGGCCTGCTCGTAAAGCGCAGCGACCATTTTGAAATGATGCAGTACATCATGCCGGATCCTTCCCATGAAGCGGCGTTTCTGTACGAAACCGGGTTGTGGAAAACGGACGATCCGATCATTTTTTCTTATAATGGCAAAAGCTTTGACTGGCCGCAGCTGACGTCCCGCTGGACCATGCACCGAAACATTCTTCCGAAGCTTCCGGTTCCGCGTCAAATTGATTTGTTTCATGGCACAAAGCGAATTTGGAAAAATGAGCTGGCACGGATGAAGCTCAGCACCATTGAAGAAGAAAAGCTTGGTTTTACACGGCAAGGGGATGTGCCTGGCTACTTGATCCCTGCCATTTACCTCGATGCTGTGAAAAGCGGGTTTCCCGAGGGATTGGCAAAAGTGCTGTATCATAACGAGCTGGATATCCTGTCGCTCGTTTCGCTGTATGTGCTGTCATCCAATTTGTTGATGGAGGACATGGAGTCGGAAACGAGCGGAGCCTATACAAATATCGGCAAATGGTATGCAGACTTGAGACAGTTTGACCAAAGTGCAGCATATCTCGAACATGTGACAGTGGAGCGCGGCGCTTCCTCGGCGTTGGCTCGTTATTTGCTGGCCATTCAGAAAAAAAGGGCAGGCAAGCACGAAGAAGCCGTCAAGTTGTTTAAAGAAGCCGCACCTCACTTACGCGGCAGCATTGAAGTGGAGGCATGGATACATGCTTCTAAGCTTTACGAGCATCAATTGCGCGACCTGGACCAAGCGATCACTATGGCCGGTTTTGCAAAAGAAGCGAGCGAGCATACAAAAGTACGCCATTCCCTCATAGAAGATATCTTCAAAAGGCAGAAGCGCCTGGAAGAGAAAAAGAGAAAAAAACGCCCTGAAGTTGCTGAGAACTAAGCACGGCAAATCCACCTTATGCTATACTTATCATAAGGTAGCTTTTTATGGAAGGACGATTGGAATGGACAATAAATTTACATCAAAGGACATTTTAGAAAAAGATTTTAAAACGGCAATGCGCGGTTACAATCAGGATGAAGTGGATCATTTCCTGGACGAAGTCATTCAGGATTATGAAGCTTTCGCGAAGCGAATTGAACAGCTGGAAAACGAAAATAAACGCTTGCGCATGGAACTGGAAGACACGCCAAGAAAACAGGCGACACCGGCACCCGGAACAACAAACTTCGATATTCTGCGCCGCTTGTCCCATCTTGAAAACCATGTATTCGGCAACAAGTTGGACAATAACTAAAACAATTGTTTTATTGTGCCAAATAACGTATACTAGTAAAGCCATTTGAAATTCTGGCAATCGCTCTGGCATTTATGCTGGAGAGGAAAGTCCATGCTCGCACGGTTCTGAGATGACCGTAGTGTTCGCGCCCAGTGAAACAATAAGTTGGGGCAGCTAGCAATAGCTGACGGCGGGTAGAACGCCTAAGTCTTCGGATATGGCCTAAATACCCTGAAGGTGCCACAGTGACGGAGCTGTATAAGAAATTATGCAGGTGGAACGAGGTAAACCCCGTGAGCGAGAAACCCAAATTATGGTAGGGGCACTTTTCTGAAGGAAATGAACCGATGAAGAGGCAAGCGCAAGCTTGCAGATAGATGGTTGCTGTCCACTAGTACGAGGTGCAAACCGCTTGAGTACGTGGAAACAAAACATGGCTTATAGAATTTCACATGGTCTTAAAATGCTTATCAAAGGCTCTCCTGTCGGGGGAGCTTTTCTTCATATTATGAGTCGAAATGTTAAAAAGTATAGATTTTGAAGAAATCGTTTCAGGCGGACGCTTTCCGCGGGCGAAGCGTTGAGCCTCCTCGTCGCTTCACTGCTCCAGCAGGAAAGATATTGGGCGAAGCTAGCGAGACCAATGTCTTTGCGACGAAGCTAGCGCAGCGATGCAGGAGCACATGTTTGCCCTTCGCCGCCTTCCACTCTTTCTTCTAAGAGATATCCAGAGAATACAAACTTAAATGTTTTGCGGAATAACCTACAAGATTTATAAAATTTTCTTCCTTATTTTTCTGATTTAAAAAGATATGGAGCACACCAACGGAGACTCCCGCGGTATAGCGAAGTGCCGAAATCCACTCGGACAGCAAGTTCGAGTTAGTTCGGCGCAAGCCCGCAGGAAAGCGGAGTTGGTTTGCGGAATATCAACAGCAGAAAAGGAGTTAATATTAAAAAGAGATTAACCTATACACTGAAAATATATAGGTAGGTCAATTGACCACCAATAAAACAAACACCGAAATCTGAAATAGTGAACAACTGGAGAGGGAGTCGTTATGACAACATTTAAATTGCTCGCAACTGCCGCGATGGGCCTGGAGTCCATTGTAGCCAATGAAGTAAAAGAACTGGGGTATGAAACCCAAACAGAAAACGGCAAAGTGTTTTTTGAAGGAAATGAACGTGATATCGCCAAAACGAACTTATGGCTGCGGACAGCTGACCGCGTCAAGATCATTGCCGGTGAATTCAATGCTTACACGTTTGATGAATTGTTCGAACGCACAAAAGAAATCGAATGGGAAAAATTCCTGCCGGTGGATGCTGAATTTCCGGTACAAGGGAAATCGGTTAAATCGACCTTGCACAGTGTGCCAAACTGCCAGTCAATCGTTAAAAAAGCGATTGTCGAACGCTTGAAAAAAGCATATCACCGCAATTCCTTTTTGGATGAAACGGGACCGCGCTTTAAAATCGAAGTGTCGATCCTAAAAGACAAAGTGCAATTGTCCATCGATACAAGCGGAGCAGGGCTGCACAAACGCGGCTACCGTTTGGACCAAGGGGAAGCACCTTTGAAAGAAACTTTGGCTGCGGCTTTGGTGAAATTATCGAGATGGACGCCTGACCGTCCATTCGTGGATCCGTTCTGCGGTTCTGGTACGATCGCCATTGAAGCGGCGATGATTGGCCAAAACTTGGCGCCTGGCTACAACCGCGATTTCGACAGCGAAGAATGGCCATGGATTGGCCAGAAAATTTGGGATGAAGTCCGTGAAGAAGCGGAAGAGCTGGCAAATTATGATCAGCCCCTAAATATTCTTGGCACAGACATCGACCACCGCATGCTGACAATTGCGGAAGAAAATGCCCGGGAAGCCGGCTTTGCCGACTTGATTCAATTCGAGCAGCGCCAAGTGAAGGATTTCACCACCACAGAAGAAAACGGCGTTGTCGTTGGAAACCCGCCTTATGGGGAACGTCTTGGTGAAATTGAAATTATTGAAGAAATGATTGCGGACATGGGACGCGTATTTGCGAAGCATCCGACATGGTCCATCTACATGTTGTCATCGATGGGGCGTTTTGAAACCCTATACGGCCAGCCGGCCACGAAAAAACGCAAATTATTCAACGGATTTATCCGCACGGATCTTTTTCAATTCTGGGGAGAACGTTCAAAAAATAAATGAGACGAAACGGGAGGGCAATGGCTCTTCCGTTTCTCTGTGAGGAGAGTTTATGAGACAGCCACTACCATTTCCTTTAACAAAGGACAAAACTTTCTTTGAATCACTCAATGACTGGATCGGCGATGTATTTTACGATGAATTGCCTGAAAAAGGCTATGACCTGCGCGACGAACAAATTTTCATGTCTTTCCAAATCGAGCAGGCATTAAAAGAAAAAGCAGTGCTGTTTGCTGAAGCAGGCGTTGGCACGGGGAAAACGATGGCTTATTTGCTGCCAGCGATTGCGTATGCTCGCTATACCGGCAAGCCGGCCCTTATTTCATGTGCGGACGAAACCTTGATTGAGCAATTGGTCAAAAAAGGCGGGGACGTCGACCGGCTGAATGATTTATTCGATTTGAATCTGGATGTCCGTTTAGCGAAGTCACGCGATCAGTATTTGTGCCTTCAGCGCCTGGAAGGGGCTAAAAAGCGCAGTGATGCTGATTTTCTGGATGACATTGAATTTAGTCTTCCGGAATTCGTCAACAAAACTTACTCAATGCAAAACACGTATCCATACGGCGAACGCTCAAGCTACCCGGAAGTAACGGATGAAGAGTGGCAGCAAGTCAATTACCACCCCATTCAAAACTGCAATGCCTGCGAACTGCGCAATAAATGCGGACAGACCATCCACCGCAACCATTATCGCCAAGCAACAGATTTGGTTATTTGTTCACATGATTTCCTAATGGAGCACATTTGGACAAAAGAAACACGCAAGCGCGAAGGCCAGACACCGCTGCTTCCTGAGTTCTCTCAAATTGTGCTTGATGAAGGCCATTTGCTGGAATTCGCAGCACAGCGAGCCTTGACCTATGAAGTGCAAGAAAGCACGCTGCAGGACGTCACGGAAAGCATTTTGTCCGATGGCATGCGCGAAAAAACTTTGAACATGATCGAGCAGACGATCGATCTTCACAACGAATTTTTCCGTCTGCTGCGGATCCACACAGTCAAAAGCGCTGAGGACCGCAAAGCCATCACCAAGGATCCGGAATTAGTTCATGTCGGCAAATTGCTGATTCGCCACATCGATTTGATGATGGAAGAATTCGTCTTTGAAGGCGAGCTGTTCACTATTCCGGAATATGAACTGCGGCTGGCTGAAGAGTATTTTGAACAATACACATTCTCCATGCGTTTGTTCGTAGAAGAAGGCGACGCTGTCACGTGGTTGGAAATAAAAGATGAAATCGAGACGCTGGTCATCATGCCGCGCCTTGTTACCGATATATTGGATGAAAAGTTGTTTGACGGAAAGATTCCTATCATTTTTTCTTCAGCTACTCTTTCCATTCAAAAAGATTTTACGTACCTGTCAGACAGCCTCGGCATCGATAAATACCAGTCGTTTTCTGTACCGTCACCATTTGACTATGAGGATGTCATGAAAATCTTTAAGCATCCCTTGGAGCAAACCCAGAAGTTTGAACGGGTTTATGATTTGTTCAGCACAGGCGACCAGTCGCTCGTCCTGTTCACTTCGAAAATGGAAATGGACAATTTCAAAAAATCACTTCCATTGGATCATCAATACACCATTGAATTCGAAGGGGACCGCGAGCTGTCGACAGTGGTAAAAGAATTCCAGGAAGGCAAGTTCCAGATTTTGTGCTCCTACCATCTATGGGAAGGATTGGATTTGCCGGGTGAAGCATTGACGAAAGTTATCATCGTCGATTTGCCATTTCCACCGAAAGATCCTGTTTTTGATGCTAAACGCAAGTTCAGCAACAATCCTCTGGAAGAAATCGATTTGCCATTTATGCAGCTGCGCATTCAGCAGGGCATTGGCCGCTTGATCCGCACATCAAATGATTACGGCGAAATCCATCTGTTGCTCAATGAAGACGAATTGCGTGTCGAACATCTATGGGAAACAATTCTGCCAGTTCCTGCTGAAAACTTTTAAGAGACAGGTTTGCCTGTGATACAATAGTCTCATCAACCATTGGAGGGATTTTTGTGTCACTCGAAAAGCAGTTTACCGAACATTTCAGCAAGATCAAAGGCTATAATGAAGCAATTTCGTTATTGTACTGGGATTTGCGAACAGGTGCACCGAAAAAAGGGGTGGAATTGCGCTCTGAGACTATTGGTACCTTGTCTGAGGAAGTATTCAATTTATCGACGTCCGACAAGTTCGGCGAATTGCTGACTTCTCTGGAAGCAGTACAGGCAGGACTGGATCCGTATATTCGCCGCTCTGTAGAAGAAGCACGCAAGGAATATGATTTAAGCAAGAAAATTCCTCCGGAAGAATATAAAAAGTTCATCATACTGCAATCCAAAGCAGAATCCATCTGGGAAAACGCCAAAGAAGCTTCTGATTTTTCTTTGTTTCTTCCTTATTTGGAAGAGCTGGTCAGCACGACGAAAAAGATGATCGGCTACTGGGGCGAGAAAAATGGCAGCCCTTATAATACCTTGCTCGATCAGTATGAGCCTGGCATGACCACCGAAATTCTCGATGGAGTGTTTAGCAAACTGCGTGAACGCATTGTGCCGCTTGTGCAAAAAATTGCGGCTTCACCAAACAAACCCGAGACGGCTTTCCTGTATGAGCATTTTCCAAAAGAAGCGCAGCAGGATTTCAGCAGCCAGATGCTGGAACAGCTTGGTTATGATTTTGAAGCAGGACGGCTGGATGAAACGGTTCACCCATTCATGATATCCATCAATCGCCAGGACATTCGGGTGACGACAAAATACGACGAAGCCGATTTCCGCACAGCTGTTTTTGGCACTATTCATGAAGGCGGCCATGCCATGTATGAGCAGAACTTGGGCGAGCCATTGGCAGGTTTGCCGATTGAAACGGGCGCATCCATGGGGATTCATGAATCGCAGTCTTTGTTTTGTGAGAACTTTATCGGACGCAACGAACATTTTTGGCAGCAAAACTTCAGCTTGCTGAAAGAATATGCACCGAAGCAGTTTGCCGATGTCGAGCTGGTGGACTACGTCCGTGCAATCAATGAATCCAAACCTTCGTTGATCCGCATTGAAGCTGATGAACTGTCGTATGCTTTGCACATCATGGTGCGCTACGAGCTTGAAAAAGGCCTTTTTGATGGCGATCTTCAAGTAAGCGACTTGCCGCAGCTGTGGAACGATAAATACGAAGAATATTTGGGCGTTCGTCCTTCAAATGATGCGGAAGGCGTTCTGCAGGATGTTCACTGGGCAGGCGCAAGCTTTGGCTATTTCCCTTCGTATGCCTTAGGTTATATGTATGCTGCACAGTTTAAGAACGCTATGATAAATGACTTGCCGAATTTCGATGAGCTTTTGGCGGAACGCAACGTTCAGCCGATCCGTGAATGGTTGAGCCTTAATATTCATCAACACGGGGCTTTCAAAAAGCCATTGGATATTTTGCAGGATGTTACCGGAGAAGGTTTGAACCCGGATTATCTGGCTGCCTACTTGGAAGAGAAATATTCAAAGATCTATCAATTGGAAAAATAAGTACTGGCCACCGTGTATTTTCACGGTGGCTTTTCTTACGATTATTAAAAGACAAAAAGCAAACTGTTTGATTATAATAAGGACGGAGGCGATAAACGATGTTGAAATCATTCAGTTTGGAAGGCAAGACGGCAATCGTGACCGGAGCCGGCAAAGGAATTGGCAAAGCGATTGCTATGGCGCTTGCAGAAGCAGGAGCCAATGTGATGCTGGTGGCGCGGACCGAATCGGATCTGCTGCACACCCAGCAGGAAATTGGCAATGACCGCACGGGGTATGTGCTAGCTGACATCACACGACGCAGCGACATACAGGCTGCTGTGGAGAAAACGGTCGAGCAATTTGGATCGATTGACATTCTGGTCAACAATGCCGGGATGAACATCCGTTCTTCTTTGTCGGATGCAACCGACGAAGAGTGGCATCAAATCATGGATACCAACGCACAAAGCGTCTTTATGTTTTCTCAGGAAGCAGTTAAAAGAATGGACAGCGGCAGCTCCATCATCAACATCAGCTCAGTCGGAGGCGACCGTGCGTTGAAGACGGGGGTGGTTTATGCCGCGTCAAAAGCTGCCATCATCCAAATGACCAAGGTCATGGCAATGGAATGGGGGCCGAAGAACATCCGGGTCAATGCGATCGGACCTTGGTATTTTAAAACGCCGCTAACGGAAAAGATTTTAAGCGATCCGGAATACCTGGATTCCATACTGGCCGTTACGCCGATGAAGCGCGTCGGAGAATTGCCGGAAGTTGCATCTCCAGTGGTGTTTTTAGCATCTGATGCCGCAAGTTACATAACCGGCCAGACGCTTTTTGTCGATGGCGGCATGTCCATCCATGGATTTTCATAAGAAAAACAGCATCCTTCCCAAAATCGGGAAGGATGTTTTTCGTTCTCTCCTAAAAATGATATGATAGAGGACAGTAAGCGGAGAAGGAGATTTCTAAATGACAGTTCTTGATCATAAAAAAGAATTACTTGAAACGGCTCATCTTTACCGGATCTTCCAAGATAACGAAGATACCGAACGGGAAGCGAAAGCCCATTTATTTGCAAAGAAAATCCTGAAGAATAATTTCATCATCGGTTTTGCCGGCCATTTTTCATCCGGCAAGTCTTCTATGATCAACGCACTGACAGGCGAGACTTTATTGCCTTCAAGCCCGATTCCGACAAGCGCCAATATTGTCAATGTCCAAAAAGCGGACACCGACTTCGCCATCGTTAATATGCGGAACGAAAAGCCGGTCTATTTTCCGGAAACTTACGATTTTAACGCGGTAAAAGAATTTTGCAAAAGCGGGGACGTTACGCAGATCGACATCGGCCATCAAGCTTCCGTCCTGCCAAATGGGATTACCGTCATGGATACGCCGGGTGTCGATTCTACGGATGACGCCCACCGCATGTCCACAGAATCTGCCCTGCACGTGGCGGATATGGTCTTTTACGTCATGGACTATAACCATGTGCAATCTGAATTGAATTTTAATTTTACAAAAGAATTGCAGAAATACACCGAACTGTACTTGATCGTCAACCAAATCGACAAGCATCAAAACAGCGAAATGAGCTTTGCGGACTTCCAGCAATCCGTCCATGACTCGTTTGCGGCATGGGGAGTCGTTCCGAAAGGCATCTTCTTTACGTCGCTGAAGGATTTCGATTTTCCAGGGAATGATTTTGAGCAGGTTAAAGGCCTCGTTTCCTCGACTATGCAGGACTGGAAAGGCCATGTCGGAGAAGCATCAGATTCTGCCTTAAGTCAACTCAAAGATGAACACATCCAGTTTTTAGAAGATGAAAAAGCAGAGCGATTGCAGGCTTTCTCGGAAGTCCTCGATCCACAGGAATGGGAAATGCGCGAAGACCTGAAAAAGGAAAACGCTTTGGTGTCACGCAGAATGTCTGTGCAGGATTTTGAAAACTGGCAAGCCAAATTCGAAAAAAGCCGCAAAGATTTGCTGGAAAACTCGAACATTATGCCTTACGAACTGCGCAGTGCTTTAACCAATTACTTGGAGTCGATTCAGCCGAATTTCAAAGTTGGCATGCTGTTCAGCGGCAAAAAGACAGAAGAAGAACGTCAGAAAAGGCAGCAGGAAGTGGACGAGCGCCTGGAGTCGACTGTGTCTTCCCAAATCACCAGCCATTTGAAAAAACTGATGAAAGCATCTTTGAAAGATGCCGGTCTATTGACCGATAGCGAGTCTTTGGCAATAGATGACATGATTTTTGATGTTCCGTTTTCCGTTGTTAAAGATCAAACGCCAACCGGTGCTTCGATGACTGGTGATGCCGTGTTGAATTTTGCCAATAGCATTTCAACGGCCGTGCAGCGATGGTTTATCCGCGAAACAGATGGCTGGAAAAAGGTGCAGGAAGAAAAGTTTGATGGACTGACGGACGATGCCAGCACAGAAATAGACATGAAAGCTCAGACCCTCTCCAAAAAAGTGCTGGCTATCCAGACCCTTGAAGAAATGGACATCAAAATAGATAAAGTGAAAAAATCCTATTCGGCAATGCTGCCCAAACAAAAAACGGCAGCCGAAGAAAAAGTGGAACAGTGGCTCGGCGAATTTGAAGTGTCTATTGAAGAAATGACAGAGTTTAATCCGGCAATGCTTGAAAAAAATGATCAGCAGCAGGAAAAACAAACTGAGCATACTGAAACGCTGGAAGTGGCAGCATTTGACGAAATCGCGGTACTCGAGCGTGCCAAGCGTACTGCCGAAGTGATTGACCCGATTAAAGGGTTTGCTGAAACAGCAGCTTACTTGAAACGAAAAGCGGGACGTCTTGAAGGACAGGAATTCACCATTGCTTTATTCGGTGCTTTCAGTGCAGGAAAGTCATCGTTTTCAAATGCTTTGATGGGGGAAACGGTCTTGCCGGTGTCGCCGAATCCGACAACGGCGACCATCAACCGAATCCGGCCAGTCTCTGAAAAGCATCCTCACGAAACAGCAGATGTGCGTTTAAAGACGCTTGCGCAAATGACAGAAGACGTTACAAATTCCTTCCATGTTCTGGGGATTGAAGTGACTTCACTGGAAGATGCCTATGCCAAATCAGTGAAGTTGCCGGAAGATACTCCGACAGAGCAGCAAGTCCACAAGTCATTCATATTAGCTTTCAATAAAGGGTATCCGGAGTTTAAGGACCGCTTAGGTGAAACTTTGCGGACCAACCGGGAAGACTTTGGTTTGTATGTAGCAAAAGAAGAGAAAAGTTGCTTTGTCGACGAAATCGACTTTTATTATGATTGCGAATTGACGCGCAATGGCGTGACACTCGTCGATACGCCAGGGGCAGACTCCATCAACGCACGTCATACGAATGTTGCTTTCGAGTATATCCGCAACGCGGATGCAATCTTGTTCATCACCTATTACAACCATGCGTTTGCGCGGGCAGACCGTGAATTCCTGATCCAGCTCGGACGAGTCAAGGATGCGTTTGAAATGGATAAGATGTTCTTCGTCGTCAATGCCATCGACTTGGCCAATGACGAGCAGGAAAAAGATGCGGTCGTCACATATGTCAAAGATGAATTGCAGCGCTTCGGCATCAGGTTTCCACGATTGTTTGGCGTTTCGAGTCTTTTGGCGCTGCGTGACCGGGAGCATTCCGGCATGCCGCAATTCGAAGAAGCGTTTCAACACTTCTTGAAAGAAGAACTGAAAGGCATGGCTGTCCAGTCGCTGGCGGAAGAAGAGCAAAAAACGGTGGACCGCTTCCGCAGCCTGATCGAACAGACGGAAAAGAACTTGTTAAGAAAAGACGAACGGCTGGAGGAACTCAAGCATTTGGAACAGCAGCTGCGCATCTTGTTTGGCGCATCAATTGCCAAACTATTGGAGCGTGAAGCGCTGCAGGAACTGGATGAATTATTGTATTACGTCAATCAGCGAGTCTTTTATCGTTTCAACGACTTTTTTAAAGAAGCATTCAATCCATCGGTCTTTTCAAACAAATCGGCACAAGCGGCACTGGATACTGCTTTGCAGGACATGAACGAAATGGCCGGCTTTGATTTTCAGCAGGAATTGCGCGTTACCAATTTCCGCCTTGCCCAATTTATTGAAAAGAAACTGGAATCGCGCTTCAAGGAAGATACGGCAAAGCTGAAAGAGCAGAATGCAGATTTTTCATTTACACCTTACGAAGTTCAGGAAGCTGTTTCGCTGGATATTGCTAAGCCGTTTGTGAACGCAGACTATTCCTCAGTCAAATCGTATTACAAGAACAATAAGAGTTTTTTCGAGAAAAATGAAAAAGAAAAGCTGCGCGATGCACTGCAGACAATGATGGAGCCGGATGCCTTGCGCTATCTGGAACTAGAGAAAAAAGAACTGGGCAACTGGGCGGAGTTTTGGATTGAGCAGGAAGCGGAAGGCCTTCGCCAGCATATTCTTCGCCAGGCGGTCGATCAGATCGATTCAGAACGTACGCTGCTCCAGCAATCCGAAAGATTAGCACAATGGAAAGAGTTGTATTCAAACTTAATGGATGGAAGGGTGTAGACGATGTCAATTTTTATTGAAACGACCGATACCGAAAACCATAGATGGATTGATGCACGATTTGATTTAAAGGATCCGTCAGCAGGCAGAAGTTTGTATGAGCAAGAGCATGTAGCAGGAGCTGTATTTTGGGATCTTGAAAAAGACATGTCGGACATGTCTGCAGTTCAAGGGCGGCATCCTATGCCGTCCAATCAGCAGCTGACCCGTTTGCTTCAATCGAACGGCTTCAATCCAGAGGACTCCATCATTATTTATGATCAAGGCGGTTCGCCTTATGCGGCGCGTGCTTGGTGGCTGCTGAAATACGCAGGATTTAAAAATGTCCATATCAGCCAAAAAGGCTTTGGCGAGCTGAAGCAACAAGGCATTGCTGTATCTACGGTTATGCCGAGCCATCAGCCAAGCCAAATCGAACCTGATTTTAACGAAGAAATTTTTGCGGATCAGGACTATGTGAAAGCTGTCATCGGCGGTGATGAGTTGGGGGTGCTGGTTGATGCACGTTCTGCAGCGCGTTACGCAGGACTGGAAGAGCCGATTGACCCGGTTGCCGGACGGATTCCCGGAGCACGAAATTTGGACTGGGCACAATTTGTCTCTAGTGGCGAATTCCAGACGGAAGAAGACACTAGCCATGTCGTCCAGAAGCATGAACCGGCCGTTGTCTATTGCGGAAGCGGTGTTACGGCTGCAGCTTTGTATGCTATTCTCGCTGAAAAAGGCTATGATCAGCTTAGGCTTTATATGGGCAGTTTCTCGGATTGGATTACCGATGCTGAAAATGTCGTCGAATTTGACCGAGGCGAACATCCGGAAGCGGCAGACGATGAAACCAGAAAGATTTTGGCGAAATTGATCGAAGAAGGCTATTCAGGAGAAATGCTCATGAAGAAGTTCGAATACGAAAAATCATTATTGGAAAAAGAATGAAAAAACTCCCCGCCAGCAGTATGCTGGCGGGGAGTTTTGGTTATTCAGCTAGCTCTGTATTGCGCGTCAACAACACACGGATAATCTGATGATTTTCCATTTCGCGTACAGTGATCGAGTGATTCGACAATTCAACCGATTGGCCTTCATTAATATCGGTGTTTTGCAATTGGATCCAGCCGCCGATGGTATCGACGTCTTCACTGTCATCAAACTCGATGGCAAAACGATCTTCCAGATCTGAAAGCAGCACACGCCCATTCAATAAATAATTATTGATATCGACTGCCTTGATTTCATCGCGTTCATCTTCGTCAAACTCATCGCGGATTTCCCCGACAATTTCTTCCAAAATATCTTCCATTGTGATGACTCCGGCAGTTCCGCCATATTCATCAACAACAATTGCCATATGGACATGTTCTTTCTGCATTTTCAGCAGCACATCTTGTATGGGTGCCATATCATGGACAAAAGGAATATCGTGGACGACGATGCTGTCGTTCAAATCCTGTTTGTAAGTGTAATTGGTCAGCATTTCCTTGACGTTGACAAAACCGAGAATATCGTCCTTGTCACCTTGTTCAGTGACCGGGTAACGGGTGTACTGATGGTCACGTACAATTTCCATCAAGTCGTCATGGCTCATCTCAAGTGAAATGGTCTCCATTTGTGTCCGGGGCAGCATGATGTCTTTTGCCATGCGTTCGTCGAAAGAAAAAATGTTCTGCATGTACGATAGTTCCGTTTGATTGATTTCACCGCTTTGATAGCTTTGCGTCATGATGATTTTCAGCTCTTCTTCCGAATGGGCCTGTTCATGCACCGCTGGCTCAATGCCGAAAGCACGGAGCAGCAGACGGGCAGATCCATTCAAAAGCCAGATGAACGGTGCCAAAATGATTCCGAACACATAAAGCGGACGGACAAAGATAAAAGCCATTTTTTCCGCATATTGTATCGCCAGCGTTTTAGGTGCCAGTTCACCGATGACGACATGCAGGAAAGTAATGATAGTAAATGCAATGATAAAGGAGAAGATCGACGCAGTCGGTTCTTCGACGCCAAAGTTTTCAAAAACCGGGTGCAGAATTTGGCCGACAGTTGATTCGCCCAGCCAACCAAGGCCAAGTGCTGTAACGGTAATTCCCAATTGGCAGGCAGACAAATAATAATCCAGATTGCCGATGATTTTCTGTGTCAAAATGGCATTTTTATTGCCTTCTGATACAAGCTGATCAATTCGGGACTTTCTGACACGGATAATCGAAAACTCTGATCCAACAAATAAAGCGGTCAGCCCGATTAAAAGAGCGACCAATAACAAATTGAGAATGGGTATACTGTCCAATACGTCCCTCCGACTAGGAGGGTTCACCTCTGCTTTCTATAAGTAGAAACAGTATAACATATATGCAAGTCTTTTTACCTTGTGAGCGAATCGATGAAAATTTCAATTCTAACGTATTGAATGCGGAGGCAATTAAACTTATGATGGGAAGAGAGAAAAGGAGTGGTTTGATGAAAATGTTATGGCATGGGGGAACAATTTATACAATGGAAGCAGAAGGCGCTGTCGCGGAAGCGGTACTGGTGTCTGATGATCACATAGAGAAAGTTGGAACATACGAAGAGTTAAAAGAACAAGCGGATACGGAAATTGATTTGCAGGGAAAGAGCATGTACCCTGGATTTGTCGATAGCCATATGCACATGATCGGCCATGGAGAGAAATTGATGCGCGTCGATTTGTCAAAAATCGCAAGCTCGGAGGAAATGCGCGAGCAATTGGTCGAGTCAACGAAGGAACTTAACAAAGACGAATGGTTTATTGGGGAAGGCTGGAATGAAAACAACTTTGCCGACCGTAAAATCTTCCATCGCAACGAACTCGATGAAATCAGCCGCTCACCAATGATGCTGAAACGGGTTTGCCGCCATGCAGTTTTAGCCAATTCAAGCGCCTTGTCGCTTGCGGGCATTACCAAAGACAGCCCGGATCCTGAAGGCGGCGTGATTGTCCGTGATGCTGACGGAGAACCGACCGGCTACTTATTGGATGCAGCCCAGGATCTGGTTGCGAACCAGGTTCCGGAAGTGAGTGTTGAGTACTTGACGCGCGCTCTGCATAAATCTGTCGAAGATTTGCTGTCGCTCGGTTTGACCGGTGCACATACTGAGGACATGGGATACTACGGCCATTATTCACGTCCATTGCAGGCTTTCAAAAATGTCATTGGCAAACAGGTGAAGTTCCGTGCACATTTGCTCAGAGCCCATAGTGCATTTGAGGAAATGATGGAAAACGCCTCGTACGCAGAACCATTTGTCGATCCAGGCCCGATGAAAATTTTCGCGGATGGTTCGATTGGCGGACGTACGGCATTGCTGAGCAAGCCTTACAATGATGACCCTTCAACAATCGGGGTTGCCATTCAATCGGACGAGGAGTTTAAACGCCTCGTTTCAATTGCCCGGAAGCACGGTGAGGCAGTAGCGATTCATGTTATCGGCGATCTTGGATTGGAAATGGCATTGGATGCCATTGAAGCGCATCCGGTGCCTGCAGGTAAGCGTGACCGTTTGATACATGCAATGGTGGTCCGTGAAGATTTGGTAGAGCGGATGCAACAAATCGATGTGGCGCTAGATCTTCAGCCGAGCTTCGTAACTTCTGACTTCCCGTGGGTTGTGGAACGTCTCGGAGAAAGCCGTTTGGAGTGGGCGTATACTTGGAAAAAGTTGTTGAATCATGGTCTGATTTGCGCCGGCGGGTCAGATGCACCGATTGAAGAAGTGGATCCATGCCTTGGCATTTACGCTGCCGTTACTCGCAGAAAGCCTTATGACACGCATGAAGGCTATCAGCCGGAAGAAAAGTTGTCTCGCTTTGAAGCCATTCAGTTGTATACAAGTGGCAGTGCAGCGGCTATTTGCAAAGAAGCTGTACGCGGTGTGATTCGCGAAGGATTTGACGCCGATTTCACCGTTTTTGACCGGGATTTGTTCGATGGAAATGAAGAACAGATTTTGGAAGCTCAGGCGGTTATGACAGTGGTGGCAGGAGAAATCATGTACCAAAAAAGCAGTGAGGCATGATGGAAAAAGAAGCGTACATCATCACCGGAGCATCCAAAGGAATTGGTCTTGAATGGAGCCGCCAACTCATTGACGCGGGGCACATAGTCATTGGAATTGCACGCACCCAGCCGGAAAATTGGCCAGGTGAGCACTTTCTGCCTTTCGATCTGACTCGCCTTGAAGAGATTGAAGACATGATTGCTCAAGCGTTGGAGCTAATCACTAAAAAAATCAAAACCATTGTTTTAGTTAATAACGCTGGAACCATCGAACCAATCGGACCTGCCCATGCGAATAATGCAGCACAAGTGAGCCAAAGCATTGTCCTCAACTTGACGGCGCCGATGCTGCTGTGCGGTGCGTTTATCAGTCAGCTGGAAAACAGTCCGGCAGATAAAAAAATTGTCAATATTTCATCTGGAGCGGGCCGCAAAGTATATGAAGGCTGGAGTGCTTATTGTGCCGGAAAAGCGGGTCTTGATCATTACAGCTCTTGCCTGGATGCGGAAAACAAGAGTGTCAAAGTGGTCTCTGTAGCACCAGGCATTATTGATACGGGGATGCAGGAAAAAATTCGCAAAAGCGAAGCAGCAGATTTTCCTTTGATTGAAAAGTTCTTGGATTACAAGAAAAGCGGCTTGCTCAGCAGTCCGGAAGAAACAGCACGATTGCTGATGGAAATGACACAAAGACCGGACTTCGAGAGTTTGCCGACCATTTTGGACATTCGGAATTTACCGCAAGCAGGAAAGGGAGTATAGAGTGAGCAAGACACCTGAAAATATTTTAGCGAAGCTATCCGATGCCAACCATGCGGGAATCGATATGAAAAGCCCGAAAGCTGTCGTGACGTTTTTACTGTCACAGGGAGAAAAAGAGTCTATTCTCTTTTTTTACAAGCCGGGAAGCGTCGAGTTTGATTTTGATAAATACGATGCAGCAGTGGCAGAGATGAATGAAAAGAAAAACTAGTTATCACTTTTTTACAGTTTGGTATGAAGTGAACGTCCGTAAAATGTTTAATTACATTTGCGGACTTTTTTTGTGTATTTTAAATTATGGTTGAAGTGTTCGTAATATTACGCTTTTATAAATATTCCAACGTAACATTCGGTTGCTGAGTTCTCTATTTTAATGCTCAGTTGCTGGAAAACCTGGAGCGGGTGCCAAGAATTTCACAAAACTGCCATTGCCTCCTAAAGTCATATTGGATAAGAGAATGTGGCAAATAACTTCATTTTTTAAAGCTACCAGTGGTAGTTTAGAAACAAATTCTGCCGACTTCCGAATCTGATTAATCAGCTGCTGTGTAAAATGCTAATTAGCTTGAACCACTGGGCATAATGCGCAGTCTAAATGAAAAACGGGCAATCAATCCGACTTTGAGGATTGATTGCCCGTTAGTTTTTACAATGCTACCCAGCCACTTTTGATGGCTTTTAAAACAATTTGAGTCCGATCTACCAATTTTAGTTTAGCCAGCATTTTGGATACATGATTTTTAACGGTTTTTTCACTGATGTGAAGAACTTCACCTATAGATTTATTGCTTTGCCCCTCAGTTAATAAGCGAATAATTTCCATTTCTCTTTTAGTAAGGAGCTCGGGACATGGATCTGCAATCTGAATCGAAAAATGTTCCTTGTCATTTATCTTTCCGTGCAACTGTTGAATTTCTTTTACTAAAAACTGAGCAAGCCAAGGATCTATATAGTAGTAGCCTCGTGAAACGGTGCGCAAGGCTTCGATTACCGTGCTAATTTCGGCTCCTTTTGAAAGGTAACCTACAGCACCGTACTTTAGAGTTTCGAGAACATGTTCTTTTTCCTTTGATACCGAATAAACTACTACTTTTGCTTTCGGATATTCCGAAATAAAATTTTGCAGCTCAGTAATTCCTAGTGAATCCCCACTAAATAATTCTGCTAATATGATTTTTGAACTATAATCCTCCAAAGAAGCACGCAGGTTGAACAGGCCGCTTTGTTGATCAATAATTGAAAACTCATTCCCTAAATCGTTTAAAATCAACTTTAAACCTTCGCCCAAAAGGCGGTTTGTATCTGCCAATACCACGGGAAAGATACCTTCAGTATGCGGGGGGTGCATCGTAAAACTCCTTTTTATCATGTAGTAAATTTAACGTTTGTTTTGCAGTCTTGTGAGCGGCCAATAAATTACAGGCTCAGTAAGCGATAGGTTCCTCTTCCAGCTTCTTTTGCTTCATACATGGCAAGATCTGCACTTTTCAAAACAGATGAGACGGTCGCCTCAGGAAGGGGTATCAGTGTAATTCCCATGCTGGCAGTAACTTGCGGTGGGCCATTGTTGATTGTCCACGGAGCTTTCATGGCCATTTGAATTTTTTGTGCGATTTGTTCCGCCCCTTCGCGCGTGGTTACACTTGGCAAAAGCAGCACGAATTCATCTCCGCCGAGGCGAGCCGCCAGATCGCGCTCTTCTAAAGGATGGCTGATGCGCCGGCCAAATTCCTCGATGACCGCATCGCCCACTTCATGGCCCAATTGGTCATTGATTCTCTTGAAATGGTCGATATCCAGCAAAATTACCGCCAAAACTTCATTGTTATCCTGACGGGAAGCGATTTCTTCAGCCAATCGTTGTTTGAAAAACCGCCGATTCGGCAATCCTGTCAACGAATCGTGGTATGCGTAGTAATGAAGTTTGGCTTCGTGTTCTTTTTGCAGCGTAATGTCACGTGTGATGGTCAGCATATGAATAAACTGGTCTTGTTCATTGAAAATCGGGGTTCCTTGCAATTCAGACCAATGCCAGCCAGTGGTTTTGTGCTTTATCCGGATTTCAATCACATAGTTTTTTGCTTCTTTAACAGCTTGCTTGTAGATGTTTTTCACGAGCGATATATCTTCCGGATGGACGTTATGAAAAGGCGGTTTTTCCATATATTCTTCCGGAATAAACCCGTACACCCGTTCAATAGAAGGGGAGACATACAAAATTTCGCCCTTGTAATTCATCAACACGATGACATCATGTGCATTTTCCGCAATAATCCGGAAGCGGTTTTCGCTTTCGGCATATTGATTGATTAGGCGGTCGATTTCCCTCATGTCCCGCAGCACCGCATAGATCCCAACAATTTCGCTTTCCTCTTCAATCGGCGCAAATTGAATGGAGACACCGATCAAATGCCCGGATTTGTCACGGAACTTTGTACGAAGATCTTGTATGACTCCAATTAATGTCTGCTTATAATGAATATCGAGCAATTTGGAATCTTTTCCGTAGATAAATTTACTGAATTCAACACCTGTAATTTCAGATGGTGAGAAGCCTGTTAACTGCTCAACCGCTGAGTTCCCTGTCTGGATTCGTCCGGTCAAGTCTAGCGAGAGAATGGCATTCGCATTGTTGTCATAAAGTGAGCGATAGCGGGAACGGCTTTCCTTTATCCGTTTCCAGGCTTCCTGGCTTTCCATTTTTGCAAGCCTCTCAGCAGTAGTGTCTTTGACCACCCCAATGATGTACGAACAATTTCCATCTTCATTGAACAATGGAGTTAAGGTGGATTCCGAATAATAGGAATTGCCTGCCGGTGAAATATATGAATCGACATAAGTAACCGCTTCTTTGATAGACAGTACTTGTCCGTAGTTCATTGTTAGGACATCAGCTAAATTGCCTTCATGGACTTCTTGAAACGTTTTCCCAATAGCAGTCTCTGTTAAATTGGTTCGTTCAAATACGGCTTGGTTTAAGAACGCATATGTGAGGATTGAATTGCTTTCAATTTTGACGATAAATACCATATCTTTTATGGCCGCCATAAAAGCCTTATCAAAGGGAAGTTCGTTAGTTTTTTCCATCTGTGGATTTCCTTTCTCCATTGAATCCTTATCCCACTGTTGGGGTATTCAGCTATAAGGTAAACTTTTTAGCCGTTTCGTGTTAACTGAGTTTTTTGAGTCAAATTGTAAATACTTGGACTCGAAATCAGTCGGTTTCATCGGCTTATCATACAGGTATCCTTGAAAAACATCACAGCCATTTTCCCTGAGAAATTCAACTTCCTCTATACGCTCAACACCTTCAGCTATAAGATCACATTCAATGCTTTTAGCCAGATAAATTAAGGACTTTAATACGGCTTCTGATTTTCGATCCTGTCCAATTTTCTTAACAAAAGATCGGTCAATTTTTATTTTATTGATTGGAAAATTTGTTAAGTAAGAAATCATGGAAAATCCTGTGCCGAAATCGTCAACAGAAATGGAGATGCCTTTGGATTTACAGAGCAGCAGGGTTTCCAAAGTTTGTGGAGAGTATATTAGTTCTACTTGTTCAGTAATTTCAATTTCAAGCAGATTGGGATTTATTTTTCGTCTCTCCATAAGTTCAAAGAAATTATCAAAAAAAACAGGGTCGCTGAGAAGGGAAGAGGTCATATTGATCGCAATACGCTGCTTCCAGTCAAATTTTTTCTGCCAGTCCTTGATCTGGATAAAGACTTCGTCAAGCAAATGCAATGTTAGCGCATTTATTTGACCGGAAGCCTCTGCAATTTGGATAAACTCTACGGGTGAAATTTCTCCGATTTCCGGATGAAGCCACCGGGATAAAACTTCTGCTCCGACTACTTGGCCGGAACTGCCGTCTATTTGCGGCTGCAGAGTGTAATAATAACCAAGTTCCTTAAAGTTGCGTGACAAATCCCTTTCAATAATCAATTTGCGATTATAGGATACTTTCATCCATGGGCGGTAGAAAGAATAAAAAGAACCAGGACTGATTTTTGTTTCATGCATGGCAATTTCTGCACAGGAAAATAAATCATTCATGGTGCTGGCATCATAAGGAAAGCAGGTGATTCCAATACTGATGCTGACATTCATCTTTTGGGAGCTGGTTAAAGAGATCGGTTGACAAAAAACTTCATCCATCTGTTTCGCGACATCTGTCAAACTTTCTTTTTGAACAGGCTCACGCAACACAATGAATTCATTGCCTTCCATTCTGCCAACATGACAAGTTTCACTGGAAAATCCTTTTAGTTTATCCGCATAAATTTTCATGAGTGCTTCACTCGTATTGTAATGATCAAAGGCATGAATATAGTTGGATTTATCAATGGAAATGTGAAAAACTGAGAACTTTTTCTTTCTGCTGATCAATGAGCCGGCAGTCAGCATCAATGATCTTCGGTTAGGCAGACCCGTGACATAATCATAGTAAGTAGATTCTGCTATCTGAACCTCTTTTATCTTTTGATCACTGACATCATGAAAATAAACACTCAAGCTTCCGTTTGTGAGTGGGCACACTTTAATTTGAAACCATGTATCCAATGGCTCGAAGTAGTCAATGAATTCCTGAACCATTTGATTTGTTGAAGCTTTTTTACAATTGCTGTAAAAGCTTGCATTGGCTGTGTCTGAAAACCAGTTTTTTTGTTTTCCAAGCATGACATTTTCTCGGCTGTTGCGTAGATATTTTTCTGCGATTTTATTAAGATAGACGATTTGCATATTGCTGTCCAACAAAATAAACCCTTCCGTCATACTTTCCAGTACAAGCTCAGCCGTAATCAGTTGAGAAGATTCGAGGCTGACTAGCTTAAAGGACAGCAGTGCGCTATTAGGAAGGTTTGAAGAAGTCAGCAACTTTCGCACTTTGCCTTGCAGCCATTGGATTTTACCGTCCTTCATCTTGAAGGGATACATAATTTTCTGTTCTTTCACCTGATTATTTAACACTTGTTGAAGCAACTCAATCTCGTCGTCTTTGCCGCGTTTATTTAAGTGGTCAAAGAGATTTCCTCCGGGTAGCCACGACAAATGTTTTTCGTTTTGTGTCATGCAAAAGTTTATCCATGCTTCATTCACATGCAACATGACTCCATTGCTGTCAATAGCAATCAAAAATTCGTCACGACTGTCCATCAAACCTGGATGATCTAATTCTTTATAATTCAATATTTCCCCTCCAAGCGTTAAACGGCGACTCCAGTTCATATTCTGCTTAGTAATGATGAAACTGATACTTCTACACGTTTACTAAATTTAAAATGCTCCCACAAGAAGTTTTTGTGTAAGAAAATTCTTTTTCCTAATCGACATTGATGATTTTTTAGTCACTTTTTCAAGAAAGTGCATCTTAGTACAGAGTGGTGTTTATCAAATTGACCGATATTATTTACAGCTGTGTAAAAACAGTCAATATAAATTCCGACAATATACATTCCTTTCCAGGAAAAAACTAAAGCAAGATCATACTTATGTGATATCCGAACTCTCTCAATATTTCACAGCATTACTCAATGGCTTTTCCCACATATTTATTTGACTTGATTGTTTCAGATACATAGAGAGCCGGTATTCCTTTTAAGTTGAACATGTTTTAATTCACCCCTTTATTTTTTAATAAGTAGCTTTAAACTAAATTCAAAAATAAATACCAAAAATAATAAAAAATGACCAAAAAGTTTACTGTACCTTTATACTATAGTAAAAAATAGTAAAAAGAGCCTAAAACACGAAATACTTTAAATAAACCTATATATTTACTTTTTATTATATAATTTAGAACTAATTTACTACCAAAACCCATATTTTATGTAACTGCATTTATTTCTAATACATGTAATTTACTTTTTTAGCTTTATTCCAATATCTGAAGAAAGGTTTCATGATATTTAAAGGAAGTTTGCTAGTATGTTTTGAAGTAGCAAACTGACCTTTGTATGGGCCGTCAAAACATGTCAACCGGCCTTCAAATGATATATAGGAAGATGTAAAAAGTGCAATAAAAAAAAGGCAGAAGGGGCATTAGAGAGAAAAGTGCATAATGCCACTTTTGAATATTAAAACTAAGAACAGAATCATACTAAGCCGTTTCTTACTATATATTAAAAATTTTTCAAAACAGCTGTATGTGTTAAAGTGAAAAAAGATAGCGGTTTGCCCTGCACACAAATGATATTTGCTGCGTAGCGATCGCCAAAAAAATTTTTATTGGCAGCCAGGAAGCTGGCAATGGAAAAAGAAGAAAGTGTTACAGCATGTGCAGGAAGAAGAGCCGTCCCCAGGTAATGGTTATTCGGAAAGGTTGTGAAAGTGTGAAAAAGTTTTATGTGGCTTCAAGTTTTAGGAATATTGAAGCGGTTGTGTATGTTACCAGACAATTAACCGCTAAAGGATATCTCCATACATATGATTGGACACAAAATACCGGTTCAGGAGAAAATCAGAAATTGACATTGGATGATTTGATGATCATTGGCCAACACGAAAAGAATGCCGTGAAGGAGTCGGATTTTGTTGTGATTTTATTGCCGGGAGGAAATGGCACTCACATCGAATTCGGCATTGCGTTAGGATTGGGGAAAAAGATTTTTCTCTATTCACAAGATGGTGCGATTAACAATCCAGAAGAAACCAGCACTTTTTACCACTTGCCGGAAGTTCAAAAATGTTACCGCACTTTGGATGAGTTGCTTGAAAAAATCATGGCTAGTGCAGTGGAGTAGTTTAAAAAGTGGAAGTATGGGGCTGACCGAAAAGTATTGAATTGGTTTAATGCAAGATTCTTGGGTTTTGATTTGAATGACCCACAAAGAAAGGCAAATGTGCAAGCCTGCGCATTTGCCAAAACTGACTATAACTCATTTTAAGGATATTTGAGAAACGATCAGAGATTTTTGAACTTAGTTTCTTCAACTGTGATTAGATTATTTGGTTTCTTAAATTAATGAAAGGGTAGTAAAGTTTATGCAGGTAAAAAGTATGGTGAATATAGAAGCAGTAAATTCTTCTGCTATCTTTACTAAATAGAATGAAAGGAGAAAAGCTTATGAACCTATTAAATGAATCCAGCCCTTTATTAGCCGGCTATTTGCCGTATTTTCTCATTATTCCTTCGCTCTTATTATTGGCTTATGGTTTGGTGAAAAAATCGCATAATGTAATATTAATCAGTTACATAGTATTCTTTCCCATTTTTATGGCGCTTATCTTTATGGAAATGGATATTTATTTATTGCCACTGCTTTTATTGCCGCCGCTCCAAGTATTTTATTACTTTAAGCTGAAAAACTCCCCAGCGTAGCGGAAATCCATAAAAGCTAAACAAAGTACGATATGGGCTGGACACCTTATTCTTCGACCGGTTGGAGCATTCCTTGTATTCACTTCTTCTTGGGGTTTAGAATGAACGAAGCTCTAGTCTATAAATGCAGATAAGAAAGAGTTCAAGGAGGAGTTAAGATTTTATTCGATTGGTTAAGCATATTGAGCAACATTTTTATAATTTTAAACCTAGTATTGGCGTTTTTCATTTTGTTTTTTGAACGCAAAACGGCATCTTCAGCATGGGCTTGGATCTTAATCCTGTTTTTTGTCCCGATTGTTGGCTTTATCCTGTACTTATTATTTGGAAAGTCCTTAAGGCAAAAACGGTTGAATCGGCCAATTGCTTATGAAAATAAGGATTTCCAGGACAATATGGCTCTGCAATTAAATGGCATGAAAATCCGCAGCTTTCAGCCAATCTCCAAGGTTGCGAATGGCTGGCTGGATCTCATTCAAATGAATGTGGCAAGAACCGATGCACCACTGTCGACAGCTACTGACATAAAAATCTTCAACGATGGGACAAGAAAGTTTGATGCTTTGTTTGAAGACATACGAAACGCAAAAGACCATGTGCACCTGCAGTATTTTATCCTGAATAATGATGGTCTTGGGCGCCGATTGGTTTCGCTGCTCACTGAGAAAGCGCAGCAAGGCATAAACGTGCACGTTTTGTATGACGATTTGGGATCCAGCAGTCTGCCAAAACGCTTTTTTGATGAGTTTGAGGCAGCTGGCGGAAAAACAGCGGCTTTTCTGCCAGCAATGTTTTCCCGTATAAATCCACGGCTGAACCACCGAAATCACCGGAAACTGGTCGTTGTCGATGGTTCGATTGGCTATATTGGCGGGTTTAACGTGGGTGATGAATATGTGGGAGAAAAAAAGGAATTCGGCTATTGGCGTGATACGCATCTTCGGATAACAGGAGAAGCGGTCCATTCGCTCCAAAACCGCTTCTTCATCGATTGGAATCAGGCGACTAAAAAAGATCCAATGGGATATGCAGAAAGTTATTTTCCGAGAGTTGACCATAAAGAAGGGATTGCAATGCAGATTGTCGCTAGCGGTCCTTTGGAAATATATGAAGACATTAAGAACGGCTACTTGAAAATGATCCATCATGCCCGTGACTCTATTTACCTCCAGACACCTTATTTTATTCCGGATAAGTCTATTATGGATGCGCTGCGGACAGCATCACTTGGAGGCGTTGATGTTCAAATCATGATCCCCCATTTGGCGGACCATATCTTCGTCCATTCAGCTACCCTGTCATTTGTCCGTGAATTGCTGGAAGATGGCGTCAAAGTATATAGCTACAAAAATGGATTTCTGCATGCCAAAACACTGGTTGTGGATCAAAGAGCTTATTCTGTCGGATCGGCCAATATGGATATCCGAAGCTTTGCATTGAATTTTGAGCTGAACGCTTTTGTTTACAATGCACAGTCGGCATCGGAAATGGCGGATCTCTTTTACCAAGACAAAAAGCTATCCGTCCAATTGACAGAAGAGACTTTTGAAGAGCAGTCATGGGTAGAAAAGGTGAAACAAGATGTTGCGAAGATGGTTTCACCAATTTTGTAAGTTTTCGCTGCACTCTACAACTTCAAAAAAAGAGGAAGATGCCATTATTTAGCATCTTCCTTTTTCATGCATCATATGTTGAAACAGATCCAATAGTGTAAACTGAAATAGGAAATAAGATTTTTGTACGTCTAATTAAGTTGGTTCATAGGGTTTGATTGTAGAGAGAACACGGAATATAAGTGGAGTTTAAGCAAGCCACTATTCTTTGTAAGAGAGGATGCAGCAGAAATGGATTTAAAACTCGTTATGCAGGAACTCGAAGGCTTGGGCAAGGAACGGACAAAAAAGATATATATTTCAAATGGCGCGCGCGAACCGTTATTTGGGGTAGGTACAGGGGCTATGAAGCCGGTTGCGAAGAATATTAAAATAGACCAGGAGTTGGCTGAAGCACTTTATGCCACAGGCAACTATGATGCGATGTACTTTGCAGGCATCATCGCAGATCCGAAGGCCATGACAGCATCCGATTTTGACCGTTGGGTGGATGCGGCGTACTTTTACATGTTGTCGGATTATGTGGTAGCGGTAACTTTATCGGAATCAGATATTGCGCAGGAAGTAGCAGACAACTGGATTGCGAGCGGCCAGGAGCTGAAGATGTCCGCCGGTTGGAGCTGTTATTGCTGGCTGTTGGGAAATCGTCCAGACACTGAGTTTTCGGAGGACAAAATTTCCTCAATGCTTGACATAGTGAAAAGGACAATTCACAATTCACCGGAACGAACAAAGTCTGCTATGAACAACTTTCTTTACACCGTAGGAATTTCTTTTGTGCCGCTCAGTGAAAAAGCGTTGGAAACTACCAGGGAAATTGGCATTGTAGAGATGAAGCGTGACAATAAAAAAAGCAGTTTTTTTAATGCCCATGAAAGCATTCAAAAAGAACTGGATAGGGGCAAGCTTGGTTTCAAACGGAAATACGTAAGGTGTTAATATATGAATGCAAAAAAAGAGGGTGGATCTATAGTGGATTCATCCTTTTTTACGTATTTTGAAAAATCTATACTCACTATTTTAATCCTATCCACAGCATAAAAATTTGTCATTTTACAAGATCTCATTCATTGGTAAAATAATACAAAGAACTAAAGCCCACTATTCCTAAATTTTTTGACAACAGAGTCCATATTAAAGCAGTTAACCTAAGGGGGAAATTAAATGAATGCCAAATCAATAGTTGAAAAATTTGGATTCCATCCGAAAGAAGAACCTGTTAGCATTTATCCCTTTTCGCCAGTTTACCGAATAACAAGTTTCAGTAAGAATTTTATTGTAAAGCAAACACAAAATCCGATTTTGAAAGCTAGGCGTCTGATGGAGTATACAAATAATTTGAGAAAACAAGGAGTAAAAGTTGTGGTGCCTGCCATTTTGGCAACTGAAAATCCCATGTCCATCGGTGAAGAGACTTACGTTGTATATCCCTTTATCGCAGGAGAATTTTATTCAGGAAGGGATGTTGAAATTAAAGACGCGGGAAGGATGTTTGGCAAAATCCACTCTCTTTCGTCCTCAAAAAATGAATTTGAGTTAGACCCATACAATGTATTTGATTTTAACGAAGCTGAAGTAAAAGACAGTGTTAAAAATATCATTAAAAATGCTGCCGCCTGGGACATTGAAATATCCCCGAAGTTAGAAAGCCGTCTTATGCAATCAGTCTCCAATCAAGGCGAGTTGAAAAACGCAAGGTTGCCTCATGTTGCCACGCCTCATGATTTCAAAGCGAATAACTTGATTTATACACCTGATCCTTATTTGGTGGATCCGGACAATGCTGGGTGGATACCCCGCGTGTTTGATTTGGCTTTGGTGCTCTTATTGTTTCACAATGAACTGGCGACAGCGCCGGATCAGCCATTTAGCCACGCGCAATGGCACATATTTTTAGCAGGCTATAAGGAATTCATTGCCTTTACATTAGTAGAGGAAAATTACTGGCAGAAAGCTGTAGAGCATGTTTTTCTTGATGAAGTCATGTGGCTGATGGCGGACGTAATAGAAGATTGGCAAAACCCGGCCCAACGCAATTTGTTTGAGCATCTCATTGAATTATTGATGGATCTTGAAGCTTATGACATTAAATAGGAGCGAGAAGCTTTAAAAGTAAAGATGCTTTTTATATATGAACTACTAAAGAAATATATAGAGTATAGGGATTAATGTTAGCCAGAGGCGCAGATCTCCCTTCTTAAAATAGTAAAGCATCTATTGGGTCACTGACACTAACCATTTTTCAATATGTGTTGCGATCAAGTTTGAATTGGTAAGTGGGAGCAGATGGTAACTGTCAGGGATTCGTTTTATTGTTGCATTGGTATTTGAAAAGAGAAAACTCCTTATTTTGTCTTCTTTAAAAGAAACTGGTTCCTGATCAGCCAGTAACAGCAAAACGGGAAGTTTTGTGTTTTGTTGTAAACAATAGTTGTTTTTCAGAATAGATTTTGAAAGTACATTTAAAGCTTTGGCTTTACTGTGATGGATGTAAACACCATCAGCTTGAAAGAAGTTTTTGAGAAAATAGCTTTTAATCCATTCTTTGTTAAAAGGAGACAACCTTTCCTTTGATTCGACTTGCTGACTGATGGCTTCTTGTAAATCCTCTAACTTTTCGACAATAGGAAGTTCAGTTTCTTCTTCACTCTCTTCGTAATCTCCACTGAAATAATAGCCGCCATCCAGCAGGGTCAAGGAGTGAATAGATTGAGGAAAGCTTTTGGAATAGCTTTGGATAATCCAAGCACCGATAGAATTGCCGATAAAATGTGCTTTTCGAATAGATAGTTGATCCAACAACTCCATTAGATCTTTCGTATAATTCTCGATTGAAAAGTCTTCAGAAGAACAATTATTATGTCCCGGTAAATCAACGGCAATAAAACGAAATTTTGCCAAATTTTTAGCCAGCTGCTCATACATTTCCTTCCGTTCTCCGAGCGCAGGTATAGCGATAATTGCCGGGCCAGTGCTTTCTTGATTGTAATCTATATACTGCAGCATTTAGGTACCTCCTGAAATTTCCTATAGTAGATATTATAATTACTTTGGCAACTGTTGTATAATCTCATCCTGGTTCTGCAGTTGGTTGAATCTAAAAGAGATAGTAAAGACGAAAAACTAGCTTGACACATTTGCAGTAAAATTAAAATACGAAAAGAGAGGTCACAGGATGAAAAAGTTATCTGGATGGATAATGGTCTGTTTTTTGTTGGCTACGATGTTCTGTGTTTTAGGGCAAGTAATAGCTGATTTTTTAAGTTACTATGTCTTTTCAATCGCGCCCATTCACTACTTGACCGGATTGACTATTCTTGGCATGATCATGTACATAGCAACTGGAATCCTAATGTTTATGCTGTTTAAGAAGAAGGATTTTGTTTCAGATAATAAAGAAATCTATTTTATGATAGTAGGCATAACTTCATTAAGTGCTTCTAGCTGGGCATTTTTTGTGATTGTGATGCGATGGGATAATTAGGAAATATACTTTTTAAATATTTGAAAGTCACTCAAATCTGCTAAAAGGATATTTAGTTTTCTATAAAAGAGTCAACCCGTGCTATAATGAAGAACTTAGGGCACTTGAGATTTTGCCTGAAATTGACCGGATGCCAAAAGCCTCCGCTTAGCAATAGAATATGGAGGTGTAACAATATGAACAAACGATGGACCTTTAAAGAAATTAAAGCATTTGTCGAGAAAAACTCAGACAGCAAATTGTTGTCGACGGAATACCACGGTTTCTCTCAAAAGCTGCTGTTTAAATGCGCATGCGGCAATAACTTCGAAAAAACATTTACAAAATTCAACACGAAAAACCAACGTAAATGTGACGTCTGCCAACCGCCCAAAGCACCCCGCGGGGAATAATAAATAAACAAACCACTGGTTTCTGTACAAAGAAATCAGTGGTTTTTATTATGGACATGTTGTTGAAAAGCACAGCAGATAGAATCAATTTGAAATCAACTGCTTGACTACTTATTAGCTAAATGATATATTTTTCTTATTAGAGATAACAAAAGTCTTTAATATCTTTGAATTAAAAAGGAGGGCATTATGAAATATTCAAATGCTACAAACTATGCTTTGCATACAATGGTGTATTTAATTTGGCTGCCAAAAGCCAGTACCGTTGGTGTTCAGGAGTTGGCAGAATTCCAAAAGCTATCGCCGACCTATCTGTCAAAGATATTGACTAAGCTTACGAAGGCAGGTTTGATTGAATCGACGCCCGGCGCAAAAGGCGGCTATAAAATCTCTAAATCTCCAAAAGAAATTTCGTTTTTAGATGTCATCATTGCGATTGAAGGAGAAAGCAATTTGTTTAATTGCTCGATCCATCATAACGAAGGATGCCTGATCGAAAAAGTTATGCGTGAGTCTGAAGACAATATGAAAGAGGAGCTTAGCAACAGGCTGCTCATCGATATTGTGGAGAAGATGGAGCTGCAAAAGCAGGCCAAGGAAAGCAATTAAAACTTCATAGAAGGAAGATGATGGCATGATATTGGACTGTGCAGTAATTGGCGGAGGGCCAGCGGGATTAAATGCTTCGCTGGTTCTCGGGAGGGCAAGGAAGAAAACCGTCTTGTTTGACGACAATAAACCGCGCAATGCAGTGACTTCGGAAGCACATGGATTTATCACACGCGATGGCATAAATCCTCAGGAGTTAAAGCGAATCGCGCAAGAAGAGTTAGCCAACTATCCAGACGTTAAAATTGAAAGACAGCGAGTATTCCGTGTAAGTAAAGAACACGAGCTGTTCCGCATTGAGACAGAGAATGGCGAACTCTTCAAAGCAAAAAAGCTTATTTTAGCAACCGGCTTTAAAGAAGTTCTTCCGGACATCGACCGGCTAGAGGAGTTTTATGGAAGCAGCCTGTTCAGCTGTCCTTTTTGCGACGGCTGGGAACTCAGAGACCAACCGCTGGCTGTCATTGCAGAAATACCGGGTGCTTTTCATATGGCAAAAGTGGCTTCCAATTGGACAGATGACTTGGTTTTTTGTACGAACGGTAAGCAAATTCTTTCAGAGGATGAAAAGAAGATTTTGGAGATGAACGGGATCGGAGTGAATGAGAAAAAAATTCAGACATTGATTGGGGAAAATGGAGCTTTAGAAGGGATTGAATTCGAAGACGGAGAAATTCTTTCGCGCACAGGAGGATTTGTTGCGTCTCAATGGGTACAGCCTTCTGCTATTGGTTCGCTGCTTGGCTGTAAGTTAAACGAGCGGGGCGGAATAGAAGCCGATCGTTTTCAACGGACCAATGTCACTGGCGTCTTTGCTTGTGGAGACACCTTAATGGGCGGACCGTCGCAGTTGATCATCGCAGCTGCAGAAGGCAGTATGGCTGGAATTGGCGTTAATGGAGAACTGCTTGAGGAAAGATTTTTGACGGTGAGCTAGGGCAAAAAAACCTATAAATAACAGTAGAAGAGGAGAAATGCAAATGACAGGTGAACACAGCAAGTCCCACGCAAGCCATCAACACGGAAAATTATCTTACCTGGAGAGTGCCAAAAGAAGAGCGGAGTTTTCACCGGAAGAGCTGCTTGATAGAATTCCTTTAAAGAAAACAGATCACCTATTAGACTTTGGTGCAGGCACAGGCTATTTTACAATTCCCGCAGCTAAAAGGCTGGAGGGCCAAGTATATGCACTGGATATCGATCCAAGCATGCTGGAGATCATTGGTCAAAAAGCGATGGACGAACAGCTCACCAATATCGTTCCAATCCAAGGAGGCAGCGCCGAACTTCCGTTAGCCGACAAATCCATTGATGCAGCAATCGCTTCACTCGTTTTACACGAGATCGATCCCTTGTCTGAAGTATTAATCGGAATTAGGAATGCCTTGAAAGTGAACGGCTATTTGATTGTGGTTGAGCTGGAACCCAAAGAAAATTCAATGCAGAAAGCACCAAGAATTTCACAAGCAGGAATGGAAAAAGAAATAACGGACGCGGGAATGCGCATAACCGAAAAGTTCTTTCCCACAGAATTTTTGTATGTATTGATTGCTCAAAAATAAGAGTGTTGCAAAAACATTTCTCTTTTTTTATACTAATAATAGACAATAAGTGTCTTTAAAGTATCTAATTAAAGCTTATAATTAACTCAAAGTATTCTAGAAAGAGCAGATTTTATGTCTGCTCTTTTTATTATTTGTAAAAACTGCGAGCTAGCTATAAAAACAAATGATAAAATTTAGGAAGAATAATCTCTTGCCGTGATTTACCAAAAACAGCTGCAAGGCATTATAAAACAATTGCAGAAACGGGGGATGCAGGATGAAGCTGAAAATTTGGGCAGTTGTACTGGTAATAGTTATTGGGATTATCAGCTTTTGGGTTTTGAGGAATGTTGTTTTTTGTGAAGAATGCGGTCAACAGGTGACGGAAATGCCGCAAGATGCAACAAATGCGGTTTATGACATAAAGTTCGAATTGAACGAGGCAGGAGAGTTTCAAGTGGCTGCTTCAGTTGACGTAACGAACGACTCTTCGGATTCCTGGTCGGAAATCAGATTTTACTTGGTTCCGAACGCCATGAATTCGGTAGAAACTCCGTTGTACGAAGATGAGGAACTGGAAATTGAAGTTTCTGCCGTATCTGTTGACGGGCAAGAAGCCGCGTACAACTTAGACAATAACGAACTGATGGTGGAGCTGGATGCAGGTTTGGAAACGGCATCGGAGGCGAAAGTCGCAATTGAGTATTCGATGGTTTTGCCGCAAAACGGCATGCGCCTGTCTCAAGTGGACGATAACTATTATTTAGCGCATTGGTACCCAATGCTCGGGCATTATCAAGATGGTTGGGACATTAATGACTATGATCCAATTGGCGAGTCCTATGATACGGATTATGGAGACTTTACGGTAACTTTCGACTTGCCCAAGGATTATTTGGTCGCAAGTTCTGCTGAAGATGGCCCAATTGAAGCAACATCGACCGGTACAGTCAGTGGAGAAAACATCAAAGATTTTTATATGGCTATCATGAATCCCGACGAGTGGGAATTTGAAACGGTTCAAGCCAATAATACGGATCTGCGGGTATTTACGCCCCGCTCAGCGAATATGCTTGAAGAGACTTCTGAACTGGCAGTAGATGCTTATGTCTATTTTGAAGAAAATATTGGGGATAACCCGTTTGGTGAACTGGACATCATTGGGAACGATGGTTACATGGAGTATCCGAATATTATCGAAGTGGCTGCGGATGCAGCCTCCCAGGAATCCGTCCTGGTGCACGAAATTGCCCACCAATGGTTTTATTTCATAGTGACAAATGATTCCTACAACGAAGCCTGGTTGGATGAAGGAGTGACGGAATTCAGCAGTTCGCTTTTCCTTAGTGACTATTACGATAATGAGGAATATGGATTTTGGGGCGCTTTAACGGCCGAAGAATACTATCCGCCAGAAACCTACGTAAACTTGCCGCTCGATCAATTTGAAGACGAGTCTTATTACTCCACCATTTACGGCAAGGTTCCGATGTTGCTCAAGGAGCATTTTGATCTTTTGGATGAAGACGAGGCGGCGCTTGAATTTCTTTCGGCTTACTACAAAGAATTTCAGTTCAAGCAAGTGAATACAGAGGAATTTAAAGTGTTTTTCGAAGACTATTTTGAAGGAGACCAAAGTGAATTTTTGAATAGTTGGTTAGAATAGAAGAATGTTAGAAAGGAGCTGTCCCAAAATAGGCTGACGTCCATTCCGGCGGACGCTTTTTGCGGGCTTGCGCCGCAGGAGTCGCCGCTTTCATTCCCGTCAACTCGTTTTAAAACCGGCATAGAAAAGCAATCCTTTTCTTTGCCGGTTTTATATTTTGTAGTTATGAGACAGGGTTTTAAAAATCTGTCAGAACAAAACCTTTACTAATACTGAAGCTAGAGATGAAGCAGCTGTAAAGTTACCAGTATTTTTGCGTCCTAATACATCTAAAGTCTTAGTCCGAAGCCACCCTTAGGCCGATTATTTATAGGATATCCCTGATTACAATGGATCTAATGGGAAACTTAAATAACAATGAGGAGTGACGATTATCGAACCAAACAACTTGCAGTCTTCCCGTAAGTTAGTTACATTATCGATTGTTTTGCTGGCTGCAATTGTGGCTGTGTCTGGATTTTTCTTAAATTCGCTTGATAGAAATCAACTGGTCCAAAATTTTTGGGTCGATATGTTTCAAAACGATTCCAAAATTCAACAGGACATGAGCAGAGGAGAAGCCACCATTTCAGCAGAAGAATTTGCAAGTGATAATACTCTGATTGCTAAAAATGTCCTAGTTATCCCTTATTATATGCTAATCATTGCTACAGTTCTGAGTTTGCTCGGTTTTCTTACTATTGGCGTGAATCCTGTAGTTGCGACTGTATTTTTGGCATTAGCCGGTATTTTGTCTCTTTTTACTATTTTTCCAGCAATTTTACTGTTCCGTGCTTCTGGTAAGTTATTCGAAGCTATTAAACTTGAGCGCATAACGTTTAAAGAAAAAGCTTTGTGACTCAAAGATTTTTTGTGGATAAAACTTATTTAGGAGCTGTCACAAGGAGATTTTTATAAAATGGAGAATACAACCACATAACAAACTAAAAAAAGTGGAGAGGTTCTCTGTGAATAAAATACTTATGCTGGTATACGCAATTTGTGGAATCATAGCTATTGGCGTTTTCTATAGCATGAATTTATTAACGCAGCCGGTGAATAATGATGATTATTGGGGAGGCAATGGCAATCCTGCATTGTTCATTCCTGTAGTAGCAATGCCGTTCATTTTATATTTTTTATATGGAACGACGGAATTATCAATGCGGGCAAATGAAAGATGGCTTTTACGCAAGGGCACTATTGGTGGAATCTTAATCAGCACAACTTATATTTTGGCGGCTTCATTTTTCACGTATAATAAAGCATTCGAATTTCGCAAGTATATTGTTGATGTGAAAGGTGCTTCCAGCTATCCAGAGGAATTCGCTTTGTTCAACGTTTTTTCCACCCACATATTTCTTAATCCACTCACCTTTATTTTGGTGGTGATGGTTTGTTTTTTAACAGGAGCAGTTTGGAGCTTAGCAAGAAATAGAAAAGAAAAAGTCCAAATTCTATGAATATCATCTCAATGCGTAGTAAAAATCAGGTTGAAGGGATTTTGCTAAGTGAATAACGAAAAAATCATTTGGACTGGCGCAGCTGGAATTGTAATGGTGCAAAATAAAATTCTTATGGTGAGAGAAAAAGCCACTAAGAACTGGAGTGTACCGTCAGGCGAAATTGAAAAAGGCGAAACTCCTGAACAGGCATGTGCAAGAGAGGTTTGGGAAGAAACCGGGTTTAAAGTTAAAATTGCAAATTCCATACGTATTAAAAGAGAAATAGTTGAGAACTATGACGTGACTACCTATTATTTTAAATGTGAAATCACTGATGGAGAACTTTCTTATGCAGATCCAGATGAAGAGATTGAAGAAATTTCTTGGAAAACTTATGAAGATTTGTTGGCGATACAGCATGATTATCCTGAAGATTTGGAAATGCTATTGTCTTTTTTTGAAGAAAGTAACTAAAAGTTTAAGTACATGGCGCTTCTCGAATTCTGTCTGCAATAGATATGTTTTACCGATTTATCCAACATAAGGAAAAATTGATTGACTTAAATTTACCTGGACGTTATGATAACTGAAAAATATGTAAATTCGATGATGAAGAGAGTAGTTGCAAATGGATGCGCCAGCGAGTCAGGGAGAGTGGAAGCCTGATTGTGTTTGTTGCAATGAAGCGCACTTCTGAGAAACTGCCTGAACTTATTTGTAGGGTATTGTCGGGAAATCCCGTTATCAGTTTGAGCCGGTTCAGTTTATCCTGGACAATAAGAGTGGTACCGCGGGAAAAGCCCATCTCTGTATTTAATTATGCAGAGACGGGCTTTTTTGTTTTATCAAAAAGGAGGGGTAATGGATGGAATTGGTGAAAACGTATGCTGAGGAAATTGCTTTGGAGTTGAATGGATGGGTTGAACTGGATGAAATTATGAATTTGATAGAGCAGCCAAAGTTTGATAAGCAGGGAGACTTGGCATTTCCATGCTTTGCGTTGGCAAAAGCAATGAAAGAGTCGCCTGCAAAAATTGCCGAACAGCTGGCTACAAGAATTTCCAATCCGCACTTTGAACGGGTGATCGCGGAAGGGCCGTATGTGAATTGTTTTTACAACAAATCATTTGTCAGCGCAGAAGTCATGAGAGATATTTTGCATCAGCAGTCGGATTATGGCGCATCAGCATTTGGACAAACCCAGACCGTAACTTTGGATTTCTCTTCGCCTAATATTGCCAAGCCGTTTTCCATGGGCCATTTGCGGTCAACAGTGATCGGCAATTCGTTGGCACTTATCTCGGAAAAATGCGGGTATAAGGCGATACGCATAAATCACTTGGGCGACTGGGGAACTCAATTTGGCAAATTGATCACAGCTTACAAATTGTGGGGAAGTGAACAAGAAGTAAAGGATGCTCCAATCAGTGAACTGCTGAAGCTTTATGTAAAATTCCATCAGGAAGTTGGAAACAACCCAGAATTGGAAAGCGAAGCCAGGCTGTGGTTTAAAAAGCTTGAAGATGGCAACCCGGAAGCACAAAAATTATGGAAGTGGTTCCGTGATGAATCGCTTCAGGAATTTGCTAAAATCTATTCGCTGCTGGACATTGGTTTTGATTCCAATGACGGAGAGTCTTTTTACAACGATAAAATGGATGAAGTGGTGAAGCTGCTTCGAGCAAAACAACTGCTGGTCGAGTCGAACGGTGCAGAAGTTGTGGATTTGAGTGACTATAGCTTACCGCCATTTCTGATTAAAAAAAGGGACGGTGCGACCTTGTATGGTACGCGTGATTTGGCCGCAGCTTTGTACAGAAAAAGAAACTATCAGTTTGATCAGTCGTTTTATGTCGTAGGACAAGAACAGACGCTTCACTTTAAACAATTGTCTTTAGTGCTGGAAAAATTAGGGTATGACTGGCCGCAAGATATGAAGCATGTCTCTTTCGGCTTTATATTGAAAAACGGCAGGAAGATGTCGACCAGAAAAGGCGGAGTTGTTTTGCTTGAGCATGTGATCCAGCAAGCAATCGACCTTGCTGAAAATAACATTGCCGAAAAAAATTCAGCCTTGCCGGATAAAAGAGCGGTAGCGAAAATGGTCGGCATCGGGGCAATTATCTTCCATGACTTAAAAAATGACCGCCAAAATAACATCGAGTTTTCACTGGCAGATATGCTGAAGTTCGAAGGGGCAACCGGTCCCTATGTTCAGTATACACATGCAAGAGCGTGCTCAATATTAACAAAATCTTCATTTGAGCCGGATCAACTCGAACCGGCTGGCCTGAATGATGAGCATAGCTGGCCGATTATCAAACTATTGCTGGCTTTTCCCGAAGTTATTGTAAAGAGCTTTGATTACACTGAGCCTTCTCAAATTGCCAAGTATCTCATTTTTTTGGCACAGGAATTCAACTCTTATTACGCTCACGTGAAAATTTTGAACGAAGACATCGAGCAAGAGGGAAGGGTGGCGTTGGTTCAGGCTGTTGCTATTGTATTAAAAGAAGGGTTAAGATTGCTTGGCATAAAAGCGCCTGAAAAAATGTAGAGAAGTGAAAGGTGGAAGAAAAAAACATGTCATATGAAGCCGATTGTCCGTTTTGCAACCCATATAAAGATCACAATCAAAAGATGGTATTTGAAAATCAAACCTGCTTCTTCCTGCAGCATGACAAAGAGCAAGAGGTACTGGAAGGCAGTGGAGTGATTGTGCCAAAGCTACACCGTGTGACTGTATTTGATTTAACAAAAGAGGAGTGGAACGACACGTATGACTTACTGCACCAAGCCAAAGAATATTTGGCTGCAGAGTTTGCTCCAGATGGTTTTGCACTCGGCTGGAACGTTGGAGAAGCTTCAAATCAGTCGATTGGCCATTGCCATCTTCATGTGATCCCCAGATATAATGACGAGCCATTAGCCGGAAAAGGTCTTCGCCATTGGCTAAAGCAGCCGGAAAATAAACGGAGTAAAGAAATCTTTGGGACCAATAACGCAAGCGTATAAAGAAATAGTATCGCTATAAAATTACTTATTATGGAATAATAAAATGGTATACTGGTGGTATGTCAGAAAACTCGCTTAATAGATAAAGCACTATATATTGAACGATGGAGTCTACTCTACAATACAGTTTTTCTGAAAGAGGTGTTGGAGGTGAAGCAAAAGATAATAGCCTGGAAAACACCAGCCACCCTCCTTAGTTCATTGAGCATTGCGGGTATCGGAGACTTTATCTACCTGATCGCAATCAACATCATTGTTTATCAAATGACGGGGTCTGCTGCTGCAGTAGCAGGACTATGGGTTATCAGTCCCTTAACCAACGTTGCCACAAAGTTTTGGACCGGAAGTTTTATCGACTACCGGAGCAAGAAAAAGATTATGTTGGTGACGTTCTTTTTACGTGCGGCGTTTATATCTTTGATTCCTTTTGCGCCAAATCTTCTTGCGATTTATGCGATTCTCGTTCTTTTGAGCATTGCCAAATCATTTTTTGGACCGGCATCGATGACTTATGTGACGATGCTGGTGGCTCCGCATAAGCGAAAACGATTCAACTCGTTGCGGTCCTTTGCCTCTTCCGGAGCCTTTATCATCGGGCCTGCTATAGGCGGTGCGCTTATTTTAATGACGAACATCTCTTTAACTTTATGGATAAACGCCAGTTTCTTTCTGATTGCGGCCCTTGTTTTGGCCTTTCTGTCGGAAACAGAAAAACTTCATCAGAAAAAGATACCTGCTTTGACGTTCTCACAAGTTGTAAAAGATTTTACGGTCGTTTTGGATTTTATGGCAGAAAAGAAATACGTAACTGTCATTTATATGAGTTTTCTGGCAGTAATGCTATTTTCTTTTGCCATGGATGTCCAAGAAGTTGTTTTCATCCAAGAGGTGATCGGATTGTCCGAAGTGGATTACAGTTTGCTCATTAGTATCACAGGCATCGGTTCAGTGAGTGGTGCGCTGTTGCTCTCCGTATTTGCCAATAAGATTTCCATCCGCAAAATGATCGTCACCGGCTTGCTGATGATGACGACAGGTTATGTTATCTATGCGTTCTCTTGGTCTTTCGCATCGGTTACGGTAGGTTTTGTTATCCTAGGGTTCTTTAACGTTTTTCTGAATGCAGGAATCGCGACATTCTATCAAAACAATGTTCCCGTATCCATCATGGGAAGAGTGACGAGCATCTTTGGGCTGATTCAAAGTATTTTTCAGATCTTTTTCATTCTGGCAATCGGTTTCTTGGCCGACTGGATCTCATTAAAACTGACGATCGGCTCTCTTGCGGTCATCATGCTGATCACGGCGTTGCTGTATTCCATCGCTGTGTTGAATCCGAAGCAGTCTGAATGGTACGAAGAAGAGGAGGAGGAAATTAAAGAGAAGTTTGCCTAATGTAGGCTGATAAAAGAAAGGCAGGCATGATGGCTAATGGAGATCGACCAGCTAGATTTTTCTTCATACCGTATACGGACGGCAACTGATCAAGATGCCTACTACTTATCTGAACTAAGGCTGCAAATAGATGGAGAAACGGAAAATCTGGACAGAGAAAAAGGCGAAGCATACATAGATGAAGAGGGTTTTCGAAGCTTGATTGAAAAGGATAGAGCGAGTGGAAACAGCCTTTTTTTAGTCGCCGAGGCAAATGGACAGCTCGTTGCATTTTCCAGGTGCGCTGGGAGTGATTTAAAGAGGACTTTGCATCAAACTGAATTTGGCATCGCTGTGGTGAAAGCGTTTTGGGGCCAAGGAATTGGGCAAAACCTGCTAACTGAATCTATCCGATGGGCAGACGAAGTTGGCATCTGCAAAATAAGCTTGAGGGTTCTAGAAACCAACATTAAAGCAATCAAATTGTATAAAAAATACGACTTTGAAGTAGAGGGAATTTTAAAGAAAGATAAACTTCTTTCTGATGGCAACTACTATAATACGGTTTTGATGGGTAGGATAAATGAAAACACATAGGGATTTTTGCATTTAGAACTATACTTCTCTAAGAAGTTTTAACGTTCCATGCAAGAAGGTTAGTAGGGGTGTAAAAGTGGAAATAGAAACTAAACGGTTAAAGATGATTTCTTGTGACAGCGAATCGATCCGACTGATGGAAGACCAAAAGTATGAAAATGGCCCCCAAGCAGCCAACCATGTAAAGGCACTTCTGGACGATTCATCTATGGATGGATGGGGAAGCTGGCTTGTGCTTCGAAAATCTGACGGTGTAATACTTGGAGATGCAGGTTTTAAAGGAAAGCCAAATCCCGAGAACCAAGTTGAAATCGGCTATGGCTTCCTTGAATCTTATTGGGGAATGGGCTATGCGACAGAAGCAGTCGAAGGGCTTTTGGACTGGGCATTTAAAGCGAATGTGGTTGAAAAAGTAGTGGCAGAAACAGACCGAAACAACTCTGGATCTATTCGCGTGCTGAAGAAAGCGGGAATGGAAGAAACAAATGAACTTGAAGACATGATTTATTGGCAATTAATCAAGCAGCGATAGGACCGGATATCCGGTCCTTAATTGTTCTTGACATGCAACTATATGGTTGCTTATAATGGGGATATGAAGAATAAAGACGCAGTATTTAAAGCACTCAGTGACTCGACACGGCGGTTAATATTGGACGAACTGTCCGAACGCAATGAAATGACTCTGTATGAATTGACGGTTCGCCTGATTACGAAACACCATCTCGCAATTACCAGGCAGGCAATCGCTAAGCACCTCTCTATATTAGATGAAGCGGGGCTGGTAAAGTCCACAAAAAAGGGGAAGTACCGGGTGCTGACTTTCAACAAGGAACCTTTGGAAAACTTGCTGGAAGACTGGATCAGGTAAGTAAAGGAACAAGGGAACTACCTTTATCTAAGGAGGCATATCAGAATGAACATTATTGTGACCAGTTTATTTGTTGAAGATCAGGATAAAGCTTTGGAGTTTTATTCGGGAACGCTCGGCTTTGTGAAAAAGCACGATATACCGATGGGAGAATTCAGGTGGATCACCGTTGTTTCACCGGACCATCAACAGGGAACAGAGCTTGTGCTAGAACCGAACGTCCATCCAGCAGCTAGGGAGTATCAACAGAAAATTTTTGCGGAAGGTGTTCCAGCTACTATGTTTGGTGTGGAAGATGTTCAAAAAGAGTTCGAACGATTACTCGACCATGGTGTAAGCTTCACCATAGAGCCAACAGAAATGGGTAACGTTAAAATAGCTGTATTCGATGATACATGCGGCAATTTAATTCAAATTGCGCAAATGCTTTAAACACACCAGAAAACCGTTCTTCAGCTGAAGACGGTTTTTTTGCAGCGATTTATAGTTTCTCCAAAACGTCATTAAGATCGTCCCATTCATATATCAACTCGTTCAGTATTTTTTCATCCCAGTTTAGTTGGACAGTGTTCACCAGCTTCGCGCCATAATGTTCATAAAAATATCGTGTTTTATTGTCTTCCAGCACCTCAACAAAGATTCGTTTATAACCTAATTTTTTGAAATGCAGGAACAGCTCTTTCAACAGCATTTTTCCAATGCCTTGTCCCTGGTATTCTTCAAGTAAGTAAATGGAAGTCAAATCGCCAGATCTGTCTACTGTATTGGTATCTCTTTTTGAAGCAGTGCCAAAGCCGATGATGTCGCCGCTATCAGTTTCTGCCACAACCACATAATCATCCTTTTTTCCAATGTTGTTTTCCCATAAAGCTGTCCGTTTTTCGTAAGACAAACTGTCGAGATAACTGTTTGAAAAGATGCCTTTATAAGTCGTTCTCCAGCTATCTACGTGAACTTTTGCGATGGCGGAAGCATCTTCTACTAGAGCTTTTCGTATATGCATCGTTTCATCCTTCCTGATTTTGTATTATTTCATAAATAATAACATACATCCAATGTTTCAATAGTGCGTAGAGCTAAAACTTATTGAAAAAACTAAAAAATATATTTCGGCTTTAACGCACAAAAACCAACGGATTGGAATGTGAAAAAGAGGCTGCTGGATTTGAGAACTTCAAATCCAGCAGCCTCTTTAATTTGTTTTGACTAAACACTTCAGGAAACACAAAGTCATGTAGTCATTGCTTTTCCTTCTGAAAAAGCAGGTCTTTTCCATACGTACGTCAAGGCAATGCCCACCGCTAAAACAACAGTGGCAAAATAGAAAGGATAGTTCGAATCAATATCGAACAAGATGCCGCCAATGATCGGACCGAAAATATTGCCGATGCTCGTAAACATGGAGTTCATCCCTCCGGCAAATCCCTGCTCGTTTCCGGCTATCCTCGACAGATAGGTGGTGACAGCAGGACGCATTAAGTCAAAACCGACAAATACCACCATCGTGACCAGCAGAATCGACCAGTAGCTGGTAACTATCGTCATGGCGAATACAAGGACGGTTGAAACCAGTAAACTGTAGCGGATCAGACGGATTTCACCAAGCCATTGAGTCAGCCGGTTAAACAAGCCTATCTGGAAAATCACTCCGACAATAGCGCCGAGTGAAATGACAATGGCAATGTCTTTCGCGGTAAAGCTGAACTTATGGTCGACAAATAATGCAAACAGCGACTCAAATGCGGCCAATCCAAATGATGAAATGAGGATGACCATAAAGGCGATAAAGTACATCGGAGAAAAAACCCTTTTGAATCCTGATTTTGGCAAAGGCTGATGTTTTTCTTCCACTTCGTAATTCCGTTCCGGTTCTGTAAGAGTGATGAGCGATAAAATGGTCGCAAACAAACCGAAAGCGGCTGCAAAGAAAAATGGAAGCCGGGTGCCAATATCAGCTAGGAAGCCGCCGATTCCAGGTCCGATAATAAAGCCGGTGGATATTGCTGCAGACATATAGCCCAATGCCTTTGGCCGTGTACTGCTGGTTGTGATGTCCGCTATATAAGCGGTCACTGCCGGCATGATAAAGGCAGCGCTGATTCCTCCCAAAATGCGTGAAAAGAACAGGACTTCCACTGTTTGTCCGAGGCCGAAGAGCAGTTCGGAGATGCTGAAGATGAGCAGCCCGATGATGATCATCGGCTTTCGGCCAAAGCTGTCCACCAATCGGCCGGCAATAGGTGAAACAATGAGCTGAGCCAAAGCAAAAGCGGAAACCATATACCCGACGACGGTTCCGGAAATGCCTAACTCGTTCATTATGGTTGGAGTGACTGGAATGACAAGCCCAATCCCTAAAAATGCAATAAATAGATTGAGCAGCAAGGTTGAAAGAACTAATTTGTTTGTTTTCATGTGGTGATCTCCTTATGGCAATCGTGCCTGGTGAATACTGAAAAAATTGTTAAAGTGACAAAAATCTTTCGAAACCTATCGAATTAATCCACGCCAAAAAATGGGCCAAACAGCTTGAAGGCGCTGATTGTATTTTTCCATTCCGCTATAAACTAATTCATTCATGACTCCTTCGGTGATTGTCAAATAAGCCAAAGCCGCATTTGAAAAATCCTCGGAGTACAAAACTTTTTCATGCCGGTGCCTTTCCCGCAACAGGCGGGTAAGGTGGCGATGCATCGCATTAAAAAAAGGATTGAATAATTCCCCGACTTCTGTTTTCAATTTCAGTGGTGGGAAATAGGCAACTCGTATGATAAACTTCATGCGTTCGTTGTCGCGGCTTTCTTTTGCGAGCCATTCAAAATACCCGAGCAACAGCGATTCCAAAGGCTCTTCCCGCATGGAATTAAAGTAAGCAGCCAATTGTGCTTTTAATGTATGGAGTGAATACTGTACGGCCGACAGGAATAAATCGTCCTTGCCTTTGTAATGGGCATATATCGATGGTTTTTTTATGCCCACTTCTTCAGCAATCTTGCTGAGCGAAGCACCTTCATAGCCTTCTTTAGCAAAATGGCTGACTGCAGTTTGGAGTATAAGATCTGACTTCATATTTCCACCTTCCTAACGGTCGTTAGGTTATATTCTCATGCAACACTAAGTTTGTCAATTCTTTTAGCAGTTCCAAAAATTTTCGGGCAGGTTGCAAGCCCAATTCTTAATATGTTAAAGCACATCGTTAAGAAATCCAGACTCTTGACTGAAAAAACGTCCAGTCAGCCCTTTGTTAAGGGAATAACTGGACGTTTCATCGTTCTGTCTATTTGTTTACATGCGCTGCATCTCCTTATTTAGTAACTAATCATCTTCCTCCCAGTATGTCGAACAATCCACCTGCTGCACTGCCTTCGCCTTGCGATCGTCCGGCAGGGTTTTGTGGAGCCGCCGCAAATACGCGGCTCGCCAAGCGGCTGAAAGGCATTGACTGGATCCAGACGCTTCCCGGACCACGCAATGTGGCAAAGAATAAACCTTCACCGCCGAACAAGGCAGTCTTGATGCCAGGAACCGTTTCGATATTGTAATCGACATCCCCGGTCATGGCGACCAAACAGCCGGTGTCAACGCGTAGGACTTCGCCTTTTTGAAGATTTTTGCGGTAAATTGTGCCGCCAGCATGGACAAAAGCCAGCCCGTCGCCTTCCAGTTTCTGCATGATAAAGCCTTCACCGCCAAAAAATCCGGCTCCGAGTTTGCGCTGGAATTCAATGCCGATGGAAACTCCTTTGGCCGCTGCCAGGAACGAATCTTTTTGGCAGATGATTTTGCCGTTCAGCATGCTCAAATCCATCGGAATGATCTTGCCGGGATAAGGTGCTGCGAATGACACGTGGCGTTTGCCGGTGCCTTTATTGGTGAACGCTGTCATGAATAAACTCTCGCCCGTGATGACGCGTTTTCCTGCTCCCATCAATTTGCCCATCAAGCCGCTGCCGCCAGAACTTTTGGAGCCATCGCCGAAAATCGTTTCCATAGCGATGCCGTCTTCCATCATCATCAATGCGCCTGCCTCTGCAATAACGGTTTCAGAAGGGTCAAGCTCCACTTCCACGAATTGCATATCATCCCCATGCAGTTTAAAATCGATTTCGTGATTATTCATCCTTATTCCTCCTCGGTCATACCGGTATTTTTGATATATAATGGATACGTCTAAAGAGATAGAAAGTTTCATTAATTTACGGAAGAGAAAAACTAATTAGGAATGGAGAGGGAAGCAATGAATGCAGAAGATTGGATCACCCATTTGGATATGGCCGCGCATCCGGAAGGCGGGTACTTTAAGCAATCGTTCGTTTCGCCTGAAAAAATCAGCCTTGCGACACATCCAGCAGAGCGGAACTTGTTCACCAGCATTTACTTTTTGCTGCGCTCACAGGACATTTCCCATTTCCACCGGCTGAAATCAGATGAGCTGTGGTATTTTCATATGGGCAACGCCGTTATGGTGCATATTTTGGATGCAGAGGGAAATTACCGGGCTGAGAAGTTAGGGCTGGATTTAGCGGGAGGGGAACGGCCGCAGGTACTGGTCGAAAAAGGCAGCATTTTCGGTTCAACAGTAGATGCAGAAAATACATTTTCACTAGTGGGCTGCATGGTTTCTCCAGGTTTTGATTTTGCTGATTTTGAATTATTGAAGCAGGCAGAACTGCTTCAACTTTATCCGGAACAGGAGCAGGTCATCAAAAAGCTTGCCTATGAATAAATTCCCCATGCTCTATCGGAGGAGGGGGATAAATGCTAGAATTATGGAAGACAAAGCAAAAGGGTGAGGGAGAAAATGGGGAGTCTTTTATTGATTTTGATTATTGCCGTGGCGATTTTTGTAGGAATTGCCTCCAAGAAATATTACGATAAGCCGTACATTGTGAATTTTGGCATCGCTTTAATGATGGCCTTATTGGTTATCCAGACATTTCTGATGACGCCGATTGGCGGACTCGGCTATGCGGCAATCGCTTTGTGCTCGATTGCGTTTGTGTTCCAGTTGGTGTTGGGTATCAAAAACTTGAAAACAGTATCATAAGCTATGAAAAACAAGCCACTGAATTAATTAGTGGCTTGTTTTTCATAGCATGTATTTAAGATGGTTAAAGTTGATTAAGTGCATCCGCTATATTGTCATCACCTGATACAATTTCAAAAGTCTTATTGTAGACATGTTCATTTGCAAGAGAATGAAACAACACACGTGCTACATCTTCCCGTGGAATTTCACCGGAATCGAGATTTTCAGTTGCTAAAATCTTGCCAGTCCCCGGATCGTTGGTCAACAAGCCTGGCCGGATAATCGTATAGACCAAGCCACTAGCCCGTAAAATGTTATCAGCGTGGTGCTTGGCGACATAATAATAGGCCATGTCTTCTTTCCACATTTCCCGTTTATCGGCATTGATGGCACTGATCATGAGAAAGCGTTCAGTTCCGGTTTGTTCAGCTGCTTCAATGGTTTTCGCTGCACCATCCAAATCAATAAGCAAAGTTTTATCAGCACCTGTCGCACCGCCGCTGCCGGCTGCAAATACGACGGCATCGCAGTCTGCCATAGCATCTGCAATTTCCTCTACACTGCCTTCAAGACTGGTTAAAACAGATTCGACGCCTAATCCATTAAAAAAACTGATTTGCTCTTCTTTGCGGATCATCGCTTTTGGTGTATGGTCTTCGCTGTCTGCCAGCATTTTTACAAAATGACGTCCAATTTGTCCATTTGCCCCTACTACCAACACTTTCATCCCAATCAGCCCCTCATATTTTTTCTGCTCTTACTCATCATATACCCTGAGAAGCCCATTTCAAGTCCGGCTCTTCTTTGTTTATTCTGAAAAATGACAATTAGGAGAAAAGGGGACTATATTCTCAAGTTAAGTTTAGTATAATGGTAGATATCTTAATGATTTTACTGCAACCGATTCTAGGAGGAACATAATGGACCAGCTAAGCGAAACTAAGACGATGAGTCACACTAAAACGACTGTAAGAAAAGAAACACCGCCTGATTTTTCGCAATTCAGAGGCGAAAGATTGGATAAGGAGCCAAGCCGTATTCTTGAATTGTTGGGCTATCTGGTTTGGTTCTGTGCCGGAGCCGGGATTTTGCTGGCTATGATTTATTCGTTATTTTATTTTGTTTAAACTAAAAGGGGGACTATTGGATGATTCGTTATCCTGCTACTACCTTTAAAACGATTGGCATAACCGCTCCATCTTCGGGAGTGGGTATCGAACAGCACAGCATTTTGGAACAAGCGATTGCCCGTCAAGAGCAGAACGGTTTCAATATAGTGGCAGGTGAAACGGCTTGGACGCAGGAATTTGCCAAGTCAGCTCCTGCTAAAAAGCGTGCGGATGAATTTATGGAAATGATGAACAATCCGGAAATCGATGTAATTATTCCTCCGTGGGGCGGCGAATTGCTTATTGAAACCTTGGAATACATGGATTTTACGAAGATGCAGCCTAAATGGGTGCTTGGGTATTCGGATCTCAGTGTTTTGTTGTTTGCCATTACATTAAAAACGGGAATTGCCACAGCACATGGCACCAATATCGTGGACTTGCGCGGCGAGACAAGCGATGATACGACCGGACGCTGGCTGTCAGTATTAAAAACGGCCGCAGGCGAAACGGTTGCCCAACAGTCGTCATCACTTTATCAGAAAGAATGGAACCATTTGGATCCGTCGCCAGTAGTTTTTCATTTAACGGAGCCGACCAGTTGGAAAACCGTTTCGGGATCAGCAGAAACTTTCTCGGGACGCCTATTGGGTGGATGCATTGATGTGATTCGAAACTTGATCGGAACACCATACGGGGACGTTCAAGCATTCCGGAAAGAGCATATGCCAGATGAAAAGCTCATTTGGTACTTGGAAAATTGCGAAACGACTGTTGCAGATCTGAAAAGGTCTTTGACAGGAATGAAATATGCAGGCTGGTTCGAAAATTGTTCCGGTATAGTCTTCGGACGAAGTGCGGCAAACAATCCGGTCGAGGGCTATACGGTTGAACGGATGTATCAGGATTTGGCTGACGATTTAAATCTTCCGATCGCTTATGATATTGATCTAGGGCATGTGCCGCCGCAGATTACATTTGTCAATGGTGCTTATGCGGAAATTCAGGTCGCAGATGGCAAAGGAACCGTCATTCAGGAATTCAAATAAAAAGGATGTCTGCTCATGGAGATTCGAAAGTTGGACGTTAAAGATGCACAGGTTTATTACGATTTGCGCATCGAAGCGCTAAAGGACAGTCCCGACGCATTCGCCACGAGACTGGAAGATGCCATTAAAAGACCAGTGGACATAACGGCGAAAAACTTAGCGCTGAAACATGCCGTCACGTTTGGCGCTTTTAAAGACGGCAACCTGCTTGGCAATGTAACGCTTGTACGCAATACAGCACCCAAGCTGGATCACCGGGCAACTGTCGTGGCTGTTTACGTGACGCCACGAGCCAGAGGCAATGGACTGGCTAGCCGTTTGATGAAAGAGCTGCTTCATTATGCCTCAAACTGGCAAGGCTTAGAGCGTATCGATTTGATGGTGGCCAGTGAAAATCTGCCAGCCATCGCGCTTTACGAACAAATGGATTTTGAAAAATACGGAACTGAAATAAAAGCCATGAAAACACCAGAAAAATACATTGATGAAAATTTAATGGTGAAATTTCTTTAGCATCAGTTTTAAACAAAAGGTGTATTGGATGGCTCCAATACACCTTTTGTTATTCATTCAATTTATAGAGATGGTCGTCGCCATCTGCAGGCGTTCCGCGCCCATCTGTGTTATTGGTGATAAAATAGAGAGAGTCGCCATCTGAAAAGACATCCCGCACGCGGCCGAAGCCTTCGATCGAGTCTAATACTTCGGCATTTTCGGGATCCAGTACTTTAATAGCGGTTCCGCGAAGTGCAGCCACGTATAGAGAGCCGTCATGCATGTCAATACCGCTTGGAGCCCAAGTATCGTCAGGTCCGGTAGTGAAAAACGGCGATTCCATGCCTTCTTCGGACTCATCGCCTTCGATGGTCGGCCAGCCATAATTATTGCCTTCTTCTATAATATTGATTTCATCATTAGCAGATTGGCCATGCCCGGATGCATACATGGTGTCTCCATCCCAGGTAATGCCCTGAGGATTGCGGTGTCCGTGTGAATAAATTTCAAATTCATTGGAACTGTTGAGCTTTAGGATTTTGCCGTTGACCGAGCCTAAATCCTGTGCAAGATCGGGGGTAGAAGCGTCCCCAATGGTTGCAAAGAGGGTGCCTTCTGCATCCAGTTCCAGGCGTCCGCCGTGATGGACGTTGCCTGTTGGGATTCCTTCAAGCAAAACCTCGTTTTCCTGCCATTGTTCATCTTCCAAAACGAGCGAGACGATTTTGTTGTAATCATTGCCTTCACTTTCGTAGACATAGTATCCATAGGCTTCCTGGCTTTCTTCAAAATCCTGCTTCAACACAAAGCCTAAAAAACCGGCTTCAGAAGCACCGGAAAGTGCATCGGAAAAATTGACTTCTTGGCGTGTCAAAGTTCCCTCTTCATCTATGTGGGCAACTTGTCCCGTACGCTCTGAAACATAAAACTCATCGCCTGTTTTATTGATAGCCCAAGGCGCTTCAAGCCCTGTCGCAATCGCTTCAAAAGGCGCAGTTGCTTCGTCTGGATTTGGAGCAGCATTGTTGCAGCCTGCCAGCAACAATAGTGAAAATGAGGGGATTAGTATTTTTTTCACAAAAAAACCTCCTTTTTCCCATCTTAATAGAATCGTTCACCGATAGGAAATATTACAGACAGAGGAGGTGATTCCATGCCGTTGCTAAAAGACGTCAAGGAAACAGAAGAAATACGCAAAAAGAAAAACCTGATCCGCATCATGACTTGGATAATCGTTGCCATCGCGCTGGTACTTGTTTGGTATTTTACCAAATAAAAAGTTTAGCCTGTTTAGATAAGCTGAACTGATCACCGTTGACAGCAGATGTTCGGCAAAACAGCTGCGTTATATAACAACGCCTTTAAAATGTTCGGGAATAAATCGTTTACAAACAAAAAAAGGACCCCAGCAGGACTCAAATCGTTCGAGTCCTGCTGGGGTCCTCATTCGTTTAAGCAGGCATTTTTTTCGTCTGGATGATTTCAACGATCACGATTCCTAAAGTAACACCAATCATCACATTAATGATCAGCGGGCTTAAAAACTCGTCGCGGAAAATGGTTGCGACGGTCAGTATGTAAAATGCTGCCTGTGTAATTTTGGCGATGCGCGGTACGCCGTCTTTCGGATAGCGCAGGCGCGCCATCTGAAAGACCAGGAATGCCAGAAGCAATGCCAGATAATGCGGCCAAGCCATGCTGCTGACCACATTATTGACGATGGCAAATACCAGCAATGGAATAAAATAAAACAACAGCGATTTCACGATAGAAGCCTCTTTTCAATTATTTTTTCGTGTTGTTCTGCTGTTTGCGAGAAACCAGCAAATACAGGTTATAAACGGAGAAAATCAGTGCAACGGTGACAATAACCACCGAAACGACCGGGTAGACAGAGGCTCCGTCTTGCATGATTTCAACAATTCGCGTATAAATGATCCACGGTCCGACGACCAAAATGAAGATATCAAGTGCAGTACCAAGTTTAGTTCTCATTAGGTTCCTCCAATAAAAGATAGTACCTTAATCTTATCAGACTTTCCCCGCAGCGTATGCATCGAAACAAAAACAGCCGCCTATAAAAAACAGGCGGCTGCCACAGATTGGACAGATTATTTATGTTTGCGCAGCTCGGTTCTTGCCAAAGCGTCTGCAGCCCGGTTTTGGGAGTCTGGAATCCACTTGATAAAGCAGAAGTCGAACAGGCCGCCGAGTTCCAGCGCTCTTGCAAGCAATGGTTTGAACTTCGGATTTTTGATCGATCCTCTTTCAAAAGCGTCCACTGTCACTTGGGAATCGGACTTGATCGACACCATGCCCGACGATAAGCCCGATGCAAGCTCCAGCCCTTTTACAAGCGCGGTAAATTCTGCCGTATGATTATCCATTTCCCCCACATATTCGCTCCATTGGATCGAGTGGCCTTCGCCGCGGATAAAAACGCCGACTGCACTGACTTGAGGGGTTCCGGCAGTTGCCGCATCCACAAACACTTCCAGCATGAAATCACCTACTTTTCGTCAATGGGTTTGATCCGTTTTGCAAGATAGCCGAACGGCGTATCCAAAACAGAGACAATAAACTTCAGCACATAGGTCGAGATGAAAATTTGAAGCCAGACATCGAGCGGGAATACACCCCAGAAAGCGATGGAAGTAAAAATAAGCGTATCCAAAAGCTGGCTGATCAGTGTCGAACCATTGTTGCGGATCCAGAACTGGCTGTCTTTTGGAAACATTTTGCGCAGCGCACTGAAGATGATGACGTCCAGATGCTGGCTGGCGAGATAAGCGACCATGCTGCCGATGGCAATTTGCGGAATCAATCCAAAAATCGTTTCCAGCGAGCCTTGTGCAAAATCACTTTCAGCCGGTACAAATTTCAGTCCGAACTGCATGACCAAAACCATGATAAGCAGCGAAGAAAAGCCGAGCCATACCGCTTTTTTTGCTTCTTTCTTGCCATATTTTTCATTCAGGATATCGGTTGCCAGAAATGTCGAGGCATACAGGCTATTGCCCAATGTAGCTGTTAAGCCGATAATCTCAATGGTCTTGGTCACTTGGATATTGGCCAAAATCGTCGAAATGGCCACCCAGGCAAACAAGCCGGTCTTTCCAAAAAACTTATACATGATCAATAACAGTACAAAATTGAACAAGGCAAAGCCAAGTCCCCAAAATTCATTAAACAAAAAACTTCCTCCTTAGTTTTGGTAGAGCGGGAATTTGCGAACCGCTTGGTCCTCTAAAATATCCTCAGTTAGTATAACTATTGTTGGAATAAAAAACAAATGCGTAGTAGAATGAAGAAATGACGATTTGCTAAGAGGTGACAAAGTGAAAAAAGTTTCCATTATCAATGAAATTGACGAAATGCTGACTACGTATTGTGATGGCTGCTTTGTGCGGACCCAACTTCGCAAAGATGAAGGGAAAACTGCCGCCCACAGATTTTGCATCAGCAGCTGTACAGTCGGCACCCAATTGCAATTCCTTGGAAATGAGCTCAACAAAGTCGGAACCGGCGATAAACAATAAACTGTTTTTCTTCTGCAATACAAAAAGCAGGAACGGAAATTCCGTCCCTGCTTTTTTCTATTGTTTTACTCTGAATCGATTTGTATAACATTTGCTGCCTGTGGTCCGCGGTTGCCGTCAATAATATCGAATGACACGGTCTTGCCCTCGGCCAATGTCTTAAACCCATCGCCCTGGATGCCTGTAAAATGGACAAATACATCATCACCATCATTATACTCAATAAATCCGTAGCCTTTTTCTGAGTTAAACCATTTCACTGTTCCTTGGTGCATGCGAGTTCCCCCTATTATTGAGTATGCCATGGACCTATAGACGCCATGTTATGGATGGCTATACTATACATGAAGCCTATGGAAACGTCAATAATCGTTGGGAATACAGGCATTATGGAATGATTTCAGGTTATAATAGAAGAAACAGGCGATAGGAGCGGAAGCATGGAACTGGAAAAAATCAAGCAATGCAAAAATGAAGTACAGAAAATTTATGAGCAGTTTGATGCCAGCCACGATTGGCAGCATATTGAACGCGTCATGAAAAATGCCAAAACAATTCTTGGACAGGAAGCAGCAGATGCCTTCATTATCGAGTTGGCGGTGTTGCTGCACGACGTCTCGGATCCGAAATACAAAAAGCCCGGGGAAGACCTGGAGCAGGAAATTTTGGGACGTTTAGAGCTTTCAACTGAACAGCGTCAGCAAATACAGGACGTCATTGCATCGGTTTCCTTTAAAGGAGGCAACGGCAAACGCGCGGAAAGCATCGAAGCGAAAATTGTACAGGATGCAGACCGGCTGGATGCCATCGGGGCAATCGGCATCGCACGTGCATTTGCTTACGGCGGAGCGAAGGGGCGTAAGCTCTACGATTGGAACGAAAAAGCCCGCACCGAGATGACGGAACAGGAATACCGGCAAGCACAGACAAGCAGTGTCACGCATTTTTACGAAAAACTTTTATTGCTGAAAGACCAAATGACTACGGAAACTGGTAAGCAGATGGCTGAAGAACGCCATGAATTTATGCTATCCTTTTTAAAGCAACTACAAACAGAAACGGATGGGAATAAATGAGCCACTTAAATATTACGAAATTAACCAAAACAGTTGGAGCCAAAACTTTATTCAAGGATGTAGAATTTTCCTTGTATCCAGGAGAACGTGCCGGATTGATCGGCGTAAACGGAACTGGAAAATCCACATTGATGTCTATTTTGGCAGGATCGATGGATGCTGACCAAGTTGTCATGGATCACCCGAAAAAATACCAGATTACGTACTTGATGCAAGAGCCTGAATTTGATGAGTCCTTGACTGTACTCGAAACAGTGTTCTCAGGTAAATCGCCGATTTTGGCATTGAACCGTGCCTATGAAAATGCGCTGAAAAATATGATGGTCGATTCGAGTTCCACACAATTGCAGGATGAATTGATGGATATCCAGGAAAAAATGGAACAGGAAAACGCCTGGGACATCAATGCTTTGGCGAAAACGGCTTTGTCGAAATTGGGAATCGATATGTACGACCAGGTGGTCAGTGAATTGTCAGGCGGCCAGCGCAAACGTGTCGCACTCGCTAAAGCATTGATCGAACCGGCGGACTTGATCCTTTTGGATGAGCCGACCAACCATCTGGATGCCGTTTCAACAGAATGGCTTCAGGAAACTTTATTGCGTATGGGTTCGGCCATGCTGTTTGTTACGCATGACCGTTATTTTTTGGACGCAGTTTCAACGCATATTTTCGAAATTGCCGATCAGACGATGTATACGCATAAAGGAAACTACGGCGATTATTTGGAAAACAAAGCGATTCGCGACGAAATGAACGCTTCGTCTCAGCAAAAATTAGAAAACCGTTTCCGTTCTGAATTAAAGTGGATTCGCCGCGGGGCGAAAGCACGCTCCACCAAACAAAAAGCGCGGATTCAGCGTTTTGATGAAATTAAAGAAGATGTCCAAAAAGTAAACGACAATACGTCTCTTGAGCTATCGATGCAGAGCCAGCGTCTTGGCAAGAAAATTATCGAAGGCAAGGACATGGGAGTCGCTTATGGCGACAAGCAGATCTTCAGCGGCTTTGACTTCTTATTGCAGGGCGGGGACCGCATCGGCATCGTTGGGCCAAATGGCGCCGGCAAATCGACTTTGATGAAAATGCTTGCTGGTGAACTGGAGCCCACTACCGGCAAGATGGAATACGGCAGTACGGTGAAAATCGCGCATTTTACACAGCATTTGCCTGAAATGGACGAATCGCAGCGAATGATCGAATACATTCAGGAAACATCAAGTGACTTTGAAGCTGAAAAAGGGGTTCGCTTATCGGCGACTCAAATGCTGGAGCGCTTCTTGTTTCCCTCAAACGGCCATGGTACACAAATCGGCAAATTGTCCGGCGGCGAGCGCAAGCGCCTCTACTTATTGAAATTATTGATGGAGCAGCCAAATATCCTGTTCCTGGATGAGCCAACGAACGATCTGGACATCCAGACACTTTCCGTTCTGGAGGATTTCCTGGAAAACTTCCCAGGCGTCGTCATCACAATCTCGCATGATCGCTTTTTCCTGGACCGCATTGCGCGAAAATTATGGACAACAGGAACTGGCCAGATTGAAGAATATCAAGGCTTGTACTCTGAATTTATTAAAGGCAAAAACAATCCGGTAGCATTGGCTGAACAGGAATTGGTTGAGACATTTGTGGCAGAGCCAGTAAAAGCAAAAAAGAAGATGAGCTATAAAGAACAGCAGGAATACGATGGTATTCTGGATAAAATTGCACAAGCAGAAGCGAAAATCGAAGCACGCGAAGAAGAAATGGCTTTAGCCGGTGCAGATTACGATAAACTGCAAAAATTGACCCAAGAAGTCAATGCATTAACGGCCGAGTATGATGCATTGGTCGAACGCTGGACCCATCTTCAGGAAATCGCGGAAGCATGATCTACTAATTGCAGGAGGGATTTTTTGTGAAAATCATTACTATTGAACCGACACCAAGCCCGAATACGATGAAAGTGATCATCGATCAGGAATTGCCGTTTGGCAAAAGCCATAACTACCATAAAGACAATTTAGAAGGCGCTCCTAAAGAAGTTCAGGAGATTCTCTTGATTGATGGCGTAAAGGGCGTTTACCATGTAGCTGACTTTTTAGCAGTCGAACGCATATCCAAGTTTGACTGGGAAGCGATTTTGGCGCAAGTCCGCAATGTTTTCGGTGAAGGCCGTGAGCACAGCAGCGAAGAAATCGAGTTGGATGAGCATTACGGAGAAGTGTATGTACATGTTCAAGAGTTCAAGGGGATTCCGTTGCAGGTAAAAGTTTTTGATAACAGTTCAGAAGAACGTTTTGGCATGCCAGAGCGCTTTGTCACGGCGATGCAGCTCGTCATGGACCCGACAGAAGAAAACTACCTGCTGCAGCGCAAGTGGGCAGATTATGGCGTGCGTTACGGTGACAAATCAGAGATCGGCAAGAGTATGGTCGAAGAAATTGAAGCAGCCTTTCCGCAAGAGCGCCTGGATGCCTTGACTGCAAAAAAAGACACCGAACAGCCAGAGGCCGCACCGCGCGGCCGCAAAATTACGGCTGAAGAATTTGATGCGCCTGACTGGGAAACACGTTTCCAGCTGCTGGATCAAATGATTGAAGCGGATGTTGAAGATTTGCCTCTGCTGTCGCTGGCGTTAGACGATGAAAAAATGTCCATTCGACGCCAAGCCGCCATTTTCCTTGGTGATATTAAGGACAAGGAAGTGGTTCCTTACGCTGAACGGGCAATGAAAGACAAAAGCTGGGCTGTCCGCAGAACAGCGGGCGACACCATCAGCGATCTCGGTTTTGAGGAATTTGAACCGATCATGATGGAAACTTTAGGGGATAAAAACAAATTGGTTCGCTGGAGAGCAGCGATGTTCCTATATGAAACAGGAACTGGAGCGGCTTTGCCGGCGCTTAAAGAAGCACAAGAAGATCCGGAGTTTGAAGTTAAGCTGCAAATCAAAATGGCGATTGCACGGATCGAACAAGGCGAAGATGCAAAAGGGTCTGTCTGGAAACAAATGACCGAAGCACGCCAAGCTATGAAAGATGAATAGATAAGTGGGCCGGGGACTAAAGAGTCTCCGGTCTTTTTCTGTTCGAAGACAAATTAAATGTTTCCAAATGGCCAATAAGAGGTAAAGTGCTCCTAAACGATAGAAAATACGGGGTCATCATTTACTGGAGGGAATTGGAAATGGAAAACAATGTTTATTCAATGGAAATTTTATATAGCGGAAAGTATGAATCGTGGGAATTTGAAGACCGGCAAAAACGGGATGCTTTTTATGGGAAAGTAACCAAGCAATTTGCTGGCCAGAAAGTAACAGAGCAGGAAGAAGATTTGGAAGATACCCAAATTGTGCAGCTCTCCTCAAACAACCTGGAAATCAAAGAAGGTGGAAAATACGACCAGGATACCTCCTATGAGTGGTTTGAATACGACATATTCAGCCAAATGCTGGACTTTATCAATAAAGAGTACGATAAAAAGGAGTGAAACTTCCAAGAACAAAGGAGGGTGAAACAAATGGGGCTTACTAAAGAGCAGCTGGAAATTGTTGCAAAAACATTGAATGAGCGGGGCGTCAGCAAAGTGTGTTCTGCCTGTGGGAAAAAAGAACCGGTTATCGTCGAGGAACTTCTGTTTCTAGGCAAATCGACGGCAGGCAAATTTCCTCTGATTGTCACAGGCTGCGGCCATTGTGGATTGACGCAAAGCTTTGCAGTGAATCGATTGGTACCGGGACTGTTTGATAACAAAACATCTGAAACAGAAAACTAAAGCGAGAATCTGGCAAACTACCCAATATGGGTAGTTTTTTTATTGACAGGATTTCGTGGTTTTGCTGTGCGAGGTATTATAAATTTAGTGTGAAATAGGTAATTTAAATCACTTTCTCCATCAAAAGGTATGAATTTATTAATTATCGTAAAAAATATTAGAAAATATTAGGTCCATATATACGTTTGCTTGTATTAAATTTATGCTATCGTGTAAATATATACATAGGAGGGTTACAGGTGAATCTTACAGTCAATGGTGTAGTACTAAATCAAAAAAGAAGTTCGTTGATTATTCAGGAACTCATAAGAGAAGAAGTTGCAGAACATCCGAAAGATGTGGAAGAATTTTTAAAGAATTACACGGTAGAAGAATCAGGCAGTTCAATCATTCTTCGCCCGCCATCAGTTGAAGGCATTCAAATATCGCTCTTTAAGCCATCCTGAGGGGTGGCTTTTATATTGCCTAAAGCTAAATGTGAAATGTGATTTAGAGAGGTCAAGAAATTTTTACAAACAGGCGTCTTTTGCTTTTATTCTTTGAGCCATCTTATTTTAAAATGCTGTAAATAGTAAAAAACAACCTGCCGTTTGGTAACGAACGGCAGGTTGTTTTTTGTTTATTGTGTCTATCATAGTTAAAAAGTCGGCAATGAATGATCAGGAAACTTTATTAGAATCCATTTTGTTGAAAAGTCTTTCAGCCGCTTGATCAACAGAAGTGTACTGTTCAATGTGCCGGCTTTCACGGGATGTAATCTCTATGATAAACGTGTCTTTGATGCACTTAACGATAAGGGCATCTTCGCCGTCATCAATCGCAAATGTGTGGGTGATGGTGGACGCATTAAAATTGCATGTAATAATTAAAAGATCTTTAATGTGATTCAATTTCATAAAATCGCTCTCTTTCCAGATTAGACGTGCTGCTTCACTTTAGAGTGAATCCGAGGCGAGTTCCATGAACGTTAATATATTTCACTATATTCAAGATAGGCATAAAAAAACCTGAAGGATCAGGGTCGGTTACTTAAGGTTAAATTAACTTGTATTTCTACTGTTTTCACAACTTCAGCAATGGAATTATACAATTTTACTCATTGTTCTTCTAAAAAAGTAAGTTTCAGAGTTGAAGTTGAAGGTGTACATCGTGCGCGCATCAGGCAAATACCTTCTTTGCTGAAAGTATGAGGGATTTTTGCGGTGTGATACTGACGCATTGTAGATAATATCTCATTAATTCTATCCGAGCTCATCGTAATTCCTCGCTTCCACTTTGGAAATTGACTAAATAAAGTCGCGAAGAATCCACTAGTAATGTTCAACCCTAACTATAACATATATTATATATCTATGTTTATATTTGGGGTTTAATAGAAATATTAGAAATTTCATAGATTGCGTTGGGAATAACTCTTGGCATAAAAAATTGGGTTTACAGCACGGAAAAATAGATATGAAAATGAGAGGAAATGGTATAATCAAGGTAAAAAATATACAGTTTTCAAATGATGCTATTAAATGATTTGGAAGATCAAAAAAATTGGAGGATAAACCATGACCATCACCGCTGCCGAATCAAAATCACAACGCTTCTTAAAAGATTGGAGTTTATTCGAAAAAAGTTGGCTCGTCATTTTCACAGCCATTAATATTTACTTGTTTTTTGCCTGGGATGATACACTCCTGGGTCTCATCAGTTCCCTCAGCGGCATGCTGTGCGTCCTTTTAGTGGCAAAAGGAAAGATCAGCAATTATTACTTTGGCATAATTCAGACATCTACATATGCATACATTTCGTTTACATACGGGTTATATGGAGAGGCGATGCTTAACGGCCTGTTTTATTTTCCTATTCAATTTATCGGTCTTTACTTATGGCATCGAAACACGATCAAGAATAAAAACAGTGTGCAAGGCGAAGACATCATTGTTAAAACAATGAACCCCAGCTCCTGGCTTTATACCGCTATTGCCATCATCATTGGGACCATTCTGTATGCAATTTTGCTGGAGGCCATTGGTGGACGCTCTGTCGGCCTGGATTCCGCAACGAATGTGTTGTCCGTCACAGCGCAGATTCTTATGCTGAAACGTTTTGCTGAACAATGGCTCGTTTGGATTTTGGTTAACATTCTTTCCATTGTTCTTTGGGTAGTCACGCTGGATGCAACAGGCGGCAACGATTATACATTGGTCGTGATGTGGACTGCATTCCTTGTCAACTCAATTTACGGATATTACAACTGGAGAAAGATGGCTAAAAATCAAGTGTTAAAAGAGGAGACCGTTTAAATGGCGATTGGCAAAGTTGGAATGTACGGCGGCAAATTTTTGGTTATCCATCAGGGGCATGTTAGTGCAATGATCCGTGCCAGTACCATGGTAGAAGAGTTGCACGTTATCCTCACGCATGACGAAGAGTATGAACGTGAATTTTATTTTAATGGCACGCTGATGGAACCTATACCATTCCATCAGCGGCTTCGCTGGTGGAATGAACTCACAAAAGACCTTCCGCATGTCAAAGTCCACGCCGTAGCTGAAAAGCAGACAGATGAATTTTATGATTGGGAGAAAGGGTCGATTGCCATCAAAGAGGCAATCGGCAAAGGGATTGATACTGTCTTTAGTTCAGAACATGCTTATGGCGAGCATTTTGAAAAGCTTTATCCAGACGCACAGCATATAGTTTTAGATGCAGAAAGGCAGACTTACCCCATTTCTGCTACACAAATACGTGAAGAAGGTGCCATGAAACACTGGGCAATCATTCCTCACGTGGTTCAGCCTTACTTTGTTCGGACGGTTGTCGTGGTTGGAACCGAAAGCGCCGGGAAATCAACATTGGTTAAAAACCTGGCGAATCTCTATAACACAAGCTATGTCGAAGAATATGGCCGCAAGTTTTATGAAAACATCGGCGCTGAAATCACCATTGAAGCAGACTTTCCAAAAATCGCCTTCGAGCACAAATATCATGAAGAAGAACAGGCAAAGCGTGCCAACAAACTGCTCTTTATCGATACGGAAGCAAATGTCACGCAGTATTTCTCGTGGGCATACCTCGGCTACGAACAGCCAGTCCTCGATCAAGTAGCTGCTCTTCAAAACTATGATCTATGGCTTTTCCTGGAGCCTGATGTTGCATGGATCGATGATGGCACCCGGTTATTCGGAGAACAAGAGATTCGGGAGCGGAACAACGACTATTTAAAGGGCATATTGGATCGCCAAAATATTCTCTACCATTCTATCAAAGGAAACTACAACGAGCGGCTGGAGCAGGCAATCGAACTGGTTGACCGGGTCATGGAAGAAAAGCTGTACGGCAATAAAACAACATAAAATATCACTGCACTCCAGCTCCATTGGGATTCAGATTGGGGCAAAAGCTCTTGAGTTGGATCTTTTTTAGTTAAGGCAGCGGAACAACTCATTCATAAAAAGAACAAGAGCTGCAGAAATTCGGCTTGATGAATCTTTTCAAATTTTTTCTTTTGTTGTATATTGGTATGAGAAAAGAGTGATGTTATGGGCAGTGCAGTATTTCCGGCAAAAAAGAAAAAACTAGAAGCAATGATGAAAAAGTATGGTGAGGATATGACTTGGCATATTTTTAAAACTAATTTTAAAACCGATTATCCGGATGATTGGGAGCTAATTAATTCCGCTTTTGAAAGTTATCAGCGGAATACCAAAAGAGGCAAAAATCACCCGATGCCCCATCCGGATAAATATCTTAAGAACATGTATACCAGCATTTCCAAAGAAATTTAACAAAAAAAGCGTCCATTGGGCGCTTTTTTTGTATGCATTAGAAACTTATCTATGCCTTAGCACGACTAATTAAAAATAGTGAAATACCGTAAAGAAATTCTTAAGGCCTTCTTGCAATTTTTGATCCGTATTTCGACCCGGTGCTGAACAAAAGAAACTGAATTTTGCTCATCGCTTCGGCCGCTTTGGAGAGAATAAAGACGAGTGCTCCTGCGCAAGCTCGTCGCAAAAGCCAGGCAAATGACGCCTGTCTTCCTGCTTCGCCTCGCCCTGGACGCGCCGGCGCTAAGAGATGGAGTGATATTAAAGTAATTCTAAGGAGGAATCATGATGTTCATGATCTTAAATGCAGCTGTAATCTCACTTTGGATCACGTCGCTTGTCGCGTTCGGGAGCAGTTACATCCGTTACTTAAAAGAGGAGCGTGCTTATGAAAAAAGCCGAAGAACCGATTCCACTTAGCTGGATAGCTTAGAGGAATATTCAAAACTGATTTTTCAGTCGGGTAGTGAAGGAAAGAGCATGACTAGAAAATTATTTAGAGTGACATATTGTTATATAACCGGATAATCGAACGGGGTATGAATAATATGGCATTCCATATAATGGAGAATATAGCCTCCGCTATAATTGTAAAGCTAAGTTCCTTAAACATTTCAACAAAACAATTTTCTTCTTTTATCTGCTTCTTTTTCTTCTTCATACTGCATCTCCCAATCTGCTAGAGTGTTAAAATTACTGCCGCCAGCGTCTTTCGCGGCAGTATTTTATTTTCGCTATAAGTTATTATATAGAAGAAACTTACAGAAATTTGTTATGTGGAAAATATTTTATTGACGCTTAAAAAGGCACATCCAAAACAGCTCACTATGAAATTCCAACCTATCTAGGTTACACTGAAATAGAAAAGAACCCAAGATACCAAGTGAAACCAGATGAAAACGAAAAGGGGCGAAAGCATGAACGCATATGATGAGTACATGAAAGGCATTGTCGTGCCGATGCGCCAAGAATTAACGGGTGCAGGATTTACGGAATTATTGACGGCTGAGGAAGTCAATGAGCATATGAGCAGCTCTGAAGGCACGAGCCTTGTTGTCATCAACTCGGTTTGCGGCTGTGCTGCAGGCTTGGCACGTCCGGCAGTTATTGAAGCGCTTCAGACAGTAGAGGCGAAACCGAAGCATTTGGTGACGGTGTTTGCTGGACAGGACAAAGAAGCAACTGCACAAATGCGCAATTATTTTGAGGAAGTTCCTCCGTCATCGCCATCGATTGCGGTATTGAAGGACGGCCAGCTGGCTTATTTTATTCCGCGTGAACAAATTGAAGGCTTCCCGATGGAGCAGATTCGCGATCATTTGTCGCAGGTTCTTGAACAGGTCGCAGCTCAGTGAAAACGCTAGTTACAACAGCGTACCGGCCAACTTCATCCATGTTAGAGCGGGCCGCTCGTGTTTCAGAAGATCTTTCGCTTCTGCAGGTTCCGCGCAATAAACGTTCCATCGACAGGATGCATGCGGATGAAGGAGCGGATCTTTTGGTTTGTTTAAAAGAACGGCTCGAGTTTTACCCACTGGGTAAAAAAGAGCCGTTCTTTTTTCATCCGAATTCAGCAGCTTTCCGGACGAAACGGCCGCTCGAGCAGGATCCGGTTATTGAAGTTTCGAGACTGGCTCCGGGCGATTCTTTTTTAGACTGTACATTGGGTTTAGCTTCAGACGCCATTGTAGCCTCTCAGCGCGTTGGTGAGCGAGGATGTGTGATAGGCTGCGAAAGCCATCCGGTTCTTGCTTATGTAGTGGGACAGGGGTTGCAGGCATACAACGAGATGCTTCACTTAGAAGAGGCGATGCGGCGCATCCAAGTGGTAACATCAGACGCGGTGTCTTTTTTGGAAACGCTCGAATCCGATTCCATTGATGTCATTTATATGGATCCGATGTTCACCGAGGAAATTACCGAGGCATCTAACTTTACTCCGCTAAGAGGACCGGCTGACCATGGGCAATTGACAGAGCAGTGGGTAGCAGAAGCGAAACGTGTGGCACGAAAAAGCATCGTCTTAAAAGCGCATTTCCGCTCAGGCGATTTTGAAAGGTTTGGGTTTGTCCGGCGCGTTCGGCCAAATACAAAATTCCATTACGGCGTAATTTCTGTCAGGCCATAAACGAGCAAATAAAAAAATCTTCTGGATGCCCAGAAGATTTTTTTATTTGCTCGTTAGTCTGTAAAAGAAAGTGAAGTCAAGTATCCAAGCATAAACAGGAGACCCAGTCCGATCAATAATGATGCATCCATGAAAATTCCTCCTTTTCAAAAAAAAACAAGGCGTTCTTAATGACTTTATTGTACAATGAATTTCAAGAAGATGAAACCTTTACCAATAAAATTCGTATAAATAAGCAAACGTGTTACTAAAATGTTCATATATGAAAAGGTGATGTTGATGAAAAATTGGTGGCAAAAGTCGCTGATGATTGCAGTTGCCGTTTTGACATTGGGTGCAATCTCCCCGAACCATTTAATCTGGGAGTCGCTTCTGGACGAAAAAGGACAACCGAAATCACACGCTGCTGAAAGCGATAACAAACAGTATATTTATGATTGGATCGATCCAAGCGAGTTTTACGATACCAGTGAATCCATCCTTGACACGGTCCACCAATCTGCCGAAGAGCAGTCTTATTTGAAGTTCGGTTCGCGGATCGGCCCTGTCATTCAAGATGAATTTCAAACTATGATCCTGCCAAACATCCAGCGGGCGATCGATGTTCATTTGGCAACTTTGGATACCGGCAAGTTAAGCAAATTGGCCATTTCTGAAAAGCCTTCAGGCGATTATTCAGAAAAGATTTTCCATGTGTATGATACCGAAACGAACAAAGACGAAATCCGTTTCCACGTCAGAACCGAGAAAAAGCCGCAAGTAGGCTATTCATTTAATTTCCATTACCATTTAGCTGAAGATGATTTCCAAAAACACATAACCGTGGGCGATATTTACTGGTCCAAAAATACACCGCCCAAATGGCTCTCCTAAACCGTTCACTTAGTGACGGTTTTTTGTTTTGTATAGATGAATCATTTAGGCTGGACTTACTTATCGTCATTTCATGAACCGCTTCGGCCGCTCTGGGCATGGCTCTCATAGGAAGCCAGAAAAGCACCTGTCTTCTTGCTTGGACGCGCCGGCACTAGGGCAGTTATTTAACTCATGATTAATGAACTTTTCTTCATACACCTATTGCTGTTTTGCGGAAGAGTAATAGGTAAGTTCAGCTGTTCAGCTTAAAATAGATATAAATCATAGAAGAAAGTGTTGTTAGTAGAGAGTTTTTGTTATGATTAAACATAATAACGGAGGCGATTTACATGAAGCAATATTTAGACTTATGCGAACACATTTTACATAACGGAGCGACAAAAGAAGACCGGACCGGCACAGGAACTTTGAGTGTCTTCGGCCATCAAATGCGTTTTGATCTGAGCGAAGGGTTCCCACTGATGACCACTAAAAAAACAGCGTTCCGCCTGATTGTTTCGGAACTTCTTTGGTTTATCAAAGGCGATACCAATGTCCGGGCCTTGCTCCAGGACAATAATCATATTTGGGATGAATGGGCGTTTGCCCAGTGGGTAGCAAGTGAAGAATACGCAGGGCCGGACATGACCGACTTTGGGCGGCGGGCACAAAGGGATCCGGAATTCGCGGAACTATACAAACTGGAGATGCAAGGCTTTCAGCGGAAAGTAATCGAAAGTCCGGAGTTTGCAGAAAAGTATGGAGACCTGGGGCCGGTTTATGGCAAACAATGGCGTTCATGGGCGACAACCCAAGGCGGTACCATTGACCAGCTAAAGAATGTCATCGAATCCATCAGGGAAAATCCGGATTCGCGACGCCACCTTGTCACTGCTTGGAATCCGGAATTTATTGATGATATGGCTTTGCCGCCATGCCACATCATGTTCCAGTTCTACGTGGCGGATGGCAAACTATCCTGTCAGCTATACCAGCGAAGCGCAGATGTTTTTTTAGGCGTGCCTTTCAATATCGCTTCTTATGCGCTATTGACGCACCTCATCGCAAGGGAATGCAATTTGGAAGTTGGCGATTTCGTCCATACTACTGGCGACACGCACCTGTATTCCAATCATATGGAACAGGTAAAGGAACAACTTCAAAGAGCACCAAAACCATTGCCAACTCTGAAAATTAACGATGATGTCGATTCAATTTTCGACTTGAAACTGGAAGATATCACCATCGAAGGCTACGATCCGCACCCTCGGATCAAGGCACCCGTCGCAGTTTAACGTCCCTTACTAAATGGAATTGCGATTAAACAATACGATTTCTTTAACAACAAAAATCCTGATTAAGTAGAGTTCAACACCCGCAAAAAGCGGGATAGGAGGAAAAATTCATGATTTCATTGATGGTAGCGCATGATCCAAACCGGGTCATCGGAATAGATAATGAATTGCCATGGCACATTCCAGCTGATTTGGCTTATTTCAAAGAACAGACAATTGGAAAAGGCATCGTCATGGGGCGCAATACGTTTGAATCGATCGGCCGTCCCCTTCCAAAACGCCGCAATATTGTCGTGACACGCAATGACGACTATCAGGCAGAAGGTGTGGATGTAGTCCATAATCTGCAGGACGCCGTAAAACTGGCAAGAGAATTTCATGAAGAAGTGATGATTATCGGGGGCGAGCAGATTTTCAATTCAATTTTAGATGATGCTGACCGCCTTTACATCACACTTGTTCACCAGGCTTTTGATGGGGATACATACTTCCCGGAATATGGCCGTGAATGGAAGCTCGTTTCCGAATCGGAACAGCAAATTTCAAATGAAGTGCCATTTTCATACCTGGTGTACGAACGCCGGAAAAAGAAAAAAGATCATGCTTAACTCGGTCAGGACATTCTCATTTCTATTTGGCTATTTGCCGATCAGCGCTGTAAACCTGAAAAAGTTCATAAAACAAAAATCGCAGCTGAGTTTAGAGGAGTATGACAAGCTGATTCATACAGAGCCTCAAAAATGGGCGACCGGCATTATGGAACGGACGAAAAGCACTGTTTCTGTTACAGGGCTGGAAAACCTGCCTGATGGGCCGGTCCTTTTTGTCAGCAATCACGAAGGGAATTTTGATATTCCGGTCCTGCTGTCGGCCATTCCAAAACCCTTTGGTTTTATTTCAAAAAAAGAAGTGAAGAAAATGCCAATCATTCCGATGTATATGGAAGAAATGAATTGCGTATTTCTCGACCGAACCGATCGCCGCAGCGCGTTAAAGTCAATCACCGATACGGTTGGAAAACTGAAAGAAGGCCATTCCATCCTGATTTTCCCTGAAGGAACGAGAAGCAAGGGCCAGGAGATGGGTGAATTCAAATCCGGTTTTATGCGTATTGCGAAAGACTCGGGTGTCCCGGTTTTGCCGATTGCGATTTCTGGAACTTCTGATATTATGGAAAAAAACAACAATAAGATTATGCCGGCAGCAGTATCCGTCCAATTGCTCGATCCTGTTCCGGCTAACCGGATCCAAGAACTGGATACCAAATCCGCAATAGCGCTTGTTCGGTCACGTATTGAAGATGCCCTTGATTCACCGGTGCAACAAAGCGCCGGTGGCTGACTGTCGATTTCTGTCTATCAAACTAAGCGGCCAACGCTATGAGTTATTTCCTATATACCGATTACTTATACTAAAGTGAAAAAGGATGTGATTTCATGTCAAAAATTCATATTGTCACGGATTCGACCGCTGATTTAAAACCGGATGTCATTGAAAAATATGATTTGCACGTAGTTCCGTTAAACATTCAAATTGGCGGAAAATCTTATTTGGACCGCGTTGACCTTGAGCCGGAATCTTTTCTCGAGCTGATGAAAACCTCCGATGAAATGCCGAAAAGCTCACAGCCGGCTCCGGGCATCTTCAAAGAACTGTATGATGAACTGGGCAAAAATGGAGATCAAATTTTATCCATTCACATGACCGGCGGAATGAGCGGGACAGTTGAGTCGGCGAAAGCAGCAGCTCAACTGACAGATTCAGCTGTTACGGTCATCGATTCCCGCTATATTTCCCACGCGTTGACATTTCAGGTGTTTGAAGCAGCTGATATGGCGAGAGCTGGTAAGTCGATGAGCGAAATTGTTGCGCGGGTGGAAGAGATCCGCCTCAACACCAAGCTGTTTGTAGTGGTCGACACACTTGATAATTTGGTGAAAGGCGGTCGCATCGGCAAAGGACGCGCATTGCTGGGTTCGCTGATGAAGATCAAACCGATTGCCTCATTGGACGACGGTGAATACACACCCGTCGCCAAAGTCAGAAGCCATAAGCAAGTGGTTGAATATCTCATGAAGGATTTCATGGACCGCACGGCAGGGAAAATTGTTAAAGGTGTAGGAATTGCCCATGCTAATGGACTGTCAATGGCTGAACCGCTGCGGGAAAAAATTAAGGAAACGGGCTTTACAGATATTAAATTCGATTTTACGACTCCGGTTATCTCTACCCATACGGGAATCGGAGCCATTGGTTTCATGTATTATACGGATTGACTTGTACGGTAAAGCCCTTCAGAAAAAGGAGAGACAAATTTGAAACGCATCCTGTTTATCATCATTTTGTCCATGGGTATTGTAGCGGGGTGCAGTCCAACTTTTATCTTTGGCAATGAAGAAGCGGAACCAAGAACCGAACCCTCCATTAACCCGTATACAATTCCGCCAAATTTTGTTCCTCAAGCTGTGGTCATTACGGCCCTAGGGGACTCCTTGTCTCAGGGTGTAGGCGACGAAGAGAACTTAGGGGGCTATACAGGGAGAGTGGCAAACGAGATTCGAACCTGGCAAGGAATTGAAGGAGTCGCTGTTGAAAACACCGCTAAGCGCGGACGCCGCAGCGATCAGCTATTGGCTATGATTCAGCAGGGCGAACTGAACGGTCCTGTTGCAGAAGCGGATTATTTGTCGCTGACGATTGGCGGAAACGATGTCATGCGAATCGTCAAACGCGATTTGTTTTCATTGAATTTGGAAGCCTTTGAGGATGAACTGATCCTTTATGAAAATAGATTTGAAACAATTTTTACGGCAATCCGCGACATCAATCCCAATGCACCCATGATCATTGTGGGCATCTACAATCCTTTCTCGCTCATTACTGATGAGGTAGAGGAATTTGATCAGATTATCGCTTCCTATAACCAAGTGATGGAAGATCGGGCGGCAGCAGATCCTCAAGCATGCTTCGTGCCTGTCAGTGACTTGTTTGTCGGCAATCAGAACCTGGTTTATCACTCTGATTTTTTTCATCCAAACAGCAAAGGCTATGACTTGATGACTGAGCGTATTTTGGAACGCATGGAAGAATGCGGGTTGAGCTACGAAGAATAGGGGGTGGTGACAAATGAAAAAATGGCGTTTTGCTTTCTTTGTGCTATTGGCGTTCAACGCCTTGGCGTTGGTGGGACTCTTACTTTATGTGACCACTCCACCGCAGGACCACACATCTTATCAAGCGGTGAAAAATACGCCGGCTGCCGGCAATACAGTTGTCGTCAATACCACAAAATCCGATTTTGAAGGAATTGCCAACACTTATATACAAGATGCCATGAAAGACCAGCCAATTCCTTTATCATTGTCAGTTACTGATGACGTCAGCATTTCGACCGAGCTTACTATTTTTTCAGTAACCTTGCCAATTTTAATGAAATTTGAGCCTCTTGTTCAAGAAGACGGCAATTTATTGCTGGAACAAAAGTCAGTGGAAGTCGGCATGCTGGATATTCCGCCTGAATCTGCGTTAAAGTTGCTTAGAGACTCAGTTGAACTTCCGGAATTTATGGAAGTGATGCCTGCCGACGAAGAAGTGCTGCTAAAACTGACGGAAATTCCGTTGGATGACGGCATTTCTGTGCGCGCAGCATCGTTCAATTTGCAAGAAGACGATATCCGGTTATTAGTAACAATTGAACCATAAGGAACGGAGTGAGCTTATGAAGACAGAAAAAGCGACATTTGCAGGAGGCTGTTTTTGGTGCATGGTCAAGCCTTTCGATTCACTGGACGGCATTGAGGAAGTAGTAAGCGGCTATACAGGCGGCGATCTGCCAAATCCGACCTATGAACAAGTTTGTTCAAACGCAACGGGCCATGTCGAAGCGGTTCAAATTACGTTCCAGCCCGACATTTTTCCATACGAAAAACTGCTGGATGTATTCTGGACACAAATCGATCCGACAGATGCAGGAGGACAATTTTTTGACCGCGGGGAATCTTACCAGACGGCTATCTTCTATCATTCAGAAGAGCAGCGGCTTGCTGCAGAAAAGTCCAAACAGGAACTGGACAATTCAGGCAGGTTTAAAAATCCTGTAGCAACACCAGTTATTGAAGCCAAACCATTTTATTTGGCAGAATCTCATCATCAAGATTACTATAAGAAAAACCCTGCCCATTACAACCGATATTCGGTCGGCTCTGGGCGGACGGCTTTTATTGAAAAGAACTGGGGTGGACAATCATGAAAGAAGAATTAAAAGCAAAGCTAACGCCGATGCAATATCATGTGACCCAGGAAAGCGGCACTGAACCGCCGTTTCAGGGAGAATACGACCAACACTTTGAAGAAGGCATCTATGTGGACATCGTTTCCGGCAAACCGCTGTTCAGTTCCAAAGATAAATTTGATGCCCATTGCGGTTGGCCTAGTTTTGCGAAGCCGATCGAAGGCTCCGAAGTAAAAGAAAACCTGGACACGAGCCACGGCATGAGAAGAACGGAAGTCCGCTCTGAGACAGCCGATTCGCATCTTGGGCACTTGTTCCCGGACGGCCCATCTTCTCTTGGCGGATTGCGCTACTGCATCAATTCTGCAGCGCTCCGTTTTGTTCCTAAAGAGCAGTTGGATGCAGAAGGCTTATCCGAATACAAAAAATTGTTTGAATAGAAGGTTGCCCGGACAACTGTCCGGGTTTTTTTGGCCTGAAATCTGGAAGGAGCCCTTCATGGACCGATCATTTTATCAATTTGCATTAAAATATCGAGGGAAACTGGATGCTGATGATTTTTCCCACTTTGCGGATTCGATGTTTCTGGACCATTCATTTCCCAAATCGTCATCAGACTTTGATCAGCTTTCAAAATATGTCGAAGAAAAGGCACACCCGGTCATGAAAGCTTCTGTCTTTGATGAAATGTGGGAGGAATACGCCGGCGAATAATGCTGGTCATTGCACTATAAGTAAAAAAACAGTATGATTAATTCGACTATAATAAAGTGAGGTTTTTTAGATGAGTGTTCATATCAATGCAAAAAAAGGCGATATCGCCGAAACAATTTTACTGCCTGGAGATCCGCTTCGCGCAAAATACATAGCGGAAACTTTTTTGGAAGACGTAACGTTATATAACGAAGTCCGCAATATGTTCGGTTATACCGGCACATATAAAGGGAAACGCATCTCTGTTCAAGGAACAGGCATGGGTGTACCGTCGATTTCTATTTACGTAACTGAGTTAATGCAGGAATATGATGTTAAAAAACTAATCCGTGTTGGTACTTGCGGCTCAATTCATAAAGACGTCAAAGTTCGTGATGTCATTTTGGCACAAAGCGCGTCTACTGACTCCAAAATGAATGAAATCATTTTTAAAGGGGTCAACTACGCACCGACAGCCGATTTTGATTTGTTATTGAAAGCATACAACGCCGGCCTTGAAAAAGGTCTGAGCTTACGTGTCGGAAATGTCTTTACTGAAGATGTTTTCTACAATGAATTTGCTGAACACGAAAAATGGGCACAGTACGGCGTACTTGCTCTTGAAATGGAGTCTTCAGCGCTTTATACACTGGCAGCGAAATTCGGCCGTCAAGCCCTATCTATCCTAACTGTCAGCGATCATTTATTGACAGGCGAAGTGACAACTGCAGAAGAACGCCAAACAACATTCAACGACATGATTGTCGTAGCTCTGGAAGCAGCAATTCAAGAGTAGAAAGAAAAGCGCAAGCGCCCGTGTAGATTCGACGGGCATAAGACAGACCGGCAATGCGGCGTTTTTTGCCGTGCGGCCGGAATGGCTTATGACCCCGAGAATCTGGGCGCTGAAGTCTGGACAAGAGAGAAAAGCGCAAGCAGCCGGTTAGCCCCGACAAGCGCTGGAAGCCTTACCGGTAATGGCGTTCTTTGCCATTGCGGGTAAGGGTGAAGCGACTCGAGGGGCTGGCTGCTGAAGTCTGGACAAGAAAGAAAAGCGCAAGCGCCCGTGTAGATTCGACGGGCATAAGACAGACCGGCAATGCGGCGTTTTTTGCCGTGCAGCCGGAATGGCTTATGACCCCGAGAATCTGGGCGCTGAAGTCTGGACAAGAAAGAAAAGCGCAAGCAAAAAAAGACTGTCTCGACAGTCTTTTTCTTTTCATATTCTCCGGTTCTAGAGCAACTATGAAAGTGGTGAAACAGATGGATGATAAACGTCCGGGGGAAGAACACGAACAGATTCCGCCAGTAGAAGAGTCGCCGTCGCACACTATTAAAATGAAAACATTCTCTTTTATTATGCTTGTATTTCTTTTAATAATAGCTACGGCAGGTTTAACGGTTTTTGCATTGACTTTTGGCGACGACAAAGCGGTCGAAGTTAATTCGCCGGAACGTCGTGAATTTGAAAAGCTTTATTCAGCTTACGATCAAATTCAAGACCAGTATTTCGAAGAAGTAGATCGAGATGTACTGGTTAACGGTGCCATTAACGGCATGGTTGAATCACTGGAAGATCCTTATTCGGATTACCTGAATGAAGACGAAGCATCCCAATTTTTGGAAGGGATATCATCCAGTTTTCAGGGGATAGGCGCCGAAGTGCAGGAGCGCGGCGGCTATGTAACGGTGGTTTCGCCAATCAGAAATTCACCGGCTGAAAAAGCGGGCGTTCAGCCGAACGATCAAATACTGGCGGTTGATGGAGAAAGCATCCAAGGCTTTACAACCACCGAAGCGGTAATGCTGATTCGCGGTGAAAAAGGCACAGAAGTGACATTGACAATTCAGCGCGGTGAAAATACAGAGCCGCTTGATATTACCATCGTTCGTGATGAAATACCGATTGAGACCGTTTATGCGGAAATGATTGGGGATAATGTGGCACATATTCAAGTAACAAGCTTTTCTGAAAATACTTATCAGGAGCTGCTTGATGCTATAGAAACTATGGAAGCTGAAGGAATGGAAGCAGTCGTTATGGACGTTCGCCAAAATCCGGGCGGCTTGCTGGATGTGGCACTTGACATATCCAATCTGTTTATCGAAGACGGAAAACCATTGTTTGAAGTACAGGCAAAAGGTGCTGAACCTGAAATTTACATGTCTTCGCCAGGTACGAAAATCGAAGTGCCTGTTACCTTGCTGATTGATGGCGGAAGCGCCTCAGCATCCGAAATATTGGCAGGAGCGATGAACGAGTCAGCTGAAATCCAATTAGTTGGAGAAAAAACTTTCGGCAAAGGCACTGTTCAGACTGCCAATGACCTTGAAGATGGATCTAACCTGAAGTTTACAACAGCTAAATGGCTGACGCCTGATGGCAATTGGATTCATGAAAAAGGAATCGAACCGGATGTAGAAGTTGCTTATCCGGAATATGCATCTCTTCCAATGTTAGATACATCACTGGAACTGCAGGATGGCGTCATTTCTGATCAAGTAGAAACTGCGGAGCAAATGCTCGAGGCACTTGGCTACGACGTTGGCGATGTAGATGGCGTATTTGAAGAGCAAATGACAGAAGCTGTGGAAACTTTCCAGGAAGAAAATGAACTGGAAGTAACTGGCATCTTGACTGGAGATAGTACATTTGCAGTAATGGACGCATTGCGACAGAAAATTGAAGATGAAGATCCGCAATTGCTGGAAGCTAAAAACCTTTTGATGGAAGAAGCGGGAATCACAGCTTCGGAAGAAGCAGAAGAAACTGAAGAGTAATTTTTAAGGTCCGCTTATGCGGGCCTTTTCTTAAGGGAAAGAAAGGATGAGACGATGAAAGATGTATATTTGTTCAGCGGATTTTTAGGGAGTGGAAAAACTACGCTGTTAAAGGGCATGATCAGCCAAATGAAAGGCCAGGGCTTAAAGCCGGCAGTTTTCATGAACGAACTAGGCAAAATGAACATGGATTCCGATTCAGTAGAAGACGGAGTGCCGTTAAAGGAACTTCTTGATGGCTGCATCTGCTGCACAGGATCCGAAAAATCAGAAGCGCAGATTCAAACCTTACTGGCTGAAGAAGATTTTGATGTTTTGTTGATTGAAACAACGGGAGCGGCGCATCCGGTTGAAGCGCTGGATGCCATCTTTTCTCCTTTGTTCGCTGATCGATTAAACTTCAAAGGCATTGTTACGGTCGCCGACAGCAAGCGTTGGATGGACCGCAACAACCTGTCTCCGCAGATTCGTTCCCTGTTTTTGGAGCAGATCCGCCATGCTGACCTGATCTTGGCCAATAAGATGGATTTATTGACGGAAGGCGAACAAGGGACAGTGATCTATGAAATTCAGTCACTGAATCCGACAGCGCAGATCATCCAAACTGTCCACGCCAAAGTGCCGTTTTCGGCATTGGAAAAACTGACCCCTTCGCCGGCTGGAGACATTGCTGAAGCCCCTGTCTCAAAATTAAATTTAAATGCGAAAGTGCTGCAGTTCCAAGCACCGATCCAACGGGAAAAGTTTGAAGAATGGCTTCGCGCATTGCCGGATTCTGTATTTCGCATCAAGGGTTACGTGCCGCTTGAAGGTGACAAGTATCCCCATGCTTTCCAGTTTGCATATGGAATGGCGCAATGGCTTCCGGAGTATATGAAGATGCAAAACCAAATTGTTGTGATCGGAGAAGGGTTGGAAGGAGTCGAACTGCCGTGATTGAATCTTACCGGAAACTTTGGGCGCAGCGTGCAGCTGCAGAGAAGATTGCTACCCAGCAGGATCTCGAAAAATACATCCTGATTGAATTGAACGATGAATTGACGCATCCGCGTGTCCGCAAATCCAAAGAACAAAAATTGGAATTGGCACTGCTGCGGATCCAAGGGTCGGATTTGTCGGAATCAGAAAAGAATGGCCTGAGTGCTTTATACAAAAATCTTGCTGCCAAGTAAAGCTAGAGCTGATAGGAAAATACCATAAATAAAACCAGGAAAGGAAAAATCACTGATTTTTCCTTTCCTGGTTTTTTATTTTATAACTCAATCTTGAACTGGAGAATGAGCAGAAATTCTTTTTTGGATCAACAGCAGGCGGATGGACAAAGTAATCGCCCCGGCTGTTAAGCCAACGATCAAGCCGATCCAGTAACCGAAGGCACCAAAGTCGGTGAAGTTGGCAAGCAAGTAGCCAGAGGGCAGGCCAATAACCCAGTAGGAAACGAGCGCCATGACAAAAGTGATGTTGACATCTTTGTAACCGCGAAGCGCTCCTTGTACAGGCGCCTGAATGGCGTCTGACAGTTGGAACAGTGCAGCAAACAGCAGGAACTGAACAGCCAGCTCGACCACGATGGGATCCGAAGAATACAGCGCAGCAATTTCACTGCGCATGAAGAACAAAATGCAGGCTGACAGAGAGCTTAGCGTGACGGCAGTGCCGACACTCATCCAGCTGTATTGTTTAGCGTCCTGGAAGCGCTTAGCGCCAACTTCATAGCCAACCAGTATCGTGGCGCCCATGGAGATGCTGAGCGGCAGCATATAAAGCAGGGAAGCGAAATTCAAGGCGATTTGATGTGCTGCAATGGTGACTGTGCCATAAACTGCCAGCATAAAAGTGACCGCCGAGAAAATGCTCGTCTCTACAAAGATTGAAATGCCGATCGGCACACCAATCCGGCTGATTTCGCCCCAGCTCTTCAGAGAAAACTTCGGCCAGTTGCGGAAGATGCCGTAAGACTGGAATGGGTTTCTCGTATGGATGATCCATATTGCGATGAGTAGAATCAGCCAGTAGGTGATGGCCGAAGCAAGTCCTGCGCCAACACCCCCAAGTTCCGGGAATCCGAACTTCCCGAAAATCAGCAGATAGTTGAAGAAAATATTGATCGGTGTGGACAGGAGCGAAATGACCATCGTGACGCGGGTAGCTCCGAGTGCATCGATATAAGAGCGCAATGCGTTGTAAACAAACAACGGAATCAATCCGATCGACATTGCAAAGATATAACGGCTTGCGACGTCAGCAACCACTGGATCGAGATCCATGAATGCAAGCAGATAATCGATGCCGAAATAGAAGAAAGCAAAGACGATTGCAGCCAGCAGGACTGCCAAATAAATCCCTTGCTGGACGGCTTGTTTTACTTGTTCTTTTTTCTTAGCCCCCATCAATTGTGCTACAATTGGGGTAATGGACATGAGAATTCCGGCAAGACCGATATAGACGGGAACCCAAAAGGATGATCCGATCGACACGCCGGCCAGATCCTCTGTTCCGTAGCGGGCGGTCATGTAAATATCGAAAAATGTCACCATATACATCGCGACTTGCGTAACGAGAATCGGAAAAACAATTTTCATTAACAGCAGTAGTTTTTCTTTTTTTGTAGTTGTCTGGTACATGCTTCTTTCCTCCCGCAATCTATCTGAGTTGAAATTAAAAATGTTCCACTTATATCGTGGCAAGCAATCCGATTGTCCCTTTCAACTCTAACCACAAGCCAAACGGAGCGGCACAATGCCAGCTGCTGAAAAATATGTAACAACATCGATAGTTCAGGTTATCCGATTACAATTTAACACATAAAATCCAGTATAGCATAGAAAGGCTTGCTCTAAAGCAATTGCTGCTATGCCAAATTAATAGATGAGAGTAGGACACGAAAATGGACAACAAAACAATTTTATTGACCGGGGGCGGTACCGCAGGACACGTCTCCCTGAATCAGGCATTAATACCGGAACTGAAGAATTTAGGCTTCCATGTGGAATACATCGGATCCAAAGAAGGAATTGAAAACGAATTGATCCGCGACTCGTTTCCGTCAATTCCTTATCATCCAATTTCCAGCGGCAAATTGAGACGTTATTTTTCCACCAAGAATTTTTCGGATCCATTTCGTGTAGGCGCGGGACTGACCCAGGCGCTCAACATTATTCGCAAGACCAAACCCGCAGCGATTTTCTCAAAAGGCGGATTCGTATCCGTACCGGTTGTCATGGCTGGGCGGATGATGTCAGTACCGGTCATCATCCATGAATCGGATGTCACACCTGGACTTGCCAACAAATTGGCATTGCCGTTTGCCGACCATATTTTTACGGTCTTTAAAGAAACTTTGGCGCATGTGCCGAGCACCAAATCGACGTGTACGGGATCTGTGATCCGCAGTGAGCTGATGGAAGGCTCTGCAGAAAAAGGCCAGGAAATCTGTCCTTTCGGCAACGAACTGCCAGTCTTGATGGTAATGGGCGGAAGCCAAGGGTCGGCTATGATCAATTCAGCTGTCCGCAACAACCTGGAAAGGCTGTTAAAGCAGTTCAACATCATCCACTTATGCGGCAAAGGCAATAGCATGCCGGAACTGGATGTCCATGTGAACTACCGCCAGTTTGAATATGTAACACACGAGCTTCCGCATTTGCTGCACATGACTGACTTTGTCGTATCGCGGGCAGGTTCCAATTCGATCTTTGAATTTCTGGCATTGAAAAAGCCGATGCTGCTGGTTCCGCTATCTATGCAAAAAAGCCGCGGCGACCAAATATTGAATGCCAATTTATTTGAAAAACAGGGCTTTGCCCATGTAGTGGATGAAGAAGAGTTGTCTGCTGACCGCTTGATGGAAGAGCTGGACCGCTTGCAGGCTGACAAAGACCAATTGATTGAAACAATGACTCAAGCAGAAGCGCCGATTACTGCCGCTGAAATGGCGAAGTTGGTTTCATCGTATACAAAGTAATTCCCAATTATTTTAAAGAGGTGACCGGAATGGAAATGACGTTGACAAAAGTCCATGGCTCTATGAATACTTTTTATATGTTTGAATCGGATGAACGGGAAGATTTTGCGCAGCTGGCTATTCGGCTCTCTGCGTTGGACCCGGACATTGACGGCATTTTAGTGATTTTGCCTTCAGCTGTTGCACATGCTAAAATGCGCGTTTTCAATAATGACGGATCAGAAGCATCCATGTGCGGAAACGGCCTTCGTTGTGTGGCTCGCTATGTATGTGAGCGCGACCGAGTGCAGGAAGCGGTAATTGAAACCTTAAAAGCTTTACTGCGCGTGAAAAAAGAAGAGACTTTGAATGAAGGAATCGAAACCTATGCAGTGGAAATAGCGCCGGTTTCTTTTTCACTCAGCAGTTTGCCGATGAAGTACGGGGACAACAGTGAATGGATTCATCAAGCTCTGCCGTTTGTGTCAGAAAAAATTCCATTTTCAGCCGTTGCAGTTCCCAATCCGCATTTAATTGGGATTGTGCCGCAAGAAATGCAGAAAGATCCCAGCCACCAGCAAAAATGGGCGCAATACTTTAATGGCGAAAACGAGTATTTTTCAGACGGCGTCAACGTCAGTTATGTGACTCCCATGGAGAATGGCATATTTGTTCGGACTTATGAGCGCGGCGTCGGTTTCACCAATGCCTGCGGAACCGCAATGACAGCCTCGGCATTGGTCAGCTGCATGGCTGAACTGGTACCTTACGGAGATGTAGCAGTTTACAATCCTGGCGGCATGGTGAAATGTTCAGTTTCTAAACAAGGCGATGACATCCAACTTCAGCTTACAGGCAATGCAACGTATTTATCGGTTGTAAAGTTTGACTGGTCCAATAATGCGGAAGAAAGCAGCATCTTATCTTCTGAATCGCTGGAGGAGCAGGCGTTTTATGAAAAATTTGTTGGAAACATCTCAAACCTCTCAAAACAATTTGTCTAATGGAAAGCGGTGAAACAGATGCCAATACCCTTTACACTGGCGCAGCTGAACCTTCTCTATAAAAATGTAAAAGATCCCGTTTACTTTATGAAACAGAATGGCGATACGTTTGACTATGTTTACGTCAATCCCGTTTGCCGGACTATTTTTAAGAAAGAGCTGGCTGGCACTTCATTGGATGACAGCATGCCGCCGGACTTATCCAGGGAGATCAAAAAGCAGTATCTTATTGCCTTGAAAGCAGGAGAGAGGCACATATACCGCGACTACAGCTTATTCAGCGACCTGGACACAGCGATGGAAACTGAATTGACGCCCATTGATTTTGAAGGCCAACGCTTTGTGCTGGCAGTAACGAAAAACGTAACGGCACAGAAGAAAATAGAAGAAGATTACCTGTTCTATGAATCGCTCGTTCAAAATTCAGTCGATCCAATGATCATGATTTCAGCAGAATACATGATCATCGACTTGAATTCGGCTTACGAAAAAGCATTTGGTGTGAGAAAGGAAGATTGGGTCAACCGCTACTACAAGGATTTGCCCGATAAGCAAAAAGAACAGTTCAAGTCAGGCAAAGACTTGCTTGACCAATTTGTTCCGGAAACTAAAAGCTCATCAATCATTATGCAGCGCCGAAAAGAGGATGGCACGCTGGCCAAGTTTTCAGCAAGTTATTCTCCAGTCAACGAAAATGGCATCATCCGGGCATTCCATGTCGTATTCCGGGAGCTGACCAGCGAACTGCTGTTAAAAAATGAGCTGAAAAAGACGGAGAATATTCTGGAGAGCTACAAGGATGCGCTTAATTACGCAGCACTTGTCGCAATTTGGAGCCTGTCTGGTACGATAGAGTTTGTCAATGACAATTTAAACAAGCTGACCGGGTATATGCCTGAAGAGTTGATAGGGATGAACATATACGAAATCAGTGAAGCGATTATTTCGACTGAAGAATACGAAAAGATACGTACGGTAATTCTGGATGGCGTTATATGGCGCGGCCAGCTTAAAAGCCTAAAGAAAAATGGTGAAGTTTTCTGGGTGGATGCGACCATAATCCCTTTGCTTGACGTAGATGGAGAAATTTATCAGGTGCTGTCGATTTTGTTTGATGTGACCGAGAGAAAACAACTGGAAGAACAGCTTCACTTTATGGCTTATCATGATAGTTTGACGACTTTGCCCAATCGCCGATTAATGGTGCAGAAATTTCAACAGATGAAAGATCATGCACAACAAAAAGGAGAGCATATTGCCTTGCTGTATATTGATGGCGATAACTTTAAATCGATCAATGACCAGTTTGGCCATGATGTCGGTGATGATTTTATCTATCATTTTGGGCAGGCAATAAAAAAGAGCCTGCGCAAAGGAGATTTGGCGGCCAGAATAGGCGGCGACGAGTTTCTGGTGGCGCTTTGCGGCATTGTTCCGGAAGAAAGCCAATTGCATATCGAAAAGATCATTGACCGCATTAACGATACACTGGCTGAAGGCTGGGAGATCAATGGGCACCATTTTATACCGAGTTCGTCGATAGGCATTTCTGTCTACCCTATCCATGGCACTGATTTTGATGATCTCGTAAAAAAAGCGGATGCCGCTCTTTATTTAGCAAAAAGCAATGGAAAAGGGAAATGCTATTTGTACACTTCTCCTTGAGAGCCAGGCAAAAAACAGGCGGATGCTAAGCGTTTTTATCGATGAAAGCGCTCTACAAATTGTTATGTGAATATTTTCACGGAAAGGCTTTGTTTTTTCAATCTGGAAGTAGTAAGATTGATAGGGAATTTTAAACTTTTCTTACTAAAACGCCTTCTGCTTTATGTCTAGTGGGATGCGTGATAAAATAAATGAGACATATAACAAAATAATGTGACTGCCGTCAAACAAATAGTTGGAGGTTTTTTTAATGTCTAGCAATTATTCAGATGCAAAATCCCCATGGAGTTCCATTACAGGCCCTAACTTGGGATACATAATGGAGATGTATGACCTGTATCAAGAATCACCAGAATTGCTTGATCCGGAATACGTCGAACTTTTTAAGCAATACGGACCCCCTGCTGAAGTGGAAGTTTCCACAAGCCCACAGCCTTCAGCCGCAAAAAACGTGGAATCAAATAATTTTGAAAAAGTTTTGGCTGCTGTTAATTTAGCTGAAGCGATTCGTGCTCATGGCCATCTGGCATCGGACATTTACCCGTTGAAAGATCAGCCGAAAGACACTTCCCGCGTGGAGGCGTCCACATATGGCCTCAGCGATCAGGACTTAAAAGAAGTTCCTGTCTCATTGCTGCTGAATAATGCACCAAGCAACATTACAAACGGGCTGCAAGCAATCGATTATTTGAAATCACTTTATACGGATAAAGTCGCTTTTGAATTTTCGCATGTCATCCAGCCGCAGGAACGCAGTTGGCTGCAGGATAAAATTGAGGCAGGCGACGTTAAACCGACACTGGATGCAGATAAGAAAAAACAGGTTCTTGATTTATTGACACGCGTAGAAGGCTTTGAAAAATTCGTGCATCGCACGTTTGTTGGACAAAAACGCTTTTCAATTGAAGGCGTCGATTCGCTGGTAGTTTTGATGGATGAACTTGTACGTCTCTCTGAATCAGCCGGTACGAAAGACATTATGATCGGGATGGCGCATCGCGGTCGTTTAAATGTGCTTACACATATTTTGAACAAGCCTTATGAAATGATGTTTGCCGGTTTTGCACATGTGGGAGACAATGCGTTTCTTCCGGAAGACGGCTCGCTTCAAATCACTAAAGGCTGGTTTGGCGATGTGAAATACCACATGGGTGCAGCTTTTAAATCCGCGAATGGGACAAGTGTGAAACTCGCTTACAATCCTTCCCACCTTGAAATTGTCAGCCCGATTGTAGCGGGGCAAGCGCGTGCTGCACAGGAAGTTACCGGCCAAAAAGGTCTGGCGAAAGTGGATGCGAAAAAATCCTATGCCATTCTTGTGCATGGTGATGCCGCTTTCCCTGGACAGGGAATCGTAACCGAAACCTTAAACTTCAGCCGTGTTAAAGGCTATCAGACAGGCGGGTCTATCCACATCATCGCCAATAACCTGATCGGCTTTACAACTGAACAATTTGATTCCAGATCTACCCATTATTCTTCGGATCCCGCTAAAGGGTTTGAAGTGCCGGTCATCCATGTCAATGCGGATGAGCCTGAAGCAGTCGTGGCTGTTGCGCGTTTGGCATTTGAATACCGTGAGAAATTCGGCAAGGATGTACTGATTGATTTGATCGGCTATCGCCGCTATGGACATAATGAAATGGATGAGCCGCTGGTAACGAATCCGACGATGTACCATGGCATCCATCAGCATGATACCGTTCGTGCGCTTTACGGAAAGCAGTTGGCAGCGGAAAAAGTGCTGTCAGAAGAAGATGTTCAAAAGCTTGATGCAGATACACAAAAAGAAATGCAGGAAGCTTACGACACAGTGAAAGAAAACAAATCAGCAGAATTTCCGAAACTGGAAATTCCAGAAGCTGTACTGAATGGTTATCCTGAAGTGCCGACTGGCGTTGATAAGGACGTTCTGACTAAAATGAATGAAGAGTTATTGTCTTGGCCGAGTGATTTCTCAGCCTTTGGCAAATTGGCCAGAATTCTGAAGCGCCGTGAAGATCCGTTCAATGAAAAGGGCAAAATCGATTGGGCGCATGCTGAGACATTGGCATTCGGTTCGATCCTGCAAGACGGCAACCCGATCCGCCTGACTGGCCAGGATGCGCAGCGCGGAACATTTGCACACCGCCATCTTGTTTTGCATGATGACAAGAACGGCAATGAACTTGTGCCGCTGCATCACATTTCAGATGCCAAAGCGTCATTTGTGGTTTACAACAGCCCACTGAGTGAAGCATCTGTATTGGGTTTTGAATATGGCTACAATGTTGAAAATGATAAAGCACTTGTTATTTGGGAAGCGCAATACGGCGATTTCGCCAATATGGCACAAATGATGTTTGACCAGTTTATTTCTGCAGGACGTGCAAAATGGGGCCAGAAATCCGGACTCGTTATGCTGCTGCCTCATGGCTATGAAGGCCAAGGACCTGAGCATTCGAGTGCCCGCTTGGAAAGACATTTGCAGATGGCTGCCGAAAATAACTGGACCGTTGCAAACCTTTCCAGCGCAGCAAACTACTTCCACATTTTACGCCGCCAGGCCAAAATGCTTGGAGAAGAGTCAATTCGTCCGTTAATCATTGTTTCACCAAAATCTTTGCTTCGCCATCCGTTGGTAGGCGCAGATGTTGCTGATTTAACTGAAGGTCATTTCCAAACTGTCATCGAACAGCCGAATATGGGCAAAGATGCGAAAAAAGTAAAACGTGTTCTTTTTGCAAGCGGCAAAATGGCGATCGATTTGGCAGAGCGGGTGAAAGATGGAAAAGGCTACGAGTGGGCGCACATTGTCCGCGTTGAGCAGCTGTATCCATTCCCGGCTGAGAAGATTCAGGCAATCGTTGACCGTTATCCAAATGCCAAAGAGTTGGCTTGGGTACAGGAAGAGCCGCAAAACATGGGTTCATGGACATTTGCAGATCCATATCTGCGTGAATTGGCAGACGGCAAAGAAGTGAAATATTTCGGACGCATCCAGCGCCAAAGCCCTGCAGAAGGCGATGGAGAAGCGCATAAAGTGGAACAAGCACGCATCATAGATGAAGCATTAGCTAAATTGTAAGGATAATCTAAGGAGGAATTTTTTGTGGCAGAGATCAAAGTACCAGAATTAGCAGAATCGATTACAGAAGGAACAATCGCTCAATGGCTAAAGCAGCCGGGCGAAACAGTCCAAAAAGGAGAATTCATCGTTGAATTGGAAACCGACAAAGTTAACGTTGAAGTTATCTCCGAAGAAGCTGGGGTTGTTCAAGAACATTTAGCACAGGAAGGCGATACAGTTGAAGTTGGACAAGTTATCGCTATCGTTGGCGAAGGTTCTGGCGAAGCTGCAGCACCTAAAACTAAAACTGAAGAAGCTCCACAAAAATCCGAGGAGCCTGCTAAGACAGATGCTGCCGCAACTCCAGAGCCTGTGGAAAAAGATCCGGCAGCTGAGGAGCAGTCGTCATCTGATCGCACAATCGCAAGCCCTGCAGCACGCAAATTGGCACGCGAAAAAGGAATCGACCTGGCAGCAATTTCTCCAGTAGATCCGATGGGCCGTGTACGCGTACAAGACGTTGAAGCTCATGGATCAAAACCAGCAGCAAGTGCACCTGCTGCAAAAGCGGAAGCGCCAAAAACTTCAGCACCTTCTTCTGATGAAGAAAGCGGCCGCATCGTCCGTGAAAAAATGACAAGACGCCGTCAAACAATCGCAAAACGTCTTCTTGAAGTAAGACAGTCAACGGCAATGTTGACTACATTCAACGAAATCGATATGACAAATGTGATGGCACTTCGCAGCCGCAAAAAAGACCAATTCCTTAAAAACAATGATGTGAAACTCGGCTTTATGTCATTCTTCACAAAAGCAGTTACGGCTGCTTTGAAAAAATACCCATACGTCAATGCTGAATTGGACGGGACAGATGTCCTGTTGAAGCAGTTCTATGATGTAGGGATTGCCGTTTCAACTGAAGAGGGGCTTGTTGTACCGATCGTTCGCGACACGGACAAAAAGAACTTTGCTGAAATCGAAGCGACAATCGGTGAGCTTGCTAAAAAAGCACGTGATAAAAAACTTTCGATTGCCGACATGTCAGGTGGTTCGTTTACCATCACAAACGGTGGAGTATTCGGTTCATTGATGTCCACACCGATTTTGAATGGTACACAGGTTGGTATTCTTGGAATGCACACCATTCAAAAACGCCCTGTCGCTATCGGAGATGAAGTTCAAATTCGCCCGATGATGTATGTAGCTCTTTCATACGATCACCGCGTAATTGACGGAAGCGATTCTGTTGGTTTCTTGAAAATGGTCAAAGACATGATCGAGAACCCAGAAGATCTATTGCTGGAATCTTAATATAAACGATTAACCGGATAGTCCTGCGTTGCAGGACTATCTTTTTTTTGTCATCATAAGGGAAACAAGCCTAAAGGCGGTAGAAGTTCATGGATATTTCGTTTTTTATTGAATTGGTGAAGGAATATGGCTATTTCAGTATGTTTGTATTTAATTGGCTGCTGCTGTTCGGGTTGCCAATTCCGAACGAAGTGGCTGCTGCATTTTCAGGAGTCATGACGGAAATCAGCTATTTCAAGCCGGTTTATGCCTTTTTGGCAGCTTACTTAGGGTTGATTTCCAGCAATACATTCGCTTATTTTATCGGACGCAGCCTGGGTCACAGGTTATTGAACCGGCTCAATCGGACCCGTTTAAAAGGTCCAATCAACCGATTCAGTGCCTTTTTGGAAAAACACGGGGAATGGGCGATTGCGTTCAGCTTTTTCCTGCCAGGAATTCGGTGGGCGATGCCCTACGTGGTGGGCGCAAACCGGTTTCCATTCCTGCGTTATATGCTTTTTGCCTATACAGCGGGATTTGTCTGGATGTTCATCTACTTTAATGTGGGAAGAGCGTTTCCATATGCATACGAGTCGATTCTTGGACATTTACAAGGCTTTTTGATCCTATTATCAGTTCTAGTTATTGCTGGATTATTGCTGCGTTATTTGTACAGCACAAAGTTTGCAAAAAAGTAATTTTAGTTGAAAGTTATGCAGGTGCGCTGGGGCTGGAAAATTTTCTTATCTTTCCAATAAATTCGGCAATAAAAGAACATAAGTAGAACTCGGACCTTACTCTAAAAGAGCGGGTTTGAAATTACCTGGTGTTTTCCTTATACTGAAGACATAGACAGATAGAAAAGGATGAGGACTATGATTCACAATGAATGGCTTGAGAAAGACACCATCAGAACCGTAACTTGCAAGCATACAGAAGCAGCTAAGTTTTTAGTATCCAATGTGCTGACTGCAGGCAAAGAATATGAAGTGAAAAATGAAACCGACGAATTTATTTTTGTAGTGGACAATACCGGTAAAATCGGTGGATTCTATAAAACGTATTTCGAATAACGATTGGATAACGGGCTGTTAAAGCCACAAAGAATGTCAAAAAGCCGATGGATCTGCATCGGCTTTTTCTGTGGAAAAGAGGAAAAAGAATGTCGTTGATTGAACAGGATATAGCTAAACGCAAAGAACGAACGCATGAAAATTATGATAAATTGATCGGGAAAGCGGGATACATCGCACCAGACAACCATCTATGGCAGGATATTCTGTCCGCGATTGTTCTACGTAAGCCTGTCTTGCTGAAAGGGCCGACGGGAGCAGGCAAGACGAAGCTTGCAGAAAGTGTTTCGGCTCTTTTCGGTCAGCCGATGCAAAGCATCAACTGTTCAGTGGATTTGGACGCAGAAGCGCTGTTAGGCTTTAAAACCTTGGTTCAGCGGGATGGGCAAAGTGTTATTGAGTTTGTCGAAGGGCCAGTGGTGACTGCGATGAAAAAAGGCCACTTCCTGTACATCGATGAAATCAATATGGCCAAAGCAGAAACTTTGCCGATTCTTCACAGTGCATTGGATCATCGCCGTATGATGACCAATCCGTTTACTGGAGAAGTCATCGAAGCCCACCCTGATTTTAGTGTGATATCTGCCATCAATGAAGGCTATATTGGGACCGCCCCGATGAATGAAGCTCTGAAAAACCGTTTTATTGCGTACCCAATCCCGTATTTGACTGGCCAGCAGCTGGCTGAGCTTTGGGACCGCGAATTTCCGGAAGCGGACGGGAACTTGAAAACGTTTATGCTGAATTTGGCAGAAGACTTGATGAAGCAAGTGGAGAACGGTCTGTTATCTGAAGAAGCAGCTTCAATCAGGAGTTTGCTGGATGCTACAGCTTTAGCGGCATATATGGATCCGCTGCGTGCGGTGCAATATGCCATTGCCGAAAAACTGGATGATGAAAGCGAACGTGATTTGTTTATGGATCTGGCTCATACTTGGAAAAAGTAGGTGAATAGAATGGCGTCAGTTAACCGATTTATCCAATTCAACAATGAAACCATCGATACAAAGATGCTTCATCAAATGGAGCTGCTTGCCGGCGCACTGGCGGATGCCCCTTACTTGAAAGTGACGACACGCAAACTGGTGGAGCTTCGGCCATCTGAATCTGCCCTGTCCATCAGTGTTTTTTGGCGGCATCGCACAAAGCGGATTGAACGCAATGGGTATCTGTCGGATATCTATTTGATGGCTGCCGGCTTTTGGCGTGATTTCGATTTAAGCGCATGGCGGAACTTTAAAAAAAGCGATGCCCCATTGCCAAGCTTGCGGGAACAATTGCTGTTGTGCGCGGAGGAGTTCCGGCTATCTGAACAAATCAAGAGAGCACGTCCTGGAACGGCAGCTGCATTTGATACGCGAGAAGCCGTTTACTCGGAATTCCATGAAGATCAGTTTAAGCAAAACCATAAAAAAGGCTTTAAAAGCGATGTGTTAATCAATGCAGCTTATTTGCGCTTGCGTGGAATTGACGTCGACATGGGCGAAAACTTTCATTCGCTGTTTTTTATTTGGACGGATTTGTTTGATGCAAAGTCAACGATGGATTCTGTGAGGGTTGTAGAACGAGTCATGGACCGGGCTGAGTTTCTGCTGGACGCGGATGCATTGCATGGTTATTATACTTTCGGCGAATCGGCTGAAAAAGCGCCGCCTTTTCGCTATCATGAGGGAATAGAAGCGGAAGAATCGGATGAGCCGGAAGAAATAGAAACTATTGAAGAGTGGTTTCAGTCCTGGCATCGTGAAACCGAAATGAGCGAAGCGCCAGCAATGGAGTTTGAACTTGAACGCGGCGATTCCCAGCTTGCAGAAGGCGGCAGGGAAGAAGAAGGGGCAGGAGACGTACAGCAGACGGCTAAAGGCGATTCCAGCGGTGAGCATCTGGAAGACAGTGATGCCGAAGACCGGCAGATGGAAAGCCAGCCGAAAGGGGCGGAAGGCAAGTTCGGCTCTGCCAATGACCAAGTGGTTTTTCACGAATCGAGGCTGAGAGTACAAGGCGACCACCGGCTTGATATTGAAGCCTGGCGGAAAAAACAGGCACCATACGTACGTGCTTTGCTGAAAGAGCTGAAAAAAAGGATGACCCAGAGACAGGAAGGGATCCGCCTCAACTTAAACGCGGGAAGGCTCTCAAAAAAACTGGTGCCGTTGGCGATTGAAGAACGTCCCAAACCGTTTTACCGAAAGACGGCGCCTTCTAAAGAATTGGATGCAGTTTTTTGCCTGTTGATTGATGGATCCGCCTCCATGCTGGATAAACTGGATGAAACAAAGCAAGCCGTCCTGTTATTCCACGATGTGCTGCGCGGATTGAATGTGCCGCATGAAATTGTGCTTTTTTACGAGGATGCTTACGAAGCAAGCGACGCGGAACAGCCGAATTATTTTGAGTGGATGCATAAGTTTGAAGACCGGAACAAAGATCATGCACAGGAAATCGCTTCATTGGATGCGCACGAAGACAACCGGGATGGTTTTGCGATTCGCTGGATGAACAGCCGCTTGAAAAGGCGCACCGAAAAACATCGCTTTTTACTGGTTTTTTCCGACGGGGAGCCATCTGCTTACAACTATGCGGAAAATGGCGTAGTGGATACGGCAAATGCTGTTGCAGAGGCCAAAAAACAAGGCATTGAAGTGCTGCATCTTTTTTTGAGCAGCGACTCAATCACCGAGGAGCAGGCGGCCTTTTACCGGATGATGTATGGCAATAAATCTGTCAGTGCCGATTCTTTGGAGCAGTTTGTTGAACAAACCCTGCGCCTGCTGAAAAGAAGTTTGCATTTGGTAATTCAATCAGGGTGATTTTTAGCTGTTCATGTGGCTAATAGTTGCTCCTATTAATTAGTTATTTCCAGTAGCAGAGTTTACTTTCCAAAAAGTTTGAGATACTTTCCGCAGCTTCCCGAATAAGTTTTAAATGGATTGAGATACTTTCCATAGAAGAAAACACACAACAAACCCCGGAAGCTAGTGAGCTTCCGGGGTTTAGCTTACATATTATTCTTTTCGTTGTTGTCATGGATAGTGAGAAGGCGCTGTTTCAGGTCTTCTTCCATGCGGCCGATTTCAAGTTCTGCCGCTTTGCGGTTTCTTCGGCCTTCGGCTTGGATCTTCAACGTCTCTTCGATGGTTTCAAGCAAGTTTTCCTGTGTTTTCTTCAATGTGTCAATTTCAACGATGCCACGCTCGTTTTCACGGGCAGTCTCAATCGAGTTCATTTTCAGCATTTCCGAATTTTTCAGGAGCAGGTCATTGGTCGTTGCTGTAACTTGCTTTTGGGCTTCAACGGCTTTCAGCTGTTTGTTCAGCGTCAATGCTATGGCAATCTGGTTTTTCCATAATGGAATTGATGTCATAATGGACGACTGGATCTTTTCTGCCAAAGTTTGGTTGGTTTGCTGGATCATACGGATCTGCGGTGCGCTTTGGATGGTAATCTGACGCGACAACTGCAAATCATAAAGGCGTTTTTCCAGGCGATCCACGTACTGGACCATGTCGTTGACTTCCTGGTAGACCATTTGATCCTGTGACGTTTCCGCTTTTCTGCGTAAGGCTGGAATCGTTTCGTTCATAATTTCATCGCGTTTTATTTCAGCTGCGGCGATATAGACATTCAACGCCTGGAAATAGGTTTTATTCTGGTCGTATAGCTGCTCAAGCATTTGAACGTCATCTAAAAGTCCACGCTTGGAATGGTCGAGCTGGATGCTGATGCGGTCAACTTGGCTGCTCAGTTTCTGGTATTTGCTCATCATTTCCTGTACCGAGTATTTGGCTTTGGAGAAAATCTTGCGAATCCCTGATTTTTTGCTTTGCGTCAATTCTTCAGGGTTGAGCTCTTCCAGTTTTTTCATCAAATCATGAAGCACGTCACCGACAGGCCCGATATCTTTGCGCTGGACATGGTCGAGCATTTTGTGCGAAAACTGGCTCAACTGGTTTTGGGCATTAGCACCGTAGGTCAAAATCGCTTCGTTATTGCCAATCGGAATTTGTTTGGCCAGCTCACGTGCTTTGGCCTGCTCATCTTTTGTCAAACGATCCATTAACGAAACGGGTCTGCCTTCTGCCTGGTCGGCTATTGACTGGTCTTTTTTTTCTAATTGCATGCCAAAAGGCGATTCCAATAAATCATCCAATTCACTTCGAGTTGATGGTTTCTCTGTCATCTTCCACGTCTCCCTCATGTTCAGGTTCTGGCTGAACGAGTAATTTCTGATTATTATGCTGATCAACAGCTAACTGGGCATAATCCAATTCCATGCGCAGCTTTTCGACATCGCTTGATAGGACGCGTTTCAAATCCTGCTCCATAACTTTATTGAGAGACAGCAGCATTTCACGAGTATCCTGCAGCGCTACACGCATTTCCTGATCTTTGACCGGCTGTCCGACCAATAGGGTGTATTTCTCCGTCAACTCAATGGCGGAGTCCAGATGAGAATAGAAGAATGGTTCAGCTAAATAGAATTTTCTTGGGTTTTGCTGAACCACCATAATAATTTTATTGGCGATTTTTGTCATATCCATCAACTGCTTGAAAGATGAAATAGAACGGACTTTGTAGTAATTGCCTTGGAGCTGTTTTATTTTTTCTTTTCCTTCTTTTATCTGGGTGCGCACATTTTTAAATTCACTTCGCGTCATTCCGAGATTTTTGGAATCTGACGAAATTTGAACTTGTTTGATTGTGCTGTTGCTGGCGATATATGTGCCGGCAGCGACTGCTCCAGAAGCGATCAACCCGATTTCTGCACCTAAATACAGGACTGGGAACATCACTGTCATGAGAGGCAGGCTGACGGATTGTCTTTTAATGAAATTTTCAATCGGCTTTAGGGGCTTCATGCAAAGAACCTCCTTCACTGCTACTATAACTATACGTTCCGCACACTGAAAAGTTTCACCTCAATGCCTTCTCTACCTAGTATTTTACGTGAAACAGGAAGTCAATACAAACTTTCGAACCCCTTTAAAAAATTAAGCGGAACACTTTACAAGTCGTTAGAGATTTGGCACAATGCTAACTAGGAAGAAACGAGGCAGATTGCAATGCATGAAATAGTCTATATGCGAGCAGATTACGAACCGTGGTGGATGTTTGACGGCTGGGAAGAAAAAGTGGTGTCACGCAGAAAATTTGAATCTGCCGAAAAAGCACGGGAGTATCTAGAACAAGCCCAAGCTGATTATAGCCTCCGATTTGCCAAGCGCGAAAAAAGGGACTTTGCTTTTAGCGTTTTTTGGAATGAAGAGGAAATGGAATATTGCGAAAAGTGTGAAGAGGATTTACAGATTTTTCACGGCCTTATTTGGCTCTATAACGGAAAACCAAAGATAAGTTTTTAGATTTATTTGACTTTTGTAGTCAATTTGATATAATAACTGTAACAATATGAAATCTTCACCAATTACAGCTATTCACATATTCCCTAAAGTGATCAGCACGTGATGGTACTTTAGGGAATATGTGAATTTTTTTATTTGAAAAGATTCCATATTGAAAATTTTTCTTACCACAGGAGGTAATTTATATGCAAGAAGGAACAGTTAAATGGTTTAACTCAGAAAAAGGCTTTGGTTTTATCGAAGTTGAAGGCGGAGACGATGTATTTGTACATTTCTCAGCAATCCAAGGTGAAGGCTTTAAAACGCTTGACGAAGGACAACGTGTTGAATTCGAAGTAGAAGAAGGCAACCGTGGACCACAAGCTACTAACGTAACTAAAGTCTAATAACCAAGAACCGCTCTTTTGGGAGCGGTTCTTTTTTTATAGAAGCTCTATTGCTTAAAGGTTTTTATTTTTAGCCCATAGGGTATAAATAGAGGATTGGTGAAAGAGAATATGGGAGGTTTTTAAATGGAAGGCAAAGTGAAATCATTTGATGAAGTTAAAGGCATAGGCATGATTACAGGCGACAATGGGGAAGATTTCTTTTTTGAAGAAATCAATATCAATGTCGATGGCTTCCGGAAGCTGGTTCCAGGCCAACCTGTAAAGTTCACCGTCTATGAAGGTGTAGCCGATAAAGAGCGTGTAGCAACAAACGTGACATTGGTATTTTAACTGTGGCCATGCACTCGTTAACTGTGCATCATCAGAAAGATCAAGGGGGACAACAAAATGACTAATGAATACTTAAAAAAAGATATGCCAAGCCAAGAAAAGCAAGAAGACTTTTATCATAAACTCCGGGACAGAGTACAAAATTGGGTAGATTCTAAACCAAAAGTGATTGGAACTGTCAGCGGGTACGTTTTGTTCGCGCCAGATCTTTTCCATTTGCTGACAAAATTGATGCTGGACAACCGCATTGACAAGAAAAGCAAAGCAGCTGTTGGGGCAGGTATCATGTATTTTATCGCGCCGATAGATTTTCTGCCGGAAATCTTGCTGGGTCCAGGTGGATTCCTTGATGATGTCGTCGTTGCAGTATTTGTTATCAATACACTATTGAACAAGTTCCCAAGAGAAGTTATCGCAGAACATTGGGCTGGCGACGAGGACTTATTGGCACTTGTTAAAAAAGTATCAAATTCAGGGAATAAATACGTTTCTAAATTGCCTGCAGGCCGCTTAGTGAAACGTTTTACAAAATAAATAACAAGCACAAAGCCGGGGATCTACATAGATCCCCGGCTTTTCTGTTTGTAGAAAAAGCAGCCCGTTGGATAATATAAACGGCACTGCTTTAAAATTTTATTTAGTTTGTGATGCCTTGTGTATCTTTCCATTCCAAAAATTCGTCATAGCCTAATTGCTTGTCGAGGATCGAACCGTCTTCACGGATTTCAATCACGCGGTTCGCAACCGTCTGGATAAACTGATGGTCATGGGAAGTGAAGACCATGGCGCCTTTAAATGCGATCATGCCATTGTTCAGAGCCTGGATTGATTCAAGGTCCAAGTGGTTGGTAGGCTCATCCAATAGCAGAACGTTTGCGTGCGACAGCATCATTTTTGATAGCATGCAACGCACTTTTTCGCCACCGGACAGGACAGAAGGTTTCTTTTTCACTTCTTCGCCGGAGAACAGCATTCTGCCGAGGAAGCCGCGAAGGAAAGTTTCGCTTTCGTCTTCTGGTGAGTACTGGCGAAGCCAATCCACCAACGACAACTCGCTGCCTTCGAAGTAAATCGTGTTGTCAATCGGCAAGTAAGCACGTGAAGTGGTAACGCCCCAGCGTACCGAACCGGCAGCCGGTTGATCTTCATCAGCTAAGATGCGGAGAAGCGCCGATTTTGCGAGTGGATCGCCGATCAAAACGATTTTATCGTCTTTGTTCAAGTTAAAGCTGACGTTGTCCAGCAATTGCTTGCCGTCTACTGTTTGGCTTACGTCTTTTACTGTCAATACATCATTGCCGATTTCACGGCCGATGGTAAAGTTGACAAACGGATATTTACGCGAAGAAGGGCGGATATCGTCCAGCTCAATTTTATCAAGCATTTTCTTCCGTGATGTGGCTTGCTTCGATTTCGAAGCATTGGCGGAGAAGCGGGCGATAAAGGCTTGCAGTTCTTTGATCTTTTCTTCTTTTTTCGAGTTCTGGTCAGAGGCCAAACGGGTTGCCAATTGGCTTGATTCGTACCAGAAGTCGTAGTTCCCAACATAAAGCTGAATTTTACCGAAGTCAAGGTCAGCGATATGCGTACATACTTTGTTCAGAAAGTGGCGGTCATGCGATACGACAATGACGGTGTTGTCAAAGTTGATCAGGAATTCTTCAAGCCATTGGATGGCTTTCAAGTCCAAGTGGTTAGTAGGCTCATCCAGCAACAGAACATCAGGTTTGCCGAACAAAGCTTGTGCCAAAAGCACTTTCACTTTGTCAGAACCGGAAAGTTCAGCCATTTTCTTATCATGAAGTTCTTCAGAAATGCCAAGGCCCTGGAGCAAAATTGCGGCTTCGGACTCGGCTTCCCAACCGTTCAGTTCTGCGAACTCGCCTTCAAGCTCAGCAGCGCGCATGCCGTCTTCATCTGAAAAGTCTTCTTTCATGTAGATCGCATTTTTCTCAGACATGACTTCATAAAGCTTTTTATGGCCCATAATAACAGTTTCAAGAACGGGATGCTCTTCGTATTCAAAATGGTTTTGCTTTAATACAGCAAGGCGTTCGCCTGATCCCATATAGACATTTCCAGATTGTGCATCGAGATCACCAGAAAGAATTTTGATAAACGTCGATTTGCCGGCACCATTGGCACCAATCAATCCGTAGCAATTGCCCGGGTTGAATTGAATATTTACATCTTCGAATAGTTTGCGGTCGCCAAAGCGAAGACTTACATCATTTACAGCTATCATTTATACGTACCTCCTAAATTTCACAATAAGAAGAGTATACCACGAAATCCACGGAAATCGATAGCAATCGCCCGTGGTCTCGGATAAACTAAAATTATATTGTTGATTTATCTTGTTTTGCGCTTTACGTATGCATCCAGCATGCCGAGTTCCTTGTTCAGCAAATACTCCATCTGTACATAATCGCGCCGGCCAGGGATATGTTCCGGTGTCAGGCCTTTCATCGAATAGATAAAGTAATAACTGCCGATTTGGCGAAACAGCACGACGACATGCGGGAATTCGTCAAAAATTGCTTTTATATTATAGCGTTTTGCGTAACTCCAATTTACGAGTTTCATCGGTTACCCGCCTTTCACACCTTTATTTTAAATGATGGCGGTGTGAGAACACAAGTTTGTACCTTATGTTCGGCTGAAAAGCTGATTAATTTATTAGAGTTGATGGACAGGAGGAAAAAACGTGGCTGAAAAGCAAAGAAATGCAGCGATGGGCGGTATGGTTTTGGCGATTCTTTTTGTGGCTTTGAATTTGCGCCCAGCGATTTCGTCAATCGGCCCGATGCTTGAACCCATTCGCGCCGACTTAAATCTGAGCAATAGTGAAGTGAGCCTGCTGACGGCGGTTCCTGTATTTTGCATGGGGCTTTTTGCACCGCTTGCTGTTTTGTTCGGCCGGAAATTCGGCTTAAAGCGGTCGATTGCGGTATTGCTGTTGGCAATAGGGGTGTTTACGTTGGTCAGAGGCTTTATGCCGACGTATCCTGTCCTGCTTGCCAGTGCCTTTTTCATCGGTTTGTCGATTGCCATCATCAGCCCATTGCTGTCGGCCATGATCAAGCGGGATTTTCCAATGCGGACCGCGGCGCTGATCGGCGTCTTTTCGTTTGGTATGGGATTAGGGGCAACCTTGTCGGCAGGATTGACAGGGGTCTTTTACAGCGTCGCAGATTGGCCGCTGGCGATTGCCAGCTGGAGTTTGCTGTCTATTGCCGCAGTGGTTATCTGGCTGCGGGTGGAGCAGCCGGCTGAGGAGAAGTCGGAGAGATCCGGACTTGAAGAGATTGCCAGGATATCGCCTTGGAAGAATAAGCGGGCTTGGTATATGCTATTGTTTTTCGGCTGCCAATCGGCCTTATTCTTTTCGATGCTCACATGGCTTGCGCCGATTGCAATTGAAAAAGGCATGTCCGTTTTAGCGGCAGGAGGGGTACTGACTTTGATGTCGGCAGTACAGATTGCAGGGAACATCAGTATTCCGCTGTTTTTCAATAAATTTCCAAACCGCTTAGGCTGGATATTAGCGGTATTGTCTTTTGGAACCGTCGGAATTCTGCTGTTGATGTTTGGCAGTGTTACGGCTGTTTGGGCTGCTGCTGCGTTTATTGGCGTAGCCTTGGGTGGATTGTTCCCGATTGCCTTGCTGATGCCGCTTGATGAAACAGCTTCTGCAGATGAAGCCAATAGCTGGACGGCAATGACGCAATCAGGCGGCTACATCATTTCGGCATTTATGCCGTTAACGATTGGAATTCTCTATGATCAGACAGGCAATCACAGTGTCACGTTGACAATGCTTTTAATCTTTATCTTATTGATGGTCATTTTCGCGGTATTGCTCAATAGAAAGGATTAACTTCATTTTTTTGGCTCCGGCAAAAAATACTCTTTAATGGCATGTGGCTGCAGGACAAAAATCCAGGAAAGATAAAGGGAAATCAACGGAAAAATAATGCACCAGGACGACACCATAGTAAAAGAAAGCTCTGAATTAGGAAAAAATGAAGTGAAATACCAATAGTTATAGCTCAAAGTTAATAGCATTGTTGTGATCGGGCCAACATAGACTTTTTTTGTAAACAAAGCGAGCATAATGCCAATTCCAATAACGATTGTTGGCACTATCACCAATTGCATCACGATAGGATCTATAGCCTCAATAAGCTTCAATCGATTTCCTCCCTAAATCTGATATGAGTGGGATAATTGACAGAATAGTTCCTTAATAATAAAAGGTAAAAAAAATCGACGCTTTAAGCATCAACTTTTTCCCATGCTTCAGAAAGAAACTTATCTCGCCCAGATTCTGCACGGTCTTTTTGATAATGTTCCGCATTTTTTCTATAAAAATCCTGATGGTAATCTTCTGCTGCGTAAAACGGAGCTGCATCCCGGATTTCAGTGACGACAGGTTTGTTGAAACGTCCGCTGTTATCAAGTTCCTGCTTTGACTTTTCTGCCATAACACGCTGTCTGTCGTTGTGGACAAATATAGCAGCCCGGTAAGATGGGCCGCGGTCCTGGAACTGTCCATCGTTGTCGGTCGGATCGATTTGCTGCCAAAAAATGTCCAACAACTGTTCGTACGGAAAAACATCGGGCTGGAACGTAATCTCTACGACTTCCAAATGGCCCGTTGTCCCGGATTTTACTTGTTCGTATGTAGGGTTTTCTACATGTCCGCCGCTGTAGCCTGAAACGACCTGCTCAATGCCGTCAAACTGATCGAACGGTTTGACCATGCACCAAAAGCAGCCGCCTGCAAATGTCGCTTTTTCCGTCATAGTAATGTCTCCTTTCGGGTAAGGCAGTATATTGGATTATTTGTTTCAGTGAATAGGTTATCGAACCCATAAAAGAATTTTTGCTTTTAAAGTTCCTCTAACTGGATAAGAAAAATCTTACCACTCCAGCCCAATGTAGACAATTAAAATGTTTCAAAAAGGCAGAGTGATCGGCCCTAAGTATAGAAACCTCATCATTACCAGGATAAAAAGCCTATTTCTATGAACAAACGCAACTAATTAAGGGGATTTCCGAAACTTAATGCATAGAAGAGCGTCTTATTGACGTAAAAGTTTAGAAAGGAGTGCATATATAATGGAAGAAGAACTACAACCCATCAAAAGAAAAAGACGCAGAAAAAGAAGATTTCGGCTGCGCGGCATCGTCTTCCTGCTTCTGGTCGCCCTAATCGCTATTGGCGCTTATGCATTCATACAATTTAAAAGTGGTGTCAGTTTGGCTGACAACTCTGAACAGGAACCCGTGACATTTAATGGAGATGCAGCAAACGGCGATTATGAAAATATTTTAGTGCTTGGTGTTGACTCGCGTGGAGAAGAGCAGTCCCGCACAGATACGATGATGCTTGCTACCCATGACAAAGTGAATGGGGAAATTAAACTGACTTCCTTTATGCGTGACATTTATGCCGATATTCCCGGCTATCAATCCTATAAATTAAACACAGCTTATTATTTAGGCGGAGTGGACCTGCTTGCAGAAACTTTAAGAGGCATGTTCGGCGTGGAAATCCATCATTATGCACTGATCGACTTTGCTAGCTTTGAAAGTCTGGTCGATGTAGCAGCACCAAATGGCGTGGAAATCGATGTTGAAAAGGCGATGTCCGAACTAATCGGTGTATCGCTGACGCCTGGCGTACAGAATTTGAACGGCAAGGAACTCTTAGGCTACGCCCGTTTCCGAGCTGACAGCGAAGGCGATTTTGGACGCGTCCGCCGTCAGCAGCAAGTTATTGCAGCCATGAAAGACGAATTGGTCAGCGTAACGGCAATTCCCAAATACCCGAAATTGGCAGGTGCCTTGCAGGGCTATGTCCAAACCGACATGCCATTGACTGACCAAGTGAAACTAGCTACACAATTGGCGACCGGCGGGGGCGGGGAAGTGCAACGGCTGACTTTGCCTGTAGAAAACAGTTATAGCTATGGCAATTATTCTCATGCCGGTTCAGTTCTCGATATAAATTTAGAACTGAACAGACAAGCCTTAAGTGAATATTTGTCACAACCCTTAGACTAAATCATCAGAAATTATGATAATATGAAGGTATAAAGTCTATTCAGAAAAGGGGAAGTGTATGCAGCCAGAGGACAAGCTTATTCAGCCTGAGGATAAGCCATCATTTTTTGCTACCAGTTATATCCGCTTTTTAGGCGGAAGAAACACATTGTTCACACTGATCTCTATGTTGTTGCTTGGACTGGTAGTTTATATTTTCAGGGAAGTTTCATTTATCTTCCACCCGGTCAGTGTTTTTATGAAGACCGTTGTTTTGCCGATTGTTCTGGCATTGATTCTCTTTTACCTGCTTCGGCCGGTATTGCGCATGCTGGAGAATTTCAAAATTCCGCGCATTTGGGGAATCATCATCATCTTCCTCGGTGTTGTCGGGCTGATCACGTTGCTGATCGTATTGGTATTTCCTTTTTTGCGGTCTCAATTTCAAACGTTGATTGAAGAGTTTCCGGAGTATTTTATGCAATTGCTGACAGATGTGGATGCTTTTTTGAGAACTTCATTTATTGGTGATTATTACAGCGAATCCAATTTCACGGTAGACACGTTGCTGGCTACTTTGCCTGGAGATATTGCGAATACGCTGCAAAACACAGTAACCAGCATCATTACAGGGGTCACCGGGTTAATCTCAACCATTACCGGCGTTATTTTGTCGGTAGTTATTGTACCTTTCATTCTCTTTTACTTGTTAAAAGACGGCGATAAGCTGCCGGAGTATTTCCTCAAGCTATTGCCGCCGAGATTCCGTGACGATACTCGTGAAGTGTTCACTGAAGCGGACAGGCAATTGGGTGCTTACATTCAAGGCCAGTTGATTGTTGCCTTTTGCATTGGGGTTATGGTTTATATCGGATTTCTCATTATCGGTATGGATTACGCGTTATTGCTGGGAGTTCTGGCGATGGTCACGAGTGTGGTGCCTTATATCGGCCCCGCAATTGCAATAGCCCCGGCTGCCATCATTGCACTGGTGACCTCTCCATTTATGCTCGTAAAGCTGGCAATTGTCTGGACAGTCGTGCAATTGGTGGAAGGCAACTTGATCTCTCCACAAGTTATGGGGAAAACATTGTTTATCCACCCTGTGACAATCATCTTTGTCCTTTTGACGGCAGGATCATTGTTCGGCATTGTTGGAGTTATACTGGGTATACCAATGTATGCCCTGCTGCGTGTATTGGTCTCGCATTTTTATAAGCTCTTTAAACGCCGGTACAACAAACATGAGATCAATTTAGAGAACCAGTACGATTATACGGAACTTTAGGATTGTTTTAAAAAAGCATTATTGTGGTACATAAGGATTAACAAAAGTTGGGGGTTTCTACGTTATGAAGTTCAAGGATTTTTTATCATCTATCGGCATTGGGTCATTAGAAGTGAACACAGTCGTTGAGAGGCCGCACTTGGAAGAAGGCGAAACTTTGAACGGCACCATTTATCTTGATGGAGGAGATGGGGAACAAACCATTGATTTTATCGAATTGAATGTCGTGAAGCTTGTCGAGGATACGCGAGATGACAGCGATTTTGATTTTTACGAAACGGTTGTCGCGAAACAATCGATGGAGTTTGCTGGATCAGTCAAATCTAAGGATACGGTCATGCAGCAGTTTGAAATTGTTCCAGACGAACGTTGGATACTGGAAAATCCGAACGCTAAATTGATTTTGCGGACAATTGTCCATGTGAAAAATGGCGTCAATGCAAGAGATGAAGATGATATCACATACGGAACATTGGAGAGCTGAGTTTTCAGCTCTTTTTTTTTTGACCGAAAATCGAATAGGTTATTGGAAGGAGATTATTTGTCAGACGTGTTCAGCAAACACAGCAGTTACGCAAAAATATGGGTAGTGAAATATAAGGGCTGCAGGTTATAGAGTAATAATTAATTCGATTTTATTTGTTGATATTGATAATCATTCTCACTTATGGTAAGGTGTATGAGAACAGAAGCGATCGAACTGTGATCGTAAAGTTTGTGCTTGGTTGCTGGATTATGAATGCTCAGCCGGTGCATCTCCAAAACAGGCCGTGACCCTGTGGTGGAGGAATGCCAGGTTCGTATGTTAACAAAGGGAGCGCTGACATCATTTTTGATCTATGTGTCTAGAACGAATGATAGTCAATCCATTACGTTCTAACATGTCTGTTGGCACAACTCCAAAAGGGAATGGGTGTACTGGCTGTTCAACGATGCTCTGCTCAGCATATGCGGAACAGCCAATGCCTCCAAAGACCCTCTTTTTATTTGTCCAGTTTGCTGCTAAAGAGATTATATGCAGCACTATTTTTAAAGCACTGCATCACTCGACACCAACCATAGGAGCGGAGGCAGATGAAGATAAGGATGCTGTTGCTGAGCCTGTTTGTATCCATTCAAGTTCAGGCGCATGCACCGTATGAACAGCTGGAGCATATCGATAGTAGAGCCAGCAGAGCGGAAAGCGAGATTCTGTCCGTCTCAGCATTGTCTGATTTTTACCCGAAAGAATCCCATTTTTCGCCCCTGCAATATAAGGCGTTTGAAACTAGTTTGGCCGGAGTGTCGGCACCTGAAAAGCAGCGTGGTGTGGCAAAAGCAGATTTGGACGAAAAAGCAGGACGGGTAGATTGGACAACGGCAATTATCGTTGTATGCGTCGCTTTTTTTGTATATTTGATCAACAAGAGCAAGAAGCTGGATATTGACTAGCCGCAAATAACACAAAATAAAAGAGATTTTTTGATATGCATATTCTTTAAAACGTGCGTACATAAAAAACCATTGCCCAGGCGAATCTCCAATAGGAGGGCTGAGGCAATGGTTTTTGTGTTAAAAAAAGAGAGTCACTTTAAGGGAATGTTGTAAATCATTTTAGCGCCGAGTGCTTTTATTTCGATATGGGGGGAAGCGGTTTTTAGGCGACTTATTTTATCGAGTGCTGATTTTTGTGCATCTTCAAAGTTTTGATGGCTTTCGACTGCCTTGAATGGTTGAATTTCAAAAGGAGCGGAAGGAGATTTTTTTATAAATAATAGTATTATGTAATCCATTTGTATTGCGGTATTCATAAATACATCCGGTTCAATCAATAATTCATTGTCCGGGAAGTAACTGATTTTATCTTCACAGATTATAGCGATTCTTTTCAGAATCCATAAATAGGGTTCTTCAGAGGGAACTTTCGTTTCAACACTGTCCAATACTGTCTCCAGATGCTGTTCAAACAGCCGAAAAGAGTGCGGGTGATTGGGGGTGAAAACAAAGTATATCCGGTTGTCTTGTTCATCGAGCAGCTGAAGTCCATTCACAGCTATCCCTCCCAGATCGATCAAATCATGTAACTGCTTTCATTATAATCGATTGAAAGCCTGTGAACAAATGATGTATAAAGCTTTACATGTAGAATACTACATAAGGTATTATAAATAAGTCAAAAGAAGCAACAAGAAAGAGAGAACCCTTAAAATAAAAATCCTCTCTCTTGCCATTATTATCAGCCTAGCCAACTGCCGCCAATACAGCTGGTGAGAAGGAGGATAAGGAAAATGCCGGACATGAGCCAATCTGTGCGATCGATCTGAATCGGATGATAAAAAGCACTTCTCGGTTCACCTGTAAAGCCGCGTGCTTCCATCGCAAATGCCGATCGTTCTGCTTTTCGTACAGCGCCTGCAAGCATTGGAATCAGGATTCGGCGCATGGATAACAGCTGTTGCCAACTGTATTTCTTTGTTTCTGCACCGCGCAGCCTTTGAGCCTGCTGAATTTGAGTAAATTCATCCTTCATGACCGGCAGGAACTGATAGCCGACCATGACGCCGTATGCCAATTTTGGTGGAAGCTTCAACTGCTGCATGAGACTCATAATAAATCTTACGGGATCAGTGGTGAAAGCAAACAACAACGACAGAGTGGAAAATGCCATAACACGAAAGGCTAAGGACAAGGCGCGTGCCCATTGTTCCTCAGTAACATCGATTCCCGCAAAAGACCAGATGATCGCTCCGCCAGTTTCCGCACCAAAGACGATTGTTGTCCATAAATAGCCGAATGCGCCAATCGAAAACGGCAGCATGAACAGCAGCCACAATTTCCATTTTGTGCGGCTCATGGTCAACTGCAGCAGAATGATGCCCAACCAGAAAATAAGCGGCGTCCACGGATTGAAGAAAAACGCAATAACCAGCATTGACGCAGTGATGACGATAAACTTGACGGATGGATTCATGTCATGCAAAAGATTCCGCAGGACGTGCCACTCCTTTCGGTGCCAGCAAATGATGCATAGCCAACAGCTCTTCGTTGCACCAAACTTCATATGCCTGAAACTTGCCGGTCATCTTTCCATCTTTGATCAGCAGCAGCGAGTCGGCTACCCCTGCTGCAAATTCCATGTCATGGGTAACGATCAGAAAACTCGCACCTTCTTTGGAACGCTGGTCGATCAAGTCGAAAAGCTCCAGCAGCGCTGCCGCATCCTGACCGGACGTCGGTTCATCCATCAACAAGACAGGGCGTTTATCAGCGAGCATGGCCGCAATCGCCACGCGTCGTTTTTGGCCGTGGCTGACGGCAAAAGGATGCGCTTCTCGGATTTCTTCCAGGCGGAGACTGGCCATCAATCCATCCAGTTCAGTCTGGGTGGAGGCTCCTGAAAATGCCACTTCTTGTTGTACGCTTTGCGTCAAAAAAAGGTATTCAGGAGACTGGGGAACATAGCCAATTCGGTCTGATTCGACTGTTCCGGTTGTTTTTTCAAAGATGCCGCATAATGACTTGATAAGGGTCGATTTGCCGCTGCCGTTCGGACCGGCGATAATGACCACTTCGCCTCGGCGGACAGAAAACGCCAGAGGGGCGAGCAGTGGTTTGTCTTTTATGGTGACTGAAAGCTCTTTGGCACACAAAGCAGTCGCCGGTTGAGCGGCAGACGGCCGTTTCAGAAATGTAAATGGATGCCTCGGTGTGAAATTTTGATCGGCCGTGATTCGGCCATCGCATCCCAATTGAATTTCACGTCCGAAAAATGAACCCCAGATGTCGAGACGGTGTTCAACCGCAACGATGGTCAGATTGGATGCTTGCTGCAGCTCCTCTAACCAGTGGACAAACTGCTTTGCCGTAAAGGGATCCAGGTGCGATAAAGGCTCATCAAGCAATAAGACCTCCGGATCCATGATCAGTGCACATGCAGTTGCGACGCGCTGTTTAGTTCCTCCGGACAAGGATTGAATGATCGTGTTCCGCAGCTGTGCAAGACCCGTCCTTTCCAAAACTGCCGTGATGCGCGGCTCCATTTGTGCAAACGGCGTCTGCAGATTTTCCAGTGTAAATGCCAGCTCTTCTTCAACGGTAGGCATACAAAACTGCGAATCGGGATCCTGAAAGACCGTGGCGATGCGGTGATTGATTTCACCGGGAACGTAATCATTAGCCGGCTTTCCAAACAACTCCATCTCACCATCCACCAAGCCATCGCAATTATCGGGATACAAACGATTGAGCAAATACAATAGCGTGCTTTTGCCGCAGCCGCTTGGCCCGGTTAGAACCAGCCGTTCACCGCGAAGAACTGAAAAAGAAAGATCGGTTAACGTTTTTTCTTCCTCTTCGGGAAAGCGGAAGGACAAACCGGTTAGAGAGAAAACCTTTTCAGGCATTTACATCACCTTTTTTCGCGCGTGCAATGGCATAGCCGCGAAGCGAACCGGTCGCAAGCAATGCGTCCCCAATATACTTGCCGCCGATGCCAGCGATAATTGCCCCGCTAAGGACCCGGATGGTGAACATCAATGCGACAAATGACGGGTCGAGTGCTGCGTATCCCGAAACGAAATAACCATAAACAAAGCTGAAAACGGCCGAACCAATGCCGGCTAGCATTAACACGAGTATGTTGAAATGCTGGTAGCGGGTCAAGGCGAATACTGCTTCTGCACCAAGCCCTTGAATGACGCCAGACAAGATCAGGCGGGGACCGACAGCATTGCCGATCAGCACTTCGATTGTTGCCGCCATCGTTTCGGACAAGAAGGCGGCACCAGGCTTGCGGATGATGTACATGCAGATGATTGACACAATGAACCAGATGCCGAACATCCATTCATAGGCGAGTGGTCCGATAACCGCTGCCCAAATATTCGAGACGTGGACAAACAGCAAATAGACGATGCCAAATACAACCGCAAACAGGGACATCAAGACCGCTTCTTTTAACTTCCACGATTTCAGCACGTTAGGCACCTCCATGGGACGGGCTGTTAATGCTCATCGATACGGTCATCACCAAATGGCGGTGTTCATCGGAACGTGCATGGGTAAACGCTTCTTCGTAAAAGTTGAAAACTTCGTGAATGTCGCCGTGGATGCCGCTGGCGTAATGCATCGAGTCGTTGAAAACGCCTCTTTGTTTGGCACGTTCCACTTCCCGGTAAATGACTGCCATGTAATCCGGATTGTTCATCGGGTAGAGGGCAAACTGGGAAGAAACGTATTGCTTGGTGCTATCGGTGTTCAACAGCACATCGTCTTTTTCCAGGTAGACGTCACCTGATGAATCGCCGGGGCAGCCGATTGAAAAGGTGCCAGACAGCGCTACATGCTCTCCGGTCTTTGCAGCATGCAAAGCCAGTGCCTTTGCGACGTTAAAGACGTGATTCTGTTTGCCGCGTATCACGGTTGAGACATCATCGGTATGCATCCAGACGTTCGATGTGTCTGTTTCTTTCAGTGCTCCTTTTATTACTTTAATAAAGTCTTTGGTCATCGGATGGAGCGAAAATCGAAATCCGACGATTGGGCTTGTTCCACAGTGCAATGGTTCCATAACTACATTCCTCCTAAAAATTTGCACAAAAAAGACCGCATCCGCGAAGATGCAGCCATAATCTACAAATAATCATAAAAGGAATTATTTCAGAAATGCGCCGCACTTCCTCACGCAGGTATTATCCTGATCGAGTTATGAGGGATCGAAGCTTGCGCTTGCATCTCAGCCATAATGGGCACCCCTAGTGCAGAAAACGGTATGCGGTTTTTGTGTTCGGGTTATTCCCGATGGGTTTAGTGTAGAGGAAGAGGTGGGGGATGTAAAGGTTGAGTTTGAAAAGAGGTGTGGTTGGCAGTTAAGGTAGCGTTCTGAAATCGCTCTGTTCACATATTAAATATTTCCAATATTTCCTTTTTAAGTTTACGAATATTCGCTATACTTAAAGCACCATGATAAGAGGAGGCAATTTGATGAGCACCATTTCCCTTAAGAAAAAAACGGCTAGTATCGTTTTAGAGAAAAAGAAATTAACAGGTGTCGTAGCAAAGGTCGGCATTGTGCTGGATATTTCAGGATCGATGCGAAAACTTTATCGCGAAGGCGTGGTGCAGGAAGTTGTAGAACGGGTTTTGGCCGTGGCCAGCCAGTTTGACGATGACGGCGCACTAGATGTATGGGTGTATGACAATGAATTTTCCCGTTTGCCGGCAGCTACGGAAGCAACGTTTATGGGGTATGTGGAAAAGAACATTTTGGCCAATGACAGCATCCACAAGTTTGGCCGCAACGATGAACCAAAAGTGATGGAAGACGTCATCAAAAAATACACGAAAGAAGAACCGAGTGATGATCCGGTCTTCTTGGTTTTCATCAATGACGGCGGCTGCAAGTCCGGCATCAAGAAGTTCATTGTGGAATCTTCTGATAAGCCGATTTTTTGGCAATTTATCGGCATCGGCGACTCGAACTTTGATGTGCTGAAAAAACTGGATACCATGGAAGGCCGTCTCGTGGATAACGCGAATTTTTTCCATGTTCCAGATATCGATCAAGTGACGGATGAAGAGCTGTACAATCAAATGCTGGATGAATTTCCGATGTGGCTGGAAGAAGCAAAAGAAAAAGGGATTTTTCGCAAAAAACGCAAATCACCTTTGGATTTTATTTTTGGGAACAGGTAACAGCAGTAGCAGAAGGATAAAAACAAAGCCCCGATGGATTCCATCGGGGTTTTGAGGCAACTGGATTAATTTGGTTCGTAACCGTTTTTGAATTTCTGGCTGCCCATCTGTTCTGCTTTTTGCTCTTGTACCGGGCGCATAATGGAAAATACCGCACAGCCAAGAGCAACCAATACGATACCAGCACCTACCCATGCTGTGCTTGAGACCGAACCGGTTTGCGTCAAAGTGACGCCGCCGATTGCAGAACCAAGTGCGATCCCAATCTGCAGGGCGGAGTTATTAAAGCTTTGCTGGATGTCAGATGTTGCAGGATCGGTTTCAATCAGGTAGCTTTGCTGAGGGGGAGCCAGGCTCCAGCTAAGTGCTGCCCAGATGACCATTACGGGCAGGAAAACAAAGAGTGAAAATGTCGTGAGCGGAAGCAAGAACAAGACAATTGCAAATGCAGAAATGACAATGATGATGCTTTTTTTCGAGCCAATCGAATCGGACATGGTGCCGCCAATTGCACCTCCGCTGACTGCCGCAATCCCGAACAGCAAGTAGCAGACACTGACCCAGAACGAGCTCAGCTGCAGGTTGGTTTCCAAGAACGGTGTGAAATATGCGTAGACCGTATAATGGCCGGCAAGCATGAACATCGTCGCGAGATGGGCTGTTCCGATTTTGGCACTCGCCACCGCTTTCAGCTGCTGCTTAAGCGGAACTGCTGTGCCTCCAGGAATCGGCTGGATGTAAAGGGCAATAAGTGCCATTGAACCGATGGACAACGCTGCGATGCCAAGAAAAATCACGCGCCACCCGAATGCATCCGAAATGAGGATGCCAAGCGGAACGCCGAGGACGAGCGATGAACTGATTCCCATAAAGATAAGGCCGATCGCTTTCGCGCGGTATGGTGGTTCGACAATTTTGGCAGCAATCGTCAAAGACAAAACCACGATGAGCGCAGTGCTGGCTGCCGTAATGACACGGGCAACCATCATCCATGTAAAGTCAGGGCTGAAGAAAGTCATAATGTTTCCAATGAAGAAGATGGCCAGGGAAATCAAATATACTTTCTTCCGTTCAAATCTGCTGGTTGCCACCAGCAGCACAGGTCCTGCAATGGCATAAATTAACGCAAATAAAGTAATCAGCTGTCCAGCTGAACTTAGCGAGACGCCAAATTCCTCTGCGATTGTCGGCAGGATGCCGCCGACGATGAGTTCCACGAGTCCGACTGCGACTGTGGACAAGGCAAGAATGTAAACTTTCAAATTCATGGGTTCGTTCACTCTCTTTCAAAATAGGGTAATAAAAAAATGGCCAAAAGATCTCCGTCAGAAAACACAAAAAAATCCTGATTACAAAAAACGAACGGATCGTTTTCTGTAATCAGGATTTTGCGGTTCCTGGTAGAGACCCTTAAGCCATATTCTTAAGGTTATACAGACACTTATAAGTAGCTATTTACTTTAAGAATCTTACAATAAATAATATGTTTCTGCAAGTCCTATTGCCGACCGGTGCAAATTTCTTGGTAGATCGGTTCATTCTAACCTTTATCTATATTTACTCGTTTTTACAGGAAGTTAAATTAAAACACTGAAACGGCTTCAATAGATTTTTAGTAAAAACTGAAATAAAAAAATAACAAAATACACAAAAATAGTCTCTTAAAATTAGGTACTATGTGCTATTATATGTAAGATATTCCAAATTGAGAGGGAGTTAATTGTGGACATTACTAAGATTCAATCAAGCAGAGAAACCGTGTATTTTGTCATTAGCCTAGTTTTCAGCATTCTTATTTACGCAGCGGCCGTAGTGTCAATTATCGGCATTGCTATTGCCCTGACCATTTTTGTGATTTTGCTGTTTGCAAATGCTATCATGCTCGGCTCAATCCGCGGCAATGGAGTCCGAATTCATGAACGGCAGTTTCCGGATGTCTATGAACGCGTCCAAATCCTGGCAAAACAGATGGAACTGAAGAAGGTCCCGGATGTCTTTGTCGTCCAATCGGAAGGGGCATTGAACGCTTTTGCTACCCGTTTTTTCGGGCGCGATATGGTCGTTTTATATTCCGAGGTGTTTGAATTGGCCCGCGAGCAGGGGCAGGAGGAACTGGACTTTATCATTGCTCACGAATTGGCTCATGTAAAGCGACGCCATGTGTGGAAAAATCTTTTAATCCTGCCAGCAGGATTCCTTCCTTTTCTTAGCGAAGCCTATAGCCGTTCGTGCGAATATACATGCGACCGCCATGCCGCTTTCACTATCCAAAACGCCGCTGCGGCGAAGCGTGCATTGACACTTCTTGGAATCGGCAAGAAAACGTATTTGGAAGTGAATGAAGACGCATACCGTGAACAAATTGCAACCGAAACAAATGCGGCCGTCTGGTTGAGTGAAGTGTTATCGACACATCCACGCTTGCCAAAACGGATACAAGCCATCGAGCAATTCGACAACAGCGATGCGAGGTTCTATGAGCCCAACCACGGAAAAATTGCCCTTGGCGCCACGTTGATGGTAGGGGTTGTGGGGGCTGTATACTTCCTGACCATTGCGCTTTTTGCCGGAGGGGCTTTTGCATTTTCTCAAATTTTGCCGGATATAGATGAACCTTTGTACGAAGAAGAATATGGCTTTGGAGTAGAAGGGGAGACCTCGCTAATGTCCGCTGCCTCCTTAGGTGATCTGGCTGCAACCGAAGAGTCCATCGCAAATGGCGAAGATGTACATGCTACAGATGCAGATGGATCAGATGCATTGATGTACGCTATTTACTCTGGAAACATTGCCGTTATTCAAGTGTTGCTCGATGCAGGAGCTGACGTTAATACGATGGATGACTATTCTACCGTATTGGCATCGGCTGTGATGATGGGCGAATATGAAATGGCGTTGCTGCTTATAGAGAACGGAGCGGACCCTTCTTTGCCAGGTCCTGATGGTTACAATGCCATGGATCAAATCGAAGCTGAGAGTGAAGCGGAGTTTTTGGAGATGCTGAGATCGGGACAGTAATATTCACTGGTGTGCCAATGCATTCTTAGAGAAAAAATGCTTCAATGAAACTTGGTTTCATTGGGGCGTTTTAGCTTTTATTTTACTACAATGTGGCTATTGTCGGTGCGTGACTCGATGCGGGCGTTATTGCTCTTGGCCTGCAAGTTGCCCGATACATCGGTAAAAACAATGCGGCCATTTGATGAGCGGATGGTCATATCAGCCTCGATGTTTGTCAAATCAATTGCGCCATTATCTGTTTCAGCATCAACTTTTTCGCCAGCATATAGTCGGGCGAGTCTTACAAATGAATTTTTGAAAAAAACATTCCGTAATTAAAAACCACCGCCTCTGAAATTACGTAATTTCAAAGGCGGTGGTTTTTAGAATAAAAGACAAAGCAGAATGCTTTCCAAATAAGGCAGTCTATATTCATCATCCACACACTAAGTAGCTCTATACAGCTCCAGTCGAATTCTGGAAATATGCTTGTCCATCAGCTGTCTGGCCAAATCGCTGTTGCCACCTGCGATTGCCAAGTAAATTTCTTCGTGTTCTTTTAGGGTGTCTAGGTGACGACTGCTGTCGGTAAAGCGCTGTCTGCGGGTCGCCCGGATATTTTCTTCCATCCGGTTGGCAAGTGTTTCCATTAGGTCAATTAATAATTGGTTTTTCGTAGCATAGGCTACTTGCAGGTGAAAATCTAAATCTGCCTGTACGCCTAATTCCGGATCATCTGTCGCTTCAGCCATTTGTGTCAGTACGTGTTTTATGGCTTCAAGGTTTTCTGAAGTGGCCCGTTTAGCGGCGAGGGAAGCGGCTTCCACCTCGAATGCCCTGCGCAATTCGAGCATTTCGTCGATCAATTGAGCGTGTGTTTCATCAATGTGGGTGCGCAGCTCATTTCCGAGTGTATCTCTTTTAGAAACAGCTAGAAAGCTCCCGCCGCCTTGACGGATTTCTAATATGTTTTTGCTTTCTAATCGTTTTAATGCTTCTCTGACAGAAGTGCGGCTGACACCGAACAAACTGGCCAGATCGCGTTCAGAAGGGAGCCGGTCGCCAGGCTGCAAGTTTTGTTCGAGGCAGAGCATGTTAATTTGTTCTACGATTAATTCATACGTTCGCTTCTTTGGATTCAAAAACAATCACTCTCCCCGCACAGTGGCTTTTTATGCTTAACTTTATCAATACAAAATCGATTAAGCAATCAAAGAAAATAGAAGTTGTGCTTTTCAGATTATTATGTATAATTGGGTTAATTGGTAGGACCAATTTAGAGCAAGTCGGAAAAAATAAAGAAGGAGCGATAAAGCATGGCAATCGCCAATCAGGAAACTATTTTGGAAAGCTTGAAGAATGGATTGAGAGAAGATCAGATCAGCATCAACGAAACTGTCAAAGAGTTGCATGGCCAGGATGAATCTTATCATCAAATGGAATTGCCTGATATTGTCGTTTTCCCGGAAACGACCGAACAAGTATCAGCTATTATGAAAATTTCAACGCAATACCAAGTTCCTGTCGTGCCGTTTGGACTCGGTTCCAGTTTAGAAGGGCATGTCATTCCGCAAAGAGGCGGCATCACCATCGATTTTTCATTGATGAACAAAGTTCTTAGAGTCTTTGAAGAAGATTTTCTGGTGACGGTGCAGCCTGGAGTTACCCGGACGCAGCTTAACAAGGAATTGAAGAAGTACGGTTTGTTTTTCACGGTAGACCCTGGAGCGGATGCGACACTCGGCGGAATGGCCGCCACTAACGCAAGCGGCACTACATCTGTGAAATACGGCGTCATGCGTGACCAAGTACGTGATTTGGAAGTGGTTACGGCTGACGGAACCGTCATCCATACCGGAAACAAAGCCGCAAAATCTTCATCCGGCCTTCATTTGAATGGATTGTTTGTCGGTTCAGAAGGGACGCTTGGCTGCTTTACCGAAATGACGCTTCGTGTCTATGGCATTCCTGAATTTATTACAGCAGCCCGTGCCTCATTTGCGACGGTAAAAGATGCTGTGGAAGCAGTCGTCTCCATATTGCAGGCTGGCATTCCCATCGCCCGCGTGGAACTTGTAGATGAGCAATCGATGAAGCAAGTCAATAAATACAATGATACCGCTTACAAGGAAATGCCTACCCTGTTCTTGGAGTTTCATGGCAATGAAGCCGGATTGCAGCAGGATGTAGCTTTTATGCAGGAAATTGTTCAAGGGCATGCATGTGAAGAAGTGGCGTTTGAAACAGATACCGCAGCACGCAACAGGCTATGGGAGGCGCGCCATACATTGGCTTACGCATATATCCATGGACATCCAGGCAAAAAAATGATGGTAACCGATGTGTGCCTGCCGATTTCTGAACTGGCGGGAGCTGTCGGACATGCACGGGAAAATCTGATGGCACTCGATTTGCCGGGGGGCATCGTCGGACATGTCGGAGACGGCAACTTCCATGCGCTCATCATGATGGATATGAACGACCCGGAAGAAATTTCAAAGGCGCAGGAATTCAATGAACGCATTGTCGTGTACGCTCTTGAAAGAGGCGGCACATGTACCGGAGAACACGGCGTCGGCATCGGCAAGCAAAAATATCAGCAGCAGGAACACGGAGCTGCTTTGGCCGTTATGGAAAAAATCAAAGCCGCACTGGATCCGGATAACTTGTTGAATCCAGGTAAAAACATCAAAGTAGAAAAAAGGGAGCCAATCCAATGAAAATACTGCAGTCATTAAGTGCCATCGCCGGAAAATACTTTGCGGTCTGGGTCATCCTCGCCGCACTGCTTGCTTTTTTCCTGCCTGAAGCATTCATCGGGTTCGGTGCATATATTACGATTCTTCTCGGTGTCGTCATGTTTGGAATGGGACTGACGCTGAAACCCGTAGATTTCAAAATCATCTTTAAAAATCCGCTTCCGGTGGTTATCGGCGTGGCGGCGCAATTTTTGATCATGCCGCTTGCAGCGTTTGGCATCGCCTATTTGCTGAAATTGCCGCCTGAACTGGCAGCTGGCCTCGTGCTTCTTGGCTGCGTTCCTGGAGGTACAGCATCGAATGTCATGGTGTATCTCGCGAAAGGAAATCTGGCGCTGTCTGTTGCGATGACGTCTTTATCAACGTTGATGGCACCGATTATGACGCCTTTACTGCTGCTGCTCTTGGCCGGTCAATGGCTTCCGGTAAACCCGGTCGATATGTTCATGTCGATCATCCAGGTGATCATCATTCCGATTGCACTCGGTTTTCTGGTCCAGCGAATCTTACCAAAAGTGGTCGCAAAAAGTATTTCCGTCGTGCCGCTCATTTCCGTTGTCGCCATCTTGATCATTGTCTCAGCAGTGACAGCTGCCAATGCGCAAAACGTCATCAGTTCAGGATTCATCGTGTTCTTCGCTGTATTTTTACATAATAGTTTTGGCTTAGTGCTTGGCTATTTGACGGCTATGGCAATGGGGCTCAATGAAACCGACCGCCGTGCCATTTCACTCGAAGTGGGTATGCAAAATTCTGGACTTGGCGTTGCACTGGCCACTGCCCATTTCAGCCCGCTTGCGGCATTGCCGAGCGTGTGGGGTGCGATTTGGCATAATATTTCCGGACCGATTCTTGCGACGATCTGGTCGAAAAAGCCAGCTGTTGGGAATAAGGAGACTAATGTGGAAAGGGTTCCTGATGTGAAACCTTGGAAAGCTTGAAAAATTATCAGTGAATCTTTTGCCATGTAGATGAAACTATCAGCCGTCCACAAAATGGGCGGCTTTTTTCTGCCGATTTCAATTTAAGTGCCTGTCACTTTAGAGTAGAAGCCACTTTAATTTTTAAGCCTCTGTTGTTAACGTAGTTTTGCACAGTGAAAAGCATTTGAACGAGTTCTGATTGGATTTTATTTTACCGATGATCTAAAGGGGTGATGTATCCATAGAAGAGCATGAAAACTTCAATAAAACTTTTTTTAGTTAAATCGTTGTCCGAAATAAAAAATGACATGGAAAATTTAAGTAATTAAAAATATATTTCCGTTAATTTACATTTTCTTAACCTTACTTCATGCTCTATTAACACCTACCATATATTCATTGCTTATGCTTGAGTTATCAAATACATAGGGAGTGATTATTTGAAACGGATGATGACTATATTAGCAGCAAGCCTTGCAATGACATCTTTTACGGGAGCTGCATTTGCTGCCGAACAGGGAGAAGCAGGCAAGGTGATATCAAAACAGGAACAGCAAAAAATGGTGAACATCGCACATCGTGGAGCTTCTGGACATGCACCCGAAAATACGATGGAGGCATTCCACAAAGGATTTGAAATGAAGTCGGACTATATTGAAATCGATGTTCAAATGACGAAAGACGGCGAGCTAGTTGTTATCCACGATACCACTGTAGATCGTACTACTGATGGAACCGGCAAAGTGGGTGACTTAACATTAGAAGAGATTAGGCAACTTGATGCTGGCAGCTGGTTCAGTGAAAACTTTACGGGTGAGAGGGTTCCAACTTTCGAGGAAGTAGTAGATGAGTTTCGAGGAAAAGTTGGGATATTAATCGAGTTGAAGGCCCCAGAACTTTATCCGGGAGTGGAAGAGAAGATCGCGAATGCTTTGATCGAACGAAATATGGCTACACCGAATAATAATAAAATCATCATCCAATCCTTCAATCACGAATCCATGAAAAAATCGAAAGAGCTTTTACCGAATCTTTCTCATGGAGTTCTGACGGGAGGGGGTTGGGCGGATGTAACGGAAGAACAATTAGCCCAATTTGCGTCCTACGCCGATTATTTCAATCCCACGATGAGCATTGTAACGGATGAGCTGGTTACTGATGTTCATGAAGCGGGAATGGATATCTTTCCTTATACTTCACGGTCACAAGAACAGGCTTTACGGTTATTTAATTTAAATGTTGATGGCATCATTACCGATTATCCGGAACATGTTTATCATCATCCTGTAAAAAATTCATAATTCCTTAGTGGGAAAGACAGGTCGAGGATTCTCTTAAGAATCTTCGACCTGTTTTGTTTACCTGATTTTTTCATTCTTTTAAAAAGTTCAATCAAGTATAATAGCCTTCCCTTGTTGACGCATTACCTTTAAAGATGTAAGCATGTGATTGATTTCTTCATTGGAATGCCTTTCCCAGGAACCCAGTTCTGCGATGATCTTCAGCGGTGATTTGGACCTGTAGGAGCGAGTTGGGTTTCCAGGAAATCTTTTGTCGGTTAAGTTCGGATCATTTTCAAAATCACCTGTTGGTTCTACAACATAGATTCTTTCTGTTGCATCGGATGCAGCCAGTTCAGCACCCCATTTGGCCGCCTCCAAGGTTGCCGTGAAGTAAATGTAATTGGATTTTTTGTCCTGGTAATTGGATACATAATGCGCTTCCAGAAAATCTCCAATGTTTAATTTTGCTTTTGTTCCATGAAAGAAAGGACCCTTGTCCAACACTTCCTTATTGTCATTCATCCTGAATTTCCTCCTCTATTCTTCTCGTTGTATGTAACAGTATAGGGCAGGAATTCTGGGAATAGTAGTCTGTAATTTATATTTTCTTCGTAGTATAATTAAGTATAAGGAATGACATCGGACAAGCGTTTTTTAGCATAAAAATAACTACCAAATGCTTCATTTTTCAAAATTTTGTGCCGAGTATTGTGGGTCATTCGGCGTTCAATCAGAAACCATTGCGACCATCACGGAAAAGAAGGGAGAAAATCATGATTAGAATTCACCTTGAAAGGACTTTTAAGGTCGGTCCAGAATTGCTTTGGGAACTTGTGGTTGATCCGGATCATTATCGTTTTTGGACAGAAACTTTCTCTAAAGGCTCGGAGTTTAAAGGGGATTGGACTAAGGGCAGCCCCATTCGTTTTGTCGTAGAAGATAAAGATGGGAAAGAAAGCGGGATGCTATCAGAAATTGCAGAAAGCCAATGGCCGGAGTTTATTTCGATCAGGCACGTGGGCATGGTGATGAATGGAGTCAATGACTATGATTCGCCATTGGCTCGGGGATGGTCACCAGCCTTTGAGAATTATAGATTTATCCCGAAGGAAGATGGGACGTGCATCTTTGAAGTTGAGCAAGATGTGCCAGAGGAACAAGCCGAAGAGTTTAAAGGGAACTGGGAAAAATCTTTTGACCTTATGGCGATTCGACTTGAAAACAGTGGAAGCGTGGGGAAGGTCATAACCCTTCGCGAAAAGTCGCGCAATCGTCCCGAGGTGATTTGGGAAAAGCTTGTCACGCCTGAAAATATAATGTCTTGGAATTATGCCAGTGATGATTGGCATTGTCCAAACGCTGAAAATAATTTAGTGATTGGAGGCGAATTTCACTACGAAATGGCTGCTAAGGACGGCAGTGAGTCTTTTGATTTTTGGGGCACTTATACGGAAATAGAAGCTGCAAAGCGATTGTATTTTGAGTTGGGTGATGGGCGCAAGGTCCGTATCAATCTCTTTGAAAAGCCTTATGGCTGCTTGATTGAAGAACGCTTTGAAGCGGAACAGCTAAACAATCTGCACCTTCAGCGCCAAGGGTGGCAAAACATTTTGAAAAACTTGGCTCGATAATGTGGAGCTGTTGCATTGTAAAAATGACCCAGTGAGCCTATCAAAAAAAGTCCCTTTATAAGGGCTTTTTTAATTTGAAGTGCAAGAGCCCTGTCCCAGTTTATCCGATTTTCAAGCGGGTAGACACTAATATATGTATTTACTAAATCTATTTCCAAAAGAGGTGTCCATTAATGAGAAACGAACTAACCATAAAAAACAAACTGGGACTCGGCACAGCGCCGCTTGGCAATATGTTCAGAGAAGTTCCAGAAGACGAAGCGATGCAGACGATCCAGTCTGCTTGGGACGAAGGAATCCGCTATTTCGATACGGCGCCGTTTTACGGGGCAGGCTTGGCTGAAATGAGGCTTGGTGAAATTTTGCCTTCTTATAATCGTGACGAGTATTTGTTGAGCTCAAAAGTCGGCCGTATTGTGCTGGACGAACAGGAAGAAAAAGAAGGGCTGTTTGAATTTGGGCGCAAAAACAAGATTCTAACAGATTACACAGAGGATGGAACACTCCGTTCGATTGAAGATAGCCTGAAGCGTCTGAAAACAGACCGGTTGGATATGGTCTATGTGCATGACATCTCACCAGACTTTTTGGGTGATGAATGGGTGACGAAATTTGATGAAGCACGTAAAGGTGCTTTTAAAGTGCTGGATCGCCTTAGAGATGAGGGAATCATCAAAGCTTGGGGACTTGGAGTCAATACGACCACGCCGATTGAAGTGGCACTAGAACTTGAGGAAGCACATCCGGACCTGAGCTTGTCAGCTACCCAATATACCTTGCTTCAGCACGAGCGTGCACTCGAGCGGATGATGCCGCTCGCACAGGAAAAAGGCGGCGGACTCGTGATCGGATCGGCGTTTAACTCGGGGGCATTGTTAGGCGGAGACCATTTCGATTACAAAGAAATAACGCCGGACATCAAAAAGAGAGTCGAGCGGTTCAATGATGTGGCACAAAATCATGGCGTGAATCTGAAAGATGCAGCGCTTCAGTTTTCTACAGCCCATCCCGCTGTTAAGGCGGTAGTAACCGGTTCGACAAGACCCGATCGCATTAAGGAAGACTTGCAGGCATTGCAGGCAACGATTCCGGCTGCTTTTTGGGAAGAGCTGATTGAGAAGGGGCTTGTTTCTTCTAAAGCTATTCTGCCAGGAAAGTAAACTATTCACATAAGGACGAAGAGAAGGTTCCGGAGATTAAACCGGAACTTTTTTTGTGCAAACTTCGTGCCTCATCTCTGAATATATTCTAGTTTTTACTTTTTCATATAGTTGTTTGTAAAAGTTCATGTGAAACGGCGAATTGAATTTTTATGAGAAAGTGAATTCAGCTGCAATTAGCTGCCTATATAGTGAATACTAAATGAAATTTGTTTATAAAAAAGTCAGTTTCGCATCTTATGAGTGATGAAACCTGAAGACATTTCAACCGTATATACAGAGAGTGAAATAGTTTAAAAGGAGTGGAACTATGTTCGGGAATAAAAAAGAAGAAGATCAACGTTTTTATATAAAATCGTCAGAAAATGTACCTACACTTGGCAGAATAGTAATTTTAGTCGATCGCTTTACTGGTGTAAATTATCTTCAATCATGGGTTGGTTCAGGTAGTGGTATTACACCTTTATTAGACAAGAATGGACAAGTCGTTGTAGACGAATAATCATAATAGATTCTAATATAACTGCCTGCTTTTCCTTAGATGATATAAATCTTCTCAGGAAAAGCTTTTTTAAGAGAAAAATTAGATTTAGACTTAAAACCGAAAAGTGAAAATGTAACTTACACAGAAGATAAGTTTACATATCATCAGAGTAAAGGAAGTCATATATAGAGAAGGTAGTTGCTGGCTATTAGCATCTCCTTCTCTTTTACTGGCTTCTAATAACCCTGTGACATGTCTACTTTTCTGTTTGATTATCACTTCATACTGTTGTTTAGTTAGTGTGTTTTAGGCACTCTCCCGTCATGGTATAATTAACCAAATCGATAGAAGGTTTATAAAATGACGAACTGCGAATACACTTTCCACTAATAACTTTATTTATACTTAATCTGTTTTGTGAAAAGGTGGTTTCTTTATGAAATAAACAATACTGCTTCTGCGTTTTGTATATCTTCCTTTAGCAGGTCTTTTCATCATCCCTGTGTCTTTTTGGTTTGCAGCTGGCTTTATCTCTGAATATGGACCTGAAGCACCTACTTTTATCTTTCCACTCTGGCTTATCCCTGGCGCAGTGTTCCTTCTGGGTGTAGTCATACAATGTTGGAGGAAATATTTTTGGTTAGGAATAGGCATTACTGTGCTTTCGTTTATCCTTTTCTTTGCAGATATCATTCCATATAGAGCAATCGAACTTTTATAACATGAAATAAAAAGAAGTGTTTACCCCGAATGAAGTAAGTGCCAAATTAAATATCCAACTTTCTACATTACGATCTGGAACAAATATATTGTGCTAATTTAGGGAATGTGAATGTAACTTATGTGCAGTTAAGTTGCATTCAAACTTAGTTAAAATATTAAAGAATATTGTTTAGACAAAAATGAAATATAAGGAGTTTACGATGAAAAAAATATAAGTTCTATAATCGTGATTTTGGCATTGATCGGCTTATTAGTTGCAACGTTTTTTCTTCAGTATGAATTTTTATTTCTAACTCGTATTGCTTCACTTATCTTCGCAATCGTTTATTTAGTAATTGAAGTAAAGCAAGAGTATTTCTCAACACGCAAGCCATTATTTATTCTCTTTAGTGTCATTAGCATATTAGCTATAACTGTCAGTATTTTACTTGATGATACTTCATCGATTGATGGATTCCATGCTAGAAGTTTTATGCTCCTGGTATTTGTTTTCATTCTTCTGGTCGGTAGCTATAAAGATTTATACAACAAAAACGATGCTGCAAAGTAATTTCAGTTCAACTTTAGTTTTTATAAATTCTTTGATTTGAATGTAACTTATTGTGAATTAAGTTACATTCAAAATTAAGAGAAAACAACTGTCTAACAGTTAGTCTATATTTGATTTTTTGGTGCTCCCTGATTTCTTGTTTGTATATAAAACATAAATAGCATTTAGAATGAACAATACTATTGCGGATATTAAAAAGCCAAGTATTCCAGGTATATTAGGCCCCGTTATTAAAAAGAAAATAGTTGCTAAAACAAACGCAGTAAAGCCAGCCATACTCATTTTCCATCGGGAATTATCTAGTCTCGACATACCAACGTTCCCCTTTCTCATACAAAGAATAGTTATCTCAAAAATTACTAGTTCTGAATCCTTAAATTGGACTAGCTTAGGACAATTATCTTTTTTAAAAAGACAATAATTGTCTTTAGTATAACTGAAATAAAGAAATTTTTATAAGAATTCTGAATGTAACTTAATACAAATTAAGTTACATTCAAATCATTGATATCCTTTAGCATTAAAGAAGGAATCAGATAGAGAAAAAAATTACTAGTTTTTATAATCATTAAAAGGAGGGAGTATATGGCTAGTGTTGAAAAGACAGGGAAAAATAATCTACTCAAATTTCTAATTTACATGGGGCTACTGCTCACTTTATTTTACTTCATCTCTTACTTAAACTTTTTCCCTGGTGCGATAGATTATCAGGAAACTGAAGACACTATTACATTAGAACGTGGTATTGAGAGCGAAATATACAATTTTAACAAATCTGAGCTAGATACAAGTGAACTACTAAGACTAAGCCTCCTAAAAATGGATATTAATACTCTCCAAAACTTCTTAATAGCTTTCGTTATAACTATTCATTTTAGTCTATTATTTTTCATAGAACGAGATACTTTTGAGTTTATAAATTTCGATAAGAGATTAAAAAACTTCGTTTTCTTACTGATTTTTGTTCTGATATTCATTCTTTTGATTATCGGTTATATACAAACCTTTAACAGCATCGAAGAAAAGATTAAGCAGTTATTAGCCCTAAAACAATAGAGAACCGCTGGTATTTGATAAGCTAAACGAATGTAACTTATGTGTAAGTAAGATACATTCAAAACTCTGATATCATTGAGTCACTAGAAAAAAGAGATTCGCTATTTTTCCTAAGGAAATAACTTACATTCAAATTACTGTTCCTGAAGGATTTTCAAGCGAACTTTGAGGTTAATTAGTTTACACTTGATTGATGTAAATTATACCTTGCTGGAAGTCGACTTCAAGGATCGCAATATTTACAAAGTGATGGTTTGTTCCTTAATACGTTGAAACTCCAGTGAACGGTTGTCTAGGCGACGATATCATGGGCATTTACAGAGACATTAAGAAAGGGCTCATTTTATACGAGCAGGGTCATAGCATGGAAGCGATATGGGAATGGAAATTCGGTTTTGAAGTGCATTGGGGCGAGCATGCAACAAGTGCCATTCGTGCACTGCATTCTTTTAACTATCAGTTGGGTGGCGATATTATTGAAATAGGGGAGTAAAGAGCTGGAGAGATTCTCTGCTCTAACTGTAATCGCTGATTTGTCCTGTCCAATACTGTTCTTTCTCTCTTCAAAGAAAAACTCTTCCCAAAAGTTCAATTCTGGAAAGAGGATCTCAAAAAAATTCTATGTGAATGCGATGGTTATTTGAAGTTACTTCTAAATTACTTTTTAAATTTAAAAACTAAACGGTTTAGATAAAAATGAGCGTTTTCCTATTAATTTGGAATTAATCCACAAACTCGATGTCGTTTGTCTCCTGCAGTGTGGCAAAATTGCTCAGTAGGCCATTATGATGGTTGATGATTTGCTCAGCGCTCATCGCTTCGGAATCCCAGGTACCGTGCGCATCTTTGGCAAGCGTCACGTCAAATCCGAGGTTGCTGGCGCTGCGTGTCGTCGCATCTATGCAGTGCTCAGTTTGGTTGCCTGCAATAACGAGGTTCTGGATGCCTTTATTTTTCAATACCTCCAGAAGCGTTGTTTCGTGAAAGGAATCCGGCGTCCATTTCTGGACAACGTCATCTCTTTCTTCGGGAGTGATGGACTGATGGATTTGCCAGAAGTCGGTGCCTTTTACAAGGCCAGGATCGTTATGCTGCACATAAACGACGGGAACGTGAGATGAACGTGCTTTTTTGATCAATGACCGCAGATTCTCGAGCAATTGTTCACTTTGATGGACAGGGTTGGATTGGTCGAACATTTCGTTTTGGGCATCAATGATTAATAAAGCAGTCTTAGGCATCGGACATTCTCCTTTTCATTTATTCATTTACCTTATTTTACAGAGGATTCAATTACTTGTATATAGTGGCTGTTGTAAAATATGGATGTAGACTGATGGCTGGGTTGCTGCCGCAACTTCGTGCAGCTGCCTTAATCAGTTTGATAAAGAATTGTTGCCCTCTGCGAGTCAGTCAATTTGATGGAAATACTATCTTTGAGGTCATCTCGAAAAAATAGTGAATAAGTTATTTCCAAAAAAGTAGATGAAGCAGTATGTTGCAGATCGAGCTTTTAACCTAAAGAAGATAGTAAAATAAAAGAAGCATTAGAATTTACTTCTCAGCATTTATCGGAAGATAGATATCTTAATGTTGAATTTCTTCACTTCTTTATTGTTCTTGAAAGTTTTTAAAACGGTGTTTCTGTATGAAGTGACTTCGTTTCTATCTGTTCTTCTAATGGCATGCTTTTTAGTTGCGTATCTTTATATTATAAAGGAGGATTCTCATGGATATTACTAGTTTTTTAGCACATTTGAACCGTGGAGAAGCTGTTGAGGGTGGTTCGGAGATGCACCAAAAAATGCATGAACTCTCACAGGAAGCATTAAAAATAACCGTTGAACTGAACGGCCATTATCATACTCCCGAAGAAGTTCAGGAACTGTTTTCCCGATTAATTGGTAAACCGGTAGATCGTACATTTGCCTTATTCCCGCCTTTTTATACGGATTGCGGGAAAAATATCAATGTGGGCAAGAATGTTTTCATCAATTCGGGCTGCCGTTTTCAAGATCAAGGAGGCATTACAATTGGCGATGGCGCGCTTATTGGACACAATGCTGTTTTGGCTACTCTTAATCACGACATCAACCCTAAAAAGCGCAGCACTATGCACCCCGGACCCATTACGATTGGTAAAGATGTTTGGATAGGAGCAAACGCCACAGTAGTTCCCGGTGTGGAAATTGGAGATGGAGCTATTATTGCCGCAGGTGCAGTTGTGACTCAGAATGTACCTCCGAACGTAATTGCAGGAGGGGTTCCTGCGAAAGTATTGAAGAAAATCGAGGTTAATCAGGAATAGAACGATTGCTCTCTCTTTTGATGAAGTATACAGAATCTCTGATTTTTAATTACTTAAATCATGTTGATATAAAAAGACCCTGTGGATTCATAAACATCTTTATGAACACGCATGGTCTGTGTTTTTTTCTGCTTTTAGGATTCGGCAGCCAACTATTGGCTAATCTACTTTTTGAATCACTTATCGTTTTTGAATCGATAAAAAAATGTCGATTTTTTTGAGTAATTTTTTAAAAATTTATGAAAGATGATAGCTAAACTTTGAAGCAGGTGGCGGAAACAGGAAAACATAGTACGCTAAGAGAATTAAGATTAAGTATTGAATTCAGAAAATGAAATAAAGTTGGTGAATAATGGGACTCTAGGAAAAGGTTAAAGAGTTTATTGATAACCAGTACCAAACACCAAAGGCTTAATTGGTATTTATAATGGTGAAAAGATGGTAAGGCAACATAAACCTGAAACGTGCAATAAAGCTCCCTGAAATGACGATGGGAGGAAAGATGTTTTTTCTTTTTCTTCAATAGCATTTTTGTAAGCTTCCTACTTAAAAGATAAACCCGTGCATTTAATGACTACGATAGGAGGATTGGTTGAGACAAAGCGATTCTACAGCCCTTTTTCCTCGAAGCGTCTTAAATCTTTCCTGTGTCCCATCGTAATCAGAATGTCGCCTTTTACCACTTCATCGTCAGGCAAAGGTGCAATATTAACATCTTCAAATCGTTTAATGGCCAGCACGATGCACCCGTATTTTGCACGAATGTCCAGCTGTTTGAGGGTTTTTCCGGACATTTGGGAAGAAGCGATCAACTCAATGATGCTGTAGTCTTTTGACAGCTCAATATAATCGACGATTTTATCAGAGTCCAGGAGGTGTGCTACCCGAATACCCATTTCTTTTTCGGGCTGAATAACTCGGTCAGCTCCAACTTTTTCTAGAATGAGCTGGTGCTGTCTGTCTCTTGCTTTGACCCAAACATTGGATACACCCATCTCTTTCAGCATAAGCGTACACAAAACACTGGCTTGCAAGTCTTCGCCAAAGGCAACGATGGCATGCTCAAAATTTCGCACACCTAGCGCTTTTAAATCCCGTTCGTCGGTCCCATTGGCTCTTACTGTGTGTGTAGCAAATTCAGACATCGCATCTACACGTTCTTCTGTCAGATCCATTGCCAGTATTTCATGTCCTAAGGCATGAAGTTCCTGGCACACACTGCTGCCAAAGCGGCCCAACCCAATAATGACAAATTGCTTTTCCATCTGTACACCTCTATTCTATTTTTACTCAACAAAAAAAGACCATCATAAATAGAATGGTCTCAAGGGCAACCTTGGACCTTTCTCCCTGCATGGTGCAACAACGCTTACGAGGTTAGCTGTCGGATTAGGAATTGAGAGTATCCCTTCTTACATCTGTAAGATTTACCCCAAGATAGCTTGTAACTATCTGAAAATGGTTTCCCCGCTCAAAAGATTCAGCGAATAAAAGGTAGCTTGTTATTTGTTTTCGACAAATAACAAGCTACTCTCCTTCGTAACAGATGTCAATATATGTTTTAAAAGGATGTTTCAGTGCATATGATCGAACCTAATTATGTCCCCAGCGCATCTCAAAAAACAGGGGTGCTGGGGATTCTCAATTTATACGCAAAGCCGAACTTGAAACAGTTATAGGACAGCATCGGGAGTGACATTCTGAGCTCAACTCCGCTTCGTGTAAACTGAAATTAGCCCTGCTGCGCGTGATACACTTCCTCAAAAGGCTGCACGACGACAAAGCCATTTCCGGTAAACTTCATTTGCACCGATTCTCCGCTGCCTCTGCCAAACAAACTTTTCAACTGAATATCCGTCACAAAATCAGGCTCCAAGCTGCCGGACCATGCAACCGTTGCATTCGGGTCTGTGAATACGGGACGGTCAGGCGTAACGAGCAAGGTAAGCGGCTCATAATGTGAAGTGAAAGCGACAAGTCCTTTTCCTTCCAAACGAACATTAAAAAGTCCGCCTGCCATCATCCCGGCGACACGGCGCATGAGTTTGATGTCCCAATCGAGACCATCCTGAAAAGCGAGCAAGTCATTGCCGTTAATGAAGATGCTTTCACCTTCTAAATCCAGTATGGTGATCTTTTTGCCGCTATCGGCTATATAGAGCCTTCCGTTGCCGTTAGCTTTCATAAGTTGTGCGCCTTCGCCGCTAAAAGCCTTCTTGACGAATTTTCCCAGTCCGTGCTCAAGCATGCCTTCACGTTCAAACTTAATGTTCCCTTCATAAGAAATCATTGACCCTGCTTTTGCCCAGACAAGCCCGTTCAAGTTCACTTCCAATAGCCGGTCTGTCTCAAGCTCGAAAAACTCACGGGCGCTTTCATCTTGCTTAGTTTGTTGAACAAACTGGTGGATGGAGTATTTTGACATCAATCATTCCTCCTATAATGTAATAACAGTATGTACGTTTTAAAAGTGAAATAGTTCCAATTGGCAGTTGAATAGAGGAGTCACGGCACTCGAGCTGTATGTAAACTTACCTGCCTTCATGTTGCTTTGTAATAAAGGAGTTTATTCGTCTGGAAGGGAAATAGTAGTAGAATAGCTAACAAAAAGAGGAGGTAAGTATGGATGATGAATGTCACAGAAGGATTTATCACTGTAACAGGAGGAAAGGTATGGTACCGGATCAGCGGTGACGATCCCGGCATCCCACTGCTGATTTTGCATGGAGGGCCTGGGTCCAAAAGCAGCGACAATGATCCACTTCGGCAGTTGGGAACGGAACGTCCGATTATCCACTATGACCAGCTCGGATGCGGCAAATCAGATCGGCCAACGGATACGGAGCTCTGGACAGTGGAGCGCTATGTAGAAGAGTTGGAGCAAGTCATAACAGCTTTGAAACTGGAGGAAGTTCATATTCTCGGCCATTCCTGGGGGACGATGCTGGCGGCTTCTTATCTGTCTAAAAAGCCAAAAGGCGTCTGCAGCATTATTTTCTCTGGACCAGCGTTAGATGCGCAAAGGTGGGAGCGGGACCAGCGGAATTATTTAAAGCAGTTCCCGCAAGAGGTACAGGATACGATTGAACAGAGCGAACGGGAAGGCACGACCGACTCTGCTGAGTATAAACAAGCGATGATGGACTTCTATAAAAAACATATGTGCCGGGTCGATCCGTGGCCAAAAGAGATGCAGGAGGACTTGGATGAAATGAACCAGCAAATTTATAACTTTATGTGGGGAGCTTCTGAATTTACCGTCACCGGTACATTAAAGAATTTTGATGCGACCGGATACTTGCATGAGATTGAAATCCCGGCCCTGTTTGCATGCGGCCGCTTTGACGAAGCCACTCCTGAAGCGACAGAATATTATGCAGGGTTGGTTCCAGGTGCAGAATTCCATGTGTTTGAAAATAGTTCCCACATGCCGGGGATTGAAGAACCAGAAGCGTATCTCGAGATGGTACGCGAGTGGGTGAATCGCCAGGAATTGCGGCCAGGCGCGTAGAAGCAAGAAGGCGTGGCTATAAAGCTTTTAGGCTTTAAAGTAATCTCAGGAGCGCAAAATTTAGAATAGGCTCCATCTGTGCTATCATAAAGAATAAATAGAAGTCGAACAATAATGCAAAAATGAACCGCCCTGATTCGAAAAAGAGCGGTTTTTCTATACGTAGAATTTAGGTAGTTGAAACTTCGAAGGGGAGATTGGCATGAATCAACACAACTGGCAAGCAGCAGCACAGTCTCTTGCGGGCATAACGGTGACAGCGAGTCCCAACAACGAACCAGTCGCAATAATGGGCATTGCGGAAGGATTTCGCTGTATCGGAGTCGGGACAGATGCAGCTGTATTCCAGTCCGATTCGGCTCCGGAATATGCATTTAAAGTCTATGCAGAAGGCAAGCAAGACAAACTGGAAGCTGAGGCGGAAGTATACGCACAAATCGGATCGTCGCATTACTTTTCAAGCTGCTACGGTAAAGATGACCGCATGCTAGTTCTAAAATTCGAAGCAGGGCCGACTTTGTTTGACTGCCTCCTGCAAGGAATTGATGTACCCGAACAGGCAATAGAGGATGTGGAAGAGGCACGCGACTATATTCGGCATATCGGTTTGAATCCTCGGGACATTCATTTAAAGAATATCATCTTGCAGAATGGCCGTGCGAAACTGCTCGATGTCTCTGAATACATCAAGCCCGGCAATGATTTCCGCTGGGAGCACCTGAAAAAGGCTTACGAGGAGTACTATCCAATTATAGATGGCAAACCGGTGCCGTTTTGGCTGCTTGATACGATCCGCAAATGGTACCACCATTGGAACCGTTATTCTTCTTCGTTTGATGAATTTATGCGCATCGTTTCCAAGCAGATGAACTATCGGAAGTGAAAAAACTCTTTGCCCAAACACAGGCAAAGAGTTTTTTAATTGGCGTTATCCAGTTCAACTTCTTTCATGCGGCCGCGATACCAGTGGCGAAAAGTACTGGCCATTGTATCCGGCACATCCTTCAGATAGGAAGTATGAATAGGCCGAGCACGCGTAACCGTTTGAAGAGAAGAGAGGCCAAACTTCCGTTGAATCCGATTTTGCGTGATTTCAACTTCAACAATTTTTTCGCGTTTTGTGACAAATAAGGTAGAGGTAAAGCCGCCATTTTTCAGCTGAATCAACTCATCATTCAAGCAATAGCGTGTGTGCAGAAAATCCAATACACGAGATGTGAAAACGATAGCCAATAGAAGGCTGGAGGCGATCCACCACGTGCTTTCAAATCCAAGAAATTCTGGTCGGAAATAAATCAACACTGCCGTAGCGATCAGCCACAACCAGCTCGGCACGAGCAGGCGAATCCAAAGCGCACGGCGCGGCAATCGGTTCATGTCTTCCTGGATGCGATAGCCTGGCAGCAATTCAGTAACGAGTGCATACGCTCTTTTCTTGGGCAAAAAAGGGTAAAGCGAGCTGATGCTCATGTCTTCCGGCCCCATCGACAGGCTGCCGGCGCTGATCAGTTTCACTTCAGCGAGGCCGAGAATCCGCTTTGTAAAAGTTTGGGTAATTTCAATGGCTTGTACCCGCTCTTTAGCAATTGAAAAAGCCGCTTCCGATAACACGCCTTTTTGGATATAGACACGCTGGGTGTCGGAAGAAATTTTGTATTTCCCATACTTGATAAACGAATGGATAATGCCAAAAACAAAAGAGGCAAGGATCATCAGCCCAACTGCCAGGGCGATAAACCAAGGCGAACTTACCAAAGTTGAGCCGATTCCGTCTAGCCGTTCTTCAAGTCCAAAAAACTCGGAAACATTATAATAAAGCGAAGCAAGCAGTGGAACTAGCAGCAAAAAGCTGAACGATGTCATGGAAGCCTTTAATAAATCCTGTCGTGTTGGTTGGAAATGGATAACTCGCTCTTCTTGCGGTTTACGTATGACTCTTTCAGTCTCGGGTGCTGCACCGGCTCTGTCAATATTTGTGCATACTTCTGAAACCAAAGACTCTTTCTGCTCCTGCACAGCCGTTTCCAGTCGAGCGGCTTCGTTTTGGGTCACCACTTCGAATTTTACCGAAGCATCTTCACCGGCAATTCCGGTTTCAAAGCGAATGGATGTTAAACCGAGCAAACGGTGCACAAATGATGTGTGCCGGTTGATGTTTTGTACTTTTGAAAATGGAATCGATTGGTCGGTTTTGCTGAATATTCCCCTCCGCAGATAAAACCGCTGATCGTCCAGTGCGTATGTAGTGGTCAGCCAAGTTAAAACCGATGATACAAGAAACCAAAGAAAAAACAGGGAAAATGCATAACGGCCGTAAACAACATATAGGGAACTGTTGTCACCTTGAAAAACGAATAAAACCAGAAAAATGAAAACCGAATTCCGAATCAGTCTGCCGATTTTAAAAAGGATTTGGACTGGGTGATGGCGTTGGGCGGCAATCATTGCTCCACTTCCTTGATCTTGGCGAAATGGGCAATGCGCTCCCGAAGTTCGGCTGCTGTTTCTTTTGGCAGTGCCGGAATTGCATGGCTCGAACCCATGGTTTCCACCGACAGGGAAGCCAGTTTGTATTTGCGCATCAACGGGCCTTGTGTTAAGGAAACTGCCTGGATCTTTGTCATCGGAACCAACTGCTCTGTCCGGTTCCAAATTCCAAATTGAAGATACAAAAACTCTTCGTCTAAATCATAGCGCCAACTTTTAAAAGTAAGTGGCGGGCTGAGCACGGACCAAACAAGGCCAATCAAGAAAATAATCGCCAGGCCGATGAGTATCCAACCAATCCAGTTGTACCAGTCAAATCGCCAATCCAAGTAAAACAGTACGGCTAAGACAACGAACGCAATCAAATTGGAAATAAGTTCCTCTCTGCGCCAGTAGTTGATGGCATTGGGGGAGAGGGAGTGCCGAGGAGCTGCATTAAAGTCATTCATCTATATCACACCACCATTTTCACAAGATAGTATTCTATACGTATATATCGTTGCAAAGTTTCAAGGAGAAAAGTTCTTGTTTTAAAGATGTTAGGTAATAAATGTGAATTTGAAGAGGATCACTAAAAATAAGCCGCAATTATATATACTATGGCATCTTCAAAAATTGCAGAAAGCGGTCCGAAAGCTTTTGTGAATAGCTTTCGGACCGCTTTAATTTACTGGGCAAGTTGAACTGTAATTTCTCCATAATCAGATTGTAAATCCACAGAATGGTCGCCATTCCCAAAAACACTGTGTCTGTTTTTTAAACCGAATACCGAAACGGTTCCCCAGTCCACTTCTGCGCGGATGGTTGTATTTTTCGGTTGGGTCCATGTTTGGAGCATAATGGAACCGTTGTCCGTCTCCAGCTTGATGTTCCGATCAAGATCGTTAGTCAACAGGTGGATGCGGCCGTTATCGGTTTTTGCACGGATGTTGCCTTCCACTTGTTTCATGACGATGGCGCCGTTATCGGATTTGGCATCCAAATTTCGGGCTTGGACATCCTGGAATTTCAGTTGGCCGTTGTCGGTCTCCGCTCTCAATTCTTTCGCTAAGGTGGATTTCAACTCGATTTCTCCGTTTCCAGATTGGAATTCCGCTTCATCCGCGGTTAGTTGCGAAAAATGGATACGGCCGTTATCTGTTTCTACAAGGAGCTCTGTACACTGGAGGCCATCCCCAGTGACGTTGCCATGATCCGATGCGATTTGAATTTTTTCATAGATTTTCGCCGGCAACTGGACATTGAGTGTTGGTGACTTCATGCTTCCGGCAAAGCTGAAGATGCCCCATTTTCTTTCTTCTCTCAGTGAAATGACCAGTGTTCGATTCAAAATATCGACAGACAGCTGTTGGCGATAGCTTTTATTGATGGCATCAGTATGCATTTTTCCATCTTTTGACGGAGAGATGAACAGGATGCCATTTTCAATTTGGATGTCGACCTTGTCAAACTTATCTTCGGCCAGATCGTTTAGAGCTGATGCAAAATCTGCTTGGTTACCGTCGAATGACTCTATCAGTTCTTTAGCAATTGCTTCTGGAGCCCCAAGTTCTGCAGCGATTTCACTATCGGTTTTACCATCTGCCTGGCCATTTGCAAAATACTCCTGGATGTCTTGCAGGATATCGATGCGTTCTTCTTGCGGCATTTGTGTCAATGCGGATTCCAGTTCTTGCAGAAATTGTTTTTCAGTCATTTTGCACACCCTCTTCAATTAGTTGGTTAACCCCGTCCGTAAAACTTTTCCATTCTTCAAGTTGTTCCTGCAGATAAGTTCTGCCGAGCTCAGTAAGCGAGTAGTACTTCCGCGGCGGACCTTCGTTTGATTCCTGTAAATAGGTGGTGAAATAACCATCCTTTGTCAAACGGCGGAGGAGAGGGTAGACGGCACCTTCTGAAATTGCAATGCGGCTTGAAATTTTTTGTACAAGTTCATACCCATAGCGGTCCTGTTTATCCAGAAGAACGAGTACACATAAATTCAGTGCACCTTTTTTAAATTGGATATTCAAAAAGAACAACTCCTTTCTTTGCTATTGTCTTATAAACAGTAGTAGTTAATAAATAATATAGCATAAGGTATTGTTCAATGCAAGGTACTGGATTGACTTTTTAAACTTCGATCTGAAAGGTTAAACCAGCAGCAAACCATGTATTTATATGAAATACTCAGTAATGTGGTAGGAAGAGGTACAGGGGTAGAAAAAAAGTTTTTCTTTTTCCTTATTTTAGAAAAACATTTAACAAACAATTTCTTATTGTGCATTAATCGTTGAAGAGATAACTTGTTCATCGAGTGGGATGATAGTTCCTTTTCTATAGAGTCATAGGAAGGACCTGTTCATTGGATGTACCATTCTTTGAAGCCCAAAGACTCTAGACATGTTAAAAATGATTTCTTTTTGATCTAACCAGATATCGTATTAAAGTATATAAGAAAAACTTATTGTTTTCTGAATTAAAAGAATATTCTATAACTCTTTACATATTTTGTGATATATTATAGTCTGATTGTAATGTTTATTTAAATTATTAAAAAAATAATTATTCATAAATTTAGGTATTAAGGTAATTAGTTTGAGTTATATAGAACCATTTTAAGTCAAACTTTCCGGATTTATTTTAACTGAAATTTTAGTTTTAAAAAAAGGCCGTAGAAGGCACCTTCCATTAATTAATTAGTTTTTCATTCAGAATTCCATTTATGAAACTTAAAGGAGTGGTTAGCGTGATTGCAATAGACCCACAGGCAGTAGCGGCTGAGGCAATAGGCAAATATTTGGATGCAGAAGTGGAATTGCACACCAATGTTTTGCGGTTAAAAAAGAAGCGGACGGCCGAAGTGCAGAGGAGCCCTGATATTCTTGTTGGCTTGTCGCTGGATCTGAATGTCTCATTTAGATTTGCCGGTGATGTACATGAAACAGTTAATCAGGCTGAAGTTTTTCTTTTGCCTGAGGAATTGCCGATCTTTACACAGGCGCTGATACAGCACCCGCTCTTGCTGCCTATCAGTTATTCGCAGCACTTGTTTGTGGAGTGCGGTGTATACTGCATTCGATTAGCTTCACAGGAACCACCAGAAAATTTTGCTCAACGACTTTCTGAAGCACTTCATCTGCTTAGGTAAAAAAAGATCCAAACTGTGCGAGTGACCGCGGCGATTTGTAATTCCGAAAGAGGCTCTTAAAAATTTGTATCAATTATCTAAAATATATTTCATGCAGTAAAGCAGTAAAGAATTCTGACCGCGATGTACGGACTACTTTTTATGAGGAACTATACCAAGGAGGATGATTTAGATGACTGCAGTGATAAAAGAAGAAAAAACAATGGGTGCTACTGTGAAAACATATTTGGAAATGTACCAGGAATTTATCGGCGGCTATAAACAATACAAAATGCAGAAGGCAGTTCCTGCTGTTAAAGTAGAAAAGACTCAAAATACTGCGGAATAATAAATTTGGACATTGGTTATATATTTTTTGCCACTAGCATAAAGCCGCATCCTGAAACCATATATGGTTTCAGGATGCGGCTTTTTCTAATGCAATAAAAAACGCCCCGAAGGACGTTTTACTGTTACCTGCTGCGGATTTTGGACAGCAGCCGAAGAATTTCAAGATAAAGCCAGACCAAAGTTACAAGCAATCCAAAGGCACCGTACCATTCAAAGTATTTCGGTACTTGTTTCGCAGCTGCATTCTCGATAAAGTCAAAGTCCAATACCAAGTTCAACGCGGCGATAATTACGATTACTACGCTGATGCCAATACCAAGAGGCGTCGATTCGTGCAAATGCGGAATGTTGAAGCCAAAAAATCCGCCGACAAAAGAAATCAGGTAGACAAGAAAAATGGCACCAGTAGCAGCAGCAATACCGATTCTGAAGTTCTGGGTGACTTTAATCAGGCCAGACTTATAAACGAGCAGTAAACTCAGCAATACGCCGATCGTAATCAGTACTGCCTGAAAAACGATGCCGCCGTATTGAGCTTCGTATTGTGCTGACACAGCACCGAGAAACAATCCTTCCAGCAGCGCATAGACAGGCGCGGTATAGGGAGACACTTTCGGTACAAAAACAGTGACAAGCCCTACAACCAGTCCGCCGATAGCACCCACGAGAATGAGCGGCAATACGCTGTTCGGACTCGTGACAAACTGATTCCAGGAATACACAAAAGTCACCAACAAGAGCAGCAGTAAAATAAAGGTTTTGTTCACTGTTCCTTGAATGGTCATCTTGCTTCCGGTTTCGGATTCTTTAAAATTCTGGAACGCTTCGGTTTTTAAACTCGGATTTCCACTTCTCACATTTCTCACCTCGCAAAATATTTGGAGCAATCTCAATTATATCCTTATAGTCGAAAGAAATACATGTTTCAATCAGCCCTTACCGATGGACACCAAAAAAACTAATCGAACTTCACAAATTAGTACCTAATACTAATAGTTGATGTTAGAATAGGGCGAGGACACCATAAGGGGGCGATTAAAATAAACACTTCGAAAGCCAGAATTACAGCTATCGGTTCATATGTTCCTGAAAAGAGGCTGACAAATCGCCATTTGGAAAAATTAATCGATACAAATGATGAATGGATTATCCAACGGACCGGAATAAAGGAACGTCGGATTGCTTCAGACACTGAATTTACAAGTGATATTAGCATTAAAGCGGTTGAAAACTTAAAGGAACGCTACAATAAATCACTTGATGACGTCGATATGATCATCGTCTGTACCATGACACCCGATTTTAAGACGCCGAGTGTCTCTGCGTTGGTGCAAGCAAAGCTGGGCATAAAAAATACAGGTGCAATTGACCTCAATGCCGCCTGTTCCGGATTTGCGTATGGTCTCCATATGGCAAACGGCCTGATTACATCCGGATTGAACAAAAAGATTTTGGTGATCGGTGCAGAAACCTTTTCTAAAATCCTGGATTATAGTGACCGTTCGACTTGTATCTTATTTGGAGACGGCGGGGGAGCAGTTATGGTGGAATACGATGAAGAAAAGCCGAGCTTTATCGAGTCTCACATGGGAACCAACGGTGAGCTGGCGCACAATCTGTACTGCACAGATCTTTCGACTCAAATGTTCGGAAACGAATTGGCTGTCAATGGATTTGTAAATCAGAATGGGCGTGAAGTTTACAAGTGGGCTGTCAATACCGTTCCAAAAGGCATGACGGCGTTGATGGAAAAAGCCGGGTTCGATAAAGACCAAGTGGATTGGTTCGTTCCACACAGCGCTAATCTTCGCATCATCGAGTCGATCTGCAGCAGAAACGGACTGCCTCTTGAGCGGACGATTTACAGCCTGGAGTATTATGGGAACACATCTGCCGCATCCATTCCTTTGTCGCTGGACAAAGGAGTTCAGGAAGGCAAGATCAAACCGGATGATAAACTGCTCCTATACGGTTTTGGCGGTGGCTTGACGCATGCTGGTATGCTCGTCAACTGGTCGATTTAGCAATAGCCGAAAACACAATCAACTAAAATAGTAAAATACAACACCTTCATCGCCGGCTGTAATGCAGGTTCAGATGGTGGTGTTTTTTCAATGCAGTTATTTTTCAGCTTTAAGCTCAAAACGGCTGCCAAGTGCAGAAAGTTATTGCCTCAATTTAACCGATTTTCAGTTATCTCGAAACTGAGGCAAATAGTTTGTGTTAACGGCTGGAGAGCCGTAGAATTGGACTTAGCAACAAGTTCCTGTTACTTTATTCCAATGGCTATTCTGCTCGCCAGTTGAAAGTAAGTTCTTCACCTCTTGTTGCACTGGGCAAAGCTACGAAATTCTGCGGTTGACGTTTGCTGATGCTTTATTAGGGAAATAGTGATTAGAAGCCAAAATTATGATTTCATTTCGAATTAATGAACGATAAATAATGTAAAGAAGGTGCATAGATATGGTTACGAATAAAACGATTTTGAAAACAAGTGATTGGGTGAAAGGCAAATCCCGCCACGACGAACTGATCATCGGTTTCATCGATTCCATGAATGTCCTTAAAGAAGCTGTAAACGTTACAGTAGTGGAAAGCGACAACGAGGAAATGATCGGCATGACCATTCCGATGTCAGTACATCAAGTAGAGAGTATTCCGGAGTCTGATACAAAAGATGCGGCTCAACTCAGTTTCTTAATCGATCTGGCGCTTGCAACAGACGATAAAGAATGGTTCCATGAACTATCCGCACAGTTGAATGCTAAAAAAGAAGCCGTCAACTAAGCTGTAGTTTTATCACAAATTCCTTTAAAGAGCATTCGTCTATTCATGGGCGGGTGCTCTTTTTTTATTTTTAAAAGCTTAAGGGCAATTTAATGAAGTTCCAGCGGCCATTAAAGATTATTAAAATATTTCAAGTGGTATTGACTGAATTTTCACTTTTTATTTGACCTGAACATCGGGGCAATTTATAGTTGTTATATTAGGCAGCAACTCTATATTGGTCTAAAGAAACCAACATTTACCTATTACTTCGGCCGTTTTGGCCCAACGAAAGTGATTGCTCCTGTACTAATGGGTGGATTCAAAGCAAGCCTAAGTTTTCCTGCTGCTAGCAGCAGCTGATTATGTAAGCGCTTTTAAAACGTTATAATATTTCTTAATGCCAGCTTAACAACAGCTTCATAAATCAGCTCTATACTTATCTAGAGTCTTTACATAATGAATGCAATAAAGGCCGACATAAAACTCAAGGGGGAAATAGGATGAAAAAAATCTTTTTTGGTTCGGCATCATTGTGCTTGGCAACATTTTTAGCGGCTTGCGGCAGCGAGGAAAGCACTGCAGGTACGGAATCAGCTGAAGGTGGAGCTGGAGTTTCCGGTTCCCTGGATTTCTATACATCCCAGCCAGATGCGGATGCACAAGCGCTAGTGGACGCCTTTAAAGAACAGAATCCGGAAGTCGATATCAGTATATTCCGCTCGGGTACCGAAGAAGTCGTTTCGAAAATTCAAGCGGAAAATCAGGGAGGCAATATCCAGGCAGATGTCCTGCTGGTTGCTGATTCTGTAACATTCGAGAATTTCAAGGCGGAGGAGCTCCTCTTGGCCTATGAATCGCCTGAAGCCGAATCTATCGATGAAGCATTTGTCGATCCGGACGGTACCTATGCAGGAACTAAAATCATGGCGACTGGCCTGATTATAAATACTAACGAAGTTACTGAAATTCCAACCAGCTGGGAAGCTTTGACTGATGAAACGACCAGCGGTCAAGCCGTCATGCCAAGTCCGCTATATTCCGGTGCAGCTGCCTATAACCTGGGTGTCATGACCCGACAGGATGGCATGGGCTGGGAGTTTTATGAAGCGCTCCGTGCTAATGACATTACCATTACTCAAGGCAATGGAGCAGTATTGGAAAGCGTCGCGACCGGTGATAAAAATTACGGCGTAATTGTGGATTATTTGGCGGCACGAGCGAAAAGTGAGGGATCACCGGTAGAATTAGTTTATCCGGAAGAGGGCGTTCCTGTCATCACCGAGCCAGTGGGCATCATGGCGAATACAGAAAATGAAGAAGCATCGAAAGCATTTGTCGATTTCATCTTGTCAGAAGAGGGGCAACAATTGGCTTCAGAGCAGGGCTATACACCAATCCGTGAAGGCGTGGAAGCACCCGAAGGATTGAAAACGCTGGATGAAATGACCATCCTGGATGCAGAAGCGGTGGAACTATTGGAAACGCGGGACGAAGACAAAGCGAAGTTCGGACAGATTTTCGGTCAGTAATCAGCAGCGGAATTTCGACGTGAGGAGTTACAAATATGACAGCAAAACAGCCAATGGTTGAAGAGAGAAAAGAGAGGGATTCCTCTTTTTCTCTCTTTTTTCAAAAAAAAAATCTGTATAAAGTAATCGGCCTATTGGCCATTTTTGTTTTTTTCTTATTGCCGGTGATGCGGCTCATCTGGCTTAGCTTCGTTGATGACGGATCGCTGACTTTCCAGTATTACACAGAAGTATTGAGAGAGCCGGCAACCTGGAAGACGGTGCAAAACACACTGCTCATTGTAGCAGGTTCTACAATCCTTGCATTAGTGCTTGGGGTGCTGTTTTCCTGGATTGTCGCTTATGTCCAGCTGAGCGGCAAACGGGCGATGCAGTTGTTTATCTTTTTGCCGTTCATCATTCCTTCCTATATTACGACGTTGGCATGGACGCAATTTTTCAGTGCTTCGGGTCCGGTAAATGCGGTGCTGTCTTGGTTACCGGGAAGTCTGGAAGCTCCAAACTTATACAGCATCGGCGGGATCATCCTGCTGCTCGGAATTTCGCATTATCCGCTCGTGTACCTGTTTACGGTTAATGTATTTCGGAAAATTCCGCGTGAACTGGAAGAAGCAGCTGCGACCAGCGGGCTGTCTAAAAAGCGTGCATTCCGAAAAGTCGTACTGCCGCTGGCGCTGCCGGGCATTGCCAGCGGCGGACTGATTGCGTTCCTGTCGAATCTCGATAATTTCGGAATTCCGGCATTTCTCGGAACGCCGGCCAATATACGGGTGTTGAGTACTTACATCTACGAGCAAGTCGTCGGATTTGGCCCTTCCGCTTTTTCGCGTGCAGCTGTGTTATCCGTTATACTCGGCATTATTGCGTTAGCCGGGACAATTCTGCAATGGTTCTTGCTGCGCCGCAGCCGTGTCAATGAAACAAACAGGAGCGATCTAACGCCGCGCATCTATTTATCTGCCGGCAGGCAAAAGTTGCTGGAAGTGTCGCTGTGGATTTTCTTATTGGTAACGAGCCTGATGCCGCTGATTACGATGGGCGCATTGTCTCTCATCTCAGCTTATGGGGTTCCATTCAACTTGGAGAACTTGTCGCTGCGGAACTACGAGTATGTGTTTCTGACAGATTCCAAGCCTTTATCGGCGCTGACGAACAGTTTGCAGCTGGCGTTTTTCACCATGCTGGTCTGTTTGGTGTTCGGTACTGCAATGGCGTATTTGCGCTTTAAGTATCCGGATTGGAGTACGAAGGCAGCTGAGCTGTTCATAACCATTCCATTTGCGCTGCCGGGTACAGTATTTGCGCTGTGTATGATTTTCATGTGGCTGGAGCCTTTACCGGGATGGAATCCAGGGATATACGGCACAGTGTGGATCCTTTTTATCGCTTATGCCACCCGCTTTTTGGTGCTGCAGGTCAGAGGAAGCTACACGGCATTTTTGCAGATCGATCCGTCGATGGAAGAAGCAGCACGTACTTCTGGCGCTGCCGGCTGGGCAAAATGGCGGCGGATTTTATTGCCACTGCTGTTTCCAGGCATTTTAAGCGGAGCGTTGTTAGTGTTCTTAATGGCACTCACGGAGTTGACAGTATCCAGTTTATTGTGGTCATCAGGCTCTGAGACGGTCGGCGTTGTCATTTTTGGCTACGAACAGGCAGGTTATTCTACATATTCTACCGCTTTTTCCACGGTTCTCGTACTGGGCATCCTGCTCGGCGGGGGATTGTTTATGCTGCTTGGCAAGCTTTGGGACAGAAAGGTGCTGAAAAACAAATGATCAAAGTGAATAATGTATCAAAAAATTACGGATCGTTTACTGCGCTCCATTCGATCGATTTGGAAATCGGCGACGGGGAGTTTATTGCCGTGCTGGGTCCTTCGGGTTGCGGAAAAACGACCCTATTAAAGCTGCTGGCTGGATTTATGGGACCTACAGAAGGGACGATTGCAATGGACGACACGGTTTTGGCATCAACAAAGCGCGTCCTCCCGCCTGAGAAACGCAACATCGGCATGGTATTCCAGTCGTTTGCGCTATGGCCGCATATGACGGTCGCAGAACACGTTAAGTTTCCGCTTAGCTACCACCCAAATAAAATTAAAGAAGGCAAGAAAGAGCTTCAAGAACGGATCGATGAAGTGCTGAAGCTGGTCGGACTGAATGCGCTGGCCGAACGCTATCCTTCAGAACTGTCAGGAGGCCAGAAACAGCGTGTGGCGTTGGCACGGGCCATTGCGCCATTGCCGAATCTTCTGCTGATGGACGAGCCGCTTAGTGCACTGGATGTCGAGCTGCGGATGGAGATGCGTAAAGAAATACAAAAGTTGCATCGGGAAACCAAAGCCTCCATTGTTTTTGTCACTCATGACCAGGGAGAAGCACTGGCAATCGCCGATAAGATTGTCGTCATGAACCAGGGGCGCATTGAACAGATCGCACCCCCGGAAGTCCTGTATACGCGTCCGGAGACAGCATTTGTCGCGACGTTTGTCGGCAAATGCAACCTGGTGAAGGGTCAGTGGCACAACGATCAATTCGTCCCCGCCATAGATCCGAAGAACGTCTGGCCGGATCTCGGCGTTGCAGACAGCTTTAAAGAGAACGGCATATACCCCGTGCGGCCTGAACAGTTCCAATTGATGCCGGCAGAAAGCGACGGTTTGCAAGGAGTTGTGTCATTTGTCCAGTACCAGGGCCACGAAATCCACTATACGGTGGAGGTCGGTGAAGAAACCTGGACCATCCACGAATCAGTATTTTCTTCGCGTTTCCAGACAGGCAATTTTGTCGGTATTTCACTGAAAAATGCACCGGTGCAGGAAGGGTCTTTGATTTCGAGTTGATGTATTTAAATTTTATGGTTCTATGGATCATAAAACACAAAGCTAAAACGATCGCAAGGTGCTCATGAGCCTTGCGATCGTTTTTTATTGCAGTCAGGTTGAATGGGGGGTGAAATATTCAGGTTAATCATTGGCTGGACATGAAGTGCAGGGATTCAAAGTTGTAAAAGAAATGACAGGAAAAAAGTTGAATAAAATTGATAAAAAAAGGGTTTAGGTTTAAGATCGCCTTAATATATCTGATTATTCTGATAACTAAATATCATTTTGAGCCCTGCATATACTTTTACGACTTTCCCTGTTTGTTTCCCCAAATCATTTCGCTCTTACGAGAAACCCCGTGTCAGCTCCTGCAGCTGCTTATGGAAAATGTGTGCGTTTGCAAGTTTATTTTCAATAAAGGAGGGAGAACGGAAATTCTAAAAAAGATTCCGAAGCCTGATGGATGCTTGTCATTTGCTTTTCCTTTTCTGAATTCAAAGTGATAATTGGAGGGATTAAAATGTATACGGGCAGTACTGAAAAACACCCGCAATTTTATGCCAAAGTTATAGGATTCGGATTGCTGCTTATGGCTTTGTTGGCTATATTTGCGAATTTTTTTGTGATTGAAAGCTTTATCATACCAGGTGACGCAGCGGCGACAGTAACTAATCTCACTGACAATGAACTCCTATTCCGATTGGCAATCGCCAGTTTTGTCATTATCCTTGTTTTAGATGTAATCATTTCATGGGCACTTTACATTTTGCTGAAACGGGTAAATAAAAGTTTTGCGTTGTTGGCGGCATTGTTCAGGTTGACATACACCGCAATTTTTACAGCTGCCATTTTTAATTTTTTGAGTGTTCTGGAGCTATTAAATGAAGAAAGTTACTCGGCGCTGCTGGAAACAAATCAATTGCAGGCTCAAGTAATGCTGCTGATTGACGCTTTTAGAAACGGATGGCTAATTGGACTTGTGTTTTTCGGTGTTCATTTGCTCCTAATCGGTTATTTGGTCTTCAAATCCGGGTTTATGCCAAAACTTCTTGGAATTTTAGTGATGCTGGCTGGTTTGGGTTACCTGATCGACAGCTTTGCTAAAATTATCCTGTCAAACTACTCCGATTTCGAGACCATGTTCATACTCATCGTAGCCATTCCTGGGGCAATTGGGGAATTGGCATTAGCCATCTGGCTATTGGTGAAAGGCAAGAAAATACCTGAGATCAAATCTTGAGGTGCTGACAATGAAAGGAGATTTTTTTCATGAAAGCGAGTGTTCATACCAGATATGGGCCACCGGAAGTACTGAAGCTTGGAGAAGTTAAAAAACCCATTCCAAAAGATGATGAAGTATTGATCAAAGTATATGCCACGACCGCAACCTCGGGAGACTGCAAAGTGCGAAGGGCGGATCCGTTTGCAGTCAGGCTTTTCTATGGTCTGAAAAAGCCTAAAATTGGGATATTGGGTTCTGAGTTGGCTGGAGAAGTCGAAGCGACCGGAAAAGACGCTAATCTTTTTAAAAAAGGAGATTTAGTATTTTGCGGAACTGGCGCCAAACTGGGGGCAAATGCTGAATTTGCATGTCTCAAAGAAAGTGGTGCAATCGCGATAAAGCCGGTCAATATGACATTTGAAGAAGCGGCGTCTGTGCCTTTCGGCGCTACAACATCCTTATATTTTCTTCGCGATAGAGGGCATATTCACAAAGGCCAAAAAGTGCTTATTTATGGTGCATCCGGAGCTCTGGGTACTTATGCGGTGCAACTGGCCAAATATTTTGGAACAGAAGTAACTGCGGTCTGCAGCGCAAGAAATATAGAACTGGTGAAATCGTTGGGAGCTGATCATACGATCGATTACAATATAAAAAACTTCACTTTAACGGGGGAGACATACGACATTATTTTTGACACGGTAGGCAAATTACTATTTACTCAATGCAAAAAATCCCTTAAGGCAAATGGAATCTACCTGGCAGCAGCAGCTGGACTGCCGGAATTTGGCCGGATGATCGCCACGTCAGTAAGTGGCAGCAAGAAATTGAAAGGCGGGGTAGCGCCGATGCGAAAACAAGATTTGCTTTTCCTAAAGGAATTGATTGAGACTGGAAAGATTAAATCAGTAATAGATAGAAGCTATCCGTTAGAACAAACTGCGGAAGCTCATTCATATGTTGAAAATGGGCATAAACGGGGAAGTGTTGTTATTACATTGCCGCATCCAAATTTATAACAATCGAGTAGCTTGTTTCAAAGTGAAATCAAACAAGGCTGAATGCATCGCTCTATATGCATTCAGCCTTGTTTGCTTTCTAGTCTTAGTCTTCAGTTTGATGAAATTTTGCCGTTTTAATTTGAATAAATTGATTATTCGCGCTTTTAATAGGAACAAACGTTTGGTATAATGAGAAATATAAACGGTATACGGCTTTGGAAAAGATGGATGACATAAACAGGTATTTAAGAATTGGTTTTCGGGAATAAAGACACCTCATTGCTGCGCCGTGGATTTGTTCAAAAAATTGATGGTGTTGTTCTTTATTCAGCTGTTCCTGTAGTTAACCTGGTTTTTGATTCGTTGAAAGTATCCACTAACCTATAGAAAAGGGTGAGGATTTTGAAGGAAGACAAAAAGATCCTGCAGAAGAATGACTGGGCAATCGAAGCCAATGGATTAGTAAAGATTTACGGTAAAGAAGCCGCAGTAGATGGTGTGGATTTGGCTATTCAAAAAGGCACGGTTTACGGTTTTTTAGGTCCGAATGGAGCCGGGAAAACCACCACAATCCGCATGCTGGCAACACTTCTTCCTGCTGATGCCGGCAGTGCCCGCATTTTTGGCAATGACCTTGTTTCAGATGGTGCTGCCATAAGAAAGCGAATCAGCCTGACGGGACAATATGCCTCGATTGATGAAGATTTGACTGGTATAGAGAACCTGATGCTGATTGCCCGTCTGATGGGCTATACACGCAGACAGGCGAAAACAAGAGCTATGGAATTGCTGACAGCATTTGGACTGGACCATGCGGCAAAACGCCAAGTAAAAAAATATTCAGGGGGTATGCGCCGTAGGATTGACATTGCGGCAAGCATTGTGGTGACACCGGATTTGTTGTTCTTGGATGAGCCAACGAGCGGGCTCGACCCACGAAGCCGCAACCAGGTTTGGGACATCATTCGTGCTTTGGTTCGTACTGGGACGACGGTTATGCTGACCACTCAATACCTGGAAGAAGCAGATCAGCTGGCAGATCGGATTGGGGTCATCCAACGCGGCAAAATTATCGCAGAAGGCACAAGCAGTGAATTGAAAGCATCGGTCGGCCGCGGAACCTTAAATGTCCAGCTCGTCCATGCCGAAGACCGACAACTGGCTATTGACATACTTGAAGACTATTTGGGCGCAGCAGTTCACCTCGGGACTGATTCTACATCGCTGACGGCACAGGCAGACGACTCGATACGGGTGGGTGAAGCCTTAGGGGAATTTGCGCGCCGACGCATTGAGGTCAGCGATTTTTCCTTGGGCCGTCCAAGCCTTGATGAGGTGTTCCTGACTTTGACTGGCCATTCGACCGAACAACAAGATTCCGGGGAGGAGATCTTATGACTGTACAACAGCAAACAAGAGAAACGGCCAGTGCAGCAAACGGCATAGAAGGAAGTACAGATGAGCGCCTGCTGCAAGCCATCGCTTCAGGCAAAAGGCCGGATCCGGCAAGTGGCTGGTCATCGACAATGGCTTTTGCTTCACGGGCCCTTTTGCGGATCAAACACATTCCTGAACAGATGTTTGATGTAACTTTGTTTCCAATCATTTTCCTGTTGATGTTCACGTATTTATTCGGTGGAGCCATCGCAGGATCGACCAGTGACTACCTGCAATTTCTGCTGCCAGGCATCTTGGTTATGACCGTTGCACAAATTACGGTATATACAGGAATCGATTTGAACAATGATATACGAAAAGGCATTTTTGACCGTTTCCGGACCTTGCCGATCTGGCTGCCATCTGCTTTGATCGGCGCATTGCTGGTGGACGTTGTCCGTTATACGATGGCCTCTGTCGTGATGATTGCGCTTGGGTTGATGCTTGGCTTTCGGCCGGAAGGCGGGGCAGTAGGAATTTTTCTCGCTATCGCTTTAGTATTGGTTTTTTCGTTCAGCTTGTCATGGATTTGGACGGCTCTCGGGTTAATTGTGCGTTCTGAAAAATCATTGATGATGATGAGTTTCCTGGTGATGATGCCATTGACGTTCATCAGTAATGTCTTCGTGGATCCAACAACGCTGCCAACCTGGCTGCAGGGCTTTGTCAACATCAATCCGATTTCCACACTTGCCACTGCAGTCCGCGGATTTATGCATGGAATGGGAACGTGGCAGCAAGTGGTTAACGTCCTGCTGGTTTCCGCCATCATGACAGCCATCTTCGCACCGCTTACGATGTATCTGTACCGGAATAAAAAATAATCAATAAACAAAACGATTTACATGCTGCCAAAAATTTTGTAAACGGCGCAAAAGAAACCTGGAACCCTTAAAGGGCTCCAGGTTTAAATTATGTTATCAGTAACTTGTATATTTCCATCAAGTGTTGCTTATGATTTTTTACTTGTCAGACGGCCGAGCAAAAATGCTCCGGCAATAGCACCGATTGCTGTGTTGGTTTTTTTCGTAAATACTTGCTTCACTACCAGGTTCAGGTTTTGCGGGCGTTCAGCTAATCTGCGCATGAAATAACCGTACCAGTCGGTGCCGAATGGGATGTATGTGCAGAAATTATAGCCTTGTTGTGCAAGTTCTACTTGCATTTCCTTGCGGAAGCCGTACAGCATTTGGAATTCGAATTTTTCCATCGGAATGTTGTGGTCGATGACAAACTGTTTTACATGTGCGATTACGTTGTGGTCATGTGTCGCAATAGATGTAAACTTGCCATTCAATAAATGATATTCGATCAATTCAATAAAGTTGGCATCGATTTCCTCTTTGCTTTGGTACGCTACTGCTTCCGGCTCTTTATATGCGCCTTTAACAATGCGCAGGCGGTAATTGCTGTATTTCTTGATATCGTCTTCTGCACGGATAAAATAAGATTGAATAACCGTTCCAATATTATTATAATCTTTCGATAGCTCATCCATCAGATCAAAGGAAGGCTGCAGACGCGCATAGTTTTCCATATCGAAATTGATGAAGATATTATGTTCGGAAGCCTTAGCAACAATCTCTTTAATATTTTCCAGGCAAAAATCGTAATCGATATCCAAACCGAGCTGTGAAGGTTTTAGTGAAATATGAGCGTCGACCCGGTGCTGGTGGATAGCATCTACAACTCCAAGAATCTGATTTTTCGCTTCCAGCGCTTCTGCTTTGTCATGGACAAATTCACCGAGGTTGTCAATGGTGCAGCTAATGCCTTGTGCATTCAATTCCTTGATGCTGCCGATGGCTTCTTCAATATTGGTTCCAGCTACGACACTATGTGCGCCGAGCTTAAAGCCGTAGTTTTGAGCTGCTTTATTTAAAAGTTGGTTTTCTGAAAGATGCATGAAAAAGTTTTTGACGATCATTTTTTATTGCCCCAATCTTCTCTGAATTTTTTAGCGGAACAAACAGCATAAGGAATAGAATATACATACCTATTTGGAAGAAATAAAATTGGAGTGCAAAATATTTTTGCATTAATAATTATCCCTATCTATAATAATGCAAAAAAATAATGCTTTTTGCAATCTTTATTTTTAGCATTTTAATATTAATGAAATTTTTCAATAAATATCGGGATGGAAAGTGACAGTTAAGTGGACAGCTTTCAGAATTAACATTCTTTGGTAAAATGATAAGTGTGATAAAGAAAAAAGTAGATGTATACATAAAGGAGGAGTATCGATGACAACGCGTTATTTATTTGAATCCGAGCGGCTAGGCTTTCGGCGTTGGAAAGAGCGGGACCGCAATCCATTTGCGGCCATGTCTGCAGATCCGGAAGTAATGCAGTATTTTCCACGATTACTTTGTAGAGAAAATGCTGATCGTTTAATCGACCGCTTCGAAGCTCACATGGATGAGAAGGGATATACAATGTGGGCGGTGGAAAAGAAAGAAGACAGTTCGTTTATCGGCTTTATCGGTTTGCTGGAAATTACCATGGATATAAATGGACAAGGGTTTGCAGAAATTGGCTGGCGTCTCGACAAACGCTACTGGAAAAAAGGCTTTGCGGTCGAAGGCGCACAGGCCTGTCTTGCCTATGCGTTCGGGCCATTGGATATGACCAGGGTTTTTTCATTTACCTCGACTCTCAATGAACCTTCCCAAACAGTCATGAAGAGGATTGGCATGACCAAAGAAGGTGAATTTGAACATCCAAAATTGGAACAAGGCAGCCCTTTGAAAAGGCATGTGCTGTACAGAATTGACAGAGAGTAAGTTATATAAATTCAAAAGAATTCGAGGTGCATGATGAAAAAACAAGTGTTGGAGACATTCAATGAACTGGCAGGAGTCTACGAAAAAATGGGGGAAGACAATAACCTCTACAACACACAATATGAAAGGCCGGCAATGATGCAGCTTGTTCCGGATGATTTAGCTGGATTGCAAGTACTTGATGCGGGGTGTTCGGCAGGCTGGTATTCCGATCAATTAGCCGTGAGAGGGGCACAAGTGACAGCAGTCGACATGAGCCCGGAGATGGTCAGCGTGACAAAAAAACTGCTTGGCGACAAGGTCGAAGCACTGTGTCTGGACTTGGAAAAGCCTTTGCCATTTAATGGCCACTGTTTTGATTTTATTGTCAGTTCCTTGACGCTGCACTACTTGAAAGATTGGCGATCGGTTTTTGCTGAATTTGACCGAGTATTAAAGCCGGGAGGCAGTTTTCTGTTGTCGATCCATCATCCGCTGACGGACTTGCAGCTATTGGATAGAGTTCAGTATTTTTCCACTGAGCTAATTGTCGACGAGTGGAATAAAGCAGGAAAGACTTATGAGGTGCCATTTTATCGCCGCCCTTTAAGCGAAATTCTTAATACTTTGCTAGCTCATTTTGCAATTGAACACGTTACGGAACCTGAACCTACTGATATATTTAAGAAGCTTGCGCCTGAAAAGTTTGAGAAGCTGATGAAAAGTCCGAACTTCCTGATCCTGAAAGTTCGGAAAAACTAAAAAAGCAATGGAAAACCCACTCGATTGTTCTGAGTGGGTTTTGTTTGTTCTATTCGTCTTTATTGCACATGCAGCGCTCGCATTCATAGATGATGGACTGTTGCTGCTCCTTGATTTCGCATCCGCACTCGCGGCATTCTTTCTTTGTGCGTGTCTCATAATTTTGTGTCGTTTTCATAAGGATCTCCTCCAATAGTTTATTTTTTGAATGCCGTGGCGATGGACTGGAAGCTAATCAAATGCTGGCAAGTAATTACTTACTTTGTTGCTGTGAATTGAGCTGTTTCTGTCGAGCCTTTCATTGCGGTTGTTGAGCTGGTTCCGCCTGAAACGATTTGTGAAATTTCATCAAAGTAACCGGTGCCGACTTCACGCTGGTGGCGTGTAGCAGTATAGCCTTTCGATTCGTTTGCGAATTCAGCCTGCTGCAGCTTCGAGTATGCTGCCATGCCATTGTTTTTGTAATCGTGAGCAAGTTCGAACATGCTGTGGTTCAGGGAGTGGAAGCCGGCCAATGTAACGAACTGAAATTTGTAGCCCATCTTACCAAGTTCAACCTGGTATTTCGCAATTGTTTCTTCATCCAGCTTCGCTTTCCAATTGAACGATGGAGAGCAGTTGTAAGCGAGAAGTTTGCCCGGGAATTCAGCATGGATGGCATCCGCAAATTGCTGTGCTTCTTCCAAGTTTGGATGGGACGTTTCACACCAGACAAGATCCGCATAAGGAGCGTACGCCAGGCCGCGCGCAATGGCTTGGTCGATTCCTGCATTTGTACGGTAGAAGCCTTCTGGAGTACGTTCGCCAGTGATAAAGGCATGGTCACGCGGATCAATATCACTTGTGATCAAATCAGCGGCGTCTGCATCTGTCCGGGCGATAATGATGGTCGGTACGCCAAGCACATCTGCTGCCAAACGGGCAGAAACCAGGTTTCGCACTGCATTTTGTGTCGGAAGCAATACTTTGCCGCCTAAATGTCCGCATTTCTTCTCAGAAGCCAATTGATCTTCAAAGTGGACGCCAGCAGCGCCTGCTTCAATCATCGCTTTCATCAGCTCAAAGACATTTAGCGGTCCGCCAAAGCCGGCTTCTGCATCAGCTACAATCGGTGCGAACCAGTCAAAACCTTCTGTGCCTTCAACTCCGTCGATCTGATCAGCACGTTGCAGCGCTTGGTTAATCTTTTTAACCACATCTGGAACCGAGTTGACGGGATATAAACTTTGGTCCGGATACATCTGGCCAGCAGAGTTTGCATCTGCAGCTACTTGCCATCCGCTTAAGTAAATCGCCTTTAAGCCAGCTTTCACTTGCTGGACTGCCTGATTGCCCGTTAATGCGCCTAAAGCGTTTACAAAATCCTCTTCATGAATCGATCGGAACAAACGTTCAGCACCTTTTCTCGCCAATGTATGCTCAATTTGTACAGAACCACGAAGTTTCACAACTTCTTCTGCTGTATACATGCGTTCGATGCCGTTCCAGCGTTCGTCCTGATCCCAGCTCTTATTCAGTTCCTCGATTTGTTGAATTTTGTTTGTAACCATGTTATCCATCCCTTTCTGATTTAAGAAGTTTTTTGAACAAACTGTATTAATACAGTTTGTTTTCTTGTTAATTAATATATAACAGAAAGGGGCGGATGTCTTGGAAAATCGACAAAAACGATTATTTCTCGATAAAAGCACATATTCAGCGATAAAGGCGAGAGAGCTTCCCAACAGGGTGCTTAAAAGCTGACCAACATAAAAAGAAGGGACGATTGGCTGCCTTCTCCTGCGCATCTAAGTGGTGGCAAAGCATTTTCCATCATGTGGCTTCTTGGATTCCGTTTACTAAAGAAAGTTTTAAATAGGCCATACAAACCTTCTTTAAGTTTTTACCCAAAAGCCATTAGGGTGCTGCAATGGAAAAAGTTGAACCTAATTAAATGCAGTTCCTTCTATATAATAGATAATTTCAGTGTGGCCGAATTTTGAATCTGCTAAATAAGCGGACAAAGCGACTGGAAAAGAGTCTGCCAACCAATAAACACAAAAAACTAGCCGCAGCTATAAAGAAAGCCGCGGCTAGTATGTGAGTGACAAACATATACTTGAATTTTAGTAAGTAACTTTCTCAGCACCAGCTTGTCCAGGGGGCTGGATGGTGGCCATCTAGCGCAAGAGCAATCATCTTTGTTTTATACAATGGTGATTCTTAAGGTCAACTTGTCTAAGTTTCTCAACGGTCCAGCCCTTTGCCCATGCCTTTTAGGAAATTGAGCCCGAACTTGATGGAGCGGTTGATGTCAGGGTCTCTGATTGCTTTGAGCATCTGGAAGATTCCGAGTTTCTTGCCGTTGTGGTTTTGTGCTTCCGCTTCTTTCAAACCATTGACCACACTCGATGCCAGCTTGCCCGTTGATGCAGGGTCAATCGCTGTCAATGCACCTGCAGCACTCATCATGTTATTGATGAGATTGGTCACCGGTTCACGTGTCGCTTGCCCCATTACCACTTCGGCAATGCCTTCTTTCGCTTTGACCATCGCAAGCACTGCGTCAAGAACTCCTGCATCGTCCAGATCACCCGTGATGGCCAATAGTTTATTAAGCGCCTCGTTTTGTTCGGCAATCAGCGTCTCCAACTCATAAAGCTTTTGCTCGCGAATTTCTTCTGCCGTCCATTCCTTCTTCTTGATCTGTGTTATTGGACTTGCCATAGGACATCACCTTTCTATCGTTGATCTGTCAAATGCACATAGCCTTCACGTGCCCATTTGCGTTCTACCTCAATGCCGGATACCGGATTGCGTTTTTTATCCCGCGGATTTGATTTTGGCAGCGGGCTCTTGACGTGGTCTTTCAAGACTTCCATACGAACTTTCGTCTGCTTATAGGCAGGTGTGTTGGTGCGCTGGTCTCCTGCTGGGCCAGTCAGGAAGTTGATGGCCGTTTCTTTTTTCGTCGAGTTCATCGGCAAGAACAATTCATTGCCCTTAACTCGGCTTGTTACAATAACCGGCAATTTCAATGCTCCATAAGGGGAGACAAGGCGGACAGTCGATCCATCTTCAAGTCCGCGTTCTTCTGCCAGCTCGGGAGACACTTCAACGAACGTCTCTGGCAGTTTGGAGATGATGCCTTTGGACTTATCGGTCATATTGCCTTCATGGAAATGCTCCAACAGACGGCCGTTATTAATGTGAAGATCGTATTCAGCAGGGAATACCACCGGCTCCACCCAATCAGATAGAGCAAAACGTGCTTTTTTGTCCGGGAAATTAAAGCCGTCCACATAAAGAAGCGGTGTGCTTTCGCCATCCAGGCTGCCCCATAGGAAACTGTTCCAGCCTTCCATCGAAGCGTAGTCTGCTTGAGCGAACAATGGAGACAAGCTAGCCATTTCAGCGAATATTTCGCTTGGGTGGCTGTAGTTCCAGTTAGCGCCAAGCCGGTTGGCGATTTCCTGAACGATCCACCAATCTGCTTTAGATTGGCCAAGTTCCGGAAGTGCTTTGTACAAACGCTGAACACGGCGTTCCGTATTTGTAAAAGTTCCGTCTTTTTCCAGCGATGGTGCTGCCGGTAAGATAACATCCGCATATTGTGCGGTGCGGGAGAAGAAAATGTCCTGGACTACGAAAAAGTCGAGTTTTGATAATACGTCATCCACGTGGTTGGCGTTTGAATCTACTAACGCCATATCCTCACCAACAACGTACATGGCTTTCATAATGCCTTCATCAACAGCCTGCAGCATATGGATGTTGTCCATGCCTGGTTTGTCGTCGATTTTCACGCCGTAAGCCCGTTCGAACTTCTGGCGTGCAGCATCATCAGTAACATGCTGATAGCCTGGCAGCCAACCTGGCAATGATCCCATATCGCAAGCACCTTGAACGTTATTGTGGCCGCGAAGCGGATAAGCACCAGCGCCTGGACGGCGGTAGTTTCCTGTTGCCAGCAAAAGATTGGAAATTGCAGCAGAGGTATCTGAACCGCCAGTGTTTTGCGTAACACCCATGCCCCATAGGATACATGTACCATCAGCGTCACGGATCATTTCAGCTGTGCGGATCAATGTTTCTTTGGACACGCCGCTTTGTTTCTCGGCATATTCCAATGTGTACTGGTCCAATACTTCTTTAAAATCGTTGAAATAATTTACATTATCATCGATAAACTGCTGATCGTGCCAGCCCTGGTCGATCATGTATTTGGTAACAGCCATCAGCCATACTTGGTCAGTTCCTTGCTTCGGCGTAATGAAGATATCCGAGCGTTCAGCCATTTCGTTTTTGCGCATATCTGCAACAATTAATTTCTGGCCGTGCAATTTATGGGCACGTTTTACGCGAGTTGCCAAAACCGGATGGCCTTCTGCAGGATTGGCGCCGACGATAATAACAAGTCCGGCACTGGCAATATCTTTAATGGTTCCGGCATCTCCGCCCATGCCGACAGTACGGAAAAGGCCGTCAGTGGCAGGAGATTGGCAATAGCGCGAGCAGTTGTCAACGTTATTGGTTTCAAATACTTGGCGGCTCAGTTTCTGTATAACGTAATTGTCTTCATTGGTAATTTTTGAAGAAGATATAACGCCGATTGCATCTTTACCGTTTTCTTCTTTGATTGCTTTAAATTTCGATGCCACAAGATCAAGCGCTTCTTCCCAGCTGGCTTCTACAAACTCACCATTTTTACGGATAAGGGGAGTGGTGATGCGTTCTTCGCTGTTAATGAAATCCCAGCCGAATTTCCCTTTGACGCAAGTAGAAATCGCATTGGCAGGAGCTTCTGATACCGGCTGTATTTTCAGAATTTCACGGTCTTTTGTCCAAACTTCAAAGGAACAGCCGACGCCGCAGAACGTACAAACCGTTTTGGTTTTTTTGGTGCGCGTCTCACGCATTTTCGCTTCTGCGTCCGATACAGCCATGATGCCGCTGTATCCAGGTTCAACGTCTTTTACCAAATCGATCATTGGCGAAAGGATTTTTTCCGGAATAGCGGTCATAAAGCCAGCTTCTCCGAGCATCGAAGTTTCCATCAAAGCGTTGCAAGGGCAAGCCGTTACACATTGGCCGCAGCTGACGCAAGAGGAATCGTTGATTTTTGCGCCGCCGTCCCAAAGAACGATCGGGCGGTCGAGTGACCAGTCCATAGTCAAAGTTTCATTGACTTGTAAGTTCTGGCAAACTTCGACACATTGGCCGCAGGCGATACATTGATTTGGATCATAGCGGTAAAAAGGATTGGTTAAGTCGACTTCATCGACTGAACATTTCGGCTCGAACGGATATTTTTGATGCTCGACTTCCATCATGTCGACGGTGTTGTGAATTTTGCAGTTGCCGTTGTTGTTGTCGCAAACCGTGCAGTAAAGCAGGTGGTTTTCAAGTATCCGGTCCATTGCTTCGGTCTGTGCTTCTTTTGCACGGGGCGAGGCAAGCTCGACTTCCATGCCAGCCGAAGCTGGAGTTGAGCAAGCGCGAACTAGCTTGCCGTCCACTTCGACGATGCACGTGTCACAGGTTTCAATCGGATCCACTTCGGGCATATAACAGATTTGTGGGTGCAAAATCTTTTCTTGGTTGATTACTTGCAAAATGGTTTTTCCCTGTTCAAATTCGATGGGTGAACCGTTAATTTTGATGGACATGCCAAAACCTCCTTTGGGAATAAGAAAAACTTCACTCGATGATGCTGCCAAATGATTCGTATCTGTTTTCGATGTCCTGTAAAAAGGGATAAAAAAATCCACTATGAAAAATACACCTTGACAAGTGCATCTGTTTCATAGTGGAATAGTGTCTTAACAGGACTTGTTAAAGGACCAATCCGACCGTTATAAGAGAGAGTGAAAGCGTTACCGCAACAACGTACGGCAAGACCAACATATGCTATTATTATAAACAGTAAAAATGTGATATACAACAGAATTTGAAAATATTTAAGTCAAATCAAGAAAATTCCATATTACGAATCGCTTTCTTGCCTGCCGCGATATCGCCGGTTTGGCTATAATCACAAATTATTCATTCCGAAAGAGGAGAAGATTCGAATGTCCAGACAGATCCATGAGTTTAATGACATCATCCGCAAGCTGCGGAAAAACCTTTTCGGTAAAGGGCCGGAGCGTATTCAGACTGTTTTTGTCAATGACATGGCCATTTCTACGTTATACGGAAATTTGAGTCCGTCAGAACAATTTATTGCCCGAACGCCGGAGGGCAGGGAGATGGTCCATGCTGCCCGTACACGAATGATTCAAAGTGTTTACGCAACAGCCGCTCCGGAAGGAATGGAAGAACTGGTCGGAGCAAAATTTGTCCATCTGTTCTCAGACATCAAAGTTGAAGACGATATTGCCGTATCCGTTTTTCTTTTCGATCGGATGATTGATCAACACATCCAAGAGGGAGGGAAACCCAGTGCAACAAGATAAGATACGGAAAATCATACGTTATGAAAAAGGGGCATTTAGCGAAAAAGAAGATCGTGTTGTGGTCGAGCAGCCTGCCACCATCAAAATCAATGGCAAGGAATTTATCACCATCGTCTGTTCGCCGGAGCAGATGGAAGAAATGGCTATCGGTTTTTTGGTCTCTGAACGCATCATCCCCAATTATAAAGACATCCAGGAAATCCGCGTGGATGAAAAAACCGGCACTGTTCACATTACCGCTGAAAAAGTGTATCCGTTTTTTGAGCAGCTGCAGAACAAACGCTTTATCAGTTCATGCTGCGGCATGAGCCGCCAAGGATTTGTTTTTGCGCACGATGCCATGATTGCAAAGAAAATGACAGAAGTGCGTGTCACGCTGACTCCGGAAAACTGTTTTCAGCTGATGTCGGACATGGCAGACTCTGCAGAGATGTTCAAGCAGACAGGCGGTGTCCATAACGCAGCTCTGTGTGACGCAAATGGCATCATCGTTTCACGAATGGACATTGGCAGACACAATGCGCTGGACAAAATTTACGGCTACTGCCTTGTCAACAATATTGATGTTCGCGACAAAGTCATCGTCTTCAGCGGCCGGATTTCTTCAGAGATCCTGCTGAAGGTAGCGAAAATTGGCTGTGAGATCGTTCTGTCAAAATCCGCTCCGACAGAATTAGCATTGTCGCTTGCTGAAGACCTTGGCATCACGGCCGTCGGCTTTATCCGAGGCAGCTCGTTTAATCTGTACACTCACCCAGAGCGGATTGTCATGCAATAACGTACTTTGAAATAATACTTGGTGACAAAAAAAGATTAGGATGCTATGATTCTAATCGTCTTATTATTTAGTCAATTAGAGCAGTGAATTTTACTGATGCCAGCATGTTAATGCTGTTGCAACTGCCTTGAAAAAACCTTTTTTTAGGAACAGCAACCTCTGTGCCAAAAAAATTAATGATTTGGCTTTTTGGAAATCATTTTATATATGTTTTACCAATTTCATCAGGAGGTTTAGGAAAATGAAAAAAAAGCCAAAAAACAGATGGTTGATTGCGTTATCTGCAGTAGGGATACATATTTCAATTGGGTCCGTATACGCGTGGAGTAATTTTACGAATCCATTGATCGACCAGTTCGGATGGACGACCAGCCAAGTGCAGTTGACCTTTAGTATTGCGATCTTATTCTTGGGCTTATCAGCAGCCTTTTTCGGCAGTTTTGTTGAAAAGTACGGACCGAGAAAAGCCGGTCTTGTGGCAGCCTTTTTCTTTGGGGCTGGAATTATTGGTTCAGGATTTGCTGTAAGCGCTTCCTCGCTGCCGCTGCTTTATGTGTTTTACGGAGCGCTCGGCGGAATCGGGCTGGGGATCGGCTATATTGCACCGGTTTCAACTTTGGTCAAATGGTTCCCTGACCGCCGCGGACTTGCTACCGGTTTGGCAATTATGGGCTTTGGATTTGCAGCTGCCATCAGCAGCCCGATCATGGAAGCGCTCATCACTTCGGTAGGGATAGAGCAGACCTTTTATATTTTAGGAGCTTCTTATTTCGTCATCATGCTGCTGTCTTCTCTGTACCTTGAAAAACCTCAAGAAGGCTGGTCACCAGCGGGCTTTGAAGAAAAAGTCAACAGTGGCAAAGCTGAACGAAAAACCGATCTTTCTCAACTGACGGCCAATGAAGCCGTTAAAACTAAGCGTTTTTATTACCTATGGTTCATGCTGTTTATCAACGTGACTTGTGGAATCGCCATTTTGTCGGCTGCAAAACCGATGGCGATCGACAGCATCGGCATGACGACAGTCCAAGCAGCTGCATTAGTAGGGGTTCTTGGAATCTTTAACGGCCTTGGCCGTCTCGGATGGGCAACAATTTCTGATTATATTGGACGCCCTAATACGTATACCGCATTCTTTATCATTCAGATTGCGTTATTCGCTTTATTGCCATTCACAACAAATGCAATTTTCTTCCAAATCATGTTGGCCATTATTTATACTTGCTATGGCGGTGGATTCGCGTCGATTCCAGCATATATCGCAGATATTTTCGGTACGAAGCAACTCGGTGCTATCCATGGCTATATTTTAACAGCTTGGGCAGCGGCCGGACTTGCAGGACCATTGTTTGCGGCATTTATGAAAGATCAAACTGGCAGCTATGAAAGCAGCCTCTTGTTCTTTGCCGGACTTTTCGTGGTCGCATTAGTTATTTCGATGGTGATTCGTCTAGATATCCGTCGCATTCGTACACAAAATGAGAAAGTTTCCGTGCCTGCTAAAGGGGAAACTGTCACCGATTAAATTAAATACATTGAAACAACCTTGAAATCAACAATTTTCAAGGTTGTTTTTTCTTTTTCCCGAATGTCTGTTTGACAGCAATCAAGGCATTGTATAAGTTTAGTACGGGAAGAACTCCAATCAAGAAGTGAAAATATATAATTCAAACCGAATGAAAATACATATAGTGAAATCTTAATCCATCAAATAACGTAAACCAACAAACAGGAGATGAAAAAAATGGTTGAAAAACGCACACCAATTGCTGTTTCAGCAGCAATTAAACAGGTATTGGAACATGCTTTTCCGCTTGGCTCAGAAAATTTAGATCTGGAAGACAGCTATGGTCGCATACTGGCTGAACCGATTGTCGCTTCAACTGATGTACCGCCTTTTAATCGCTCGCCTTATGACGGCTACGCCATACGTTCAGCAGATTCTGCAGGTGCATCGGGCGAAAACCGGATTGGGTTTGACGTAATCGATCATATCGGAGCGGGAGAAGTATCTGCGAAAATGCTAAATGCTCACGAAGCGATCCGCATCATGACCGGCGCTCAACTTCCGGATGGTGCAGATGCCGTGGTGATGTTCGAACAAACTGTTGAAACGCCGGATGCCATAACTATTCGCAAGCCGTTTGAACCGTTGGAGAACGTTTCCTTGCAGGGAGAAGATGTACAAAAAGGTGAAGTGGTGATCGACAGCGGCAGTTTTATCAACCCGGGTACGATTGCACTTCTGGCGACTTTCGGCTATTCGCAAGTGCTGGTGGCAAAACAGCCGGTTGTCGGCATCCTTTCTACTGGCACTGAGTTACTGGACGTTGGAGATGAGCTTGTGCCAGGGAAAATCCGCAACAGCAATGGGCCGATGATCGTCGCGCAATTGAAGCGGATGGGTTTCCGCTGCAAAATGTATGGCATGTCCATTGATAGGTTGGATGAGAGCTTTAATGTGGTCAAAAAAGCTGCAGAAGAAACCGATTGCCTGATTACCACTGGCGGAGTATCGGTTGGCGATTTTGATTTTCTGCCCGCAATCTATAAGCGGCTCGGCGCAGAAGTGCTGTTTAATAAAGTAGCGATGCGCCCGGGCAGTGTGACGACGGTTGCCGTCGCAAATGACAAGTATTTATTCGGATTATCAGGCAATCCGTCCGCCTGCTTTACCGGGTTTGAATTGTTTGTCCGTCCCGCCCTGCTCAAAATGATGGGAGCCGGCAAGCTGTTTTTGCCTCACACCAAGGCGGTATTGGGAGAGGACTTTACAAAAGCAAATCCGTTTACCCGATTTATCCGGGCTTCTTATGATGGGGAGACAGTGTCGCCGGCTGGCTTCAATAAGTCGAATGCTGTATCATCTATCGCACGAGGCAATGCGTTAATTGTTCTGCCGGGCGGCACCCGCGGTTTCCATTTAGGAGATGTTGTGGACGTACTGCTTCTCGGCGCAGAAGAAGGGACCGACAAATGGCAGCTGTAAGAGTATTGCAGGTAGTCGGTTTTAAAAACAGCGGCAAAACGACTTTAATGTTGGACTTGTTAAAGCAGGCAACCCAAAGAGGCATGGCTGTTTCTACAGTTAAGCATCATGGTCATGGTGGTGCTTTGGAAATGCCATCAAATGAAACCGACAGCATGCGTTTTTTTCAGAAAGGCGCTTCCTGCTCTATTGTTTATGGCGATGGCGTGGTCCAAATTCATCAACGAAAAAAACAAGCAACACTGGCTGAACTGGTTGCTTTTGCATCTGCAGAAAATCCTGAGCTGGTTCTGGTCGAGGGTTTTAAAGAAGCACATTATGAAAAAATCGTTTTGCTGCGCTCAGCTGAAGACTGGCTGGAGCTTCAAAAACTGGAACATATTGCATTGGTAATTGCACCAGAACTGTTGAAACTGGACAATGTACCAGTAATTCTGCAGAATGACAGCAAGAAGCTCTATTTTTGGTTTACTAATTGGATGGATGGTGACAGCAATGAAGGCATTTGAGATAGTGACAGAAGCGATCAATCCGCAAGTTTATGCCGATTTAGTATTGCGCCCGGAAGCGGGGGCGGTGACTTTGTTTACCGGACATGTCCGTGAATGGACAAAAGGCGTACGAACGCTTTATTTAGCCTATGAGGCTTATGTGCCGATGGCAGAGAAAAAACTGGCGCAAATCGGTGAAGAAATTGAGCAGCGATGGGAAGGGACGAAAGTGGCAATTGCCCACCGCATCGGTGAGCTGCAAATCAGCGACATTGCTGTCGTTATCGCCGTCTCGTCGCCGCACCGAAAAACAGCTTACGAAGCAAACGAATATGCCATAGAACGAATCAAGGAAATTGTGCCGATCTGGAAAAAAGAAATATGGGAAGACGGCGAAGAATGGATCGGCGACCAAAAGAAAAAACCGGAAGGGGAATTGAAATGATCTCTTTGCATTATTTTGCGGGACTCAAAGAACAGACCGGTGTTTCGGAAGAGAAAGTGGATCTAGCCGGCCGGACCGTCGATGAATTATGGCAATGGGCAATGGATAAATATCCGGATTTTCAAACCGGTGCTGCCCGCGTTGCTGTTAATGAAGAATATGCATTGCCGACAGATGTGCTGGAAGCCGGTGATGTCGTGGCGTTTATTCCACCGGTCAGCGGGGGATGACGGAGCTTGTTGGCATTCTATTGGCTGGCGGCATGTCGCGGCGCTTCGGCTCGCCAAAAGCTTTTGCGGAAATTGGAAAAGAATTGTTCTATGAACGTGCATATCGAGCTTTGGATCAGGTCTGCGATCATGTGGTCATTATCGCCAGACCTGAATTGGTGGCGCATTTTCCAACGGAATACGATGTCATTACGGATCTGGACTGGGTCGCAGGGCAAGGTCCATTAGCCGGTATCCTGTCAGGTATGACGGCGAGACCTGCCAAGAAATATTTGGTGCTGCCCTGTGATATGCCGTTTGTCGGTAAGGCTGAAACTGCAAAGCTGCTGGATCTTGCAGATCCTTTGTCCGATATTACGGCAGTGCATAATGCAGCTGAAAAGATACCGTTATTTAGCGTTTGGAACTTCCGTATGAAAGAACCGCTGCAAAACGATCTGGCAGCTGGTCAATTACGCGTAATGAAATTAATGGAAAAAGTAACGACCGAGTGGATCGATTCATCCCGAATTCATGAAGATTCACACGTTTTTCGAAACATAAATCAGCCTGATAGATAAAGAGGGGGTGGCGTAATGGCCATAAAACCAGTACAGGACCAATTTCAGCGTCCAATACGGGATTTGCGGATATCTGTCACCGACCGCTGCAATTTCCGTTGTTCTTATTGCATGCCCAAAGAAGTGTTTGGTGATGATTATGCATTTTTGCCGAAGCAGGAATTATTGTCTTTTGAAGAAATCCGTCGCTTGACGAAAATTTTCGCTGCGATGGGCGTCAAAAAAATCCGCCTTACGGGTGGAGAGCCACTAATGCGCAGAGGATTGCCGGAATTGGTCAAAAAAATCCTTTCTGTTGAAGGGATAGAGGATATAGGCTTAACAACAAATGGCCTGCTCCTTGGCAATCAGGCACAGCCGCTTTTCGACGCTGGACTTCGACGTCTGAACATTAGTCTGGACGCACTCGATCCCGAGCTTTTCGGCAAACTTAACGGCCGTGGTGTCGATCCGTCCCATATCCTGAAACAAATCGATTTTGCCCGTCAAGTCGGCTTTGAAATCAAAGTCAATATGGTCGTCCAAAAGGATGTCAACGAACAGGAAATTCTGCCGATGACCGCTTATTTTAAAGAACGCGGCATGACGCTGCGCTTTATCGAATTTATGGATGTTGGCAATGACAATGGTTGGAGCTTCAAAAAAGTGGTTACCAAAAAACAAATTCTTGAAAAGTTGCAGACAGTTTATAAGCTGGAGCCAGTGGATAAAGATTACTATGGTGAAGTGGCAAAGCGCTACCGTTTTGAAGAAGGGGATGCCCAAGTCGGATTTATCACATCCGTCTCGGAGTCCTTCTGCTCATCATGCACACGCGCCCGTTTGTCTTCTGATGGGAAATTCTATACCTGCTTGTTCGCTACCGGACATTTCGATATCCGCGAACTAGTGCGGAGCGGCTTGAGCGATGAGGAATTGCTGGAAAAAATTTCAGCCGTATGGGAACGGCGGGACGACCGTTATTCAGACGAACGGACCGAATTTACCGCAAAAAATCGCAACAAGATTGGCATGTCGTATATTGGCGGCTGAAAGCTTCCTGATAATCAAAAAGCGCTTCCTGAAAATTTTCAGGAAGCGCTTTTTTCGTTTGTCTTTTATACTGAAAAGCTCATCGTTATGGTTTCATAGCATGAATCAGCAAGCAGTTTTTGTTTATCTTTCCTCAACTGGCACATAAGTCTGCATGCCCGGTCCGATGTAATCTGCGCGTGGGCGGATCAACCGGTTGTCCGAGTACTGCTCCAAAATGTGGGCCAGCCAGCCCGATGTGCGGGACACCGCAAAGATTGGCGTGAACAGATCGTGTTCGATGTTCAGGCTGTGGTAGACCGATGCCGAATAGAAATCGACGTTCGGCGGCAGGTTTTTCTGGCCCGTGACGATTTCGTCGATCTTCACCGACATCTCGTACCATTTTTCTTCGCCGCGGATCTTCGTTAATTTCTGGGACATGTCGCGCAAATGCTTCGCACGCGGGTCGCCCTTGCGGTAGACGCGGTGGCCGAAGCCCATGATTTTTTCTTTGTTCGCCAATTTTTCGTTGATGACTTTCTCGACGTTGTCGACCGAGCCGATTTCCGTGAGCATCTTCATGACCTGCTCGTTGGCACCGCCATGAAGCGGGCCTTTCAACGCGCCGATGGCTGCGGTGACGCCGGAATACACATCCGACAACGTCGCGACCGCGACACGTGCCGTGAACGTCGAGGCGTTCAATTCGTGGTCTGCGTGCAGCACCAACGCTTTGTTGAACGCTTCTTCTTCGATCGCTTCCGGCAATTCGCCAGACAGCATATAGAGGAAGTTCGCCGCGAAGCTCAAGTCGGTTTTCGGTGCGACCGGCTCTTGTCCGTTGCGGATGCGGCCGAATGCCGTCACCAATGTTGAAATTTTCGCTTGGATCTTGATGGCTTTGCGGTAGTTTGCTTCCGGTTCCATCACTTCAGCTTCTTCGTCGAACAAGCCGAGCATGGAAACCGCAGTGCGAAGCGCCGCCATCGGGTGGACATGCTTGATGTCGTATGTCTTGAAATGATCCAGTACCGCTTGGGGAACGGCCATGTTGTCAGCCAACTGCTGCTTCAGTTCCGCCAATTCGTCTGCCTTCGGCAGGCGCTGGTGCCACAACAAGTAAATCACTTCTTCAAAGCTGGCGTTGACAGCCAGGTCATCAATATCGTAGCCGACGTATGTAAGTGTGTCATCAATGATCGAGCTGATGGCGGATTGGGTTGCTACTACACCTTCTAAACCTTTAGTTGTTGTCATGTAAATCTCTCCCTTTAATTTTATTTAAGCTAATGATTGTGCTAATTTGTTATATCGCCATGTTGTATTTGAGGATACAGTAAAGCGTTTACATTTTGCGGTTTGAAAAGGATCGGCATGCAGCTTGCTGGAATTGTGACTATTTTGTGCTGTTTATTTACTGTAACGCATTTTTATAAAAACCCAGGAATAAATGGCTGCGATTGGGTTTATTTTGATTAAAGCAGCAGAATTGGAGGCTGAAAGAGAGAGTTTTTAAATTTTCGGAAAACACCAAACGGATTAATAAATAAAAAATTGAAAGACAACTGGATCGTTCTGGAAAAATATTTTGTAATAATATTTTTTTTATGTTGTTTGCTCTTACTCCCAGCTGGATTTTAAGCTGCAAAGATTGGCGGATAAAAACTTTATTTTCAAAAAAGTATTTGTTTTATTTTGAATAAGGATGTATTCTCTGGAGAATCGCTTCTGAAATTAGTGGTGGATTTTGCATGTAAAAGGAGGATATTCGATGGGAAAAACAAAAAACAGGTGGCTGATCGCTTTGGCAGCGATTGCTATCCAATTATCAATTGGGGCAGCTTATGCCTATAGTGTTTATACGACGCCAATCAGCAGTGAAATGGGCTGGGCACCTAAAGAAATTACGTATGCCTTCACCATCATGATGGCTCTTGGCGGTATCTCGGCCGCGTTCTTTGGAGGATTTGTTGAAAAGAACGGACCTCGGAAATCGGCGATTGTGGCTGCATTTTTATTCGGCTTTGGACAAGCCGGTGCAGGTTTTGCCATTCAAATCGATTCGCTGATTTTATTTCTTCTTACTTACGGCTTTTTGAGCGGACTTGGCCTGGGAGTAGGCTATATCGCGCCAATATCGACTCTTGTCAAATGGTTCCCGGACCGCAGAGGACTGGCTACTGGAATGGCAGTCATGGGCTTTGGAGCTGGTGCATTGATTACCGCACCGGTTGCTGCTAATCTGATCGGATCATACGGTGTCAGTACAACATTTTATATTCTTGGAATCAGCTATTTCATTCTGATAATACTTGGTGCCTCATACATTGCGCCGCCGCCGAAAGACTGGATGCCGCAAGGAATGCAGCAAGCCATCGACTCTGGCAAAAAAGTGATGAAAAAAGATTTGGCGCAATTGACTGCTAAAGAAGCAGTGAAAACACGCCGCTTCTGGATGGTTTGGTCGATGATGCTGATTAACGTCAGTGCCGGCATCATGATCATTTCGGTAGCATCACCGATGTCACAGGAAATGATCGGACTTTCTGCAGCTGGAGCTGCAACATTGGTCGGCATCATGGGCATTTTCAACGGCGGAGGCCGTCTGGGATGGGCAGCGCTTTCCGACTATATCGGGCGCCCAACTGTCTTTACAATTTTCTTCGTGTTGCAGATTATTGCCTTCACGATGCTTCCGAACGTTGGCAATGTGCTGATATTCCAGGCAATGATTTTAGTGATTGTCAGCTGCTACGGCGGTGGGTTCTCGAACCTTCCGGCATTTATCGGCGATTTGTTTGGAACAAAGCAACTTGGTGCCATCCACGGTTATTTGTTGACAACATGGTCAATGGGCGGCATTATCGGACCGGCCATTGTCTCGCAGATTCGTGAGCGTACAGACAGCTACGTGCCGGTGTTTTATGTCTTTATCGTGTTGGTTTCCATCGCTTTCCTGATCTCGTTGTTGATCCGTTTGGACATTAAGCGAGTTGCGGGGCAACAGGAATCCCAAAACACAAACGCCGCTTCGAAAGGGCTGAATCTGCAAGAAAGCAATAACTAATTTCGTGGTCACAAGATACTTTTTTAATCGATGCGAAAATAGTTAAAAAGTTTCATTTTAACTAAACCACCTTTTAACGAAGATTTATCAGTTGAATCAGAAAAGTCGTTTTCTCCAACCACTGTGGCTGGAGAAAACGACTTTTTTTATTTGGCAAAATTGAGGAACTGCTACCGGCAAATTGTAGAAATGAAAGGACTTGTGAAAAGCTTATCAATCACTTCTCTATATGGGATTTATAAACAGGCATTGCTGCCAAGTGGTAAGACAGTGGCTAGGCGAAGCGGGAAGACAGGTGGTTTTATATGTCATGCCCACAGCGTTTTATCATACGATGATCGTTAAGTTCAATTGATGATGGTCAAGTATTTACAATGAACAGTTAATCATTTTTTCATCGCAAATATCAAATGTCTGCCACTCTTATTATCTTGTCTGTAGGAGAAGCCATCAGCGCTTGAAAAGGTGCAAGTCCGATCAATATGGATCTGTTCAGAAGGAACACCTGCCACTTCACATTGCCTTTTGACAGTCGCTTGATTGTCGATATGGTATTTATATGTTGCATCGTTGAAATACATGAATTCATCGGCATAGCCAAGAGTCTTAAACTTGGAATAAACATCGTGATCGACTTCGAAATGCTGTTGGCTAATTGCCGCACCAATCTGGATGTCCAAATCAGCAGGGGATGCCTGTTCAATCTTAATTAGCTGGTGAAGCAGTTTGGGCACGATTTCTTTAATAGTGCCTTGCCAGCCGGAATGGACAACGGCTATCAATCCGGTTTTTCTGTCGCGGATAATCACGGGGACACAATCAGCCGCAAAACTGCATAATACAACTCCAGCATCATACGTATACAATGCATCTGTATCGGAAAAAGCATCTTCTGCATTGTATGCGCCTCTGCCTTTGTCGGCTGCTGATACACGTCGAAAATTTGCACTGTGCGTCTGTTGCGTACAAATAAAGTCCGCGAGTGGAACATCCAGCAATTGAGCCAGGTTTTTCCGGTTTGTTAAAACCGTTTGTGGATTCTCACAGGCATGTAATGCCATGTTATTGTTTTCAGGTTCAGCTGGATCCCTTTGCGTCATGCCGGAAATAAATTGTTCATCGTTTAAGTAAATTTTTGCTGTCATTTTCATCACCTTCCCTAAATATAAAACAACTTATGCTGTCTGTACAGGGAAGCGGATAGCATAAGTTAGAATTTTTCGTCAAAAAAAGACGTTCCAGATGCTGAAAATAATCAGCAGAGGAACGTCTATTGGATGGTTCTTATACCAATGATGCCGGTTTAGCAAGAGCCTCGTCAACAGATACAAAGTCAAAGCCAAGGTCTTTGGCAACTGCTTCATACGTGACGCTGCCGTTTGCCGTATTGACGCCAAGCTTTAATGCCGGGTTTTCAGCAACTGCTTGTTGAACGCCTTTATTCGCCATTTGAAGTGCATAGCCGACAGTAACATTTGTCAACGCGATGGTCGATGTGCGCGGCACAGCTCCAGGCATGTTAGCAACTGCATAATGGACAACTTCATGCTTTACATAAGTCGGATCGTCATGAGTGCTGATGCGGTCTGTCGTTTCAAAAATACCGCCTTGGTCGATTGCGATGTCGACAATAACAGAACCTGGATTCATCGATTGCACCATTTCTTCCGATACCAATTTAGGTGCTTTTGAACCTGGGATCAATACTGCACCGATTACCAAATCCGATGCTTTGACCGCTTCTGCGATATTGAATGGATTGGAAATCAATGTTGTTACATCCGTTCCAAAAAGATCATCCAACTGGCGAAGGCGTTCCGGGCTTAAATCGATCATTGTTACTTGAGCGCCAAGGCCAATCGCCATTTTTGCAGCATTAGTTCCAGCCACTCCGCCGCCGATAATGGTTACTTTGCCTCGCTGTACGCCTGGTACACCGGACAATAGAATGCCTTTTCCGCCGTAAACTTTTTCAAGAAATTGAGCGCCAACTTGAGCAGCCATTCTTCCAGCTACTTCGCTCATTGGCGTTAATAATGGAAGCGTACGGTTGACCGATACCGTTTCATAAGCCACTGCTGTTACTTTATTGTCGACTAATGCCTGCGTCAATGCAGGTTCAGCTGCGAGGTGCAAATACGTAAACAATAAGAGGTCTTCACGGAAGTAGTGGTATTCAGAAGAAACAGGTTCTTTTACTTTCATGACCATTTCTGCTGCCCACGCTTCTTTTGCAGAGCCTACTATTTTTGCACCGGTTGCGATGTAATCTTCATCAGTAAAGCTGCTTCCAAGGCCAGCGCTTGTTTCGATGATGACTTGATGTCCAGCTCTTACAAAAGCGTCAACACCAGCCGGAGTGATCGCCACCCGGTTTTCGTTGTTTTTGATTTCTTTTGGAATTCCTATAATCATTTTTCTTCCCCCTATATAACGGATAGTGTAGATATCCATAAGTATAGCGGGAAGGGCGTGGTTCTACATTGTATAAAACAAAGAAAGAAAGCGGTTTCTTTTGTAGATTTTCACAAAAGGCTATTTCTCATCCATTTTTCGCGCTTTCAGATCGAGATAAATACCGATCTTTTCATGGATATTTGTTAAACGGATGCCGCCAATTTCCGATATCCGCTTGATCCGGTAATGGAGGGTATTGGTATGGACAAATAGCTTTTTTGCTGCATCGTTCATATTGCTGTCCTGCTGGATAAAGACTTCAAGGGTTTGCAGCAGGTTGGATTTGTGCAAGGCGTCGTATGCTTCAAGCTTGGCGATGGCAGGATGCTCGTATCGCCGGGTCCGCTGATCTTTTTGGATCAAGTCCAAATACCTGAAAACACCCAGCTGGCGGAAATGTTGGATATTCTCCAGCTCCTCTGGAAAACGCTCTTTCATCTTCAGCACTTTAAGTGCTTCCTGATAGCTCGTTTGTGCTTTGTCAAAATCCTGGTAGCCAGTGCCGGCGCTTCCCCGGACGCCTTGAATGGAAAAACGATTGGCCATTTCAGAGACGAAAAACGAAATAAAGTCGTCAAAGGCTTTCTCATCAGGTTGTGAAGGGTGAGGGGAAGCGATAAGAATCAACTCTTCATCCATCACCACGAGAAAATGATTGGTAATTTTTTGGCTGGTCGTGATCAAATAGGAAATCTGTTCTTCCATTTTTCGCGTAATGTCCTGTTCAAAACGAAAAGCGAGTACAGTAAAGCGTTCAGGCATTTTCAAGTTCAAGTCATAAAATTTATTATGAATTTCTTCCAGACTTTTGTATTGGCCCGTCAGCAGCTGCCACAGAAAATCCTGATAATTTTCTTCTTTCCGTTTGCGGTTCTGATAGAGCTTGGCCATCAAGGGTGTAGCAGCAACAGCTGCATCCTGAAGCAGTTCCAGCTGCGCTCCATTCAATTTTTTCTGGTCTTCCACTACCCAAATATAGCCCAGCGTCTCATTGTTTTTGCGGATGGCAATCGCTACACGGTCACGAAGTCCGATGTCTTCAATGTGAGGGATGCGCAGCGCACAATCCGTTTGCAATAACTTTGGGATGACGCCTTCTTTCCACAGGCGATTGATCACTTTCTCCGGCACACGCTGGGAAATGATGGTGCCGATGCGCGCGGAATCAGTGTCGTCTTCGTGCGAACTGTAGGCATGCAGCCTGTGGTTGGTGTCTTCAATTGTTGCCGGACAAAGTAAATTTTCCTGTATGCAGTCAACTAATTCTTTCAAGTCGAAAAATGATTTTTTGAATGGATTTTTCTGTGGCATTTCGTACATGGGGCAACTCCTTTAGCGGTGCTTTCACACAAAACCGCATTCATTGATACTTACTCTCTAGTATAACGAATATAGGCGGCTTCCTCTAGGGCAGCCAAGAAATCTGCAGAATATTTTGCTCCCCATGCAAAAAAAGAAAAAGATGCTTTACATCTTATTGGGCAAGCATTAAGGTATAGAAAAGTTTGATGAATGGCATAGTGGTTCCTATCAAAGGGGAGCTGTATGATAAAGTTTCTTCTCGCGGCAACCCTGCTAAAAAAGCTTGTAATCTATATAAGTTAAACTAATGATTTTAACCTGCTGATATAGCGCAAACCAGCTCCGCTTATAAAATTACAAAAAATGTCTGAAATTCAGTCCAAGTTTTATGATGAAATCAAAGGAGGAAGCAAAGCATGCCATTAGAAATAATTCAAAATGACATAACGAAAATAGAGGCTGATGCAATTGTTAATGCTGCAAATTCGGAACTGCAGATGGGCGGTGGTGTCTGTGGAGCCATTTTTTGGGCGGCTGGTGCAGAGGAACTGCAAAGAGCCTGTGATGAAATTGGTGGATGTCCAGTTGGAGATGCGGTTGTTACAGATGGCTTTCGATTGCCTTCGCAATATATCATCCACACAGTTGGGCCGATTTGGCGCGGTGGAAGCTACGATGAAGAAAGTTTATTGCGTGCATGTTACCGGAATTCATTGGATTTGGCCATAACACTCGACTGCACTTCAGTCGCATTTCCGTTGATTTCTGCAGGAATTTACGGCTATCCGAAAGAACAGGCGCAGAACGTGGCTGTCTCTGAAATAGAAACCTTTTTACAAAAGCATGACCTGCTGGTTCAGTTAGTTTTGTTCGGCAACTGACCTGTTCGCCACACTGGAAATGGTGAAATGAAAACAATCCGCACTCCGGTTAACGGAAGTGCGGATTGTTGCAAGTAAAGTTTTTTTATTTTCGATTAAGAGAGATGGCATCTGATTTGGGTAGAGGGATGGCATATTTAACATCAGCGGCAGTGCCGAGCGGACAGGAATTGGGCCGGAAATGGTCTATGGCTTCGCCAATTACTTGTGCATGCTTTTGCAGTTCTAAATCTGCAAAAGAGATATAGTCGATCGACAACAGTGATTCGGAGACCTCAATCAAGCGGATGGCCTGTTCGTCAAGCACGGCTGCAAGTTGTAAAAACGTCCAGTTTTCACGCGCCGCAATGGAATTGAAATGGTTATGGCCGTTGACATATAAGCCGACGCCTGTTTTTTGAGATAAAATCTCCCAGACCGGAATATCCGGATGGATGCAGCGTTTGTCTTTTGTTGAATTTTTAGTGGTGCCATGGATCGGGTGGTGCCCAAATAGGATAAGCGGACGGCTTTCAGTTTCTTTTACGACAGCCGACAGCCAGTCCTGCTGCAGCGGATCCATAGTTCCTCCCCAATTGGCATAATTCTGTTCCTGTGCTGTATCCAAAAAGGCTAGAACAACTGAATCTGTTGAAATTTGATGGAAGCGTTGCTGCTGTGTGATGGCAAGAACTTCTTTTCTCGTCATGCCGTATACATCGTGATTGCCGAGAACGTGTTTAAATGGTTTTCCGTGTTTTTCAACAATAGAGTAAACATCTGCCAGTTCGTCCTGTGTTCCGAAATTAGTCAAGTCGCCGATCGATACGTAAAGGTCTGCAGGGATGGAAAAGAATTTCTCCAGGAAATTCTCATAAAATGTCTGTCGATCCCTTTCGATAAAAGAATAGGCTTTTTTTAACTCCGGATAATGCAAATCACCGATCACCGCAATTTTCATCCCATTTTCTGCCCCTTTCAAGCGTTTCTAAAGACAGTATCTCAAAAGAATGTTGAGCTGCTTTTAAGCAGGCGTAAAAGTTGTATGAATCAGGAAATGTAAGCACTATTTTGTTTTCAGTACACCACGTTCAATTAAGTTAGTTAACGCGTCCATATTTTTAAATCGGAAATAGCCGCTTAAGCGATTCAAGTCTTTTTGTGTCCAGTTTATATATTCCGAATTGAGCTCGTAGCCTTGTTCTAACTTCTGCATTAAAGTTTTGGCAAACTCGATCTGTTTTTCTGTCAGGGGTTTTTCTTGAGTTTTAGCATTATTGGCTATCAGCTGCTGTGTCACTTGGGACGGGTAATTGATGGTTCTGTGGATGTCATCCGTATAAAAGCCTGCTTTTATCCAGGCCAAGTCTTCCCTCGTCAGCTTGAACCACTCGCCTTCAAGGCACTTATCTGAAAAATGCTGGTGAAAAGCAATTTCGGTTTGATGGTGATCTGCAGTTTTGATAAGAAAAATAAGCTTGTTTTCAAAAGGAAGCTTGACATTAAAGACATTCATCCGCCGATCGATGTGCTTTGTTTTGCCAATTTTAAATGAACCGGTCATGTATTCTTGAACAAAATAGACATAGCCAGGAGCCGTGCCGGTTAAAGCAGGGAGCTGGATAATACGGTCGAGTTCTTGTTGGTTGGATTCAAAAAGGTAAATTTCACCTGAATATATTTGTTTAAACGAGGCTTTTGCGGAAGAGGGATTTTGAGATTTAGACAGTTTGTTAAAAAACTTGTTGAACATAGCAGATGCCTCCTTTAAGCTGTTTGATAAACTATGGCTTCTCCTTTAGTATAATATAAATAAGAGGGAATTTGAGGATTTAAGTACAAAAAATGTAAAAAATATATATTAAAAGGATATTTTTGGTTAAAAATAAATCATATGCCAGTTACGAAGAAGAGCAGCCAATTGCAGAGTCGGGATGATGCTTGAAATGCGGTGGTCAAGCAGAAGATACAGCCATCGATCAAAGCTCATCCCATGTATATTTAATTTTCAGTATTACTCCGGATTGGGGAGCGGAAGCCATCGAGGGGTCAGGCGTACCCGGGACCCATTTGCGACGAGCTTGTGCAGGAGCACCCATCTCCTAAAGCGGCCGAAGCGAAGGATAAAAGTTTTAATAAATATTCCTAAAAATACGCAGTATTAGAAAACGATCATGTCGTGCTTAAGCACAATTACTATCAAGTTTGGCGAAGGCGACGAAAACATGTACGATGATATTATCCAAATAATGTACGGTGATTACCACCTTTTAGGTGGTGGAACTTATGGTTTATTTGTAAATGGTATCGTAGATGTCCACGAAAAACAGTTTAAAGTAGTTGACGTTTAGAGTCGGGAAACCCTTGTTTATAAGAAGAGTTTTTGAGCTTGCTGGGTGCAAAATTCTATAATATTTAATGTTTTTTTAAAATGACCAGGTGATAAGAATCTGCTTTTTAAAAATTCGATGGATGCTTAAAGCTATGCTATTACTGGATCCATCGTTTTTTTTAAAAAATTAACGCGGCAGGGGAGGGGACTTATTATGAAGAAGCAACCAAGAATCGAAGTACCGGGTTCAGTATTAGAGGCGTTCCTGAATGCCATCGCAATGCTGAGCTTTTTTGCAATGCTTCTGTTTCTGTTTTTCCAGTATGGGGCGCTGCCAGACCAAGTGCCTGGCCATTATAACGGAGCGGGCAAGGTTGATCGATGGGGAGGGAAAGAGGAGTTGTTCCTTCTCCCATTAATCGGCATCGTTTTGTGGATTGGCATGACAGTGCTTGAAAAGTATCCGCATACTTATAACTACTTGAATCTAACAGAAGAGAACGCAGAAGTTCAGTACAAGAATGGCAGAAGGATGATTAATGTACTCAAAAATGAAATTCTGATTTTGTTCAGCTTTATCACGATCCAGAACATCCGAGTGGCCTCCGGAACTGCAGAAGGACTGGGGGTCTTTTTTCTGCCCATTTATCTGTTGATTGTGTTTGGCAGCGTGTTGTTCTTTATGGTGCGAATGCTTCGGAATTAGAAGTCAGCGTCCACAGAAACTTGTGTATAGTTGCTCACAGTTGAAGAAGGTTATCCACAAAGACTGAAAGTTGTTAACTTTTTGATAATACGACTGTATTGTTGTCAAATAGAAGCTCAAAAATCATTTGGTACGATTGTATTAAATAGATTGAAAATTATTATTATTCTGATAGTATTGAGATATGCCAAAACTAGTTGATCTTACTGAGCGAAAGCAGTTTATTACACATGCCACATGGAAAATTATGCTGGAACAAGGAATGGAAGGCGTATCTGTACGAAATATCGCTAAGGAGGCCGGTTTGTCGTTAGGTGCATTACGGTATTATTTTTCTACCCAGGAAGAACTGTTGCTTTATGCTGAATCACTTGTTTTTGAAAAATTGACAGAAAAGACTATTGAAATTTTCCAAGAGGAAAAGAGGCCGTTGGAAAAAATAATTGATGTGCTGATGGCTTTCCTCCCCTCAAAAGATGAATCCGACATGGTAGCCAGAGTAAGATTGATTTTCAAGCTGCATGGGAGTACCGGCAGAAAAAATTATCGGGAAGAGCAGGACGCAGCACTGCAGGCAGTAAAAAATATAATGTCAAATTTGATTTTATTGAATCTGTTAAAAAAGGAACTGGACGTTTCGTTGGAAACAGACAGGCTGATCCATTTGCTGGACGGTATGGTGCTGGATGCGATGGTCAGGGCGGAACGGATAACCAAAGGACAGCAGCGAAAAACAATCGTTCATCATTTAAATACTATTTGCAAAGAAGATGTTGGTAGATGAAATAACGGCAGCGAAGACAATCCATTGTCTTCGCTGCCGTTATTTATTGGTGTGAATGAGAGAAATCTTCATACTTTTAATTTAATTGATTATTCAGAAAAAACTAACATCTTATGCTGGGAATATGCTACCATCAAAGTAAAGTCAACTGCTAATTGCTTACTTTGTTTTCATCTATATAAATTAAACAAAACAACCGGCTACCGTGAAAAGTTCGTTCAGGTGCTAAGACCCGAGTCCGTTAAGCGCCAGCTGCACAACCAGCATTTTGTAGGTGCGAAAGCGATGCGGATTTGCGGCATATCAACGGACGAAAATTATTAGCTCAACTGATAAAGGAAGAGGTGAGCACCTATGTAATAGCGTTTTTCAAATAAGTTTCTGAGATCTTGGTTGAATTAAAATGGTCATTTCTGCATTTTTCTTGTCATTTTTGGCATAACTAATACAGAAGAGAGGGATTCAAATGGCTGAAGGTAAAAACCGTGCAAGGATTCAGCGTTTCGGAAGTCATTTAAGTGGAATGATTATGCCGAATATCGGTGCGTTTATTGCTTGGGGTCTTATTACGGCATTATTTATTCCAGCGGGCTGGTTGCCGAACGAAAGTTTTGCGGCTTTGGTTGATCCAATGATCAAATACTTGCTGCCTTTGCTGATTGGGTTTACAGGCGGGCGTTTGGTTTATGACTTCCGAGGCGGAGTTATCGGAGCTACAGCAACAATGGGAGTTATCGTTGGCGCTGACATTCCTATGTTTTTAGGTGCAATGATCATGGGACCATTGGCAGCGTATTTAATGAAACTGGTCGATCGGTTATTTCTGGATAAAATTCGTGCTGGATTTGAAATGCTTTACAACAATTTCTCGGCTGGTATTCTAGGCGCTATTCTTGCGATAATTTCTTTAGTAGGAGTCGGCCCCATTGTCAATTCATTGACCGACAGTTTAGCCGCCGGTGTTGAAGTGATTGTTAACGCAGGACTATTGCCTTTGGCCAGCATCATCATCGAGCCGGCGAAAATCCTGTTCCTGAACAATGCCATCAATCATGGGCTTTTGAGTCCGCTGGGTGTTGAACAGGCTGCAGCCAATGGCAAGTCCATTTTGTTCCTTTTGGAAACAAATCCAGGGCCGGGCCTTGGCATCCTGCTCGCCTTCAGCATTTTCGGGAAAGGCATTTCCAAGAGCTCAGCACCGGGAGCAGCCATCATCCAGTTTCTCGGTGGTATCCATGAAATCTACTTTCCGTATGTACTGATGAAGCCGCTATTGGTATTGGCAGTGATTGGAGGCGGTATGAGCGGTGTTTTCACTTTTGTTTTGCTCGATGCAGGATTGGTTGCCACACCATCCCCGGGCAGCATCTTTGCGTTGCTCGCCTTGACGCCGCAGGGCAATTATCTTGGCGTGGTAATGGGCGTTGTTGTTGCAGCGGCAGTTTCTTTTACCATTGCTTCAATCATTTTGAAAACGACTAAAGATGTAGAGGAAGATTTGACCGCCGCTACAGGTAAAATGGAAGAAATGAAAGGCAAGAAAAGTACGGCGGCCGGTTATTTGGCTCCTCAGGCAGTGCAAGGTCCTACAGATACTTCTGATGACGAGGTATTGCAGGAAGGTGCAGTGGTGACTTCCGATCCGGGAATGAAAACAGCGGACCAAATACGGCGAGTTGTTTTTGCCTGTGACGCAGGAATGGGTTCCAGTGCGATGGGAGCTTCCTTGTTGAAAAACAAATTCAAAAAAGAAAACATCGATATTCCGGTCACAAATACCGCCATCAGCCAATTGCCGGAGGATGCAGATATTGTCGTCACCCACAAAGACTTGACGCCGCGTGCCAAAGAAAAATTGCCGCAGGCTGAACACATTTCAGTAGAGAACTTCATGAACAGTCCGGAATATGACAAGCTGGCACAGCGCTTGAAAAAAGATCAGTAAAATAAAATCCTGAAAATTTGAATGGGAGTGTGGGGTATGGCAAAAGCAGTGTTGAAAAGAGATAACATCAAATTGAATGTGCCGCTGACTACAATGGAAGAAGGCATTCGCTACACAGGTGGAATCCTGGTGGACAATGGTTATGTGGATGCCGGATATATTGATAAAATGCTCGAGCGGGAAGGGATGGCTTCAACGTTTATGGGCAATAGCCTGGCCATCCCCCATGGCACCGAAGATGCTAAAGCAAATGTATTGGAAACTGGAATTTCGGTGGTCACGGTTCCTGGAGGGGTCGATTTTGGCAGCGGCAATATCGCCAAGATCCTGATTGGCATTGCCGGAAAAAATAATGAACACCTGGAGATACTTTCTAATATCGCGATTGTTTGCTCTGAAGAAGAAAATATCGAAAAAATATTGAATGCCACTACAGAAGATGAGATTCTGGACTTGTTTAGCGATGTTAGTTGAACCAGTGGATATCACTTTAATTGGAACAAATAGAATTGCCGAACCAGAGAAAAGCAGGGCCAGGTTTTTGGTGCCTGCTTTTTATATGGTGTTTGATGCGGAATAAATAAAATTTTCATTTTGGTAATAGTTTGTTCATATTTGCTCTGTATACTGAAGTTATCTAAAAGTCTTTGGAGGTTGAAGAGAATGAGTGGAATCTTATTTTGTGCAAACCCAAGAAAGAAAAAAGCCAGTGAAATCGTAGAAAAACTTAAAATGCAGGGGATCAATGCGGAGTTATGCAAAAAAGCATCAACTCTGTAAATGGAAATTTAAAAACCCCACTTGCTAAATTAGCAAGCGAGGTTTGTTTGGTTTAAAATCGATGCAGTTTAATAGCTTAGCGCTTTTTCGTACATCCATCTCTTCAAGTTGCCAATCGAGTTAAAAGAGATGGCTTCTCCTGTGTCTTTATGCTCTGCTTTGATGATGACGTCGAATTCATTGGGAGTAAACAACCAACCATCTTCCACCAATGCACGCGCCATCTTCACGATCATACTTGAGCCTTTAATAGAGTCCAAGTTCATTTCAACCATCTCCTTTTTTCGGTAGTTGAATTTTATTATATTCTATTTATCAGAATTTTTAAACTATTATTTTTGAATGTTTAAAATTCTATTTTATCTTGTTCCATCCTATTCCCAAGCCATTTAAAATCCAAACAAACCATCTCGGTTTCCCACACATATAAAAAGCGTTGCTACAAAATCGTAGCAACGCTTTTTATATATGCATATGCCATTAAAATTCACTTAAGTACACTATCAAGCAAGCTTACTGAATTTTAGTCAGCTGGCGGACTATGACTTCTACCACATTTTTAATATAAGGATCTTGTTCTTTTTTTAATGAACTAGGGGAAAAAGTGCGATGTTTCATAATTTCATAATAACCGTACATGCTTTCTTCCAAAGACAGACCTTCATCGCTCATAAATGAGGAATTCAGTATTTTTCGCAAAGCGGCTTCGTCCTGTGCAACGACAAGGGAAGGATTAAGCGGATTGAAATCTTCATCGCTGATGCCGTTTGTATAAAATGTGTGAAGCGTTTCGATTCGTGCAGCTGCTATTTCCAACTTCCGTTTATAAAGGTCAGGACACGTGGATTTTAACTCGTCCAAATAAATCTCTGACGCATAAACTGCTGAAAACGCAGATTGTTCGAAAACGGTAGGCAATCGTTGAACATAAGAAAAGCGGGAATTGTTAATGAAATGATTGGTTTTTTTCAAATAGTCAATATAGATTTCTGTAACTTCCAGGATGATGTCTTCTTTTGATGCGAAAAAGTTATACAGTGACGCTCTGCTGATTCCCATCAAATGAGCTAAATCAAGAATTGTTAAAGAAATAAATCCTTCTGTTCGAACTGTCTCCATAATTTTTTCGGCATAGGAGCGGCGCATAATCTGCCGTTCCTCAGGTGAAATTTTCCGCATATAAACACCCCCATCTTGTGAAAATTATAACACAAGAAAGGTGGAAACAGATTACCATTTTTAAGCCAATTTGTTTGAGTAGACAGGCAAGGGGGGTAAAGAGATAAGATGAATATAATAATAGACTGTTTTTCGTAAAAATGTCTAAAATGTAGAAATGGAGATGAATTGATATGACACAAGGCAAAACGGCAATTATAACAGGTGCCAGCAGCGGGATTGGCCAGGCAACTGCAAAAGAATTGGCTTCTAAAGGGTATCAAGTCCTTCTTGCTGCGAGACGCGAAGACAGATTGATTGAGTTGAAAAAAGAAATAGAAGCTGCTGGAGGTACGGCAGAGTATAAAGTGACAGATGTAACATCGGCAGAGGAAATGAAGGCATTGGCAGAAGAAGCACTCAATAAGTTTGGGCAAATCGACGTATTAGTAAATAACGCCGGGTTGATGCCTTTGTCCTTTATGAATAAATTGAAAATCGATGAATGGGATAAAATGGTCGACGTTAATATTAAAGGCGTTCTTTATGGAATCGCAGCAGTTTTGCCGATTATGGAAAAACAGAAATTCGGCCATGTTCTAAATGTATCTTCTGTAGCTGGACACATGGTATTCAAAGGCAGTGCGGTTTACAGCGGTACGAAATACGCTGTTCGTGCCATTTCTGACGGCTTGCGGCAGGAAATCGATCCTTCGCATGAAATTCGTGTAACCATTGTTTCACCTGGTGCGGTTCAAACAGAACTAACAAGCACGATTACGGACGAAGATGTACTGGCTTCCATGAAAGACCGCGGTTCGATGAAGCCACTCGAAGCGCAGGACATTGCCAATGCGATCGCTTATGCTGTTGAACAGCCGGCACATGTGGACGTTAATGAAATCCTAATCCGTCCTAGACAACAAGCGTAAACCAAATGAAGAATGGAGACGATAAAAGTGAAAACCGATTTTTCGAAAATATATATAAACGGTGAATGGATTCAAGGGTCAAGCGACAGCCAGATGAAAAATACCAATCCCTTTACAGGCGAAGAACTGGTAACGACGCAGGCAGCAGACAAAAGTGATTTGGACACCGCTTACAAAGCAGCCGCTGAAGCACAAGTGGAGTGGGCAAAAGAATTGCCGCAGAATAAACGGGCAGTCATTGAAAAAGCGCTGGAAGTTATGCAGGAAAATAAGGAACTGATTATTGATTGGCTTGTCAAAGAAGCGGGCAGTACCGTCATTAAAGCGACGGTCGAGTTTGGAGCTTCCATCAACATCCTGAAAGAGGCTGCAACATTCCCTTACCGTATGGAAGGCAAAATTCTTCCTTCACAGCAAGCGGGCAAGGAAAACCGCGTATACCGCAATGCGCTGGGAGTGATTGGGATCATCAGCCCGTGGAATTTTCCCTTGCACTTGGCAATTCGTTCGATTGCACCAGCACTCGCTACAGGCAATGCAGTTGTCATTAAGCCGGCTACCGATACGCCAGTAACGGGCGGATTGCTGTTTGCCAGCATTTTTGAAGCAGCCGGATTGCCAAAAGGGCTGTTGAACGTAGTAGTTGGTCGCGGCTCTGAAATTGGCGACGACATCGTGACGCATCCAACACCGCGCCTTATTTCATTTACCGGATCGACGCCAGTCGGAAAACGCATCGGTGAACTTGCCGGGGGCGCATTGAAGAAAACAGCACTCGAGCTTGGCGGCAACAATAACTTTATCGTGTTGAATGATGCCGATGTCGACCAGGCTGTGGATTCTGCATTGTTCGGCAAGTTTTATCACCAGGGACAGATCTGCATGGCAATCAATCGTATTTTTGTTCATGAAGACATTTATGACGAATTTGCCGAGCAGTTTATCGCCCGCGCCGGCAAACTGAAGTTTGGCAACCCGGCAGAGCAGGATACGCAGGTTGGGCCACTGATCAACCGTGATCAAGTAGACCGTATCCTGAAAGAGATAGATGCCACTGTCGAACAAGGTGCAAAAGTGCGCCTTGGCGGAAAAGCAGATGGCAATGTATTGGAGCCGACTGTATTAACAGGCGTGACCAATAGCATGCCGCTTGCGGAAAATGAAATCTTTGGTCCAGTTGCAATCTTGATTCCGTTCAGCAGTGATGAAGAAGTGGTTGAACAGGCAAATGCATATCCATTCGGATTGAGTGGAGCGGTCCATTCGGCAAATATCGAGCACGGCACAAATATTGCACACCAAATCCAGACGGGCATGATCCATGTCAACGACCAGCCGGTCAATGACGAAGCTCATATGCCGTTTGGAGGAGAAAAAGACTCCGGCCTTGGCCGCTTTAACGGTGAATGGGTGCTGGAAGAGTTTACTACCTTAAAATGGTTATCGGTTCAGCATCAGCGCCGTGAATACGGACCATTTGTCAACAATACAAGAAAATAAATGAACCAACGGCAGCCTCAGTAACGGGGCTGCCGTTTTTTTGTGGTGCCAGCTATATATTTATAGAAAGGATAATGGCAAAGAAGAGTCGAATTCTACACCAATACAACGAGTAGAAAAGGAGCTGAAGATCAATGGCTGGATGGTTGCCCCATGTATACGACGCAGCAATGAAGCCGCTGGAAAAAACGCGTTTTGAAAAAATTCGTGCCGGCCTTGTCCATAAAGCACAGGGAAGGGCGTTGGAAATTGGTTTTGGTACAGGCGCCAACTTTCGCTATTACCGCAATGTCGAGCAGGTTGATGCCATTGAGCCAAACCCGGCCATGGCAAAGCAGGCAGTCAAACGCATCAGGAAATCCCGAATTCCGATTCGTCTGTACCAGGCAAAAGCAGAACAGCTGCCGTTTGCCGACAACAGCTTTGACAGCGTGGTTGCGACCTTGGTTTTTTGCACTATCCCGGAACCCATTCGCGCTCTTCAGGAAATCCAAAGAGTCAGCAAGCCGGGAGCCAAGCTTCTTCTATTCGAACATGTCAAAATGGATCAAAAAATAATGGGGAAAACACAAAAGGCTTTGACACCAATCTGGAAAAAACTATGCGACGGCTGCCATTTGGACCGGGACACACTGGAGCTGGTAAAGGCTTCAGGGTGGGAAGTACAAAAGGTGACTTCCTACTACGGCGGGCTATTTTTGACAATTGAATGCCGCAACCCTCAATGACGGCTAAATATACAACAATAGACAGCTTATGAAGAAAGAAGGCGCTGCAAATGACTGAATTTATTCGCATTGAAAAGGCTTTTGAAAACAACTTGAAAAACGTCTCTGTCGCGATTCCAAAACAGCAATTTGTTGTAATTACCGGTCCATCCGGTTCTGGGAAATCTACATTGGCATTGGACATCATCCAACGGGAAAGCCAGCGCCAATATATGGAATTGAACGGTTTAACTACCAATTTCATCAATAAACCCAAAGTAGAGTCCATCACTGGACTGTCGCCTTCCATTGGCATCGGCCAGCAGCAAGCGAGCAATCGCAATCCAAGGTCGACTGTCGGGACGGTGACGGATATGTATACGTATTTGCGTGTCATTTACGAAAAGCTGGGCATACGAGAATGTCCGAATTGCCGCGAGATGGTCCGAAAGCCGAGGGAGCTGGACGAGGAAAGCGAAACGATGCCGTGTTCAGCTTGTGGTTATCAAATGAAAAACTTAAAAAAAGCGCATTTCTCGTTTAATACAATTGAAGGTGCTTGCGAGGCCTGTTCGGGACTAGGAAAAAAGCTTGGGATCCGGACAGAGCTTGTAGTGGATCTCGAAAAAAGTTTAAATGACAGCGCAGTGACGATTTGGAATGCGGCAATAGCCGATTACTACAGCAATTCCGCTGTTGCAGCGGCCGAACATTACGGCTTTACACTAGATAAAACTCTGCCGGTAAAAGACTGGAAGGCAAACCAAAAAGCTTTGCTTTTTTACGGAGTGGAAAGTGAAGAATTCAAAAAGCATTACCCCGCAGTACCACTTCCGAAAACGGTAGCCAAAGGAAAGTTTGAAGGTGTTTTAACTGGGATGTGGAGACGTTATCAAGAAAAAGGGGGAAACTCAGGAGAAGCGGATTTTTTCTTCCAGGAAACCTGTCCTGAATGCCAGGGCACCAAGCTGAAAAAAGAAAGCCGGGAAGTCAAAGTGGGGGGGAAATCGATTTCTGAGGTTTCCCAGATTCCATTGGATGCAATCCTTTCATGGGTAGAGGAAATCTCACAGAATTTTAGGGCGGACGATGAGTCGGTATCGTCATCACTCGTTTTCGAACTGCGTGAAAAAATCAAGCGAATCGTCCATGTCGGCATCGGCTACTTGTCCATGGAAAGACAATCAGCCACTTTGTCAGGCGGTGAAGCTCAACGTCTTAGGCTGGCAACCATTTTGGGCTCCAGTTTGACGGGCGTTTTATATATATTAGATGAACCCACTGCCGGACTGCATCCGAAAGACACGCAAGGTTTGATTGATGTGTTGAAAGAGTTGCGCGACCTTGGCAACTCCGTTCTGGTCATTGAACATGACGTGGATGTCATGAAGCAGGCTGACTGGATCATCGATCTTGGTCCTGGCGCCGGTATAAACGGCGGAGAAATTGGTGGGGAAGGCACGCTGCCTCAACTGATCAGCCAGGAGGATTCAGTGACGGGTGCTTACCTGAAGGAACCGGAATTGCCTGCAAAGACCCGCCGAACAGGCAATGGGCGTTATATAGCTATACAAAATGCCTTTAAAAATAATTTGAAAAACATTACAGTGGAATTTCCGTTGGGTACGTTTACCGCGGTTACTGGCGTGTCTGGTTCCGGTAAATCTTCGTTAGTATTTGAAATACTGGCAGCCAGCGGAGAAACAGATCACATCAAAGATGGCTACGACCAAATTACTGGCACACAAGAACTCGACAGGATGGTCACGGTGGACCAATCTGGTTTGACTCGGATGCAGCGGTCGAATGTGGCGACATACACGGAAATCTACACACTGCTCAGAAATTTGTTTGCCAAATTGCCCCAGTCAAAAAAAGCTGGATTGACCGCAAAGCATTTTTCGTTTAACACGGAAGGCGGACGCTGCGAACACTGTCTTGGAATGGGCTATGTTTTTACACCCATGTATTTTTTGCCGGACATTGAGGTGGTTTGTCCGGTTTGTTCAGGAAAATGCTTTAAGCAAGAGGTATTGGCTGTAACGTACCATGGCCGGTCCATTTCGGACATCCTGAATGTCAGCATCGAGGAAAGCACCAGTTTCTTTGGTGGACAGGACAAGATTCTTTCTACCATCGAGCTGCTCTGTGAAGTTGGGCTTGGTTATCTGAAATGGGGACAAACTTTAACTACTTTGTCAGGAGGCGAAGGACAGCGCTTGAAACTGGCTAAAGAACTGAACCGGAAAAGCAAAGGGGAAACGCTGTATATTTTGGACGAACCTTCCACCGGCCTCCACCCGAACGACGTTAAAAAACTGCTGCTGCTGCTCAATAAACTGGTGGATGAAGGACATACCGTCATTATTGTGGAGCATAATACGCAAATCATCCGAGAAGCTGACTGGGTCATCGATTTGGGACCTGATGGGGGGAATGAAGGGGGACGAGTCATTGCTGAAGGAACTCCGGAAAAGATTGCGGCCAACGAGGCTTCCTATACGGGCAGATACTTGTAGGCAAGTGGTCAGATGGTGGCAATTGCTGGCAAATTTGATTTCTAAATTTGGTGTAAATTTCGATAGTGCTGAATTGACAAAAAAATATTTTTTTCTATAATAATTAGTAGAAAGAGTATTGTTTAACCCCCGTAAAATAGTAGTTAAAGGAGGAAAAGGCGGTGTGATGAAGAGGTGTTTTTTGGAAAATGTCATTGTATGCCGACTTTCTGAGATAAAGTTTTTGAGGAATTCTACTGAACAGTAATCTGAGAGGAGAGTTTTAAAATGAGACTTTTGCCAAGAAAACGGGAAGATGTTTTTCCAAGCCTTTTTAACAGCAACTTTGAAATGGATGTGTTTGACCGTTTTTTCAAAGAAGCCAATTATCCGCAATTAGACATCAAAGATGCCGAAGATCACTATGAAGTGGAAGTTGATATTCCAGGCTTCGCAAAGGAAAACATTTCTGTGGAGTACAAAGATGGCTATCTCCAACTTCAAGGAAAGAAAGAAGAAAATAAAGAAACAACAGAAAATGATGGCCATTATATTCGGAAAGAACGTTCCTATGGTTCATTCAAACGCAGCTTCTACATCGGTGATGTGGATGAAAATCATATCTCCGGGTCTTTTAAAGATGGCGTATTGATGCTGCAAGTGCCCAAATCAAAAGAAGATAAGCAAAAAGACGAAGGCCATCAGATCAAGATCGAATAGCTTCACGGGTGCAGTAAAAAAACCGAAAAGCCTTTTGGCTTTTCGGTTTTTTAGTGGCATTAGGATAAATTTTGGTATTCCCGTTCTATATAACTGGACAAATCTTCTGCTTTTTCTCCTGTGATTCGCTCAAAATCCGCTGTAACTTCTCCCATTAACCCTTTAGCCGCTGCTTCATATAACGAAACAAGAACTGGCCCGAAGCCTTTTGGTTCATCATAGAGTTCTGCAAACTGTTCATTAGTGAGCGGGTCGTAAACAATAGGCGAACCGCTGATTCGGCTCATTAGCTCAGCAAGTTCATTCATTGACCAGGCTTTTGGTCCGGTTAATGTATGCTCTCTGCCGTGCAATTCTTCATTCACAGCAATTTTCACAATGGCTTTTGCCAAATCTGCCCTGGAGATAAAAGAGATTTTTTGATCTGCTACCGGATAAAGAATTTTCCCTCGTCGGGCGAGTTCCGGAAGATAGGGCGGCAAAGGATCAGAGTACATGCCATTCCGGATATAGGTGTATGGAACACTTCCTGATGCCAACCGGCGCTGGACATAGCCGAAAAAAGGGCTCATCTTAAAAGGGTTATTGCCGTGATCAGCCATAAAACCAATAAAGATAAACTGTTTAACCCCGGTTTTTTCTGCCGCGACGATAGCATTTTCAAATTCCATAATTCGTGCGACGCTTGGAAAAGTCAGGCTGGGGATGTAAATGAGGACATCAGTCCCGCGAAAAGCAGCAGCGAGTGCCTGTTCAGACCGGTAATTTGCTTGTTTAATCCCAATTCCCAGTTTTTTAAAACGAACGGCTTTATCGGGATTGCGGACAGTCAGCAAAAGGTTTTCGGGAGCGAGGTGCTTTAAAGCTTCTTCGACGATTTTCACTCCAAGATTTCCAGTAGCAGCGGTGATGTTGTAATTCATTTTGAATTCCTCCCATCCACAGTTACCTTTCTCCAATTATAATCCGTTTTTACCGAAAAAGTGAACTAACTGCCTGGTTTTTACGTAGTATAGGTAAGAGGAATAAAGAGGCAAACTGTACGGCATTTCTCGAACAAGATTTTGTATCATGACGTCCATAAAAAAGAAAAGATTTTCCTGTAGCGGGAAGTATAGTAAGGTAGAAAGACGAAATATGTAATAAAGGAGACAGGGGATGGAGAAAAGTACCGATACCAGCTTATATTTGCGGATCAGTGACCAGGACAAAGAAGCACTGGAACAATTATACGACCGCTACGAAAAAATCCTTTTTTCATTTCTATATAAGATGCTGGAAGATCGCGATCTGGCTGAGGAAGCGCTGCAGGAGGTTTTCATTAAAATCTGGCGCGGCAAAGGGGTATACGATGAAAGCAAAGGGAAATTTACTTCCTGGCTGTTCAGAATGGCACAAAACACGGCGATCGATTTGATACGAAAACGCAAAAAACCGACGGTGCCGATTGAAGAAGCCGCACAAACGGCCAGCAATGACGCGCCTGTAGACGTGCAGGTAGAATGGCAGGAAAAGCAGGATCAGATTCAAACGGCTGTTCAGCACTTGTCAGCCGAACAGCAAAAAATGATTGATTTGTTCTACTTTAAGGGACATACTCATGAAACAATTGCGGATATGTGCGATATTCCGCTGGGGACTGTAAAGAGCCGAATACGTCTGGCTTTAAAGAAATTAAAAACATCACTGCACGGGATGCAGGAAAGGGGGGCTTATGATGACTAACATGGATTGTGACCATTTAGTGGATTATCTGAACGGCACGCTGTCGGCAGATGAAATCCAGCTATTTGAACAACATTTGAAAACATGCACGGAATGCCAGGAAATAATAGAAGCAACTGGCGAGCTCCCTTATCTTGCGGATCCTATAGAACCGCCGGCTGATATGAAAGCGCGAATTCTGTCCAATGTATTTGAAGAAAAACCGGAACAGGACAATCCGCCAGCAGCATTAGATCCGGCAATGTCTCCCATACCGCTGCACCGGAAGAAAAGTAAGCCGAATATATGGAAACCGCTTATAGCGGCTGTATTCCTGGCATCGCTTTTGGGCAATGCCTATGCATTCCTGCAGCTGTCAGATCAGGACGATGCACCGGAAACGGCGATTGAATCCATTGAACTCCAGCCAAATGAAGCATTTGCAGGAACGGCAACCGCAGCTATGATTGAAGAAGAAGGATCGCTGAATTTGGTTGTTCAAGCCGATCAATTGGCAGAACTGGATGCCAGCCAAGTGTATCAAGTATGGTTAATCAAGGATGACCAGCCGATACCAGCGGGTGCATTTTCACCTAATCCGAACGGAGAAGGGGCAAGTTACTACCAACTGGATGCAGATTCGACTGAATGGGATACGATTGCTATTACGCTCGAACCGCAGGCAGGGAACGAATTGCCGGAAGGTGAAATTGTTTTAAGTGCAGGAATTTAGCTGGCCGCTTTGCGGTCAGTTTTTTTATTTTTAAAAAATGTGATCTAAATGAAAGCGCTCTCCGTTATGTCTTTGAAACCATAAAAAGAAAAAGGGAGCGATTACTTATGAAATTAAACAAATGTCTTTTAGCACTTCCACTATCATTAGCCTTATTGGTACCAACGGCGGCATTGGCAGACAGCCACGGCCATTCCACTCCGGCAAGCGAAACCGCGATGGAGTCAAGCACGGCGACACCGGCTGCAGAATTGCGCATTGCCTTGGATACCGTCTTAACGGAACATGCCTTTTTAGCGGTTGAAACGATGCGCAAAGGCGCAGATGGCGCGGAAGATTTTGATCAAGCTTCGGCCGCGCTGCTGGCGAACTCGGATGACCTGGCCGCAGCTGTGACTTCGGTCTATGGCGAAGAAGGCGGAGCAGCGTTCCTTGAAGTCTGGAATTCCCATATTGGCTATTTCGTTGATTATGTAGTTGCAACTGGTGAAGACAACCAGGAAGCGAAAGATCAGGCGTTAGCTGCTTTGGAAGAATACAAAGTGGAACAATCGGCCTTCTTTGATACGGCAACAGAAGGACTCTTGCCAGCCGCAGCGGTTCAAGAAGGACTGGACGTGCACGTGGATCAGCTGATCACGGCGTTTGATGCGTATGTAGCGGGCGACTTCGAAGCGGCTTATGCCGGCGAACGCGAATCGATCCACCACATGAGCATGTTCGCGGAAAGCTTGTCGATTGCCATCACGACGCAATTCCCAGAGAAATTTGACAACACCAACCCCGATACCCCGGCAGTGGACTTGCGCGCTACGTTGAACGCGACGTTCACGGAACACGCGGGACTTGCGGCCATGGCGATGCAAGACGGAGCGGACGGCGCGGAAAGCTTTGACCAGGCATCAGCTGCACTTTTAGCCAATGCGGATGACCTGACGGCTGCCGTCACGTCTGTCTACGGCGAAGAAGCCGGCGCACAGTTTGATGAAACGTGGAAATCGCACATCGGCTATTTTGTCGACTATGTAGTTGCGACAGGTGAAGAGAACACAGAAGGCCAGGAACAGGCACGTGCGGAACTGGATGAATACATCGTGGAACAGGCAGCCTTGCTGGATTCGGCAACAGAAGGACGCGTTCCGGCGGATGCACTGGAAGAAGGGTTGACGGCACACGTAGAACAGTTATTGACCGCATTTGATTCATACGTAGCAGGCGATTACGAAACGGCGTACAGCTCGATTCGTGAAGCGTATGCACACATGACGATGCCGGCAGCTGGCTTGTCTGCAGCGATTGTGGACCAGTTCCCGGAAGAATTCGGGGCAACGGAAATGCCATCTGAAATGCCTGCGACAGGCATGGGCGGCACAGCGGATACCGGATCATTCCCATTCCTATGGGTATTGGCTGGCTTAATGCTTGCGGCTCTGACGACGGCAGTAGCTGTTCGCACGCGTAAGCAGTAATCTAAAGTGAATTTGTAAAAAGTAAAGATAGAAGTGAAGTAAAGAGACGGCCCCAAATCCATAAAACATGGATTTGGGGCCGTCTTTGTGTGTTTACAAAATTCCGTATAGGTTAATTTAAATACCGGTACATCCTCCGCTTCGCCCAGAAGGCCACACCAAAGACCGGCAAACTTCTTCGCAGTTGTTTAGCGGCATATCTGCTTTGTAATATTGGCAATTCAATTTATTTTATTGGAGTAAACTTTGTGGTTTTTTGAAAAAGGCATTGCATTACATATTATATAAGGATATGATGTAAAGCGTAATAGTTACGTTTTGTGGAATGGGTTACATAAGATACAGCTAACACAAGAAAAGTTCCCTCCATTCTCTGTGTGCAGTAGAGGAGAAAGGAGGGAATTATTTTCAGTATTATAAATCGTAATAATTACATTTTAAAGACAGGGAGAGTGTTCAGGTATGAAAAACACATTTATATTATGGCTTATGGCTGTCTCGTTGCTATTAACTGCATGTACATCGGATACAGCAGATCAGACAGAGGATCGCAAAGAACTCAACTTGTTGTTCAATTTCGCAGCGAGGTCGCTTGATCCCAATGTGGACAGCAGCTATGTACCGTTGCGCGCAGGAATAACGGAAACTTTGGTGCATTTGAACGACGATACGCTGACGCTGGAGCCATGGCTGGCAGAAAGCTGGGAAAGTGAAGATGGCCAGGAGTGGACGATCCGGCTGAGAGACGATGTAACGTTTCAAAACGGCAACCCGATGGATGCGGCGGCTGTAAAAGCTTCACTGGAGCGTGCAATGGTGGACAATATCGCCATCAGCAATGCACTCCGGATTGAGTCGATCGCAGCGGATGGCTATCAGTTGACCATCAAAACAATTATGCCATTTCCTGAATTTCCATCTGAGTTGGTTCACCCGAATACATCAATTATCGATGTAACAGAGCCCGATTACATAAACAAACCGATTGGCACGGGACCTTTTGCCGTTTCCTCCTTTACACCCGGAACAGCAGTTGATTTAATCCGCTACGATGAATACTGGGACGGGGCTGCCAAATTGGAAGCTGCACGATTTTCATTTAACGAAGACGCCAATGCAAGATCATTGGCACTTGAATCAGGAGATGCAGACATCGTTTTCCGTCCGGAAGTTCAAGGCTTGGAAAACCTGGAAGCAATAGAAGGGGTAGAGGTGGAATCCACTTCAACTTTCCGGGTCCATCAAATGACGATGAACCTCGAGCGGGAATCGATGAAAGACATCCATGTCCGTAAAGCTGTGGACGTACTGATCAATCGAGAGTCAATTGCGGAAACCATCCTGAAAGGCCATGCGGAAGTTGCAAATGGTCCGTTTCCTTCGACATTTACCTTTGCGCCGGATTACCCTGCAAAGCAGACCGGATCCGAAGAAGCCAGAACCCTCTTAGCGAAAGCGGGCTATGAAGAAAAGGACGGTGTCATGCAAAAAGAAGGAGAGCCTTTGGAGCTTACTTTACTAACCTATAGTGCACGTGCAGATTTACCGCTGATCGCCCAAGTATTCCAGTCGGATGCCAAAGAGTTGGGGATCACGGTAGACATTCAGCAAATTGAAGGGCCAGAAGAATACATGGCAACAAACCGCGATTGGGATTTGACAACCTACAGCAATCTGACTGCGCCTCGAGGAGATGCAGGATATTATTTGAATGCGACTTACCATCCACAAGGTGCCTTGAACTTCAGTGGAGCGGACGACGATGCCCTGACTGCGCTGATCGACGAGTTGAATGCAACTGTGGGTGAAGAATCACGATCGGCAATTGCTGAAAAAATTGCTTTATATGTCGATGAGCAGGTTTACAATTCGTTTATTCTCCACCCGAATACGTTGGTCGCCTATAATGCGGACAAAGTAGAAAACTGGGTAACTTCCCGCAGTGAATATTATATGTTGACAAATACCTTGGATGTGAATTAAATGCTGCAAATTTTACTGAAAAGATCCATCGAAGTGACCGTTTTTCTTCTGCTGGTTACATTTGTCAGCTTCTTGTTTGCACGGCTCGCGCCAGGTGATCCGGTGCTGTCCATCCTTCGTGTTGACGATGTATCGGTAACCGCTGCACAAGTGGAAGAGCTTCGAGAGGATATGGGATTTAATGAACCGCTCCTTGTGCAATATGGCGAGTGGTTCATGGATTTTGTGAAGCTGGACTTCGGCAATTCCTATTTGACCGATCAACCTGTTTTGGAAATGCTCCTCAGCGGACTTCCGGCAACTTTGGAATTGGCTGCAGGAGCTTTGCTTGTTATGCTGCTGATCGCATTGCCGCTCGGATCACTTGCCGCAATATACAGGGGCAGTTGGGTCGACCAGATCAGCCGTTGGTTTTCCCTGGTCGGAGCGGCAGTTCCAAGCTTTTGGCTCGGATTATTATTAATCGACTTATTTGGTGTGCGGCTGAACCTGCTGCCGACAATGGGACGCGATGGATTCGTTTCGATGATTCTTCCATCCGTAACTCTTGGTCTTGCCATCACCAGTGTCTATGTTCGGCTGCTGCGTTCCAGTTTGATTGATTCTCTCAGCAATGATTACATAAAAGCTGCACGTTCGAGAGGGATCTCAGAAATTCGAATCTTTTTCTTTCACGCGCTGCGTGCTGCTTTGCCTCCGATCATTACCGTTTTTGGCGTCAGCCTTGGAAGTTTGATCGGTGGAGTTGTTGTCATCGAGGTGATCTTTGCGTATCCGGGAATCGGCAAGATGGTTGTAGAAGCGATTAGAGCACGGGACTACCCCGTCATCCAAGGATATCTGTTCATCATGGCCATCATCGTTTTTGTTGTAAACAGCCTGGTAGATATTTCTTACCGGTACTTGAATCCGGAAATTAGATTAAAGGAAGGGAAAGAAAGCTAATGACCGCTTTAACAAAAAAAATACGCAAGCCCAATTGGAAAGCGAGCATGCTCATACTGCTGCTATGCCTGTTGGCGCTACTAGCGGCATATACCTTCCTTTTTTTGAAGCATGATGCAGATGCGGTCGATTTGAATTCCCAGCTGATGCCGATGAGTTTTGACCACCCTTTTGGAACAGATCATTTGGGAAGGGATGTATTGACACGGATTTTACTGGGCGCTCAGCTGACAGTCGGCTATGCTTTTATGGCCCTCTTGGCAGCGATAGCTATCGGATTGCCTATCGGCTTGATAGCAGGCTATAAAGGTGGAAGGCTGGAACGGATTTTAATGCGCATTGCAGACACGTTTCTTGCTTTTCCTGATACCATTGTCGCGATTGTCTTGAGCGGCCTGTTGGGTCCGGGAATTGAAAATCTCCTGTTGGCAATTGTTTTTGTAAAGTGGGTCAATTATGCCCGCCTAGTCAGAAGCACAGTGGTCAGCGAACGCCAAAAAGAATATATCTCAATGGCGAAAATCAACGGCTTGGGAGACGGACAGATTATCCGCAAGCATCTTTTTCCTCACATTATCGGTAATGTATTGGTGTTGGCAAGCCTGGATCTGGGAAAGATCATCCTATTGATCTCCTCATTATCCTATATCGGCCTTGGGGCGCAGCCGCCGGCTCCAGAGTGGGGCGCCATGCTCAATGATGCCCGCCCTTATTTTCAATCGATGCCAGCATTGATGATTTATCCGGGACTTGCGATAGTCACCGTGGTGCTCATTTCCAATGTGCTGGGCGATTATTTGCGGGACAAGTTTGATGTGAAAAAGGAAGTGCAGTCATGAGTGTATTGGAAGTTAAAAAGCTGACCGTTGGAACGAAAAGCCAGCCCTTCGTCAAAGGGATTTCATTCGAAGTTCAGCGAGGTGAATGGCTGGCAGTTGTCGGGCAAAGCGGAAGCGGAAAAAGCATGGCCGCTTCCGCGATCGGCGGGTTGCTGAAGCCGAACTTATCAGCGGGCGGTATGGTCCGTTTTAACGGCAATGACATACTTGAAATGCCATCAAAAAAAATGAGGGAAATACGAGGCAAAGGGATTGCCTATATTTTTCAGGATTATCAAAGCTCTTTTACACCGTTCTTAACGATCGGCAAACATTTTGATGAATACCAGCGGACTCATTTAAGCATGAAGAAATCTCAGAGAATAGAGAACACACAACAGGCTCTCCTATCTGTCGGCCTCGCAGCCGAGCTTTCGACCCGTTACCCCTTCCAGTTGAGCGGTGGACAGCTCCAGCGTGCGGCGATTGCGCTCGCTTTGCTGATGAAGCCTGATTTGGTGATTGCCGATGAGCCGACCACGGCTTTGGACAGCATTTCCTCTTTTCGCATACTGCAATTGCTGGCAAAGTTAAAAGAAGAATCAGGCTGTGCCATTCTGTACATAACACACGATCTTCGTCATGCTGCCAACTATGCGGACAACATTCTGGTGATGAAAGAAGGACACATTGTTGAACAAGGAGAACAAGCGCAAATTTTGGCATGCCCTGAACACACGTATACCCGATCGCTGATTGAAGCGGTTCCGATTCTTAAGCAAACGTCAAACTTATAGTATGGGAGATAAATAATGGAATTAATGAAAATCAGCCATGTAGATAAAACCTATTCAAATGGTTTAAAGGTACTCGATAATGTGTCGTTTTCTCTCGAAAAAGGTGAATGTCTTGGCATTATTGGTGAAAGTGGCTGCGGAAAAAGCACGCTGGCCAGATGTTTGCTTCAATTGGAACCTATAGATGCCGGGGAAATTTCAATTAATGGTGAACCGGTTCAAAATTTAACGAAAAAAAACTTCAAACCTTTCAGGAAGCAGATGCAAGCCGTTTTCCAGAATCCATCTGCTTCTTTGAATCCTAAACTGAAAATACGGGATTCTTTGATGGATCCTTATTTGCAGTTTGGCGGCCAAAAAGAGCTGCAGCATTTCAGTTACACGAGCAAAGAAAACTATGTTGGGCAGCTGTTGGAAGCAGTTGAACTTCCAGCTTGCCTAGGAGATCGGTATCCGCATGAACTGAGCGGGGGGCAGCAGCAGCGAGTCACCATCAGCCGTGCCATTAGCATCGAACCCGAAATCATGATACTGGATGAACCCACTTCGAGCCTCGACGTGCTATCCCAAGCTTCGATTTTAAAATTGCTGGACAATCTTCGCCAGCAATTCTCACTTTCCTACATTTTCATTTCCCACGACTTAGCGGCTGTTGCTTCACTAAGTCAACAGCTGCTTGTTATGAAGGATGGGCGCATGGTGGATGGTTTTGGCAGTGCGGAAATCTTTTCGCACGATCGCCATCCATATACAAAGGAATTGGTGTCCATGTTCTAATTATAGAAACTTTGAATGGTAAGCAGTTCATTATAAAATTAGATTAAAATCATCTATATAAGTTAAACCCATGATTTGCGCCTGCTGATATCCTGCAAATCAAATCCACTCTCAGCAAGCAGGATGTCAGGCGCACTTTGCCAGGCTTTTTGCGGGAGACCTGCCCAAAACGGACAGAGCGATGGGTAAAAACTGGATTCTTGAGTTCAAAATATAGCAAGGTTAGGAGCTTCCCGATGAATCATCGTACATACCTGGCCTTGGCCATTCCCTTGACCATTTCTACTGTAACGACTCCTTTACTGGGGGCTGTAGATACAGCAGTCGTAGGGCAATTGCCGAATCCTGCTTATATTGGCGGTGTGGCAATCGGCACGGTCATCTTTAATACACTTTACTGGCTGTTTGGCTTCCTGCGCATTGGCACGTCAGGTTTTACAGCGCAGGCTCATGGCGCAAATGACCAGTTGCTTGGGACACTTGCATTCATCCGCCCGCTGATCATCGCGCTCGCTGTGGGAATTGGTTTTTGGGTGTTGCAAAAACCGATTGAATACGCGGCGTTAAGTTTGCTTAACCCTGCCGAAGACGTCGCTGCGCTGGCTTCCGATTATTTTGGCATCCGTATTTGGGGTGTGCCGTTTACATTGGTCAACTATGTCATTATGGGCTGGCTGATCGGCATGTCCCGCATTAAAATTTCCGTGATGATCCAAGTATTGATGAACCTGCTGAATATCGGGCTGGATGTGCTTTTTGTTTTTGGATTTGGATGGGGAGTTTCTGGAGTTGCATCCGCCACGCTGATAGCTGAAGTGGCAGCCTGCCTGATCGGCTTGCTGATTGTCTGGCGCGGCACAGCTTACCGCTTCCAGCTGCCTTCACTCAAGATGGTTGCCGACGGTTCATCTGTCCGTAAAATGATGGCTGTCAATCAGGATTTGTTTATCCGCACCATCTGCCTGCTTGCTGTCTTTAATTTGTTCACCTATAAAAGTGCGGCTTTTGGAACGGAGACCTTGGCGGCGAATGCAGTACTGCTGCAAATTCACTACTTGATGGCCTATTTTTATGACGGCCTTTCCAACGCTTCCAGCATTCTTTCCGGCAAGGCGATCGGTTCAAAAAATCCCGTACTTTTCAAAAAAAATCTAAAGTTGTCTTTTCAATGGGCTTTCTTTTCGTCACTGATCCTGACTGCACTTTATTGGCTTTTCAACACTAAGATCTTTTCCTTTTTTACGGCTATTCCTGAAGTCATTGAACTGGGCGGACTCTATGGGGACTGGCTGTTGCTGTTTCCTTTAGTTTCAAGTTTCGGCATCGTTTTGTATGGCGTATTTACGGGGGCAACTGAAACGGCGCCGATCCGGAATTCAATGCTATTGGCGTTAGGTGTTTTTTTGCTTGCGCTTTGGGCGGGGGTGCCGCTTCTGCAAAACCACGGAGTTTGGCTGGCGTTCATCCTGTTCAGTTTGGGCAGGTCTGTTTTTCTGATTTTATATATACCGAGGCTGAAAAGGCTTATAAAAAAAACGGAGACTGGATTTTGACAAAGCAGCCATGCTATTAAAGTAACTTTGGGCTTTGACATCCTTTGTAAAATAAAGTACATTATCATATGGACGAACAATTAATAAGATATATAGATATATCATTCGTGTATAGGGGTGTAATTTATGGAAAATGTATTTGATTACGAAGATATTCAGTTGGTTCCTGCAAAAGCGGTGGTAGACAGCCGTTCAGAATGTGATACGTCGATTGAGTTTGGCGGACGGAAATTTCAATTGCCAGTTGTACCTGCAAATATGCAGACCATCGTAGATGAGAAAATTGCCAAATTTCTGGCTGAAAATAATTATTTTTATATTATGCATCGCTTCGAACCCCAAAAACGATTGGCGTTTGCAAAAGACATGCAGCAGCGGGGCCTTTATGCGTCCATCAGCGTCGGCGTAAAACCGGAAGAATACGAATTTGTCCAGCTATTGGCTGATGAAAAAATCACGCCGGAATACATCACGATCGATGTGGCTCATGGCCATTCCAATGCGGTGATCAACATGATACAGCATATCAAGAAATTGCTTCCGAACAGTTTCCTGATTGCCGGAAATGTCGGTACGCCCGAAGCAGTACGGGAATTGGAGCACGCTGGAGCGGATGCCACAAAAGTAGGCATTGGACCAGGGAAAGTGTGCATCACCAAAATAAAGACCGGCTTTGGCACAGGAGGCTGGCAATTGGCGGCACTGCGCTGGTGTGCAAAAGCGGCAAGCAAGCCGATCATTGCAGACGGCGGCATTCGCACACATGGCGATATTGCCAAGTCGGTTCGTTTCGGGGCATCAATGGTCATGATAGGTTCTCTTTTTGCTGGACACGAAGAATCACCGGGCCAAACCATCAATCAGGATGGCAAATTGCTGAAAGAATATTTTGGTTCAGCATCGGAATTCCAAAAAGGCGAGAAGAAAAACGTTGAAGGCAAGAAAATGTTCGTGGAATACAAAGGGTCGTTAAAAGACACTTTGGGGGAAATGGAACAAGATCTTCAATCCGCGATTTCCTATGCTGGAGGAGACAAGCTGCTTGCAATCCGCAACGTGGATTACGTTATCGTTAAAAATTCGATCTTTAATGGCGACAAAGTTTATTGAAAAACGCAAAACCCCTCAATCTGTCGATGGAGGGGTTTTGTGCTGTTTGGAATTCTTTAGGCGATCCAATTGCCAAATGGCTATGGAAACAATAAAAACGGCAGCAAATAGAAGATATTGGACGTTTGTCGGGACCACTTGCGTAATTCCATAAACGGCAGCGAGCTCTAAAATCACTGCAGGAACTTTGCCGATTGTGCTGGCGAGCCAGAACAGTTTGGCGTTTATCTTTGTGAGTGCCGCACCTGCCGTAACAAAACCGGATGGCATAAAGGGAAGCAGCCGAAAAAGGATTACCAGGCTGAACACGCGTTTATTCGATTGATGCTGGAACTTTTGCCAAAACGGGTGGCGCAGCCATTTCGGATTGGCTTTGGAAAATCCAAAGCGATACAAATAAAATCCCAGTAAGGCGCCAAAAATTTCACCGGTAAATGTTAATACTGCACCGCCTTGGAGGCCAAACGACTGGATATTGACTGCGGTCACCAAGACACTCGGAATAAAGCCGGCAGCTCCAACTGCTAAGTTGACGATAAGAAGAACGATAAATTCCATCCAAACAGGTAAATATTCGATAACAACTGCCCCCTTTAAATGGTTGGATATTACAAATGGGCTAATGCATGGATCAACCGGCATTTCTGACAGAATGAGTGTTCAGTTATATTTTATCACGGATGCAAAATGGTGTTTAAGAAAAATCGGATGTCTGACGTTTTTATTGCTGCTGGAGAGAAACCACAAAATCCGGGAATTTAATGTTCGTTGATTTTTAAAAAGCAGACGTTTTATTTTTTAATGAAATGGATAAGGAATAGTAAAAGAAAAGAAGAAAGGAGGTTCAGTAGAGGGGAACTGACAAATCTCTCCAGTCAATGGAAGGAACCATTTGGTGAGCAAAAGCTGAAAATATCCAGAGGAGGAACGATTCATGAAAATTACAGACATCATGACTACCGATGTAACGACCTGTAAGCCGGATATCACTATTCGGGAGCTGGCATCCAAGATGATGGAACTTGATGTTGGATCCATTCCAATCAGCGACGGCGAGCGGTTGCTTGGAATTGTTACAGACCGCGACATCGTCATCCGGGGAATCGCTGCTCAAGTTTCATTGGATCGACCTGTGTCTCAGATTCTAACGTCACACTTAGTTACCGGAACAACTGATATGTCCATTAAAGACGCTGCTGAGATAATGTCCAAACATCAAATTCGGCGACTTCCGATTGTGCAAAATGATCAGTTGATTGGCATCGTTTCGTTGGGTGATATTGCCGTAAGAGACCGTACAGACGACAATGCCAGCATGATCTTAGAGGAAGTATCCGAATCTGATAACACGAGACTGCAATAACGAGAAAGGTTATGTATGGGCTGTCTCCTTCAGTAAACTAAGTCAAACCATTTTTAAAGACCGCTAATTCTTTCATGAGTTAACGGTCTTTAAAAATGGAGGAATTAAAAAGTGTGACGGCATTTTTTCAGCGTTTGGATAGAACTTTTTATGCCCACCAGACCCTAACTGAAGATTATTAATCGAAACTTACGCGGGATTAAAACGTAAAGAACTAAACATGCCCGGGAGTATCCTTAGCGCCAATGCGTCCAAAGCAGCCGAAGCGGTTAGTAAAATGATATTTCAAAAATTCAATGTATATAGTATAAATGAAAGGAGAGTTTTGATGGCATCCTGCACGAATTGCCATTCTAAATGGTCAACCAAGGATGTATGGAAACTGGGGTTTTCTAAATATGGAAAACAATGTGCCAACTGCCATACAAAACAATATGTTTCTTTTAAAAATGGAGGATTTTTAATGGCTTTAGGCTATGTGAGCGGGATTATTGGCTTGTTGCTTATTATTTTCTTCCCGTTTTATATTACATTGAGTGATCGGGATGAAGCAGTGATGTAGAACAACCAAATTCTGTGCTCCGTTCTATTTGAGCGTAACCGCAGGGCTGGATAAGATGATTCGAACTCTGCAGGGGTTCACTGTCAGCGAGTTTTTTGCATTCTGTTTACATAACTATAAAAAAAGAGGTGAGAGTTTGCACAATCAAAAACGAATTCGGGATTATGGCGTGAAAGTTGGCAGCATAGAGCCGGGATCCTTAAACGCCATAACAGATGTAGCAGGCGTTACGGTAGGCCATGTTACATTGAGTGATGGCCATATGCAGACTGGGGTGACAGCCATTTTGCCGCATCAGGGGGATGTCTTTCACGACAAACTGATTGCTTCGAGCCACGTCATCAACGGTTTTGGGAAAACGATGGGAACCATACAATTGGCGGAACTTGGTACGCTGGAAACCCCGATAGTTCTAACAAACACATTGAACGTCGGAACCGCTGCCAATGCCGTCATTGACTATATGCTGGAGAAAAATTCCGATATCGGCAACACGACCGGCACAGTAAACCCGATCGTCGGTGAATGCAACGACATGTTTCTGAACGATGTTCGCCGCCGCTTTGTTAAAGAAGAACATGTACGCCATGCGCTGGACCATACCAGTGTGGAGTTTGAAGAAGGTGCAGTTGGAGCGGGAACGGGAATGCTGTGCTATTCGCTAAAAGGCGGAATCGGCTCTGCTTCTCGCCTTGTGGAGCTCGGGCACGGCACATATACAGTCGGTGTGCTGGTGCTGTCGAATTTCGGAATGCTCAGCGATTTAATGGTCAGCGGCAATCCAATCGGCAAAGTGTTGAAAAAACACATTCAGCAATCTCATAAGGAAGAAGACAAAGGTTCTGTCATGGTCATTTTAGCCACGGATCTTCCGTTGTCCGAGCGGCAATTGCACCGTATATTGAAACGGGCAGTCACAGGTCTTTCCCGGACTGGCTCTATAATCACCAATGGCAGCGGTGAAATTGTTCTCGGTTTTACAACGGCCAATAAAATCCCGCATGCCAAACCGCCAAAATGCCTGACAATTGAAACCATCCACGAAGAAGATATGGACGAGGCTTTCCGTGCTGCAGGGGAAGCTGTGGAAGAAGCCGTGTTAAATTCATTGATCACTGCAAAATCCATAGTCGGACGTGTTGGAAATGAACGCCCGGCATTTAAAGACTTGCTTGAAAAGCTCAACATATCGCTTAAGAATCCGTAAAGGGTTCTTTTTTTTTGAAAGAAAAGATTAACAAAAAATAACGGCAACATGGCCGGGACTTATTGTTTTATGTGAATAATTATATATTTAGAGATCGGCTGCTTAATCGCCAATTTTGTTATCTGTATAAACATTCTTTAAAAATATACTTTTAACAAAAGGTATATAAAGATAGAAGAAAGTTGCGAAAACACATATATTTTGACTCGAACAAACATTTAAAATGCAAAAAATTTAATAAATAAATATATATCTATTTACAAGTTGTATAATAAAAGGTAGTCTTATAGTGTTACTTAAAGTGCGTAATTTCAATTTAAAAGTAATAAAAATAGGTTTTAAGACTTTTTATTCACTAAAAACAATCATTTTAGAATTTTCAGGTATGATAATATTTTGTTTTTTTGTCTGATAAGGATTTTTGAAGGGATGAAGAAAATGATTATAGCAGATCCGATAAAAGAGACGGCAGCGATTCTGGAAAAAGCGCTGGAGGCAGAAGTAAAAGCAACTGGAAATCTCTTGTTGGTAAAAAAGCTTCGAAAGCTGACCATCCAAACCGATGAAACCAAATTTATGTTCAAGATGGATTGCGATATCACATTCCAAGCAATGCAACAGCCAGGTCTAATGATTAACAAAGCAGAAATTTTGCTGTTGCCGTCTGAGCTGCCTGTCTTTTTATCTACTTTGCTCAATCACCCCCAAGCGTTGCCCACCAATTATATGCAGCGTCTTGTGATGGATCCCAATGTCTATTGTTTATACTTGGAAACCCGTGAACTTCCTGGAGCCTTTGCCAACCGCATTGCAGCAGCTTTAAAGGCGGTTGATTGTTAGAGTTGCAGCATTATTGGACTGCCTTTCTGTTTGAATGTCACCGATTGCGCCAAAGAACAGGATAAGGTGGTGTACTTATGTATAAGAAATGTTTTGCATGCATCTCGGCAGGGCTCCTGCTGTTGACCATGCTGCCGTTGACTTTGGCAGCCATTCATTGGTTCCACACACCACTCGAGCTGTTATTGAGTTTTCATCTTCACTTTCCCTGTTTTCTGAGCGGAGCAGGAATTGTGGCCGCATTGATTGGCGCAAAAGGTGATCTGAAGTTTAACCTTGTGCTGTTCAACGTGCTGACATTGAGCTTATACTTGATATTTTCCACTAATCTACACTCTCTGTAAGTCCGCTAAAGCAAATAAAAAGATGGGGAGCTGCACATGGTGCAGCTCCCCATCTTTTTTATATTAGCCGCCAATGATTGGGCGAATCCATAACTTCGAAAAGTCGACATAGCCAAAATGGCTAATGGAGATATTCATCAAATCCACGGAAAAAGGAATTTGCCGTTTTTCATAATACAGCGGAATCATAAGAGACGACTCAATAAGCTGCCGTTCAATTTTCAAATTTAGTGCTGTCCACTGTTCAAAAGGCATATCTGAATACTGCTGCATGTAATTGCTGAACATGGCCTGGGATTTCATGATGGGGGCTAGTGGCGAATAGCCATTTGAAAGAAAGTAAAAAAATGAAAAGTTCTGGTTCATTTCAAACACTTCACCGTGAACAAAAAGGTCGGCTGTCTGATCATCTTTTGTGTCGAGCATTTTGTCCCGAAAAGATAGCCAGACGATCTCGACAGGAATTCCTTCACTTTCGAGAGCTTTTTTCAGCCAACGGGTTGAACCATTTGTGTAATTTGCCGCTTTGATAATCAAAGGCTTTTTGAGAACAGGTTTTTTGGTAAATGGCAGTGAGTATGCCTGTTCCTGACCGATCAGGCAGCTTTGGTGGTTGGGCATTGCCCGCGGATGAAACTGGCCGATTGTATGGCGATGTTTGGCAATCGCGTAATGGACATAATCACGTACTTCTTTTTGGTTTATGGGAGAGTCGCGAAATGCATTCATAATAACTACGCCAAAACCGGAATCGCTTTCGACTTGAAAGGTATCTTCGCTCCTATCATTTGCCGAAGTTCGATATGCAAAGTCAAAGTCTTCAGGCACTTGGATAAACTGCACGGAGTCAAGCAATGGCCGCTCCTGAAAATAATCCTCAAAAGCCATTAATGTGGTTTTCAATTCGTGGTTTTCCTCGACAAAAAAACTGCCGGAACCAATAGGATCTAAAGCAGTTCCCTTGTAGATGCTGGCATTGATCATGCCAAGCATTTGCAGGCAATAGCTGCAGCCGCCGGGAAAAGAGATTTCAAGGGCATACGGGGAAATGGCTTTAATGGCGGTGATTGGCTTCCATAAATCCACATATGAAGCATCCGTCCGCAGCCGTTCCAGACAGTCCACCACATCTTCCACAGCCAGAAATGATCCATCGTGAAAATGAACTCTTTTCCGAAGATAGAGGCGAAGGCAGGTGGGAGTCAAATCCCAACTATGCGCCAATTCAGGAGAAACGTGGCCGCGTTCATCGACCGACACTAACCGGTTATAAACTGTTGCAACCATATTGGCGCTATGGACATCTGCTGCATGGAGCGGATGAAGGGTCAATAACGGATACTTTCTGGGAATAATCAATTTGTCGCCGTCACTTGTGCCGTTTTGGATATAGCCGAAATTAGACCTGAATTTATGCATCAAACGCTGCTTAATTTCGGGCGACCAGTCGAACAAAAGATATTTTCCGGCGGTTTCAATCGACTGTTCTTCAATCAGTTGAGAGAGCTGCTGTTCGTATGCCTCTTCCACATTTTTAAGCCAATTTAGATGAGAAGGATTACCTCTGCCGCGGCCCGACGTGAAAGTGAACCAGCCTTCGTTAGCCCATTTGCGCAAAAGGCGTGTCGTCTGCTTGCTGCTCAGATCAAGCAGATCTGCCAGTTGAGTTTGTTTGACATAGCCGGATGGCACAGCTTGCCACAAGGCCAAAAGAGTATTTTCCATGCAGTCTCCTCCTAAAAGTGGACAAGAATATATAAAATGTCTATTTTTAGCATCTTTCGTCTAGTTTAATATACATAAGACAAGGGGGGCTGACAAGATGAAATGGAAAGACTATCCACAGAATATTAAAGTGCGTTTAATCACTTCTTTCTTTAACCGAGCTGTTACTTCAGCTGTCATGCCGTTCATGGCTCTGTTTTTTGCACAGGAAATGAGTAAAGTATGGGCAGGGTCCTTTTTGATCATTACGGTCTTTATCGGTTTTTTTGTCAACTTGATTGGCGGGTATATTTCCGATCGCTTCCCGCGTAAAAAGGTGCTGGTTTTGACTTCGTCACTCAGCGCAGTCATGTTCCTCTTGATGGCGCTCAGCTTGCTGCCGGATGACAAATGGATCGGCCTCTTTGCAGCTGCTTATGTCATCTTTATCGTTACCAGCAGCCTTGGCCGGCCTGCGATGCATGCCATCATCATCGATTCAACGACACCTGAAAACCGCAAAGCGATATACGCCATCGATTACTGGATGATCAATTTGTCGATGGCAATCGGTGCAGCGCTGGGTGGATTACTGTATCTTAATCATCAGATCGAGCTGTTTGTGCTTTTGACTGCAACATCTGCCAGTCTGCCGATTGCCTACCAGATCTGGCTCAAGGATGAACGCGTCCAAAGCTTGAAAAAACAGCATAACAACGTGTTGATTGATTTGCTGCAAAATTATAAAGTTGCTTTCCAGGATCGCCCATTTGTTAAAGTGGTGATCGGCTCCATGTTCATCTTTTCAGCTGAATTTTCATTAAACAGCTATATCGGAGTCAGGCTGGCCGAAAGCTTTGAAACTTTCACGATCGCTGATTTCGACGTTGCAGGAGTTCGGATGTTGAGCTTGTTGAATATCCAAAACATGCTGCTGGTCGTTTGTTTGACATTTGTGGTCAACAAATTTACGGACCGCTTTTCCAAGCAGCACGTTCTGCTGACTGGATTGTTGCTTTATAGTGTAGGCTATATTACCATTACGTCAGCGAACAGCTGGTACGTATTGATCTTGTTTAATTTTATCGGTACCATCGGTGAATTAGTTTATTCACCGGTCCGTAATGCAGAAATGGCAAATATGATTCCGGAAGATAAACGCGGCTCGTATTCCGCGTTCTCCAACTTTTCATTTAGCGGAGCGGATCTGCTGGCGCGTTCGACCATTATTATTGGCGCCTTTCTAATACCTACAATGATGTCCGTTTATATCGGCGTGCTACTGATGATAGGGACGCTTATGGTCTACACGGGATTGTTTGTCAGAAAATCCGGGAAAGAGGGAACAGCCAGACCGGAAATTGTCTAATAAATATAAAGAACTCAGGAGGATGGCCATGATCATCAGAAAAGCAGTTCCAGCGGATGCCGAACAATTGGCTGAGCTTATGAAACATGTGGAAGAATCGAACTATATGCTGTTTGAGCCAGGCGAACGAAAAACTACGTCCGAGCAGCTGCAAAAACGGCTTGTTGCGATGGATCAAAAATCAATTGTTATAGTCGCGGAAGAAGAGATGGAGTTAAAAGGCTATCTGTTCGCGATAAATGAAGAAATCAATCGGAAACAGCATTCCGTCTATGTCGCTGTGGGCATCCGGCAGGGAGTACGCGGAAAAGGAATAGGAACCAAGCTTTTTATGGCTTTAGAAAAATGGGCAACAGAGAAGAAACTTCACCGCATTGAATTGACTGTACTGGAGCACAATGAAGCCGCGATTGCCCTTTATATAAAAATGGGATTTGAAGTGGAGGGAATAAAGCGGGATTCCCTATTGATAGACGGTAAGTATGTCAACGAGTTGTATATGTCGAAATTGATGTGAAGGATGAAAAAATAAAGAAAATATTCGAGGCGAACGGAAGTGGTGGCTGGTTCAAGTGTTTTATTAAAGTATTAAATACTAAAAAATGGTTAATACTGTAGTTTATCTGTATTTTTAGTCATGAAAAATGTAAACTAAGAAAGGAAGTTTTTTTTAGGAGATGTATCAATGAATTCATTACTTTTTTTCTTTCTTGAAAACATGGCTTTGATCATTGCTTTATTGTATTTAGCTTTAAAGACAAAAGAAGTGCTGTTTCCTGATCTGGCTGAATCAAAGCTGTTGTTGGGGTTAAGTATATTGTTTATCAGTTTTTTGACCTTTTCCGTTATGTATAATCCTTATTTCTATCAAGGAATGAGGCTGGATCTCCGTGAAGTTCCATTGTATTTCATTTCCTATATTGGAGGGTGGCGTGTAGGGATCTTGTCTGCGATTTTTCCTTCGTTTTACCGCTTTTCTTTCGGCGGGCCAACCGTTATTGAGGGAATACTGCAGTCAGTGGTGTTGCCGGTCATTATCGGCAGTTTGTTCCGGGATAAAAAAACAGTCAATAAGTTTTTCGCCATCTTAAATATTAGAAGAATGATGGTGGGCTTGCTGGTTTTTGAACTATTGAAGTCTATCTGGATGTGGGCTACTACCCCTGCAACGTTTGTAATCATCTTCTCCATGATGGTCTTTGCAGGAATTGCCGTTTTGGCAATGGGGTTGATCGCTAATGGCGAAAATCATCACATATTGGTTCGAAAAGAATTGGAATTTTTCTCGAATCAGGATCATTTGACGCAACTGCCCAATATGCGCTATTTCAGAAGCAAGGTCCAGACTTTGGTTGCGCAGCAAGTACCCGTGGCCATCGTCATGCTCGATGTGGATTATTTTAAATCCTATAACGATACCCACGGACATCAAAAAGGAGATGCAGTTCTTCGGTCAATCGGCCAATTGCTGCGTGACAATACCCGCAATAAAGATTACGTGGCGCGTTATGGCGGTGAGGAGTTTATTTTCTGTATTACGGATCCTTTTGATGATCATGAAGCGCTGGCGATTGCTGAAAAAGTGCGCATTGGAATCGAGCAGCACCATTTTGATGGGGAGCAACTTCAGCCTGGCGGTAAACTGACCGTATCAATGGGAATCAGCTTGGACTCGTACCACAAACCACTCGAGCAGCTGATTGGCGAAGCGGACCAGTCTTTATACCATTCCAAACGAAACGGAAAAAATCGAGTTTCGGCTTTTGGAATTGCAGGTGCACGCGAATCCATTGAAGCATGATTTTAAAAAAATTACTACAGTAAGACATCCGCTTTTCATTAAAGTGGATGTTTTTTTTTGAAATTTAAAGTTATACATGGCATTTAGCTTAATTGGGTACAGAATAAGAAAAGGGTGGGCAGTGAAGACGGCGGATTCAGAGAAAGGGGGAAATTCAAATGGAGCATTATTTGCAATCAGAAATAGCAAGCCTGGAGGCAGTTGCTGTCATTTCACTTTTTCTTGCCTTTCTTTTATATCCGCTGGCTGCAGCATTAACGAGCCTGCGGTTTAAAGCATGGCCGCTGCATCGTCTCTTTTTATGGAGCCTCGGTCTATTCACTATCGCAATAAGCGTCACAGGGCCATTGGCCGATTTCGCCCGGACAAGCTTCGTCGGCCATATGTGGACGCATTTGCTATTGGGCATGCTGACACCGTTGCTCCTGCTGTTCGCGATGCCTATGACGTTGCTGTTGAGATCGCTGCCAGTTTCAGCAGCGAGAAAAATTTCATCCCTGTTAAAGAGCCGGACCATCCGAATTTTAAGCAATCCAGTGGCTGCATTTATTCTCAACATCGGTGGGATGTACATGCTGTATCTGACCAATTTGTTTGAATGGATGCATCAGTCATTGATCGTTTACGGCATCGTCCATATCCATATATTTTTAGCGGGCTATCTGTTTACCGCATCAATTATTTATGTTGATATTACTGCTCACCGCCTGAGCTATCTCTTTCGTTCGATTGTTCTCGTTCTGTCTGTATCAGCGCATAAAATCCTCTCAAAAATCATCTATGCCAATCCGCCTGCAGGTGTTTCCCGCAAAGAGGCGGAAACAGGAGGCATGGTCATGTATTATGGAGGCGATCTGATTGAGTTAAGTGTCATCATTATCCTTTGTTATCACTGGTATAAGGCAACAGCGCCGAGAAAAGCAGAGCGGCTTGAGGAGGTATGATGCTGCCGCCGCTTTTCTTTATGTCTAGACTCACTCCAGCGCCCAGCTCTTTGGATCATAAGCCAACCCAGCTGTGCGGCTGAAAACACGCCACTTCGCTAGTCTGTCTTATGCCCGTCAGAGCTACACGGGCGCTTGCGCTTTTCTTTTTCCCCGGCAAAAGTTTTTGCTTTGGGTTAAACTAAGGATAAACGTTTAAATTCGAATAATCTGCTCTACTACATAAGATCGAATGGATTTGAGCATCACCATTACTAGGAGGCAAGTCATGAATAGTTTTATTGTTATGCAAGGAGAGACCTATCAGGAAGAACGAAATGCCGGGGTTCTTTGGACGCCACAAATCGACAAGTCAGGCATGGTGCCGCATTCGTGGAACCGGATGCAGGAACTGAAAAAAGGCGACATTGTATTTCATTACGTTAAAGGGTATGTTGTAGCCATTAGCCGAGTGCGGAAAGATTGCACCAAAGGAACGAAACCAAAAAGTGCAGATGAGCAGTCTCAAGAAAGCGAGGATGCCTATATTGCGCGCACTGAATACCGGGAGCTTGAAAATCCGTTGTCAGTCAAAGAGTATTTTAATGATATCCAGCCGCTTTTGCCGGTAAAGTACGCAGCCTTCCAGGAAGATGCCAGCGGCAATTCAGGATATTTGTATCCATGTAACGAAGAACTGGCGATGAAAATTTTGGAACTCATCAGCTCGCTGAATATTTTCACCTTGGAAATGGAACAGCTCGAGCTGGCAATGGAAGTTATCAAAAAAACCGAACACAATCCGCTGCTTGGATTGATTGCCGAAGCTGAATTGGAAATCAAAACAAAAATACGCAGAGGTAAAGAGCAATTTCGCGAAAGTTTAATGCCTTTGTGGAACAATGAGTGTCCGCTTTGTGGAATTGCGATCAGCGACGTATTAAAAGCAAGCTACGCCAAACCGTGGAAAGACAGTTCAGATACCGAAAGGCTGGATCCTTTTAACGGAGTTTTGCTTTGTGCCAATCACGCAGCGCTTTATTCAGCAGGATTGATCGCCTTTACGGGCGGCGGGCGGCTGCATATTTCCAGCCGGATCATGGAAGAAGACTATCCGGAATACAGACTGCGGAAAAATATGAAAGTGCCGGTATCGCCAGAGCACGCGCCTTATCTGAGATGGCATAAACGAATCGTTTTTGCCGAACCAAGAAAAGTGAAGCTGTTGACAAATCAGGAATAGGCCAACACAGCTTTTTTATAAAAGGAAAATTCTACGCTAATAGTTTAGGTTGCGTATGTCTTTTGTCGCTGGGAATATGCTACACTGAAAATAAGTGAATAATCATGCAGAAAAAAGGTGCTGATCGATCAGCATAACAGGGAACCCGGTTAAATTCCGGGGCTGTTTCCGCAACTGTAAGTGCGTATGAAATAAGAAAATGCCACTGTCGAGATGATCTTAATGATCTGGACGGGAAGGTTCTTAGAGTAAAGCGATGCACAAGCCAGGAGACCTACCTTTTTTTTGAACGTATTTTTACTCTTCGGAAGATAAGGGGATCATACGGCACAATGTCTATTTTTGACTGCTGGAGTATGTCTCTGAATAGCTATGGCGCCGCCCTTTTTTGAGGGCGGCTTTTTGCTGTTTTGCGGGAGCGTTCAATGCAGCGGTGTTCACCAAACAGAAGTGAGGTGAAAAGATGAAAAAAGACATGCGTTTTCTGTGTTATCCATTCATGCGTGAATCAGCTTCAACAGTGGATTTTGAAATCAGGACCGATTCTTTGACGACCCGTATTGGAGAGGCGCTGTCATTGACTACAGATGTAAAAGCAGTCCAGCGGGATTTGCAGATTCTCCAGCCTATGGCCTACCACTTGAATGGATCGGTACGCGGCAAGCTTGCCATCAGAGAAGAAGATTTACTCGTATTAAGTGACATGTATGATTATTATGTAAATTTTACCAAAGACAAGATTGGCAATTTTGTCTTGCCGCAAGGTACACAAGCCGCCTGTGTGCTGCATGTATGCCGGAGCGAAGCGAAAAAATCCGTGCGCGCCTTGCACAAAGTCAGCCTGGAGCGGGAAGTGCCCGAGCTTCTTTTTGACTATGCCAACCTTTTAGCGAATGTGCTGTTCACAATGGCGGTATATGTCAACCAGTATCACGGCGTGGAAGAAATCCCTTTTGTCAGCAAGTCCTATCCAACAAGACCTAAACAGAAAGAAGTGGCCAACAACGAATGAAAACTAACCTATTTAAGTTCCTATCCATCGGTACAATGGCTTTAGCTCTAGGAGCCTGCCAGTCCGACACAGCCGAAACACCCGAATCTGAAACGGCAGCAGAGCCTAAGGAACAAACAGAATATACAGTAACCGATGACTTGGATAAAGAACTGACTTTCGAAGAAGTACCGGAAACGATCGTGTCTTTGATTCCGAGCAATACCGAGATTTTGTATGAAATTGGGGCAGGAGATAAACTGGTCGGTGTTACGGACTACGATAATTACCCGGCTGAAGCAGCGGACGTAGAGCGTGTCTCCGATTCTGTGGCGTTTAATGCAGAACGCATTATCGAATTGGATCCGGATGTTGTTATCGGCTATTCGACTGGAGGGCCAACCGGTTTTGAAGATCTTGAAGCGGCAGGAATCCAAGTGTTTGTTATTGAGTCAGCCGAATCATTTGAAGATGTCTATGGCGATATTGAGCAAATCTCTACGGTAATGGGCCTTGAAGATAAAGGCGATGAGCTGATCCGTTCGATTCAGCAGCAAATTGAAGAAGTGCAGGAAAAAGTGGCATCGGTTGAAGAGAAAAAAGAGCTGTACTTTGAAATTAGCCCTTCCCCGGAAATCTATACCACTGGCAAGAATACTTTCCAGCAGGAAATCCTGGATCATGCCCAAGTTGAAAACCTTTTCGGCGATCTTGAAGGATGGCCGCAGATTTCTGAGGAAGAAGTCATCGAGCGGAATCCGAAAATCATTGCCACAACCGTTTCCTATGTTGAAGATCCAATTGATGAAATTAAGGCTCGTGAAGGCTGGAATGATATTGATGCTATCCAGAACGATCAGATCTTTTTCCTGGATTCGGATATTACTTCACGGCCGGGACCGAGAATCGGAGATGCTGTTGAATTAGTGGCTGAAACTGTTTATCCGGAAGCTTTCGAATAAAATTAATTAAGCCCCCTCGTTTTTCGAAAGCGAGGGGGCTTAGTAATGACTGGATTTCAAGTTAGTGCATCTGTTCTTCGAGTGCATCTTGATCGATGCCAAATTCATCTTTCAGTACTTGTTTCTTTTCTTCCGCAGACAGTTCCGTTTTTTCTTTGTGGCCATTTTCCGAGCGCGTCAGCTGGCTGCCGGAAAGGGTAATGCGGCCTTGTGCCGTTGCCCGTGTCACCAAATCATCATGAGTAAAAGGAGAGTCTTTTGATACCTGGTTAAAAATGCAGCCTTCATGGAAATCGGCGAGCTGCTTTTCTTCAGTTGAAAACCGGTACAGCACTTTCTCTGTTTCATCATTTTCTCTGATCAAGTCATAATAAACGTCGTCGACTTGTTGAACGCGGTAAGTGCCGCTGTGGTCTGTATGGCGTTCGCCTCCAACTGGTATCGGGCTGATGGTAGAATCGCCAAACCCCGCATCGACGAGATAAAGGGTATCCAGCTCTACTAGGATTGCGGCGTGGGTATCGGATTTGGACCAGGTGCCGTCCGGTTTTTGAACCGTGGCAGAAATCAGTTTTGCTTCAAATCCCAGCTCGTCCAACAGCCAGTGGAACAAGCCATTCAATTCATAGCAATAACCGCCGCGTTGCTGATTAACGATTTTTTCGTAGATACTTTCAAGGTTCAAATAAATTGGTGTTTTGCGAATAACATCCAGGTTCTCGAAGGGGATATTCTGCATATGCAAAGACTGGAGTTCGGCTAAATTTTGCAGATAATTTTCCTGAATTGTACTCGCTTTAAATCTTTGAAGATACGATTCTTTATTCATGAATAATATTCACTCCTTCTATTTTTCAACAATCGCTATTCAATATTAAAATATATTTTTTATTATCGTGTTTTAATGTGTAGATAAGAGGCGGTCGTGGTATAGTGAATAAGTGAATGAATTTAAAATGAATTATCAATATGAATGGTTCCCGGAAGGTGAACAAACTACTATGAGAGCAGGGTGATGGATATGGTTTCAACAACTGACGTAGCAAAGCATGCAGGTGTTTCACAGACGACCGTTTCTCGCGTTCTGAATAAGCCTGACCAGGTAAAGAAAGATACGTACGACAAAGTGATGGCCGCAGTCAATGAATTAAACTATTCAGCAACGACTCCTGAAGATGCGGTTCGAGAAGCCAGAACCACAAACACAATCAGTTTGATTGCAGGACCTTTAGACGATCCAATCTTCATTGGCTCTGCTCCATCGATCATCAGTATGGCGAAAGAACAGGGGTATCAAGTCAATGTCCATTTTGTAACGAAGGAAAACGAACTTGAAACATATGACACGGTGATTGCTAGTAAAGCGGATGGGTTGATTTTGACTTCCATTGGGCTAGATGAAGCGGCTTACAAAAAGTTAAGTCAGTCAAAAATTCCATTCATTTTGTTGAATTCCAATTATCCAGACAGCCAGCATTCAATTGGTCTGAATAATGTGGAAGCGGGTTATCTGGCGGCAAGCCACTTATTGGGCAGCAAGCACCAAGAGATCGCCTGGATTGGCGGACCCTTGAATAACCCAACTTATAAAGAGCGTTTCCAGGGATTTATTTATGCACTCCAGGAAGCGAAAAGCAAAATCCGCAAAAAGCGTTTAGTGATTGCAGATAGAGATAAAGCGTCTCTATATAATGCATTTGAAGATTTACAAGCTTTGAAGAAAAAGCCGACAGCCATTGTAGCGGCCACCGATGAAATCGCCATTCAGCTTTTGGATTTCTATCGGGAAGCCGGCTACCAGATTCCCGGAGAGCTTAGCATTATCGGCATCGGCAACTCGGAAATTGGCCAGCATTCAGCACTCGGATTAACATCCGTCGGAACAGCTGACAGCCTTGCAAATCTTGGCCAGGAAGCCATAAACAGATTACTTGATATGTTAACTCTTGAACAGAATGAGGCATTTACTGTAAGTAGGGAAGTGCAATTGTACGAGCGGGGAACAACCGCTCCATTATCAAAAAAATAAATAGCCGTCAGATTTATTAGAACTGTGATCGCCATTATAGCCTTACCCATGCTTAGCGTATCTGTAAACCCAAAAGAGCCGTACCGGATGAAATTTCGGTACGGCTCTTTTCCAGTTTATTATTTCATTTCTTTATGGTTAAAAGGACATTTCCCCGTGATCGGTTCACTGTCGTCTCCGATGAAAAATTGTTTCCACTCATTATGTTCCGGATCACCGAAGTGGCTGATGTCAGGATGTGTCGGCAGGTGGTCCCATGCTTCTACTCGCTGGCGGACTTTGTCGCGCGACATAACGCCGCCTTTCTCCGTCCCTTTCAAACCTTCAAAAATTCGGCGCGGCTGAAAGCCGAGAACCATGGCATTGCCAAGATCACGCGTTTTCCGCTGTTTGTAGGCAGGCGTGTTGCCAAAAATGAAAATCGGCTCACCTTGGAAAGTAAAGTCCCATAAATAGTGGTCCGGATCACGCGGAGCGTCTTTTGGCCACTCCATTTCATCTTCATCGTGCAGGTATTGAAGAATGTCCCAGAATTGCTGGCGGTAAGCTTCCAAAGAGCCTTCTTCTTTGAAAGGTTCTACAAAGACGAACAGCCCATGTCGCTTGTGCTTCGGATCATCGAACAAGGTCAGGAACGATTCGACGGCTGCCGGCAAATTGGTCCAGTCATCCTGTGTGATATAAGCATAGCGCAATTCTCCTTTTAACTCGCCGCTCATGCCGAAATAGCAAGGGAAGGTTTTATCTGTTACGGTATCATGAAAAGTCTTGTATTCCGACAGCAGCCATTCGGGCAGGTCAGTTCGTACTGAAAAATCTTCTTTCGTCAATAAAGGTGCGTTTGTTGTAATCATTAATATTTCCTCCATATACAAAAAATAACATCTTCCTTATTCTTCCCTAAGAAGCAGCAGATAAAACAAAAACGGCTGAGAAGAATCTCAGCCGTTACTAATGTATTGATTAAAAAGCGCCCGATCCGCCACCGCCGCCTCCAACACCTCCGCCGGAAGAAACAGAGCCTGTTCCACTGGCCGAAGCGGTGGTACTGGAATTGGCAGCAACGAAAATGCCTGTCAGCAGGACTGGGTTATAAAAAACGCCGAAGTCTGCAAATGCAGATTCACTGTAGGCATTGGTAAAGCTTTGGGTACTGTGGTTTTTGGATTTTTCATCTGCACCTAAAACATAGGCGAAAGCACGCATTTTTTCGTCCTGCGTCAACCGGTTCCATTCCGCTTCGTCCAAATTTTCCATCGCAGCGCGCAGCTGTTTCCATTCTGCGCGGATCACGTGGCCGTCGTAAGTGGTCGGCGAGTAGAAGCAAAATGCAACAAAGCAGATGCCAAGCAGCATCGAGAAGAACATCAATGGAAGCAAGTCCATGATTCCGAAAAAGACAGCTGAGGCAAATAACGCCAGTCCGATAAATCCGACTGTCCAGCGAAGCAGGGGATGCCTGCCATACAACTCATGCTGCTTCACTTCTGCCGCAACATCCTGCTGCCATGCGGTTATGGATTCGTTATAGGACGCATGGTTCAATTCATTTTTCGTATAATTTTCAAGATCTTTTGTTTCAAAAAATTCACCGTCACCAGCTTTGTCGAAAAGCAGTTCGATCAAAGCAGCTTCATGATCAAATTCAGTTTTGCGGTCAATCAGCCGGAATTTCTCTTCTGACAGCTGTTCGATCCTCTTTTTGCGCACCAGTTCCATCAAAGCGGCTGCCGTAACAGCTGGAGTCAGGATGGAAGACTTGGTGAAATACAAGGTAGCTGGAATGCTCATCTTCTGTTTAGGGACGAAGAAGGCACCGTCAGCCGGTTTTGCCTGTTGCTTGGTCTTTCGTGCGCGGTTCCATGCCCAAGCAGTCATGGCAAGCAGGAGGGCCCCAGCCGCTGGAATGAGTCCGTTGCCGATGGAACTGCCTGTATCCTGTCTTGCTGCGAAAGCGATCGCTTCATTATCCAGCCGGTCCTTTTCGCCAGCCAGCTCTTCCCGGATAGTTCCGTCTTGTTGAGTTAGGGCAGGGAAAAGGTCTGCGTCAAAAACGACGCGGATATCTCCGTTTGTGCCTTCAGGTACTAAGCCCATTTCGAACAGGACCGTACCATCGTTTTGAACAGTGCCTGTTTTATAAGCTTCATCATAGCCGACAAAGTCCGTCTCCTCGGATAGAGCGGGAGGACTCACGGATATTGTCATGTCTTCATACTCACTTTCATTGCGGTCATCAAAGAATGGCCAATAAAACTCGGCCCCGTCTTCGAACTTTTCGACGGCATCCAGGATTTCATAGCGCAATTCGATCGTGATGGTTTCATCGTCGCCTCCACGGAAAATCTGGTACAAGTCGCCATCACGCTCGACTTCCAGTTCTGAATCATTTTCAAAGCCTGTGAAATTTTGGATCGATGTGCCTTCTTTTGGAACGATTTCCCGTGTGATTCCGTTAAAATCATCTTCAAATTCGTAGGTGTGATTTTCTCTGACTTCCACGGTTCCATCTGCATTTACCTGAGCATCGATCGTCACTTCGGAAATCGAATAGTCAACGGCCAAAGCATGGACAGGAAACAAAATGAACACCAGCATCATCATTCCTATTATAGAAAATCTTTTCTTGTGCATTTCCATCACCTCTTTCTTTATGTACGGAAATTGCATGCAAAAGTTTCATAAATATTGTTTATCGGATCACCGCATGCGGCAAAATTGCATGGACGCCTTTGACATCATTGACCACTTGCGTGACATGCAGATCGACTGCAACACTCGATAAAGCCGTTGCTTCTGTCCGGGAGATGCCATACAGCTGCTCCATGAATGACACCATCTCAGAGAGCGCGACAGCTGCTGCCTCGTTAAGGTCCCGATCAAATCCGAACGTGATCCATCCTGCTGGGGTATTGGCCCGCGGCATGGATAGTTTCATGTCTTCATGGAGAATCAAAGTGATGTCGGCCAAGTCCATCGGGCATTCAATTGCAGTACCCGAACTTTCCCCGTCTCCCTGAAGAGCATGGCCATCGCCCAGTGAAAATAGTGCACCATCTACAGAAATAGGCAAGAACAAGCTGCTGCCGGGCACCAATTCCTTGCAGTCGATGTTGCCGCCGAAATAACCAGGAGGCTTTGTAGGAAAACTTCCAGCTTCCGCTGGCGCCACGGCCATTAAGCCAAGAAAAGGGGATAGACCTACGTTGAATTGCTGGCCGCCAAGTTCACAGCTGCCAGTCATTTTATTGGCATCCAATTTCCATTCCACTTGCAGCCGTTCACTGTCAGTAATGCCGAGCTTGCCATTTTGCCAAGCTGGCAGCCCGCCCGCCCAATTGCGTCCATACCAGCCGGGAATCAGCTTATTGGTGCGCACTTCCAGCACCATGCCGGGCTTGGCTCCTTGGACTGCAATCGGACCGATTATCGGGTGCGCGAGCTTTTCTTCGTTTTCGCGGGACGTAAAGATTTCCCGTTCTTCGGCTTCGGATGCGGAGTAGCCCCATTGGATGTCGAGTGTTTTCAATTGAATGGTGTCTCCCGAAGCAACGGTCAGAATAGGTGAGTAGTCCCGATTAAAAGAAGAGTGAAGCTGATTTGAATTGAGTGGAATGGAATGGATCACAAAAATTCCCCTTTCGACTGATTAGATTTTCTTATTCTTCTGATTATACCAATTAAGCTTGCTGAACGGATAAAATGATTTTCAGCAACGGCCGAGAAACGTCGTTTATAATGAAAGTAAGTCTTTTTAATTCGTATTCCAAATAGACGTTAGAAAGGGGCTGTAGCAAATGGAAATTGAAAAGTTGCTTGGCAGTCAGACAAGGCAGGAGTTCAGAGAGTGGCTTGAAATATATTCAACTACTGAAAAGTTTTGTTGGCTATTGGTCAGTGTGAAAGAAAAACCGCATGTTATTCAGTATCTCGATGCCGTTGAGGAAGCCCTATGTTTCGGATGGATCGACGGCATCATGAAGAAAAAATCCGATACGGAACTGGCCCAAAGGTTTTCGCCCAGAAAGAAAAAGAGCAATTGGACAGAGTTGAACAAAGAACGCGTAAGAAGGTTGGAAAAACTGGGGATGATGAAAGCGGAAGGTTTGAAAATTCTCCCCGATATGCGCCCAGAATCTTTTATGGTAGATCCGGAAATTGAGAAACGAATGAAAGCAGACGAACAAGTATACGAAAATTTTTTGAACTTTCCTGAACTGTATCGGAGAATCCGTATTGATAACATACAAGCTTATAAAAATGACCCTGAAATCTTCAACAAAAGATTAGACAAGTTTATTGAAAATACGAGATTGAACAAGATGTATGGCCAGTGGAATGATAATGGCCGGCTGATCGATTATTAAAAAAATGCCCGGTGTTTAAGAATGTTTGCGACTTAACGCCAAAATTAAAACACCAGCAAAATGCTGATGTCTTTTGCCCTTGTTTAAAAACAATGCCATTCTTTTAAAACGTCGCCGATTTGCCGGTTGTTGATGACCAAATCGGCAAAGCCGTCGAACGGTGTTGCTTCCTGGTTAACGATGACCAGTTTTGCGCCATGCTCTTTTGCAATGAGCGGGAACTGGTTGGCAGGCGTTACAGACAGCGAAGAACCGAGAACAATGAACAAGTCGGCGCGGCTTGCTTCGTCTAATGCCATCTCGAAAGGCTGTTTCGGCAGCATTTCCCCGAACAGTACGACGGAGGGGCGGAAGATGCCGCCGCATTCGCAGCGGTACGATCCCTCGAGAAAAGCTTGGCTGTTATGGGAAGTTCCGCACAGCTGGCAATGGATCTTTTGCAAACTGCCATGCAGTTCGGCGACTTTTTGGCTTCCCGCCAATTGGTGGAAGCCGTCGACGTTTTGGGTGATGATGGATTTGAGTCGTCCGACGTTTTCCCATTCTGCTAAAATGCGATGGCCATTATGCGGTTCAAACTCCTTTACACCCAAAACGCGTTTTCGGTAAAAATCGATAAATTCATCAACGTTTGTATTCAGCGCTTCGACGCTGGCTACCTGGCTGGGGTCCTTTTGTTGCCACAGACCCTTGTTCGTCGAGCGGAAGTCGGGCAACCCGCTTTCAGTAGACATCCCGGCACCAGTAAATACAACTGCATGTTTGGCATTCACTAACCAGTCTTTAATCATCCAGCTCACTCCTTTGTGGTGTATCTTTCTAAACGTCCGCTTCACAACGATGCATCACTTTTGAAGAATGGCATACCGAAAGCAAACTTCTCCTATAATAATAAGCGGTTCGGCCAGTAATGTATAAGGTGATGACGTCCGAAAAGAGCGTTTCGCACTGGAAATAAGCTGAAATATGATAAAATAACAGAGAAAAACAGCAAGAAGGGACGTGCAGCAGATTGATCAATATCCGATCCGGTGCCCTTTTTGGAAGAGCACCTTTTCTCGCTACCAAAAAAAATGAAACAGCGCTTCATATAGAGAATATCGTCATTTTAGGCGACTCAGTAGCTTATGGCTACGGAACCAAAGGTGGCATCGCCAATTACTTGAAAGAAACCTTCCCGGCAAGCCGCATCACCAATCTAGGCATTAATGGATTGACCAGCAGCGGGCTTGTCCAGAAAATGCGGACTGATTCCTGGCATGCACCGCTGCAAAAAGCGGATCTTGTTCTGTTGAACATCGGGGGCAATGATTTGCTTCACGGATTCCGAAATGGCGGGGCTAAGGGACTGATTCGGCAATTTGCCATTTTAAAACGCACCTATCGCCAAAACCTGCTTGAGATCTATTCCATGATTCGGCGAGCCAATCATGGCGTCATCATCGTTCAGAATAACCTGTACAATTCCATGAAAAAGGAAGAGCAATATTTCGGTTTTACGAACCTGCTGTTTCGCCTATGGAACTCAGCCATCGGCGAAAAAGGCGTCATTGTATCGAAAACAGGTGCGATGAGTAAAAATCCATCTATTTGGTTGGATTCTATTCACCCCAACGACGAAGGCTATAAGCTGATGCATGAATTATTGATCCATACTTTATCTACGACTGGCTTCACTATCCATCCAACAAAAAAATAACAAGTTTTATTGGTTAATAATAGGCGGAAAAGTACAGGGGAGTGTTCCTGTGCTTTTTTCATTGGAGAAAATAATTGATGAATAGTTTAGGATTTTAGATAATTATGAGAACTATATATGTTGAACTAAAGAATCTAGCGTTTATCCAACGCTTCGGACGCTTTGGGCATAGCTCCCGCAAGAAGCCAGGCAAAGAGCGCCAGCCTTTGCCCGATAGACAAAGTGCTGATGGAGCATGTACCGCTCACCGAAAGTCCGATGAAAGGGTATTTGTCATTTTTAAGCTGATTGTTTTACGCCTTTCGCAGCTGGAAGGCTTTTTTTGCATGTATTGGAATATTCCATTTAAAAAAGGGTCTCGTATAACTTTCTTGTATTTTCCAAAAAAAGATTGACTATATAAAATTAAAATAATACGATAACTTATGTTTCAGATTTTTAAATGAAAATTTCACTTTAATATACTGTAGAGCAGTACATATAAGGGAAAGGAGAATAAAACGAGCAACAGAAATTCCATTTTTAAAAGTAGCAAGTTTTTTCACTATAGTAAGAAAGCGTTTTCATCAAAAGAACAGGGGTGTCCAATGTTTACTTTTCTAATTTCCATCGTTATTTTAGTGGTGGCATACTTTACATACGGAAAATTTATCGAAAAATTATTTGATCCGGTGGAAGCGAGAAAAACACCGGCTTATGCAAATGCGGACGGCGTGGATTTTGTGCCGATGAACAAACACAAAAATGCACTGATCCAGTTGTTGAATATTGCCGGAACCGGACCGATTTTCGGTCCAATCATGGGAGCGCTTTATGGGCCTGTCGCTTTTTTATGGATCGTTATCGGCTCGATATTTGCAGGAGCGGTTCATGATTATTTGACCGGAATGATTTCCATCCGCAACAAAGGTGCTCACATTCCGGAACTTGCCGGCAAGTTTTTGGGGGCGGCATCGCGGCATATCGTCAATTTGTTCGCTTTGTTGCTGCTGTTATTGGTCGGGACCGTATTTGTCACAACGCCGGCATCGTTGCTATCAATCTTAATGGATGGCAAAGTTGCCGTGGGCATCATAATTGTCTTTATTTTCATTTATTATTTCCTATCGACCATTTTGCCGATTGACAAAATCATAGGGCGGCTTTATCCGTACTTTGGAGCTGTGCTATTGGTCGGTACCCTTGGCGTTGGATTTGCGCTATTGTTTTCCGATTACAAAATACCGGAATTGAACTTTACAAACATGCATCCAGCCGACTTGCCAATTTTCCCAATCTTGTTCTTTACCATTACTTGCGGAGCGCTGTCCGGTTTTCATGCCACACAGTCGCCAATCATTTCGCGGACGGTTGAAAAAGAATCCCAGGGCCGCTATATCTTTTATGGCATGATGATTGCTGAAGCTATTATCGCCATGATCTGGGCTGCTGCAGCCATGAGCATTTTTGACGGCCAGACATTGAGCGGCCTGATCAACTCAGGGACGCCTTCAGCGGTTGTCAATGAAGTATCCATGACCTTGCTTGGCGCGGTAGGCGGTACAATCGCCGTTCTTGGTGCCATCGTCTTGCCGATCACTTCGGGCGATACAGCATTCCGTGCTGCACGCTCCATCATTGCCGATTACATCAAAGTAGATCAAACCAAGCTGGTAAAACGGCTGGCTATCGCTGTTCCCCTGTTTATCATCTCAGCGGTGTTGACGCAGATTGACTTTAATCTGCTGTGGCGCTACTTTTCGTGGGCCAATCAGGCGACTGCGGCAATTGCTTTGTGGATCGCCACGATGTATCTCTATATCCAGGGTAAAAATTACCTGGTATCGCTTGCGCCGGCCATCTTTATTACGTATATGGTTTTTGTCTATATACTCAACCAGAAAATCGGCTTTAATTTGGATCTGAATGTTTCATTTGTTATCGGTCTCATTCTGACGGGCATCGTTATTGTCCTGTTTTATGGCAAGGCCCGAAAGAACCGAAAAGAAGACGTGCAGACTGTTGCTGCGGTCGAATAAAAAAGAGCAGGCTTACACAGCCTGCTCTTTTTCTATGCATTTAAAGGGGACGGAATTTTGTTGTCAGTGATAGTAAAATAAAAACTCTTTATTTTTCCTGTTTTTTTGATACAATAAGAAGCTGAGATGATTAGAAGCTTTCGCAGATGGAGCCGGTCGCTCGTAAAAAGGGGGAAAAGTCAATTTCTAATAATTGGTTATGGTTGCCGATATTGATTTTTTCGATGAATTGCATCCGCTATGCAGAAATTATGATGCACCGCGGCCTGGTTTCATACCAGGTTATTTTGTTTTCATTGAGCATCATCGGCATACTTTATTTGCTGTGGGTCATTTACAAAGGAAAACTAGTTCGCAATAAACCAACCGGTAAACAGCATTTCAAGATTTGAATACCGGTATAAAAACGGCTTATCCCATTTAAATGGGATAAGCCGTTTGTGTGGTTTCGATTTTTACAGCGGGTAGTGTTCGTCTTTCAATAGATTTCTTAATGCCTGTATTTCCAGCTGGATTTCATTTGGTGTGCGAACGCCTTTGCGGCGGATCAAAGACAGCGGCGGGCACCATCCTTGCAGCGTGTACTGAAGCATAAAGGCACTGGCGGTTCCGCTTAACAGCGCCCATTTCTGATTTGTTGTCAGCGCCAGGAGGGAGGAAGACAGCGCAATGCCAGCCAACGCGGCTTTTAGAACTTTCCCGGTATCCCATTCGCGTTCCAGTTCGTCGATGCGTGCGTGGATCGCTTGGGAATTTTGGCGTTTAAAATGATTGATGCGGGCTTCGGTATCCCGTTCTATTTGTTGATTAATGTGGTCGGGGCCTGCTTCGGCAACTTTTGTCTGTGTGGCAGGCAATGCCTGAATTTGTGTGTCCATGATTGATTCCTCGCTTTCACTGTATGTTGTTAGTATTCCGCATTAAGCACCCGTTAAACCCTTTTGCGTTGATAAATTAAAAAGCCTGCAATGCCCGAAAATAGCGGCTGGTGCTATAATAATCAGATAAAGTATGCAAAGAACGCACATTAAAAATTGGAAAGGAGGGCAATTCATGATCCGTGTCTTGTTTGTTTGCCTTGGGAATATTTGCCGTTCACCGATGGCGGAAGCTGTATTGCGGGAGCAATTGGATAAAGCAGGCTTGTCCAAAAAAGTGGAAGTGGACTCGGCGGGAACAGGAAGCTGGCATGTCGGCAAAGACCCGCATCCCGGAACATTGAAAATATTGAATGATTACAGCATCACGGCCCATGGTTTAAAAGGGCGCCAGCTGCAAAAGGGGGATTTCGATAAATTCGATTTTATTATCGGCATGGACCAGTCAAATATTGATGATATCCGCTGGATGCTGGGCCAGCCAGACCACCCGAAAATCCTTCGGTTCCTGGATTTGACTGATCATTCAAAGGACGTTCCCGATCCGTACTTTACTGGCAATTTTGAGGAAACCTACCAACTGGTTGTTGACGGCTGTAAAGCTCTGTTATTGAAAATAAAAGAGGATGGCAATTTCGAATAAAAGAAATAGTGAAAACCGGCGGTGAATAGTACCGGCCGGTTTTCAACTGGATTTATTTTTCAAATCGCGCCCAGACTTCTGGAAGCAATCCGGTCAATTCATGGGCCAGCAGCGTGTGGGGAGAGTGCTGCTTTACCCACTCATCTGCGCAGGCTCCGTGAAGGTGAACTGCATTCAACACCGCGTGCTTCCAATTATCATGGCAGCACAGCATGCCAAGCATCATCCCGGTCAAAGTATCGCCTGTTCCGCCTTTGGCGAGTGCGCTGTTGCCGGATGGATTTGCCCAAATTTCCCCATCCGGAAATGCCGTGATGGTTTTTTGGCCTTTCAATACTATAGTTACACCTAATCTTTTCGCCCAGTCAGCGGCATAATGAGCCCGGTTTTCCTGAAGGGCATCGACAGCTACTCCGCAAATGCGGGAAAACTCGGCAGGGTGCGGCGTCAGGATGATGGGAGCTTGCCGTTCACTATATGTCCGGCGGCTTAACGCGCCGGCGTCCAGAATAACCGGCATTGCGCTTCCGAGCAGAACGTGCACGGCATCTTCCGTCAAACCGGAGGGATTGGTTCCGGGACCGATGGCTGCTGCACGGTAAGAATCGACCGAGGCCTGGTGCTGTGCAATTTGCTGCAGTCCATCCTGCAGATATGTAGCTTCCGGCAGCTGTGGAACAATCATGCCCACTGCACCGGCTTCTGTCGCAATGACCAGCTTGCCAACTCCGCTTCTCATGGCACCAAGCCCTGCCAGCAAAGCAGCGCCAGGCATTTCTTTCGTGCCTGCAATCAGCAAAGCGGTTCCGTAGCTTCCTTTGTGGCTTTCTTGCTCTCTGTGTGGCAGTGTTGCTTTCACTTGTGCTTCTGTCCATAGGCGTGGCGTTTCCATTGATGGGTTCATTTTTCATTCCTCCTATTCACTCAGTTGTTAAAGAAGCAAAGTCGCAATGCTCCATGAAGGGCATCCAATCAACTAGACTGCTTCCAAAAACTATTTTTTTATTTTTGTCGGCTATTGCCTTAAAGGTACTTAACTTTTGTACCGATTGCAAAAAAAACACCAAAGACCCTGTTAATTCTGATAATATAAATTTATGTCGCTTCTATCAAAACAGGGGCAATAAATGAATTGATGGATGAGGGAGATGGAAGATGAAGACGATTAATGTACTGGTAACCGGAATAGGTGGGCCGACAGCACAAGGTCTGCTGCGCGGTTTTCAGGGAAAAGACGACGTACATACCATCGGCGCAGACCGCCGCACGCTGACGTCGGGCAATCAATTTTGCGACAAAACCTATCAAATCCCTCGGTATACCGATGAAAAATTATATAAGCAGGCAATTTTAAAGATTGTGGAAGAGGAAAAAATCGATGTAATATTCCCTTCCCTACACGAAGAAATTGCCTTATACCATGAGTTCCGAAGTGAGTTGGATGTTCTTGTGGCATTGCCTGAGAGCAGGAACTTTGAGGTGCTGAATGATAAAGAAAAAACGTATGAGTTTCTCTTGGAACATGGCTTGTCCCAATACATACCTAAATACGTCGGTTTTACAGGAACACAACACATACATAGGATACTGAAAGAATCATTCCCAGGGGAACCATACGTCGTAGTAAAAGAAGTGACAGGCTACGGGTCCATGGGATTCTCTATTGTCACCAACCGGGAAAATTATTTATCGGCTTTGCGGGCTGGCAAAAATAAATTCGTCAATGCAGACGATTATTGTGACCTGGATCCCAGCAACCGGCGAATTGCAATGGAGTATCTTTCCGGCAAGGAGTACAGCGTTGACGTGCTGATCCATGACGGGAAAGTGGTGACTGCTGTTCCACGGGAGCGGACAGGTGTTTCAAGCGGAATTGTGCTGGACGGAAAAGTGGTTTATAACGAAGCCTTGATCCGTGCAGCCACTCTAATAACAGAGGAGCTGGCGGACAAAGGGTTTTTGAATCTGCAATTCTTCAAAACCGATGATGGCTATAAATTGACGGACGTCAATGCTCGATTTTGCGGCAGCCAAGTGATGAGCCTTGGAGCGGATGTCAACTTTCCGTACCTGTATCTTCAGTACAATTTGCTGAACGAACGTGCAGAAGTCCAGCCACGGTGGAATACACGCATGATCCGTTTCCGGGATCACTTCTTTATCCACGAAGATTAACTGGCAGCTTTCGGATAACAAAGCTGCCAACTAAACTATAGACGTTCGAATTGGGGTTCCTATGAAAAAAGCAGTCATACTCATCATGGTGTTAACGATTTTCTCTAAGTTCATCGGTTTTTTCAGGGACATCACACTGTCGTATTTTTATGGCGCCTCCGGGGTCAGTGATGCCTACTTAATTTCATTGACGATTCCGACCGTCATCTTTGGCTTTGTCGCTACCGGGATATCAACCGGCTATATTCCGATGTACAGCCGAATAGAAGAGAAAGACGGCAAGCGCGCCAGCAAAGACTATACGAACAATCTGCTGAATATCCTCTTCGCCTTGGCGACTGTTGTTGTCATTGCCGGGTTGGTTTTCACAGAAACATTGGTTAAGCTTTTCGCCAGCGGCTTTACGGGCGATATTCTCGAATTGGCAACTACGTTCACGCGCATCAGCATCGTGGGAATTTACTTCACGATGGCCATCCGCATTTTGAGCGCCTATCTTAATATGAAGAAGTATTACGTGGTGCCGACACTGATCGGGTTGCCGCTCAATATTGTCCTCATTGCATCGATAGTCCTCAGCGACCGGTATGACTTTATCCTGCTGTTGGCGATCGGCAATGTAGTCGCCATTATCGTCCAGTTTGTGATTTTGCTTTATTTTGCCTACCGGAAAGGGTTCCGTTATCAATTCATTTTCAATTTAAAGGATCAGCACATCAAAAACATGCTGTTTCTTGCGATACCGGTCATTATCGGTTCTTCGGTCAACCAAATCAATAAACTGATCGACCGCACCCTGGCATCGCAAATATCCGTTGGGGGCATTTCTGCATTGAATTACGCCAATACGCTTAATTTATTTGTTCAGGGAGTGTTTGTCGTTTCCATTTCGACGGTCATGTATCCGTTGATCTCAAAAATGGCTTCCAAAGGCAATTTGGATGGCTTGAAAAAAGCGCTGGCACAAGCGATCACAGGCATCAATCTATTGGTCATTCCCGCGACAGTGGGCTCTTTGTTCTTTGCAGAACCGATTGTCACTTTGCTGTTTGGCCGGGGTGCCTTTGACGAGCAGGCTATTGCCATGACTTCTGCTGCCTTTTTCTTTTATTCGATCGGCATGATCGGCTATGGCTTGCGGGAAGTGCTGTCACGGGCGTTCTACTCCATGCAGGATACACGGACCCCCATGATCAATGCGGCGATAGCTATGCTGCTGAACATTGTGCTGAATTTTATCTTATCCAAATACTTGGGAATCGGCGGACTGGCGTTAGCCACCAGCATCGCGGCCATTTTCGGAACCTTCCTGCTGTATATCAGCCTAAGGAAAAAAATCGGTCCGCTGGATATGAAGAATATCTCCATGCCTTTTGTGAAAATTTCATTGGCTTCACTGGCAATGGGCGGATCCGCGAAACTTCTCTATGAATTTCTATTGCCGGCAGCCGGACTGAACTTGTCGCTTATCACAGCAATCCTGTTTGCTGGTGCGATTTACTTTGTGCTTGTCTCTCTGATGAAAATAGAGGATGTCGACGATTTGATGGCCGGATTGCGCAGAAAGATTTTGAAACGGTAAAATTGAGTTTTTTGTAAACATTTAAAGCCTCCTTTCTGAAAAGAAAAGAGGCTTTTTTCACATGCAATTAAACCGACTCTCTCTGTAGAAGCCCGAATCCTTATTCGTATTGCGAAAACGCCCATCCAAGCGCATACTTAATAACGGAATAACTGATTAGGAGATTGATGATATGCTGCATAATTTATAGTCTGAAAAGCCTGTAACCCGGAACTGGATTTTACAAAAAAAACGTCTAACTTGTAAATCTGGGGGTAAACTACTCCAATCTGGCCAATGGGCTCAGCACTGTCTTTGGCTGGTCAAAATGCAAAGGGGATGAAAAGAATGGAAGACAAACAACCGATTCGCTTGACTGAACGCCTGCACGTAATTGACGGGTTTGATTTGGGGCTGCCCGAACGGACCGGCACCTATGTTATTGCTGAAGAAAAACTGACACTTGTTGACACTGGCGCGAGTCCTTCCGTGCCGCATGTCAAAAAAGGTTTGGCTGCTTTGGGGTACGCGCTTGAAGACGTCAAATACATAATCGTCACACATGTCCATTTGGACCATTCCGGTGGGGCTGGCCTGTTGCTTCTGGATTGTCCGAACGCTATCGTAGTGGCCCATCCAAAAGGCGCCCGCCACCTGTCCGATCCGAGCCGGCTGGCAGCAGGAGCGCGGCAAGTTTACGGCGATCAGTTTGATGAATTGTTTGACCCCATCGTCGCCATTCCGGACGAACGTTTATTGATAAAAGCAGAGGGGGACCAGCTCCAAATCGGACCTGACTGCACGCTGGAATTTTGGGATACCCCAGGGCACGCAAACCACCATTTCAGCATTTACGATCCAGTCAGCAATGGCATGTTCGCCGGGGATACGGTTGGCATACGCTATGACCAATTGGCAAGAGAAGGCATTGAACTGTATTTGCCGTCAACGTCGCCTAACCAATTCAATCCTGAAGCCATGAAACAAGCCATGGAACGCATGGCAGCGGCTCAATTTGATGCCATCTACTTTGGACATTTCGGCAAAACCGATCAGCCTGAGCGGGCACTGCACCAGTCAGCGGAGTGGCTGGACGTGTTCGTGGAAGAAGGAAAAAAGGCATTCGCAGCCGAGCTGGATCCTCAACAATTGGCAGACCGCTTGTTTGAGCGGGTCCAGGCTCATTTGAGAACCAAGGGTATACCGGATGGGCACGAAGTTTATCCGTATATCCGTCTGGATATGCAAGTCAGTTCCATGGGCATATTGGATAGGCTGTCAAAGCAAAAATGAAGAGCTGTCTCATAGCTACACAATATAAAACCGGCAAAGAAAAGCAATCCTTTTCTTTGCCGGTTTTTAAACGGGCTGACGGGAATGGAAGCGGTGCAAGCCCACGGAAAGCGTCCGCTGTAATGTACGCCAGCCCCTCCATTTTTGTGCAACCGAAAGTATTGTGATGGGGATTAAAGAAAATCACAGCGGGTATTCTATGGTTAACGACAAGTTAAGGAGTGGACAAAAATTATGAATAACGATAAAAAGAACGATGCGAAAGAAGAAGAGCACGAAGAATTTACGGGCAGTCCTGAGCAGCAGTTTCCGGATTTTGAAGCTGAAGGCCAACGGGATCAGCAAAAAGAACAGAATGAAAAAGAAAAACTTATCGAAAAACAAAAACCTTCCGATGTATGAATAATTTAAATTTATGCATTCGTATAATGAATGTTTGAATATTTTATTATTCATCAAAAGAATGGATTGTATGATGAGTGATTTAAGTTGAAGCTGTTTATCTATCCACCCCTTAAGGGTAAAGAAAAAACGTACAGTTGAATAAAACTGCATTTTTCACCCACATCTGAAATTTGCGGGCGTTTAATGAATGGAAGTTATCAGTGAGAGGTGGAATTTTTAATTATGCAATTATTAACGGAAAAGACTGCATTTATAACAGGTGCAGGAAAAGGCATCGGAAGGGCTACGGCGATAGCTTTGGTGAACGAAGGCGTCAACGTCGGGCTGATCGCACGGACAGAAGCAGATTTAATAAAACTTGCAAATGAAATTAAATCGCTGCGTGGCCGCGTAGCATATGCAGTAGCGGATGTTTCCGACTTAGAGCAAGTAGAAGCGGCTGTTGAAAAATTAACCGCTGAACTTGGAACCGCTGATATTTTAATCAACAATGCGGGAATCGGCAAGTACGGTCCATTTTTGGAGTTGGAGCCGGAAGACTGGAAGCGGGTCATTGATGTCAACTTAATGGGCATGTATTATGTGACCCGTACTGTGCTGCCGCAAATGATCAAGAAAAACGGGGGAGACATCATCAACATTTCCTCGAGTTCCGGTCTGCGAGGGTCAGAAGGTTCGAGTGCTTACAGTGCATCGAAGTTCGGGGTGCTGGGCATGACAGAATCGCTGTCGCAGGAAGTCCGCAAAAACAACATCCGGGTCTTTGCCTTGACGCCAAGCCGGGTTGTTACAGACTTAACGTTCAAAGAAGGCGAAACCGAGAAAGAAAAAGAAAAGTTCATGCAGCCGGAAGATATAGCGGAATACATGGTGGCTCAGTTGAAGCTGCATCCACGAATCTTTATTCCGACTTCCAGCCAGTGGGCGACCAATCCATTTTAAATCATAGAAAAAACGAGCCGAGGAAAAATTTCCCCGGCTCGTTTTTTTTATTTAATTGAAAGCTTCGTTACGTAGTCTTCAACTTCCTGTGAATTGCTCAGTGCCAGAATGCGGTCTGTATGCTGAGCCATTTCAGCTTTGGACAGTTTGCTGATCTGCGAACGGGCTTTAAGAATTGACGAGGCACTCATCGAGAACTCATCCAGGCCAAGGCCGAGAAGGATCGGGATCGCAATTTCGTCTCCCGCCATTTCTCCGCACATGCCAGTCCATTTGCCTTCACGGTGCGAGGCATCGATGACCATCTTCACCAGGCGCAAGATGGCCGGGTTGAATGGCTGATACAAATACGACACGCTTTCATTCATGCGGTCTGCGGCCATCGTGTACTGGATCAGGTCATTTGTACCAATTGAGAAGAAATCAACTTCTTTGGCAAAGGTATCTGCCATGACAGCCGTCGATGGAATTTCGACCATGATGCCGACTTCGATCGAATCACTGACTTCTACGCCTTCTGTCTGCAGCTTCGCTTTTTCTTCCAACAGAAGGGCTTTGGCCTCGCGGAATTCATCAAGTGTCGCAATCATCGGGAACATGATTTTCAAGTTGCCGTGTACGCTGGCACGCAGCAATGCACGCAGCTGCGTCCGGAACATATCCGGCATCTCCAGGCATAGGCGAATTGCGCGCAAGCCGAGGAATGGATTCAGTTCTTTCGGCAGATCCAGGTAGGACAGCTCTTTGTCGCCGCCAATGTCCAGTGTGCGGACAACGGTCGGTTTGCCTTGCATGCCTTTTAAGACAGATGCGTAGGCTTCGACTTGCTCGTCTTCGGTCGGGAATTGGTCACGCCCCATGTAAAGGAACTCCGTGCGGTACAAGCCGATTGCTTCGCCGCCGTTATCGACAACACCTGCAATGTCTTTTGGTGTACCGATGTTAGCGCCGATTTCAACGGCCTGGCCGTCAGCGGAAACGGTTGCTTCGTTTTTCAAGACGGCCCATTCCGCTTTTTGCTCGTCATAGGCTGCTTGTTTGTTTTTGTATTCTTCAATGACACTGTCTTCAGGCGCGATTATAATCGTACCATCCAAACCGTCCACGATGACAATCGTGCCATTTTGGATGTCCGCCATTGCTGTTTTAGCGCCGACCACGGCCGGAATTTCCAGTGTGCGCGCGAGAATTGCTGAGTGGGAAGTGCGCCCGCCGATATCGGTGATAAAGCCTTTTACAAATTGGGCATTTAACTGAACCGTATCAGATGGCGTCAAATCTTCTGCAATAATAATAACTTCATCCGAAATCATGCTTGGGCTTTGGATAGTGACACCGAGCAGATGGGCCAATACACGTTTTCTGACGTCGCGGATATCTGCGGCGCGTTCTTTCATGTATTCATTGTCCATTGCTTCAAACATGGAGATGAACATATCTGTCGTTTCCTGCAGCGCAAATTCTGCATTGACTTTGTCTGTCGTGATTCGTTCCGTAATCGGACCGACCAGTTCAGGGTCGCTCAGGACCAGCAGGTGAGCGCCAAAAATCGCTGCTTCCTTATCGCTGATCGTCTCGGCTGTTTTCTTTTGGATCACTTCAAGTTCAGCAATTGATTTTTCCAAAGACGACGTCAATCGCTCCAACTCACCGTCGACATCCGAAATTGTCCGCTTATCCACATTCAATTCCGGATTCTCTAAGCGAAAAGCTTTAGCGATGGCTATTCCATTCGATGCGGCTATTCCGGACATTGTTTGTGTCATTGGTTTGAAATCCCTTCAGTCTTCATAACTTCCGCTGCTCTTTCGACAGCTTCGTTTTCGTCTTCGCCATCAGCTGCAATTGTTACTACTGAACCGCTAGGAATGCCCAAAGACATGACACCTAAAATGGATTTCAAGTTTACTTTTTTGCCGTTGTGTTCAATTGTAATGTCTGACTTGAATTTTGATACTGCTCCAACTAATGCTGATGCCGGACGTGCGTGCATACCTGCTTCGTCTGTGATTGTAAATTGTTTTTCTACCATGATTAATTTCCTCCTTTAGTGGGTGCAATCATTTTTGTTCATCCGCTGACCGAATATGACGGCTTTTGAGTGAATGAAAATAAAAAATGACGTTTTTTGATTGCTTATGAACGATTATGATTGATTGTGGAAGCGATTTCAAGTATTATCTATTTAACAGAACTTTTACTCTATTAAAGAGAAGGTGATAACTTGCTGACCAACGAACGGCATGCCTATATTTTGGGGCTGCTGGAAGAAAAGCAGACAGTCAAAATACAGGAACTGGTGGAATCGACAGGTGCATCGGAATCCACGATCCGAAGGGATTTGACCGATCTCGAGCAATCGCAAAAACTCGAGCGTGTTTTCGGCGGCGCTATCCTGCCAGGAAGAAATCTGATGGAACCCAGCATTTCGGATAAATCCACCCGGTTTCTGAAAGAAAAAATCAGGATAGCGGAATATGCCTCCTCGCTCGTTCAACAAGGAGACAGTGTCTTCCTGGATGCCGGCACCACGACCTTTCAACTGATTCCGTTTCTAAAAGACAAGGATCTGGTGGTCGTGACCAACGGGCTGACACTCGTTGAAGCTCTTAACGAGCAAGGCATCACCACCTATTTGACCGGTGGATTGATGAAGCCGCGAACGGGCGCATTTGTCGGTTCCCATACGATCCAGGCTTTGCAGAATTATCGGTTTGACGTCTGCTTCCTAGGCATCAACGGTTTTCATCCGGACTATGGCTACACGACGCCGGACCCCGAAGAAGCAGCGGTCAAACAGCTGGCCAGTCTCTTAGCGCGCAAGACCTATGCGCTCGCTGATCATTCCAAAGCCAATAAAATCAGTTTCGCCAAGATTATGGATTTGGACCGCGCCACTTTAATTGTAGATGAAATTACCAAAGAAGCCAATGCTGGGCTCCAAAAAAAGACAATAGTAAAGGTCGTGACACCATGATATACACCTGCACAATTACGCCTTCCATCGATTACACAGTATATGTACCCGAATTTGAAAGCGGGAAACTGAACCGTTCTGAAGAGGTTTACTACTACCCCGGAGGAAAAGGCATCAATGTATCCCGCGTCCTGAAGCGGCTGGGCATCTCCAACAAAGCGCTTGGCTATGCCGGCGGCTTTACCGGCAACTATATAGAAGAATTTCTAAAAAATGAAGGGGTCGCTGCGGATTTTATCCAGACAGCCCAAATTACCCGCATCAATGTCAAAATAAAATCGGATAAGGAAACCGAGCTGAATGGCCCGGGCCCAGAACTGGACGCGGCGCAACTGGCGGCATTGACCCAAAAAGTACAGGCAATGAACGAGAATGACTGGTTCGTTTTGGCCGGCAGTCTGCCAGGCTCTATCCCTGCCGATTACTTTGTAGAGCTGGCGACCATCTGCCAGGCGAACGGAGTCCGGTTTGTGCTTGATACGTCCGGCCCGGCACTGGAAAGCCTGGTGGCTACACCGGTTTTCCTGATAAAGCCGAACCAGCAGGAACTGGGTGAGTTGTTTGGCGTGGAGATCACGAGCCTCCGGGATGCCTACTTTTATGCCAGCAAGCTAGTGGCACAGGGAACTGAACATGTTGTCGTTTCCATGGGCGGAGACGGGGCGCTGCTCGTAACCAAAGACACAGCCCTGATGGCGAAAGCGCCGCAAGGGACTGTCGTCAACACCGTCGGTTCCGGCGATTCGCTGGTATCCGGCTTTATCGCTTCCTATGCGACAGACCAAGATCCTGCGCTGGCATTCCGCTATGGTGTTGCAAGCGGCAGTGCAACCGCTTTCCGATCGGATTTATGCCGCAAGGAAGACGTTGAAAAATTGCTCGCGGAAGTAGAGATTTACCCATATGAAGAAAAGGATGTGACGAAATGAAAATCACTCAGCTTTTAACTGAAGAAACCATTGTCCTGAACCTTTCCGCCACCACAAAACAAGAGGTGCTGGAAGAACTGGCGTCTCAATTGGACCGCGCCGGCAAATTATCGGACAAACGTGCATTCACGGCCGCTATTTTGGAACGCGAAAGCCAAAGCACCACCGGCATTGGGGACGGCATCGCCATTCCGCACGCCAAGTCATCTGCGGTAAAATCGCCAGCCATCGCATTTGGTCGTGCAACTGATGGACTTGATTTTAAGTCGCTGGATGGCCAGCCGGCTAACCTGTTCTTTATGATCGCTGCAAGCGAAGGCGCAAATGATGATCATTTGGAGGCGCTGTCACGCCTCGCTACGTTCCTGATGGATGACAAATTCCGCACGAACATCCTGGCAGCCCAGTCAAAGCAGGAAGTGCTCGATGTAGTCTCTGCTAAAGAGGCATCGGTTGATCAACCTGAAACAGCAGCGGAAAATATTCCGGCTGACAGCACCCAACAGAAAATTTTAGCGGTTACCGCTTGTCCGACCGGTATTGCGCATACGTATATGGCGGCTGAGAAACTGAATGAACGCGCCAAAGAACTGGGCATCGCGTTGAAAGTGGAAACCAACGGCTCGAGCGGCGTGAAAAACCGGTTGACCGCTGAAGACATTGCCGGAGCGGATGCCATTATTGTAGCGGCAGACACGAAAGTCGAAATGAGCCGTTTTGACGGCAAACCGGTAATCCAAACGGGCGTCGGCAAAGCGATCTACGAAACGGACAATTTGTTGAACCGTGCCGTAACAGGTGATGCACCGACCTACAAGCACGACAAATCAAAAGACGAAGCCGATACGGGTGAAACCAAAGGCGGATTTTATAAGCACTTGATGAACGGCGTATCCAATATGCTGCCGTTTGTGGTCGGTGGCGGTATCCTCATTGCCATCTCATTTTTCTGGGGCATCAACGCTTCAAATCCTGACAGCCCTGAATACAATGAATTTGCTGCTATGCTCAATACCATCGGCGGCGGCAATGCCTTCTTCTTAATGGTTCCAGTACTTGCCGGCTTTATCGCCATGAGTATTGCTGATCGTCCCGGATTTGCACCAGGTATGATCGGTGGTTTGATTGCCATTACGGTTACCGGTGTTGAAGAAGCAAACGGTGGTTCCGGATTCCTTGGCGGATTGATCGCTGGTTTCCTTGCCGGTTATGTGACGCTGTTGGTCAAAAAAGTGTTTTCCGGTTTGCCGAATTCCTTGGAAGGCCTGAAACCGGTCTTATTCTATCCAGTCTTTGCAATCGCCATTACCGGTATCGTCATGATGCTTGTGAATCCACAGCTGACGAAAGTCTACACTGCTATTTCTTCTTTCCTTGAAAGCTTAGGCGGCACGAACTTGGTGCTTGTCGGATTGCTGCTTGGCGGCATGATGGCGATCGATATGGGTGGTCCCATCAACAAAGCAGCTTACACATTCGGCATTGCGATGCTGGATGCGCAAAACTTCAACTTTATGGCAACGGTCATGGCGGCCGGAATGGTTCCTCCGCTTGGTTTGGCACTTGCTACGACGCTATTCAAAAATAAATTCACGAAACCGGAACGTGAAGCCGGCAAAACGGCATACGTGCTCGGTGCCTGCTTTATCACAGAAGGCGTGATTCCGTTTGCCGCAGCCGATCCGGCTCGTGTCATCCCAGCTACAGTAGCGGGAGCATCCGTCACTGGAGCATTGGTGATGCTGTTTGATATCGGGCTGCGCGCTCCTCATGGCGGCGTCTTTGTTGTCGGTCTGGTTGACGGCGGCGTTGGCAGCATCTTGATGTATGCTGTAGCCATTATAGCCGGTGCGGTCGTAACTGCACTTGTTGCTGGTACATTGAAAAAACGTGTGGCAGTAGCCGCATAATCTCCAACCGTTTCAGGACTGACATCCTGAAGCGGTTTTTTGTTGTAGAAAATGCAAAAAAATCTCTCGGAAAAGGGGAATCACGACTGATTTTAATAGAATTTGGGTATTGAATAAATACAGTTGGAGCCGCAGATGGAGCCGTTTAAGGATAAATGAGGGGGAAGAGGTGAAAAGTTCGATTACAGTGTTTTTAGGGGATCTCGTGGGAGCAGTTGGTATTTGATCGTCCTTAAACTTGACCATTATAAGAGTGCAATGAATTTACAAACAGCAGGCAATGCTGGGTATCGGTTACACAAGAGAAAGGAATAACACGACCGGAAGGAGCGGCTGGCAATGACAGCAGTAAAAAACACTGATTTTTTCTGCCATTTCAATAGTGCTTTCTTTCACGGAGACCGGCAATTTATTGAAGATCATATTTCGGAGGATGTTGTGTGGACCATTATCGGTTCAGAGCCAATCATTGGGAAACCGGCATTTTTGGATGCAGCATTTGGATTAGAGGACGGCTATCAAGACGTGGATTTTGTTATTGACTTTTCTGTCGCTTCAAATGGGGAAGCTGCCGTAAAAGGCACCATGAAAAAGAAAGGGAATGCCGGCCAACCGAAAATTTATGCCTACTGCGATTTCTACGTCATGGACGGCAAAAAAGTTAAAGAACTGACGACTTTTGTCATCGAAATAAAAGAATGAATAGTTGGAAGTTGTTCCCCTATGAAGGTGTAGGGGTTTTTTACTGCATAAATTTGGTTTTGAAAGATGGGTAATGGGTTTTCGGTTATAAATGTAGTTACTTACATAAGGGTTTATAAAATCAATTCAAATACAGCCACTAAGTAAAAAAATAGGGTATACAAGACCCAAATCTAAAATTCTAAAAAGGGGTGTCTGCATGAACATCAGTCGATTGGATCATTTGGTTTTGACCGTTGCATCCATTGAGAAAAGTTGTGCATTTTATGAAGAAGTACTGGGTATGGGGATTGTCCGTTTCGGGGAAGGGAGGACTGCGCTAACGTTCGGCCAACAGAAAATCAATCTTCACGAAGCAGGCAATGAATTTATACCCAAAGCGGCTCGACCGACAGCGGGAAGCGGTGATCTGTGTTTTATCACTGAGACAGCGCTGCCTGCTGTGATGGATCATTTAGAGGCGTCGGGTATATCGGTTGAAGAAGGGCCGGTTAAACGGACAGGCGCACAGGGAGAAATTAACTCTCTTTATATACGGGATCCCGATGGCAACCTGATTGAATTGTCGAACTACTGATATGGATCCTTTAACCCCTCTACGCCAAGCTTTTCGGGTGAGCAGAATGCCGTTTTGTGTTACTATGGAGGAATATTAACAATTAATCGAGGGGTGACTAAATATGACCATTGTTTGCCTGATTCGCCATGGTGAAACCGACTGGAATGCCCAGGGAAAAATTCAGGGGAAAACGGATATCCCGTTGAATGCAACCGGTACACAGCAGGCCGTGCAATGCGGGGCGTATTTAGCTGCCTCTGACTGGGACCTCATCATCACAAGTCCGCTCCAGCGCGCACGGCGCACCGCTGAAATTATCAATAAAACCCTGGAATTGCCGCTTGTCGAAATGGAAGAGTTTGCAGAAAAGCATTTTGGCGACGCGGAAGGTTTAACCTTTGAAGAGCGCGCCCTTACTTTTCCTGACCGGCTTTATCCGAACCAGGAAGATAATAGTTTGTTTAGTGAGCGTTTAGCTACGGGCTTGAAAATTATCAATGACCGTTATCCGGACAAGCGGGTTTTGCTCGTTTCCCACGGCGGCGTCATCAATGCCTTGCTTGGCAAATTGTCTGATGGCGAAATCGGATCTGGCAAAACACGCCTGTTGAATGCCTGCCTGAGCCATATTCATTTTGACCAGAACAATTGGGTGATCCAAAACTACAACCAGGTTAGCCATTTGGAGCCTTCCATGAGCGAGCGGTAAGTTTTAACTTTTAACAAGCAGCATCAAAGAACCACCCCCGCACCCGGCATTAAACCTGGTACGTGGGTGGTTCTTTATTTTAAAGAGTCATTTGGTTTTTAATTGGAAAAAGGTTACACTGAAAATGACGGAACATTCGGGCTTCTTAAACCTGTTGGGGGGGGTAGATATGAATTGGATCATTATATTTTTCATCACAATTGGGATAACAGGACTTTTAATGCTGTTTAATGGCGTTAAGAATAGGTCACTGGGTTTATTGCTTTTTGGTGGTGGTGCATTGGTGGCTCCGTTCCTTTTCTTTGGCAATTTAAGCTTCCTGCTGCCGATGATCCCGCCGACTGTGATGGGAATTCTCTACCTGACCCAGAAAACACAGGATAAGGCGTAACTTTAACTTATCAAGGATTCAACTTTTAGATGAAAGGAATGAACGTGATGCCATCCTGCCAAAACTGCAACTGCCAATGGAGTTGGATTGAGACGCTTAAACTGAGTTTTAAGGGCAACAAGCTATGTTCGAATTGCAGCAAAAGACAATATGTTTCAGTAAAATCGAGAACAGGACCTTATTTCTTTTATATGATTCCTGTAGTTATCCTGGTGGCATCAGGTTCATTATTCGATTGGGTTCAGGTTTTTTATATTTTGTCAGGAATTTTGCTGGTTCTGTTCTTGCTGGTTATTCTTCCCTTTACGATCAAACTGTCAAACAAGCAGGAACCGCTTTGGTAGAAATCGAGCCAACACCCCGAGTCGAGAGAAACTCTGGCATTCCAGGGCGCTTCCCAAATCGGGGTGTTGGCTTTTGTCATTTTTTCTCTGCCGCTCTTTTGTCTTTGTCCATGCGCGAAACGTATACAGCCAGCGCTCCCATGAATAGGGCTGAATTGAACCAAAATACCAAGTCAGCCAGCATGCCGTTAAAAACCAGTGTGTTCACTGCAGTAATGGCATGCATCACAATAATGAGCAGGATCAGGATGGTTGCCGTCTTCATTCGATCACTCCGTTCCTGTTTTCATTATAGACATGCTGGTGATAAATTCAAGCTGTTGTTTCCAAACAGACTGTCGTGAACAGCGATCACACGAGCCAATCTCTATAACAAGAAGACGACGCGTGAATATCGGCCCTGCTCATGGGATAATGTCTGAGAGACAGTCAAAACTGGAGGAGATATAAATATGGTGAAATGGAAAGAAGAAATGACTATTGATGCTTCGATTGAAAATGTCTGGAGCTTGTTCCAAGATGAAAATATCCAAAAACTCATGCCGAAAGTGGAAGAGCATATCCTGCTGGAAAACAGCCCTGATCAGCTTGGGGCCAAACATGCCCAAAGCTACCACGAAGGCAATCAACTGCAGACCTATATTGTTGAAACGGTGGGCTACGAAGACCTGCCGGAAAAGAAGCTCAAGCAAACCCAATTTGACATGGGACAAAGCTTTCAAGTGTTTTATTCATTTACGCTTTTGAAAGAAGGGGAAAACAAGACAAGGTTCATTTACGAGGGGACCAATAAGGGCAAAGGGCTGATGGGCAAGGCCATGCTGCTGTCCGGCAGCAAGAAGACCCGCCAGCAGACCGTAACGGCATTTATGGAGCGCGTGCGGGACGAAGCTTTGAAATTGTAGACAGGGGGGATCTGGATGGTCCAGTGGAGTGAACAACGTATAATCGATGCGCCCATAGACAAAGTATGGGATTTGTTTTCAGATGAACAGCTGCAGCTGATTATGCCGCAGCTGGAAAAGCATCAATTGGTTGAAGGGCCGCCCAATCAAGTCGGTTCCAAATACGCACAGCAAAACCGGATGGGCCAACGTGTGGTGAGCTATGTCATGGAAATCACCGCATACGAGGACTCCCCGCAGCAAAAGCGAAAAGACATCGGTTTTGTCGCGGCTGGATTATTCCAAATTTCTCTAAGTTTTGCGCTGTCCCGAATAGACGAAGAAAAGACCCTTTTTGTGTACAGTGGATCGAATACAGGGGCCAACCTGGTCGGACGGACCTTGCTGAAGCTTGACAAGCAAAACAGCAGCCAGCAGGAAGTGGAAGAACTGATGGTGCGGGTGGCAGAGGCGGCGGAATCATGAAAATTTACATCATCGGTTCTGTAGGGAGCGGAAAAACCACGTTGGCTCGTCAATTATCATGCCAATTGAATATTCCACATTTTGAAACAGACAATTTTGTTTGGCAGCGGCAGGAAGGGGGAGACATCCGCAACTCCGAATCTGTGAGAGATCTGGAGTTTATTTTTGCAGTTGAACAGGCTGACTGGATCATTGAAGGGGTCCATATCGGCTGGACAGAAAGGGCTCTCCAGGAGGCTGACGCCGTCGTTTTTCTGGATATACCATATCACACGAGAACGTTTCGTTTCATTAGCCGGTATCTGAAGCAGAAGGCCGGGAAAGAGCAGTCCAATTACAGACCAAGTCTAGCCATGCTCAGAAAAATGTATGGATGGAACCGTTATTTTGAAAAGGTCATGAAACCGGAATTCATGCAGCAGCTGAAATTCTTCCCTGAAAAAACGGCAGTTCTGACAAACCAACAGGAAATTGTAGAGTTCAAGGAAAAATTTGGTCGCAACTAATTTAATTGCTTTTTCTCGTTACCCATGTAGCAATCTACATAAGGAATATATACTAAAATCAAAAACGGTAACAACAAAAAAATAACATCATCAACTTACATAAAAATCACAATAAAAGAGACCAATAAAATCACGGTCAAAACTGCACTATTTTGAAAAGCTATAGATGACAATAGTCTGTAAAATTTTGTATCATGAAGAAAAAGTGCAGGGATATATAAATTCAAGCATAGGGGGGAACATAGCATGATTAAAGTATATGAAAAAGATCAGGTGCTGTGCGTGGAAGGAATTCTTGATAAAACCCGCAGCAAAGTATTTGTCTATTTGGTTGATGGCATGCTGATTGATACGGGTGCTGAAAAGCTGCAGGAAGAGTTGAAGGATTTTTTCAAGAATTATTCATTTGATCAAGTGGTGTTGACGCATCATCACGAAGACCATACCGGTAATGCAGCGTGGCTGCAGGAGAATAGAGGCATTCCGCTCTTTATCCATCCGCTCGGTATAGAGAGGTTGGAAGTGGACGGAGAATACCCGAACTACCGCAAGATTACGTGGGGCAATCGCAAAGCGTTTCGAGCACAGCCACTTGGCAACCAAATCCGCTCCCGTACACTCGAGTGGCAAGTCATCCATACACCGGGTCACGCAGACGACCACGTTGCTTTGTTTCACGAAGCAACCGGACGCCTGTTCACCGGGGACTTGTTTGTGTCTCCGAAAACACGGGTCATGATGAAAAGCGAGTCGGTCCCGCTCATATTGGCATCACTCCGGACGTTATTGGCGTTGCCATTCCAATCTGTGTTCTGCAGCCATGCGGGATTTTTGGAAAATGGCCGCGCTTTGCTCGAACAAAAATTGAAGCATCTGGAAACTCTCCAGCAAACCATCACCGGGCTCTATGCAGAAGGCATGCACCCAAGCGACATCGATCGCCAGCTTTTTCAGAAAACGTATCCGATTGTCGAGTTTTCAAATAGGGAATGGGACACCTGCCATATCGTTTCATCTGTCGTCGCAGATTATGATATTAAAAAGAACCGGCATTTGCGTCCGCGTGCAAACACGTTGGGAATTTTGAAAAGAGGGGATAAAATCCTTTTGGAACAGCAATTTGTGGCTCATTCAGGCAGGGACGGCCCTTTTTACCGGCCGCTGGGTGGCACGATCGAACTTGGTGAACCTTCCGCTGATGCGTTGAAGAGAGAATTTCAGGAAGAAATCGGTGCCGACGTCCGTATTGTACGCTATATGGATGTCCTGGAAAACATATATACGCTGAAACAACAGGTTTTTCATGAAATCACGCTTGTTTATGAAGTCGAATTTGAAAATGACCACCTATGGGATTTTGAATCTTTTGCGGTTACTGAAGGGAGCAAACAGACGACTGCGAAATGGGTCAGTTTGGAAGAGCTGTCTCTTGATGAGACAACCCTTTATCCGGTCGGCTTGCTGGACCTGATCCAGAAGTTGCCGGAGCCTGTTCAGCCAAAACCGTGATGGAAAAGAATATTTGGCAAAGTTTTGGTATACTGAAGAAATTAAACCGGCCTGTTGCTGGTGAGGATTGGTGTTGAGATAGAAATGCCCTCCATGAACTTTTTCATTATGTTACTGGAACTGCTGGCAGTGGCTCTATTCATTTATTACGTAAGCGGCCGTTTGATGGGTTCAAAGGTCAATTTCACGAAACGAATCCTTTCGGTCCTGTTGGGGGTCAGTTTAACAACCTTTGTGTATTGGTACTCTTATTTGCGCTATACGGATTTTTTAAGCGAAAACATTGTTTTTGCCGTTATGGACGCCAGCTCCATCATTTGGATCGGCAGCATGCTGCTGATTTCGATGCTGTTTTACCTTTTCTTTGAGCTTTTCGATCCCATCGAACTCGGGGAACGGGGAGAACGCATCACCGGCCAGAAATTCATCTACCACCGGCTGCGGCACCGCTGGATGCGCCAGAAACGCCTCAGCCAGGTGCTCGAAATTGCTGTCAGAAACGGCTTTTCCCGGACGATCCGCTATGCGCGCCACCGGGAAAGCAACCGGGATTTTGCCATTGCTTTCCGCGATACGCTGGAACAAAGCGGCGGAATCTTCATCAAGTTCGGGCAAGTGCTGTCTACACGCACTGAGCTGTTTTCTCCGGTCTTTATCGAAGAACTGGAGACACTGCAGCAGGATGTCAAACCGCTGACCAGTGAGCAAGTGACAATGATTTTAAAGAACTCTTTATCGGCAAGTGTCGAAGATGTTTTTTCGGAGTTTGACATGGAGCCACTGGCTGCCGGTTCAATTGGCCAGGTGCACCGGGCTGTCTTGAGGCAGACGCAGGAAAATGTGGTTATCAAATTGCTGCGCCCTGAAGTAAAAGGCATTATGCGCAACGATTTGGACATTTTGGTTGAATTTGCTGATTGGGTGGCCAGCAAATCAAAATGGGCCGAGAATATCGGCTTCCGGGAACTGGCTGTTGGTTTTGCAAACGGGCTGCGGGAAGAAATCAATTTTGAAATTGAAACCCGCAACACCATCCAAGTCGCCAATGCCTTGAAGAAAAGCGATTACCCGGTTAAAATTCCTCATGTTTACCGGGAGTTCAGCAACGACAACCTGATTGTCATGCAGTATTTTAATGGAAAAAGCATTTCCAGAGGGGAAGCCGTATTCGATCAGTTTGATGTGGACCAAAAAGAATTCGGCCGCACCGTGTTGTTTTCCTTTTTCGAACAAATGCTGTTTTCCGGAATTTTTCACGCCGATCCGCATCCCGGCAACATTTTCATCGATCAACAAGACGGCAAGCCCATCCTATTGGATTTTGGTGCTGTCGGACGGCTGGCCGCTCCACAGCAGGACGGGCTGAATTTATTCATCATCGGGGTCCAGCAAAATGATGCAGAAGTCATTTGTGACGCCATCAACGTGTTAGTGGAAGACAATAGCCAGATTGACCGCCAAAAACTGGAACAGTCGGTTGGCCAACTGCTGCTGAAAATCGCTTACGTCGATAAAATTCAGACGGAAGAACTAATTCATGCCATGTTCGATATTGTACGCGAGTTCGGTTTGGCATTTTATCCCTCTGTGGGAATGGCACTCCGGTCTTTGATTAGCTTAGACAGCACGCTGCACACTATTGACCCGAAATTCGATATGTTTACAGAAGCAAAAGTGTTTGCGAAAAAATACAAAACTGCAGTTTTGAAAAAGCCGTTTACTGAACCGCGTGAAACGAAACAACGTCTTGAAGAGGAACTGGCATTGCTGATTCCGGAAATGATGAAATTGCCCAAGCGCGCTGATCAGTTGATTCAACGCATCGAAGGCGGGAAAATCATCCTGCATCACGACGTCTTTTCTGACAAACACAATGCCAATTTCGTCCTGCAACTTTTCTCCCGGTTTGTGCTTTTGATGTCAGGCATCACGTTCGGACTGGTTTCAGCGGCCTTATTGGCCATAGCACAGTTTATCAATACGGAGTATGCTGTCTATCTAAACACCGCCGCATATACGGGACTGTTCCTGTGTGTGATCCTGCTGGTCAGGTTGTCCATTCAGGCGATACGCGATATGAAACGAAGCACTACATGAAAAAGCTGCATCCTAAATTAGGGTGCAGCTTTTTCTATTGGCTGTTTGCATTAAGATTCATTTACGATTACCACACTTAAATTACAAGAATGCTAAAAAAATGAGGGTGAGTACAAAACTAATGACGAGTGATGCCAGCCATTGAAACTCACCATCTGTGCCTAACAGTTTATTAACGATTATGCTAATCAGAAATATGGCTAAAAACACAACTGCAAAAGCCAGTAAAAAATAAATCAGCAAAGCGTTCCCAACCTTTCATGGTGACTTATGCAAAAAGACTATACAGTGACCACTGCTCAAAGGGAGGCAGCAGCTGATATAGATATAACGATGAAAACAATCAGATATAGATAACCGATTTTCTTCATGCCATATCGGATTTTTTCTACACCAAAAGATAAGAAAGCTATCGCAATTAATGCAAACATCAGGGGTGGAGAAATGGCAAGGCGATCACTGAAGAGTCCGAGCAATGCTGCCAACAGAACCAGAAATGCCAAGCCTAGATTGAATTTCCCTAGCACAATCGTTCACATTCTTTCTCATACGCTTTCATATTTTTACCTTATCATACTTTTAAAGCCAATTGCATCGGTATCTTCTATATTAACTTTTTCTAGCAGTGGGTAAGGAAAGAGGATTTTGATTTGAAGCTTAGTTTATTGACATATCGAACCATCTCGATATACAATCCGGGTATGGATAATTTAAATGAGTTGGATGTATTTAAAGCTTTGTCGAATAAGACCCGTCTGGATATACTGAAATGGTTAAGAGAGCCTGAAAAGAACTTTCCGAAACAGCAAGCGCATTTGCCGAAGGAGGTAAGCATCGAAGGTGGCGTCTGTGTCGGAGATATTCAGGACAAGGTAAATTTGTCCCAATCGACGGTTTCCCATTACTTGTCCATCATGCAAAAGGCAGGATTGCTGGAAGCCGTACGTTACGGGCAGTGGACGTATTACAGACGGAACGAAGAGACCTTGGCTAAAATTGCAGAATTCGTGAAACAGGAGATTTGATTCCTTTTGGAAAGCAAATCTCTGTGTACTTTTCATATCGATTATTCTAGATATATCTATATTTATAGTTTGCAGCCTTTTTGAAAAGGGCAGGGAACACGAACCACAAATAAACTACGAAGTTGGAGTGACCGTTTTATGGCAGCACGTGCAAAAGAAGATTTATTAAACACCAAGCAAAAAGTATTGGCTTTTACATTAACCTTATTGACCTTTGTCATGGGGACAAGTGAATTTGTCATTGTGGGACTGTTGACAGAGGTTTCAAGTGATTTGAATATCACATTGGCTACCGCCGGAACATTGATTTCAGGATTTGCGATAGCCTATGCAATCGGCACACCATTATTGACCGCCTATGTCAGCCGATTTCCTAAATACCCGTTAATGCTTTTATTCATTTCCATTTTTATCGTCGGCAACGTTATCAGTGCATTGTCAGGATCTTATGAACTGTTGATTGTTTCACGAGTGGTTACGGCTGTAGTCAGCGGTGTGCTGATTGCGATATCGATGAGCATTGCGAGCGACACGATGCCCGAAGCCAAGAAAGCATCGGTTATAGCCCTGGTTTTTGCCGGATTTACCATCGCCAATGTTCTCGGTGTGCCTTTAGGGACATTTATTGGGCAGCTCGGCAACTGGCAATTGACGTTTTGGTTTACCGCACTGTTGGGTGTCGTCAGTCTAGCCATCAGCATCTTTGTTATTCCAAAACATTTGCCGGTTGAAAAAGCATCTGCTAAAGAGCAATTGAAATTATTGACGAATCCAAGAATGGTGCTGGCATTCTTTATTCCAACATTCGCCATTGCAGGTACTTACACGGTTTATACGTATATTACGCCGATTTTAGAAGAAGGGCTGGGAATCCCGACAAGTTACATCAGTGTCATTTTGTTGGCTTATGGTGCATTTTCTATCCTCAGCAATGTATTGGCAGGGAAAATTGCCAGCCATAACGGCATCAGCAAGCTGCGGTTTGTGTTTATCGCTCAAGCCATTATCCTGGGATCGCTGTTCTTTACCATGCAATCGACCATTGCTGGACTCATCAGCATCATGTTGATGGCGGTGATGATCTACGTGATGAACGCCACGATTCAGCTGTATTTGATGAATTTGGCAGCTGTGTATTTTCCAGCCGCAAAAGACTTTGCATCATCATTGACCCCAGTAGCCGTTAACATCGGCATAGCGCTTGGAGCGACACTTGGAGGCTATGTAGTAGCCAACGCCAGCTTGATTCACTTGTCGTGGGTCGGCGGACTGTGTGCGCTAATCGCATCCGGACTGGCATTCATCAGCTACCGGTTGGATCAAAAAGAACAAACAGTAAGCAAACCTGCATACCAAGGTTCAGGATTATAAGGAAAATTGACACTCAGCATGGGGCTGGGTGTTTTTTTGTGTTATTAAACCAGTAAGTAAAGTTGATTGAGACAAGAAAGAATATGTATACATAAATAATGGTGATGATCTGAAGTGGTTTGGCGGAAATTTTGCTGCTGATGTCGACGAGCATGCTTAGCAGTGGAATAAATAGCAAAATGTGAGACAAACTTGGATTTTGCAGTTAGCACCAGCGGTACAAAGAAGCAGCAATTGAATCAAGAAAGTAAATCAAAATAGAAATGGCAACTAGATTAGAAATTGTTAAGTAAGAACATGAATAAGCTTAATTGATTTTTACTTTGGTTGGGATGCTCATTATGGATCATATGGAAAAAAAGTTCCTGCGAATGATAGATGATGCGTGATAAATTTAAAACTGAATTTACAGGTGGATGAATGAAGAACAGGATTAAGCGCAGTATATATTCAGGCTGGTTGTTAAACGAGTTTAGAAGATTAGGTAAGAGGAGAGTTGATGGAACTTAGCCAATTTCTTTGAATTTCAATTTAAGTTTACATAATATAAATTATCGGAAGTAACGTTTCATTCAATAAGTATACTCATGACAGTGAGACGAAACCGTTTTTCCGGCCATTTCGGGCCATTTTTACGAATTTCCCGTTATACGCTGTTTGCTGTGTATTTCTATATACTGTTACAAATTTTATAGCTGGATCCAGTAGCTGAGAAATTTAAATGTCACCGGAAAATCCCTCAGCAACTTATAGCTGTCAGATCCAGTTTTAAAAAACATTTGCAGTGTTGAGCTTATTCATAAATGATAATTCACTTTATGCACATTAACTTTCAATTGCTTCATAATCTACATCACCAGCAAATTCCATCGGTGTCCGTCCAAATCTGCAAATCCTGCGCCATACAATCCGTCTCGTTCTGTCGGCTCGCCAAATACGAATCCGCCTGCTTGTTTGACGTTTCCAATAATCTCCTCAAGTTCTTCTTTTGTGTCGACTGAAATCGAAAATAACGCCTCTGTTGACTGATCGGTATCCGTCAGCGCGTTGTGCGTAAAGCTTTTGAATCGCTCATCTTGCACTAGCATGACATGCACCTGATGAGTGCCGACGACCATTCCGACCATTTGAGTGTTGCCTTCGCCTCCATCCATGATTTCCATGCCGATATCGCTGAAAAACGTTCGTGATTTGCTTAAATCCTTTACCGGTAGATTGATCCACAATTCTTTCACGATTTTTCACCTCCTTATTCGTTTCTTCCATTCGATTTTATGCCAATTATCAGAATATTCATAGTGGAAATACACTTTTAACGCATAATATTCGCCATGATTACCGGCTCTTTTATAATATTCTTATTAATTCTTGCACATCCATCTGTTTTTAATTTAAAAATATGCCGATATTATACAGAATTTCTTATTGATTCTTGTTAGAATATAAGAAAAACAGAAATGAGCGATCACTTTGCCCCTTGTCTCGGACGTCTCACCCCAACCTTTCATTTTTCATTCCATCCATTCCTTTACCATACCAAAAGGACACTCACAGCGCCAAGCCCTTCACCGTCATCCAGAAACGGTGGAAATGCTGCTGGTATTAGAAGGGCAAATCGAATGCCAGCTTGACCATAAACCCTATGCAGTGCCAACTGGCGCAGCTTTGCTCATCTGTCCAGATACCTGGCACGAATTGGAGTTTGCCGCTTCAGAACAGCAAAGCGGGTACTCCCTTTCCTTTATTCGAAACCGTTCGTCTTCACAGGTTCCTGAGACCGACTTGCCGCCCGTTGTCCCGGTCAGCGATCTGAACGGATTAAGAACGCTATTGGCCCAACTGCAAATGGAATCCGCTCAACCCCAATTAAATTCCGGACAAATGGCCTGTCACCTAATTGAGTTGATCTTGCTGCTACTTAGCCGCTCTGTAAATCCCAATAATGCCATCTCTTTGTCAAATCTCGCCATCATTCAGGAAATCCGGCATTTCATGGAAGAAAACCATTGCCGCTCCCTGTCGCTTGATGGACTTGGCCATCGGTTTGGCCTAACCAAATACCAGCTGGCTCGCCTCTTTAAACAGCAGACTGGCATGAGCCCCCTTCAGTACATCATTTCATGCCGCATAGACACCGCTAAACAGCTGTTAATTTCCACGAAGAGTCCTATAGCAGTCATTGCCCGCGACACTGGCTATAAAAGTACAACCCAGTTCCAAGCCGCGTTTAAGAAAGCGGTCGGCATGACGCCCAGACACTACCGCTTGGAATCATCCGCTAAAGGTTGATTTACAAGAATGCTGGCTATTTTGTTAAATTAAAATATAAATGGCATTAGTTTGAAAAATACTTTATCATTCATATAAAGAAAGCATATTGTTGCAACGAACAACAGGTATTTGCAAGACTTCAATTTTAACTGCTTCAGTTTAGATTAACAGGAGGCCACACTAATGAAAAACGACAAAAACAACTTAAAAACCTCCGTAATTAATAGCTTATCCGTGTCGCAAGACCATCTATACGAGGAGTTATTTGATGGGATGATCCATCAGGCACCCGTCAGCATGTATATTGTCACAGGACGGACCTACTCTTATGTGAATAAACATTTCTGTGAGTTAGTGGGCTACAGTGAAGAAGATTTGTTGAGCGGCCGCATTAATCCGGAAAATTTAATTCATCCCGAAGATTTGGCGGTCATTCAAACACGTATGCTGGCCGATTATGAGGCTCAGGATGCATATGCACGCTATCGTGTCAGAGCATACAGGAGTGACGGGCAGGTACGCCATGTCGAAATCCATTCGACGAAAAAGAAATGGCAAGGCAAAAATGTCCTGTTTGGAACCGCTATTGATATTACGGCAGAAGTGACGGCCAATCTGCAGTTAATAGAAAATAAAGAACGGCTGAATTCCCTTTTTGCCTACAATCCGGATGCTATCTTCACGTTCGACATCGAAGGGAAGTTTAAAACAGCTAATCCAGGATGTGAGACGCTGTCCGGCTACTCCATCGAAGAAATTCTTCAACTTACTTTTGCGCCTTTGCTTGTTTCAGAAGATCTCCCTATCGCCCTTCTTCATTTCAACGATGCCCTGAACGGCATTACCAGTACGTATGACGTTACCATTATCCGGAAAGATGGGGAGAAGCGGAATCTGCTGATAACCAACTTTCCGATGAAAGCAGGCGGAAACATCATCGGCGCCTACGGCATTGCCAAAGATATCACCAATGAAATCAACTACAAAAAACTGATGGAAGGATTAGTATTCTTCGATCCGCTGACTCGTCTGCCGAACCGCAAATTATTTGAAGACCGGCTAAAGACAGCGATCAAAACGACCGGTCGCGAAAAACCTCAACCCGCCGTGCTGTCGCTGAATTTGGATCGATTTAAATTCATCAATGATTCATTCGGCCATGAGTTTGGCGATGCGTTCTTAAAGGATATTGCACAACGGCTGCTGGACAGTGTAAGCGAGAGCGATACGGTGGGACGCTTTGCGGGAGATGAATTTGCGGTGCTGTTGCCGAACCTCGAACAGGAACAGGTTTTCCGCTTAGCGGAACAGCTTCACGAAGCCTTGACGAAACCGTTTGAAGCGCTCGGCCACTCCTTTTCCATCTCAGCAAGCGTTGGCATCGCCTTCAGCATAGGACCGGAAGAAACCGTGGATGCCCTGATCAAAAAAGCGGATGCCGCCATGTACTACACGAAAAAATACAAGACCAATCAATACACAGTGTATTCCGAAGAACTGGATCAACAATCGGCAGATCGACTGGTAATTGAAAGAGAATTAAAATCGGCCATTACGAAACAGGAAATGGTGCTCTATTACCAGCCCATCACCGATTTGAAAAGTGGACAGCTGAGTGCCATGGAAGCTTTGATTCGCTGGAACCACCCGGAACTGGGTTTGGTGCCGCCCGACCGCTTTATTCCAGTGTCTGAGGAAACCGGGCAAATTGTTTCCATTGGCCGCTGGGTCCTGCATACCGCCTGTACACAAAATAAAGCCTGGCAGGACCAAGGCTACCCGCCAATTAAAATCTGTGTTAACATCTCGACCATTCAGCTGCAGCAACTCAATTTTGTCCAGACCGTCAAGGCCATCCTGGAAGAAACCGGACTGAACGCCAAGTGGCTGGAATTGGAAGTGACCGAAAGCATTTTGTTGGTGGACACGGATTTGCTGAAATGCAGTTTGCAAAGCTTGAAAGAATTGGGTGTCTCGATGTCAATTGACGATTTTGGCACCGGCTACACGTCCCTCAGCTATTTGCGGCAATTCTCGTTTGACCGCGTCAAAATCGACCGCAGTTTTGTCGAAGACATCAGCACAGATTTGAACGGCAAAGCCATCACGGCCAGCATCATTTCACTGGCGCATCAACTCAACATGACGGTCGTGGCAGAAGGCATTGAAGATATTGCCCAATTGACGTTCCTGCAATGCCAACAATGCGACGAAGGCCAAGGCTATTATTTTGGCCGTCCCCTGCCTGCTGAACTGCATGACCTAAACACGCGATTTAAGAAATGACCCACATAAAAAAGTCGACCGAATTTTTCCGGTCGACTTTTTTCATTTTTTATTAAGAAGGTGGTGCACTGTCTTCCACATAAGCATCAATGACCACCGGTTTCCGGCTGACTTTGGCTTTTGCCAGCACGTCTCTCAGCTCGCTGCGGGTTTTCGCAGTATAGCCTTCTCCGCCGCAGGCATGCGCAAACGCTGCAAAGTCAATATTGGCCAGCTCGGTTTCGGTTGCTTTGTGGCCCATTTCCTCCTGCTCGTGTTCAATGAGCTGGATTTTTTGGTTATTGAACACCACCAGGATCATCGGCAAGTCGTATTTGACGGCCGTGACATAATCCTGCATACCCATGGAAAAGCCGCCGTCGCCGAGCAGCGACACAACCTGTTTGTCCGGATATGCCAGTTTCCCGGCAATGGCACCTGGCAAACCGCAGCCCATCGTGCCAAGCCATGCCGACACGACAAGCTGCTGCTGAGTCAGCTGCAGGTAACGCGCCGCCCACAAGGTCACACTGCCGACATCGAGTGACACGACCGCATCACGCTCCAAAATGGTCTGCACTTCGGCGATGACGTGCTGCGGCTGCAGACGTTCGGTTTCTTTGGTCATGTCACTTTGCAGCGTGTCGTGCCACTCTTTGCGCTTCTCCTGATACTTCAACAGGAAAGTATCTTCCTTGTCGCCTAAATTGGCGGTCAGCCATGCTGCAGCTGGCGCCAGTTCACCGACCAGGCCGACCAAGACCGGGTAATACTTGCCGATTGCTTTCGGGTCGACATCAATTTGAATAGCCGGCACGTCGTCAGGCAAATAGTCGCGGTAGGGAAATGCCGTCCCTGCCAAGATCAACAGATCCGTTTCTTTCATCGCTTGTTCTGCAGGATCGGTGCCGAGCTGGCCCAATTGTCCGAGGTTGTGCGGGTGGTCATCGGGAATCAGTCCTTTCGCCGGGAAGGAAGCGATCAGCGGCGCTTTCAGTTTTTCGGCAAATGCCAGCACTTGTGCCGTTCCGCCAGCCGCCCCTTTGCCGGCTAAAATCACCGGTTTTTTCGCAGCCTGCAGCAGTTTTAACGCCGACTGCAAGTCATCTTCTCCTGCCCGGATGTTCGGTTTGGCGTAAGCAGGTGAAGTCAATGCTTTGTCCCGCTTAATTTTGGTCCCGAATAGATCATCGGAGACAATTAGTACCGCTGGACCGGATTCGGCATACGCTGTCCGAATTGCCTGATTGAGCATGTCCGGCAGCTGTTCCGCCTTTTGGACCCGCCGGTTGTAGACCGTCGCTTCCTCAAACAGCGACTCCATTTTCAGTTCCTGGAAACTGTCGGTGCCGACCAAATCGCTGCTGACCTGGCCGATAATGGCGAGCATCGGTGTTTTGTCTTTTTTGGCGTCATACAAGCCGTTCTGCAGATGAACCGCTCCGGGACCTGCAATAGACAAGCAAACCCCAATCTTGCCGGTCAGTTTGGAATAGGCAGACGCCGCTAGTGCTCCTATTTCTTCATGGCGAATTTGGATAAACCGGATCTGCTCTTCTTTTCGCAGCTCTTCCATTAATTCGTTAATGGAGTCTCCCGGCATTCCGTAAATATGATCAACGTTCCACGCTTTCAGCAATTCGACGACATGGCTTCCTGCTGTCTGTTCAAACATCTGGACATCCCCCGCTTTCTAAGGTTTCGTACAAGCCTTATCTCTAGCTCATACCTCCCGCTCGCCGGAGTTAAACGTACAGCCATGAAAAAAAGAGCTCCGGTTTGTTAACGGAGCTCTTTTTTTACTTGGGGCGGTTTCTATAGTCGCGGTAAGACGCCTCTTCCCGCTTTCGTTCTATCCAACTCCAGATGGCATACATAGCAGCTGCTGCTGCTGCTAAAAGTGTAGCGTAAAATACAAAGTCAAAATCCATTTCACAGACCATGACTTCGTCCTCTCCGGCCACGTTAAACTGACTGTAAAGGATGCTGTCGTAGCCGATCCACCAATATGCCAGCAGCAGCCCGATGATAAACCCGCCAAGCAAGGAACCAAAGAACTTTTTCATGTGCATCCCTCCCCATTTGCAATAGGTCAGCATTCTTTACGTGATCTTTTCCGGCAGGTAGTCCGTGTTTGCGTAAATGTGTTTAAACTTCCCGCTCTTTGGATGGGCTTGTGGCATCTTGTCAGATAGGAAAATATCGACCTGCAGGCTGTGGTCACGGAAAAACGACTGCAGCATCCCTTCTGCGGCTGTAAAGGCAGCTTCCCGGTCTTGTGCCTCCAGGCGCAGCTCCAGTTTATTTTCGCTATGCTGAATCAGCTGGAACCGTTCAATCGGGGCACTTTCGGCAATCATGGACTGGAATGACAGCGGAGAAACTTTAACGTTGTCCGCAAAATGCAGGATGTCATCCGTCCGTCCTTCCAGTTCGATCCACCGCGTCGTTCTGCCGCACGGGCACGGATCGGCATAGATCGTCGCACGGTCCGTCACCACATAGCGGATAAACGGCTGTGTGTAATTGAACAAATTGGTGATCAGCAGCTGTTCTGCAGCCAACCCGTCTGCGATTGGCTGGAATTCAAAGTCGACGGCTTCAACGATGAGCCAGTCTTCGTTGAGGTGATAGCGCCCTTCCCCGCATTCACAGGCAATGATTCCGGCTTCAGTGCAGGCATATGTCGATTGCACAGTGCAGCCGAACGTTTCCTGAAGCCGCATGCGCAGTTCTGCACCCAAATGTTCTCCGCCGGCCATGATCAGCACCGGTGCAATCTGCAGCTTGCCGCTCTGTTGTTCCGGCAGCAGCAGTTCCAATGCGGTTGGGTAGCCGCCAAGCAGCGCTGGCTGAAAATCGTTCAATTTTTGGACGATGGCGGAGGTGCCCTGCCGCACATCGACAATGATCTGATTTTTTCTCCACGGCATGCGCAGCTGATTCCAGCGCACCGTACCATTGCTGAGGTAAAAGCCGCCATCCACAAACAAGCCGGCCGTGCGTTTGCCGTTTTTCAAGAAAGCCAGCAAATCTTGGCGTCTGGCTACACCCCGCAATGTGGCAATGGCCGATACGACATTCATGGTGGTCTTGTCATACAGCACAATCGCCGGATGCCCCGTAGAGCCCGAAGTCGTGTTGACCAGGTAGCGGCCATTCAACTTCCGCCCGATGTTGTCGGTGTTTTCCATAAACTGCTCAATGTCTCGCTTTGTGACGGACTGATCGGTAACCCAGTCATCAAAATGGTTCATCAGCTCATGCTTTTGAGTGACCGGCAAGTCTTCTAAGTGCACCGGTCCATTCAGCTGCCCTAACCGCTTTTCAAAATAAGGACTGTGTTTTTGGGCATGCTGGACTAACTGTGCGAGGCGCTCTTGCTGCAGTACCTGTACTTGCTGCCGGGTCATGGTCCGTGAACGATGGGTCGTGCGCAATGCGCGAAAAATTCCCATGCCTTTCATACGATTTGCCCCTTTCCAAACATTGGATGGTGTTGCCATCAGTTTATCACGCAGGAGCTAGAGCGGGACAACACCTTTGCGCTAGCCGTCCCTCTCATTTTGCTTCACGCTCATTAAGGCACCTGCAGCGACAATGCCAATCATCACTGACCAAAAGAACACCGTCCACAGCAACGAATGCGGAAAGTCATGCGGCAGCACGGCAATTTTTTCGTGGGACAAAGTCAAGACGGCTAACTTCACCCCGACCCAGCCCACGACAATAAATGCCGCGGTTTCAAGCTGCGGATAGCGTTCCAGCAAACGGACAAACTTATGGGCCGCAAAGCGCATCAAGACAACCCCGATCAATCCGCCGGCAATCATCACGGAAAATTGCCCGCCGTTGATGCCGCCGATGGTAAACGTTCCCCAGTGTGGCAGCGTCAGTGCCAATGCCACGGCTGCGAGCATAGAATCCACCGCAAAAGCGATATCGGCCACTTCAATTTTTAATACAGTCATCCAGAATCCCGAATGCCCACGGTGTTTGTCGAGCGGGTGGTTTTGATGCTTTTTCTGGTCAAACAGATGCTTGGCCGCGATAAACAACAGATATGCTGCACCAAGGGCTTGGATTTGCCAAATGTTGACCAGCAGCGTAATCGCAAATAGAGCCAAAAACCGGAACAGGAACGCTACCGACAATCCGTAAAACAACGCCTTTTTCTGCTGCGGCTTCGGCAAGTGCTTGACCATGACGGCCATCACCACGGCATTATCCGCTGCAAGCAGGCCTTCCAGGCCGATCAGCACCAACAAAATCCATGCATATTGCAGAACCAGAACTTCCATTGCCTGTCTCCTCCTTTTCGCATCAACCAAAAAAGACCCATGCCTAACTACTAGGCAAAGGTCTCGCTGAGCATGTTCCATGCCATCACAACCGATGATGACGCATCATCATGTCCTGACGATTGTGAAAAAGGTAATCCTCCAGCTACTCCCCCTTGGCTGAGGGGCAATCCATTCAGTTTGCGCAGTTCCAGACAGCTGCATCTTACATCACGGGCTGAAAAATTTTCTTTATCCAAAGGTATCTTTAGTAGTTTATACCACCATTCCGATTCCAATTAAACAGGAAAAGGTATTTATTTTCAAAATGAAAAAATCAAAAAACAGAAGCGAAAGATTGCTCTTTCTGCTCCTGTTTCTGAAAAATTCCATACTGTAATCTTCTGAATAACTCCATTCATTTAGTCATCGTGATTTTTTGCTTGTGTCCGGTTAACCCGAAAAAGGCTAACATGCCGAGGACGGATGTGCCGAACAGGATGGCTCCCATTGGAACTGCCGACGTTTCGTTAATGCCGACTAGCGGTGACACCAGTGCACCAATGACCAGTGGCAGCATGCCGACTACCGCACTGGCACTGCCTGCGCGGTGGCCCTGGCCGCGCATCGCCAGCGTAAAGGAACTGGTGAAAATCATGCCAATGGCGATCATATAGATGAAAATCGATGTGACGAGAGATGCCAGCGGCCCTTGGATGATTGTCAGAACCAACAACACGGATGTCGCACTGGCGGCTACAATTACCGCTCCCTGAAGCAGGCGGTGTTCGGAAACAATGCCGCCGAACTTGCCGATGATAAAGCTGCCGAGAATCATTGCCAGGCCGTTGATGCCAAACAGCACGCTGAAAGTTTGCGGCGACACGCCGTAAATTTCCTGGTAGACAAAAGGTGTGCCGGCGACATAGGCAAAACTGCCGCCATGGATCAGCCCAACTACAAGCGCGTAGCCGATAAAGGGACGTGCCTTAAACAAGCTTCCCATCGTTCGGAGGGAATGTCCGATGGAGCTTGGTACACGGTTTTCCGGCGGCAAAGTTTCCGGCAGCCGGAACATGACGACCACCACCATAATCAATCCAAGTAAGCCGAGAAAATAAAATATCGTTTCCCAGCCCGCAAACGGTAAAGCCAGGATGCCGCCGCCTGCAATCGGAGCGGCCATTGGAGCCACTGCGTTGATGACCATCAGCAAGGCAAAGAATTTAGTCATTTCACGTCCCGTAAAAACATCACTGACGATTGCTCTGGAAATCACGACACCGCCTGATGCGGTAAAGCCCTGAAGAAACCGGGCGGCAATCAGCGTTTCGATATTCGGGGCAACGGCACAAAGGACCGAAGCCAGCGCAAACAAAATGACGGAGACAATCAACGGTTTGCGCCGACCGACGGCATCACTGAAAGACCCTACCACAATTTGGCCGGCAGCGAGGCCGATCAGGCAAGCCGTCAAGCTCAGCTGGACGAGCGACACATGCGCATCCAACTCGTCTGCGATTGCTGGAAAAGCCGGCAAATACATATCGATGTTCAGCGGCGCCAACACCCCCAGCATGCTGAGGATCAAGGCCAAACCGAGCCGTTTTTTTCCTTTGGGGTTCTGCAACATAATAAGAAAACACCTTTCACTTCTAAATAAATCCTTACTAACTATACAATATTTCAGTGAAAGGTGTAACGCTATCGGGAAAAATGGTCGATTTCATTTCTGAAACAAACCATTTTTTAGTCATATGAATTTTAATTCGACTGGTTTAAGTGGAGCATCAGCAATGCACCCTCTTCCGTACTGGCCAAATACAGCTTGCCGTCCGAATCGGCAACACCAGTCACGCCGTGGTAGCCAATCGCCGAATGCTGCAGATCCCACAGGCAGTTTCCTTGTTCATCAAACTGCATCGCCCAGGCTGTTTCAAATCCTTTCGGTTGCCAGCGCTCGGGAATTCGCCACAGCCCTTTGCGGAGCAGGCCTGGCATGGAGCCGAGCCGGTCGAGCATCGAATTGCGGTTTGTCACCATCGCCACCCAGAACTTGCCGTTTTGCATGCGGGATAGGTTATCCGGAAACCCCGGCAAGTTTTTCACCAAGACCTCAAGGGTTCCGGCTCGGGGTCCATCGATCCAAAACCGCGAAATCCGGTAGCCGTCCGTTTCAGAGAAAATAACAGCCTGTTCATCGTTTGAAAGTGTCAGTCCGTTAGCAAAATGCAGTCCTGTAAGAACCACTTCCACTTGTCCGTCTCGGCTTCGTTTAAATAGGCGCCCGGACGACCGGTGTTCGAGCATAGCACCCGTATACTGTTCAAAGTCGTAGCGGTTGGTAGACTCAGTAAACCAGATGGTTCCATCTTTGGCTGCAGCGGCATTCGAACAAAAACGGAGCGGGACCCCGTCCACGTACTGTACGAGCGCCTCCACGACTCCTGTCTCGGTGTTCAATTGAAGCAGTCCTTTATGAGCGTCGCATACCAATAACTGCCCATTCGGCAAAAATTCAAGACCTAACGGGCGGCCACCGGTATGGCAGATGGTTTCTTCCACACGCCGCTCCGGATCAATGCGCAAAATGCGTCCGTCCGCTACACCGCACAGCAATCGGCCCCGATTATCCGCAACCACATCTTCAGGTCCGTACCCACTGAGCGGGATTCGCTGTGCTGACGGGAATGGCGATTGGCCGAATTTTCGTCTGGCGCGTGGCGGTGCAGGCGGCAATTTACGGCGGACTGGATCCAAACGCGGCTTGCGTTCCGGTTTAATTTGCGGCAACGTGGGCCTGCCATTCTTTGTGAAAAGATAACTAGCTGCAACGGGATAGGTGTGTATTGCTTCGCAATGGACTTGCTGTGCAGATGCTGTTATCCAAAAATCCTCTGCAGCCAGTGCCTGTTTCAACGCAAGAGCATCCGCGGCCCCGAGTATCAGCATGGCCTGGTAACTTGACTGGTTTTTGCGACGCTGTGCAGACTCTAATAGATGATAGTGTACATCTGAAATGCCCGGAGCTTTGGCAAGTGCCGGAAACAGGATCCGTGAAATAAAAGCATGGAAGTCTTGAGGGCGGATAAAAGGCTTCCGTCGAATCAACACAATTTCCTGGTAGTTTCTTTTTGGACTTGGCGATGAATGATTCAGACTTCTGCGATTTTTTAAATCCGTCACGTGTAGCTCGATTTTCTTGAATGCTCCCGCTGATTCGATCAGCTTTCGTTGCTGCTTAACGGCACCTGTCTCCAAAACAACTTCTTCTACGCCATCCATTCGCTGGTGGGGACGAATAACGGTATCGATTCCGGCAATTGGCGGCCATTGTCCAGGATGGTCTAATTCAAAATGATGCTGGCGGTATTCCGCAACTCCTCTAGTTCTCGCTGCTTTTTGCAAAGGAACTACGCCAATAAGCCAGTTCCTGTTCTCGCGGAATGTCACCGCGAAACCAGATAAACGCTGAAATCGCTGACTTTTTCCGCATGCTGCATCACATCCATTCTTTTGGAGAAACTGGCATTCGAGTGAATAGTATTATTCGCGATTGATGAATCTAAAAGGTAGCCAGCTTTTTTTGCTGCAAGATTTTATACCAAACTTCCACTTGTTTGTCGGTTTCAAACACCCTGCTTTTTTCCAAGTGAATTTCATGTTCTTCCAGGTGCTCAAAAAAACGGACCCCTTCACCAAGCAATACAGGTGCAAAAGCAATCTGCAATTCATCTGCCAAATTAGCCCGAAGCAATTGCTGACAGACATTCGCGCCCAACACCAAAACATCTTTGCCATTGGCCACAATTCTCGCCTGGCGGATAGCCTCTTCGATGCCCTCCGTTATAAAGGTAATGGTTAATTTGTCGTTTTCTTTCGGATGTTTGACCGGCGGATTATGCGTCAACACAAACAGCGGCACTTGAAATTCATAGTGGTCGGCATAGCCATCCGTATCTTCAGCCATCTCAAAACTGTTGCGTCCCATGACGACGGCTCCCGTATTTTCATCAGCTTCCTGAGTCGTGGCGTGCGGTTTGTAGCTTTCGTACAAAGTTCCGATTTTACCATCGCGATCGTTGACAAATCCATCAAGTGAAACAATCATGCCAAAATAGACTTTCGCCATGTCGATCTCTCCTCTTCGGTTTCTTGGATAAAATTCTGTACAGCATTCATGTCTTCTCTAGTCTTGGAAATCACGACACATTCATCATCATCGACAGTCAGTAAATAGCGAGCATTGTAAAAGGCGATAAAAGAAGATTTTTTTCCGCGCACAATTGATTTAGTATAGGCAAGAACATCGCGTACGGCGAGATCTTGTATCGTTACGTAACTCAATCGGACAATATCGTCCTGCTTTAATACAACATCCTCACGCCAGTTTTGAATGCGGATGGTTTGGTGCAAGGATTGTTTTTCAAAGCTATGGAAATGCTTGCTTGTCCCAGTGGCATAGGACTTTAAAAAAGTAAGATCGATTTGTGAATCTCCGCCAAACAAAAATTCCGTAAAAGCTCTCTGGAAACATGTCTTTCCTTTTAACTGATGGAAAGGAAAAGCCACTCGCAGCGCTGGATCTACTTGAAAATACGGGCTTTGTTCATCCGAAAACAACACAAAAAATTGCGTTTCAATTCTTTCCATCTATCGCCCTCCTGTTTTTGGGATTTAGTTAAACGGCATTTGCAGCGAAAATCCCAGCAAGCATCATCAAAATAACAATTGCTGCAAGAAGAGCAAGACTTATATGTCTTTTTTTCTCATTCTTTTGCACTTCCCTGTGTATTCCATTAATAATATTCGTTAGGTAGTTGTGGTGTTCCTCTTTTATATAGTGATCAAGTTGCCAGTTTTGATTTTTTGTTGTTAACGTTTTTGATTTTTAATGATAAATCCTTAAGTAGATAACTACATTTATAGTGAAAACAATCTTTTCTAATCAGCTATGCTTTATGAACGACCTTGAATCGCTCACAGACAAGGAGCAGATTCTCAGAATAGCTCAGTCCGTGCATGGCCAACTCCTGTGTGAAAAATTGCTTGTGTGCATCCCACCAATATCCATAATCGCCTTCGCCTTCTGCCAGCGCAAATTCTTCCGGTACTTTGTTCATGGGTACCAAAGCCACGCTCGTGACTTGAATGATGGCAACCGGCAAATCCTTGGCATCGAGCACTACGCTATATTGGCCAATTTGCGGTACAGCTTCGCCTTCCAATTCATAAAGAGTATGCGCTGAACACGTGGCGGTTTTCATCCCTGTTGCGACTAATTCGGCTAAACGATCGGCATCCGCACCAAATTGGAAGGCGTCATATTCACCAAGCGGTTTTTGCCTTTGTTGCACCCAATAGTCATTCCAAAAACTTTCTGTGCGTTCATTCATAAAAACACCCCCCTAGTCATTTTTTATTCAATCATTTAACAGAAAAAGATGAACCTATTTCTTTTCTATCGTAGTTTAAAATCCATTCATTATATTCATTATATAAAAAGCGAATGTCCTCCTTGTCTGCTGCTAAAATATCACAATCCCGATCATCGTAAAGATGAAAAGCGGATGTTGGTTGTTCGAAGAAAACAAATTTCACAATAGCATTCCTTATAATAACTATTACCTGTGGTTTCATGTAATGGAAGATGAAATTAACCATCGAGGACAGATTAGAATGATTCAAAGACTTTTCCAAAATAAAAAATAGAGCAGTAAAAGACCAGCTCTATTTGATTACGCTTTACACAAGTTTTTTTAAAAAGAGCATGTTACAAATCAAAATAGTCTTTGATCCAACAAGCGACAGTTTCTGCATCCTGGTGCGTATTGTCAATTCGTATATAGTTTTTTTCTTGCATTTCTTCTGGCAATGAATTTAGACGATGCTTGTCCATAGTTTTGATTAATTCTAATTCGGATTCTACCACGTTACGCTTGGTTGGTTTGTGTTCAAGTCGATGCGATGATTTGTTTCGCTGCAGCCGCTCTCCTACATCCGCTTCCAGCTCAACAAAATACACTTCTCCACCTGCAGTTTCAAATATGGACTGCGTCTTTTTCACAAAATCCCAATCTTCTGCCATATCAAATGCCCAAACATAAGTAAAAATCATCCCTTCTAGGTTACTGTTTGCAACCGATTTGAATATTTCTTCACGAAAAATAGTAGAAAGTCGCCATGTTTCAGTACCAAAACCGAATAACGGATGCAGCATATCGATTGTCATATGATTATGTAACAGTTTTAAAGAAGTGATTTTTTCGAGTTCGTGTCCGATGGTCATTTTTCCTACAGCCTGAGGACCAAATAGTAGTATAAGTTTCATATTACCTCCTATTGAATTGAATTTTCAGTGTGTTCCCTACTAAAATATACCATATTTTCAATTAGAAATATTAACCTTTCTAGACATTCATTAACACAACTAATATCTGATTGCTGGTGTACAATCTGCACCAACATAAAAATCCCGTCTTAAACATGTCTCACAGCATGTTTAAGACGGGATTGCAATATACTAACTTAAAAACTTCAATTCACTTTCTTAGGTCCGTTCCAATACATTTCACGCAAACGGAACTTTTGTAGCTTGCCAGTAGCCGTCTTCGGCAGGGCCTCGACAAACTCGATCGATTTCGGTGCTTTAAAATGCGCCATATTGTCGCGGGTATAGCTGATGATTTCCTGTTCGGTCACGGTTGCTCCCGCTTGCAGGACGATAATGGCTTTTGGCACTTCTCCCCATTTCTCGTCCGGTACGGCGATGACCGCCACTTCCATAATATCAGGATGCTTGTATAAGACCCCTTCAATTTCCGTAGAAGAAATGTTTTCGCCGCCGGAGATGATCATGTCCTTGATCCGGTCCTGGATTTCAATATAGCCGTCCGGATAAGTAACGGCGAGGTCGCCAGTATAGAACCAGCCATCCTTGATCGCTTCTGCGGTTTTTTCGGGATCTTTGTAATAGCCGCTCATCACGACGTTGCCTCGGGTAATGATTTCGCCCAATTCTTTGCCATTCCACTCGACTTCTTTGCCATCTTCCTGGTTGACGACTTTGGTTTCGCCATTAAACGCCAGTTCGATGCCTTGCCGCGCTTTGATGGTTGCTTGTTCGTCCGGTGTCTTGTCGTCAAACTCTTTTTTCCACTCGTTGTACAAAATGAATGGCGACGTTTCAGTCAATCCGTACACATGCATCATATTCAAACCGAGCAGGTCTTGCGCTTTGCCAATCAATGCAGCAGCAGGCGGAGCGCCGGCAGTCCCCATACGCGGGTTGGTGGTGATGGTGATGGTTTTCGCTTTTGGTTCATTAACCAGCATGTTGACTACCGTCGGTGCACCGCACAGCACGGAAATTTTGTGCGTCTCAAACAGTTCAAGTATTAGTGGTGGATCGACTTTTCGGAGGCAGACATGGGTGCCGCCCGCAGCAGTAATTGCCCATACGCCGCCCCAGCCATTGGCATGGAACATCGGCAATGTATGCAGATAGACATCATCGTGCACCACTTTCAAGTGATAGAGAAAGTTGGCGGCATTCAAGTAATTGCTGCGGTGTGACAGCATAACCCCTTTGGGATTGGAGGTCGTGCCGCTCGTGTAATTCAGTGTCAGCATTTGATTTTCATCGATTCTGACTTCTGGAAGGAAAAAGCCACTATCTACAAGGATAAAATCCTCGTAAGATATGCCTTTGATTTTTGAATCATGGCCATCGACATCCACTACAATGAATTTCTCAATTGGCAGCTTATCCTGAATGTCTTCAATCAATTTGCCGAACTCCGCGTCAACGATTAAGGTTTTCGCATCACTGTGGTTAATGATGTATTCCAGGTCTTTTGCGGCCAGCCGGTAATTGAGCGGCACCATGACCGCGCCGATCTGGCTGATGCCATAAAAGCATTCCAGCATATAATGTGTATTCGGCAGCATGACTGCGACATGTTCACCTTCCTGAATGCCTGAATGGTGCAAAGCGAACGCCAATCGATCAGACCGATCGCCGAATTCCTTGTATGTAAAGGTTTTTTCTTCATCGATGATGGCCACTTTTTCCGGATAGTATTTGATGGCCCTGCGTTTCCAATCGATGGGTGTTAGTGGTGCAATCATAATTTGGCCCCTCTCGTCTTTAAATTCAGCAACTGTTATAGATCAAGTATAGGTAGCTGTGGAATCTGTGTCAATACAGTTTTCGGAATGGATTGACAATTCAGGCAGATAAAGAAAAAACCGGCAGCTCTTTTTGTGAGCTGCCGGTTTTGCTGTACCTATCGATTCTGCAATTAGCAATTGCTTTCAGGAAGGCCTTCCAGTACCAATCCGCCATTTTTAAAATCAAGCGATACTTCGTTTACCATCGTGCTGACGCGTTCATCAAGCGCCACACGGATGCCGTTGACTTCTTTAATGACATCGCCTTGTTCCGGTGCATCCATCGACAAGCCGAATTGCGGTCCGCAACAGCCTTGCCCCGCGAAATAAAAGCGGATGCCTTCTGCAGTGTTTTCTTTCATGGATTCCAAAAGCATTTCTTTAGCTGGTTGTGTGATGTTCATCGAAAATCCCCCTTTTATTTAGTAACGAGTTGTTTCATTTTATCATAGCCGATGCTGTCTTGTGCCTGCCATGGAATCAATGCCGTCCGTTCAGCCAGTTCGCTGCTGACTTTTTGGATCCACGGCCATTCACTATACGCTTTTGCCTGTAAGAGCGCTTCAGCCGTTCCTGTGCCGGCTAGGCTTTGATTGATGACCCAGTTTTGTGCCTGAATCCCTGCCCGCTTCAAATCTTCCTGCAGACGCGCCGCTTCAAAAACCGGAGTCGCTTCCGACAAGGTCACAAGCAAGACATCCGTTTCCTTCGGATTGCGCAGGCGCGGCAGCAAGTTTTGGACGCTTTCCGGAATTTCACCGGTCGAGCGCTCCAACTCTTTATGATAGGTTTGCGTTGCATCCAGCAGCAACAAGGTATGGCCAGTCGGCGCTGTATCAATGATGACAATCTCTTTGTCCGCTTTGGCTACCACTTCCGCAAATGCACGGAACACCGCAATTTCCTCCGTACATGGTGAACGCAAGTCTTCTTCCAAATAGGCACGTGCCTCGTCGTCTAACGGCCCGGCAGCTTCCATAACTTGTGCTTTGTACGATTCCACTTGCAGCTCAGGGTCGATTTGCGAAACGGTCAAGTTGTCCCCGCCCGTTCCTTCAAAGCGGTCCGCCAAGTGAGCAGCAGGATCTGTCGTCGTCAAATGCACGTGGTGGCCTTTTTCCGCCAACCCGACAGCGAGCAAGGATGCAACAGTCGTTTTGCCGACGCCGCCTTTGCCCATCGTTAAAATGACGCGCGTATTCTGCGTTGAATAATGCTCCACCATATCCTTTAAACTATCCATTTCAGCTAGTTGATGATCGGCGTTTTCGCTAGCCTCGGGACGCCATTTTGGCTCGTTGAACAAGCGCCGTAAATTGGCAATGCCGGTCAACGAAAACGCCACGAATGGCAAGGTGTATGCCGGCAGGCTCTTCAAATGAGCTGGCATTTCGATTAACGCTAGTTCATGCTGATGTGCGAATGCAACAGATACCTTATCTTCATTTTGAACCGGTGAATAAACGCCATTCAAGATCAATACCTGATTCACAATGCCGATGGTTTGGAGCTCCTGAGACGCACGGGCCGCTTCTTTAAAAGAAGCAGTATCCGGACGTGCGACCAGTACGAGCGTTGTTTGGTTGGAATCGGATAACGCCTGTACCGTTTTGGCATATAGATCCTTTTTGGCATCAAGTCCTGCCAGTGGGCCTAGACAAGACGCACCGTGTGTTGACTCGTCCAAAAAGCCACTCCACGCAGTTGGCAGCTTCAGAAGCCGCAACGTATGGCCAGTTGGTGCCGTATCAAAGAGGATGTGATCGTAATCGTCCATGACCCGTTCATCCGCCAATAGTTTTGTAAATTCATCGAATGCGGCAATTTCAACTGTGCAAGCGCCAGACAGCTGTTCTTCCATCTGGTTGACGACTGCTTCCGGCAACTTGCCGCGGTAAGGGCCAACAACAGAATCGCGGTAAGTACGGGCAGCTTCTTCTGGATCCAGGTTGCACGCGAACAAATTCTGGATCCCTTCAACGGCTTGCGGTTCGTTTGTTAATTCCATGCCGAAGACGTCCTGCAGGTTTGATGCGGGGTCTGTGCTTACCAGCAGCACCCGCTTGCCGGTGTCTGCTAAAGCTACAGCTGTTGCTGATGCGGTTGACGTCTTGCCGACGCCGCCTTTTCCTGTAAAAAACAGAAACGGCGTCCGGCTTACATGGGCCGGTTGGAAAGTCTGTGTCATCATTTTGCACCAGGTGATGCGATTGTGACATTCAGCGGGTTGCTTGGCTGTTTAACCGTCTGCAATTCCGAAGCACCTACTCCAAACCACTCAGCGAATTCCCCGACTGTCGGGTACTCTCCTGTTTTAACGACTTCGCCGTCGACCAATATCACCGGCAACGACTCGATGCCTTTTTCAAACAACAGTGCGTTGACTTTCTTATTTTCTACAAAAGCAGCCGGATCGTTGCTTAAATTGAAACGTTTGATGCTAAAGCCTTTTTTCTCAAGCGAAAAAACGGCGGCTGCCACAGCAGTCAGTTTCGGGTCCACTACAGGCCCGCAAACACCGGTATCGCAGCACATGGCCGGATCGTATATCGTCACTTTTGTCATCAGTCATTCTCCTTTAACGTTCAGTTTCCAGTTTTAGCGAAGGTTTCGATGCGCGTGCCGATTGCATCACGGACGGTTTGGAACACGGTCCATTTTTCGTCATCGGTTCCTTGCGCTTTGGCAGGATCTTCAAAGCCCCAATGCTCGCGTCTGATGTGAGGCGGTGTCATTGGGCATTTATCGGCCGCATCGCCGCAAAGCGTAACCACGAAATCTGCATTGTTCAGCAAGTCCATATCAATAATGTCCGAAGACTGGTTCGAAATATCAATGTCCACTTCGTTCATCGCTTTTACTGCATTCGGGTTTAAACCGTGGGCTTCGATTCCCGCACTATAGACATCCCACTCTCCTGCCAAATGCTGCTTTGCCCAGCCTTCAGCCATTTGGCTGCGGCAGGAATTTCCGGTACATAAAAAATAGATGGTTTTTTTCGTCATAATCGTGAGTTCTCCTTTTGAGCAGCGTGTAAACAGCTTTTATCGCTCTATATTTTAGTCAGTTTCTTTATTAACAGCAATCCACGGGCATTTCTTTGTCACGCAATGCCAGCAACTGTGGATCGGTATCTTCAATATGGCTTAAAATATTTTGCAGCAGCGGTGCATGAACAGATTCCTGATTCATGGAATAAAACCGCCATTGCCCTCTTCTGTTTTCTTTTACGAGTCCCGCAGATTTTAGCTTGCGCAGATGCTGGCTGATGGCCGGTTGGCTCATGTCAAACATCTCGACAAATTGGCAGACACACAATTCATTTGTCTCCACCAGCTTCATCATCAATAGACGGGTTGGATCGCTGACTGCTTTTAAGCACACGGTAACGTCAGATGCAGATTGTCTTATTAAAGTCTCCATTCGGATCCACTCCTTCGCGCTTAGTATATAACGATTCAGTTATATAAGTCAATCGTTATAGAAGACTTTCACTATAAATCAAAAAAAATTGATTTATAACTTGCAATGGTATAAAAATGAGATTACACTTGGTTCATCAAATAAAATTGATTTAAAGAAAGCGGGGATTAGAATGGCTCAACAACTGGAACACACAGCAGCGATCCATACAACTTACGAAGTTTATGCTCAAAAATTCAAAGCCCTTGCCGATCCAAAGCGGCTGGAACTACTGAAGCTAATTGGTCAAAAAGGTTCGGTTTGTGTTTGTGATTTGGTTGACGAAATGGCTATGCCCCAATCAAAATTGTCGTATCATCTGAAAATCTTGTTGAATGCCAGCCTTGTAACGAAGGAAACAAAAGGAACATGGAGTTATTATGCTCTGGAGAATACTGAACTGGAGCGGCTTTTGCCTGAAGAGCTTGTCCATACAATCAGATCCTGATATTTAAATACCCCATAACCGCACACCAAATTAGTGTGAATATGTGTAACAGCGTCATAAAAAAGAAAACTTATACTATAGAAGGAGTGTTTAATAATGACCACCACTTTACCCGTAGCAATCATCGGCGGTGGACCTGCAGGACTGGCAGCAGCTGCCCACCTGGTCCAGTACCAGCAACCGTTTGTGTTATTTGAAGCAGGTCCCGCACTCGGCACCCATTTTCTCCAGTATGGCCATGTCCGGTTGTTCTCGACGTGGCGCTACAATATCGATGCGGGGTCTAAAAAACTATTCGAAAAGCATGGATTGGCATTGCCGGATTCCAACGGGCTTCCTACTGGAGAAGAAGTTGCCAGACTTTATTTGCAGCCGCTTGGCCAGTTGCCGGAACTCGAGCCCTCTATTCACTTAAGCAGCCGCGTCATTCACATCCAACGGCAGGGACTGGATAAAATGAAGTCAGCAAACCGTGAGGAAAAACCTTTTGAACTGGTTGTTGAAAATGGATCAGGTATTCGAGAAAAGATACTCGCGCGGGCAGTGATCGACGCGACCGGTACTTGGCAAAACCCCAATCCGGTAGTGTCCGGCGGTGCACCTGGAGCTATAGCAGGAGTGGATACCGGCATTCCGGACATTCTTGGAGTTGACCAAAAACGCTTTAAGAATAAGCATGTGGCTGTTGTTGGGAGCGGCCATTCCGCTTTAAATTCCCTGTTGGAGCTTGTAGCACTCAAGGAGAACTTTCCAGAAACGCAAATCACCTGGATTGTCCGAAAAACATCCGTTCAACAAGCATTGGGCGGCGGTGAGGCTGATAAGTTGCCAGAACGAGGTGCTCTCGGACAACGCGTCAAAGCTTTACTGGATAATGGACAAATTGATGTACAAACTTCATGCTTTATCCAATCTATGGACTTGGATCAGGAGCATTTCGTATTGCGTGCCGAACAAAACGGCCACAACATTAAGCTTGGCCCCTTTGACCGGGTCATCGCCAATACAGGTGCCCATCCGAATTTTGAGCTTTTGCGTGAGATTCGCTATGCCTTTGATCCCGCACTTGAAAGCGTTCCAGCGCTGGCACCGCTCATCGATCCTAACGTTCATAGCTGCGGCACAGTGCGGCCACACGGTGAGCAGGAACTGCGTCAGCCAGAGAAAGACTTCTATATCATCGGAGCCAAAAGCTACGGGCGTGCCCCTACTTTTCTGATGGCAACCGGCTTTGAGCAAGCGCGTTCTGTAGTCGCCCATCTTGCAGGTGACGTGGAAGCTGCACAACGTGTGGAACTGGATCTCCCGGAAACCGGGGTCTGCAGCAGCCGGCCGCTTGCATTTACGATTGCTGGTCCCTATGCTGGGAACAGCTGTTGTTAAACCTTGAATTATTCATCATTCAAAACTCCGCTTCAATAATGAATGAATAATTTATTTAAAATAACTTACGAATAAAAATATATGAATAAAAAGACTTGTGACCTTTTGGGTCGCAAGTCTTTTTAAATTCACTCATTCAAAAATCGCAAATCTCCATTATTCATCATTAAGTCTATCGTCTGTCCGACTTTCATGTTTTCAGCCTCTTGGCTGGTGAAGCTGCAAGTCAGTAAATACTCACCTGCTTGCACTTTTACTGAATAGAAACCATGATTGAATATTTTTTGTTGAATAACTCCTCTGAAATAAAGGCATTGCAGATTTTTTACAATATTATCTGGAACTAACCGAATCGTCTCGGGACGAATAATCATTACACTTGGACCTGTTTTAATAGAAGTCTGGACAGGAACTTCAAAGCTTTGATCATTGGAAACAAACCGGTTGTTTATAACCCTTCCTTCAATGATGTTTTTTAGTCCCAAAAATGAAGCGACTTTCACATTTGCAGGCTGTTCGTAAATTTCCTTCGGCTTACCGATTTGCAGCAGCTTTCCTTCACTCATCACACCAATTCGATCCGACAAATAAAATGCTTCTTCTCGGTCATGGGTAACAAACAAGACGGTAACATGGAACTCTTTTTGGACGCCGCGGAGCAGCTCCCTCATCTCTTCGCGAAGACTTGGGTCCAGCGCACTAAACGGTTCATCCATCAGCAACACGCGAGGTTTTGCAACCAAAGCCCGTGCTAATGCTACGCGCTGTTGCTGTCCACCGCTCAATTCGTCTGGAAAGCGGCTGCCGTATCCACTAAGCCCAACATGCTCCAGCATGCTTTGGGCATCAGCCAGCCGCTCCCTTTTGCCGATTTTTTGCATTTTTAAACCAAATGCCACGTTGTCTTCAACTGTCATGTGCGGAAACAGCAGGGATTGCTGAAACACCATAGCAAATCTTCGGGCTTCCGGAGCAACAGCCGTTAAGTGATCATCGCCAACCCAAATTTCACCCTTGTCTGCAGGCATCAGTCCCGCGACTAATTTCAATAGAGTCGTCTTGCCGCAGCCGGAAGGGCCAAGCAAGGAAAAAAACTCGCCTTCTTTGATAGTAAGTGCAACTGGCTGCAGAGAAAAGGCAGGATCTTTTTGTTGTTTGGTTTGCGGGTATTGCTTTTCAATGTTGATAATGCGCAAGTCACTCATATTTTCACTCCTTACCCCTTCCCTGTAGCGGCTTTCTTATTTTGGTAGTATTTCTTCAACGCCAGATCCATCCCCACCAGCGTTAACACAGCAATTCCGGCATACAGCAAGGAATAAGCCGAGGCAACCGCAGGATCTCCTCCGCTGATAAACGGAAACAGCAAGATCGGCAACGTAACAACCTGGCCAGAGCCAATGATGAACGTGATCAAGTACTGACTTAAGGAAATCAGGATGCTCAAACTTGCTCCTGCGGCAATGCCCGGCAACAAATGAGGCAATACGACATGGACAAAGCGGGAAATCGGTCCAGCACCGAGCATGCGTGCCTGGTTCTCCCAGTCGACCGACAAAGTATTGTAACTGATCATGATCGCGCGCACCATATAAGGCAAAGTTGGTGAAATATGTGCCAAAACGACGCCTAAAATGGTCTCAGTCAAACCGAGGCGCAAAAAGGTCAAATGGATGCCCATCACTGCGACAAATGGCGGAATGACAATTGGCGCAAAAATGATCGCTTCCATCAGCCATTTGCCACGGAAAGAATTTCGCACCAGTGCATTGGCAGCGGGTACAGCGAGCAGCAGATTCACTGCTGTGACGATAAAAGCGACCAGTAAGCTGGTTCCTACTACCGACCAGGTACCCGAACTGTCAGCGAGCACATACTCCCAGGCGCGAAAGCTGAATGAATCAGGCAGTACATTTGGCCATGGCCATCCAAAAGACACGCTCGACAGGATTAAAGGGACAAATGGTAATCCGATGACAAAGAATAACAGGAGGAATAAAATCGAATTCAATAAACGGCGCGGGCTTTTCATCAATCCCACCCCTTTAACACATTCCAGCGCTTGCTGAAGTAATAAACGACGAGCCCCAGCAATATGGTCAAGGCTGCCAGTATGATGTTGACGGCCAGCGCTTCTGGCCGGTCAGCCAAGGTCCCACTCGTATACAGCTGATAAGAGTAAACCGGCAGCATGCTCGGGTACGTGACCCCAAGCAAAAATGGCACTTCAAAAGCTGAAAAAGTGAAGACAAACACAATAAACGTCGCAATTGTCCAGGCAGGCAGCATCACCGGCAGGACAATTTCCCGGATGAAATTCCAACTGCCTGCTCCATAAACTCGCGCAACATCCCGCCACGAACGATGTATGCGAGACAGTACAGGATAGATCATCAGCGACACAAAAGGTGCTTCTTTCCAGGCATAGGTTAAAATAATTCCCCAGCCAAACGGATCGTTTACCAGCACCGGGAAATCAGTGATTTCATCAATTAAGCCGGCAGAAGCAAGAATTTTTGACAAAAATCCGCTTTGCATAAAGAGCAGGACAATGATATAGCCCCCGACCAAATGCGGAATGGTCAAAGGCAGCTGAAACAGCCGGTGCCAAACTTGGCTTGCTCCCGATTTCGAAGATTCCTTTAGCATAAACAGCGAAACCGTAATTGCTGCTCCTAACACTGCGGCAAATACCGACGACAGGGCCGCTACTCTAAATGTCAAAATGAGCGATTCCCAAAACTCGGATGACTGGAACAGGTTCGTGTAGGCAGTCATTTCAAAGCGCGTTTCGCCTAATGCCGGAAAATATCCCAGACTTTTCAAAAGCCCATCAAAAAGTCCTCCAAAAAACAGGAGGACGATGGTGCCGATGGCTGGCAGCAGCAAAAGATATGGCCTAGTCTTTTGCCACATGTTCCATCCATCCTTTTTCGATAATTTCGATGTAATCCGCTGACAGTTCAGGCAACTGATGGTTTTCCAGCTCGTCCAGCGGCAGTGTAGCTTCACCCAAATCCACATCATTCATAGCTTGTTGCTGCTCTGGCGACAATTTCTCCAAATCCAATGCCGATAAATCGCCCCAGTTTTCCGGAGACAGTTTGGCGATTTGGGCTTCAGGGGACATCATTTCGTTGATGGCCACCATTGCACCCGCTTTGGCGGAAGAATTGAATGGAATCGACAGGAAATGTGTATTGGAAAGCGTCCCCCCGTCAAGCACAAACGTGCGGGTCGATTCAGGGAATCGGCCTTTCAACACTTCACTGGCGGCAAGAGCCGGATCGTAGCTCATCGTCATGCCAATCTCCCCGCTCGCATACAATTGGTCCTGTTTGGCCAAGCTTTCCGGATACGTTTCCCCTTCACGCCATAAGTATGGTTCAATGCTGTTCAAGTATTGCCACATCGGCTCCAATCGGTCTTCCAAATCGTCGATGTCAGCAGCGGGCTGCTGGTATTGCTCGTACCCGCCAGTTGTTTCATAAAGCACGTGGCGGATAAAGGCACTGCCTGTAAAGTCAGGCAACGCCGGGTATGTGAACTGCCCGGGATTGTCCTGAACCCAGCCTGCCAGCTCGTCCATCGATTTCGGAGGCGTTGCTGATTTATTTTCATCGTGGACAAATACAAATTGCGCTTTGCCCCACGGCGCTTCCAGGCCATCCACAGGTTCCCCGAAATCAGCTGCAATCTCAGGAGCTTCCTGATCAATATAGTCGTTAAAATTCGGCAACTGGCTGGTAAAATCCCCCCACAGCAGTTCATTGTCTTTGGCGGCTTTGAAATTTTCGCCGTTGATCCAAATGATGTCCATGCTGCCATCGGTTTTGCCAACTGATTTTTCATCAACCAACTGATTGATGATGTCCTGTGAATCGTTCATCGGCACACGGTTCAGCTCAACGCCATGGTCTTCTTTCAGGCGGGGAGCCACCCATTCGTCGAGGTAGCGGTTAATGTTGTCATTGCCGCCCCACATGTACATATTGACTTCCTGGCTTGCGGCAGCATCAGAAATTTCCTGCCAGTCACTTGTCAACAAGCCGTCACTGCTTTCTGCACTGCTTTCGGATTCTTCAGAACATCCTGCGAGCGAAAGTGCCAACAAGCCAGGCACTATTAATAAAGACTTTTTCATTTCTTCCACTTCCTAAATCTATTGATAAAATTCTTTAATTATCGAGCGGCTGTTTTTTCATCCAGCGATTTCGAATGACAATCGGGACCACTGTTAAAATGACAAAAATCACTACAGCCAAAACGATGATCTGTGGGTTTCCGCTGACAAAACTGCTTCCCAAGAAATTATAGGCAAACGTACCGGGAATAATGCCGATTAAAGTTGCAAGCGCAAAGGAGGAAAATCGAACTTTCGCGAGGGCTGCCGTGTAACTGATCAAATCAAAATTAATGACCGGAATCAGCCTGAACAGCAGTACGTATAAAAAGCCATTTTGCTCCATCTGAGATTGAATTTTTGCGGCATTGCCGGTCCATTTTTTGCGTACAAGGCTTTTGCCTAAGGTTTTGGCCACGTAAAACGACAGCAATGCTCCCAGTGTTGCACCAATGATGGTGTAAAGCGTACCCAGCCAAGCACCGAAAGCCAAACCTCCGGCAATCGACAGGACGGATGCTGGAAAGAAGATTAATGGTCTGACCGTGTAAATCAGGATGTAGATTACCGGAGACCATGGGCCGAATGACAAAATCCAGCTGCGGAGGTCGTTGGCATCGATGTCGAAAACCGATCGGCTCAGCCAAATGACCAGACCGACTGCTGCCGCAACCAGCAGCCATTTTCCTATTTGAAGCATTTTTGGGTTCATGAGTTGCGGGTATGTCGTGAAATGTTGTCGTAACGGTTTTTCATTTCCTCATAGCGTTTGCGGTTGACGCCGGCATCTGAATAGCCGACCCGTGAAGCCGAGCGGAACTCAATCCACTGAGCAGCATCGTTAAAATAGAACTCAATATCATCCTTGAATTTCATCTTTTTGGAAGTGGCGACGGCGTAAACGTAGCTTTCGTCATTTTGAATGATTTCAACCCCCTCATAGCCTTTCAGCATGCCGATCAAGTTCTTTTTGGCGTCGCTTTTGCTGCCGTTATACGGCAATGCCGGTACGTATTTGTCTCTTGGTATAGATTGGGAAGATACAGCATTCGGTGTTGAAGGCATTTTTTTCAGACGGCCGTTTTCTACGCCCAGTTTGGGTTTCACGTTATTTTTGATGGCCATATTGGCAATGCCGATTCCAGCTGCAGCAGCTACTCCATAACCAGCCATTTTACCTGCCGGCAATTCTCCCGCTTTTGCTTTGTTGAAGGTTTTGACAACTGGCTGATTGAGCAGGTTGTCGACATAGACTTTCTTGCCAATCTTCACGAGCACTTCGCTGTAAGTCGGATACGGATGAATCACGCCCGATAATTTGCCCATGTTGATGTGCAATGATTTAATGGTCTGGATTTGGCTGATGATTTCACCTGCTCGGTCACCCAAAATACTAGCCCCTAAAATATAGCCTTTTTTATCCAGAATGATTTTCACTTTGCCGATGCTGTCTTTTTTGGTGTTGGCCCGGTCAATATCTGCGTAGTCGTGTTCGTAAATCCGAATCGAATCGCCGTATTTTTCGCGCGCTTCTTCTTCGGACATACCGGATCTGCCGAGTTCTGGATCCGTGTATGTACACCAGGTAACATGCTCGTAGTACATTTTTCGGTTGATGGGCAAAATGGCGTTTTGCGTTGCCGTGATTCCTTGGGCATTTGCCATATGCGACAATTGATAAGGGCCGACAACGTCGCCAATCGCATAAATGCCTTTGGCAGTGGTTTCTAAATGATCGTCCACTTGAATGCTTTTCGAATCAAATTCAATGCCTACGCCTTCAAGGTTATAGCCTTTTACATTTGCTTGGCGGCCGAGTGCCACTAAAAGCCCTTCGCTCGAAACGGTCATTTGCTTGCCGTCTTTCTCAATTTTCAAGTTGATCTGTCCGCCATTTTGTTCAGCTTTGATGGCAGTAGCACCTGTATGGATGGTTACGCCTTCTTCGATCAGGCGCTGCTGAATCATTAAGACCAATTCTTCCTCATCTTTTGGCAAGATCCGCTCGAATTTTTCGACAAGCGTCACTTTGACGCCGATGCGGTTCAGCGCCTGGCTCAATTCAACACCAATTGCGCCTCCGCCAAGAATGGTCATCGTTTTTGGAAAAGATTTCTGGGTGAAAATGGTCTCATTCGTTAAATACGATACGCTATCTAAGCCGTCGATAGGCGGAACCATGGGAGAAGACCCTGTAGAAAGGATGATTTTTTTCGCTTCAATGCGTTCGCCATCCACTTCTACTGCATGTGGTCCGACAAATTTGGCGTAGCCGTTAATGAAATCGATGCCGGATTTCTTAAGCACATCCGGAGATTCACCAGCGTATACTTTTTGGATCACGTCCTGGATATCTTTTAGAACAACCGATGTATCAACTTCCAAATGGGGCGTATATTTTTTGGCGTGATGGACTTCTTTAGCGATGTTGATCAACGACTTGCTTGGGATACAGCCTGACCACGTACATTCTCCGCCTGGCAGATTTTTATCGATCAGCACGACGCTTTTTGAAAACCCCGCTCCTGTAAAAGCGGCTGTCAGACCAGCTGCACCGGCTCCAATTATGGCGATATCATATTTTTTGACCATCTTTACCATTTCCTTTCTTTTCCTGAATTAAGTTCATCTTAACAAAAAACACAATTGACTTACTCTTAATTACCCTCGAAACTTCTTGATTCTCCTGCATTATTCTCAATTTTATGGCTCGAGTGGGATTACGGGTCAGCAACGGTATCGTATTATATACTGAAATTATCTTAAACATGAAAAGGTGAATTTGATGTTGGATACACATGCACGAAAGCACGTTCAACCGGTCGTTGAAAAAACAGCGGATGCATTGCTGAAAATGGGCTTTACCGCTGATGGCGTGACAAAAATCGCCTTTGTCATCGGGATGTCATCCGGTCTCTTTATATATTTGGATCAGCCGTTCTGGGCCGTCGTCGTTCTCTGGCTATCCGGCTATTTGGATGTTGTCGACGGAACCATGGCACGAAAAACCAAACCGTCTTCGTGGGGAACTTTGCTTGATATCAGCTTTGACCGTCTTGTGGAAATCAGCGTCATTTTGGGACTGGCTTTCCGCTTTCCCGATTCAATGTGGGCATTGCTGTTATTGAGCGTTTCCATCATTGTCGCGATGACCGTATTCTTAACGGTAGGTGCATTGTCCGATAAAGAAGGCATGAAGTCATTTTACTATCAAGCCGGACTGGCTGAGCGAACAGAAGGCTTTATACTGTTTACCCTAATGATTGTTTTTTCAACGTATTTAACCGCCATTACGCTGGTCTTTTGCGCGGTGCAGCTTGTGACGATTTGCCAGCGCATGGCCGAAGCCCGACGGATTTTGAAATAGATGGGAGTGAAGTGGAATGAAGACCCTTGTGCTGGTTGGAGGCGGGCATGCCCATTTGCATTGCCTGGAGCAGTTGAAAGATGGCCTCTCGGAAGACTGGCGCGTTCTGCTGATCTCCCCTTCTCCATATCAATACTATTCCGGGATGTTCTCGGGCTTTACGGAAGGTGCGTACAGCCTCGATGACATTCGGATTGATTTGAAAAAGCTTTGCCGCAAAGTGGGCGCAATCTTCATAGAAGATTCGATCGCTGCAGTCAATGCCCAGAACAGAGAACTGGCAGGAGCAGAAGGCCAAATATACCGGTATGACTTAGCATCTTTTGACATCGGATCCCAAAGCGATGTTCCGGAAACGGCAAGAAATTATGTGCGCTCCATCAAACCCAATTACCATTTTCCGGAACAGTTAATGCAGACGCGCGAATCCGCTCATCCTGTAGTTGTTGGAGGCGGCGCTTCAGGGGTGGAATTGGCCTTTTCAATTCTGGCTTGGAGAAAACAACAAGGCTTGCCTCCTAACTTGGCGTTATTCAGTTCGACTTCCCTACTTGCCGGACAAGGAAGATCTGCTTCGAAAAAAATCGAAGACATAGCAGCACGAAAAAACTTGACCTTCTTCCGTGACGTTTCCATCCAAGAAATTGATGAAGTCAGCGTAACGACCAGTGCAGGCAAATCGTATCCACAATCGGATGTGTTGTGGCTGACGGGACCGAAAAGTGCCGAGTTGTTCAGCGCTTCAAGTTTGCCAACAGATAGGGATGGATTCTTGCTGGTCAACGACACCCTGCAAAGCGTTCAATGGCCGGAGATTTTTGGGGCTGGCGATTGCATTACCATAGACCGCTATCCGGAACTCGCCAAAAACGGAGTATACGCAGTGCGGCAAGGACCTGTCTTATGGAAAAATTTAAAAAACAGCTTATCCAATGATAAACTGCAGTCGTTTGCACCGCAAAAACGGTATGTCTCCATTTTGTCTACAGGCGGAGGCGAAGCTTTTCTGTCTTATGGCGCTAAGCATTTTCACGGCGCGATTGCCTGGAAAATCAAGCAACGCATCGACCGGAAATTTATGAAACGCTATAAAGATCTTTACGAGTAAATAAAAAGCTGCCCGCGGGCAGCTTTTTTGCATAACTGTAAATAGGTTTTATGGTAAGGACACCTTTTATATCCCACTCTCATCAACAAATTTTGAAATGCTGTCGAAAGCAGTATATTCACCGTTTATGTAGACGTCTATTGCTTCATGGGAATCATCCAATGTCATCTTATAAACATGTTCTTGCTTTTCGCCATTTTCTATACTCGTTATATCCAGATTGATTTTAATGCCTTTTTCTTGTTCTTCGACCCCTGTCGCAATTTCCCCCTCTGCCTGATAAACCAGATAGACCGTATTATCGCTTTCCTCGATCAGCTGCAGCGTTTCACTTGAATCTATAACGGCACTTAAACCTTCAGGCACAGTTTCAATCTTACTGAAACTAAGCGTCGAAACATCCGAATTGCAAGCTGCTAACAACAGGAATGCCAACCCAACTCCAATTATTTTTTTCACTGATTGTTCCTCATTTCTTTCATCTAGAGAAGTAAAGATCCAATTCAGACATTCCCTAAAATTTTTCAGTACGCAAAGGCAGTGTTGTTAGTTTTTTGTACCCAACCAGCAAAAGTCCGCAAACTATAGCCGCTGCCAAAAATGTGCCGCCGTACCATAGAGGCGAAGTCACAGAGCCGAATGCCACTGCATTCGGCAAGTTTTCTGCATGTTCCCAGGCCGCAGAGAAATTTGGTTTATAAGTGATGGTTTTGACATATCCGACAGACATCGCTGCCGCAAAATACAGGATATGGATAACTGCAGCTCCAAGCAATGACTGCCAAACGATTTTCATTTCCATCTCTCCTCTTTTATTCCATATTTTAGTATATCAACTTTCATTCTCTATGTATATAAATTAGCGAATATTCTTTCAACTGCAACAAAAAAGACTGCGATTCAGCACATACTTATCAAAAGCAAGTGCTGGAATGCAGTCTGAATATAGGTTCACTGGTGGTATGGAGAGTCTTTAGTTATTTATTTTTTGTTCCTTCATCTGCAAAGGAATAAAATAAGAGGCACACCCTTCCCACCCCAGTTCTTCTATTAAGAGAGTAAAGCTGGAATGGAAAAACTCTTGGATTGTGTCACTCAAACTGGCAGAACCGGCTATGCTTTCCAAATCCAAAAAATACTCACCTTTGGTAGGATCAAAATAAGCTTGCGGTGGTTTTAGCGCATCACTATTTAAATCCTTGTATAAAAAAGGGTAAGGCAAAACAAAGAATGTTGGCACATCGACTTGCTCATCACCCAGCCAAAATCCGTATTCGATCATCTGCTCATCAAAAGCGGCCTTTTCAATGACTTTGTCTTCCGGAAATGGCTCCATGATGCCATGAAGGATAAGTAGTGACACATCAAAGGTACCCCAAAAAAGCGCCGGCTTCATTTTTCGGCAGCGCAGCGGACCTACAAATTTGGATTGTTCCCGAAGCGCAAACTGGAAAAGCTGCAATCCCCTCATTGCCTGGTGCTGATCGAATGTTAAAGGGGCAGTGTCCTCATCCAGTTTGTTCTTATAGGCCATTTCCTGTGGCTTCGGATTGATCGTTAGGTTTATGCCGCGCTCGCTCAGCGTTCCAAATATCTCTTCAAAATAATCTTTTATGGACTTGGATGTTTTTAGCTCAATCGACTGAACGTCCCCTTCTACATTTACAAGAATTCGGCTGTTTCGGATGTCTACATCGATTTGGAAAGAAGTATTTTGAACAAATAGCAAACCTGTCGAAAATCCGTCGGTCGTAACCGTCAGCGCAACATGTGCCCATTGGGGTTCCTGCTGTGCCGTTTCCAGTTTGATCTTCCCCAAGATCTGCGAAATCAAATGCAAAGTAAATTTGGTCTCTGCCCACTCGGAATGTCGGATAATATCAAGTGTCATGTAATCGCCTCCCTGAATTATCTGGTGATGATAACCATGGCCGCTGACAGAAAAGTTAGGTGCTATTCGAAAATTGTGGAATAGACTCGCTCTTTGTTATTAAATTCGATATTGTTTTCCTTATCCCTACTAAGGATTTGTTAAAATCCTTGTCTCGAACAATATTATTAGCTGCTTGTGTTTTTAAACTTTTTTATTTAATAAACTCAAAACCGATAAATCCGGCAAATTTTTTCTTGTACATATTCTATATCCTTAATAATAACTGAATTTATTGAATTGGGAAAATCAGGTGAATTGCGATAGAATATTTAATTATACCGGAAGTGAAATTAAGTGTTAATAGTCGGGGTTAAACAATTTCAAGGGGGTTAAAAAATGAGTTTACAATGGCTGGAATGGGCACAACGGATCCAAGCACTTTCTCAATCTGGACTGACTTACGCTACCGATGTATTCGATTTGGAACGATATGAGGAACTGCGGAGCATCAGCGTGGAAATAGTGACGGAGCACACCGGACTAGAAATGCAGCATGTAAAGGATTTGTTTGCTGTAGAAAAAGGATATCAGACACCTAAAATGGACGTACGAGGAGCTGTTTTTAAGCATGGGAAAATCTTAATGGTAAAAGAAAAAAGTGATGGCAGATGGGCATTGCCTGGAGGATATTGTGATGTAGGCTTATCGCCTGCAGAGAACATTACAAAAGAAATCGAAGAAGAGTCAGGCTATCTCGTGGTTCCAACGAAGATGCTGGCTTTGCTGGATATGACTAAGCACCCTCATCCGCCACAGCCATTTCACTACTATAAAATCTTTATCCGCTGCGAAATAGTAGGTGGGGAAGCTAAAAATGGCGTCGAGACGCAAGGCGTGGATTTCTTTGCTGAAGATGGCTTACCCGAACTTTCTTTAAATCGAAATATCGAATCCCAACTAAAGCTGCTTTTTGATTTTGAAAAAAATCCGGCCAAGGCAACAGTTTTTGAGTAATTAGATAAACATCATAATTAGGTTTCTAAAAGGTTAAAACAAAATTGAAAAAGCGATTTATATTAAAATTAATGAGAATACTTCTTAGTTTTTTATTGACATATCACTTACTCGACAATCACTTCTGAAGGAAGAATATATGAAAAGTCTTTTGGTAAATCAAAGGGTACAACCCGGATTTGATCGCTTTCTTTCAATTCATCGAATAAATACTTTGCCGTCGGTGAGATGCATTTCAAGAGTTGTTTCTTCTGGAACCTCTGAAGAAACTTCCATATGTTTGACCAGGCTCACTATCATAAAAATTGCTCCTTTTTATCATGCTTAATTCTGTATAAATTCCATACAAATATCAATTGCCTTTTCAGTTGCTGCATCTATGTAGTCCAATATTTCCTCTACAGCATACACTTCTAACTCACTAACTAACTCTTCTTTTGAAAACTTAAAGTCTCCAATTGTTTCTTCTTTAAATTGCTCGAGATTTTCTGTGTCAATCTCACTTATATTAGTTGAAAGAAGAAAGGTATCCATCAGCTCATTTCTCAAATTTTCACAGCCGAAATGGGTAATCAATTTCCCGTTCAATATTCTGAAGTCACTATGCCACCTTTCGAGCAATTGAGGATCCGCATCTGTACGGCTTTTAAGGTCATTTCTAAAGTAAACCTGTTTAAGCCAGACATCATCGGATATTAGATGGATTAAGTAGCCAAGCCCAAACTCGCTTTGGATATCTAGAGGGTATTTTTCGATAAACCGATTATAGTTTACATGCCTCGTCCCATCGTCCAATCTTCCTTCATAAAAATGCGATTGTGATTTTTTCGCAATTGTATAAGCTGCGTCCGGCGCAATTCCTCCCAAAAGAAACAATTGCTTATCCGTTATCTCCAACTGCTTTGACACATGATCATCGATGATCATGTGCATTACTCTCGAACCCATTACTATGCCTCCTTTCTTTGGAAATAGTTTGCCTCATAAACTTTATCCAGTCCTACTAATTGATATCCCCCAAGTAAACCACCTCACTTTTATCCTCCGCAAAACTTTGAATCAGATTCCGAATGCCTTTCGGATAAATTCGATAATCCAATAATCGAGAGACAAGCAACCATTCAATCCCCACTTGATGAGAGTCAGGATTGGTAGGCATAAAAGTAGAAACTTGTTCCTCTAATAATTGGCAAACAAAATAATATTCAATCTGATGTACATCCCCATCAAAATGGGCATGCTCATGGTTTTTGCCTATGTATTCTCGAATATGAAGAAGATTTTTCACTTTAACGTTTTCACCGATTTCTTCATTGCATTCTCTCTTCACAGTTTCCGTCAGAACTTCTCCATGTTCTTGCCCGCCGCCTGGAAATAAATAAAAGTATCCCTCACTATCTATATTTTTAGTCAGCAAAATTTTAGAATCTTGAATAATAATGGCCTTTGCGGAATTTCTAATTTTCACTTGGTCCACCTTTTTCTTTTTTATAAAGTATATTTAATTTAAGATTAACAAATTTAACCATTATTTCCTACTAAAAAAAGAATATTAAGATAAATAGAAGTAAAGATTTACATTTTATTTAATCCTATACTTGAGGCATCTTTCATATACCTAATAAAAAAATCCGAAAAGAGGACACTTTTCAGGTTCCTTCCATTTCGGATTTATTTTCAGCTAATAATACCTTAGTTTATTTCGAAATTACGATGACCCCGCCGCAATGTGAAACTGGATAAAACTCACACGAACAAGATTCTGCGAGTGACACTTGAAATTCTTCAAACACAAAATAAAATTCGTCTGGATCCCAATAAGGGCTGCTGGCTTTTTTGCATAACTCCAACCCTTCACGTGTTTGAAAAGCGATATCGCCGATAACGATTTTGCCTTGCTTAGAAAGAACGGATAACAGATTTTTTATTAGTTCAACCTTGTCTTCGTCTGTTAAGTGGTGCAATGTGTACGTGCTTACGACAAAGTCATATTCCTTCTCTTTCACATGGTCCGGCAATCCCTTTGATATATCCCATTCCATCAAAATGGCCTTTGGCATTTTCTCTTGAGCAATCGCAATCATGTTAGGCGAAAAATCCAAGCCGTCTATGTGATTGCCGTTTTCGTATAGCTTGTTGGTTAATACACCTGTGCCAAACCCAATATCCAATACGCGCGACTGTTCTTTTTCCATGACTTCGTTAAAAATCATATTCAATATATCTTTGTATCCGGCAAATGGATACAAGTTATTGTCCTCACTTACTTGAACTGTCCTGTCGTACTCGTCTGCCCATAAATCAAATCCCCGATTGTCCAGCATGAATGATCCCCCTTGAATGCTCATCTATTTAGTCAAATTATTTTTGTATAAGTTTTGGTCATTTTCTCTTTTATTACATAGTCAATATGCAGGAAGTGAAGGCCAAACAAAGTCATATCGTGCGTAGCCAGCAAGTGATCATCCACCTCTCTGATGACAAAACTTTCATGCAGCGGAAGTTGAAAGAGATATCGGCCGACTGCCAAATAAGTTCCAGTGTCCCCTTCTCCATCGCTTGTTAAGTAGAGTCTTTCATTCTCAACCGCAGCTTGCAGAATCCCATGCATTGAAGAGAAAGGCAATGGCAATGCGACATTCATGTATGTCCTTCCGATCGACTGATGTTGTGAATAAATTGCAGTAAAGACCGTTTCTTCGCCGATTTTTCTTATCCACACTCTCGGTTTGCGTCTCCCATCAAGCTGTTCATTCACTAATTGCACTTCCCCAGTCATTTCCATTTGAACCGAGGAAAAAGGTAAGTTTAGTTGACCCGTCTTCCGGCTGATAAACTGATAGATAAATGCAAAGGCTTAAACCACACAGACCAGCTTACAGATGCGAACAACTGGTATCGGTCTGTGTTTTCATAAAAATCAATCGTCCTAAAGGGAAGCTTTCCATCAACTGTATAGTCTGCCATTTGATCCACTAGACCGGGATAATGTGCTCCTGGATTTTTCAACTTCCCGCGTATTTTGCTCGCAGGAAAATTGAATGGTTTTTGTTTAGTGACCGGCACCTGCAATGCCCAGCCAATTACAGTGAAGGTTCCGAACAATAGGCAATTCAAAAAGCCGTGGAAAGCCAGCATGTTTGGAATCGTCACGATCGTATTGCCGGAGAAGTTGCCATACGCGTAAAGTAATGATCCTAAGATTGTAATGCATAACGTCACCAAAGGAATTCGAACGGCAATCGCTTGCACTAAAGTGGGAAACTTCAACCGGAATATGCAATATGTAAGTGCATAAATTGCTCCTACATAAAAGGACACCGCAATGATTTCGATAGTGGTTGAAACCGTGATGCCGATCGCTACAGTCATCGGTCCTGTCGCTATAATAAGTGCACATACTTTATAGAGCCTTGTCATTTGTACCCGGCCAATCAGACCCACCGAAATACAAAGCATAAATGCAGAATAATGAAAGTGAATCGCTGTTAACCAGGTGGTAATTTCACTAAAACCGGTATCAAACTTTCCAATATAGGCAAAAAACCACATCCCGCCGATTGCTATGTAGACGAGTCCTAGATCAATCATTAATTCAGCCGTATTGGTAAACCCTCGCTTTAAAAACCGGTCAATGCCTATCCCAGCAATCCAAAAGGTGGCGAAAAGATATACAACCGCACCAAATACCTCAACTGGATAAGGCATATTAAAACCCAGCAGCGCAATGGCCGTCATCCCGGTAGCTAAAATCAGTTTATCTAATTTCCTAAGTTGAACAACTATTTGCAGCAGAGATGGGACAAAGAACAACTGAGCTATGGTTAAATAGTAAAGATAACCAACTTGATCACTAAATAAAAAACAGATAAGAAATAAAGTAGTTCCATATAAAACCAGCGGGTTAACGACCGCTTTCCGTAAATTCACCAGCATACGTCATAATCCTTCCTATCAAGCTATTGTAAATGGATACATGGATGGTGTAGACATCTTTCGCCTCGTCGTACCCTTCCAGGACAACGACTCGTCCCCGAAATATGTTTGGGATCTTCAATACTTTATTTCCAACCACCACTTTTTGCGTGCCGGAAGTGATCATTAGAAATCCTTCCTTCGTCACCTTAAAAAGTAAGTCTGAGTAGAACAAAGGCACATCGCCCAGGTAGTCTTTCACCAACTGTTTTTCCAAATCGATTGTCATTTTGGCATTGAACTTGCGCACAGACTCTGGAAAGAAAAACGATCGCTCCCAAGAGACTTCTGCCTCATCGTTTTGATTGATGCGGCAACAGTTGGCAACTGTAAAAGGAATATTCTCGCCGCTTTCTGGAAATAAAAAATTGAGCTTTGAAGCAAAGAGATAGAGAGGAAGCAGCAGCTTGCTGCCGGTTTGTATTTGCTGCATATGTCCTTCTGCATAAAAAGTTTGGTCTATAGGCAGTGTATAGCGATGCTGCAGTTTCGGGTGCAGTTTTTCAAAGTTTCCCCCTAATAAAGTCGAATAGATAGTCAAACGGCTTTCCCTCTCTTTCTTTGGCAGCTGTTCGCAGACGGCAGCTGTTCATGAAGCAGCAGTCCGATGATCGATAAAATCCACAGAGTGGCATTTAGCGTGATGACATTAAACGGCGCAATGGCAACAGTTGGAGCGGCAATAATTGCGCTCAATGTAAGAAAAGGGAAAATGACGATTTGCAGCTTTAGTAAAAACTTCTGCAGCTTCGAAACCAGCCACAAACAGGCAAAAAGCATCTCCGCTCCTCCAATCCATATAATTGCCGTAGAGCCTTGTGCCGCAGTCAACGGAGACAGCTGCGTTAACATGCTAATTTCCAAAGGGTGTTGTGTTAAGAATTTTGGAACCAATCCCTGATAAAGCCAGACAAACGCAAACAAAAAACAAATGGCATAAAAAGCAAAAAATCGGCGATATTGGGTCTTCGGACTTTCTCCCATTTCAATCCATCGTTTTAACACATCAAAACTTAAAGCTGTTCCCCATCCCATCAGCGGTCGGAAAAACCGGTCCACTACTTTACCAAAAACACCAAAGCGAACCTTGTAATCATATTGTGTTAAAAATGTGGTGCCTTTTTCATGGGGAATGTATTTCCAGTAACCCTTGCCTTCAGCGATAGGCGACAGCAACTGCTCTGTACCAAAATGCAAAGCAGAAGTTTTTTCTCCGCTCGCTTTTTCGTGTGTTCCTTTGCTTTCGCCCCATCCAACAATTTCTATGCCAGGCATCACTTTGGTGGAGTAGGTAAAAGTCTGCACATCCTCTTCTGGCAGCTTTTCATTATACGTAATCGATGAAAAGCGCAAATCCCATTGTTCGTGAAGCTTGGGCTGCTGTGTATATGCCCAAATTTTTTCTACATCTGATTCCATTTCAATTTCCACATAAATCGGCTTCATACAATCTACCAGATCCCTTATTCAGATTTTCACTTTCAATCATTAATTTTTCACACATATAGACTTATATTACCATTTTAAAAAGCAACGGATTAGAAAAATATTGCTTTGTTTGAATTTTTGGTATTTTATTTTAAAATTAGTGTCCCAAAGAGTATCATGAAAAGCTACTGAAGGCATGGGAAGAAAAACAAAAAACGCTTGCTTAGTAGCCTGCCTACATAACTAAAAAAGGAGGCATAAGACAGTGGAAAAATTACGCCAAAACTCTTCAAAATAAAAATTTTGAGGAGGAAAAACAATGACGATTATGTTGAAGGAAAATAAGCAAATCGACCAAAAGGATTTGGCAGCGCTGTATGAAGATGTAGAGTGGTATGCGTATACAAAAGATTTAGAGAAATTAGAGCAGGCATTATCTAATTCCTTATATGTCTTATCTGCGTGGGATGCGAACCGCTTAGTCGGCTTGATCAGAATTGTCGGTGACGGTCTTACAATCATTTATATACAAGACATTTTGGTGTTGAACAGCTATCAAAACCAAGGAATTGCGACTCGTTTAATGGACCAGGTTCTAGAAGAATTTAAAGAAGTACGACAAAAAGTGCTGCTTACAGAAGAAGCGCCGAATGTTCGGCATTTTTATGAGAAGAATGGCTTCAATTCTTGTGATAAAGGTTCATTAGTTGCTTTTGCAAAAATGGATTAGCTGACACGACCATATTGTTTTCAATAAAGTAAGCGTATTCGAATATAATCGAATACGCTTACTTTATATTGTATTTGATGAATGATTCCCAAAGCACCTATTCTTGTGAAAAATTCATTTCTTTGATCTCTTGAAAGCTTTAGAGATTTAATTATTTATAGAAAGCAATTCCTTGGTATTGCCCACTGAAGTTGCTCTATACCTAATAAATGCAATTTGCTTCTGAAGAAATATTTAGTCTTGCAATATTGCACAAGCCTTAGACTTTTAACTTGCTGTAACTAACAGTTAAACTTACTTGTTTTCCGCTATTTTCTTTAGTTGAAAAGCTCGATTCATAATAAACTTTTTCATATATTCTTCCAGAAATAACTTATCAGCTATATTTCCTAAAAAACCTAAAGGAGCCTTATAAACAAACTTATCTCTCATAATTGTGCCATTGCCACTTTCTATAAATTCGTGTATGTGGGTAAATGAATGAAAAGCGCCTTTCACCATTTCATCAGTAAACTGATAAGGCTTTTCCATTTCAATTATTTTAGCTATCAGCTTTTGCTTTACTCCAAGGTGGGTAGCTTCCCACGTTACCCAGTCGCCTTTTTCCATTAATCCCGTGGTCACTCCTGCTATAGCACGTTCCTTCGTTTTTGCAGTAGTTTCAGTATGCACATCGACATCTCTGGCAAGGTCAAAACACTTGGAAATAGGTGCATTGATATACACCTCATGGTTGATAATGGGCACAATCGAACCTCCTCTAATACTTTCTTTTGATTTTTATATCTAGATGTATTTTTAAAATTAGTCATGATAACCTTTCGCTATTCATTGTACTCTTTCTTAACTTATGTTATTTTAGAGTGACCGTTATATCTATAATTTAAAAGGAGGATTATATGAGTTCTAAAAAAGAAGATTTACTCGTTACCGCCGAACGGCTTTTTTACAGCCATGGGTTTCACGCAATTGGTTTGAAAGCGATTGTCCAAGAAGCCGGCGTTGCTCTTATGACACTGTATAATCACTTTAATTCTAAAGAAGAGCTTATCTTAGAGATTCTAAACAGAAGAGAACAGGCTTACTTCGATTTATTAGAGCAAGCAAAGCAAAATAAAACAGGATCAATCGAGAATCGTCTTGCTGCTGGCCACTTGATTTGGTTAAAAAATAGTTCATCTAACGGTTGTATGTTTTTGCGGGCAAAAGAGGAGTTCGGCAATGCGCCAGATCAGTTGATTGTTCAGAAGGTTTATTCGCATAAAGAAAAAATGCTTCAGTTTTTCCAGTCGAACGGGCTATCCCCTTCAGTTGCTCTGCAACTATCGTTGTTGTTTGAAGGAGCCACTTCCCTATCGGAAACAATGGATATAGAAAAAATTGAGAATTCACTTATACCTCTAGTGCAACAATTATAAGTAGGCAACTGCTTACTTTTTTTGGAACAAAAATAGAGTTATCGTTCTATCTATAAAAGGAGATGAAAAGATGTGGAAAATTATCATGCCTGGCATCGCCATGGTCGCCGTAACTTACGCTTTTGCCAGGTATAGTTTCGGTTTGTTCCTACCTGATATCAGTTCGACTTTAAATTTATCTGCCAGCCAATCAGGGTATGTGAGTTCAGCTGCCTATATCGCTTATACACTTGCCTTGCTGACAGCTTCTATCTTTATCCATAAATTTAGCGCACGTCACGTGATTCTATTATCGGGCAGTACTGCCTGCCTTGGAATGCTTGGAATGGCGGCCTCTCAAGGATTTTACATGCTGACCTTTAGCGCATTTGTAGCAGGTTTGGGAAGCGGATGGGTTTCTCCTGCTTTTAGCCAAGTGGTGTCTTATACAATGAAATCGAATCTTCAAGATAAAGGCAATACATGGATTAATACGGGTACGAGCTTTGGGATTTTTTTAACAGGTCCTGTAGCCCTGATGTTTACAGAACAGTGGAGATGGAGTTATGTACTTTTCGCTGTTATGGCCACTATGGTTTTCTGGTGGAATGCTTCTGTGATCAAAGAAGAAGAACAGCCTTTCTCAATAAATCAATCAAGTGGATTTAATTTCAGACTATTAATAAAGGCACGTTTCTTAATCCTCGCATCTGTCGGAATCGGTTTCAGTTCTTCTATTTATTGGACCTTCTCAAGAAGTTACTTAACCGCTATACACGGTTTTTCAGCAAATGAAAGTGTTGTATTTTGGATCATCATGGGAGGCGCCGGGATTATTGGGGGTATCGCTGGCGCTATCATCCAAACGATAGGACTAAATCGATCATACCGATTGGGAGTTGTTGTTGTATCCGCCTCAATTTTAACGTTAACCATTCCTAATCATGCAGCCATCTATCTATCGGCACTGCTCTTCGGAATTTCCTTTATATTCATGACCGGCCTGTTTATTGTCTGGGGTACGCGCGACTTTCCTGATGCTCCTTCTACTGGCGTCAGCATCTCATTTTTCTCATTGGGCATTGGCCAATCCCTAGGATCGATGGTTGCAGGCATATTGATAGTAGAAATCTCATATTCTCTTGCCTTTATTGTGTTTGCGGGCGTCGGTTTTTTGTTTCTTTTTTGCAAAACAACGGTATCTTCGGATGGTTAAGTATTAATGAAACTTTGTTGAAATTTAATCGGGATATTAAAGGAAAAAAAACAGTTGGAATTATTAAGGAGCACACATTAGTAATTAAAAGTTCTTTCATTGTCTTATAGCTCATTAAAGATTTATTCATATATCAATATCTCTGGATAATTAAAGTTACTGAAAAAAGAATGGGAAATTACTCTTGTTCATTTGGCCAACCATAGAAAATAGCTGAAACACCTTCTTTCAAGGCATGATCGAAGCACTCTAAAGAATCTATAAGTTCGGGAGAGCCTTCGTATAAGTTACGATTCGCAATAAACTGTTCTTCAATCTTTTTTACACTCCATCCTTCTTCATGTATATATGCTTTTGCTTTGGTTAATGCTGTTTCAATATCTGTTGAGTGAACCCAACAATTTATAAATGCGCTTTCAAACGTCTCCTTTTCCGGGTTATCAGAATACGGGGTTGCTTCTATCATGTAATAGTAAACTTCCATAATATTCTCCTTTTCACTTTTATTATTTTACTGAATGGAAACACCAGTTTAACCGGTGAAATTAAAATCTCGCTTCAATATGGAATACATATATAGATCATCATACTTTCCAGCCGTAAATTCATAACTTCTTAGAAGACCTTCTTTCTGGAACCCCTGTTTTTCGACCAGTTTCTGCGAGGATATGTTGGCTGGTTCTATTAAGGCTTCGATCCGCTGCAAGTTCATGTTTTCAAACCCATATGCTATAACTGCTTGGAATGCTTCACTTGCAATCCCTTTACCCCAGTATTCTTCACTCAATTCAAACCCAATTTCCGAACGGTGATGCTGAGCCTTTAAATTCAAAAATCCACAACTGCCAATAACTTTATCTTGGCCTTTTAAAGTAATGCCCCATCTGATTCCTGTATCTTTTTCAAAAATCGTTCTGTACCAAGAAATTTCATCGATCGCATCTTGCCGTGATTCGAAGGGTTCAATTCCCATATGCCTGGTAACTTTTTCATTGGATAAATACGCTAATACATTTTCTGCATCTTCTTCAGTTGCTTGCCTTAATATTAATCTCTCGGATCTAAGTGTGGGAAATGCATTTGTTTTGTCCATTTTTTCCTCCTGACTATCGATAGATTATTCAACCACCAGTTGAATCCATTCTGTTTCACCAAGAAAATCTTCTCTCGTGAGTTTTTGATTTGAAATCTTTTGGCGGTATGATGTAATGGTCCCATCATGTGTAACGATATAAACTTTGCGGGATTTAAAACTTTGGCAAAAACCAATAAAATCTTCAGCCAACTGGTCAAATCCATCTTCAGGCAGCGTGTTAATGCCTTCTGGCCACAAGCAGGAAGACGAGTCTGGCGCAAAAATGAAATTTTGAAAGTCACTTTGAAGCCTCTTTAAATCAAGCAGCCTGTCACAGGGCAAAGTTGCAGCATTCGACCGAGCAGGAAATATTCGTGGACCTGCCAATGGATGGATGAATTTTTGGCATGCTATACCCGCGCTCCAGATCGATGCCGTTTGAAGGGTTCTTAAAGTCGGGCTAACGATTAACATATCTTTAGCGTTTAATGGAAGTGAAGTTCTTAGTTTCCCAGCTTGGCTGATTCCTTTGAAAGTCAATGAAGGATTGGTCAAATGAAGGCTGTCGGGCAAATTCACTGTATGCTCGCCTTGGCCATGGCGAATAAAAATCATTTCCAAATTTCCATCTCCTGTCTATGAGTTTAGTTCATCCAATACTTCTTGCAGGGTAGATTGGCCGGCAATCGTGAACTCTCTCCTCAATGCCGCTTTAAGAGCTCTTTTGATCCCATTTTCATTCTCTTGGTCAGCTAAAGTGACGACTGAGTTTGCAACAGCACATCTTACTACATAAGATGGATCGCTCAATAGGTTCAAGAGTGATTGCAAATGCATTTGAGAACCCAACAGATACAAACCGGTATAGATCCCTACTTTGGCTAAACTGCTCTTTTCCTGCTGGAGCTGTTTTTGAAGTACAGGAATGGCAGTTGCGGCTCCAATTTTGCCAAGTCCTGCTGCAGCATCTCTCCGGACAATTTCTTCCTCATCACTTAAGGATCTAACAAGATATTGTTCCGCTCTAGCATCCCTCAGCTCACCTAAGCCCTCTACCGCTGACATTCGCACCAGTTCGTCTGAGTCTTTCAGCCGCCTGATATGTGCATTGAAAACATCTTCTCCCCTATACTCCCATAATGATTCAAGAGCCAAATAACGGACTTCTTCGTCCGGATCTTCAGTCAATAGCAGGAGTACGGATTTAATCATCGGATTGACAGGAAGTTCTCCCAATGCTGCGATAGCTGTTATTCGGACCTCTCGGTTATCTTCTTTTAAATATTCCGCTATTCCATGAAAGGCGTCCGGTCCGCCGTGTTCCAACAATTGTTGGATTGCCAATAATTTTTGCTCGAGTATCATGATTGAAATGATCAACTCCTTTTTAAGTTGCTGTATAGAACACCATAAACAGGCTGAACAAAGCAATAAAACACAACATGATAAAAACTATTTTTCTTCCTGGTTCATTTTTAAAGTATAGATTCAACATCAGAAAATAAAGCGCACTGCTTATGAGAATAAAAAGCAGAAATCCGCTGACATCTTTTATTTCATGGACATAGATAGAAATCAGCAATCCCACAAACAAAAGGACACCGTACCAATTCATGACTCTTCTTAAGCTGATCTGTTTGCTTAGATCTGCTTTCGCATGTGAACGAGATTCCATTTCCCACCTCTTTATCCATTTCAGTTAGCTATTTATACGAAAAGCAGAATAGGATAGTTTCAATTTTTGTAAATTGTTCCAGGTGCTTTTCTTCAGAGTATCACTTTTATCCTTGTCCAAATTAAAAAAAGAAGAAACTTCATTAAGAAGTTCTTCCTTTTGCCACTTAGAACATAGAGCTCTAGTATGCTTTTGCCCAATAAACCAATTCTTTCGCAGCTCTTCCGCAATACACACAAGTATCAGAAACGCCTTTTTCCTCAAATGGAATGCAGCGTGAAGTCGCCTGCGTTTGTTCTTTTATTTGGTCTTCACATGCTTGATCGCCGCACCACATCGCTTTGATAAACCCGCCAACCTGGAGCAAATTGTCTTTAAACTCATCCATATTCACAGCAACGCTTGTTTTAGTCAACCGATGTTCCAATGCTTTTTCGTATAACGAGCTTTGAATCTCCTGGAGCAGCCGTTCAATTGCTGTTTCGATCTCATGATTCTTTACATCAATTTTCTCTCCGGTATCTCTTCGGACCAAAACTACTTTTCCGTTTTCAATATCTTTCGGACCAATTTCCAAGCGGATTGGAATTCCTTTCATTTCGGATTCATTGAATTTCCACCCTGGTTTTTTATCGCTCGCATCTATGCTAACCCGCAAAGAAGTTTGGAGCGAATGGTGAATTTCGTAGGCTGCATCAAGTACCCCTTCCTTATGCTGTGCGATTGGAACAATCTGTACTTGGGTTGGAGCTATAGCTGGCGGCAGCACCAATCCTTTGTCGTCGCCATGGACCATAATCATCGCTCCAATGATTCTAGTGGTGAACCCCCATGAAGTTTGATGAACTGGCTGCAGCTTTCCTTCCCTGTTTAGAAACTCGATTCCAAAAGTCTCCGCAAATCCGGTGCCGAAGTTGTGGGAAGTTCCGGATTGAAGCGCTTTTCCGTCATGCATCAAACTTTCAATCGTGTAGGTAGACTTTGCTCCTGCAAATTTTTCCTTTTCAGTTTTGCGCCCCTTTATCACTGGGATCGCCAATACCCGCTCACAAATATCAGCATATACGTCGAGCATCTTGAGCGTTTCTTTCTGAGCCTCGTCTTCTGTTTCATGGCAAGTATGTCCTTCCTGCCACAAAAATTCGAGCGTGCGTAAAAAAGGCCTTGTCGTTTTTTCCCAGCGGACGACATTTGACCACTGGTTATACAGCTTCGGCAAATCGCGATATGAATGGATGATGTTTTTGTAATGTTCGGCAAACAAAACTTCTGATGTTGGCCGAATGCACAAGCGTTCTGCCAGCTTCTCGTCTCCGCCATGTGTAACCCACGCCACTTCAGGCGCAAATCCTTTGATGTGATCCTTTTCCTTTTGGAGCAGGCTTTCTGGTATGAGCAGTGGCATGTAGACATTTTCATGTCCCGTGTCTTTGATTTCCTGGTCAAGCGACGCTTTGATGTTTTCCCAGATCGCATAGCCATAAGGGCGGATGATCATGGAGCCTCGAACGCTTGAGTAGTCAATCAGTTCTGCTTTGGTGACAACATCTGTGTACCATTGTGCAAAGTCTTTATCCATGTTGGTAATTTGTTCAACTAATTGTTTGGCCATGACCATTCTCCTTTTAAAAAATATTTTGGAACACAAAAAAACTCCACTTTAAACTAAGGGACCTCTGGAGGCGGTACCACCCTTATTTAAAGCAAAGCTTTACTCTCGAAATGGCTAACGGCATCAACCGCTGTATTTTTCAATACAGAATATGAAAGGCAGGTTCAACAAATGTACTTTGGATATCTCGCAGCTTTTGATATCCTCTCTGAAAAAATACAGCTTGTTTACTATTCCTTAAACGTGCGAATGGATTGCTATTTGTATTTTATACAGATTAATCTAAATAATAGAATAAGTCAATGTTGATAAGTACAGGTTATGTCTAGATTTATCTAGCCTTACTTCTCCCAAACTTTTGAGTAATGAAGCATCTCTTCTTGGTTCATGCCCATTTGTTCATATAGCTTTTGCGCTTGGACATTATCTGTTGCTGTTTCAAGTGCCACAAATCGAGCATCCTTCTCTTCGCAGTATTCAAAACTTTTCTCCATTAATTGTTTGCCTGCACCTTGCTTGCGAAACCGTGGATCAACATATAAATCATTCAGGATATAAGCTCTCTTCAAAGAGACCGACGAAAATATCGGATACAACTGAACAAAACCAGCTGCCTCGCCTTCCACAAAAGCGATAAAAATAATCGATTCCTCTTTTAAAATTCGTTCTTCCAAAAAATGATGTGCCGCTTGCTTATCCTCTTGTTGGCCATAAAACTGTCTATATCCATCAAATAAAGGAACAACTCGCTCCACCGTGTCCAGTGTGACTCTTTCTATATGCATGCTTTTACCTCTTTTCTTTTATTAGTACTTCTGTAACATATAGTAAAATAAAGTACTTTATTTAGAAAGAGCAAAATTTGGATTCAACGGTTTCTTTATTCCCAACCAAAATACCCCCAATGGACTTGTTGAGTCCATTGGGGGTATTCATCAACTTAAAATTAAGCAGTCGTTAATGCATTTACTGCCAAAATAGCATCTGCTACTTGTTCAGGTGTTAGTTCCGGGTTCATGTTGTGTGTGGTTTCGCCTTCCACAGTTGCCAATTTGCCGATTTCCAACAAATCTTCGTAAGCGACATCTTCCAAATGCAGATCTTTTAACGTGGTCGGCAGTTCGATTGATTTAAAGAAATCAACATAGCGCATAATCTCTTTTTCGGAATAGCCTTCGAGTACCAACTGAGTCAAGACTCCATAAGCCACTTTCTGGCCGTGGGTCAATTTGTGAATATCCCCTTTTAATGCGGTGAATCCGTTATGAATCGCATGGGCGGCAGCGAGTCCACCATTTTCAAAGCCTATGCCTGACAATAAGGTATTTGCTTCAATAATCGCTTCCACTTGTGGAGTCACAATTTTTTGCTTGGCTGCTTTGTATGCCGCGATCCCTTGGTCAAACAGGATTTCTTCTGCTTTTTCCGCAATCGCAATTGCTGCAAGCGTTGCTTTCCCGCCAGCCATTGTATTGGAATTGCGTTTTTGTGAAGCTTTCACTTCAACCAGTGTCGCCATGGCATCTCCCATGCCGGAAGCAAGCAAGAAGATTGGTGCGCCTACAACCACTTTGGAATCAATCAAAACCAATTCCGGATTTTTGTTATAGAATTTGTAGCCTTCAAATACACCTTCATCCGAGTAGATTACAGAAAGTGCGCTCGTTGGTGCATCTGTGGATGCAGTTGTTGGAGCTACAACCACCGGAATGCCCAGTGCATCGCCCACGGCTTTTGCCGTATCGATAGTCTTGCCGCCGCCTAAGCCAATGACTACGTCCGCTTTTTTATCCTTGCCGACTTCAGTCAGACGAGTGATTTCTGTATTTGACGCTTCGCCAGTAAACTCTTCGTAGATGTAAGTGGTATTTGCAGCTTCAAAACTTTCTTTAACAGTGTCGCCAGTAATGTCCCAAACAATGCTATCCGATAACACGAGCGGAGCTTTCCCGATTTTCGCTACTTCTTCGCCAATTTCGCTAAGAACCCCAGCACCTTGGATATATTTTTTGGGTGAAATAAATACTTTCTTTTGCATAATTAATTGCTCCTTTCAAATCTTGTATTACAGTCCATTAAAATAATAGCACTAAGTACTATGCTTCCCTGGAAGTTAGCTAGGTAAACAAAGTGTGTTTTCAAAAAAAGCTCTTAGTGCAACTTGCCTGCAATAGCATATATTCAAAATATCAATTAAATGAAACTTTATAAGAGGCCAAACGATATACTTACTACACATTATTCTGTGCGGGGGAGGGTTTATCCCTATGGCAATGGAAATGCTTGTTCCACTTGGGTTAATGATCTTGTTTCTTATTTTAAGCATTATTTTATTGCAGGGAAAAGGTGCTTTTCTGATTGCTGGTTACAACACGATGCCGGCTGAAGAAAAAGCGAAGTATGATGAAATGGCTTTGTGTAAAGCTACGGGGAAAGTATTGCTCAGCATTGCATTTTCCATGGCAATTATTTTCGTTGGAGAATATCTTCAACTAAGTTGGTTACTAATCATTGGGAATAGTTTGATGGTTGCCACCATCGTAGTTGCTTTGGTTTATATGAACACAGGAGATTGTTATAAATTAAACGATGGTTCGTGACCTCTAAATTTAAAAATGAGGGCATTCGATGATTTATTCGAATGCCCTCATTTATTTTCATATAGATTAATCTATGGTTTGACATGTTTTCTGACATGAATTCTCCTTAGTTTATCTACCCTCTAAGAAAGCCGCCTTCTGAATTAATAATTTGTCCGGTAATCCATTCTGCTTCTTCGCTGGCCAGAAAGGCGATAATGTTCGCCGCATCCTCTGGTTGCCCAATCCTTCCAGCTGGAAACTGGGGAAGCAAATGCTGTCGAATGCCATCCGTCATCCAAGTCGTATCGGTCGGCCCAGGATTAACTGCATTGACTGTAATGCCCAATCTGGCAAGATCTGAAGACAGCGAAACCGAAAAGGCTGAGATGGCTCCCTTAGTTGCCACATAGGCTAATTCTTTGGGCATTGGTCCCAAGCCTTGTCCAGATACTAAGTTGACAATTCTGCCGTTCTTGCTTTCGCTTTTTTGGAACTGCCGGGCAAACTCTGTACAAAGAAGGCAAGTCGTTCTGACGTTCACGTAATAATGGTCATCCAATATTTTTTCCGTAAGTGCCATGTAATCTGAATCTGTTGAATGGGCTGCGTTGTTAATCAAGATGTTAGGCTTTCCAATTTTTTTAATCACTGCTGACAACACGACTTTGTAAGCCTCTCTTTCAGACAAATCTACTTCTATAAATTCACACTGCACACCCATATCAACTAGTTCTGTTTGAAACTTTGAAGGGAAATCAAAATTTGATTCCCAGTGAGTGAAGAATATATCTACACCTTGCGAAGCCAGCTTTCGACAGACTGCGGCCCCAATGCCTTTTGGATGGCCTACACCTGTTACAACTGCTATGCGCTTTTGTTGTTCAGCCACTATAGAGTTCCCCCTTTGAGTATAGAATGCTTTAATCCGCGGTAATTTTCTTGTAGATTTTTATTTTACCAATCATAACTTTTCAAACGCTCTGCTTCCTTGTCGCACCCAATCTTCTTGAGTTCTTTAACGAGAAAAGCTTTGAGTTCTAAGTCCTCGAAAATTACTCCCGTGAACTGAGCATCGCGTATGAATGCCAGTTTACGATCGTCAGAAGCCTGTTCAAAATACGTGCATATTTCTTCAAGAGTTATTTTTTCTGTTATTTCAAAAGAATTCGTATCTGGTGCTCCGCCTGTCTTACCAAAATTCGCTACTCCAACCCCATCTAAAGTGGGCAATACAATCTGCGCATTCCGTTCAGCAGAAACTGTAGTCTTTACATAGTCATAAACATCAACAATTTCTTTAGAGTCCATGAAATTTTTTAGTTTTAATTCCAATTCATTTCGCTTAGAGTTTGCTTCGAACTCCTCTTCTGCCTCCTGCAGAAAGAGCTGATATCGATCCTTCGACTCAATTATCGGTGCATTGTATAACATCAGCAAGTGCTTATCGCTGTTAAGGTAGTTGATAAATTCTTTCGGATTGCGTGCCAGCAGTTGTACAGCATTTTCTGGATCCTCCATTGGAAATATACAAACAACAAACGCTTGCTCCAAATCGGTGACTGTACCAAAGTCTGTTAACAAGCCAATATGAATACCATCTACACCCGGAGACATGAATGGCAGTACATCAAGCGGTGTCTGATGGTAGGCCATTCTGCTGTCAGTCCATTCCAAACCAAAGTATTCGTCAAATGATACCCCTTCTTTATCCAATAATTCGCTGAACTTTTTCAGTTGCTTCAATGTTGGCGGGAGAAAACTCAAATCAAGTTTTACTTCCTCTTGTTCTTTTGACCAATCCATTGCTTGACCCCCAATTTTTTCCCCATATCTTCTTAGTAATATACTCAGATCAAACCAATTCCTTAACAAAATGGCTGCACTTGCCATCATTTAAATATATGCTGTACCCTCTGTTCTTATAAAAACCAATCGCGCTTTGCCAGTCATTGTTTGTTTCCAAAACTAATTGTTGATATCCGTTTTCTTTCGACCACGACTCCAAGCTATGGATCATCCCTTTGGCGACACCGGTTCTTCTGTATTCTTTCAAGACTGACATCCGTTCGACTCTTCCAACGCTTAAGGATTCCATAGATACAGCGCCGGTGCAAATCACCCGATCTTTGTAGATGCCAACCAAAAACACAGCCCTTTGTCCGCTATAGCTCAAGACAATGCTTTTTAAATCTGGATTATACTTGGGATCGATAAAGCCAAAGCGCTCTTCTAACCCTTTTAAAACCACCGCTCTAGCCTGCTCTTCAAAAGGCTCTGTAATCCTGTGTATTTGCATTCTCTCTAAAACTTCGTTTGGATTCATTTTTCACCTATCCTATGCAAGATTTCATCCACTGACAGTTTGCTCAAGCTCACTAATTTGATCAGCAGCCAGGGATTTAAGTTCTTCAGAAAGCCAGACGAGCCGCTCTTTTATCGCTGCTGCATTGCCATACCGGATCCTCTTCTCTTCAGATATCTCTTCTGACAACAAGCAAAAATGACTGTGTGCGGTCTCCAGCAATTGCAGCAGCTGTTCGCCCCTCACTTCCCTTTCAACTTGCAGATCGCCCGCGCTGTACCCTTCGAGAAACCCTATTGCCATCGCTTTCAGCTGGTCGGCACACTTTGAAAATTGATGGCTGCGGTAGCGTTCTGTATCCGCCAAACCGATAAAGTAGGTTTCGTAAAGGTTCATAAAATTGCCGGCCATCCCTCGCGAATAATAAATGCTTGGATATGGATCGATTAAACGGACACGGCCATCATTCAGTAAAATGTTTTCCGGTGATACGTCCTGATTTGCCAGAAGCGGCTTTTTAAATTGCCGATTTCTAAGCTCTACAGCTACTTGGATTGCTCGACTGACGACAGGGTCTTCAAACTCTGAACGGGCTGTGCATAAGACGCTGTAATCAGCTAAATGCTCTTTGCTTTCTTCTTTTAAAAACTCTCTTGCATTGCCATCAAAAGCACCATGCAGCCCTTTATCCTGCGTCCATGCAAGATATCCATAACCGTCAAGTTCGTGTGGAATTTCTTCTGTTTGCCAATGGATTTTTCCGACTTCCAGTCCTGTTTGAAACGCCATTTCTTCTGTCACTGTATGCAAGTCGATTGGATTGCCGGCGAAGGTTTCCAATGTGTAGGTCAGTCTCGGTGATACATGAAAATCATAAAACTCCGGTGCTGCACCTTCATTTGCTTTGTTGACAGACTGATAGTACAGTTTTGTTCCACCATATTCTGCTCTTAATGCAGCCTCGTTAAACGCCACCGATTTCCCATAAGCGTTTCTTTGGGAATTCGCAGTACAAAGTCACCGCCGGCTTTCTGTACTTTCCATGCACAATGCCAAGCCCCTTCTCCAAGAAATATCGGATCTCGAACGCTGGCATGCGCCAGTGCTGCTTCCAGTTTTGTTCGATTCATGCTCCTACCTACTCTCTATTCAAAGATACGTCTACCTATATTGATTTTATACATTTTTGAAAATTAAATTAGAATCGCGTTACAAATATTTGAATTTTATTGAAGAAGATATTTAAAATTCAGGGCAAGATGAATCTATTAAATTATCTACAAGTGTATGGCTACATCTCCAATATTTTTACATTCGAAAAAAGAGAGAAAATGGACTTTTGCGACGCTTTTCTCTCTGCTTTTCAAATATTATTGGATTTAAAAGTTATGTAACTGCTATAGCTTTAGTTTTAATCCTTCATGTGATGCTGCAAAACCAAGTTGTTCGTAAAAGCGCAATGCATCCTGGCGCTTTTTATCTGTGGTAAGTTGAACCAAATGGCAGCCACGATCTTTCGCCCGGGAAATTGCCCATTGAATGAGCTGAGTCCCTATGCCTTTTCCTCGATGTAAAGAAGACGTTCTCACGCCTTCAATCGTGGCTCTCCATCCGCCTTGATACGTTAAATAAGGAGTGAACGTAATCTGTTGGACACCAATGATCTCATAGCCCATACAAGCCACTATCAATTCATTATTGGGATCATTTGTTATAGCATGAAATGCTTGTAGGTAGCTATCTGGAAGTGGTTGCTCATAACGTTCTCTTTGGCTGCCGAGAAGATCGTCGTTCAGCATTTCTACAATGCTATCCAAATCTCCAAGAGTCGCCAGTCTAAAATCAATATTTTGAGTCATATGTAATATCCCCTTTATTTTTCCAGCATTTTTATAATAGAAGACTTTGGAACAGTGAAACTGTAAGTATTGTTGTAAACAAAGTGCCTGCCGTCATTAAAGTGGCTATTTTCCGCCCGTTTTTTGTCTCTGAAGACTTTGCCAGTTCGTTGGTCAGAAGCACCCAAATTACACTGGTAACTATAGCAAGTAGGCCGATAGCTTCTGTAGACATATGGAGTCCCCCTTCTATTTTACATATTCTGTGAATCTTACTTTTCTTATATACGAAACGGCAAAGTTGAGGTTTCATCTTTTATGCGAGAAAGGCTATATTCGCTCCTTTTTTTACTTCCCTTACACTTTAAGGTTCTTTTAAGCTTTGCGGTCAATAATTGTAGTAACAAAGAACGAATAAAATGATTTGGAGATGTATAGTATGAAGTTTTTAACTCAAGTTTTAAAAGATGGATTGGCTAAAGCTGGTGCTGCAATTCTTTCAAGCGTCATATTTATTGAGTTGTGTACGGTGTTGTTCATTCATCACCTACATATACGATTTGATCCATTAAAATAAACATTGCTCTTTACCGCCATTCCAGACGAATCAAGAATCATGGATCTTCGTTTTTCCTTTGCTATCGTCATGGAATAATAAAATAAAGATTTCAACTGTAAAAGAAAGGATTTTCACAAGCCTTGAAGAATTTAGTGTAAGAAAAGAATAAAAAATCTGAGGAGGGATTAGCATGGCAATGGAGTACAAGCACATCTTAACGGCAGTTGATGGATCACGTGAAGCAGAATGGGCGCTAAAAAAGTCGGTGCAAATAGCAAAACGAGATAATGCCGTATTGAATTTAATTTATGTAGTGGATACCCGTTCCTTTACGGCGATGACCAAACGTGTGCCGGATATGAATGATGAAGTTTTTGAATATGGCAAACAGCTGCTTAATAAATATAAAGAAGAAGCTGCTGCAGCCGGAGTTTCAGAAGTGAATGTGTTTGTAGTCCCAGGCTCTCCTAATAAGGTCATTTCGCGCGATTACGCAAAACAGGTAGATGCCGACCTTATTGTATGCGGAGCTCAGGGCTTAAATGCAGTTGAACATTATTTAATGGGCAGTGTGTCTCAGCACATTGTCAGCAGCAGTCCTTGTGATGTATTAGTTGTTCGAAGAGAAAAAGCTGAGGATTAAAAGGACAAATTTTAACAATGCCCGGTTAACTTGCCTACCGAGCTAACCGGACTTTTCTGATTTTGCATCAGGCTCAAATTTATCAGCTAGTCCAGTTAAATCGCCAGAAGAATCGAGAATCCGAAATATACAACCAATCCAGATATAAAAATTAAAATGTACTTAGCTTTTCTTTTCATTGGCAGTTCCTCCTAACTAACACTGACTGATAACTAACTAGTTTTTTGCTTTCTTCTATCGAATTTTATGCTCTGCGCACATGTCTCGATATAGGGTGATAAAATGCCTTAGACTCATCGATAACTTCAGTTTATTGCCAAGTTATTTAGTCGCTGTTTATAAAGTCAATTATTTTCGTTTAACAATCCATCTAATTAACAAAATTACAAAAATGATAATAGCACCAAATATCAGGTATGTTGCCAATACATCTACCCAATTAATGTAAGACTCTTCGACCAATGAGTTTTCCTCCTTTACTTGTTCTATTTTTTCAAAAATTAGCAAGCTGATAAGTACCAGTCTGGATGATGCCTTTTTACAACTACTCAGCAAAAAGTAAAGTGAGACAAACAGAAGAATATACGGACCTTAATAATCGTAGCAAAGTATTAAATGATCACTGCATAATCAAACATAAGTTTACTTCATCCAACGAAAAGGACAAAATAGCCAATAGTTTTGGAATCTGATACTCCCCTTTTGTTATTATAAAAGCTTGTGAGTGCGACTAAGACAGAGTCCATTTTTTACTTTTTTATAAATACAATTAAAATACTTTTATCTGCAAAGGAGCTTATAAATGAATAGAGAAAAATGTCCGTGCTGCGGCTATCCTACTTTAAATAGAAGATCTTACGATGAAATCTGCATATTGTGCGATTGGCAGGATTCGGGTTACAGTGAGCAGACTCCTGAAACAATGGATGGAGGTCCAAATGGCGATTACTCATTAGAAGAAGCCAGGCGGAATTTTGCTGTCCACTTTACGATGTATCGAGAAAAACCCCGGAGCATACCTTCTGCATTCTTAGTGAAAAAAAGAATTTTGATAGATGCCTATCAACTATTGGATGAGGACAACGAAGAAAACGAGTTGATCAAATGGAACGAAATTTTCATGCTTGAAAAAGAACTGCTTTTATATGGATAGGATTTGCGTATAAAAGAGATGTATTATTCTACAGTTAGCGGGAAAAAATAATGGCCAGTTCCTTGTTCCCAAGTTGCTGCCACTTCATAAATTGTTCTTCCGCTTTGCCCCTCTAGTGCAACTACGTTTGAAGAAGCTTCTCTAGTATTCTTAGCATCCCAAATATTAACTTGATAAAAAAGCGGTTCTTCTTCAAATCTAAACTGAATGGATGTTTCTGAATTTACCGCAGGTGCCTCCCGATTACCGACTAAATCAAAAGGTGAGATCGATTCTGTTTGAACAGTAGCCATCATATTTTCCTCTTGATCAAAGTAGTTCCACTCATAACCACTTAAACCGGCAGAATAGTCCTCTTCATTTATTCTAACTTTCAGATGCGGTGGTTTTTGTGATACATAGTCAGTATTTTCTATAGAATTACTATTATCATTTCCGATCACTTGATTCTCTTGAACACAACCAGCCAACAACAAAGTAATAATACTGCTTAAATACAAAGTTTTAGACTTCAATACTTTCCCCTCCCAGCACAAATTTAGACGTGCACTAAATTTATTAGTTACCTTAAATCAATTTTGCTATCAAAGTTGTGGGCAACTGTTGGAAAGTCAGGGCAGCGAGAATACTTTTGAAAAGTTCGAGTACCTACAAATTTGAAATTCAGTAAGTTTCACTCTCCATGAGGTGAAAAGTTTACTCCCTGAGTTCAATCTCCTGCAGCAAATACTTTTTTATTTTCCTCTAATGCGAATAAGCAAAGCGTTTTAAGATTTTCAGCGAGTATATTTATTCTCCACGTGAAGTTATCTGTTTTCCATCGTTTCTTTGTTTTCAAGCTATATTCATTTAAAAGCCTTTCACAAATAAGAATTAACTCACTTATTTCGTTAGGTGAAAAGAATCGATCATTATATTGATCCAGGTTTATTAAGAGACTATATCTTTTCGCTGGATAACCTTCCCGGGTCAATAAATAGTGGTAAAGGTCTTCATCAAACTTCACGTGTTTTTCAGAAATAGCTGCTTCTTTACTTGTATTAGCAATATAAAAATCGATTCCATTTGTCATTGTGTGCCTCATCTCAATTGGTGATTGTATTAAGCGCAATCCGGCTAAGAATACAGCTATCAAGAGTGCTTAAATAAAAAGTTCTACTTATATATATGATAAAATAGAGGCGAATATTTCAACAGTTTTCCCTTCAGATAGAATTGCCTTTCACGGGATATCCTTTAATCATAGTATAGGGGGATTGGAAATATGCTTAATTTTGTAGAAACTGAATCTAAAGGAAATCAATCCATCCTCTTTATTCATGGAATTGGTGCGAGTAGTTGGATGTGGTGGCAGCAGGAACCAGCCTTTTCGGATTATCAACTTGTTCTGGTGGATTTGCCTGGACACGGAAAAAGCAGATCAACTCCATGGACTGGTTTAGCGGATGCGACCGATTTGATTGCACATCAGGTGATCGGAAATCGATCGGTTCATGTTGTGGGAATTTCGTTGGGTGGGCACGTTGCTTTAGAATTAGCTAAACGATACCCTGAAAAAATTATTAGTGCGTTCATAAGCGGCATTACCGTAAAACCCATGCGATTTCAATTTTTGTTAAAAGTGCAATCCCGTATAGTTCAGCGAGGAATACAAGATGAACGATATCTCAAAAAGTTAGCACGTGAACATTACCATTTGCCTCAAGACAAAATACCGGTTTTTATAACGAACTACCAGCTTCTGACTCGGGAAACTTATGAAACGATTTGGCAGGAAATCATGCAATTTCGTCTTGATGAGTCGTATGCTAACATTGACTGTCCCTGTCTAATAGTCGCTGGCGATCAAGAATCTCGCGGCATTCTCGAATCTGTTGAAACAGCTCCGCAGTTCCTACCAAGCGCAGTTGGAAGATTAATCCCTAAAGCTCAACATGCCTGGCCTGTCCAAAATGCACAGCTTTTTAATCGTACTTTAAGAGACTGGCTAAATCCCCATAGTTAAAAATTCTCCCCATTAGCATATTCATTTTCGTGTATAAATGTGATAAACGGTACTATATCCACTAGCTCCACCGTATCCACCACCAAAATTCAATCCCTTTGTTTTGTAATCAATACCGTTGCTTCTAAGTTTTTCTAACATGGCGAAATGTTGATCTAAACTCGTAGTGGTATGGACCAATTCCCACCTCTCTAAAAAAACTCTTTTTAAGAATTTGAGCATTGTTGTCCCTCCATTGTACTTTTTTGAAAAACAACTTTTATCTCTATACTTAAATTTCTATTAGCCTTTTATTAAGAGAACTTGATGATATTTATTTGTCCTTTTCTTCCTGCCTACTATATATCTCATAAGCAATATACCCGAGTAACAAACCTATTCCTGCACCCAGGCTTATTGCAGTCCCTACAGTAATTTGAAAAAGGTTGCTGAAAACCAAACCGATAGCAGAACCAAAAAGCATTCCGAGTGGTATTAAGCTATCCAATAAACTTTGAGCATCTTTAGATTTTTTCTTACCCAGTGTGCCTCTTTCCTGTTTATTTTTGAGCCTTTTAATCACAAATAATGCAATTCCTCCTACTATTGCTATAGGAAGCACAATTAGTAAAATTTCAATTGCTGTCTCCATGTAAAAACCCCTTATCTATTAGGTAGACTTCACTATTTGTTAAATAACTTATATACTCGGTAAACAAAATTGAAAACATCGACCTTATACTAAGCTTCATAAATACCATATTCTCCTATTAACCATAACAAAATTATCCATTTATCGCCATGGAAAACAAAATTTTCAGACATTATTGTTGGTTGAAGGCAACGAATCTTAAGAAAGATGATTTGATTTCAAAAATTGAACTGTCTTTTCTTCGGCTTTATTCGCAGAATTTCCAAGCCAAATTAAATGTCCCCATGACTCTATTAGACAAAGTTCGGAAGAAGGAATGTGTTGATGTGCATAATAGGGGTGTTCGAGAGACACCGCAGCATCATGTTTACTATGGATAATTAGAGTAGGGCACGTTACTGTTTGTAAATCTGTAATTGTTAACTCTTTTATATGGGTCAGGTCTACCATAAAGCCAGAACCTGATCGTTGGTGATTGTTCATTTTTTGAAGAGCCTCAATATCGCTGTCGGCTATTTTGTCTTTTGCTTCACTGTAAATCAGATTGCTAAACGATGAAAACATTGATCGAAAAACAAATCGCGGGAATCTATTGCTTATGGCAGAAATGAAAGTCCAGGTGACCTTTTCACTAAAGGGTTGAAATAAGATTTTGGCTGCCATGTATTCTTTATCTTTTGGCTGAATCCACCTTTTTGTCACTGCGGATTGTAAAGTTAAAGTTTTGACGAGCTTTGGATAATGTGCAGCTAAATAAATCCCACTGGGTCCACCGGCAGAAATTGCGAGCAGATGGACTTTCTCAATGTTTAAATGTCCCATTAAACCGCGGTAACATTCGCAAGCGGTTGAAAGGCTTTTCCCTACTTCTTTTGAAGTCCCTCCATACCCTGCTCTTGAAGGAGTAATTATTGAAAAGCCGTTGTCCACTAACCCCTTATAGCCCATTTCTTCATGGCAATTTGAATGTCCACCGTGCATGACAAGTATCGGTTCTCCTTTTCCTACTACCGAATATTCAATGGACATGCCTTCCCACGAAAATGTCTCGATCTTTCGCTCCATATGCATTCACCTCTTATTGTAGATGTTGAACTAACAAATTTTTATTGCTGACAACTTCCAATACAATAAAAAACAGACGTAAATATAGAGGAGCATTTAGGATTTTTCCTAAATGCTCCTCTTTTTTACGCTTCGCTCTTATTTAAATCGTTGCTTTCTGACATAGCAATGACTTCCCATAAATGGCCATCGAGATCCTGAAAACTCCAAGCATACATGTACTCATCATCCATCACATCATTCGATGCTTTACCGCCAGCTTCTAATGCTTTGTTGACAATGTCGTCAACGCTTTGACGGCTGTCAGCCGAAAGTGCCACAATTACTTCTGTATTTTTCGTCGAATCTGCAAGCTCTTTTTTGGTAAAAGTTTTAAAGAAGGGTTCAATCAACAGCATAACGAAAATATTTTCACCGACAATCATACACGTTGCATTTTCATCCATCATTTCTGGGTGAAACTCAAATCCAAGATTTGTAAAAAATTCCACTGATTTGTCCAAATCTTTTACAGGTAAATTGACGTAAATCTCTTTTGCTTTTAATGTCATTGATATTCCTCCAATCTGTATTAGGATTACAATCTACCTAATTCGTTGGATTTAAAAAAATTCCTGCAAAATTTAATACTATACTCTTGTTTTTCAAAAAAGAGTATTTACTTGCGATAGTTTAAGTGTTTGGATAAAGATACTTCCGCTAATTAAAGAACAATAAAGGATACACCGATATTTGTTAATTGCTTTAAAAAATCCTCATTTATACCTTTTTCAAGAAGTACTTTACCCGTAATATATATGTTTTTCTGAGTAACCTAGATTCCAAAATGATTAAACAAGTAACAAGGCATCTAAATCTAAAATAAGTATAGTTCGCCGATTTTCTTGCTTAATCCAGCCCTGCTCTTCAAATTTCGTAAGCTTGCGGCTTATGGTTTCTGGCGCTGTTCCAAGAAAAGATGCGAGGTCTTTTCGTGACATTGGAAGACGAATCACTGCAGTTTCACTTTCTTCAGCCAATTCAACTAAATATAAGGCAATACGTTTATCCACATCTTCGGTGGCAAAACTAGTCAACTGATGTTCTGCAGAATCAAGTCGTTTTGAAAATTCCGCTAAAATTTTCAATGAAATATTGGGATGCTTCTGCAGCAATTCTTGTAAATCAGAATTTTTTATGCTGCAAATCTCTGTTTTCTCCATAGCTTCTCCATAGACTTCATGAATGGATTCCGTAAAGACAGCAAGTTCACCTGTAAACTCACCTGGCGCTAAAATTCTAATCAACTGTTCCTTGCCATTCTCCGATAAACGATACACCTTTATTTTTCCTTCATGAACAATATACAAAGAGTTTGAAGTGTCGCCAGCTCTGTATAATGTTTCACCTTTCTTCAAAGAAACTGGACGTGTGGCTTTCGCTATCATCTCCATTTCTTCTGGTGGGAGATGGTTAAAAATCGGAACAATAGAAACACACAACTCGTGCTTTTTACTGGTTTTTGGATCATCATGCCGAATTTCACCTTCATGGTCCATACTTCCAATCCTCCCTTCGTGTGTCAATTAAACGATAGGACTAAAAATATACTTCTTTATCATTGAAACGTTGCGATCTCTGTCGAAAAGTTTGAGAAGTACGACTACTTATATGTTTTGTAAACTAATTTTCGTAATTAAAAACAGCAAATGCATTTTAACCGCCAATATAAGACATACCGATTTTTTTACGGGTTTTTGCAGTTTGTTCTGTTCGTTCGTCAGAATAGCGATCTGTACGATTGCCCCATACATCGCTGACTGCCTTTAAAATTTCAGCATCACTTAAACCATTTCGTATTAAGTCACGAATGTCAAAACCTTCTGTGGCAAATAAACAAGTATAAAACTTCCCATCAGAAGACAGGCGTGCACGCGTACAGGAAGAACAGAAAGATTCTGAAACGGAAGTAATAAATCCTATTTGTGAGTTGCTTTCTTTATAACTGTATCGCTTTGCCACTTCACCAAAATAGTCTTTATCGACAGGATCAAGTTCGTAGACGGTTTGAAGCAACTCAAGAATTTCTTTTTTCGTGATTACTTTTTTAAAGCTCCAGCCATTGTCGGTTCCCACGTCCATAAATTCAATAAAGCGCAGTGTAATTCCCCGTTCTTTAAAATAAGCGGCCATTGGCAAAATTTCTTTTTCATTAACATCTTTTTGAACGACCATGTTTATTTTTATTTCAAAACCTAGTTCGTTTGCATAGTCAATTTGCTGAAGTATGTTTGAAGAACCAACACCTCTGCCATTGAGTTTACCAAAAAGAGTAGAATCCAATGCATCCAGACTGATGTTCAATCTTCTTAAACCCGCATCATACAAAGCTTGTCCTTGTTTTTTTAACAAAAGACCATTAGTGGTCAACCCCAAGTCCTCTACGCCGTCGACTGATAAAATTTGCTTGATCAGTTCTGGAAGTCCAGTACGTAATAAGGGTTCTCCCCCTGTTAATCTGATTTTTTTAACTCCCATCGATACAAATAACTTAGTCAACCGATAAATTTCTTCAAAAGATAGTAATTCCTGTTTTGGTAAAAATGCATAGTCATCCCCAAAAACTTCTTTGGGCATACAATAGGAGCATCGGAAATTGCACCGGTCTGTAACAGAAATTCGCAAATCGCGGATCGGCCGGCCCAGTTGATCGTTCAATGGTTGTCTTTCCATAGTGCTTCTCCCTTTCTACTGCTTGTAATATCAAGTCTACAAGCACAGTCTGTTAGTCAGCCACCGCTTACTGGTGGAATTAAGGCAACTATATCGCCATCTTTTAAGAGCTCACTAGACAATACATATTCTTCATTAACCGCGAATTGAACTGAACTTCCTTTTAAACCGCCATATTTTTCTTCAAGCAGTTTTTGCAGCTCACCAACAGATTTTTCTGCAAAACCAAAAATTTCACTAGTCTTATCTGTTATGTTTCGGACTCCCGCAAAATACTGTACCGTAATCATATGAATCCTCCTGGTTTTTTCTTTTGGTCGCCAATCCATTCTTCGCCATTATTCCAAATTTCTTTTTTCCAGATCGGAACGATTTCCTTGATTCGTTCAATCGCATACTCGTTGGCTTCATAAGCATATTTTCGGTGAGGCGAAGAAACCGCAATGACTACCGCGATATCACTGATTTGAAGTTCCCCGATACGATGGGCAATTGCCACTTGGCAGCCTTCCCATTTCCTCTTTATCTCCTGTCCGATTTGTGCCAGTTTCTTTTCTGCCATCGGCACATATGCCTCATACTCAAGGAAAAGTGTTTGTGCCGCACCTGTCCATTCTCGAACGTGGCCAGTAAAAAGTATGACTGCCCCTGCTTCTGCTCTTAAAACATAGTCTGCATAAAGTTGAGGATGGATCGGTTCTGATACGATGCTAAATGCTTTCATCTAGTTTCCCTTCCAACCAGTTCACAAAACACTGGCCTATCTTTCTGGTGTTGGTTCGAAATTTTTTTCCTGCTGAATTATTCTATTTTCCATAATGCACTGCCTTCTTCTACTCCTAGGAGAAGTACGTCTACCGTATCTCCACTTTTGAATCCCCTTGTCCCATCAGGCAAGACAATAAGTGCATTTCCTTTTGCGATTGAAGCAACGGCATTAGATTTGTTAAAGCCGGCTGGTTTTATAGTGTGGCCATCATATACCGCTCTAATAAAACGAGTAAACGGATTTGCTTTTGTAAAATCTTCTCCTAGTATGGCTGTTGTATGCGGCAAATATAGTTTTTCTGCACCCATCATTTTTAACAAAGCTGGGCGAACAAATAACTCGAAACCTGTAAAACAAGCAGAAGGATTTCCGGACAATCCAAATAAATATTTGTTATCCGCCACTGCCACTGTTGTTACACTTCCAGGACGCATGGCAACTTTATTAAATAAAATTTGTGCACCCAGACGCTCATAAATGGCCGGCAGAAAATCAAAGTCGCCAACAGATACACCGCCAGTGGTTATCAAGCAATCCGTTTCCTCAGCCGCTTTTTTTACAATTTCAAAACTCTTATCCAATTTGTCCGCAGACAAGCCATATGTTTTACACAAAATTCCCATACGAGCTAGTTGCGCCGCAATCATTGGACCATTGCTGTTGCGAATTTTTCCCGGAACGAGTTTGTCAGCTACATCCAACAGTTCTGTTCCTGTCGACAGAATGCCAACTATTGGCTGTTTAGAAACACATACTTGTGCATATCCGAAAGTAGCCAAAAGTGCAACGGTACCAGGATGGATCAAGTTTCCTCTTTCTATTACTGTTTCACTTTGTTTGATATCTTCGCCTTTCTGCGAAACATTTTCCAAAGGCGTGAAAGGTTTTCGAATTGTGAAAGAGTCCTTTGATTCAACAGTTTGCTCAAACATGACAATGGCGTCTGCGTTTTTCGGGAGCGGTGCACCTGTCATAATCCGGATTGCCTCGTTGCCGGACAGAAGTTTTTCTGAAACTGATCCTGCTCCAATGTGGTCGATAACTGTAAACTTGATGCGATTATCACCGGAAGCTCCAATTGAGTATTTGGAAATGATGGCAAAACCGTCGTACGGAGACCGATCAAATGGCGGTACTGGGTGCTTAGCTATAATAGGTTCTGTCAGTATCCGATTATAGCTTTGATCAAGGGATACCATCTCGGTCCCAAGCAGCTGTGCCTGTCCAATTACTTTTTTTACAGCTTCTGCCACCGGAATCGGCTTACGTTGTTCAACCATCTCCATCTACCCCTTGAGTTTATTTATAAAATTTACTTGTAAGAATCATAAATATTATCGAGAAATCACACGTACTGTTTGATAGAGCCAGGCATCGGATGCATACCTATACGCGAGGGTGATGATGTTTGCAGAGTTCAAAAATGATATGACGGATTTCTGGCAAAATGAGTCGTTTCATTCCAATTTTTACTGCTGCACGCGAACCCGGTAGAACAAAAATTGCTTTTTCCGATGCCACACCTGCTGAAGCCTGACTTAAAACTGCTTTGGTTCCAATACTTTCTTTAAAGCTCAAGTAGCGGAACATTTCTCCAAAACCTCTCAATTCCTTATCAAAAAAAGGCTCAATTGCTTCCAGCGTCACATCACGTTCGGAAATGCCTGTGCCTCCGGTAGTTATGATTGCATCCAGTTCTTCATTCTCCAACCATTCAGACAATACTCCACTAATTTCGTTCTTGTTGTCATTTACGATTTTATAATTACAAACTTCCAAGCCGTTTGCTTTTGCTAATTTTTTAATCAATTCACCGCCTGTATCAGTTTCCTTATTCCGCCTATCGCTGATTGTTAAGATAGCGATATGTATACTTCTTTTTAATGGGAACGAATTCGACACTTAGCTCTCCCTTTCTAAATCACCCAAACAAGCGATGATATACTTTCCTGCCTTCTGCCGTACTTCGAACTCCGTAAATCAGCAGACAGAATCAACCGCTTTTCAAATGCTTTTATCTCAACAAAATATGGGGTAAATTTAACTGCGCTACTTAATCGCAATCCAGCATTTTCTGCATCGGCTAATTGTAATAGGACGATTCCGATCAGGCAGTACCTGCACTGTCTCTCCCCCACATCATACTGTGCAAGAATTGCTGGGCTCATTTTTCACCTTTTCATCTAACTCATTCAGTTGCTTTCTGAGCCTAGAGTTTCTTTATATTTAGGAGTAATGTCTGTAAAAGTTCCGACATAACGCACAACTTCGCCTGTATCATCGTTTACTGCACTAATATTCAACCACTGAAGATACTCTTCTCCATTTTTTCTCTTATTCCAAATCTCACCTTGCCACATGCCATTTCCCTCAATCTCTTTCCACATCTTTTTGTAGAAATCAATAGGTTGTCTGCCAGACTTCATGATGCTTGGTTTTTGTCCAACCACATCAGATTCGTCAAATCCTGTTAAACGGGTAAAGGCTGGATTGACCGTTTTTATTTTCCCCGAAATATCCGTCACCAGGATTCCTTGGCCCGTAGAATTGAAAACTTCAACAGACAGCTGCAGACGATCTTGGTAGTACATCCAGACAACCAGCACGAGACTTGCCAAAGCCACTTGGGAGAGAAGCATAAAACCGATAGAATATTGGCCCGTAACTGAAAAGATAATCGATAGCATAATCGGAGGGAAAAATCCGCCTAAACCGCCCATCATCGATACGATTCCGTTCGCAATACCGGCTTGTTTATTAAAGTAGAAAGGAACGAGTTTGAAGATAACACCATTGCCAATCCCGGCACTTACGGCAATAGCTAGACTACCTACTGTATAAAGCTCAATTGTTGGAGAAAATGCCAAAATAATAGCGGCCACCGTATAGATGGAGAAAGTACCCATCAATAGCAGCAATGGCTGCAATTTGTCGCCAAGCCATCCTCCTACTGGCCGCAGAAAAGTTGCAAGGGCGATAAAACCAGCAGTTCGCATCCCGGCATCCACTTTGTCAAGCCCGAAGTTGCTGACTAAAAAATTGGGCAGATAAATCGTAAATGCTACAAAAGAGCCAAATGTGATGAAATAAAATAAAGAGAAATACCAAAGCTTTTCATTTTTATAGACACCTTTAATTTGTTCAATAATAGGAGTTTTCACTTTTGTTTCGTGACGATCCCCGAAGAAAAAATTCAGTGCTGCAAAAATTAGCAACAGGATTAAGTAAATTTTGACAGTCGATGACCAGCCAATTTGAGTAGCTATCAATGGTGCAGAAAATGTGGTGATGGCTGTCCCGATGTTGCCGGCACCATAAATCCCATTGATAAAACCGTGCTTTTCTTTCGGGTAATACTTAGGCAAGGAAGTAACACCGACAGAAAATACTGCTCCACCGATTCCTAAGAATAACCCACTCACAATAAGGTCTGTAAAACTAGAAGCTTCGCTCAAATAAAACACAGGAAACAAAAGCAAGATAAAGCTTACTAAAAATATAATACGAGCTCCAAAGATATTGGCATAATACCCTAGTGGTATACGCAGAATTGATCCGAGTACGACAGGAACTGCTGTTACAATAGCCAATCTTTCTGGAGCAATGGCTATGTCTTCACTGATAAATGGAATAAGCGAGGATATTATCACCCATACCATAAAACCTACTACAAGATTCATTGTTTGAAGCGGCAACTGCATTTTCTTAATCATCAAAATCACCTTTTCTGCTAAATTTTGTTTACGCTTTTTTTCGTACTTATTTCCTGCCTTCATTGTATCCCGTGGTCAGTTTCTTTTTAATAAGGGAGAGCCCTTCCGCTGAAAGGGAAAACCCTTAAAATAAAAAGCCGCTTCCAAAGGAAGCGGCTCGGTTGATTCAGGTAATAAGAGTATTTAATTTTTTGTATAATTCGTCTTGATCTACCGCTTTCATCGCTTTTTCAGCCATTGGAAACAGCACTGTTTCCTCTTTCATAAAATGGACGGTCAATACTTCGAAAGCCTCTGCAGCGTCTTGAGCAACAGCTTTCATTTGTTCCAGCGTCAGCAAGTCGATATTATCACGGGTATGATGAAAAAAATGCCCAATATAAGCATCAATTTCCTGGTGCTCATCTTGAATTCCGACAAGTGGACCCTGCTCAAACCCTATATAGTTACCAAGCGCCGGGAAAAAGAATTCTTCTTCTTTATCAGTATGGTTTTTAAAGGGTTCGATAAATTCAAAGAGCTTCTGGCGTAATGTCTTCATGTTTTCACGACCAGCTTCCAAGCTTAGCCGATCATCTTCAAACGATAAGACGAGCGCATGCCATTCATTCATCAAAAAGGTTAAATAGGCATGTTCATTTTCCAATAGCCTCATCCCTGGTTCTTTAAAACGAAACTCTGACTTTTCTGCCATGCAAATGCCGCCTCCTAACTAATCATCAAAAATTCATTAGTTTTTTCTTTAACACATATTCAACTAATTCTGGGCGGCTCTTTAACTGCAGCTTTTCCATTATTTTTGACTTGTGAGCTTCCACTGTTTTTACAGATATGAAAAGTTTTTGAGCAATTTCTTTATTTCCGTAGCCTTTAGCAACCAGGGGAAGCACTTCAATTTCCCGTTTAGACAGTATCTCAAAAGGATCTGATTCCTTAACATTATGATCTTTATTCTGCAATTCCCGAACCAGTGAAGTGGCCATATTCGGATGGATATAAGTTCCACCGTTATAAATAACTCTTATTGCCTGCAGAAGTTCTTCATCTGGTGCACTTTTTAGCATATAGCCAGAAGCACCGTTTTTTAACACATGAAATAAATACTCTTCGTCGTCATGCATTGTTAAGACTAGAATTTTGGTTTCAGGAAAGTCTTCCTTAATATTTCCTGTCGCCACTAACCCACTTTCACCCGGTGGCATGCTTAAATCTAGAAGCAGTACATCAGGATGGTATTTGGCTACCATCTGATAAGCTTCGATTCCATCTGCGGCCATCGCAATTACTTCCATATCCTCTTGGAAATTAAGAATCATGGAAAAACCGCTGCGCACAATTGCATGGTCATCTGCTATAACAATCTTCATTCCGCCATCTCCCGCTGTTCTTTTAAAGGCACACGTAAATGCACGGTTGTTCCTTCACCGATTTCAGAACTTATCGTCACATTTCCTAGCACCAATTCGGCTCTTTCATTCATTCCGTACAATCCAAGCCCTGTTCCTAAAGGATTACTTCCTCGAATAAAACCAGCACCTTCATCTTTAACAATTAAGTGCAATATGTTCTGTTCTTCAAACAATCTAACTTGAACAGTTTCGACATGAGCGTATTTAACTGCGTTAAATACAGCTTCTTGACAAATTCTGTAAAACACTGTTTCTACTTCAGTTTCATAACGGTTTCGTTCAATTGTAGATACGAAGTCGACGCTCAAACCAGAACTTTCTTCCAGGCGTTTAAAGTGTGATCGAAAAGCTGCTTCTAATCCAAAATCATCGAGGGCCGAAGGACGAAGTTCAACAGACAAATTGCGTATATCATCCATTAACCTGATCAATGTAGTGGTGCTTTCATTGGTTTTCTTCAATACATCTTTATCATCTGTCATGTATTTAAGGGCACGCAAATCAACAACAGCACTTAAAAGTTCTTGAGCTACACTGTCATGCAATTCCCTAGAAATACGCTTTCGTTCATTTTCCTGTGCTTTGATGACATTTTTCATCATTGTATTTTGCTCAAGTTTACTTTGAGTTTCAAATTGAACTGATAAATCTCTTAATATAAATACCCGAGTGCCTTTTTCAGCATCTATTACATGGAAAGTGGCGGCATAGGGTGTGATTCCTTTGCCCTCAGTTTCAAGAAAAACTTGAAAAGAGGAAAAATCTTCATGGCTGGAACTTGTAAAATAACAATCTTTGCATGTTGTCAGATCACTTTCACTGGTATAGCCTATACAAACCGTGCAAAGTGCATTTTCCGCTCCTTTTTTTAACTGCTCCAGCACATGGACATTCATAATTTTTTCGGCGGCAGGATTCATGGAAATTGTCTGGCCTTCCCTGGTAAAAAAGAAAATTGCTTCAGTGCTGTTTTCATACATCTTCAGCATCAAGTCTGTTAATTGTTCTTTTTTGTCAGAAATCAATTACGCAACAATTCCTTTCCATCCAGTTTGCCCAAACCGGACTTTGACATGCTGATTAACAGCTGCAATTTTTCCGTTGTCATTAAATTTGATTCCCGATATCCCCCTAGAAGCACACCGACCACTCTCCCGCTATGCCATAAAGGTGTAGCTCCTACACTCTGTAATTTTTCCAACCTTAGTATTGGGTAGTTGAACAAATCATCTTTTGAAGCAAATTCGCTTACATTTGGTACCATTAAAGGCTTGCCGCTTTTAAAAACACCTCCGGCAATCCCTTTTCCTGACTGAAGAACAACTTTTTTGATGCGCTCGCTTATATTGCCAGAAATGTACTGCCATTTTAATACGTAAAGATTTTCAGCTGGTTGGACCAATGCAAGCGCCATAATATCACAACCAAGAGCTTCCCGAAATTTTTCAATCTGCAATTGGTATTCTTCTATATACTCCATACTTTTATCTCCTATCAAATTAAAAAGAAATACTCATTTTTAATTTGTTGGTTTGTGTCTTCTGTATAGGATATAACTTCTGCCCACATAATTCAACGGCACGCTCCAAACATGCACAAGACGAGTAAATGGCCAGAAAGCAAATATTGCGAAACCTGTTAAAATATGAATTTTAAATGACAAGGGAACATTCGCCATAATTTCAGGATTGGCATTGAAAAAGAAGAGATCACGGAACCAAACTGAGACTGTCAATCGGTAATCAAAATCGGGTTGTACCGCATTGGTAACCAGGGTTGCATACATCCCCATAAAAACGATAAACAAAAGAAGTGAGTTTACTGCAAGATCGGAAAATGAACTTAATTTTCGGACACTCGAAATAGAAAAACGTCTAAACGTCAAAATAATCATCCCAAACAAAGTCATGAAACCGAAAAATCCGCCAATGTAGATTGCGCCGATATGATAGAGGTGATCATTTACTCCCATGGCGTTCATCCAGCTTACTGGAACTGCCAATCCACCGATATGACCAAAAATCACTGGGATAATACCTAAGTGGAACAATAAACTGCCGAACATCAGCTGCTTTTTCTCAATAAACTCACTGGATTTTGCTGTCCAATGAAACTTATCGACACGGTATCGGTATATATGGCCGAATATGAAAATAGCCATACAAATATATGGGAAAACCACCCAAATGAATTTATCAACTGTTTCCATCGACAGGCACCTCCTGCTCGATGCATACTTTGAATGTTTCACGCAATCCTTTAACAAGATAATAGTATGGACTATTTTTTTCTTCTAAAGATTTAAGTAAATGAAACGTTCCATCTTCCAGTACTGCAATCAGCATTTGGAAACTTTGAGGTGCCCGGGGGTCCCCCAGCCACTCAGCTGCATATAGAAACTCACAGATAAGCGGGAGGAAATCAGATAGTTCCGAGTCAGGCATTTCAAGTCCGAACATTTCATACGAAACCTTCATCTTAGCGAGCATCTGTCCACGCTCTTTAGCATCTTCAAACTTGAAATACGTCATAAACAATGTACTGTCTTTGTCGAAATCAAAGATATCAGTATACATTTCCTGTATCTGATCCAAGCTCAATTCATGCATCAGTTCCCAGTAGCGTTGAACATGCTCAAATGCAGGATGATCGGCATCAAATGATTCCTCTATAAGAGAAGGGTGAAAATCCAGTTTTTGCGGATAGGTCAGATGATGGGCAAAAAAACCAAATGATACTTTATAGCGATATAGCTTTTCTAAATTAATCACGCCATATACCTCCATAGAAGTTTTCTTCGTAAATTTCTTTGCCTGTTTTCGTAGCTGTGCCAGTCGGGCTTGGTGATGCTGGCCCACAACCATCACATGATCCACCAGAATCAGTTCCCCAACCTCCCATGCCTTCCGTATCGAAACCTTCCATACCTTGTGCGCGGTAAGGGTTTACGCGCCCTTCACGATGTGTACTTGGAATAACAAACCGGTCTTCATATTTGGCAATTGCCAAGAGTCTATACATTTGTTCCGTTTGATGGGCCGTCATGCCAATTCGTTCCAAGCGGCTTTCATCAAATTCTTTGCCGGTTGTCTTCGCACGCATGTATGAACGCATCATGGCCATACGTTGCAGCGAATGTTTCACCGTCTCCGTATCCCCCGCAGTCAACATATTTGCAAGGTATTGAATCGGTGTCCGCATTTCTTCTATTGCCGGGAAAATCATATCTGGATTCTTAATGGAATCTTTTCCTTCAAAATAGTTCATAATTGGGCTGAGCGGCGGCACATACCAGACCATAGGCAATGTACGGTATTCAGGATGAAGCGGGAAAGCGAGTTTATGTTCAATTGCCAGTTTATAGACAGGTGAATTCTGTGCCGCTTCAATCCAGTCTTCCGAAATTCCGTCTTTTCTTGCTAATGCCATCATCTCTGGATCGAATGGATCAATAAACAAATCACATTGTGCTTTGTATAAATCTTTTTCGTCTGGTGTGGAAGCTACTTCCAGAACTCGGTCCGCATCATAGAGCAGGACTCCTAAATAACGAATCCGGCCAGTACAGGTTTCCGAGCACACTGTAGGCAAGCCTGCCTCGATACGCGGAAAACAGAATGTACATTTTTCTGCTTTATTGGTCTGCCAGTTAAAGTAAACTTTCTTGTATGGACAACCAGTCATACAATAGCGCCAGCCTCGGCATGCTTCTTGGTCAACTAAAACAATACCGTCTTCTTCCCGTTTGTAAATTGCTCCGGAAGGGCAGGATGCGACGCAGCTTGGGTTTAAGCAATGTTCGCACAGTCTAGGCAAGTAAACCATAAACGCCTTGTCGAAGTTAAACTTGATTTCTTCTTCAATTTTTTGAATGTTCGGGTCAAGTGGGCCTGTAATGTGTGCACCAGCCAAATCATCTTCCCAGTTTGGACCCCATTCAAGGTCCATTTTTTTGCCGGTAATCAACGAGTGTGCTCGTGCAACGGGTGAATGTTCCAGTTCACCGGCGTTGGTCAAGTGCTCGTAATTATAGGTCCATGGTTCGTAATAATCTTTCATTTCAGGCATGTCAGGATTATAAAAGATTTTTCCCAACGCAATTTTTGATAACTTATTGCCTGACTTTAACTCCAGCTTTCCTTTGCGGAGCTGCCATCCGCCTTTATACAGTTCCTGATCTTCCCAACGCTTTGGATAGCCAATCCCCGGTTTAGTTTCTACGTTGTTGAACCACATGTATTCAGCACCTTTACGGTTAGTCCATGTGGTTTTGCACGTAACACTGCAGGTATGACAGCCGATGCATTTATCAAGATTCATAACCATTGCTACTTGTGCTTTAATCTTCAAGCCAGTCAACCTCCTTCATTTTCCGAACCGCTACATATTCATCACGCTGATTGCCGATAGGTCCATAGTAGTTAAAGCCATAGCTAAGCTGCGCATATCCTCCGACCATTTGAGTTGGTTTCAAATGGATCCGCGTTGGTGCATTATGGCTGCCGCCGCGGGTATCTGTAATTTCCGATCCCGGTACTTGAATGTGCTTATCTTGGGCGTGATACATGAACATCGTGCCTCTTGGCATGCGATGGCTGACTACGGCACGTGCTGTAACTACGCCGTTCCGGTTGTAAATTTCAAGCCAAGCATTATCGTCAATGTCATGAGCCTTCGCATCTTCATTGTTGAGCCAGACAGTTGGTCCTCCACGGAATAACGTCAGCATGTGCTGATTATCCTGGTAAGTGGAATGGATATTCCATTTGCCATGTGGTGTCAAATATCGCAATACGAGTGAATCGACTCCGCCTTTAATCTTCTTATCATTTTTGCCAAACACCATAGGTGGCAATGTCGGTTTATAAACCGGCAAGGCTTCGCCAAACTGCTGGAAAATTTCATGGTCAATATAGAAATGTTGTCTGCCGGTCAATGTCCGGAATGGAACTAAACGTTCGATATTCGTTGTAAACGGCGAGTAACGTCTTCCCATTTTATTGGATCCACTAAAAACTGGCGTTGGAATGACTTCGCGCGGTTGGACGGTGATGCTTTGGAAAGTAATTTTCTCTGCGGCGCGATCTGCAGAAATATCCTTTAGTGGGACTCCGGTATCTTTTTCCGCCTCGATATACGCTTTTTGTGAAACCCGTCCATTGGTCGCTGACGATAGATTTAGCATCGCATCTGCTACTTGACGCGCTGTTTGGATTTTCGGCAAACCGTTTTTAATCGTTTCATCAAAGTAAGTGCCGTTTATATGCTTCAATTCCTCATACTCTTCCGCAACTGAGAAGCTGACGCCGTGGGCACCGGTTTTGCCCGTAGCCAAATTTGGGCCTAAGGTAATATATTTATTGTGAATTTGAGTGTAATCCCGCTCCACTATACTGAAGTTCGGCATTGTTTTGCCGGGAATCGCTTCAATTTCGCCTTTAGTCCAATCTTTAACTAAGCCCATCGGCTGTGATATTTCACTGACCGTGTCATGAGCCAGAGGTGTAATTACGACGTCTTTGTAAATGCCTGGCAAATGTGTTTCGGCCATTTCAGAGAATCTTTCAGCTAGTTTCGCGTAAATATCCCAATCTGAACGGGATTCCCAAAGTGGATTGACAGCTGGATTAAACGGATGGACAAAGGGATGCATGTCAGTTGAAGACAAATCCGTCTTTTCATACCATGTAGCAGCAGGTAAAACAATATCCGCATACAGTGGCGTTGAAGTCATCCGGAAGTCGAGTGCAACCATCAGATCTAACTTGCCTTCGACATCTTCTCTCCAGACAATTTCTTCTGGTTTTTCTTCGACGTTCGGTTCAGCCAACAAGCCATCCGAAGCGCCCAGCAGATGTTTCATAAAGTATTCCTGTCCTTTGGCAGAACTGGAAATCAGGTTTGAACGCCAAATGAACAAGGTTCTTGGGAAGTTCTCAGGTGCACCAGGATCTTCTACTGCAAATTTTGTCTTACGTGATGTAACCTGCTCAACAGCGTAATCTAAAATTTCCTTATCGGTCTTCCCACCTTTTTCAGCAGCTTCTTCAGCAAACTGGAGGCTGTTTTTATCGAATTGTGGATAAGAAGGCAACCAACCGAGTCTTGCTGCCAAAACGTTATAATCAGCAGGATGCTGGTAAGCAACGTTTTCTGCGAGCGGTGAAGTTAGTGCATCTGTGCCACTTTCTTCATATCTCCATTGCTCAGTTGCAAAGTAAAAGAAGGATGTTGCATTCTGCAGTCTTGGAGGGCCCTGCCAATCCTTTGCAAAAGCGACTGTAGACCAGCCTTCAATCGGACGGCATTTTTCTTGCCCAACATAATGGGCCCATCCCCCACCGTTAACACCTTGAGAGGCTGTGAGGATGACCAAGTTTAAAATTGCACGGTAAATGGTGTCGCTGTTGAACCAATGGTTGATTCCGGCACCCATTATGATCATCGAGCGGCCATCTGTATCCAGTGAATTTTGTGCAAACTCGCGGGCGATTTGCGTAACGACTGATGCTTTGACAGATGTTATTTTTTCCTGCCATGCCGGTGTATAATGGGACGTTTCGTCATCGTAGCCCTTGGCATTGTATTCGCTGTCTGTCCGAATAATACCGTATTGGCTCATCATCAAATCATAAACAGTTGCAGCGTAACGTTCAGTGCCATCTGCCAACAAGACTTTTCTTGCTGGAATCACGCGCTTAAACACGCCATTTCCTTGGTTATCGAAATATGGGAAAACAATTTCCTTCCATTCCTCTTGATGGCCTTCTACACTCAATGCCGGTTCTACTTTAGAACCATCCTCATTTTCAAGAATCAAGTTCCATTTTTTATCTTCTTCCCATCGCTGACCCATCGTACCGTTTGGAACCATCAATTTGTCTGCCGCTTCATCAAAGATGACCGGTTTCCATTCTGCATGTTGTGAAGTATCTCCTAAGTCACTGGCACGCAGGAAGCGGCCGCCTTTTAGTGTATCTTCATGAGGATCCAGAAGAATCATAAATGGCATGTCCGTAAACTGTTTTGCATAATTGATGAACATCGGTTCTTGGCGTGTTTGGTAAAACTCATCCAAAATTACGTGTGTCATGGCTTGAGCCAATGCTGCATCTGTTCCAGGGTGTGGAGCCAGCCAATTGTCTGCAAACTTTACATTTTCCGCATAGTCTGGAGCTACAGATACTACTTTTGTTCCTTTATAGCGAACTTCTGTCATAAAATGCGCATCCGGCGTCCGAGTCATGGGCACATTTGATCCCCACATCATTAAGTAGCCTGCGTTATACCAATCCGACGACTCAGGTACATCTGTCTGCTCGCCCCATATCTGAGGGGAAGCAGGCGGAAGGTCCGCGTACCAATCATAGAAACTCAGCATCTGTCCACCAAGAAGCGAAATAAAACGTGCTCCTGAAGCGTAGCTGACCATCGACATCGCAGGGATTGGCGTAAAGCCGGCCACCCGATCCGGTCCGTATTTCCGAATTGTATAAATCAATTGTGCCGCAATCAGTTCCAGAGCATCATCCCAGTTAACCCGAATATGCCCGCCTTTTCCCCGTGCTGATTTATAAAACATCGCTTTTTCAGGATCCTCCACAATGCTTGCCCAAGCCTCTACTGGATTAGCATGGCTTGCACGTGCTGCTTTCCAAAGCCGCCAAAGCTTGCCGCGCATATAGGGATATTTCACCCGAAGTGGGCTGTACTCGTACCAAGAAAAGGTAGCTCCTCTTGGACATCCGCGTGGTTCAAATTCTGGCATGTCCGGTCCACAGGAAGGATAATCAATTTGCTGATTTTCCCACGTGATAATGCCGTTCTTCACAAATACTTTCCAGCTGCACGATCCCGTACAGTTGACGCCGTGTGTGGTGCGGACTACTTTATCATGTGACCATCTTTGGCGATACATATTTTCCCAATCTCTACTTTTTTCTTCAAGGATTGACCAGCTGCCTGAATAACTTTCTACTGGTTTAAAAAAATTTAATCCAAATTTTTTCTTCATCGCTTACTACCACTCCTTCTCAGAATGAAAAACATGGATGGGAATACACTCCATATCATTCGTATATTTTCATTATGGAAGCGAAACAAAAAAGTTCCCATTAGGGAAAGTCCTATTGAACCTGTGGAACTCCCTTGTCCCCAAAAAATTACCGTCTTTTGTTCCATTAATAGAAAGACCACTTACACACCTTTTATAAAAATTTTGTATAAGTAGACAGGAAAAGTTCAGTGTTCCTTCCATAGTTATTTATGCAAAAATCAATCCTATGAAGACAAGTTCCCATTTGGTTAAACTATGCTTTAACGTCTGTCATTAGAGCGAATAAGGGAGTTCCCTCTTTCCTATAAGGAAAAGCCCTAGCTGGAAAATTCAAGGTTTTTAGCGTGTTATACTGAAAAAAAATGAGGGGAATGAATGATTATGTCAGGACCATCTTTGCGCCAATTGCATGCACATCATGCAATTCATGAAGGCGCCTTATCCGGAGCATTAACAAAAACTGAAGAAGTAGAAGATTTATTGAGAGCTAAAGAATACGAGGTCGCTCGTCAGGCAGCCGACCATTTACTGGAATATTGGGAAACACGGATCCTCAGCCATGCCGATGCGGAAGAAGAAGGATTTTATTTGGAAATGATCGAACAAAAACCCGAACTCCAGCAAACCGTAGCCGAGTTGACGCGAGATCATGATATATTGCGCATTATTGTTGCTGATATTAAAAAACTGCTTGAAGAAGAAGGCGTCAGCTACGGAGTTATGAAACAGTTTCATGCGTTGCTTGTGATAAATGCTATTCATAGCCGTGAAGAAGAACGGCTGCTTCTTAAGGAGCCTTCCCTATGATAAATACACTTGGAAGAAACGACTTATGTCATTGTGGAAGTGGAAAAAAATACAAAAAATGTTGTGGAGTCCAAGATTCTTCAAAAATGTTCATCGAAGCACAAAACAAAGCACTTCAAGGATTGCTTCAGGAGTTTTTTGAAAATCATCCTCGCCCGTCAGAACAAAGAGATTTGTTGAAATGGAAAGATACAGTTGAGAACCTGCTCGTCCCACTTTACGGAGAGGATAAATCGAACGGAATTATTGGAGATATCTTTTTCTTTTCCGAACGTGTCGATGTTTGGAATGCTTTTATCGAACAGAAGATTGCCAAAGAAGAAAGAATACAAATCAAGCAGATCCTTGAAACGTGGCTCAATCCCATGTTTATGGCCGGCGAAGTTGTTTCTGTCACTAACTACCGGGCACAGGTCCGGGATTTACTTTCTGAAGCAGTCATGGAAATTGAAGTCAATGAATCTTTTCCTGTTGAAGCTGGAAATATTGCTACCGGTTTTTACTTGCCTGATGTTCGTATTGGTGCACATTTCTTAATGGTGCTAAATAGCCTGACCGTTGCTGTTGAAGTAGAACAGGATAGCATTTCTAAGCTTCAGAATATGTACCGGAGCTCTGAAGCTGCAACGGCACAAGAATTTTACAGCCATAATATACTGACTGTTTATCAATTACTGAGCAGCGGCCTCATAGCTACTGACAAAGTATCTTCAGCCGTACTTGAGACTGTACAAGAGTTGGAAAACTTCCTTATAGCTCATGATTTAAAAAGCGATGAACTAATCGAAGCCTTCTTCCATTACGCAGAACCTTTAGCGCTGATTCCAAAAGAAGCAGTAGCCGGCGCAATTCAATTTGCCATCGAAAACCGGTTGATAAAACTGGAATGGCGTACCGACGACACTGCAAAGTACTTTGCCGTAGACGAAGACAAATTGGAAGGCTTCAAAAAAGAAATTGAATCTTTTTATCTGAACGCGATGAGTAATGAAGACACTGAAAAAGAAGCAGCTTATGCCTTCGAAGTAGGAACAGATCCAAAAGGCAATGAACTTCAGAATTGGCAATTGTATATGCATTTAAAAAATGCCACCATCCAGAGTGAAAATGAATTAAAACGCCAGATGGAGTATTATCACAGCAAATCCTATGAACCGAAAACCAAATTCGAAAGTGCTCAACTTCTTGCCTACAATGCATACACGAATTCAAATACGGCCAGCCGCCTGAAAGAAATTCAGCAGTTAGATCCCAAAAATACTGACGCATTTCTACTAGCTGCTGAAATGGAAACCGATTTGGCAATCAAAGAACAATTGCTTCAACAGGCAGTTGCCTGCGGCAAAGAACGTTACGAGCCGGAAATGGATGTTGCTTGGTTATACGTTCCCAATCGCCCCTACTTGCGTGCGTTATTTTTGCTTGGGAACTTCTATTGGGAACAAGCACGCTTTGAAGAAGCCTTCCCTGTTTATTATGAGGTACTCCGTTTAAATCCAGGTGATCACCAGGGCGTACGATATTTAACGGTATCTGCTTTAATAGCACTAGGACGTTTTGAGGAAGCTGAGAGTTTGATTCTCCATTACGAACAAGAATTAAGTGATAACGCATTCTTCGGTTGGTTTAAGTGGTCGATTGAACAGCAAAAGAGCATGCTTTCACAAAAATCCCAAGATCTCTATACAGAAGCTATTGATCAAAATCCATATGTGAAAAAGTATATTGAGAAACAGTCTGGCGCTTTGCCTTATCCAAAGTCAGCTGCTATCACTCCACGCTCTCCCGAAGAAGCAGCGTTAATTTGGACATTTTTAGCGCCGACTCTCAAAGGCAGTAAACACAATATATTTCAGACATAGAAAAATAAAAGAGCTTCTGAAAAAGGCTGCATTTTCCGTACAGAGGATGCAGCCTTTTAAATTTATTTCCAAAGGCTCAGCTATTGCTCAGCTTATGAATGAACGAGTTTATTCCGACATTATTTTATTGCAGTAATGAAGCACACAGCAAGCTCACATTATTTTTAAGGCAATAGTTAAAACAAGTGCCACTTCTCCTTAAACTTGACGTATATCAAGGTTTCTCCAAAAAATTTCAGTTAAGCTAAGTCTATAAAAAGCTACAACTTTTTATGTGGAGTGAACCATATATTGTTACGTAATAAATAGGAGTGTTCAATATGAAGAAAATACTCATTCTTTATGCAAGTTCTACGGGAAATACAGAAGAAATAGCCTGCTTGATGCGGACATATATAAATCCAAAAGAATTCGAGGTGACGCGAAAAAATATAGAACTGGACAATATGGATTTAAACTTTCTGCTTAACTATGACGGCATTTTGTTCGGTACCTATACTTACGATGATGGAGATCTTCCTTTTGAAACAGCAGTTTTCTGCGATAGCCTGGAAAACGTTGATTTAAGTGGAAAAGTAATTGGAGTTTTTGGTTCAGGTGATGCTGCCTATTCTCAATTTTGCGAAGCAGTAGATTTGATGAAAGAAAAGTTTAGACACATGAATGCGACAGTCATTGACCATACGGTAAAAGTTGATCTTTTTCCTAATCTTTTAGAAGATCTGACGTCGATTAAAAAGCTGACGGATCAATTTCTAAAAACTTTATCAAATTCTATAACAACCGAACTGTTCAAGATAAAAAAATGAGGAGAGATTAAAATGAATGATCAAAAACAAACTATATGTGACTGTGTTAATGAGACAGATCGCATGATTAATGAAGGATTAGGCAGCGGCTCAATTAATCCGAAATATGCAGAAGTACATGCAGAACTTAAAGAAAAACAAGAACTTCTATCGCTTTCTAAAAAAAAGACAGGTGACAGTATATGAATGCCATTCAATTGACCTCAATGTTTTTAGTTGATTTTAAATTTTCATCATTAGTGCATAATCATAATTTGATTCTCATTGTTGGTATTGTAGTTCTTTTCATTTCTGTACTTTTACGATCAGTAAAAACACTTTCTTTGCAATCTATTCTTTTGTTTTTGTTGTTTGCAAGCCAGGAAGTCTTTTCCAATCCACTTTATATCTTATTGATTGTTCTGCAGTTAGCTTTAGGCTTCTGGGTAATGTGGAAAGTGAAAGAGGCGATAGATGAAACATACTATCGGCATTCCGAAAAAACACTAAAAAGAACACGAGATATAACAAGAGGTGGAAATCCTGGCACGCATCATTTTTTACTTTAAAAAATGACTGATTAACTTCAAAAAATCCACTTTTCATATGAACATATAAAAACGTCTATTCAACGCCTGGCAAGAGCGTTGTATGGACGTTTTTTACCGCTGATTTACGGTATATCTTTTATAAATACACCAAATGAAAAAGTCCATCCGATGATGTGCCGGCTTGGACTTTCCATTCTTGATTTATTCGTCTGCATGAACCACATATACAGTCATCGATGTGGTTCCATTATTTTCTATGCTTATTTTTTGATGAGGATTGCAGTGAATGATATCTCCCTGCTGAACAGCAGTGTCGATATCATCCAGATAGCATATACCCTCTCCATCGACTACAAACACATAAGCATTCTTATGAGGATGTCCATGCTTAGGCATTACTTGTCCTGGCAGAAAGTTAAATACAATTACTTTACTTTTTTCTTCTTCTATAACTATTTGCTTTGACATTTTCTTTTCATCATATGTTTGAAGATCCAACAACTTTTTAATAGTCATCATTTTTTGCTCCATTCTGGTTTGGTTTTTTTCTGCTTTCTTGTTAGGTAAATATTGTATCGATAACTTCTTACTGTTCTATCATACGAGTTTTCAAGATAAAAAAACTTGATCACCGTCAAGGAACTAATATAAAAGATTTGCTATAGTGCGAGCTTTTATCTCTAGATCGTTTTTCCTTAAAAAAATACACCTCCTATTGCAAGTTGTTTGTTCAGCAATTGGAGGTGCAGTTTATATTAAGTTAAATTTTGTAGACTCAGCAGTTACTTTTCACCGCTTAATTCTACAAGGATTTTCACTTGTGTTTTATCTTTCGTTAAAGCCTCAAAGCCTTTGTCCACAATATCATCTAATTGAATTTGAGAGGTTACAATGCTTTGCGGGTTTAATTGGCCCGTCCCCATCAAGTCTACCGTTTGTTGAAAAGAAGTAGGTGTATAGGCAATAGAAGATGTGATTTTCACACCTGTATTGGTCAGTTGAAGAGGATTCCATTCTATTGGTCTCGCAAAAATAGAAACAATCACCATCGTTCCACGCGCTTTAGTGGACGCAATTGCTTGTGTAAATGTTGGAGCTACACCTGCAACTTCAAATGATACATCTACCCCGTCTGGAACAATTGCACGAATTGCTTCTACAGGATTTTCTTTTCCAGAGTTTACGATATGTGTTGCACCTAATTCTTTTGCTTTTTCAAGACGTGTTTCTGATAAATCCAAAACAATGATTTTGCTTGCTCCTGCAGCTTTTGCCGCAATTACAGTCACTAATCCAATAGGTCCGGCTCCAAATATGGCTGCAGTATCACCAAATTGAAGTCCCCCTTCTTTGATCGCTTGTACAGCAACAGCAGTTGGTTCAACCAGCGCCCCTTCTTGCAAACTTAATGTTTCTGGAAGAAGGTAAACATTTGATTCGGGTGCATTGGCAAAAGTTGTGAATCCTCCATCTCCGTGAAGGCCAATAAAGCTGAATCCATCGTATTGATCAATATCTTCTGGCTTGTTGCCAAAAGTTAAAGTAGGATTAATCGCAACGCGATCTCCAACATTAAACTTGGTTACTTGTGATCCTACTTTTTCAATAACACCAGCAAATTCATGTCCCATGATAAGGGGAGCGATCTGACCGGTTAATTGGTCTTCTTTTTCAGTAGGGACAAAAACCGGTCCTTCTTGATACTCATGCAAATCACTGCCGCAAATGCCAGCCCACGCGACACGGACGGTTACTTCATTGTCTTTTAATGCTTTTAATTCTCGTTCTTCGATGCGAATGTCTTTTTCTCCATACCATACTGCTGCTTTCATAATGCAATTCCTCCTGAGTTTTGAGTTCTTTAATCTTGAATCCTGTTAATAAATTCTAAGAGTCAAAGCATCCATTTCTTTCGGCTCTCTTCAATCTTAATAGAATTCTTACTTTCTATCTGTAACTTTTCTCACAAAGCGAGTTGTTTTTCTTATCAATAATTCACTATGCAGGCGCCATTAAAACTTATTAACAAACTAGAAAATAGAATGAATAAGTCTGCTTGGCTTCAGTTTCACAAATAATATATATTAATTTGCGATTAAATCATTGACCATAAAAGCACCAGTAGCGCTAATAGTGTTCAAGCGTCGTGTGTTCAGACATAAAATTATTCCTCCTCGCATTTGATTTGGATACATATCAGTAAAAAAAGAAAGAAATTATGATTTTTATTTTCTCCATTCATTTACCAAGTCGCATTAACTATAAGAGAAAGTTATATAATAAAATTAAGCATCCACGGGTTCCATGTTTTCTTTAATGTGCATATTTTTACGGTTGAATCCCATCAACCTCGTGGCATTCAAGATAACAATCAAGACGCTCGCTTCATGTATGAACATGCCAGATGCTAGATGGACTGAACCAATCAGTACACCAATCAACAAAACGGCAACAATTCCGATTGCAAAAAATGTATTTTGTTTCATATTGCGGATAGTTGCTTTAGATAGCGAATAGGCATGAGAGAATTGCATCAGTTTATCTGCCATTAAAACAACATCGGCAGTTTCCATTGAAATGTCTGTTCCGCCTTCCCCCATTGCGATACCAATATCCGCTGTTGCGATGGCGGGTGCGTCATTGACACCATCACCTGCCATTGCGACAATACTCCCATTTTCTTTTAACTTCTTGATGAAAGCCACTTTGTCTTCCGGCAATAATTCTGCATGAAATTCATCCAACTCCAATTGGCCAGCAACAAGTTCAGCTGTGTGCTGATTGTCTCCAGTCAGCATAATAATTTTCTTGATCCCATTTTTTCTCATTTGAGCGAGGGCTGGTGCTGCATCTTCACGAATCTGATCGGCAATCGAAAAGATGCCGGCTACTTCCCCGTTTACTGCTGCTAAGATTGCTGTATTACCAGCTTTTTCATTTTCCACTGTATAGGTTTCAACTTCTGGTGAGATGATAATGTTTTTTGCTTTCATCAGTTTTCGGTTACCAATTGCCAAAACATGTCCTTCTACTGTAGCCAGTAAACCATTGCCTTTAATGACTTCAACTTTTTCCGGTTTTTTATCGAGATCCATATTCCGTGATGTTGCTTCTTTGACAATTGTCTGGCCGAGATGGTGTTCAGACACTGTTTCAGCTTGTGCTACTAGCCGAAGTAAACTTTGTTCATCAAATGAATGAAAGACTTTAATATTTGTCACCTCAGGTTTACCTTTGGTCAATGTGCCCGTTTTATCAAACACGAGTGTATCAACTTTCGAGAAGCGGTCCATCACTTCGCCACCCTTGACCAGTACACCATTTTTTGCGCCGTTGCCAATACCTGCCACACTGGAAACGGGTGCGCCGATAACTAATGCACCGGGGCAGGCAATGACAAGAAAGGTAATTGCGAGATGAAAATCTCTTGTCAGAACATAAACTAGAATGGAAAGTACAACTACCGCAGGTGTGTAAATATTAGCAAACTTGTTCAAGAACTTTTCTGTTTTTGACTTGGATTCCTGTGCTTCTTCCACGAGTTCAATAATCTTTGCGAATGTTGTATCGCTTCCGACTTTTTCCGCAATAATTTCAATATAGCCAACATCAATAACGGTGCTGCTAAAAACTTTATCGCCTGATTTTTTGGATGCCGGAACCGATTCTCCTGTAATGGCTGCTTCATTTAATGAGGCATGGCCTGTGACGATTTTGCCATCCACTGGTACTTTCCCGCCAGTCCGGATAATGACTCTATCCCCTTTGATTACTTCTTCTACCGGAACTACCAAATCATTGCCCCGGCGTATAATAGTTGCTTCTTGAGGTGCCATATCCACCAAGTTTTTTAGAGAGGAACGTGTTTTTTCCAGTGTTCGCGCTTCTAAATAATCTCCAAACAAGAACAGAAATGTTACGACCGCCGATTCCACATATTCTCCAATAAATAAGGCACCAACAACAGCGATGGTTACAAGCATTTCAATACTGAACGCTTTCATTCGAAGCGCTTGAAGCGCCTTTATTGCTATTGGAATTCCTGCAATTATTGAAGCCACGATTAACGTCATTTGCCGCAAGTTCTCATAGCCCATGTAATGCAAAACTGCGGCGAGTATCAATAAGAAACCAGCGACAAAGGCAAGATCTTTTTTATGCTTATGAATAAATCCAACCACTTCTCACACCCCTCTTTCTCTAATTATTTTGTACACCCATCTTTCTAACTACCTCCATTTTTTGCTCTGCCCTTTTCTTTACTTACTTTTTCTCTACAGATTTATCATAAATCGTTTTGAATAAAGATTACTTGATCTTTATCAAGACTTAACATTTTCCTATCGATTAGTTTTTCTAATGCCTAATTTCTCATTATTTATAATTCAAGAATATTACTCCATATAAAACATTGATTAAGGTCAAGGAGTTATACTTTCAAACGTTTTATACTGAAGATAGAAAAAATAAAGGAGAGATTAACATGACCACAGTTAAATTCCAATTAGAACCACTTACTTGTCCTTCTTGTATCAAAAAAATTGAAGGGAAAGTAGGAAAAATAGATGGCGTTGAGGAAGTGAAAGTCCTTTTTAACTCAAGTAAAGTAAAAGCCAGCTACAATGAGGAAAAAGTGTCATCTGAAGAATTGAAAAAAGTCATCGAAAACCTGGGTTATCCCGTAGTTGCTTAATAGCAGGTATCAGAAAGGGCTGTAGATCTTATATATTAAACAAAAACACGAGCTTCCTTAGATAGAAGGAGCTCGTGTTTTTGTATGCAATGATTGCTTTAAGATATTATCAATATCTATTCTTCATATCCCAACACTTTCCCCTGCAATTGTTCAATAGGGATTGGCCCGTACTCTCTGCTGTCCATCCCTCTCCACCACATATCCACTAAAACAAATACAGTATTTTCATCGGCGGAAACAGGTTCCATCGAAGTATTGAAATAATTTTCCATCGCTTCGAGATTGACATTCTCTGCATCCACCCTTTCAAAATACTCGTCTTTTGTTAAACCCAAACTTGTTGCAGCTCCATAAAAAGTGTTGAGTTTTTTTCCGTCCAGATAAACTTGTCCCTCTTGTATTTCTACCGTTTCACCGGGCATTCCTATTAGGCGTCCCAGTTGTTCTTCCCCTTGAAATTGATAGTAAAGGATATCACCGCGTTCCAGCGGCTTCATATCTTTCGAAACAATAATATTGCCGTGAAAGGAAGTAATTAAATCATGATTTCCCCGGTCCATTGAATCAGATAACCACTTTATAGCGAAGGTATTATCAGTTCCCGGAACACTGGAAACAATCTCTGGAGTTTGGGCATCCATGATCACGCCCTTGGTTTCTTCAGTAATCATATTAGTGAAAACATTAGGGGAATCGAAAACCTCAAAATACGTAAGAGTGAGAACGAGAACCCCTAAGATGCTTCCGATGATTTTCAGTGAAGAAGGGTATTTCCGTTTTAGCGGAGCATTAGATAGCCTTTCGAATTCCCCATCTTGTCGATTATTCATTTTATATTCCCCCTGCTTTTTAAGAAATACTCTAAAGAGTCTAGGTAACCAAAGAGTTACACTTAGCTTTCATTTATGGAATGTAATCAGAATTCACCTGATAAAATCCCTTCAGAAAAGTCTTTTATGAGGATTTAATGCTGCTAGGTAAATTGAATAACTTAGAACTCAAATTTTTTTAAATTTTGATAGTGTATATTTTTAATAGTTCACTTCAAATTTACAGATTATTTACAAAACGATTACAATAAATCATTTACTAATATATGATGAAAAGACTAATATATATAAGCAAATCATTATATAATGATAAGGGGTGAAGAAATGTTAAATGAACCATGCAATGGTTTTGGGGAATTTATTCAAGTGTCACGTGAACTTAACAATCTTTCCGTGGAAATGTTAGCCGGTCGATTGGGCGTCTCAAAGAATATAGTTGAAAGGTTGGAAAGCGAATCTCTCTATCCTTCGTACTCTTTAATTGTAAAGTTGTCTAATGTTTTAAATGTGAATGAAAGTAAACTTAATGATTTTATCTGGTGTGAAAACAAAAAATGCGGAAATCTTGCATAGTACATTTTTTGATACTCTGACTTATATAGAAAGAAAAGTTGCCTAACGTTGCAGCTCTTCTTTCTATTTTTTTGTTTTTACAGCATACTTTGCTGCTGTCCTTTGTGGCGTACAATATGCTGTGAATAATTGAGTTACCGGCGCTCACATTTGGTAGTGTATACTAATCAAAAAAGGGAGGTTCAGAATTGATTATACTTCGCCGACTCTATCTGCAGGCGACCAGCCTGTCGTGGCTCATCCTCACTGTAAGCACATTAGTATTAATTGCATTTAGTACGCTCATGCTGCCTATCATTGAGCCGTCAACTTTTACAAGATATACAGATTCATTATGGTTCACCATGACGACGATCCTGACAGTCGGTTATGGCGACCTTTACCCTTCCACCTCTGCAGGAAGAATCTTTACAGTTGTTTTTCTATACATAATTGGCATTGGGTTGTTTGCCTCATTCATTGGAAAGGCAATAGAAAGTCTGACACTACATAAAAAACGGGAAGAAAGAGGTGAGTTAATGTACAAGGGACAAAACCACATTGTCATTATCGATTGGTCATATAAAGCTGAAAATGCAATAGCTGAGATCCTGAAGAAAGATAAACAAATCAAAGTAGTGGTGATCGATAGACTGGAAAAAGCAAAAGAGATCAATACGAGAATTCACTATGTCCGAGGGAATGCCACCCATGAAATAGTACTGCGGCAGGCAAATGTTCAACAGGCAAAAGCAGTCCTAATTTTTGCGGATGACCGGATTGAAGATCAGATGCTGACGGATGGAAAATCGCTGTTAATTGCCACAGCCGTAGAAAGAATGTCTCCGGGTGTATATACAACTGTAGAAGTTGAGCGGGAGGAACATCTCCCAAGCTTCTCGCACATCAAGGTGGATAAATTTATCATGTCCAATGGTACGATAGCGAAAATGGCAGTAAACTCAATCTTTTCTGAAGCGAACTGAGCGTTAGGATTAGAACAGTGCTGCTCCAGAATTCCTTAGATAAAACCATTGGAGATTTTTCTCCAGTGGTTTTATCTAAGGATAGATTTTTACGTATAAATATTTTTTCATTAGTTCGCTGAATTTCTTCGTATTCCTTTTTAGGATCTTCTATTGTTTTTTTCAAGGCATTCAAATAACAACCCTCTACTGATAGTTATCTCTAACAATGGAATACCGATTCCACCTCTTTAAAATACCTTATCCTATTCATAAAATCGGACTCAACAAACGCGACACGCCTTCGCGGAATTTGATTGTCCAATTGCGCTGAGCGTATAGCTCTTTTGTCAGTTTTCGGCAGCTGGCAGTGTCCGACTCAAACAAAGACTCTAGTTCAAGCGCGACCATCCGGTTAAATACCAGCGCATTAATTTCGAAATTTAAGCGAAAGCTTCTGGCATCCAGGTTGGTCGTGCCTACGGTTGAAATTTCGCTGTCAATCGTCAGCGTTTGGAGTGCAGAAACCCGCGGTCATATAAGTAGACATCGGCGCCGTAATCGAGCAGTTCGCCAAGAAACGACCAGGATCCTTCGCCATGTCCCATTCCTATTCTCTAAATATCCTGATAGTCCTCTTTTCAAAAACGAAAAAGCTATCCAGACAGAAGATTTTTCTGCTCGGATAACTTTTTTTGGCCGCTTTACAAAATTTGGCCGCTTTGTAGACTTACTCTAATAGGTATCGAAAAAGAGAGAAGAATTGGTAATGACTCCTTAGAGTTAGAGTTTCATTTGTGCAATTAGTTGGCTGAAATGACCCGTTGTCGCATTGGACTAATAATAGCTATTCCAGTACTTCCACATAACCTTCAGCGCCGTTGATGCGAATTTTCTGTCCGTCTTTAATGACAGTTGTTGCGTTAACTACTCCGACCACAGCCGGCAGGCCATATTCCCGTGCAATGACCGCTCCGTGTGTCATCAGCCCTCCGACTTCTGTTACCAAACCCGACAGCGAGACGAATAGCGGGGTCCAACTCGGGTCTGTGAAAGCCGTTATGAGTATATCCCCAGGTTCGATCTGGGCATCCTCCATCTTCAAGATGACCCTCGCTCGTCCTTCAATGACGCCGGCGGATACCGCAATGCCTGGAAACGCTCCGATTGGCAGCTTATCGTTTTGATAGTTTCCGAAAATCTCTTCGCCTTCTGAAGTCATCAGTCTCGGCACCTTTAGTTTCTCGTAGTAGCGGTAGGCCGCTTTCCGCTCTTCAATCATCTGTCGGTCTACACTTTTGCCGTTGACAGCATCCCTAAATTCATCAAATGATAAATAATACACATCCTCGGGCGCTTGGATTTCCCCTTTTTCATGCAGAAAAACAGCTTCTTTCATCATAGCCTGCTTATATAGAAAATAGCGTTTGATAAAAGCGAATTTCGGATATTCTCGGTACCCAAGAAAATTTTGCAGCATGCTGATCATTTGCTTGGTCTTTTTAACCTTCCTCTTGCCTCCAGGCAGCTTGGCCAAGCGTTCCAACAACTCCTGTTCTTTCTGCTTTGCTTTTCGTTTCCCTTCTGCAACTTTGGCAGCGCGCGCATGAGGCTCGAAGTTTTTGTTATTGCCCAAGATAACGGGAGCCAGGATTGTCGGGTCTTCGCTCCACCGTGTTTTTGTAATGTCGATTTCACCAGCACAGCGCATGCCATATTTCTCGAGGTATTCTCTCAGTGCTGTGCTGACCGCCTTGCCGCCTTGCATTTTTTCCAGGTCTTCGAAAAACGTTGCTTTCCGAGGGTTTTCAAAATAGGCTTGCACCTTGGGATAGTTTCGCACCACATCCGTTACATCGAGAAGCTCAAGTCCCATTTCGGACGTCACGTTGTGGGCCACCGACTGGCTGAGAATGTCTGCCGCTTTTTTTTCACCCAGCCATTTTTCCATGTAATTATTGAGCCAGTATACTGCAAAGATGCCGACCACAATTACGCCAAAGCTTTCCTGATTATAAATTTCTTTTTTCAACTGCTTCTGGTCTTCTTTAATAAACTCAAACAATTCATCCCTTGAAAAAGTTTGTATGCGCCATTCCAACGAGCGGATGGAAGCTTCGCTCATATTGATCAGCTGGCTAGTCAGCCTGGGATCATTTTTCCGATACAATTTTAGCAGTTCCACCGGAAAGCCCCAAGTAAATGGCTCTGATCCAAATTTATAAATACGTTTTCCTTTTGGAAGCGGTGGTTTCCGCTTCATGAAATTGATCAACGCATCTTTCATTAGAGGATCGTTGCTTCCAAGGGATGCCAACATAAATATCCGTCCAGTAACCGAAGCAAGCTCAGGTGACAAATCCATGAATAGCCGTCCTCCGGCCCTCTCTATATTATAATCGGCGAGAAATTCGAAAAATGACATGCCCAGTGGATTGATCGGGTCGGTCATCATCTGTTGGTGCCCAATAGATAAGTAAATGCGGTACTCCCCGTCACTTTTTTCAGGCAAGGGGAACAGTGTAGTGATTGGCCGGCTTTGCACGATATATATTGATTCATCCACTAGACACCATTCGATGTCCTGCGGTGTTCCGAAATGCTTTTCTATTTGACGGCCTAAGCCTTCGAGCGCCAAAACCTGTTCATCCGATAACACTTGTTGTTCCTGTAGTTCAAAAGGGATTTCCCTTTGTTCCGTTCCTCCTCTGCTTAATGGATAAACGGCAATCTTCTTCAGAGAAACAGTTTTTTGGATGATCTGCCCTTCCTTGACTTTGTAATTATCGGCAGACACAATGCCTGAGACGAGTGCTTCACCTAATCCGAAACTCGCATCAATCGACACCATTTTGCGATTGGATGTAACAGGATCTGCGGTGAACAATATCCCGGATGCAATCGGAAAAACCATTTGTTGGATGATGACCGACAAAAGGACCTTCCGGTGATCAAAACCATTTTGGATGCGATACACTACTGCCCGCTCCGTGAACAAGGAAGCCCAACATTTACTGATGTGCTTTAAGAGCTGCTCTTTACCTTGGATATTTAAAAACGAATCTTGCTGTCCTGCAAATGACGCCGTTGGCAAATCCTCTGCCGTCGCACTCGACCGGACCGCATAGGTTAACTCGCTCCCCAATTTTTCAAAAGAATCGACAATTTCCAGTTTTATCTCTTCCGGGATCTTCGTGGTTTCGATGGCATTTCTTAGTTTTTCACTGATCAATCGAATCCTATCTAGATCGCTGGATTCAAGTATGGCCAATTCCTCCATCAATTCCGTGAATACCTGATTATCCTCCACTATGCGCTTGAATACGTTAGTAGTAATACAAAATCCTGCCGGTACCTGAATGCCAGGAACTCTTGCCAGCTCCGCTAAATTCAAGCCTTTCCCGCCAACCTGCAACAAATCATTTTTCTTCACTTCTTGAAAATCCAGCACGTATTTTTGCAAAATGATCGCCTCCTTTGCATTTTGCTGTTGGTTTTAACATAACATCACTTTACAGCGTTCTAAGTTTTTGTAAGACAAAAAAACAACTCTGACTTTTTTCATGGTTGATATGACGAAAAACCAAAAAAGGAGTTGTTTGTATTGAACTTATTTTTTCGGTCATGGTGATTACAATGATTTTTAAACGGCAGACACGAAAAAACGAAATTTTTGATAACTTGTAATGTGATGCTAATTCAAAGTGTTTTCTAAAAAATAGGCTACTGACCTTTCTACGTCCTAAGATTGAGCTGTTCGAGCGCAATTTCTTTGTCGCTATGAGGGAAATAGCTGCTGCCGATGAGCATTGTGTTTTCATGCCCTTTGTCTGTCAAGAGTACGATGTCGTTTGTGGCTGCGTGTCTGATGGCATGGCGAACAGCTTCAGCCCGGTCGCCAATGCAAATATATCGATCATGCCGCATGCCTCTTTCAAAGTCACGAAGGATAGTCGCGACTGCCTCCTCGCCTGGGTTATTGGTTGTTATGACTACATAATCCGCAACGGATGCTTTTTCAGCCATCATCGGCCGTTTAAAACGGTCCCTAAAATTGCCACTCCCAATCAACACGATCAATCGTTCCTTTTTAAATGGCAGCAAACTATTGACCGCTTTTTCGATTGCGTCAGGTGTATGGGCGTAATCTATATAAACAGCTGGTCCACTAGCATGGGACAGCTTTTCCATCCGCCCGGATGCAGGCCTTACTCCAGGCATATATTGAAGTATCACATGCACATCCAGCCCATATGCATATAAAGCAGCAACTGCTGCCAGTGTGTTGTACACGTTGAATTCACCTATAAAAGAAGTAGAAACTGTATAACTGCCTTGTGGACTATGCAAAAGAAAAGCAGCACCATTTTCTTTGTATTCAATTCGATTCGCATAAAAGTCCGCCTTTTCTGAAAGCCCGTAAGTAATCGTTTCAAATGGCGTCATCTTTGAAAATGCCAATGCCCATGGATCATCATGATTAAGCACCGCATATTTCTCTTTTCTCACATCCTGGCCGAGCTGAGCAAAAAGCAAACCTTTTGCATAGCCATAATGTTCCATGGTCTTATGATAATCCAAATGGTCGTGTGTCAAGTTCGTAAAAACCGCGATATCTACATCAATGCCCCACATCCGGCCGTTGATAATTCCTTGAGAAGACGTTTCAAAAACGATCGCCTCACAGTCGTTATTAATCACTCGTTGCATTATTTCTACACTGGAAATGATATCGCTTGTCGTGTTCTGTGTGGGCTCGCTAATGCCATCCATACGAAAACCCAGCGTCCCGCTGGAAGCAGATTTTCGGCCAGCTGCTTCCAGCAGTTCATAAATCATGTGGGAGACAGTTGTTTTGCCGTTCGTGCCCGTCACTCCAAATACCGCCAATTCGGACGAAGGATAACCGTAAAAGTGCTGAACAAAGCGCGCCATCACTCTCATCGAGTCTTTCACTAAAACGAAACAGGCAGATTCGGAAACCACTTCCCGCTTTTCAGCAACAATCAGTGATGCTCCGCGCCTGATTGCATCTTCCACAAAATCATGGCCATCCACATTGCTTCCCACAACACAGATAAAACAATTGCCGTGTTTAATTTTCCGTGAATCCATCTGTATCCCTGTAACTTTAGAAGGAATGGTACCGGTAACCGTCTTTATTTTAAGTAAATTCAGTAATTCGGTTGTCTCCATTAGTCTTCTTCCTCCTGATATATAATCTAAAGGATTCCTGCATTATTGTTCTTTAATTATAATTCCACATACCGCTACCATGCAATTTCTTGAGGTCACCATATTTAGAACTATAATGATTGGGAAGCGATGGAAATCGACACAACACCTCTTTGTAAATACAGTTTTCTATCTTAAAATTTTTGTGATCGGTTTTCGTCCACTATATGCCGGGACACACAAAACGCCTAACTGTTGGAACAGTTAGGCGTGTCTATTTTCATGATTCACTTATCTTGGTTCGCTTCTTCTGTGTCCCGGACGTTCTTCTGTACGGTAACCACGGCGAACAGGCTCAAGACAAACGAGATGCCGTAAAAACCTTTCTCACTCAAAATTATGCTCTCGGCGTTGAACAGTCCGATCGCCATTAGTGCCAATGCTGAAATTAGCGCAAACCAGCTAATGCCGAAATACAGGTTCGTGACTCGTATTCCCTCGTCACGATCCCGGACTGCCTTTTGAAGCGACACTGCAGCATAAAGTCCAAGTATCAATAATGTAATATAATAGCCTTTTTCGTTCAATTCCATCTGCGCATTGTACAAACCGATTAAATATGTCGATACCCCAATAAGCAAAGCGCCCCAAGCTGCCCCTTTAAATGCACCCGTCGGTTCTCCAAGCCTGCGTTTCTCGCTCGGTTTTTTCATGAATACATCTTCGTCTTTTTCACCTAACATACAATCAGCCCCTATCATCTATAATACTAATTGATATATATCTGCAGAACGTCGTCAGCAATACTCTGCCAGCTCTAGCGTCCGTTGAATTTATTGATTACAGTTTACCGTTCGCACAAAAAAGTTACACTGGAAGGGCTGTTTTTACTTTCTTCCTGTAGTTGCAGCAATATAGGAGTCCACTTTCTCTTCCTACCATATTTTGCTCTTTTACTAGTTATATTTTATCACAACATGCAGAATTAAATAACTAATAATTCAGTAATGACAATATAAATCCAACATTTTTTTAAAGACACACAATATCTTTTCAAGTGGTTTTAAATGCATCATCATCTTCGCTGCAAACAGATGGTGCCCGTTTACCTTTAGTACAACGTTTCCCGATAGCTCTTCTCCAGAAGTTTCCCAACCGCCTCTTCATCCACATTTGGCAATTTTGCATGGGCTGCTAAAATCTTCGCACCTTTGGGTAGTGCATGTTTAGTCATCCATGTATCGGGACTCCACAGTCCAGACCTTCGGAACGCCTTTGCGCAATGAATAAAGCACTCTTCCACGTCCACGCCGATACCAAGAACCGGGCTTTTTCCGTCGACTGCCATTTTCCCTAACATTTCTTCATCATGGATAACGCTTGCTTTACCGTTGATACGCAAGGTCTCACCCAATCCAGGGATTAGAAACAGTAAACCGATATTTGGATTTGATAAAATATTCCGCATGGAATCCATTCTCTTATTGCCGGGCCTTTCCGGAATGATCAACTGTCTGTCATTTACCACATATACAAAACCGGCACCGTCTCCCCGTGGAGAAACGTCGCAAAAACCGGATTCATCGGCTGTAGATATTGTCAGGAATGGAGATTTCTCGATAAAGCCTATGCAATGTTCATCCAAAAAAGAGATGACCTTATTACTCACAAGTTCACTGGGCTTTCCGGTGATTTCTCGCAGTTCTTCCACTGTATTAATTGTATTTGGAAATGACGGTTCAGTTTTCAATCCTTTCAATTCCTTTCGCACTAAATTTCTCGCGACTATTTAGACATGGATACCTATACGAGCGATCAGCGAGCAAGTTATCGTCCTGTAATTCTATTTTACATTACACGGCTCTTAATATTTTATTTTTTTAGTTATCTTTATGTATTGTAGCCTGATACTTCGAGTATGATTCTAGCTAAATCAACAATTAGCAGATAAAATTCTAAAAAATAATTTAAAAAAGATCCATCTTATTGGGCAATTTGGAATAACTATAGATTATAAACTTCAGTAGACAAACAGATTCTATTAAAAAATCATTGTCTCTTTTTTATTTCTGGTTAATTTAAAATACTTGTTCGACTTGCTCTCTATATCTATCGCTTACTTTTTTTATTTCGTGGTGGTATTGTCTAAGGATTATTCAGTAATAAAGCCTTCCTGGATGGATTAAGTATTCAGCGCATCTTGGCCATTTGATAGGCATCTCTCAACTATGCTTGCCTGGAAAAGTCGATCGAACTTATTAAAGTTTGTTTCATCAAATCTCTTTGACTAAAGCTAGCATAATAAGCTATTCCTAAAAGAATATTGTATCCCATGAAAATGGGTTTTATGGAAATAAATGATTTTTACTATGATATAATCGGGCTATAATCGGAGGGGATTAAATGAGGAAGTCCACTTTAGGAATAGTGATTTCAGCGGAATTATTGCTAGCTGGATGTGGAAATGCAGAAGAATCAGCAGAAGTAGAAACAACTGAAAATGAACTTCAAGAAGAATCATCATCTGAAATCTCTGCGAATGAATCGAAAGAGCAAGAAGAAAACAAACTAGAATCACCTTATCAAGAAATCAAAGATTATTTTGAGGCGTGGGAGCTTCCAGAAGGTGGAGAGGAAAGTAGTGAAATGGCAAATGGTGTAACGTACGAGAACGGGTACACGTTTGATAAAACTACAAAAGCGCTAGCTGCTCGTACTTATCAAGTAAATGGTAGCCCCGCTGAACCAACTGAAGAGCAAAAAGTGGGCGTGATCATGGGGTGGCTTGCAGATGCAGCCGCAATACCAGCGCCAGAGGATCGTACAACTGGGAATGCTGCAGGACAAGTGGCCAATCCCCTTTCAAGACTTGACCAAGTGAAAGAACTGAACGATATTGAACCATTAGAAGAATGGATCATCGAGACAGAAGAAATTTTGAAAGATTTTGATGAGATTAAAACAGAAGAACAAAGAGCCAAAGTTTATGCTGAAGGTTATGAAAGACTTCAGAAAATAAACGCCTTAATACAAGAGCAGTAAGGAAGAAATAATACTAACAGTTCCAGAAGATTATAAAAGTTCATATTCACATTCTAAAAGAAAGAAAAGGTGCGGTAGTAACTCCTTAAAACTAGAGTTTCAGTTATCCAGCTGATTGGCTGGCATGAATTTGACAGTTCACCGTGTTTATGCCGGCCAATATTGCATTAAATTCTAATAATTTTTTCAGAGGTTACAAGTTATCTTGTCGCTTGTTAGCTTCGATCCTAATGAACTCCGGCAAATAATTGGGAGTACATCCTTTTGCTACTATTTCATCTTTGTAAAGTCCCGTTTTCTCGCCAAGTTTAATACAACGTGCGCGATTCTTTTCACCATAAACGCCGATCCAGCCTGCGGTGAAATTCATTGCCCATTGAACTTCCGGTTTTTCCTGCATAATATTAGCTTCTATTGCTGATAGCAGTTCTTCCGTGTTATCAGGCGGTGTTTGTCCAGTCCATCTCAATCGTGCCTGATAATACCAGTAAGCACGCCTTTGAAGAGCAGAGGGGCTATGTTCCCATGACTCCATCAATGCAACGTTCTTCTTGTCTTTGGTGAGCTGATTGGCCATCAACCAATCCATTAAGTTATTTTGCTCATCAAAAGTGTGAATCTGCATATCCTCATCAAGCTGATCTAGCACATCTTGTGAAAGAAGTTTTTTGTCCATAATTAAGATCGCTAATAGTCTGGGCAAAAACTCTTCGGTTGACCAAAGTTCCAAAGCGAGTTCGTGATCCCTTTTAATGTCCTTTGCGATTTTCCGTAAGTCGCCTAGCTTAGTTTTGCTATTGATTTGAGATTGAATGCTGTCTGCTTTTGGAGAGAGTTTTATTCCTGTGCCTTGTTTTTCATCCATATTATACAACTCCTCTATTAAAGAACTGTTTTATAATGTGTTCTTGATGGGATCTTTCAAAACTTAATTTTTTTTAGCCTTGTTGCACTGGTTTACCTTCAAAGTTCATCTTTTTTAATATTGTAGCATATGTCGTATTTAATCTTTTTCCACTTATAGTAGAAGTGTCACTATCTTTAAGATGGATGTGCATCACCGAATGCAAATGCACGTGCCAGTAAAATGCTCTGCTCAAGACCTGTGATAGTCTTTATACCGGCGAAATCATTTGCATATGCAATGGCCAAATGCCCCATCATCCTTATCGATCAGGGCTGTCGTTGCAAACACCGGTTATTGGCGAAGAACTTAAACGATACGTCCACTACTACAATCAAGAACGCATCAAAAAAATTGGCTGGCATAAGCCCAGTAAAATACCAGACGCTTGCCAGCCAATTGGCTGCATAAAAAACTTTTAGGGGGCACTACCCAGTCTAAGACCATCCTCTTTTTATATTGCATAAATCGTAAAAAGCTCTACCGTCATTCTATCAACCCCCACATATTGGAAGTTTTACCGAAAAAGATCAATGCCAATGTGATAATTGAAAAAATGACCACACCGACTTGTATCGGCATATATTCCTTGACTATCGGTTCAATTAAGCCATCCCTGTGGTCGATATAGTGAGCATGCGGCAACGGTTCGACAGGTACGGTAGATTCCTGGGCGGTTTGGAATTCCTCTTTTTCCAAAGGTTCTTGGTGAATCACGATGAACGCCTCCCTTTGTTCTTCTTATTGATGCAATATTAACATAAAAATCAGAAAATTAATAATATATAGTTTTTCGAAATCAGCCGAATACACACAATTAAATCTTAACCATTTATGTGGAATGACTTCACATTGTCTCTAAAAAGTATTCACTCATAATTTTCTCCACGCAATCTAATCGCTGATTTTCTTCTTAAAGGCTTGATTCTTGTTCAGTTTCTTTATGAAGTTCAGCATGTAATGGGTTCCGCTAATTTAGATTCCTGTGATGGCTAGATAATCCATTAAAAATTTCATAGCTGATCATGTTTCGCCTATCTTATCCGCGTAGAATCTAGTAGCCTTCTTACAGGATTGAATATCTTCGTAAATAAACGTCTTCAAAAAGCAGTGCAACAGGATTTCCATCGCCTTTTGGCACTCATTTAAACCATAAAGAGTTAGATTTCTTATACAATAGCTAGGACAATAGTTTACTGTTACCATTACAAAAAAAGGAGATTGACTATGAAGTGGTTTATGCGTTTCTTGATTTCGGCAGTAGCCGCAGTAATGGCCGCAGCCAGTATAGAGTTAGGAATATATGGAGTCTATGCTTTTTATCTAAATGAAGTTGTACAGATGCCTTCTCCGGAAGCTGGATCATTTGGACCTATTTTCGATCTTTTCATGTTTCTAATTTATAGTGCATTGTTCTTGGTGCTGCTGTTATTTATCATTTTCCTGATTTTTTATAAGCGACTGAATATGCTTGGTCTTCTGCTGGGGGCAGGATTCGGATTCTGGCTCGTTCGCCTGCTTCAGCTCCTCAACCAATGGATTCGGCCATATTCTGGTAACAGCGACTCGCTATATGTATATCTCAATGTGTTGGTCTTCGTCTGTATGCTGGTCGGCTTATTCTTCATTAAACACGATACAAAACGATTCAGTTTGGCAGGAACTGTCGCTGGTGCAGCAAGCGGACTTCTCCTCTCTTATGGAGCCGTGATTGTTTACCGCTGGGTGGATAACACACTGACGTCTTTCCTGTATTTTGATCTACTGGAAACTACAGTAGTGATTTTCGGTATCCTGGTATTCACATTAATCGGAAATAGAGTCGGCAAAAAGAATCTGCGGTAAATGGCCGGCTGGAAAAAGAAAAAACTATACTTGAAAGTAGAGTTTTTACTGTTCTTTCAACAAATAATCGACCAGTTCGTCGGTGTCTTTGTACGTCATCCGCTCTTCATATCCAACGTTTAAAGATTAAGCGCTCTTAAAAATCTACTTATACATACGAAAGAGGAAAACCATTTCAAATCAGCACTGGTTTTCCTCTTTTAATGTTGCGATTAAAATTACTACTACTTCTGTTAATCCCTCATATGTAAACTGTTAATGAGCATTTTTATAGAACTATAATCGAACAAAAAAGACAGAAGGCCAATATTCCTGCCTTCTGTCTTCTTTTTTGTTTCGTATCGATTTCAAAGGAAGGCTTTTCAATGGGGGCGTCATCTCTCAGAGTGCTCTTTTTTTATGCCATTGCTTTCCCGCTCCATTAAAATTTTACATTGAGGCGTTGCGATTTTATAAGCGATGACTTCGCAACTAGAGACATCTTTCACACAAACAATTTCTTACCAAATCGATTCGGCCCATTCTGGATGGTCGATAAATGGGTTGCGGTTGCCTTGGATATTTTCGATTTTTTCATTGCGTTGCTGTTCCCAAATACTGACAGGATCTTGCGCGTGCCACTCCAGCAAAACGGAAATCTTGCCATGGTATGGTATTGAGCCATTATTCACAAGATCGTTCAGTTCCAAGTCCACCGCGTCATGTGACTCGTAGCGGACTGCCATGTAAAACAGCATCCGGGCGATGTCACCTTTTACTTCATTCGGTGGCTCCCATGAAGTAGCTGTTCGCAAACAGCCATCGCAGCCGTGCACTGCAGTGCCGCCGTAATCAAAGTCCAAGTTGCCACGCAGTCCGTTCACTTGTACATCCGTCGGACGCAAATGGTGGATATCCGTGCCTGCCCCCATTGCCGTTCCAAAGCTGCCATGAGACTTCGCCCATGTATGCTCACGGTTCCAGTCCCCGACATTGCCGCCATTCAAAGATTTTGAGCGCGACTCCCCGCTATACAACAAAAGGACATTGTTCGGATTGTTCGGGTCTTCATCCGTTGTTTTCAATGCGTCCCATACTTGGGAATAGCTGAGTTGACGGTGGTCATCAATGATTTCATGGAGTTCTGCTTTCAAAACCTCGCCTTGCAAGCCATCTGCTGTATCATAATATTCTTCTGGCGCAGGAGCTTCTGCAGACACAGTCACTGAAAATGACTGTGTGACGTTTTGATTGCCATCACTTGCTGTCACGCCGACTATGTGTGAGCCTTCCGGCAAGTCGAGCGTCAAGGTAGATCCGGTTACCGTCCCTTTTGTCGATGAGAATGAGAGAGCCTGTCCTTCAGGATCAGAGAAATATTCCGTCAGGTCATACTGTAAGCGATCCCCTGCCCACAGTTGTTCCCCGGCAAACATTTTCGTTGCTACTGGTGCTTTATTTTCCTTTGGAAAATGCGGAGAAGGGATCTGCTCATCATCCGAATTGTAGAAGCGAATCTCTTCATAATCCGCACCATTGGTAAAATCAATCACCCGGATGTTTTCAGCTCCTCTGATTTCAGAAACGTTCTTGCCATCCACCACTACTTCCTTTACATCAATTCCCGTAAAATCAAAAATCGAATTTGCACGAGCAGGACTTAATACCACTTTGACATCTGCAAATCCCGAACCATGGAATTCGCCGTACTTTCCTTTCATATAGACTCCATCCGTGATGGATGCTTTTCCATTCAACGTCACTGACACGCTTGGTTGGCCAATCGTCATTTTTTTCTTTTTTAGGTTCTCGTAATGAAAACTTTTTTGGGGTTCCATTGGCTGCAGTTCTGGAGCAGGTACTGGTGTTTCACCGGACCCACTCATTGTATGGCTACCCAGGTGTTCAAATGTATCAGAGGGGTACGCAGTCCATTCAGCCGAGGGATCGAATGCGTCATCTATTACGCTGTCGCCAGCTTGGATATCCGGGTTGCGGACCAGCGTAACATCTTTCGTGTTTTCAATGCGCGTGCCCACTTGGCCAATCGAATCGATCGGAACTCCATCTTTTTCCAATACCAATGTATCGTCACCGTTGAAATTGATGACACCATTATTCTGCAGATCTCCTTGTTCCTGAATTGCCGGATCTGCGCCACTATTATAAAGAACTACTATATCACCACTTGCAACAGTACCGGAAAGCGTCATTTCGCTTTGCACTGATGTGCTGCCATTTGCATACAACGCTAGGGAATAAGTGCTCAATTCGATTGAAGCGTCTGTTCCGTTGTAAATTTCAATTGCTTTGTTCAAGCTGCTGCCTTCAACATATTCCGAAATAAAAAGATCGCTTGCCGGTGTAGCTGCTTGTACCGTCATTTGTGAACCAGGCAACCACAGGCTCGCAGCCAACCCTACCGATAATAGCGCCTTTGCTGATTTGTTCCATACTTTTTTGTTCATCGTATTGTCGGCCTCCTTTTTCTGTTTACACCGCTTTTTTATCTGACTTTTCTCAATAAAATTTTGTAAATTATTTAATAATCCATTAATTTAATTTACAATTTTTTCTATTCTCTTGTTAAATCTTACCGAACGCTTTCCTCTTCGTCAACGTTATTTAGCAAAACTTACATAAAGTTAATAAAACGCAAAAAGCTCTGCGAAATTGTTTGTGTGCCAGGCACGTAAACAATTTCTGCAGAGCTTTCTAGCTTATTTGCCGCTCATCGGTTCAGCAATGGCTCCCATGTATAAATTAATCCGGTTTCCTGGTCTTCGATCGCAATGAAAAATCGCGGTGAATGCCCGCAAGTACAATGACCTGCCTTCTAAGTGTTGCACTTCGGTGGGAGCCTTTAATTCCCGTTAAGGTGCTGCACCTCAGCTTCTCCTTTTCCTTTCTAATTCCTGTTTCATGCAGCTTCCAGTAACCTCATGATATGTAAACTGGTATTCTTTAAAATTCGATCTTTAAAACCTTATGTGCTAGCTTTTTAAATGTATCATTTTTTCTAATAAAATCAGTTTCGTTGAGGTTTCTGATCAAGACAATGAAATGCGGTTTATGAATGTAACTTAATTACTAATAAGTTACATTTAGATTCACTAAAACGACTGCAGGTAGTTGTTGAATATCTAAAACAGAGCCAATCCAAAGCAAAATCTCTTTTTGAAAAGTTTTTTTATATCCCTGTTGGTCTTCTAACATCCCATTCCCAAAACTTAGAGCCTTGAGCGATAATCAACTTTTCAAGCCAATCTTCGAATGTCATTCCGATGGATATATCGTCATCGAAATCATTTCCTGTTTCGTACCAACTTAAATACCCGCCCTCTATAGGCTGATCCGTAACGATAAGAAAAGAACCATCGAAGCCCATGGCTACTGGATACCAGTTTTCGGGAAAGTCATCATCGTAATACGATCTATGTTCTAAAATTTGTTCTATCGTGTAAAGTTCTATCCCATTATTTCCACCGTCTTTAGTAAAAAAGAGGCGTCCACCGTGATGCAGTCGTAAAAATTCTTCATAATCTTGCGGCAGCTTAAATGGAAAATGTTCGATTTCTTTTTTTGTGGCAGGGGCATTTAGCTTCACATATACTTTTTCAAAGTATCCATCCTCCTGTTGGACCAACAGAGCTTCATCCTTATCCAATCTTTTTTTCAAATTACTTATTGCTGAAGTTAATTTAGACATATACTCTTCTCCACCTCCACCTCTTCGTGAGTATTTTGTATATTATGTTGAGATTGTACCTGTATAAAATTCCAGTGCTAAACAAATCAAAGTTTCCTTAATAATTTCAAAACTTGATGTTGGCAAATTAGCAAGATAATCGATGAAATTTTGGAGATTGAATGTAACTTAACTGCACTTTTGTTACATTCGAATACTTAATAATCCTGATGCATCATACTCTTCAAATGCTTTGAATTTTTAGTTGTATAAAGGGAGTTTTTAATTTGTTTCATTTGAATTCTTTAAGGCTCACTTATTCCCATTGCGAATAAAAGTAGAAAGGCAAATAGTAATGGAATCAAATTCACAACAATACCTAATACCTTCCATAGCAATTGTTTAGATAATACTGCAAATAACACACCGATAACCGAAAGGGTACTTAATACTATTATGGTTAAATAAATATCTCCATCTGGTCCTCTCATTATTAAGAATGCAGTGACACTAATAACAAACATCAGTAGAGACAACAAACCAAATATGTTCATTCTATTCCACCTTTAATTTATTTTTATTAGCCAACTTTACATGAATTATAAATCCAGTTTCTTATATATTATACCAAGATGACCCAATATCTCCTGATCTTTTTTATTTTGCTTTAAAACCAAAACCGTTCGTAAAAGTACACTTTTACGAACAAAAAAAGAAGAAGCTCTAATACAAGCTTCTTCCTTCCGCTAATCTCTCATTTGTAAACTACTGCTTTTCTTTATTGCTCTTGTGTCTTTCCCTGCCTATTGTTATAAAATTGCCCCTTTTTTTTCTGCGTTACGCATTCTCCTGCTTCAAGCTTTCAATGATATTCGCATTCTTTATTTTGATAATTGAATACAGCATGGCCGCTCCAACAATCAGGAAAATCACCACAATCGTAAAAAAAATGCTCATCCACGGAAGAGAAAATTCATATTGGAACGTGTAGCCTAGCGAACGATGCATTGCGATCATCACTGCTATACTGATAGGCAGTCCATAAGCCAATGCTTTCCCTCCATAAAAAAGACTTTCGTAGCGGATCATTTTATTGAACCCTTTCGGAGTCATACCGACCGATCTCAGCATCGCAAACTCCCTTTTCCGAAGGGAAATGCTTGTGGATATTGTATTAAAGATATTCGCGATGGAAATGAGCGAAATCAGTGTAATAAAACCGTAGATAAAAACGGACATAAGTAAAATCATCTGTTCTTCTTGCTGGCGCTGTTGATAGATATTATACACTTGGATATTGTTATCGTTTTGTTCTTCAATCATTGCTTGAGTTGCCATCGGATCGGAACTGGTTGCATAGATGGAAGTCGAATTTTCATCTTCAGTAAAATCCAATTGCTCAAAGGTTGTTTTTGGAATGATAATTGTCAGACCGCCAAGCCCCGCCTCTTGGACACCCATTGGCACTTGGTCAGTCAAAGCCGCAATTTCAAATGTACTCAACATTTCCCCTTCCAGTTGTTCATTTGTCTCACTGTAAAGGATCTTCTGCAATTCAATCTCGTTTCCAACTTCGGCATTGATGGTTTTTGTTTCAATAAATTTGCCGGAATCTGCGTCTTCATATGAAGTTTGGTCGATGACAATGGCTTTCCTGTTGCCTGCAAACGTATCCCCCTCTATCCCCAACTCTTTGGCATAGGCTTCAAAACTTGCATCGTCTATGCCTTGAAGATCGACATAGTAACGAAATTTCTCATCTTCAAGGAACATGTCCCCGTTTTCCAATTGTTCTGTTAGTTGTCCTGGAAGCTGATCAGATTCGATAAATGCTTCTGCTTGTGCACTTTTGATCAATGATGTCTTCGTGACTTGTTCGAGCTGTGCATAAATCTCCAGGTCAACTTCGTCCAACCCACTTCCACTGATTTGCAGATCGAATTGACTGGCGGTTTGGGACATTTCCAGAGATTTTTTCAAGCCGTCAGTAAAATAAGTCACGGATAAAAATAAGACGATGCTGATGACAAGTGAGAACACGGTCGCCAAATAGCGTTTGCGGTTTCGTTTAACGTTTTTCAGACCAATCTCAGCTTCAAGGCCGAACACTTTCCGAACCCATTTGGACGTCTTGACATTTTTTCCAACCAGCTTGATATCCTGTGTTTGGCGCATGGCATCAATCGCTGATATTTTGGACGCTCTCTTTGCCGGTACATAACTAGAGATGAAAATTGTTAAAATCGAAATACTGCATGCCAGAATCAGAGAAGCCGGTGTAATTACCAGTTCCAGCTTTTCCGTAATATTGAGTGCATCTTCGATAAGGGGATTGATAAAGACAAATGTCAGTCCAATTCCTCCAAGCCCAGCCAAGAGGCCAATTGGAATACTAATTATTCCAATCACTGCACCTTCGAAAAATACAGAATTGCGTTTTTGCTTTTTCGTTGCCCCTACGCTTGACAGCATGCCCAGATGTCTGGCTCGCTCAGACACACTGATTGCAAATGCATTATAAATCAGTGCAACCGAGCCGATCAGGATAACCGCCATAATAATGCCTGCTAAAGAAAATAGCGTAGCCCGCAGATTGTCATTGTCTGTCAGGCCATAATAACGGAGCAGCTCGGAATTAAACTGAACGCCAACAATTCCATTCTTATCGGCCAATTCATCGGCATGGTCAAAAAGCTCCGATTCCAGCTTGGCAACGGTCACAAAAACGTCCAGTGTTTCGCCCTTAGCAATGGTGGCTTTATCCACATATCCAATCACCGTGTAGCCTGGTGACCAAGCTGGTTCCCAAGCTGGCCGATCGATTACTCCAACAATTGTTACATTTTTAGTTTCTAACTCATCCAGCTTTTCAAGGGTTTCGCCTTCATTGGTTTGAAGTGAGTCCATTTGCGATAACAGCTTGTTATCGGTTATATGGACCCGCTCACCGACTTCAACAGTCAGCTCATCTCCGATTTCAAAAGGCACTTCAACATTATCTTGAATCACATCTGAAATAGCGACTTCTTCTTTCGTAGTTGGCAAACGTCCTTCAGAGACAGTAATTGGAAACTGTTCCATTCCCTCTTCATCGTAGTTTTTGAAATACAAATACGGCTTGAAATCATTTTGGGAACCTTCCAAGATTGAATACCCATCGCTTGAGAAAACCATATTTTGTGTGCCGCTATCCTGTTCGATTGCCTCTATCTGTTCTTCCGTTACATTTTTGTATTGGACATGCCATTCACCGTTTTTCTCGATTTCCTGGCGAACCATCAAATCAAGAAACGATACGCCCAGTGTGGCCACTGCTGTAATCATCGCAACAGAAATGATGACCCCAATAATCGTCACAAGCGAGCGGCGTTTGTTCTGCTTTAAATGACGGATGGTGACTTTATTGATGATATTCATGGGCGGATAACCTCATCTTTTGCTATTTTACCGTCTTCTATGGAAATAATACGGTCGGCCTGCAGAGCGATGCGCTCATCGTGAGTAATCACGATCAAGGTTTGATTGTATGTCTTATTAAACATTTTCAACAGATTCATGATTTCTTCGCTGTTTTTGCTGTCCAGGTTGCCCGTCGGTTCATCTGCCAGCATAATTGCCGGATTGCTGATAAGTGCCCGCCCGATTGACACACGTTGTTGCTGGCCGCCCGAAAGCTGATTGGGCAGGTGAGACAACCGGTTCTCGAGCCCTAATGCATTCGAAATTTTGTTGAATTGCAGCGGATCCACTTTTTGCTCGTCCAACAACATCGGCAAGGTAATATTTTCTTCGACGGTCAAAATCGGAATCAAATTGTAAAATTGATAAATCAAACCGATTTGCCGACGCCTGAAAATCGCGAGTTGGGTTTCGTCCAACGTATAAACATCCGTTTGGTCGATTGATACATTGCCACTCGTTGGCTGATCGACCCCGCCCAGCAAATGGAGCAATGTCGATTTCCCTGACCCCGATGGTCCGATGATGCAAATAAACTCGCCTTTGTTCACGGAAAACGACACGTCATCCAGCGCAGCCACAGCTGTTTCGCCTTCACCATATACTTTTGATAAGTTTTTTACTTCTACAATTGTCATTAGAAAACCTCCATTTATGTCCATCTCTAGTTTCAGTATAAGGAGACTTTATGACTTTGAGATGACTCGGGGAGTGACAGTTCTGTCACTTTGCAATATACAAAAAAAGCAGGAGCAATTTAAACCACCTGCTTGTAGAATTTAATATGAAAGACCGTGCCCGTCTCCGGTTCGCTTCTCACTTCGATATCTCCTTGTTGGCTAGTGATGATACTATAAGCCATCGCAAGGCCAATGCCGACACTCTCATCGCTTGCATTGCTGCCTTTGTAGAAACGTTTAAAGATGTGCGGCAAGTCCTGTTTTGATATGCCGCTTCCATTGTCCAGTATTGTAATTTCAGTAAAAAGTACATTCTCCGTGTAACGAACAGACAGCTTCCCACCAGGTGCGGTATGTTCAACGCAGTTTTTCAAAATATTGATCAGCGCTTCAGCGGTCCAGTTCAGATCTCCTGAAAATGCAGCAAGCTTGTCCCCTTGGATATCTACTTGCTGCATTTTAATATCCATTGGCACCATTAAAGGCGCGAGTGCTTTTTCGATGAGCTCGGCAACTAGTATTGGTTCTTTTTTGAAAGCAATAGTACCGGCATCAATTTTTGACAACTTCAGGAGCGACGAAACAAGCCAGTCCATCCGTTTCAACTGAATGTTCAAATTCCGAGTGAATTCAGTGCGTTTTTCATCGTCAATCCGATGGTCACTTAACAAATCTGCCATGATCATCATGGAGGTAAGCGGCGTTTTTAATTGATGGGAGATATCAGAGATGGCGTTTGTCAGTTTATCTTTGTCTTCGTGGAGTGTGTTGCTTTGCTCTGATAACCTTGTCGTTACTTTGTAGATTTGGCTTTTAAGCAAGCTCAATTCTCCTTCAGCATTGTCTCGAACATCCAACTGGTAATCGCCATTGCTGATCTTTTGCAGATAGCCTGATAGCTTATCGATTTCCCTGTAGCGCCACCACGTGAAAATACCAGTAGTTGTAATCAATACGATGGAGATGGCAAACACACTCCAAGCGGCTGCAACTGAACCCAACGCAGCTGCAAGCAACACGCCCGCTAAGCTGAAAAAAGCAAGAACAGTAAAGAAGAGCTGAATTTCGCGATTTCTCAGCAAACTCAATCACCTGCCTTGTAGCCCATACCGCGGATGGTCTTGATGAGAACAGGCTGCCCTGGATCGTCTTCGAGCTTTTCACGCAGCCGTTTGATATAAACCGTCAACGTATTGTCGTTGACAAAATCCCCGCCGACGTCCCAGATCCGATCAAGCAGCTGCGTTCTCGTGATAATTTGTCCGATGTGGTTAACAAAAACCAATAGCAGCCGATACTCCAGAGCCGTTAAAAAAATTTCATTGCCGCCTTTGCGTACTTTTCCGTTCACTGTGTCTACTTGGACATCTCCCAGGTGCATGAGGGATTTAGCTGGACTCTTGTGTTTGTAACGGCGCAGCACTGAATTGATGCGTGATTGAAGTTCGCGTATGCGGAATGGCTTAGTGATATAATCATCGGCTCCCATGTCCAAACCCATGACCACGTTCACTTCGTCATCAAATGCCGTCAGAAAAATTACTGGAATGTCCCGCTTGTCCTTAGCCAGCTTACATAAATCATAGCCACTTCCATCTGGCAGAGACAAATCGAGCAAACATAAATCAATGTCGCTAAGCTGTTGTTCGATTGCAGTTTTTGCTGAAGCTGCTGTATAACACAAAATTGTTTGGAAACCTTCTTGTTGAAGCGAATATGTTAATCCGGAAGCGATGGTGCGATCGTCTTCGACAACTAGGATGTTCATGTGTATCCCCCTATTATTTCATTCGAAATTCTTAAATCAAAAGGCTAGCATCGTAAATTCCTAACGAATCAACGATACATGCTTTTGCTTTCTATGACCAGAGGCTTTTTTTGTTAAGCATATTGCAAATTGCACATTAAAATTTAGTACAGCATCGTACTTCAAAATAAGCGTTCGTAAAAGGACACTTTAATAAACCAAAAGGAAGAGATGGTGCTCAATTACAAGCATACACTCTTCCTTCTTACTTCAATAATATTATTATATTCGCGGCTTCTACTAATAAGTCGTCATATGTAAACTTATAAAGGCTTGATACATACTTGGAAACTCTTTATGATATTGAAACTATGAAATAATAAAAATAGAACTACCTTCTTTTTTAATCCTTATATGTTCGTTTAAATTACATTTTGCGAACATATAAGAATACATAAAAAGGAGGCCACTATGATATGGCGCTTACACCTGATGAACTGCAAGTCCTCCAACGGATTGAACATCAGCTGAAAGATATGCCGTATTATGTCGTCGAGTACATCCGCTCCAAGAAGCGCGCTGGTCTTTCGGCTGATACCTTGCTGCAGTACCTCTACCAGTATCAGCACTTTTTCCAATGGCTGCTCCGGGAAGGACTGACAGATGCCATAGACACCTCTTCTTTTTCTTATACCGTATTAGCCAAACTGAAAAAGCAGGACGTAGAGATGTACCTTGAATACTTGCAGAAAGAATCCATTCCACATGAAAATGAGGCTGTGAAAAAGCGCGGCCAGGCGGTCGTTGCCCTTTCTGTCAATGCGTTAAAATCACTCTTTAACTACCTCACGAAAGAGACCGAGGATGAGGACGGGGAATCGTACTTCTACCGAAACGTAATGAGCAAAATTGTGTTGCACACGAAAAAAGAAACGGCCAGCCGCCGCGCACAAAAAATCAGCTCTGTCATACTGAACGAACATGAAATCAATGATTTTCTTCAGTTCATTGACCAAGAATACGAAATCACGTTGACAAGTGGACTTGCCCTTCAGCGGTTTAACCGGGATAAGGATCGGGATTTGGCGATTCTCTCCTTGTTCCTCGGCAGCGGCATCCGACTCGGGGAAATGGTCCGTATGCTCGTCAAGAAAGTGAACCTCAAGAAGCAAATGATCGATATCAAACGAAAAGGTTCAAAAGAAGATACTGTTCGGGTCATGGATCAGGCGTTTCACCATTTTAGAGAATACATCGAAATCCGGGAAGCCATGTATACCGGATCGAAAGAAGTGCCTTTTCTTTTTGTCACGCTTTATGGCGGTTCTGCCCGTCCTCTCTCCCGTCGTGCCATCGAAAACTTGGTAACCAAATACACTGGAGCATTCGCTCAGGGAGAATTGCATGAGCCCTCACAAACTACGACACAGTTTTGCGGCTGATTTCATACGAAATGGCGGAAGTATTGTCCTTCTGCGAGATCAGCTAGGTCACAGCAATATTGAAACTACTTCTCTCTATACCAATCTATCCAATAAAGATAACGAACAAGTACTAACGCGTATGGAAACCAGTCGCTTAAAGCGTACAGATACCGAAAAGTAAGGGCATTGAAAAGGACAAATGGCTTAGTAAGCTATCTGTCCTTTTTCATATGCATTTTAATACTGAACAACTTCTAACGTTGAGCTATTAAAATTCCTTAAAAACTATATCTATTATTTTACATAGTTACGTAGTTTACCAATTTTCTCTACTTCCACAACAACTATGTCTCCTGACTTCATTTGACAACTACCTGCAGGTGAACCAGTTGCTAAAACATCTCCCGGTTCCAGTGTCATAACTTGTGAAATCCAACTGATAAGAAAAGGCAGTGACAGTGACATCTCATTAGTATTTCCTTCCTGAACTACTTTATCATTTAAAGTTGTGACTATTTTTAAATTTGTTGGATCTATACCTGTTGTAATCCACGGACCCAATGGACCAAAAGTATCAAAACCTTTACCGCGGGTAAATTGAGGATCCGTTTTTGTAAGATCTCTTGCAGTAACATCATTAAATATGGTATAGCCAAAAACATAATCCATTGCTTCTTCTTCTTTTATATTTTTTCCGCGTTTTCCAATAACAAGGGCAACTTCCCCTTCCATTTCCACCTGTTTAGTTAAATTACTAGAAGGAAGTATGATTTCTCCTTCATTTGGAATTAGAGAAGATATTGGCTTTAAAAATAGAAACGGTTCCTTCAGGTTAGCCGTTCCCCCAGTCTCCCTTGCATGTTCAGCATATGTCCAACCGAAATTAATGATTTTTGAGGGTGATACAGGCTCTAAAATTTTTATGTCACTGTGTTTATGTTTTATACCATCAAATTTTATTTCATTATTTACAATTTCAGTAAAATCACTAGAAGATTGTAGGACTACATCACCTTCGACAACTCCATAATACCTTTTGCTATTAGGAGCCTGATAACGAACTATTTTCTGTGTTTTTTGTAGTATTTGCATTTCGAACATCACCTTTTCCTTTAAACTTAAATCCTATTTACAATTGTGTAATTAATAGCTAATAATCTCGAAACAGAAATACCTGGATTAGTCATTTCATAAGGGTCAAGGATGCATTCGATGTCCTCTTCTGTTAATAAACCCTTAAATAATTCACTAGTGATTTTTCCAGTTAGAATTGCTTCTCAAGCAATTCTAACTGCACTTTCATAACCTATATGAGGATTCAATGCAGTAATTGCACCAACACTTTTTTCGACATATTCTTTTAATCTTTCGACATTAGCTTCGATACCACTTAAACAGAATCGGTAAACACATTGAATGCATTATTCATAATACTTATAGAAGGATAAGTTCATTCAAAAAAGAAGAAAAGGAATGGCAGCAACCCCCGTCCCTTCCTATAATGTTATTATATGTAAATTATAATTATTTTTCTTTAACTCCACTTTTTTATTTAGTAAGCATTTTCCTGTTCGATTCAAGGCTGGGCTTCGCCCCTCGACTTTTCGTTATACAAAATCCTTTTTATATTGGACAGCCATGTAAATTCCAGCTGCTAAAAATGCCAGTGTATATTTGAACAGAAAAAAGATGGTCCACATATACTCTTTAGGAAAAATCATGTCACACAAAATGATCGCTCCAAGCATATAAAAACTACTTTTTAAAAAGATTTGATTTGTCCGTTCGTCAGCTTCCCCAATCTTCTTATGAACAGCATAGAGAAAAATTGCACTCCCCATAAGCAGTATAAAACCAACTCCAATAAGCATATTCCAATTTCCCGTAGATTGTTCAGCCCAGGACCTTATAGGGTTAAAAATAGCATTATGGATGTCTACGATAAAGTTAGTTATCATTTTGATCATTTCCTTTCACATAAGTAAAAATATCGTTTACATCAACATCAAAAAAATCGGCAATTCGAAAAGCCAACAACAGAGTTGGGACATAGTTTCCTTTTTCCATAACGAAGATGGTTTGTTTGGAAACCCCCACTTTCTCTGCTAATTCTTGCTGTGACATTCTGGCGAGTACACGATATTCATAAACCTTATTGGATATCGAATCACCAAAATCTTTTTTCATGATCATCACCTCTTAAACCAAATTATAAAATATTTATTTACAAAAGTAAAGTATACTTATATAAAATATAAAATAAATGTACTTTCAACTTAAATACTTTTCAAAAAAGTTCTAGTATGAAATAGACCTGACAAAATTCATAATTCCGTCAGGTTCACACATCAATCTATTGTTACTGTTCTGGAGTTGAACCGTTCGTAAAAGTACACCTATATTACCCAAAGAGGAAGAAGAGAACAATCAGCCTCTTCTTCCTCTTTGGGTATTGCTATTGGAGTCACCACTCCTACCATTATGTGTTGATATGTAAATGATTTGTAGTTTTGCTAACTATCTTTAAAATGTGTTTAACTCTCTTTACATGTTCTAAAAGTATAAGTCTGGATAGCGACTTACATATATTTTACGAACTCATTAAAATTGAATCATCTTTATTAGGTTTTCTTCACTATTCAATTCTATTTTGCCGCCAATTGGGAAAGTAAATATTGGTTGTGTATGGCCAATATCCACATCGTATAAAACCGGAATTGATTTTAAAATCGGCAATTTATCAAACAAAAACAATAGGTGTTCTTCTGTCATTTTGGACTCACGTTGGAAACGTCCAATGACTAGTCCATTTATCTTTCCGGCTGATTGAAGTAAAGAAGATAAATCGCGCGCAAATGTTTCAGGAATTGTCATCTCATCGTCTTCCAAAAATAATATGGTATTTTCTAGATTTGGCATATAAGATGTTCCTTGCAGTAAATTCAATGTACATAAATTACCGCCAAAGAGTCGCCCATTTGTATGACCTTTGTTATAAACCTTCCAGTATGTGGATTCCAAATTTCGATTATCTTGATCTAAGAACCAAGCATCATCGCTCCATGCCAAAGAGGACTCAATTTGATACGAATTAGATTGCATTAAGCACTTTTTGAAAATTCCATTTGCATGCTTGAACCAATCGGCTTGTTTCATTTGCCATAAACTCCGGTAGATATTAATTGCATCCATGCCCACGCTTTCTAAATACCACACTCCCCCCTTCTTCAGCAGCATACTTGGAAACATAGTCGTTTACTTGATCGAAAGGCGTACCGATCAATAGGCGCAACGTGCTGGTGCTGCCTCCGAGGAACCTCCCCGAAAATTCGGCTTGTGAATGTCCACTCAGATGTTTCCATTCTGTCTCCGAATCAGAATAAAAGCCGGTTGCTGGATTTTTATAGACCTCCTCCCAGCTGGACTGATATTGATCAGATGAACGTTGAGTTACTTCTCCATTTTCGGGACAACTTAACACTTCTGTCCATCTTGAGATCAGTGAATCCCATCCTAGGGCAGGTAATTCAGCAAAGTTCGTTCCATGAGCAGAAGCGTTTGGTCTATAATAAAAAAGGGAGCCATTAAGGTTCCCTTCTTTTATTATTTTATTGAGTTGTATGCTGCTTCCAATTTTTCATTAAAAACGTTTACGTAATCTTGTCGTTCCATTTCAGACAATGCGGCTGGGTTACCATCTAACAAGCCTATAATCTTTTGCATTTCAGCTATTTCATCACTCAGACCCAACGCTTCTTGTTGTTTTTCTTCGATTGATTTAATAGCGATAAAGGTTACATTATTTTTATACCCCATATCTGTCCCATTAGCTCTATACTCCAGATTTTCAAATCCGCTGTTGCCGTCATAATTCCAATTTTGCCAAGCTGTTTCTATGTATTCTTTCCCTTCAGAAACATCTACATTGTCTTTAGAATATTCATCAGCCGCTTCACTTTCTACAGGAGAAAGATTGGCCCAAGCGATTAGTCCTACCAGTGCAGCAAGAAGGATAAAAGGTGAAGCAAAAATAGCTTTCTTAATTAACGATGTTGAAGTACCTGTTTTCGTAGTATGTTTTTTCATTTGTACTTCCCCCTAACTATCTCCTAATTCTATCATATTCTTGGTATAAATCGATAATCTATCATATGTTAACTGATAGCTTAATTGAAAAATCTCTTTTTAAATTAGTTACACATAATATATCGCGATCACACTGAGAAGGAAGGAAAATATTTTTTCAAAAAATGGATAAATACACATATAAAAAGAAAGAGAAAAAGCAATGTTAATTTCGCTCTTCCCCTCCCACTTTTTGGTGTAGTGATGGATGCTGCCTTTAATTAGTTATCAAAAGAAGAAATACCTTTTATTCAAACAAGGCATCGCTTATCTGCTTGAAAATTCCATAGGAATGTATTTCCTTTTTAAGGTCGTAGATAGCAGATAGGGCGATGATTTCATCCACTTGGTACGTCTGTTGGAAGTCAATCAGTTCCCGGCGAATCGTTTCCGGATCTCCCATGATGGTATATCCCAGTCGGTGGTGAAGAATTTCCAATTCCACTTGGGACAGCGATTCAAGAAAGTCGGGAGTCGGTGGGATCAGCTGGCTTAAATTATTCGTATAGATATCGATATACACCTGTAAATGGCTGGCGGAAATCAATGCCGCCTCTTCCATGGAATCAGCTGCAATCACATTTATAGCAGCAATCACATAAGGCTCTTGTAAATATGCAGACGGCTGAAAGTTTTTCCGGTAAATGGCGAGCGCTTCCTCCATCGCCTCAGGTGAAAATTGAGCGCCAAATGCATAAGGCAGACCCAGATTTGCAGCGATTTTTGCTGAACCGGTTGAGGAGCCCAAGATCAGGACCGGAACATTGGTTCCGATACCTGGATAGGCTCGTACCTCTCCCTGATCTTCTTCATCCCCCATATAACGCAAGATATCCCGGACTTCCCGTTCAAAGAAAAACACGCCATTATGATTCGAACGGCGAATCACATCGGCAGTTTTTTGATCCGTTCCCGGCGCCCGGCCTAACGCTAAATCCACGCGGTTCGGGTACAAGGTTTCAAGTGTTCCAAATTGCTCAGCGACAACTACCGGAGAATGGTTCGGCAGCATAATTCCGCCGGAACCTACCCGAATGTTTTCGGTATTGGCCAATATATGCTGCACGATGGATACGGTAGCGGCACTGGCATACGCATAGTGGTTATGGTGTTCCGCAAACCAGATCCGTTTGTAGCCCATCTTATCAACCGCTTTTGCTACCGATACCGCAGAATCAATCCCTTGTTTCATGGTTTCACCTTGTCTTAATGGAGCAACAGATAAAACGGATACATCATATTTCTTCATTACTTCACCTCTAAAATTGTGTTGTATTGCTATACGGATAGCCTTTCTCTTTGACTGAAACGAAGCCCACTTTGTCAAAGCTTATGCATTTCCGGTTTTACCTCTCAAGCTATAGTGTTATTCGCTTGTTTAAGGGATTATTTCACCCTGCCGTGGATGACGTTATTTTTGGCTTAAAGACTGAAAACAGTAAAGCTCCAGCATATATTTTCAATAAAGCATGAAACTCGTCCGCACTAACCTTTCCACCGTGAACCATAACCTCGTACACGCTCCAGCGGTCTTGATATAAATAAGTGGAGCCTTTATAGCCATTCCGGGTATAGAACTTTCTTCGGGTTACTCGTTGCTCATGGTTGTTTGCTGCCTCGTCCACAACTTCTATATTGAGGATGATACGGTTGTATGGATACTTCTCTTTGATTTCAGCGAGTGCCTGGCCGCCATAGCCATTTGATCTGGCATTGCTATCGATTGCGATATACAGCACGTACGTTAAATCTTTATGGGTGATTAAATAAGTAAAACCGACAAATTGACCCTCGTCATATAGTGCGAGAAAATCAACAAAATCTTGTTTTGCTTTCCACAGCAAAAGGTTCATGGGAATCTGTTCATTTTTCGGGAATGATCCATAATACAACTCTTTTACTTTACCGAAATTGTGCTGTTTTTTGGTTAGTGGTTCCAGTTTTAAAATCATAATATCCACTCCTTTAAGTTATTCTTTCTGCCATCATTTGAGCTCAATTCTTTTTTATGTTGAGAGAGAGACCCCTAAAGGGTCTCTCTCTACAGTTAAAACCTATTGTAATTATTTCTATTTCATCTTATTAGGAATAAGATTCTCCGTCATCTGGCACAAATACGTTTGACTCGATTCCTTTTTCGTTAATGAAATTCTGTAATTCTTCTCTAGATAATCCCCAATGGTTCACGGCTTCCATATGGCTCACAATTGTGGCAGCTTCGGGTGCAGCTTTGTAAACTTCATATACGTCTTCTTTGCCCATAATAAGAGGACCAACAGGGCCATCTTCAACAAATTGGTTTTCGCCACCGTTCAGCATAATAACTTCTGGTTTGTAGGTATCGATAATCTGTTGTACTTCTTCATACCAGACGGTATCACCAGCTAAATACACAGTTTTTTCATCCTTGTGTTGGAAGACAAGCCCCATCACATTCCCCATGAGCTTTGCCGTTTCTCCATGTCCGTGACGACCATCCACTTCAGTAAGTTCGACTCCATTAAAATCTATACCTACTTCTTCTTCCATGACTTCAATATTCGTAAATCCTGATTCTTTGGCCATTTCCGCATCGGCTTCATCTTGCATAATCATCTTCATGTCTTTAGGCAGCTGTTCTTTTGCTGCTTGGTCAAAGTGATCCTCATGTGTATGAGTTACGATGACAGCATCTACACCCTCAAGAATCTCATCAACGGACATTGGCAATTCAACGATTGGATTTCGATCATCTCTTTCGGCAGGAAGAAAAGGATCAAATTCGCCTTTTTTGGAGAACATAGGATCAATTAAGAACTTTTGACCACCGTATTCTACCGTTACTGTCGCATTTCGTATTTGTTGGATAACCATATCCTGCTCTTGTTGTGGAGAAGCATTTTGCTCTTCTGCTGGCTGGGTATTCTGTGGAGTTCCGCAAGCAGCCAATATGCTACTCGCCAAAAGCATGTTCATAGTCAGCATAGATGTTTTTTTGAATTTCTTCATAATCGATGAATCCTCTTTTCTAAAATTTAATAGTCTTTTTTTTCATCAAGATCGACAACCCAATGACCTGAGTGAATTACTCTGTCGTTATGGCAGCACCTTTTCGGTTTCGTTGGTGGTATAACCTTGTCTATAGCGAATATTTTTGAACGCAGGATGTTTTTGCAAACAGAAGAATATCGGATATTTATTGCCCTGAATTTGTAACTGAACAACGTATGCCAACCATTCTTCCTTCATTGCAGAAGTTATTAGATAAGCCCACAACTTAAAGCACGGCCGACTAGAATGGCATCAGTTTCTTCAATTCTTAATAGTGATGAGTCAACTCATTTTTCTGATCCTCCTCAATAGAACTTCGATTCAACTCCCTTTTCAACGCCGTTGAATGTTAAAGGAATCGCAAGGTGCAGACTACCTGAAATTTCACTTTTAAACTGCTGCAACTCTTTACTTGAAGTTAAATGTATTATATAGTGAGTACAAATATATAAACAAGTATGCACTTTTTTCGCATATACTATCAGAAAGGATAGTGTTACTATGAAAACATCCAAGATTAGTGTGGCAGATAGCCAGGAAACTTCCTTTGGCTACACCCTTTCCATCATCAATGGAAAATGGAAGTTGCTGATTATTTACTATCTATCGAACAACAATGCCGTGCGTTATAACGAACTACAGCGTATGATTGGGAAAATAACTTACCGGACACTCAGTTCCACATTGAAAGAGATGGAAAGTGACGGGTTAATTCATCGGGAGGAATACCCACAAATCCCCCCAAAAGTTGAATACAGCCTTACCGAAAAAGGAAAAACACTCTGGCCAATCGTTCAAGAGATGTGCCAATGGGGAGAATTCAATAAAGCGAAATAAAAAACTTATCTCCCTACTGATCACTTGAGCTATGTATTTTTTAAGTGACTGAAGAATAGTTCCCAAAAAGGAAAAGGCTGCGATACTTGTTTAAACAAGTATCGCAGCCTTTTTATTGTGAACCGTGAAGAGTCTGTGATTTTTTCTAGAATGTAAATTTTCTAGCACCCTACGATAACCCCCCCCTTTCAAGAGGATAGGGTATGAGTTTATAAGCAGAGATTCTTTGAATTAATTAAATGACTTCATCTACCCTCAATCAATGAAATACGCTGTTTGACCTCTTTAATGGAGAGATACAAAGTGTAGTTCCCGTAATCCAGAATGGCATTTAACAGAAGATTTAATTGTTCCTGGGAAGTCACTTTTATTTTTACATGATAGCAGCCTTCTCCTGATACCCGGTGCGCTTCCATCACTTCTTGCCGTACATCTAGAAATTCGATGAACTTCCCGTGATTAGCTGTTTTCATATAAATAATAACAAATGCCGTATAAGAAAATCCTAACTTCATTTCATCAACAATCAGTGAATAAGCTTTAATGACGCCGTTGTCTTCCAACTTTTTGATACGATGACCAACAGCTTGGCCCGTCATATGAATCTGCTCACCCAAGTCTTTCCATTGAATTCGTGAGTTTTCAGACAGCAAGCGTAGGATTTGAAAATCAATATCGTTAAGTTCCATAGTCAATTCCTTTCATGGTGAAATAATATAATGCGAAATTTCTTCACCAGCCTCTGTATCTAAATAGCGAAGGTGTATATCATTAAAGTGTAGGAAAAATTAAAAATGAGGTGAAAATATGAGCACAGCTTTACTTATTATTGATATTCAAAAAGACTATTTTCAAAACGGAAAAATGGAACTGAGCAAGCCTGAAAGCGCAGCTAACAATGCAGCAAAAATTCTCGAGTGGTTCAGAGACAATCAGAAAGAAAACATTTTTCATGTTCAGCATATAGCAAGCAACCCCGCCATGGGCTTCTTTCTTCCGGATACAGAAGGCATTGAAATACATGAAGCGGTTCAGCCTTTTGAACACGAAAGCATCATCGTCAAACATTTTGCGAACAGCTTTTTGCAAACAGACTTGGAGAGTCAATTAAAAGACAAAGGAATAACCAAGCTGGTAGTGGTGGGTATGATGACACATATGTGCGTCGACGCAACTGTGCGTGCTGCTGTAGACTTAGGCTATGAAACAACTTTGATCGAAGATGCCTGTGCGACTCGAGAGTTATCGTATCAAGATAAAGTCGTTTCAGCCGAACAAGTTCATTATTCGTTTGTTAGCGCACTCCAAGGTATGTATGCCGAAGTAACATCGACAGAGAATTTCTTGCAACAAAAAACCGAAAGTCTGTAAATATAGTGACTTAAATATAAATGGAAACTTGTTTTTATACAAGTTTCCATTTTCAGCTTGTTGAGAAACTAAGATTTTATTCGTTTTTACTTAGTTTAGGTTATGTAGTAAAAAAAGAATCTGAAGTTTTTAGGTCCTTCTGCT